>CAVVMS010000014.1:0-187324 GCA_963749315.1 uncultured Acidimicrobiia bacterium
GATGCCGCCGTCTCCGCGTGGCGTGACGTCTCCCGCCACGGCTCGCTCCCGGTCGTGGTGCGCTCCTCGTCGACCGGTGAGGACGGCGAGGCGTCGTCGATGGCCGGCGTCTTCGAGTCGATCCTCGACGTCGACGGCGAGGCTGAGCTGCTCGTGGCGCTCGACGACGTCATGCGCTCGGCTGACCGCGCGCGTCTCGCCGGGCTCGTCGACGCCGACATGGCCATCCTCGTCCAGCCGATGCTGCAGGCCGTCTGGGGCGGCGTGCTGTTCGGTGCCGACCCCGTCTCCGGCCGGCGCGATCGCATCGTCGTCGCCGCCGTCCCCGGCGGGCCGGACCAACTCGTGTCCGGCGAGGTCGACGGCTGGACCGGCGTGCTCGACCGCCGGGGTCGCGTCCGCGAGGTTCGCTCGGCCGATGCCGAGCGGCCGCCGGCGGCGCTGCTGCGCAGCCTCGCCCGCCTCGCCCGCCAGGCCGACCGCACGTACGGCGGTCCGCAGGATGTCGAGTGGGCCGTCGATCAGGACGGTGCGCTGCACCTCCTGCAGGCCCGCCCGATCACGACCTTGCCGCCGACGTCGGGCACCGTCTTCGGGCCCGGTCCGGTCGCCGAGTCGTTCCCCGACGCGTTGTCGACGCTCGAGCAGGACCTCTGGCTCGAGCCGCTCCGCGACGGGTTGCGCGAGGCGCTCTCACTGACCGGCACGGCGCCGGCCGGCGCCCTCCGTCGCAGCCCGCTCGTGATCACCGTCGGCGGCGTGGCCGCGGCCGACCTCGGCATGCTCGGGGTCGACGCGCCGCGCGGCGGCGTGCTGCGCAGGCTCGACCCGCGACCCCCCGCACGCCGCCTCCGGGCGGCGTGGCGGGTCGGCCGCCTGCGCAGCGCGCTGCCCGATCTCGGTGTCGACCTCGTCGATCGCATCGACGCCGACCTCGCCGCAGTTCCCGCTCTCGATGGCCTCGCCAACCGCGAGCTGCTCGCCCTGCTGCGCAACGGTCAGCGGTCGCTCGTCAGCCTGCACGGCCACGAGGCGCTCGCCGGTCTGCTGATCCCTGCGGCCTCCGAGGCGACGGTGACCGGCGCCTCGCTCGCCCTGTCGGCACTCGCCCAGGCGCACGCCGAGGACGTGCCGCTCGACGAGCTCATCGAGCGCGACCCGGTCGTCCTGGCTCTCGTCCCGCCGAGCGTCGGTCCGGCGCCGAGCATGGAGGTGTTCGCCGGCACGCCGGCCGTCGTCGCCCTGCCGACCGAGACGCCCGACCGGGCGGCGATCGTCCGGGAGGCGCTGCGACTCCGGGTCCGCTGGGTGCAGGAGCTGATGGCCAGGGCTGCGTGGGAGCTCGGCCGCCGACTCGTCGATGTCGGCCTGCTGCGCCGTCAGGACGACGTGCGCCACCTCCACCTCGAGGAGCTCGAGGCCGCTGTCCAGCGGCGCCTCTCGTTCGTCCACACCGACGCCCGCGCCGAGCCGGCCGGGCGGACGCTCCCTTCCCGCTTCCGCCTCGACGACGACGGCAGGGCGTGGGCCGCGCCCGCACGGAAGCGCCGGCGTGGCCGCGCCGCGGACGGACCGGCGGCCATCGGCGCCGGTGGCGGGACCGCGACCGGCACCGTGCACGTGCACGCCAAGGGCGTCGACGTGCCGGCCGGCAGCGTGCTCGTCGTCAGCCACCTCGATCCGCGCCTCGCCGCCGTCATCCCCCGCCTCGCCGGGCTGGTGGCGGAGACGGGGAGCCCGCTCAGCCACCTCGCCATCCTCGCCCGCGAGCACGGCGTGGCCACGGTCGTCGGGATGGCCGACGCCACCACACGCCTCAGGGCCGGTGACGTCGTCAACGTCGACGGCCACGCCGGCACCGTCACGGAAGGACTCGCCGCATGAACGCTCGCCGCCTCGGAGCACTCGTCGCCGTCGTCACGTTGCTGGCGTCCGGCGCCTACTTCTTCGTCTACCTCTACCGCTGGGAGTGGAACCGCGCCCAGGTCTCGGCGGCCATCTTCATCGCCGCCGAGATCGGGATCGTCGCCTGGCTGCTCACCGATCGCCTCCGCCGCGTCGAGCGACGCCTCGCCCGCATCGGGTCCGAAGGCGAGCAGCGCCGGCTGCACATCCTGCGCGACACGGCGCCGCCGCCCCGCGTGACGTTCAACTGGCTCACCCGCACCGACCGCACGTCGGTGTTCATCCCCGTCCTGCTCGGCGCCGGCGCCGTGCTGTCGGCGCTGGCGTGGGTGGTCGAGCGGATCTCCCGGGCGACCGCCGGCCGCGCCGCCGAAGCCGGGCTCGCCTCGCGCCTCGGCGTGCTCGAGCCGCCGTCCGGTGGCCTGCTCCACGGTGGCGAGGACCCGCTCGCCCTGCTCCGCGGACCGTCGCGATGAAGCGCTTCGTGCTCGGCCTCGTCGCCCTCGCCGCGCTGGCCGCTGGCATCGTGCTGATGGCCGAGCTGACGCAGAACCGGCCCGACGTGGTGCGTGCCGGCTCGGTGACGACGGTGTCGTTCGACGTGTCGACGCGTGACGCCCAGCGCGGCGAGCCGGCGGCGGCCGCCGCGCTGTGGGCGGTGTGCGCGGCCACCGTGTCCGGCTCCGTTTCATCACCGGAGGACGTCGGCGACGCGTGGGAGGTGACCATCGAGCCGGCGATCGGCGAGCACGGCGAGAACCGGCTCGTCGGCTGCCTCGAGGACGTCACCCTCGACCGCGTCGTCGGTCACGTCGTCGCCGTGCGCGCTTCCTGAACGGCTGACGCCCGCTCGACGACGCGGACCTCGCCGGCGACGGCGTCGACATCGATGACGTCGCCGTCGCCGATCAGCTCCATCGCCCGGCGACATCCGATGACAGCGGGGATGCCGAGCTCGCGAGCCATCACCGCGGCGTGACTGAGCAGCCCACCTTCCTGGACCACGATGCCCCCGGCGATCGCCAGCACGGCGTTGTAGGTCGGGGCGGTCCACGGCGCCACGAGCACGTCCCCCGGCTGCATCACGTCGAGCACCTTGTCGGGGTCCAGCGCCACCCGGGCAATGCCTCGATGGGTCGCCGTCCCGATGCCGAGGCCACGAAGGTCGCCCGCAGCGGGATCGGCCTCGAGGTTGTCGACCGCGGCGAGGATGATGTCCATCACCCGGCGGATGTTCGGCGGGAACGCCGACGTGTCGGGCGGTGGCAGCGGAGGTCCGAGCACGTTGGGCGCGTCCGCCTCGCCCTCGCGCAGCCGGTCGGCGGCGCGGCCAGCGGCTTCCGCCGCGCTCGGGGCCTGCTGGGCGAGCAGTGCCGCGGCCACCTCGGCGGTGTCCAGCTCGAACACGTGCTGCCGCTCGTCGAGACGACCGCTGGTGGCAAGGCGCCGGCCGGCCTCGAGGAACGCCCGTCGCATGCAGGCCGAGCGGCCACTCTGCGGTGAGCGGGCCGTTGTCGTCGCGCATCCCGTACGCCTTGCGGGCGTCGGCGAGCAGCTCGTCGAAGCGACCACGTTCGCCAACCGGCACGCGCTCGCGCTGCGGTCCGGGGTCAGGCGTGACGGCATCGGTCCGCTCGGCGGCGCAGGCCCGGATGAGCGCGCAGGTCGCGCTCGGCAGCTCGCCGATCGTCAGCCCCTCGATGTCGTACGACGTCACCACCCTCCACCCGAACAGCTCGAGGTAGGCGTCGAGCGCGTCGCTGGCGTCGGGGACGTCGCGGACGTCGTCGAGGCTGGTCACCGTCGCCGGGTCGAGCCCTGCCCGGCGCATCGCCTCGACGATGCGCCGGCCGTGGCTGCGCCCCTCGCACGACGCAGGTGACGCGCCGTGCAGGAGACCGAGCAGGGCGACGGGCTCGAGCCCCCACCGGTTGCCGTGGGCGAGCAGGTCGCCGATCGGTCCGAGGTCGCTGCCGTGCAGCTGGTGGTGGCGGATCCACCCCTGGAGGACATGGTCGTCGACCGTCCGGAGGTGCTCGGCGAGGGCGGCGTCGTCGAGTCCGCCGGGGTCGACGGCCTGCAGGGCGAGGTTGCGGTCGATCCATGCCAGCCGTTCGCCGGCGTGCCATGCATCGACGACGGCGAGGTACGGCCGTTCGGTGATCGTCTTGCGGGCGATCCGCTCACGGCGACGGAACGCCGGGTGCACCCGCGTCGCCAGCCAGAGCACCGGCCGCGGCGGCGGGGGGCCGGTGCGGTTCGCCCCGACGAGCGGCACCAGCCGTCGGTACATCTTGCCGTGGACGAACTGCACCTCCATCGTCTCCAGCGGCGCACCCCACTCGGCGAAGATGCCGCGGTACGACTCGGTCATCGTGGTCGAGGCGACGCGGCGATAGACGAGCGTCGCCGACGGCGGGCAGTGCGACAGGTCGCGCTCCCAGGTGCCCGGCCCGGGCGGCTCGAACGTCAACGTGGCGTTGTCGGTGGTCATGGTTCTCCCTCCGTCATGATGATCAGCTCGACCAGGTCGGCGACGAGGTCGGCGGCGTGGACCGGTTCATGTCCCATGCGATCGACCAGCTCGAGGAACATGGACGACGAGCAGGTGGCGACGATGAGGTCGACCACGTCGGCGCGACGCGTCGCCGGTGATCGACGGCGGGAGGCCGGCGTCGACCCGCTCCCGGGCGGGCGCCAGCCGCGCCGTCCGTAGCTGGCGGCCCTCCGGGGTGTCGTGCTGCACGCGGACGGCGAGCATCGAACCGGCGAGCTCGATCCACAACCGGCGCAGGTACTCGCGCATCGACGAGACCTCGACAGGGCGGTGCTCCATGGCGTCCAACACGCGGCGGTCGAGCCATCCGGCGGCGTAGCGCTGCAGCTCGTCCCTGTTGGCGAAGTAGCGGTACAGCGTGCGCACGCTGATGCCGGCGCGCTCGGCGACCGCCGGCATCGACGTGCGCATCGCCCGTGGCGACGAGGTCCAAGAAGGCGTCGACGATCCGCCCCTGCACGTCGTCGCGGTGGACGGCCCACGCTCCCGTGCGCAGCGCCGGCTGGGACATGACAGGCACCATGCCATGTTGGCACGAGTCGTGTCAAGAGTGCGGCACGCGCCGGGACGGTCGTGGGACGTCGACGGGCTGAACTGACGAGCGGTGGCGGCGGGAGCTTCCACCCGGGGGCGACCGTGAAGCGTCCGCCCGCCCTTCGCGGCCGCGTACGCGGGAGGGGGCCCCGCCGCCGCCATCGGCCGCGGTCATGGTGACACCCTGTTGTTACCGTCGCGGCATGGCGACCCTCCGGGCGACCGAGCGTGCCGCGCTCCCCGATCGCGCGTTCGCCTACGTCGACTCGCAGCGGTACGCGGCGCCTGCCGATCCACGACGCTGCCCACGTCCGCAATGCCCTCGCCCGCTTCGGCCAGGTCGCCTTCGAGGACGACGCGGCACGCGACCGGGCGCGCCGGCGGCTGCTCCAGGCGGCCAGGCGCTACCGCATCGTGCCGGTGGGGTTCATCAGCAGCGAGCTGCAGGCTGCCGGTCGCACCGGCCAGCCGGTCAGCCTGCCGAGCGGGTTCGTGACGATGCTGATGACCGACCTGGAGGGGTCGACGGGCCTGGTCCGACAGCTCGGTGGGCGCTTCGGCACGCTCATCGACGACGTCGTCGCGCTGCTGCGCCGGACCGTCGCCGACACGGGCGGCCACGAGATCGAGGCCCGTGCCGACGAGTTCTTCGCCGTCTTCGAGGCGCCACGTGCGGCCGTCGATGCGGCGATCGCCATGCAGCTGGCGCTGGCGGCGCAGACGTGGATCGACGACGTCACCGTGCGTGTGCGGATCGGCATCCACAGCGGGTACCCGACCTCGACCGCCGCCAACTACGTCGGCATCGACGTCAACACCACGTCACGGGTGTGCGCCGCCGGGCACGGCGGCCAGGTCGTCGTCACGGCCAACACCCGCGAAGCCGTCAGGGCGACCACGCCGGGCGGCGTGCGCTTCATCGACCTCGGCGAGCACCGGCTGAAGGGGTTGCCCGATGCGGTCCCGCTGTTCCAGGTCGCCAGCAAGGGGCTGTCGCGGCGGTTCCCGCCGCTACGTGGTTGACGTCGGGTCGGGCGACGAGTGCCAGCGGGAGGCAGGTTCGGCCCAGTAGCGATGGTGCTCGACGATCACGGCGAGCTCCTCGTCGCAGAGCTGGGAGATGGGGGAACGTGCCCACGCCCGCCACATCGGGCGGTGCCGGCGTTCGCTGCGAGTGCGGGTCATGTCGGTCTCCTTCGGCTCGGTTTGTTCATCGAACCCAGGTTTCACGCTAAGGAGAGGGTCTGGATTTGTCAAGCGAACTCAGGTACATTCGGTGATGTGACATCGGACTCCCCGGTCCTCACGTCGCCTCCCGTCGACGTCGAGCACTGCTCGATCGTCGCCACGCTGGACGCCCTCGGCGACTCGTGGTCGGTGCTCGTGCTGCGCGAGCTGTTCTACGGGGTGCACCGCTTCAACGACATCCTCGACGCGCTGGGGATCTCGCGCAGCGTGCTGGCCGACCGGCTCGCCAGGCTGGTCGAGCTGGAGGTGGTCCGTGCGGTGCCGTACAAGGAGCCGGGGACCCGCGCCCGCAACGAGTACCGCCTGAGCCGCAAGGGCGTCGCCCTGCTGCCGGTCATGGTCGCCCTGATGGAGTGGGGCGACGAGTACGTCTACGGCGGTGCCGGTCCCGTCGTGCTCCGTGAGCGGACGACCGGCGAGCAGGTGCGCCTCGAGCTGCGCACGTCGACCGGCCCCGTGGAACCGAGCCAGATCGTCCCCACCAGCGCCCGCTGAACGGCCGATCTTCACCAAGTCGGCTCGAAGTCGTCATCTTGACGTCACGGACGTGGACAAGGATGACACTGCCGATCCGGGCGGAACAGAGGCGGTGCGATGCGACGACCACGCGATGGTCACGAGCCGGTGATCGAGGTCTCGATGGATCGCGGGCGGGTGGTGATCCGGCCCGTCGGGATGCTCGACGCGGCCGCTCTCGAGGCGCTGGGTGATCTGCTGGTGGGAGCGCGAGCGGCCGGTCAGGACGCCGTCGTCGATCTCTCCGACACGGACGTCGAGATGTCCGGCACCTTCGCCGGTGGTCAGGCGGCGCTGAGCGCCTCCGCTGCCGGCCTGTAGACGGCCAGGCCGTCGAGGCTGGACAGCAGCGCCCACGCCGGGCGATCGCCGTCGAACAGGTCGAGCAGCACCACGTCGTCGTCGGTGACGAGCATCGCTTCTGCCGTGCGGCGCTCACCACGGTGGGTGAACTCGACCACATCGCCGGCTCGCAGCAGTTCCTTCGTTCGTGTTCACGGTGCCCTCCAGGCGTTCCGAGACGTGCTCCCCGTCGTTCGGTACGTCGTTCGCTCGTTCATGGTTCGTGGTGGACAACCGTGCAGATCGGTCGAGATTCCCGCGCTCACCGACGCCATCAGGTGACCTTCGGCACGTGTTGCCGTCAGGTCGCCAGCAGGCGGGTGCGGAACAGGTCGAGCACCTGGTCGAGAGCCTGCCGCGTCGGCTCGCCCGGCTCGTCGACGAGGTGCTCGGTGACGACGGAGTGCGGCTTGCCCGGCGCGTCCGGGTTCGCCGACTCGTCGGGAAGCTCGACGGCGACGAAGGCATCGCCGAGCTGCTGGCGGAGGTGGTCGAAGCGCTCGCCGGGGACCAGGCGGTCGCCGACGAAGCGCAGGCCGAGCACCTGCAGGCCCTCGCTCGCGCACCGTGCGCTTGACGATCGCCATGTCGGCGGCGGAGCAGTCGATCGAGCGCCGTTGCTTCGCCGTGACGGCGAACGGCAGCGACGGCTGTGACAGCACCGGCGCCAACAGGCTCGGGTGGGTGGCCATCGCCAGGGCGAAGCCGCCGGTGAAGCACATGCCGATGGCGCCGACGCCCGGGCCGCCGCACCGTTCGTGCTCGTGGGCGGCGAGGGCGCGCAGCCAGTCGATCACCGGCGACGTGCGCCCGGTCGCCCACACCGTGAACTCGCGGTTGATGCAGGCGGGACCGATCGCCGCGGCGAACGTGGGCACGGCGCGCAGCGTTCCGCCGGCGAGCGGGTCGCGGCCGGGGACGCCGAACAGGTGGGGCATCACCGCGGTGCAGCCGATGGCGGCGACGCGCCGGGCGAAGCCGGCGACACCCGGCGTGATCCCCGGCATCTCGGCGATGACGATGACGGCCGGGCCGTTGCCGGTGCGGAACACCGTTCGTTGCGTGCCGCCGTGGGCGAACACGTCGCGCTCGAAGTCGGCCAGGTCGTCGTGGGCCACCGTCGTTCCTCCTCGTGGGTCAGTCGTCGTCGCGCTGTTCGCGCAGGTACTCCTCGAAGCGGCTGGCGATGTCGTCGCCTCGTTCGAGGATCGCCTCGGCACGGCGGTCGTACTCGATCTCCAGCATGCGCACGTACGACTGCAACTGCTCGTCGTCGGCGACCGCCTCGTCGTGCTGGGCGGTCCACCGGTCAGCGACCTCGCCGAGGTCGATGACGATGGGCAGACCGAGCACGTGGGCGAGGTGGCGGACGAGGGCGGCGACGGCGAGCGGGTGCTCCATGTGCCCGAGGTAGTGCGGCACGCCGACGCGCAACGAGATCGTCGGGATGCCGGCCCGCTCCATCTCCACGTGCAGCACGCCGATCAGGCCGGTGATCCCCTGGTACGACGGCGCAGACAGGGCCAGGCGGCGAGCCAGCTCGACGTCGGCGGAGCTGCCGACGACCGGGGGCATCCGCGTGTGGGGGATGGCGTCGGCGGTCGCCCCGACGGTGACCACGGCGACGCAGCCGAGCTCGTCGACGACGCGGCGGGCGCAACCCACGTAGAGCGGCCACGCCAGGTGCGGCTCGACGCCGTCGAGGACGACGAGGTCGTGGGCGCCGCCGGTGCGCACGACGCGGAAGTCGTTCGCCGGCCACGTGACCCGGCGCGTCTCGCCGTCGACGAGCTCGACCATCGGGCGCTCCTGGGTGAAGTCGTAGAACGGATCGGGATCGATCTCGCCGACGACGACGGAGTTCTCGACCAGGTGGGCGAGCGCCGACGTGGCCGCGCCGGCGACGTCGAACCAGCCGGTGAGCCCGACGACGAGCACCGGGCTGGTGAGCGGCGCCAGATCCGTCGTGTCGAGCGTCAGGACCTCGTCGATGGTGGTCATCGGCGAACACTGTCTCCGATGCGAGCAACCGAGCGCCAGCGAGGGAGCGGCCAGCAACGGCCTGCGTGGCCGGGAACGCAGTGGTGGTCATCGGCGAACACTGTCTCCGATGCGAGCAACCGAGCGCCAGCGAGGGAGCGGCCAGCAACGGCCTGCGTGGCCGGGGAACGCAGTGGTGGTCATCGGCGAACACTGTCTCCGATGCGAGCAACCGAGCGCCAGCGAGGGAGCGGCCAGCAACGGCCTGCGTGGCCGGGGAACGCAGTGGTCGTCGCGACCCAGGGTCGGCGTGGTGCTCGACGAGGTGGTCGATGCACGCCGTCAGCGCCTCCACGTCCGCCGGGTCGATGGCGGGGAACATGCCGATGCGGAGCTGGTTGCGGCCGAGCTTGCGGTAGCTGTCGGTGTCGACGATGCCGTTGGCGCGCAGCGCCGCGCACACCTTGGCGGCGTCGACGGACGCGTCGAGGTCGATCGTGCCGACGACGGCCGAGCGCTTCGCCGGGTCGGCGACGAACGGTGTCGCCCACGGGCGCGCCTCGGCCCACCCGTAGAGGTGGTCGGCCGACGAGCGGCTGCGCTTCACGCACCAGTCGAGGCCACCCGACCCGAGCATCCAACGCAGCTGGGCGTCGAGCAGGAGCAGCGTGACGAGGGCCGGCGTGTTGTACGTCTGGTTCAGCCGGCTGTTGTCGAGGGCGATGCCGAGGTCGAGCGACGCCGGTCGCCAGCGGTCGCCGGCGGCGATCCGCTCGATGCGCTCGACCGCTGCGGCGGAGCAGGCGGCGATCCACAGCCCGCCGTCGCTGGCGAAGCACTTCTGCGGGGCGAAGTAGTAGACGTCGACCTCCGCCGGGTCCCACGCCAGGCCGCCGGCGCCGGACGTCGCGTCGACGGCGACGAGCGCGGCGTCCATGCCGGTGGGTCGACGCAGCTCCATCGCCACGCCGGTCGACGTCTCGTTGTGGGTGAGGGCGAGCACGTCGACGCCGGCGTCGACGGCGGGCTCAGGGTGATCGCCGGGCTCGCTGCGCACCACGAGCGGGTCGGCGAGGTGCGGTGCGGCCGCACAGGCGTCGGCGAACTTGGCCGAGAACTCGCCGAACACGAGGTGCTCGCTGCGCTGTTCGACGAGACCGAACGAGGCGACGTCCCAGAACACCGTGGTGCCGCCGTTGCCGAGCACGACCTCCCAGCCGTCGGGCAGCGAGAACAGGTCGGCGAGGCCCTGGCGGACGGCGCCGACGAGCTGCTTCACCGGCGCCTGACGGTGCGACGTGCCGACGATGGTGGTGCCGGCGGCGAGGACGGCGTCGAGCTGTTCGGGACGCACCTTCGACGGTCCGCAACCGAACCGCCCGTCCCTCGGGAGCAGGTCGGAGGGCAGGCGCAACGTCGTCGGGTCGTTCAGCGTCACTGTGCCAGCATGGCAGCCGTGCCAGCTCGATCCGACTCGCGGGTGTCGGCCCGTCTCGCCTCGATCACCGAATCGGCGACGCTCGCCGTGGACGCCAAGGCCAAGGCGCTGCAGGCGGCCGGCGAGGCCGTCGTCGGGTTCGGCGCGGGCGAGCCGGACTTCCCGACGCCCCAGCACATCGTCGAGGCGGCGGCCGCCGCCTGCCGCGACGCCAAGAACCATCGCTACTCGCCGGCCGGAGGCATGCCCGACCTCAAGGAGGCGATCGCCGTCAAGACCAAGCGCGACAGCGGCTTCGACTGCTCGGCGTCGCAGGTGTTGGTGACCAACGGCGGCAAGCACGCCGTGTTCACCGCCTTCGCCGCGTTGTGCGACCCGGGTGACGAGGTGATCTGCCCGGCGCCGTACTGGACGACGTACCCGGAGGCGATCACCCTCGCCGGCGGGATCCCGAAGGTGGTCGACACGACCGAGGAGACCGGGTTCCAGGTCACGGTCGAGCAGCTCGACGAGGCGTGCACCGAGCGCACCAAGGTGCTGCTGTTCGTCAGCCCGGACAACCCCTCGGGTGCGGTGTACTCGCCCGAGCAGGTGGCGGCGATCGGGGAGTGGGCCGTCGAGCGGGGCGTGTGGGTGATCACCGACGAGATCTACGAGCACCTGACGTACGGGCCCCATGAGTTCACGTCGATGCCGGTGCTCGTCCCCGACGTCGCCGAGCAGTGCGTGATCGTCAACGGCGTCGCCAAGACGTACGCCATGACGGGCTGGCGCGTGGGCTGGATGATCGCTCCGCCCGACGTCACCAAGGCGGCGACGAACTTCCAGAGCCACGCCACGTCGAACGTGTGCAACGTCGCCCAGCGGGCGGCGCTGGCCGCGGTGAGCGGCGACCTCGACGCCGTCGCCGAGATGCGTGCGGCGTTCGAGCGGCGCGGTCGCACGATGCACTCGATGCTGTCGGAGATCGACGGGGTCACGTGCCTCGAACCGCAGGGTGCGTTCTACTGCTTCCCCAACGTCAGCGGGCTGCTCGGGCGCGACCTCGGCGGCCGGACGTGTTCGACGACGCTCGAGCTCGCCGACCACGTGCTGTCGGCGGCGAAGGTGGCGTTCGTCCCGGGCGAGGCGTTCGGGGCGCCCGGCTACGCCAGGTTCTCCTTCGCTCTCGGCGACGATGACCTCGCCGAAGGCATCCGCCGCGTCGCCTCCCTCGCCGCTGGCTAAGGCGTCGGCGTCCCGGCGCGGACGATGGCGTCGAACTCGTGGTCGGCGAGCGGGATGACGGACAGCCGGTTGCCCCGTGCGAGCAGACGTGACTCGGCGAGTTCGGGCATCGTGCGCAGTTCGTCCAGCGGGACGAATCGCAGCTTGCGAACCGGCGCGACCGTGACCCAGTCCCAGCGCGGATCGGCTGGGTCGGACGTGGGGTCGTGGTACTTGCTGCGCGGGTCGAACTGGGTGGGGTCGGGTTCGGCGCTGCCGACGATCTCGCCGACGCCTGCCGCTCCGGGCGGCTTGGCGTTGGAGTGGTAGATGATCGCCTGGTCACCCACCTGCATCTGGCGCAGGAAGATCCGGGCCTGGTAGTTGCGGATCCCGTCCCAGCCCTCACGGCCGACGCGGACGAGATCGTCGTAGCCGAACGATTCGGGCTCGGTCTTCAGCAGCCAGTACGCCATCGGCAGCGGACGCTACCCAGTGGACCACCAGACGTCGTGGCGCAGGGCGAGGCCGGTGACGACGACGAGGGCGGCGCACTCGGCGACCTGCTCGATGGCGCCGAGCACGTCGCCGGTGATGCCGCCGAACGCCCGCACGGCGACGGCGGCGACGATCACAGCGGCGAGCGCGGCGGTCGCCGCCAACGGGAGGACCCACCAGCCCGTCGCCGCGGCGCCGATGGCGACCGCCACCACACCGGTCGCCATCGCCCGCCCGTGGCCGACGGCTCCGGCATGGTCGGCGCCCAGACCACGCGGCCGGGCGGCCGGTACGACGCCCATCGCCACCACCGCCGCACCCCGGGCGAGGGCGTGGGCGGCGACGAGCCCGGCGAACGCCGCCGCCGGGGCGAGCGAGGCGACGGCGACGACGCGCAGCACGATCGACCCGCACAGCGCGGCCACGCCATAGCTGCCATGCCGGGGATCGTCGAGGATCTCCAGCCGGCGCTCCACCGTCCAGCCCCCTGCGACGGCGTCGGCAGTGTCGGCGAGCCCGTCCTCGTGGAACGCCCCGGTGACGAGCACGCCGAACAGCACGGCCACCGCTGCCGCGACGCCGGCCGGGACGAGCTCGCCGAGCCCGGCCGCCGACACCGCCGACCGCAGCGCCGACGAGCGCGCCGACGACCGGGAACCAGAGCACCGCGGCCGCCAGGTCCGGCGGTCGCGCCGTCCTCACGGGCACCCGCGTCAGGAACTGGAGGGCGGCCAGGAAGGCCGGCGCCGAGCGCTCAGCCACCCGGCGCGGCGTCCTCGATCGCCTGCCTGACGGCGGTGGCGACGGTGCTCGCCAGATCGGGGTGGAACACGCTCGGGACGATGTAGTTGGCGACCCGTTCGTCGTCGCTCACGACACTGGCGAGCGCCGCCGCGGCGGCGAGCAGCACCTCGACGGGGATCGCCCGGCTCTGCGCGTCGAGCAGGCCGCGGAACACCCCGGGGAACGCCAGCACGTTGTTGATCTGGTTCGGGAAGTCGCTGCGTCCGGTGGCGACGACCATGGCATGACGGCGGGCGAGCGCCGGCTCGATCTCCGGGTCGGGGTTGGCGAGGGCGAAGACGATCGATCGCGGCGCCATCGAGGCGACGTCGTCCTCGGAGATGACGTTCGGCGCCGACACGCCGACGAACACGTCGGCGCCGGCGAGGGCCGCGTTCAGCGCACCCGTGAGCCGGCGGGGGTTCGTGCGCTCGGCGATGCGGGTGAGCGACGGGTCCATCTCGGGGCGCCCAGCGTGGACGATCCCCTGCACGTCGCCGACCACGATGTCGCTGGCGCCGGCGGCGAGCAGCAGGTCGAGGATCGCACTCCCGGCCGCGCCGGCGCCGGACAGCACGATGCGCACCTCGGCGAGCGACTTGCCGACGACCCGCAGGGCGTTCGTCAGCGCGCCGAGCACGACGATGGCCGTCCCGTGCTGGTCGTCGTGGAAGACCGGGATGTCGAGCAGCTCGCGCAGCCGCCGCTCGATCTCGAAGCACCGGGGCGCGGCGATGTCCTCGAGGTTGATGCCGCCGAACACCGGAGCGATCAGCTCGACGGTGCGGATGATCTCCTCGACGTCCTGCGTCGCCAGGCAGATCGGGAAGGCGTCGATGTCGGCGAAGCGCTTGAACAGCGCCGCCTTGCCCTCCATCACCGGCAGCGCCGCCTCCGGCCCGAGGTTGCCGAGTCCGAGCACCGCTGACCCGTCCGTGACGACGGCGACGGTGTTGCGCTTGATCGTCAGCCGCCGGGCATCCTCGGGGTGCTGGGCGATGGCCGAGCAGACCCGGGCGACGCCGGGTGTGTAGGCCATCGACATGTCGTCGCGGTTGCGCAGGGCGATCTTCGGACGGATCTCGATCTTCCCGCCGAGGTGCAGCAGGAACGTGCGGTCGGACACCTTGCCGACGACGACACCCTCGACGGCTGCCAGCGCCCCGGCGATGAGCTCGGCGCCCTCGGCGTCACGAGCCGCGCACGTGAGGTCGACCTCCATGCGGTCGCCGCCGGCCGCCGTCACGTCGAACGCCGTGACCATGCCGCCGACCGACTCGACGGCGGCGGTCAGCTGGCTCGCCGGCAGGCCGTCGGCCGGCACGTCGAGACGGACGGTGATCGAGTACGACGCACTCGGCACCAACCCCATCCACTGGACTGTAGAGCGGTCGCCGCCGGCCGCTGCTGCTGACGCACGGCACGATCGAACGGTGTCGACGGCCCCGACCATGCGATGGTGCGGCGCGGCGCGCCCGCCGCGGTCGGGTCGGCCGTCACCTGCCGGACCCTGGACGCACTCGAGGTTTGTACGCCGACGCGGCGGGGCATCGCGCGCACGATGGACAGCAGCGACACACCGGCAACGCCGGAGGCGCAGGCAACCGGACGTGCCGAGCAGCCGGCGCGCCACGGCGACGAGAGCCGAGCAGGGCGAGTCGGCCGACAAGACGACGCGATGACGAGCGATCGGCCGGTCGAGGACGAGGAGCGCAAGGTCGCCCGGGTACCGCTCACACTCGCCGCGGTGATGGGGGCCTTCGTCGTGGTTGCCGCCATCGTCATCCTGTTGATGTGGGCGCTCTGACCCCCGCGACCAACCGGGCGGCGACGATGCATGACACCCCGACGCGTGTCGATCATGCCGCGCAACAACTCGCTGGACTGCTGGAGGAGGCGCAGCAGTCGATCGGCATCGCCGAGTCGTTGACGGGCGGCCTCCTCGTGCAGGCACTCGCCCGACTGGAGGGCTCGGGCACCTGGCTGACAGGCGGAGTCGTCGCCTCTCGGCGCTCGGTCAAGCATGAACTGCTCAAGGTGAGCGCCGACAAGGTCGTGTCCGCTCAGGCCGCCGGCGAGATGGCGACCGCGGCACGTGAGCGGTTCGGCAGCGACGTCGGCCTTGCCGTGACCGGTGTGGCGGGACCCTCGTCGCAGGACGGCGTCCCGCCAGGCACCGTCTGGATGGCTGTCGACGTCGGCGCCGGCCCGACGACACAGTTGGCGCGGTTCGACGGCGGCGATGCCGAGACGATCTGTCACGACGCCGTCATCGAGTCACTCCTGTTCGCCACACGCGAGCTCCAAACGGCCCGCGATCATCGTCACGACGCCGCGACGTCGGATGCGAGGACGTCCGATGGTGACGAGCCCGTTGGCTTCTTGCGGCGCAACGCTTTGAGCGTGGCGTGCTTCGCGATCTTCGCCGTGTTCTTGATCGCGCAGAGCTTGACCGGGTGGCGGGCAGCGGTCGCCGATGCCGTCGAACACGGCGGGAGCCGATTCGGGTACTGGCACTACCTCACGACCGGCCACTTCGCCGAGGCCACATTCGAGAACTGGGAGAGCGAGTTCCTGCAGATGGGCGCGTTCGTGTTGCTCACGATCTTCCTCCTGCAGAAGGGGTCGAGCGAGTCCAAACACGATCGCGACGACCCGCGTGACGAGGATCCCCGCACGCACAGCAACGACCCGGACGCGCCATGGCCGGTGCGCCGCGGCGGCTTCTGGCTCGTTGTCTACGAGAACAGCCTGCTGATCGCCTTCGCCGCGTTGTTCACCGCCTCCTTCGCCGGTCACGCCGTGTCCGGCGCTCACGAGTTCACCGCCGAGCAACACGAGCACGGCTTGCCGGGCGTCGGTGCGTGGCAGTTCGTCAGGCTCTCGGAGTTCTGGTTCCAGTCGTTCCAGAACTGGCAGAGCGAGTTCCTGGCCGTCGGCACGATCGTGGTGCTGTCCGTGTTCCTTCGCCAGCGCGGCTCCGCCGAGTCCAAGCCCGTCCATGCTCCCCATCGGCAGAGCGGCGACTGAGCAGCGGTTGACGCCGACGCCGCCACGTCAAGATGGCGGGTCGATCACCGCGGTGCGGGGCTCACCGGGACGGAGCCCCCGTTGCGGTACCACTCGCCGAACGTCGGGACCTCGGTGATGCCGGCACAGGCCATCGCCACGAGGGGCACGGCGGCCATCGCCCCGCTGCCCTCTCCGAGGCGCATGTCGAGGTCGAGCAACGGTCGTTTGCCGAGCCGTTCGAGCAGCCGGCGGTGGCCGGGCTCGGCAGAGCAGTGGCCGACGATGCAGTGGTCGAGCGCCGTCGGCTCGACCATGACCAGCGGGAGCACCGACGCGGTGACCACGTAGCCGTCGAGCACGACCGGCAGCGAGCGGTGGCGGGCGGCGACCACCGCCGCGGCGATCGCCACCAGTTCGGCACCGCCGACTTCGCGGAGGACCTCGATCGGGTCGGTCACGCCGGCGATCCGGCGGACGGCTTGCTGGACCGCGGCTCGCTTGCGGGCCAGCCCGGCGTCGTCGACGCCCGTCCCGCGGCCGACCCACGCCGCCGTCTCACCGCCGGCGAGGGCGGCGGCGATCGCCGCCGACGGCGTGGTGTTGCCGATCCCCATCTCGCCGACCACGAGCAGGTCGCCGGCGAGGCGGTCGACGGCGGCGACCGCCACCTCGACGATCTCGTCGAACCGTTCGGTGGTCAGCGCCGCCTCGAACCGGATGTCCGCCGTCGGCCGGCCGATCCCGACGTCGACGGCATCGACGACGGCTCCGGCGTGGCGGGCGAAGGCGCTGATCGTCGACCGTCCCTGCTGGTAGGCGGCGAACATCGCCGCCGTGACGTCGGTCGGGTAGGCGCTCACCGCCTCGGCCGCGGCGACGCCGTGGTCGGCGGCGAAGATCAGCCCGACCGGCCGCTCGACCCGCGGGCGCTCGGTGCGGTGCCAACCGGCGATCCACGCCGCCAGCTCGTCGAGCCAGGCCAGCGCGCCGCTCGGCCGGAGGATCTGTCCCGCCCGCTCGTGCACGGCGTCGGCGGCCGCGCGGTCGGGCACCGGCAGGTCGACGAGCAGCTCGTGCAGCTTGGTCATGGGCGAAGCCCATGACTGGTCGGCCGCGCGAGCGCCAGCGAGCCGGACGACGATGGGGACCGGGGGCGCAGCCCCCGAGCATGGACGGTCATGGACGAAGCCCATGACCGACGAGCGTCCACGGGTCGTCGAGGCGAACGGCGCGGCCGGCGGCGAGGAACAACGTCGTGTCCGCCGCCTGCTGCCCACTGCTGGTTGACCCGACCGAGGAGATCCCGGTAGCGGAGTCCGAGCGACGTCTCCGGATGGACGCCCAGGCCGACCTCGTTGCTGACCACGACGGTCGGCGCGGCACGGGCAGTTGCAGCTGCAACGGCATCGGCGGATGCGGCCTCGATCTCGCCGTCGGTGTCGCCACGCTCCATGCAGTTGCTGACCCACAGCGTCAGGCAGTCGACGATGACCAGGCGTCGCCCCGGCGGGCGATCGCACCGGCCAGATCGAGTGGTTCCTCGATCGTCGGCCATGCGGGGCGCTCGGTGCGGTGGCGGGCGATGCGTGCGTCGAGATCCTCATCGAGGTCCGGCGGTGACGTCGCCAGGTACACCACCTCGCCGGTGTGCCGGCGGCCCATCTCCACCGCCAGCGCGCTCTTGCCGCTGCGGACGCCGCCCACGAGCAGCGTGAGCATCAGTAGTCGATGCCGCGCATCGCCCGGACACCCTGGCGGTAGGCGTGCTTGACCTCGCGCATCTCGGTGACGGTGTCGGCGATCTCGACGAGTTCGACGGGTGCGTCGCGGCCGGTGACCACGATGTTGACCCGCTCGGGCCGGTCACGGATGGTCGCCACGACATCGGCGGTGTCGACCCATCCCCACGTGCACAGGTACGTCAGCTCGTCGAGGATGACGAGCTGGTGCTCGCCGGCGGCGATCAGCTCGGCGGCCTGACGCCACCCGTCGGCAGCGAGTGCCTTGTCGTGCTCGAGATCGTCGGAGTCCCACGTGAAGCCGTCTCCCACCGCCAGCCAGTCGACACCGAGCTGGCGGCCGACCTTCTCCTCGCCCACCTTCCAGCCGCCGCTCTTGACGAACTGCACGACGGCGACGCGCCACCCGCGGGCGATGCCGCGCACCATCACGCCGAAGGCGGCCGAGCTCTTGCCCTTGCCGTCGCCGGTGTTGACGACCACGACCGACGGCGCTGAGCGGAGGCCGTCGGGCCGGGGATCTTCGGTCGGAGCGTCCACCGCTGCGGAACGCTAACGTTCCGCCGGTCGCAGGACCCAGCGAAGTCCGGTGAGATCCCGGCACTGACCCGCAACGGTGAAGCCCCACGAGAGGGGACGAGTCCGGTCGCCTGGCCCTGCGCGCGACACACCAGACCCTCGAGGCAAGGGGCGGTTCGCCGAGAGCGGCGCCGGATTCTTGTCCTCCAGCTCGATTGGAGGAATCCGTGAAGAAGACGATCCTGTTGGTCAGCGCCCTCGCGCCTCGCCGCCGCGTGCGGCGGCGACGATGACGACGACGACTCGGCGGCGACGGACCCACCGGCGGCCGTCGAGACGACGGCAGCGGCGACCGTGGCGCCGGGCACCTCCGACGCCGGCTCCAGCCCGACGACCGCGCCCGGCGACGTGCCGGAGCGCATCGTGTCGATGTCGCCGACGCACACCGAGATCCTCTTCGCCATCGGTGCCGGCGACCAGGTCGTCGCCGTCGACAGCCTGTCCAACTTCCCGGAAGAGGCGGCCGCAGTCGCCACCGACCTGTCGGCGTACGAGCCCAACGTCGAGGCGGTCGCCGGCTACGAGCCCGATCTCGTGGTCACCGACGGCACCAACCCCGACTTCCTCGCCCAGCTCGACTCGCTCGCCCTGGCCCACTGGGAGGGTCCTGCGCCCGTCGGCATCGGCGACGTGTACGCGCAGATCGAGCAGCTCGGCGCGGTGACCGGCCATGTCGGCGAGGCGGCCGAGCTGGTCGGGCAGATGGAGGCCGACATCGACGAGATCATCGCCGGCCTGCCGCCGTTGGAGACGCCGCTGTCGTACTACCACGAGCTCGACGACACCTACTTCTCGGTCACGTCGGACACGTTCATCGGCCAGGTGTACAACCTCGTCGGCCTGCGCAACATCGCCGACGAGGCCGAGGGCGACGGCGGTCCGTACCCGCAGCTCAACGCCGAGTTCATCATCTCCGCCAACCCCGACCTGATCTTCCTCGCCGACGCCCAGTGCTGCGGACAGACCGCCGACGTCGTGTCGGCCCGCCCGGGTTGGGACGCCATCACGGCGGTCGTCAACGGCGACATCGTCGAGCTCGACGAGGACATCGCCTCGCGGTGGGGGCCCCGCATCGTCGATCTCGTGCGCACCGTCGCCGACGCCGTCCACGCGGTGGCGCCGACCGGATGACCGTGCGGCGGTCGTGGTGGGTGTGGGGGTCGGTCCTTGTCCTGCTCGGCGCGCTGCTGCTGGGGGCGATGATCGGGCCGGCCGGGCCGGTGTGGTGGCGCGTCCCGCTGGCCATGCTCGACCACCTCCCTGGGATCGACGTCGACAGCGGCGTCAGTGAGGCCGAGTGGAGCGTGATCTGGCACGTGCGCATGCCGCGGGTCGTGCTCGCCGGCGTCGTCGGCGGGATGCTGGCGTTGGCCGGCGCCAGCTACCAGGGTGTGTTCCGCAACCCGCTCGTCGACCCGTACCTGCTCGGCGCCGCGGCCGGTGCCGGGCTCGGTGCGACCATCGTGCTCACCGTCGGCCGCGACGCGACCGCCGGCTGGCCCGTCGACCCGGCGCCGGCGGTGGCGTTCCTGACGGCGATCGCCACGGTGCTGCTGACGTACACGATCGGCGCCGCCTTCGGCGGCGCGCGCACGGGCGTCACGCTCGTCCTCGCCGGCGTCGCCGTCGTCTCGTTCGTGACCGCCGTGCAGACGTTCATCCTGCAACGACACGCCGAGGTCGTGCGCGAGGTCTACAGCTGGATCCTCGGGACGCTGTCGACGGCGCGATGGGCCGACGTCCGGCTCGCCGTGCCGTACGTCATCGTCTGCTCGATCGTGCTCCTGCTGCACCGGCGCCAGCTCGACCTGCTGCGCGTGGGTGACGACGAAGCCTCGTCGCTCGGCGCGCCGGTGGCGCGGGTGCGCCTCGTCGTCGTGCTGGCGGCGACGTTCGGCACCGCCGCGGTCGTCGCGGTGAGTGGGTTGATCGGCTTCGTCGGCATCGTCGTGCCGCACTTCATCCGCCTCGTGGCCGGCGCCAGCTACCGCCTGGTGCTGCCGCTGTCGCTGCTGCTCGGGCGCGGCGTTCCTGATCCTCTGCGACATCCCCAGCCGCGTGCTGGCGGACCCGGCCGAGACGCCGATCGGGGTCATCACGGCGTTCATCGGCGCCCCGTTCTTCCTCGTCGTCCTCCGAGCTCGTACGAAATGAGCTCGCTGGAGCTCCGCGACGTGGCGGTCAGCTACGGGCGTGGCTCGGTCGCACTGGCGCCGTTCAGCGGCACGATCCGTTCGGGGGAGTGGCTCGGACTGATCGGGCCCAACGGGGCCGGCAAGTCGTCGCTGCTGCGGGCGGTCGTCGGACTGGTGGCGAGCACCGGCACGATCCTCGTCGACGGCGCCCCGCTCGCCCTGCGCTCCAGCCGGCGGCGCGCCGAGCTCGTCGCCTACGTGCCGCAGGACCCGCTGATGCCCGACGACATGACGGCGGCCGAGTACGTGCTGCTGGGCAGGTCGCCGTACATCGCCTACTTCTCCAGCCCCACGCGACACGACCGGGCGATGGTGGCCGACGTGCTCGACCGCCTGGACATGACGCCCTTCGCGGCCAGGCGCATCGGCACGCTCAGCGGCGGCGAGCGCCAGCGGCTGGTCATCGCCAGGGCGCTGGCCCAGGAGGCGCCGATCCTCCTCCTCGACGAGCCGACGAGCGCGCTCGACATCGGCCACCAGCAGCAGGCGCTGGAGCTGGTCGCCCGGCTGCGCCGCGACCACGGGTTGACCGTCGTCTCGGCGATGCACGACCTCACGCTCGCCGGTCTCTACAGCGACCGCCTCGCCCTGCTCCACGAGGGGCAGTGCGTCGCCGCCGGGCCCGCCGCCGACGTGTTGCGGGCAGAGACGCTGGCCGAGTTCTACGGCGTCCGCGTCACGGTCCACCACGAACCGGACGGCACCGTCGTGGTCATTCCCCGCCGCGACGTCGAGGTGTGAGCTGGACGTCAGGTGAGGACGGGCTCGAGGACGAAGACGGGGATGACCCGCTCGGTCTTCGCCTGGTACTCGGCGTAGGGCGGGTAGGCGGCGACCGCACGCTCCCACCACTCGGCCCGCTCGTCGCCGGTGACCTCGCGGGCGATCATGTCCTGCTTCACCGGCCCGTCCTGGAGTTCGACGTGCGGGTCGGCGACGAGGTTGTGGTACCAGACCGGATGCTTCGGCGCGCCGCCGAGCGAGGCGACGGCGGCGTAGCGACCGTCGTGCTCGACGCGCATCAGCGGGGTCTTGCGCAGCTTGCCCGTCTTGTTGCCGCGGCTGGTCACGACGATGACCGGCTTGCCCACGATCGTCGTCGCCTCGGTCCCGCCCGACGACTCGTAGAGCTGCGCCTGCTTCGCCGACCAGTCGAGCGTCCCCGGCTCGTACTCACCTTCGAGTGGCATGACCTCACGGTACGCGCCAGCGTGCTGCGGTGTGCACCCGGCCGTCGGCGACGAGCCACGCCGAGGTGCACCCGTCCATGACGCTCGACGCGCAGCTCGACCGGCGTGTCGGCGTCGATCGGCAGCACGTGCTCGAGCTCGCCGACGCCCGCGCCCGCGGCCCGGCGCCAGCACCTCCTCGAGGATCGCCCACTGGCTGGCGTTGTTGACGTGCTCGTACGGATCGAGGTCGACGGCGCGCACGGCCCACGGTCGGGCAGGGCCGCCATCCGGTGGCGGCAACCCGAGCCGGCTGGACACGTGCCGGCCGCCGGCGGCCTCGCCGTAGTTGGCGTGGAACACGTCGCCGAGAGCGGTCGGTCGTCCGCTCGCCGTGTCGATCTGCACCCACAGGCTGACGGCTTCGATCGACGCGCCCGCGTCGCCGGTGATCGACGTGCGCCGCTCGGCCCAGGAGCGGCCGGTCCCCGAGCAGAACGTGGTCAGCTCGACACGCTCGCCCAGCACCGCCGGCCGGCGCACCTCGATCAGCGTGCGCCGGGCGACCCAGCCGGTGTCGAGGCCGGCATCGGCGGCGTCGTCGGACGCCACGTCCTGCAGGTAGCGGGCGATGGCGTCGAGCCGGAGGCGACCGGACTGGTCGACGTCGCCGAGGCGCACCGGGCGCGAGCCGGTGAAGCGACGACCCTGCGCGGGAGCGGCATCAATTGCGTGGCGGGAGCTCGGCGATGGCCGCCATCATTGCGTTCCCCGGCCACGCAGGCCGAGGCTGGCCGCTCACTCGCTGGCGCTCGCTCGCTCGCAGCCGAGACAGGATCGCTGATGACCGAACACCGCATGTACTCGGACCTGGCCGAGTGGTGGCCGCTGATCTCGCCACCGTCGGACTATGCCGAGGAGGCCGCCGAGGCAGCCCGCCACCTCCGCTCGGCGTCGATCCCGGTCCACGACGTGCTCGAGCTCGGCAGCGGCGGCGGCAACAACGCCTGGCACCTGCGCCAGCACTTCACGATGACCCTGGTCGACCGGTCCGAGGAGATGCTCGCCGTGTCCCGGCGGCTGAACCCGGACTGCGAGCACATCGCCGGCGACATGCGCCACGTCCGGCTCGGCCGCACGTTCGACGCCGTCTTCGTCCACGACGCCGTCGCCTACATGCTCACCGAGGCCGACCTCAGGGCAGCGATGGTCACGGCGTTCGAGCACTGCCGTCCGGGCGGCGTCGCCCTGTTCATCCCCGACGAGACGACCGAGTCGTACGCACCGGACACCGACCACGACGGTCATGACGGTGACGACGGACGGGCGGTGCGCTACCTCGAGTGGAGCTGGGACCCGGACCCGACCGACACGTGGACGACGACGCAGTTCGTGTTCGTGCTCCGCCATGCCGACGGCCGCGATCGAGACGGTCGCCGACTCGCACCGCTTCGGCCTGTTCGGGCGCGACGTCTGGCTGCGACTGCTCGGCCGACGTCGGCTTCGACGCCGAGGTCGTGACGGAGGAGACGACGGAGGATCGCCGGCCACGCGAGCTGTTCATCGGCCGCCGCCCGGCCTGAGCGTCAGGCGGTCTCGCCGTCGCGGACGCCGCCCTCCCAGAGCTCGAACGTCTGCGCCGCCCAGAACACGGCGAACGGGATGATCTCGAGGATCTCCAGCCACAGCACGGCGTGGCGCCAGTCGTCGGCGATGAGGTTGACCACGAACACACCGACGAACGCGGCGGCCATGAGCCCGGCGAGGAAGGCGTACAACCCGCGATAGCTCTTCCGCGCGTGGCGGGCGTTGATGGCGATGACGATGCCGACCATCACGAACATGGCGATCGCCGTGCCCGCGTGGGCGTGATCGAGGAAGCTCTGGCGGAAGCCGAAGTACCAGATCAGTCCGGCGGCGGCGAGGGCGACGCACAGCAGCAGGCCGAACTTCGTCGGCCGGTCGATCGGCGCCGGCTCGTCCCGGTGCTGCACCTTGGCGATCAGCCAGGTCCCGCCGATCGCCACCACGCCACCGATCGCCAGCGCCAGGACGTTGTTGTCGAGGTACGCCTCGGCGTCGACGGCGCCGAACGGGCTCGACGCGCACGACTGCGACGGCGGCGACGTCGGGACGAAGGCGACGATCGGGGCGAGGATGCCGGCGACGTTGAGCAGCATGTCCTCCCACTCTTCGCTGCCCTTGACGGCGATGAGGCAGACACCGATGGCGACGAGCGCGCCGACGAACATGGCGTGGACCGGCGTGTAGTAGTAGGCGCTGATCGACACCTCCCAGCAGGAGGTCTTCAACCGTTCGATGATCACGGAGGCCATCAGCGACAGGACGACGACGACGATGGCCAGTCGCAGGTAGCGGTACGACTTGATGGCGTACTGGGCGAGCTCTCGTTGCGGAGCCATCGCGCCTCCCTCCCTCGCTCGGCCGGGGCGGCTTCGCCGCCGTTGGTGCGCAGCGGACGCTACATGGCGTCGCCGGCGCCGGACTCGGCATTCTGCACGTCGCACGCCATCAACACGTCGTCGCCGATCGTGACGGTCGTGCGGTTGGTCAGGCGGATGCCGTCGGCGATCCGGGTGATGTCGAGCGCCCCGACGGCAGCGGTCCCGGTGCCGATGAGGACGGGAGCGACGGACACGATCAAGCGGTCGATGACGCGCGCTCGCAGCAGCTCGGTGATCACTGCCGCCCCGCCCTCGACGAGCAGGGTCTCGATCCCGAGACACCGCAGGCGGGCGAGGGCGGCGCGGATGTCGACTCGGCCGTCCTTCGCCGGCACGACCTCGACCCGGACCC
The DNA here is from genome assembly GCA_963749315.1 of uncultured Acidimicrobiia bacterium. Lineage (GTDB taxonomy): Bacteria > Actinomycetota > Acidimicrobiia > Acidimicrobiales > Ilumatobacteraceae > JALZMG01. The sequence continues at coordinate 24,519 of CAVVMS010000014.1, forward strand.
CCCGGCGCTGCAGCTCGGCCCGCCTCGCCGGATCGGCACGGTCGGTCGTGACGATCGTCGTTGCCGCGTCATCGCCGAGGACCACCGCGTCCAACGGGGTGCGCAACGCGCTGTCGAGGACGACGCGTGCGGGCGAGGCGCCGGCGACCATGCGGACGGTGAGCTGGGGGTCGTCGGCGATGACCGTGCCGACGCCGACCATGACGGCGTCGCACGCCGCGCGAAGGGCGTGCGAGACGCGCCGTTCGTCCTCGCCACTGATCCACCGGGAGTCACCCGTCGAGGTGGCGATGTGCCCGTCGAGGGTCTGGGCGTACTTGACGACGACCCGCGGGCGCTCCGGGCGCGGCCGAGCGCTGCCGAGCAGGGCGAGCACGTCGCTCGGCCCGCCCGGTGGCACGTGCCCCATGCGTTCGGTCTTCGTCGACAGGTAGCCGGCGTTGCGGAGGTGCGGTGACGTCGGCAGCGGCACGACCGAGTCGATGACCATCCCCGCGTTGCGCAGCCCACTGACCTTGCGCGGGTTGTTCGTCAGCAGGCGGATCGACCGGATGCCGAGCGCTTCCAGCGACTGCTGCCGCACCGGCGTACTCACGGGCGTCCGCCGGCAGCCCGAGCAGATGGTTGGCGTCGACGGTGTCGGCGCCTTCGTCCTGGGCGACGTAGGCGCGCAGCTTGTTGAGCAGCCCGATGCCGCGCCCCTCGTGGCCGGTGGCGTAGACGAGCACGCCGCGCTGCTCGGCGGCGATGATGCGCAGGCTCTGGCGCAACTGCACGCCACAGTCGCAGCGCAGGCTGCCGAGCGCGTCGCCGGTGAGGCACTCGGAGTGCACGCGGACGAGCACGCCCGATCCGTCGCCGATGTCGCCCATGACCAGCGCCAGGTAGACGTGGCCCGAGGGTTGCTCCAGGGCATGGACGTCGAACACCCCGTAGGGCGTCGGGAGGGGGACGCGAACGTCGACAGCAGTCACGCGGCGAGGTGTTTACCCACGTCGGGGCGGCGGGCAAACTGCGGCTGGTGACGGGCGGTGGACGCAGCCTGTGGTTCGTCGCTCCGCGCCGGGTGGAGCTCCGCGACGAAGCGCTGCCCGCCCTCGCCGACGGCCAGGTACGTGTGCGGACGGCGTACTCCGGCATCAGCGCCGGCACCGAGATGCTGGCGTTCCGTGGCCAGCTCGACCCCGACATGGTCGCTCGACGAGACGATCGGCGCCCTCGGCGGCACGTTCCGCTACCCGTTCCGCTACGGGTACAGCTGCGTCGGGCACGTCGAGGAGAGCCGCGCCGAGCTCGCGCGTCGGCGACCTCGTGTTCGCCTTCCACCCCCACCAGGACTGCTTCGTCGTCGACGCCGCGGCCGTGGTGCCGCTGGCCGGGTGCGACCCGCGCCAGGCGACGTTGCTGCCGATGGTCGAGACGGCGCTGCAGATCACGCTCGACGCCGGCGCCGTCCTCGGCGAGACGGTCGTCGTCTTCGGCCTCGGGGTCGTCGGCCTGCTGACGGCCGAGCTGCTGCAGCGCGCCGGGGCACGGGTGATCGCCGTCGATCCGCTGGCGTGGCGGCGGGACGTGGCCGCCTGTCGGCCACCGCCGTCGCTCCCGACGACGTCGCCGCGGCGGTGGCCGACGCCGGGTGCCCGAACGGTGTGCCGCTCGTGATCGAGGCGTCGGGCAACCCGGCGGTGCTGCACGGAGCGCTCGCGTTGCTCGCCCACGAGGGGACCGCACTGGTGGCGTCGTGGTACGGCACGCGGGACGTGACCCTGCCGCTCGGCGCTGCCTTCCACCGCCGGCGGCTGACCATCCGCAGCACCCAGGTCTCGACGATCCCGGCGCAGCTCTCGGCGCGCTGGGACCGCCGGCGACGGCAGGCCGAGACCGTCGCCCTGCTCGGCTCGCTGCCGCTGCACGTGCTGGCGACGCACACGATCCGCTTCGAGGATGCGGCCGACGGCGTACGCCGCCATCGACGACCGCCAAGAAGGGGTTGTCCACGTCGCCCTGGGGTACAGCTGATCCCATGTTCCAGGTCGGTACCGCGATCAGCCTGCGCGCCGAGCACATCATGCCCGGCGTCGAGGGACCCGAGGGCGAGCTCCACGAGCACGACTACCGCATCGAGGTGCTGGTCCAGCGCGAGCGGCTCGACGATCGCGGCATGGTGTGCGATCTCGACGTGCTCGACGCCGCGCTGCGCAGCATCCACGACCGGCTCGACGGCAAGAACCTCGAGCTGATCCGCCCGGACGATGCCGAAGCAGTCACCGTCGAGGTGTTCGCCCGTTGGACCCAGGGTGAGCTCGCCGCAGCCCTGCGCGGCACCGGTGCCGAGACGCTCGGCGTGCGCGTCTACGAGAACGCCGACGCCTTCGGCGGCTTCTCCGACCGCATCGCCTGACGAGTGGGCGGCGAGGTGCTGCGCGTCTGCCTGCTGACGAAGGGATCACCGAGCTCGATCAGCGGTGGCCACCTCTACCAACGACGGATGGCCGACGCCGCCGCGCTGCACGACGCGTCGGTGAGCTTCGTCCAGGCCGGTCTTCTGCGCCCGGCGCAGCTCGACCGCTTCGACATCGCCGTCGTCGACAGCATCACGGCCTGGCGGCTGGCGCCGTGGGTCGCTCGTCGCCGGCGCGTGCCGCTCGTCGCCCTCGCCCACCAGCCACCAGGCGGCATCGGGACGCGACGGCGTCCGCCGGGCGCGTGCAGGGAGCGCTCGATCGCTTCGTCTACGCGAGGTGCGACGCGGTGATCGCGGCGAGCCGGTCGCTCGCCGACGAGCTGATCGGCGAGCCACGCGACTCGACCCGGAACGGGTCCGGGTCGTCGAGCCGGGCTGCGACCTCCCCGCCGTCGCCCGCCGCGACGGGATTGCGGCGCGGTCGGCGGATCGCCGTCCTGTGCGTGGCCAACTGGCTCCCCAACAAGGGCGTGCACGAGCTGCTCGACGCCGTGCGCGTGCTGCCTGCGCGAGCGCCGTCACGCTGCACCTCGCCGGTCGTGACGACGTCGATCGCCGGTACACCCGTCGCATCCGCCGCCAGCTCGAGGACGATCGGCTCGCCGGGCGCGTCGTCGTGCACGGCCCCGTCGACCGGTCGACGGTGGCCGGCCTGTACGCCGGCGCCGACGTGTTCGCCCTGCCCACGCGCGTCGAGATGTACGGCACCGCTGCCGCTGAGGCGCTGCGCGCCGGTCTGCCCACGGTCGGCTGGCGCAGCGGCAACCTGCCCAACCTGATCACCGACGGCGTCGAAGGCAGCCTGCTGGCTCCCGGCGACGTCACGGGGCTCAGCGCCGCCATCGGCCGGCTCGCCGACGACGACGCCTGGCGGACGCAGCTGGCGGCGGCCGCACGCGCGCGCGGCGCCGAGCTGCCGACGTGGGCCGACGCGGCGGCGGCGTTCTTCGGCGTGCTCCGCGAGTCACTGGCCGACGCGGTTGAACCAGCGCACGACGGGCCCGTTCGGCTCGACGTCGATGCGGCTGACGCTGGCGTCCTCGACGTACAGCCGCCAGGCCACACCGACGGGGACGTCGAGCGCCCAGGCCAGCGCCGCCTTGATCGGGCTGACGTGGCTGACGACGACGACCACTGACGTGCGCGCCGGCTCGGCCAGCTCCCGGCACGCCTCGGCCACCCGCCGGCCGACGGACGCCACCGACTCGCCTCCGGTCGGGGCGTACCCGTCGTCGGTGCGCCAGCGCTCCCAGATCGCGGCGGGCACGTCGGACGGTGCCGCTCCGTCGAACTCGCCGTAGTCCATCTCCGTCCACCGCTCGTCGACGCGGATGTCGGTGCCGAGCGCGGCAGCCGTCTGGCGGGCGCGGCTCGAGCGGGCTGGAGATCAGCACGTCCGGCCGAGGCAGCCATCGGGCGAGGCCGGCCGCCTGCGACTCGCCGTCCGCTGTCAGCGGCGGGTCGTCACGACCGAGCAGCAGGCCGCGCCGGTTGGCGTCCGTCTCGCCGTGGCGCACGAGCAGCAGCACCGGAGCCTCAGGACGGGTCGAACCAGCTGTCGCCACCGAGCACGCGGTCCGCTTCCGACGGGCCCCACGTCTCGCGGAAGTACGGGTGGATCTCACCCGGCTCGTCGAGCGCCGGCTGGATCACGGCCCACGTCCGCTCGACGACGTCCTGGCGGGCGAAGCGGCGTGGCGAGCCGTCGATGGCGTCGTTGAGCAAGCGCTCGTAGGCGTCATGGCGCTCGCCGAGTGCCGAGGCGAAGTCGACGCTGATGTCGACCTCCTGGCTGTCGAGGTGCGGACCGGGTGTCTTGGCCTGCAGGGCGAACGTCACGCCGTCGTCGGCGCCGAGCCGGAAGCGGATCAGGTTGCGCCCGGGCGGCGGCCCGCCGGCCTCGTCGAACAGCAGCTGCGGCGGCTCGCGGAGCTCGACCACCGCCTCCGTGACCGACTGGTTCAGGGCCTTGCCGACGCGCACGTACCACGGCACACCGGCCCAGCGCCACGAGTCGATGCACAGGCGGGTGGCGACGTAGGTCTCGACGGTCGACAGCGGGTCGACCCCGGGCTCCTCGCGGTAGCCGATGTACTGCCCGCGGACCATGCAGTGAGGGTCGATCGGCTCCATCGCCGCCAGCACCTTGGCCTTCTCGTCGTGCAGGAACGAGGACTCGGGCCCGACGGGCGGCTCCATCGCCAGCAGCGAGACGACTTGCAGCAGATGGTTCTGCAGCACATCCCGGATCGCGCCGACGCCCTCGTAGAAGCTGCCCCGCCCCTCGACGCCGAACGACTCGGCCATCGTCACCTGCACGCTGCGCACGTAGTTGCGGTTCCACACCGGCTCGAGCAGCATGTTCGAGAAGCGGAACACGAGGAGGTCCTCGACCGCTTCCTTGCCCAGGTAGTGGTCGATGCGGAAGATGCGCTCCTCGGGGAAGACCTCGTGCAGCGTGGCGTTGAGCTGCTCGGCGGAGTGCAGGTCACGCCCGAACGGCTTCTCGACGACGATGCGACCGCGAGCGTTCAGGCCGACCTTCGCCAGCGACGTGGCGACCATCGGGAACATGTCGGGAGGGATCGCCATGTAGTAGACGGCGACCTCCGAGCCGCACCGGTCGAGCGTGTCGCGCAGCGTCTCCCACGTCGATGCCGCGCCGTAGTCGCCCTGTACCAGGTCCATGCGCCCGGCGAGCTCGTCGAGCACCTTCTCGTCGACGTCGTCGACGTGCTCGCGTGCGGACTCCTTGGCGTGATGGCGGAAGTCTTCGTCGGTCCAGTCGCTGCGGGCCACACCGATGACCGGCACCTTCAGCTCGCCACGACGCTCGAGCTGGTAGAGCGCCGGGAACAGCTTGCGCTTGGCGAGGTCGCCGGTCGACGCCGAACAGCACCAGGGCGTCGGCGGGTGGCTGCTCATCGTGACCGCTCGCTCATCGACTCGACTCCGTGCGCTCGATGTGCCCGCCGAAGCCGGCGCGCATCGCCGACAGCACCTTGTCGGCCACGTCGGAGCGGCCGCGCGAGCTGAACCGCTGGTACAGCGCCGCTGACAGCACGGGCACCGGCACACCCTCGTCGATGGCGGCGAGGATCGTCCAGCGACCCTCGCCGGAGTCGCTGACCCGACCCTCGTAGGCGTCGAGCTTGGGGTCGACGGCGAGCGCCTGGGCGGTGAGGTCGAGCAGCCAGCTGGACACGACCGACCCTCGTCGCCAGACCTCGGTGATCGCCGCCAGATCGAAGTCGTAGCGATACAGCTCGGGGTTCGGCAGTGGCGCCGTCTCCGCATCGGCGGCGTGCGACTCGGCGCCGATGTCCGCCTTGGCGAGCACGTTGAGGCCCTCGGCGTAGGCGGCCATCAGCCCGTACTCGATGCCGTTGTGGACCATCTTGACGAAGTGCCCGGCGCCGGTCGGCCCGCAGTGCAACCAGCCCGCGCTCGGCCGTCGACGGGGTGTCGCCGAGTCGGACCCGTTCGGGGGTGCGCTCGGCGTCGCCCATGCCCGGCGCCAGGGTGTCGAAGATCGGTGTCAGCCGCTCGACGGTGCCGGCGGGGCCGCCGATCATGAGGCAGTAGCCGCGCTCCAGCCCGTGCGTGCCGCCGCTGACGCCGACGTCGACGTACTCGATGCGGTGCTCGGACGCCAGCGGCGCGGCCCGCCGGATGTCGTCGTGGTACCACGAGTTGCCGCCGTCGATGATCGCGTCGCCCTCGTCGAGCAGGGGCGCCAGGGCGGCGATCGTCGAGTCGACGAACGCCGCAGGCACCATGATCCACACGTGCCGTGGTCGAGTGAGCTGGTCGACGAGGCCGTTGAGCGACGCCGCGCCGGCCATGCCCTCGCCGGCCAGCTCGGTGACGGCGGCGGCGTCGATGTCGTAGCCGACGCACTCGTGGCCGGCCTGCTCGAGCCGCCGGACCATGTTGGCGCCCATCCGTCCGAGGCCGATCATCCCGAGCTGCATGCCGTCCAGCCTGGCACGTAGCGTGCTGGCCATGGCCCAGGATCGATCCCTCCAGCGTCACCTCGCCGGGGCCACGGCAGCGCACCGCGGGCTCGACGAGATGCTCGCCGGGCTCGGCGACGGATCTCGACCCGTCCGCGCCGAGCCTGCTGCCGGGGTGGACCGTCGGCCACGTGCTGACGCACATCGCCCGCAATGCCGACAGCATCGCGCGCGTGCTCGACGCCGCCGAGCGGGGCGAGGTCGTCGAGCGCTACCCGGGCGACTCGCGCAACGCCGACATCGAGGCCGGCAGCACGCGTCCGGCGGGCGAGCTGGTCGCGGACGTCGCGGCGACCAGCGAACGGCTGGAGGCGGCGTGGTCGCGGCACACGAGGTGGGACGGGATCAGCCGGGAGCCGGACGGTCGCGAGGTCACCGTCGGCCGCCTGGTGTTCGGCCGGTGGAAGGAGGTCGAGGTGCACCGCGCCGACCTCGGGCTGGGGTACGGCCCGGACGACTGGCCGGGGGAGTTCGTGCGCGAGGACCTCGGGCTGATGGAGATGCGTTGGAACGCCCGCCGCCCGATGGGGATGACCGGCCTGCCCGAGGCGGCCAAGCGCCTGCCACCGCACACGCGGCTGGCCTGGCTGCTCGGCCGCGTCGAGATCGACGGCCTCGAGCCGGCCGGCATCTTCTGACGCTCAGTCGCAGCTCGTCGTAGATCGGGAGCTGGTGGGTCTTGACGACGTCGCGCAGGGCGTTGCCGTCGATGTTGACCGCGCCCGTCGTCTCCTCCATCAGGTTGCGGACGGTCTGCCGATCGCCGGCGCCGAGCTCGTGGAACTGCCTCCCACGGGACGAGCTCACCGCCGTCGACGGCGCTCGCCGGCAGGTCCGGCACGACGACGCCCTGGCCGTAGAGCTCCCGGTACCACACGTACGTCAGCCGGTCGGCGGCGGCGTCGGCATCGGCCTCGGCGTCGCGCGCCGCCGCCGCCTCGTGGTCGGCGAACTCCTCGGCCATCGCCGCTGCCGCCGGGTCGACCACGATGTCGAGACCGGGCACGTCGACGATGTCGACGGCCTCCGACGCGGCGTCGGTCCAGAACGTGATGACGTCGTCGCGTGACCGGCCCATCGCCTCGGCGCGGTGGCCGACGTGGCCGACGATGTGGGCCTCCAGCCGGGCGGCGTCGGCGAGCGCCTCGCGGAGGAAGCGATCGGGATCGGCGATCTCGCCGTCGGCGATGCGCCCGACGCCCGCAGCCGCCTGTGACTGCTGGTAGCCGATCGGTGGCGACCCGGATCGTGGCCGTGCCGGTCGGCCGAACCGACGGCGAGGGCGGTGACGACGTCGAGGGCCGCCTCGTCGAACAGGGCGCCGACGATCGGCTCGCCACGCACCTCGTCGGCGATCGGGACGACTGCCGGCGACCGGCGGGTCGAGCCTGCACCGGCACGAGGACGGCGTGCTGCACGGAGGCGACGTGGTGGCCGAGGATGGTCGCCGCCGCATCACGGACGGGTCCGACGTCGTAGATGCCGAGGACCTCCTCGGCGCCTCGCGACCCGACGTGGTTGACGAACGCCGAGGCGACGAGCGGTCGATCCTCGGCGGCGGCCGCCGCGGCCTCGGCGAGCCGGCGCATGCCGTCCATCCAGTAGTCGCGCTCGCCGAGCAGGTAGCGGGCGACCGGCTCGTCCGTGAACACCTCGCGGCCGGCGTCGGCGTCGTGGGTGAGGGCGTCGAGCACGGCCATCATCGGGTCGCCTCCAGGCCGCAGCTCGGGGCTGTCCCCGCGCTCGCGGTCGAGCGGGTCGATGAGGATGGACGGTGGGCCGCCGATCCCGGTGCCCCGCCCCCACAGCGATCCGCCGTACTCCGGCTCGTCGCCGGCCGCGGCGAGCTCGTGCTCGACGATCGCCCGGGTGGTCGCCACGAGGAACGCCGTGCCCAGCGACCCACCGCCGAGCAGGAACGACAGGGCGACACCGGGGTTGCGATCCGGTCGGTCGAGGCTGCGCGACGCACGCATCGACGAAGTCGCGGGCGAACGTCGGCGGGAGGCCCGACCGGCGCGAGGCTTCGACGAGGCGCTGGCGGACGGCGGTCGCCGCGGCGAGCGCCTCGTCGGCGTCGTCGGTCCGCGATCCGAGCTCGAGCAGCAGCTCGGCGGTGCCGGCGCCGCCGAGGGCGGCTGAACACGGCGTCCACCGCCTCGGGGTCGTCGGTCGACTCGGCGAGCCCGACCGGCACGGACGACGACCACGTCGAGCATGGCGTCGCTGCCGGCCAGGCCGCGGAGCAGCGGCAGCCAGTCGTGCTCGAGGTGATCGCGCGCCTGGCGTACGGCGCGCATCGCGCCGGCCGCGGCCGGGTCGTCGCTGGTCAGTCCGGCGAGGTCCGTCGCCGCGCCGAGGGCGCGGCGGCCGCAGGTCGCGGATCCGTTCGGGGTCGTAGCGCAGCACGTGCCGGCCATCTCAGCGGACCTGCATCGTGGCCGGCCGCGTCGAGGGCGTCGGCCCGGCGCTCCAGGCGCCGCGCCTGCTCACGCAGCTCGCCGGCGGCCGAACCGAGACGTGCCCGATCGCCGGCGAGCTGGGCGCGCAGCTCGTCGGCCCGCGGGCTGGTCCACGTGTCGGTGCCGGCCCACCGGTGCAGCGTCAGCAGCGGTGTGCACTCGAGCCGACCGGCGAGCGCACGCAGCGCGAGTGCACGTCGCCGGAGCTCGGCGGCGGCCGGATCTGACGCCATTCGTTCCACCTCCTGGTGGTTGCGCGAGTGCCTCGCCCCTCATGGGTGTCGGCAGATCCCGGAAGCGGAAATTCAGGACCGGGTAGCGCCGGATGCGGTGGTGCGGGAGTGCTGTCGTCGTGTCGAGGAACCCGTCGTCGATGACCTCGAAGCCGTGCCGCGCGTAGAAGCCGAGTGCGGTGTCGCGGGCGTTCGCCCACACCGTCTCGGCCCCGGCGGCGAAGGCTCGGTCGACGCCGGCCGCGAGCAGGGTGGCACCGAGTCCACGGCGCTCGCCGGTCGGGATCGACGGCCATGCCGCGCAGCTGGACGTCGTGCGCGGTGGGCGCGATCGGGACACGGCTTCGGCGTCCACGACGAGATGGCGACCACGGCGCCGCGGTGGTCGGCGAGGCCGAGGTGCGTCGTGTGTCGGGTCGTCGTCGCCGTCGAACGACGACGTCGCGTGGACGGCGTCCCGGTGCGCAGCACGCGCCGGCGCAGCTCGTAGGTGTCGGCGGTCGCCAGCTCGACGACGCTGATCCTCGTCCCGCCGAGCTCGTCGATCGTGACGACCCGGTCGGCGACCGCCTCGGCCTCGGCGTGGTCGTGGGTCACGAGCAGCGCGGTCGTCGCCGCCTCGCGCAGGATGCGGGCGACCTCGACGGCGAGACGATCGTGGAGCTCGCGGTCGAGGCCGGTCAGCGGCTCGTCGAGCAGCAGGGCGCGAGGGGACGGGGCGAGCGATCGGGCGAGGGCGACGCGCTTGGCCTCGCCGCCGCTCAGCTCGGTGACCGCGCGGTGCTCGTAACCGGCGAGCCCGACGAGGTCGAGCATCTCGGCGACCCGCGCCTCGCGTTGCGCCGCGGTCGAGCCCTTGCATGCGCAGCCCGAAGGCGACGTTGGCGGCGACGTCGCGGTGGGGGAACAGCTGCTCGTCCTGGAACACCATGCCGATGCCGCGACGGTGCGTCGGCACGGCGGTGATGTCGACGCCGTCGAGGCGGACGCTGCCCGGCGGATGCCGGCGAGCAGGCCGGCGATCGCGCGCAGCAGCGTGCTCTTGCCGCTGCCGGACGGTCCGAGCAGGGCGACCACCTCGCCGTCGCCGACCGTGAGCGACACGCCGTCGAGCACCGGTCGCTCGCCGTACCCGGCCGTGAGGTCAACGATCTCGAGCATCGCGGCTTCAACGGTGGCCGATCGCCGGTCGCCGGTGGCGTCGAGGGCGAGGACGATCGCCACGGTCGCCGCCGCGAGCAGAGTGGCCAGCGCGTAACCCTGGGCCTGGACGAGGCGACCGGTGCGTCCGAGCAGGCGCTCGATGGCGACGGGCATCGTCTCGGACCCGCTGCGGGACAGGAAGCTGGTGGCTCCGAACTCGCCGAGCGAGATGGCCGCGGCGAGGCCGGCGGCGGCGGCGAGCGGCCGGCGCAGGTGGGTGACGGTGATCTCGCGCCACGCCCGCACGGGCGACGCGCCGAGGGTGGCGGCGGCGTCGTGGAGGTGCGGGTCGATGCCGCGGAGCACCGGCAGGACGGTGCGCACCACGAACGGCACGGCGACGAGCGCCTGGCCGACGGGGACGAGCCACCACGACGCCCGCCAGTCGACCGGCGCGCACGTCGAACGTGATCAGCATCCCGAAGCCGATCGTCACCGCCGATGTGGCGATCGGCAGCATCAGACCCGGTGTCGAGCAGGCGCCCGCTGCGCCGGGCCGCGGTGATGGCGAGCGCGGCGAGGGCGCCGACGGTGACGGCGACGACGGTCGCCACGACCGTCGTGCGCAGCGACGTGAGCGATCGCGTCGAGCGGGTCGACGCCGACGCGGATGCCGGGCCGGACCTCGGCCCGGCCGAGGTTGCGCCAGGCGGCGAGCGAGTGGCCGGTACCGGCGCGCAGCGAGCGCTCGACGAGGGCGACGAGCGGGGCGGCGACGGCGATCGCGGTCGCCACGGCGACGGCGACCACGAACCGGCGCTGGCGGCCGGGGCGGGGGCGTGCGCCGCCGAGTCGATCGGGCGCAGGGCGAGCGCCCGGCTGTGGCGGCGCTGCTGGCGTGACGACCAGACGACGCCGGCGCCGATCGCCGCCAGTTGCAGCACGGCGAGCGTGGCGGCGGTGCCGATGTCGCCGAGCTGGGTCGCCCGGCGCCAGATCTCGACCTCGATCGTGGTCGTCCCGACGTTTCCGAGGACCCGGATCACGCCGTACGACGTGAACGTGAAGACGAAGATGATCGACGCCGCGGCGAGGATCGCCGGGCGCAGCAACGGCAGCGTGACCTCGCGGAACGTCCGCCACGGTGACGCGCCGAGCGTGGCCGCGGCGGCTTCGAGGTCGGGCGGCAGGTGGTCCCACACCGTGCCGACGGTGCGCACGACGACGGCGAGGTTGAACAGCACGTGGGCGGCGAGGATGGCCGGCACGCCACGCTCGGCGCCGGCCGGCAGCAGGGCGAGCACGGCGGCGCCCATCACGACGGTGGGCAGCACGAAGGCGGCGACGAGCAGGCTGGACAGCAGCCGCCGGCCGGGGAACGAGTAGCGGGCGAGGACGTGGGCGGGGGCGAGCCCGACGACGATCGTCAGCACGGTGCTGGCGACGGCCTGCCACAGCGTGAACCAGGCGATCTCCCACGTCGACGAGCGGGTCAGCGTCTCGGCGATCGTCGCCGGCCGCAACCCCTGGGCGAGCAGCGTCACGAACGGCCACACGTAGAACACCCCGAGAAACACGACCGGCACGACCCCCAGCGCTGCAGCCAGTCCGAGTGTTGGAGTTCATCCGAGTGCGTGGGGTGCGGCGTGCCGGCACTCCGACACTCGGATGGCCGCCGAACACTCGGATGGATCAGCGCAGGACGGTGTCGGTCCACTGGTCGATCCAGGTCTCGCGGTTGGCGGTGATCGTCGCCGGGTCGAGGGTCGCCGGGTCGCTCGGGACGGTGGCGTTGGCGGTGAACACCTCGGGCAGGGCGACGTCGGCGTTCGCCGGGTAGACGAACAGGTTGAGCGCCAGCTCGGCCTGGAACGGCTCGGACAGCAGGAAGTCGACGAGCTGGCGGGCCTCGTCCTCGGCCTCGGTGCCACGGAGCACGCCGGCGAACTCGACCTGGCGGAAGCACGTCGTGTCGACGACGGCCGTCGTCGGGCGCGTCGATCGGCGGGTCGGCGAACACGACCTCCGCCGGCGGGCTCGTGCCGTAGCTGACGACGAGCGGCTTGGGACCGTCGCTCGCCCCGGAGAAGCGCTCGTAGTACGCCGGCTCCCAGTCGTCGACGACCTCGACGCCGTTGTCACGCAGGCTCGCCCAGTAGTCGCGCCAGCCGTCCTCGCCGTACTCGGCGATCGTGGCCATGAGGAACGCCAGGCCGGGCGACGACGTGGCGGGGTTCTGCACGACGAGCAGGTCGCGGTACGCCGGATCGGCGAGCGCCGCCAGGTCGGCGGGCGGGTCGAGCCCGTGCTCGTCGAACCAGGCGATGTCGTAGTTGATGCACACGTCGCCGAAGTCGATCGGGGTGGCCTCGGCCTCGGGCACGAGGGCGCGCAGCTCGTCGGGCACGGCGTCGATGCCGTCGGCCTCGTAGGGCTCGAAGACGTCGGCGTCGACCGCCCGCGACAGGAACGTGTTGTCGACGCCGAACATCACGTCGCCCTCCGGGTTGCCCGACGCCAGCACCGCCTTGGACACCATCGTGCCGGTGTCGCCGGCGCGCAGCACCTCGACGGCGATGCCGGTGTCCTCGCTGAACGCGGCGAGCGCGTCGTTGAGCGACGTGTCGGCCTCGGGGAACGAGCTGTAGGTGACGAGCGTGATGGACGTCACGCCCACCGTCGTCGCCGCCGCAGCGCCGGCGACGAGCCCCGCGGCGATGACCGCCGCAGCACGACCTTCACGAGGCGGCTCCGGGGACGATCACGGTCACGATGCCGTCGTCGACGCCGACCACGGCGGGCGGCTCGGCGACCTGGTTGCTCACGCCGAGGCCGACGAGCGGCGGGATCGAGGCGCCGTCGAGCGGCCAGCGCGCGCCGGTCACGCGTCACGCCCCGGCACGGGCCGTGCATCGCCAGCACCGAGAACACCGTGCCGGCGGGCAGGTCGAGCTCGATCGAGCCCGGTGCGTGGACGACGTACAGCTGGTCGCTGCCCCACCACGCCTCCAACGAGCCGCACGCGGCCAGCTCCGGCGCGCCGAGCGCGCCGAGCGCGGCGACGGCATGGTCGAGGCGATCACCCTGGCCGGCGACGAGCAGGATCCGCTGCGGCGCCAGCGTGGCGGCGTGGGCGACGGCCAGCTCGGTGTCGGTGGCGCCCTTGTCGACCGGGTGGCGGACGACCTCGGTGTGCTCCGACGCCCACGCCAGGCCGATCGCCGAGATCGAGTCGAGGTCGCCGACGAGGATGCTCGGGTCGAGCCCGGCCGCCCTGGCGTGGTCGAGGCCGCCGTCGGCGGCGATGATCGTGGCGTCGCGCGGGATGGCGGCGACGGCGCGCGCGATCGAGCGGCGCTGCGCCGGTGATCACCACCACGGTCGTCGTCGCTGGTCATGCGTCGTACTTCCTCCGCCGGCATTACCCGGTTCAGGTTCTCGGGTCGGCGGCGGCAGCCACCCTCTCAGCCCACTGGTCCCGCGAGCTCCCCGTGCTGGTCGTCGACCATGGTAGCGGTGGCACGGGCGCGTCGCTGGCTGACGATCGTGAAGGCGACCAACCCGACGATGACGAGGATCATGCCGGGCACCTGCGCCGGGCGGATCGCCTCGCCGAGCAGGAGGTAGCCCCAGCAGACGGCGATCGCCGGCTGGGCGACCTGGATGATGCTGATCGTCCCGACGTCGACCTTGTGCTGGGCGAAGGCGATCAGCCCGTGGCCGAGCATGCCGGTGAGCACGGCGAGCAGGCTGACGGAGATCCAGCCCTTGGCGGTCAGCGGCCACAGCTCGTCGCCGGCGAGGATCAGCGCCATCGGGGTCGCCGTGATCATCCCGATCAGCATCATCGTCGTCATGAAGTCGACGACGCCGACCGTGCCGCGCGCCTGCCGGCTGGTCAACAGGTAGGAGACCCACGTGGCGACGGCGAGGACGACGAGGGCGTCACCGGCCACGGTGGCGCCGCCCTCGTCGCCGCCGAGGAACAGCACCATGGCCAGCCCGACGAGCGTCAGGCCGGCCCACAGCAGCGCCCGGCTGTCGGGCTTCTCGTGGAACAGCAGCGCACCGAGCGGGACCAGCGCCAGCGGGCTGAGGGCGGTGATGAACTCGGCGTGGGCGATGCTCGTGTTGTTGATCGCCGTGAAGAAGATGGTGATGTTGAGGCCGAACAGCAGCCCGGCCGGCAGGACCCGCCGCCACGTCTCGAGCGACGGCGCCGGCCGGCCGGTCGACACCCGGCGGACGGCGATGACGATCCACCACAGGACGACGGCGATGACCATCCGCCAGAAGGCGACGACCGATCCCGGTGTCTCGGCCCACTTGACGATCGACGAGCTGCTGGAGAACACCAGGACGGCGAGCAGCATGGCGACGAGGCCGGGCGACGCCATCGCCCGCTGGCGGCGCCCGGCGGGGGCGGTCACGCCGGCGCGGGCGCGCGGTACACGTCTGGCTCGAGGTAGATGACGCGCGCGATCGGCACCGCCGCGCGCAGCGCCGCCTCGGCACCGTCGATCGCCTCGGCCAGCTCCTCGGTGGAGAGCTCGGGCGAGAACTCCAGCTTGGCGGCGACGAGCACCTCCTCGGGGCCGAGGTGCTGGGTCTTGAGGTGGATCAGCCGGCGCACGTCGGGCGCCCCCTCGAGTGAGCTGACGATCCGCTCGAGGTCGCGGTCCGACGCCGCCTCGCCGATCAGCAGGCCCTTCATCTCGATGGCGAGGACGATGGCGATGACGATGAGCAGCACGCCGATGGCGACCGAGCCGACGGCGTCCCACCGGGGCTCGTCGGTGTAGTGGGCGAGGAGCACGCCGGTGAGGGCGAAGAACAGGCCGATCTCGGCGCCGATGTCCTCGAGCAGCACGACGGGCAGCTCGGGCTGCTTCGACCGGTGCAGCCACCGCCACCACGTGGTGTCGGCGTCCTTCACGTGGCTGGCCTCGCGGTACGCCGTGCGCAGCGAGATCGACTCCAGCACGATGGCGATGACGAGGATGCCGATGGCGACGCCGAGGTTGGACACCTCGTGCGGGTGGCGGATCTTCTCGATGCCCTCGTAGAGGGCGAACAGGCCGCCCATCGAGAACAGCACGAGGGCGACGACGAAGGCCCAGAAGTAGCGCTCCCGCCCGTAGCCGAACGGGTGCTCGCGGTCGGCCGCCTTGCGCGCCCGGCTGCCGCCGAGCAGCAGCAGCGCCTGGTTGCCGGTGTCGGCGAGCGAGTGGACCGCCTCGGCGAGCAGGCTCGCGGACGCCGTGATCAGGAAGCCGACGAACTTGGTGATGGCGATGCCGAGGTTGGCGAAGAAGGCGTAGAGGACGGCTTTGCGACTGCCTTCGGTCACGCGGGCGATGTTGCCACACGTGAGCTGGGTGAGCGCCGCTGCGCAGCGGCGGCGGCGAGCTCGGCAGGTGAGGGGAGCAGCTTGGCTGCGACCCGAACCCTGCAGCACGGTTGTCACACTTGGCGCGCCGGTAGCCTGGAGTCATGAGTCCCCTCGCCGGCCTCGGCTCTGCTCCAGCGCGTCCGACAGCGCCACCGCCAGCGAGCCGATCATCGAGATCACGCCCGCTGCGCTGGCCAAGCTGCTCGAGCTGCGCGACGCCGAACCCGATGCCGACACGCTCGGCCTGCGCCTCGAGCTGGCGTCAGGCCCCGGCGAGGACTTCCGCTACGACCTCAGCTTCGACGAGTTCCTGAGCGCCGCGTTCACCGACGAGGTGCGCACGCACGACGGGCTGAAGGTGATCGTCCCCCAGCGCGACCTCGACCTGTTGCAGGGCGCGACGCTCGACCACACCGAGACCCAGGGCCTCGTCATCCGCAACCCCAATCGTCCGGCCGCCCCGGTGATCGACGGCTTGATCAGCGACGACGAGCTGTCGGCGGAGATCGATGCGATGGTGTCCGGCGAGGTCAACCCCGCACTCGCCGTGCACGGCGGGTTCGTCACCTACGTCGGCCACGACGGCGAGGGCACCGCCTATCCTGACGATGGGCGGCGGCTGCCACGGCTGCTCGATGAGCCGCCTGACGATGCTCGACGGCGTGCAGACGATGCTCGTCGAGGCGATCGACGGCGTCGAGCGGGTCAAGGACCTCACCGACCACGCGACCGGCGAGAACCCCTACTACTCGTAGGGCG
This sequence comes from uncultured Acidimicrobiia bacterium, assembly GCA_963749315.1. Classification (GTDB taxonomy): domain Bacteria; phylum Actinomycetota; class Acidimicrobiia; order Acidimicrobiales; family Ilumatobacteraceae; genus JALZMG01. The sequence continues at coordinate 40,988 of CAVVMS010000014.1, forward strand.
CGATCACTACGTCAGGTCGTCGGCGGAGGGGACGGGGAAGCCCCAGCGCTGCATGCCCTGCTCGACGCGCTCGTTGAGCACCTCCATCGCACGCACCCGGGCGTGCTTCTTCTGGTCGGCGCCGATGAGGTTCCACGGCGCGAGGTGGTGGTCGGTGCGCTCGAACATCTCGTCGGCGGCGGCGTCGTACTCGCGGTTGCGCTTGCGGTTGCGCCAGTCCTCCTCGGTGATCTTCCAGCGCCGCAGGGCGTCGGCCTGCCGAGACTCGAACCGGCTCAACTGCTCGTCGTCGCTGATGTGCAGCCAGAACTTGACGAGGATCACGCCCTCCAGCACGATCAGCCGCTCGAAGTTGACGATCTCCTCGAACGCGCGGCCCCACTGGTCGGCCGTGGCGAACCCCTCGACGCGCTCGACGAGCACCCGGCCGTACCAGCTGCGGTCGAACACGGACATCCCGCCGAGCCCTGGCACGAGGTGGTTGAAGCGCCACAGGAAGTTGTGCCGCTTCTCGTCGAACGTCGGCTTGGCGAACGTCGACACGCGGTAGTGACGCGGGTCGAGCGGCTCGCACACGCGCTTGATCGCCCCACCCTTGCCGGCCGGCGTCGGGGCCCTCGAACACGAGCAGCAGACCCGGCCCGAGCTCACCCGAACCGAGCTGCCCGCCGATGTGCAGGCGCAGCTGCAACCACCGCCGCTGGGCCTCGGTGAGCCGGGCGGCGTACTCCTTCGTGCTCAGGCGCTGCGTCAGATCGATGCCGTCGATGCGACTCATCGCTTGCGATGCTACGCACGGGGCCGAGCGGCGCGATCCGCCGCCAGCCGTTCGAGGTACGAGCGGCCGGCCGCCCTGCTCTCGGGGTCGTTGATCGCCGACGCCAGGACGTCGCCGTCGCGGCGTCCGTTCGCCGTCGACGCCATCTCCTCGGCGACGGCGTTGACATGGCCCTTGGTGGCCGTCAGCGTCAGTGTCGAGCGGCTCGCCAGCTGGTGCAGCAGGGCGTCGACCTCATCCCCCAGATCGCTCGCCGGGACCACCCGGTTGACGAAGCCGAACGCCGCCGCCTCGGCGGGCGAGAACGGCCGGCACGTCAGCACCAGCTCCTTGGTGAGGGCCGGACCGATCTCGCGCACGAGCCGGGGGATCCCCGCCCACGCCAGCGGAATGCCCAGCTCGACCTCGGGGATCGAGAACACGGCGTCCTCGGTGGCGACACGCAGGTCGCACGCCGCGGCCAGCACGACACCGCCGCCGACGCACCGACCGTGCACGCCGACGACCGTGAGGGCGCGCATCCCCGTCACGGCCTCGGCCATGATCCGGCCGAGATCGCCGACCTCGCGCATCGGCAGCTCGGGGTCGGGCCGGACGAAGTCGTCGAGGTCGAACCCGGCGCAGAACGACCGCCCGGCGCCGGTGACGCCGACGACCTTCACGCCGCGCTGGCTGTCGAACCACCGGGCGGCCTCGGCGAGCTCGACGAGGTGCTGGCGCGACAGTGCGTTGAGCCGCTCGGGCCGGTGCAGCTCGAGTCGCCCGATCGGGCCGTCGACCGAGACGCGGATGCACTGGAAGTCTGGTGCCATCTCCGGCAACGTATCCATCCGAGTGCTGGCACGCCAGCGTCCGCACACCACACACTCGGATGGCCCCGAACACTCGGATGGGTCGTACCATCGGGCCGCATGCGAGGGATCGTCGGGTACGGCGCCTACCTGCCCTACTGGCGTCTGCAGCGATCGGCCATCGGCCAGTCGCTCGGCAGCGGCGGCGGGCACGGGGCGCGCAGCGTGGCCAGCTACGACGAGGACACGACGTCGATGGGCGTCGAGTCCGGCCGCCGCTGCCTCGCCGCAGTCCCGGACGGGTACGAGCCGGGGCTGCTGGCGTTCGCCACCACCGAGCCGGCGTACGCCGACAAGACCAACGCCACGGCGATCCACGCCGCGCTCGGGCTGCCCGACACCATCCCCGCCTTCGACGCCGCCGGCGCCATCCGCTCCGGCATCGGCGCGGCGTGGATGGCCCAGGCCGCCGGCGGCCTCGCCGTGCTCTCCGACATCCGCACCGGCCGGCCGGGTTCGGCCGACGAGACGAACGGTGGTGACGCCGCGGTCACGCTGGCGTTCGGTGCCGACGGTGTGATCGCCGAGGTCGTCGGGTCGGCGTCGGTCAGCGCCGAGTTCACCGACCGCTGGCGCACGCCCGGCGAGCCGTCGTCGCAGGTGTGGGAGGAGCGCTTCGGCGAGCACGTCTACGTCCCCCTCGCCGAGCAGGCCGTCACGGCCGCGCTGAAGGACAGCGGTGTCGCCGCTGCCGATCTCGACCACGTCATCGTCACCGGCGCCCACACCCGAGCCGTGAAGGCGGCAGCGCGCGCGATCGGCGCCCGCCCCGAGGCACGTCACCGACGACCTCTCCGCCGAGGTCGGCAACACCGGCACGGCGCACTGGGCGCTGCTCCTCGCCGACGTGCTCGACCGCGCCGAGCCCGGACAGCAGATCGCCGTCGTCGTCCTCGCCGACGGCTGCGACGTGTGGTTGCTGCGGACGACCGACGCCCTCGCCCGGTACCGGCGAGGGCGCACGGTGAGGGACCGCATCGCGGCGACGCGAGACGACCTGCCGTACGCCCAGTTCCTCACGTGGCGCGGCTTCCTCCGGCGCGAGCCGCCGCGCCGACCCGAGCCCGAGCGCCCGGCCGCCCCGCCCTCGGCGCGCACCGACGCATGGAAGTACGGCTTCGTCGGCAGCCGCGACGAGAACGGCTTCGTCCACCTGCCGCCGTCGCGGGTCAGCATGGGCTCGGGCGAGATCGACCGCATGGAACCGGTGCGCATGGCCGACGTGCCGGCCACGATCGCCACGTTCACCGTCGACCGACTGGCGTACAGCCTCAGCCCGCCGGTCGTGGCGGCGATCATCGACTTCGACGGCGGCGGCCGGTTCCAGTGCGAGCTCACCGACGTCGATCCCGAGTCGGTGGCCATCGGCGACCGCGTCGAGATGACGTTCCGCCGCCTCTACACGAGCGGCGGCGTGCACAACTATTTCTGGAAGGCGAGAAAGCTTCGGAGACGGGAGAACTGAACATGGCATCACACGGCATCCGCGACCAGGTCGCCATCGTCGGCATGGGCTGCACGACGTTCGGCGAGCACTGGGACCGCTCGACCGACGACATGCTCATCGACGCCTCGTCCGACGCCCTGGCGTCGGCCGGTGTCACGCTCGACGACGTCGACGCGTTCTGGCTCGGCACGCTCGGCTCCGGCCTGTCCGGGCTGACCCTCAGCCGGCCGCTGAAGATCGACCACAAGCCGGTGACGCACGTCGAGAACTACTGCGCCACCGGCTCGGAGGCGTTCCGCAACGCCTGCTACGCGGTGGCGTCCGGCGCCTACGACATGGCCATGGCCATCGGCGTGGAGAAGCTCAAGGACTCCGGGTACTCCGGTCTCGTCATGTCCGCCCCGGCCAACGACGGCACCGGAGCGACGGTCACCGCGCCGGCCTCGTTCAGCCTGCTCGCCCCGGCGTACGCCAAGAAGTACGGCGTCGACCCCGACGAGATGAAGGACGTGCTGACGCGCATCGCCTGGAAGAACCATCGCAACGGGGCGCTCAACCCGCGTGCGCAGTTCCGCAAGGAGGTGCCCAAGGAGACGATCGCCTGCAGCCCGCTCGTCGCCGGCCCGCTCGGCATCTTCGACTGCTCCGGCGTCAGTGACGGTTCGGCCGCGGCGATCATCGTGCGCGCCGAGGACGCCCACCGCTACAGCGACCACCCGCTGTACGTCAAGGCGCTGTCGTTCATCGCCGGTCCGGCGGCCGGACCGATCGACCCGAGCTACGACTACACGACGTTCACCGAGGTCGTGCGCTCGGCCGAGGACGCCTACGGCCAGGCCGGGATCACCGATCCGCGAGCCGAGCTGGCGATGGCCGAGGTCCACGACTGCTTCACGCCGACCGAGCTGGTGCTGATGGAGGACCTCGGGTTCGCCGAGCGCGGGTTCGCGTGGAAGGAGGTGCTCGCCGGCACGTTCGACCTCGACGGCGAGCTGCCGGTCAACCCCGACGGCGGCCTCAAGTCGTTCGGCCACCCGATCGGCGCCTCCGGCCTGCGGATGCTGTTCGAGTGCTGGACGCAGCTGCGCGGCGAGGCCGGCGAGCGCCAGATCCGCTCGATCGAGGCGGCCGGCCGCCAGGCCGCCACCAGCACGGCAAGCGCAAGGCGCTGACGCACAACCTCGGCGGCGGCCCCGGCGCGTGCGTGAGCTTCGTCTCGGTGGTCGGCGACGAGCCCGACGCCTGAACCGGCCGGCCTGCCGGCGCCACTGCGCGGCCTCGGCCGGCCCGTCGTGATGGGCGTGCTGAACGTCACGCCGGACTCGTTCAGCGACGGCGGCCGCTGGCTCGACCGTGAGGCCGCGATCGAGCGTGGGCTGGCGCTGGTCGCCGCCGGCGCGGACCTCGTCGACGTCGGTGGGGAGTCGACGCGGCCGGGTGCCGGCGCGAGTCACGCGAGGACGAGGAACTGCGCCGCGTGCTCGCCGTCGTGACGGCGCTCGCCGGCGCGGGCATGGCCGTGAGCATCGACACGCAGCGCGCCGCCGTCGCCGCGCGCTGCGTCGCTGCCGGCGCCGTGCTCGATCAACGACGTCACCGGCGGGCAGGGCGACGCGCAGATGCTCGAGGTCGTCGCCGGCCTCGACGTGCCGTACGTCGTCATGCACTGGCGCGGGCCGTCCGCCGTGATGGACGAGCTCGCCGACTACGACGACGTCGTGGCCGAGGTCGGCGCCGAGCTCGCCGCGCGGGTCGACGCCGCGGTGGCCGCTGGCGTGGCGGCCGAGCGGATCGTCGTCGATCCGGGGATCGGCTTCGCCAAGACGGCGGCGCACAACTGGGCGCTGCTGCAGCGTCTCGACGCGCTCGTGGCACTCGGCCGTCCGGTGCTCATCGGCGCGTCGCGGAAGCGCTTCCTCCGTGCCCTCGCCGGTCCGGAGGCGCGTGACGACGCCACGGTGGCCGTCTCGGCGCTCGCCGCCGCGGCCGGCGTCTGGGGCGTCCGTGTCCACGAACCGGCCGCCAACCTCGCCGCGGTCGCCGTCGGGCGGGCGTGGCGGGACGGAGACGTCCTAGCCTGACGGTCGTGCGAGACGTGGCGATGCTCGATCGAGCGGCGGCCGAGCGCGTGCTGCGCCGGGCCAGCGAGCTGGCAGGTGCGGAGCCCGACGAGGCGCTGCTCCACGGCGCCATCGACGAGGACGTCCTCGTCGCCGCGGCCGTCGAGGTCGGCATCCCGGCGAGCGCGGTGCGCCGGGCGATCGCCATCGAGCGGCTCGGTCCGGCGCCGACCGCGCACGTCGGCGACCCGCTCGTCGGGCCGAGCCGTCGTGATCGACGAGCAGGAGCTGCCCGGGCGCGCCGACGAGGTGCTGGCCCGCATCGACGCTGGCTCGTCGCCGGGCACCACCTGCGGCGCGACCGCCTCGCGCGACGGCCGCGGCGAGTGGAGCAAGCGCTCGGGAGTCGTCGGCGCCACGCTGCGCACCGTGCGCCACGCCACCGGCGAGGGTCGTCTCGGCGACCTCGAGCGGGTCGCCGCACGGCACGCGACACCGGCGTCGGCACGTGCGTCGTGCGCGTCGAGGCCGACCGCCGCCGCGACCGCACCGTGCGCGCCGCCTCCGGCGTCGGCCGTCGGCGGCGATGGCGACGGCCGGCGTGGTCGGCGTCGCCCTGGTCACGGCGCCGCTCGTCCTGCTCGCCGCGCCGGTGGCCATCGTCGCCGGCTGCGGGCTGGCGGCGACCGGCCGGCGGCGCGCCGAGCGGGTCGGGCGGGAGCTCGACCGGGTCATCGACGCCGTCGACCAGCAGGTCCCGCCGGCCCGCCTGAGCGTCGACCTCGTCCGCCGCGTCAGGGGGATGCCGGGCCGGGTGTGAGCCGGCGCAGGACCTCGGCGTGCAGCAGGCCGTTGGTGCTGATGGCCGTGTCGTGTCGTGGGTCGCCACGCCGTGGCGGTCGGTGAACGTGCCGCCGGCCTCCTCGACGAGCAGGCGCACGGCGGCGATGTCGTAGGCGGCGACCCCGACCGCGTCGATCGCCACGTCGAGCGCGCCCTCGGCGACGAGGGCGTGCTGCCAGAAGTCGCCGAAGCCGCGGGCCCGCCGGGCGTCCTCGGCGAGGTCGACGAGCGCCGGCGTCAGGCCGAGGTCGTCCCAGCCGGCGGTCGAGCGTGACGCTGACCTGGGCGTCGGCGACCGCGGCGACCGTCGACACGCGGCACCGCCGGCCGTCGGCGAACGTCCCGCCACCCGCCGTCGCCCACCACCGCCGGCCGAGCGCCGGCGCCGACACGACGGCGACGACGACGTCGTCGTCGTGGGCGAGGGCGATCAGCGTGGCCCACACCGGGATGCCGCGGACGTAGCCCGACGTGCCGTCGATCGGGTCGACGATCCACTGCCACGGCGACGACGCGTCGCCCGACCGGCCGTGCTCCTCGCCGAGCAGGCGGTGGTGCGGCCGGTCGGCGGCCAGGCGCTCGGCGATCGCCGCCTCGGCCGCCCGGTCGAGCGCGGTGACCTCGGTGCGGTCGACCTTCCACTCGACGGCGACGTCGCTGGCGAGGAACGGCGGCAACGTGATGGCGTCGGCCGCGTCGGCGAGCTCCAGCGCCAGCTCCAGCTCGACGGCCAAGGACGCGTCGGCGGAGTCAGCAAGGCGGCGGACGGCGGCGGCGATTCCGTCGGCGTCGAGGCCGAGCTGGGCGAGGATCCGCTCGGGCCGGCCGTCGTGGGGGAGGAACCGGGTCGGCGTGCCGAGCACCTCGACGACGGTCGACGGGGCGAGGGCGCCGATGCGGTCCTCGATCGTCATCCCGATGCCGCCGTCGCGGACGCCGTCCTCGCACGTCACGACGGCGCGGTGGCGCGCCGGCGTCGGCGAGCATGTCCTCGTCGAGCGGGGCGCAGCAGCGGACGTCCCACACCGTGACGTCGATGCCCTCGGCGGCGAGCGCATCGGCCGCCTTCTCGGCGGCCTCGACGAGCTTGCCGATCGCCAGCACGCAGACCCGGTCCTCGACCGGGCCGTCGGCGGACGCGGATCCGCCGGGCCCGGATGCCGACGCCGACGTCGTGCTCGCCGACCTGGCGGGCCTGGCCCCGCGGGTAGCGGATGGCGACCGGCCCGCCGTCGGCGAGGCTCATCGCGTCGTGCAGCATCTGGTGCAGCTCCTGGGCGCTGGACGGGGCGAGCACGCGCATGCCCGGCACCCGGGCGAGCAGCGCCATGTCGTACACGCCGTGGTGGCTGGCGCCGTCCGGGCCCGGTGATGCCGGCCCGGTCGAGGCAGAACACGACCGGCAGGCGGTGCAGGCGCGACGTCGTAGACGACCTGGTCCCACGCCCGGTTGAGGAACGTCGAGTAGATCGCCACGACGGGCCGCAGCCCGCCCATCGCCATCCCGGCGGCACCCGTGACGGCGTGCTGCTCGGCGATGCCGACGTCGAAGAAGCGGTCGGGGAAGCGCGGCCTGGAACGGCAGCAGGCCGGTCGGGCCGGCCATCGCCGCGGTGATGGCGACGATGCGCTCGTCGGCCTCGGCCTCCTTGATGATCGCCTCGGCGAACGCCTGCGTGTAGCCGGTCGGCACGGCCTTCGGCGGGCCGATCAACGGGTCGAAGACCGGGGCGTCGTGGAGGTGCTTCTCGTCGTCGTCCTCGGCCGGCGGGTAGCCGCGGCCCTTCTGGGTGATCACGTGGACGACGATCGGCCCGTCGCTCGACAGCTCGACGGCGTTGCGCAGGGCCTGCTCGAGCGCCGGGATGTCGTGACCGTCGACCGGGCCGACGTAGCGCACGCCGAGCGCCTCGAAGAACGACGGCGGCTGGAGGACCTCGCGCACCGCCGGCCTTGAACGCCTCGACCGCCTTCTCGGCCGGCGTGCCGACGACGGGCACGTCGCGCAGCAGCTCCTCGAGCCGGCGCTGGCGGCGCACGTACGTCGGGTTGAGGCGGATCGTCGGTGAGCACGTGCGACAGGCGGTCGCCGATGCGGCTGATCAGGCCGTGCTGGTCCCGCTCGACGTCGCCGCGGATCGTAGGCGGTGAGGTTGGACACCGTCGGCGCGTAGCTGCGGCCGTTGTCGTTGAGGACGATGATCACCCGGCGCTGGCTGTGGCCGAGGTTGTTCAGCGCCTCGTAGGCCATCCCGCCGGTCATCGAGCCGTCGCCGATGACGGCGACGATGTGGCGGTGCGGGTCGACGCCCGGCGTCGCGGGCGACGGCCATGCCGTAGGCGTAGGAGAGGATCGTCGAGGCGTGGCTGTTCTCGACGTAGTCGTGGCGGCTCTCCTCGCGCGACGGGTAGCCGGACAGCCCGCCGGCCTGGCGCAGCTGGGCGAACCCGGCGCGGCCGGCCGGTGACGAGCTTGTGGACGTACGCCTGGTGGCCGGTGTCCCACAGGATGGCGTCGGTCGGCGACTCGAACACGCGGTGCAGGGCCAGCGTCAGCTCGACGGCGCCGAGGTTGGAGCCGAGGTGGCCGCCGGTCTCGGCGACGGCGGCGACGATGAAGTCGCGGATCTCGCCGCGCAGCTCGGTCAGGTCCTCGTAGGAGAGGTCACGCAGGTCCTCGGGTTCACGGATCCCTTCGAGGAGCATCGAGCCGACGCTATCGGGTTCCGCCGCGAGCGGGTCTACGGTGACGGGGCCACGGTCGCCTGGACGGCCCTCTTCGATCTCACCGGCCACGTGGCGCTGGTCACCGGCGGCAACAGCGGCATCGGCTGGGCATGGCCGAGGGGCTCGCCGCGCACGGCGCGGCGGTCGCCATCTGGGGCACCAACCCGGCGAAGAACGACGCCGCCGTCGAGCGGCTCGCCGAGCTCGGCGGCGACGTCCACGCCGTCGTGTGCGACGTCGGCGACCGCGAGGCCGTCGTCGGCGTCGATGGCCGAGACGGTCGGCGAGCTCGGGCGCGTCGACTCGTGCTTCGTCAACGCCGGCGTCGGCGGCGCCGCGCCGAGCTTCCTCGAGATGACCGCTCGACGAGTGGCGGCGGGTGCTGCGCGTCAACCTCGACGGCGCCTTCTACACCGCCCAGGAGGCGACGCGGCACATGGTCGAGCGCTTCGACGGACGGCGACACGGCCGGCGGCTCGCTCGTGTTCACGACCTCGGGGTCGGCGTACTTCGGGCAGCAGAGGGCCAGCACTACGGCGGCGTCGAAGGCCGGGCTGATCGCCATGATGCGGGGCATCGCCGTCGAGCACGCCCGCCACGGCGTCCGCGCCAACGCCGTGCTGCCGGGCTGGATCGAGAGCGAGATGACCGCCGGGCGCGCTGACGTGGGACCGCTTCATCGAGCGCAACCTGCCGCGGGTCCCGATGCGCCGCTGGGGCGACCGCACGCGACTTCGCCGGCATCGCCGTGTACCTCGCCGGCCCGGCGCAGCCGCTACACCACCGGCGACGTCATCACGATCGACGGCGGCTACCACATCTTCTGAGGCCATCCGAGCGTTCGCCGCGCCGTCCGAGTGTCTCGCGTGCGGCCGCCGGCCTGCAGCACTCCGACGGCGCTCGACACTCGCGATGGCGACGAGGCTGTCAGCTGCGCGGCTTGCTCCAAGCGCGAGGAGGTGCTTGCGGTCGAGGCGGTTCTGGTTCCAGCGGTGCAGGCCCCAGCCGGCGAGCGTGCCGAGGGCGAACGCCAGCAGGCCGCCGACGCCGTCGATCCAGAAGTGGTTGCCGGTGACGATGATGCAGAACAGCGTCGCCATCGGGTACAGGAACACGGCGACGCGCTGCCAGCGCCGGCGCAGCAGCGGCCACATCGCCACGGCGCACCACGTCGACCAGCCGATGTGCATGCTCGGCATCGCCGCGTACTGGTTGGAGAGGTCGGCCATCGCCTCGGAGTCGAACGACCACGGGCCGCCGTACTCGGCCAGCGTGTCGACGAACCCGAACGTGCCGCCCTCCGGCCGCAGGTCGCTCTCGATGCAGGCGCCGCCGTACTCCGAGCACGGCTCGTCGAGCAGGCGCGGCGGCATCAGCGGGAACAGGGCGAAGCCGACGATGGCCAGCGCGGTCATGATCGCCAGGCTGTTGCGCCACACCGGGAACACCGCCGGGCGCTTCCGGAACAGCAGGGCGAACACGGCGAGCGTGACGATGAAGTGGGCCGTGCCGTAGTACGTGTTCCAGAACTGGATGAACACGCGGTACGGCAGGAACAGCTGCTGCAGCGTCTCCTCGTGGTACAGCCCGATGAGGCGCTCGAAGCGGATGACGTGCTCGGCGTTGTGGAAGGCCTCGAAGCCCGGCGTCCCGTCCGGCACGGCGTTGGAGCCGAACTGGTTCCGGGTCCAGGAGTAGAGCAGGTAGAAGGCGACGACGATCAGCGCTTCCTTCCACCAGTAGACGCGGTGCTGCCGCTCCGGCAAGACCCGCGCCTCGGCCACCTGCATAGACCGTTCAGGCTACGTGCCGTTACGGTCACGTGACGTGAGCATTCAGGTCGACGGACACGCCGGCGAGCAGGCGGTGGCCGCGATGCGGGGCTTCGGCGTCGACGTCATGTTCACGCTCAACGGCGGACACATCTGGCCGCTGTACGAGGCCGCCCGCAACCAGGGCGTGCGCGTGGTCGACACCCGCCACGAGCAGTCGGCGGCGTTCGCCGCCGAGGCCTACGCCAAGCTCACCCGCCGCCCGGGCGTCGCCGCGCTGACCGCCGGGCCGGGCATCACCAACGGCGTGTCGGCGGTGACGTCGGCGTGGTTCAACGGCTCACCGCTCGTCGTGCTCGGCGGCCGGGCGCCGCAGCGCCGCTGGGGCGCCGGGTCGCTGCAGGAGCTCGACCACGTGCCGATCCTGCAGTCGATCACGAAGCAGGCGGCCACCGTCACCGACCCGGAGAAGGCGGGGACGATGGTCCACGACGCCATCGCCCTCGCCGCCGAGCCGCACCGCGGTCCGGTGTTCCTCGACTTCCCGCTCGACGTGTTCGGCCCGTCCGCCGGCAGCGTGCCGTCGGCCGACCCGGCACGCAGCCGCGGCGCCGAGCCCGATCCCGACGCCGTCGCCCGCCTCGCGGACCTCGTCGCCGGCGCCGAGCGGCCGGCGTTCGTCGTCGGCAGCGACGTCTACTGGGCCGGGGCGTGGGCCGAGCTGGCCGCCGCCGTCGAGCACCTGCGGGTGCCCGTGTTCACCAACGGGCTCGGCCGCGGCACGCTGCCGGCCGACCACGAGCTGGCGTTCCTGCGCACACGCGGGCGTGCTGAAGCAGCAGGCCGACCTCGTCGTCGTGCTCGGCACGCCGCTCGACTTCCGCCTCGGGTTCGGGCGCTTCGGCGCGGCCGACGTCGCCCACGTCGTCGACGCCGAGTCGCAGCGGGCCGCCCACGTCGACGTGCTGACGGTGGTCGGCGACATCGCCGCCACGCTCGCGGCCTCGCCGGGCACACCGGCGATCGGGTCGACCACGAGGCGTGGATCGCCGAGCTGCGCCGCGCCGAGGACGCCGCCCGCGCCGACGAGGCCCCGCTGCTCGCCGCCGCCGACGGACCGATCAAGCCGACCCGCGTCTACGGCGAGCTGCGCCAGCGCCTCGCCCGCGACGCCGTCGTCATCTGCGACGGCGGCGACTTCGCCTCCTACGCCGGCAAGTACGTCGAGGTGTTCGAGCCGGGGTGCTGGCTGGACACCGGGCCCTACGGCTGCCTCGGCAACGGGCTCGGCTACTCGATCGCCGCCAGGGTCGCCCGCCCCGACGCCCAGGTCGTCGCCCTGCTCGGCGACGGGGCCGCCGGGTTCAGCCTGATGGACGCCGACTCGCTCGTGCGCCACGGCCTGCCGGTCGTGATGGTCGTCGGCAACAACGGGATGTGGGGCCTGGAGAAGCACCCGATGCAGGCGATCTACGGCTGGGACGTGGCGTGCGACCTGCAGCCGGGCTGCCGCTACGACGAGGTCGTGCGGGCGCTCGGCGGAGCCGGCGAGCTGGTCACCGATCCGGACGAGGTCGGCCCGGCGCTCGACCGGGCGTTCGACGTCCGGCGTCCCGTACGTCGTCAACGTCGTCACCGACCCCTCCGACGTCTACCCCCGGACGTCCAACCTCGGTTGACCCGAAACCTTGTCGCACCTACCTACTGGTCGGTAGGCTGTGCCCGCATGGATGACGCCGCCCTGCTCCGTGAGCTCGAGCCCACGGTCGATCAGCTCTTCGCCCGTCACCTCGACACGACCAAGGAGTGGTTCCCCCACGAGCACATCCCGTACGGGCGCGGGCGCGACGCCACGCCCGACCAGCCGTGGAGCGAAGCCGACGCCGACCTCGGCGGGGTGCAGATCGACGACGCCGTGCGCAGCGCGCTGATCGTCAACCTGCTGACCGAGGACAACCTGCCCTACTACTTCCGCACGATCGAGCGCGTCTTCGGCGCCGACGGCGTCTGGGGTGCGTGGGCCAGGCGGTGGACGGCGGAGGAGGGTCGCCACTCGATGGCGATCTACGGCTACCTGATGGTCACCCGGGCGGTCGATCCCCGCGCCCTCGAACGGGCGCGCATGGCCCAGGTGTCGGGCGGCCTGATCCCCGAGCCGGCGTCGGCCGCCGACGGGTTCGTGTACGTCGCCCTGCAGGAGCTGGCGACGCGCATCGCCCACCGCAACACCGGCCGCCTCGTCTCCGACCCCGCCGGCTACGACGTGATGATGCGCGTGGCGGCCGACGAGAACCTCCACTACCTCTTCTACCGCGACCTCGCCGCGGCGGCGATCGAGCTCGATCCGAGCACGATGGTGCCGGCGATCGAGCGTCAGGTCCTCGGCTTCGAGATGCCGGGAGGGGGGATCCCCGGCTTCGCCAGTCACGCCGCGGCGATCGCCAAGGCCGGCGTCTACGACCTCGTCATCCACCACGAGCAGATCCTCGTGCCGGTGCTCCTGCGGCACTGGAAGATCGACCAGCTCACCGGCCTCGACGCCGAGGCCGAGCAGTCGCGCCAGCGCCTGATGGCCCGCCTGGAGAAGAGCGGCCGCGTCGCCCGCCGCATCACCGAGCGGCGGAGCGAGCTCGTCAGCTCCTGAGCGGCAGCGTCACGGTGACGGTGGTGCCCCGGCCGACCGCGCTGTCGATGTGGATCGTGCCGCCGTGGGCGGCGACGGCGGCGTCGGCGATCGCCATCCCCAAGCCACTGCCACCGCGGACGCGTGCTCGCGCCGGGTCGGCGCGGTAGAAGCGCTGCGTCACGCGAGCGGCGACGTCCGGTGACATGCCGGCGCCGTGATCGGTCACGGTGATCCGTGCCTCGCCGTCGACGGCGACCACTCCGAGCTCGACGGGGACGTCGCGGGCGGTGTGGACGAGGGCGTTGCCGACGACGTTGGCGATGACCTGGCGGAGGCGGTCCTCGTCGCCGGACACGACGAGCGGGCCGTCGACGTTCGACGTGATCGGGCGAGCCGGGTCGACGGCGCGAGCGTCACGTGCGGCGTCGGCGACGAGCCCTGACAGGTCGACCGGACGGTGCTCGAACGGCCGCCCCTCGTCGAACTTGGCGAGGGCGAGGAGGTCGTCGACCAGCCGGGCCATGCGCACCGCTTCCTGCTCGGTCCGCCGCATCGCCTCGTCGAGCTCGCCGCGATCGTCGAGGCCACCGATGCGGTACAGCTCGGCGTAGCCGCGGATGGTCGTCACGGGGGTGCGCAGCTCGTGCGACGCGTCGGCGACGAACTGGCGCAGGCGATCCTGTGACGCGGCCCGTTCGGCGAACGCCGTCTCCAGCGTCTCCAGCATGTGGTTGAGCGCCAGGCCGAGCTGCCCGGCCTCCGTGGAGGCGGGCGTCGGCGGCACGCGGTGGGACAGGTCCCCGCCGGCGATCTCCGTCGCCGTGCGCGTCATCCGCTTGATCGGGCGGATGCCGAGCCTGATCACCCACCATGTGACGGCGGCCAGCACGGCGACGATGACGAGCGTGGCGACCAGCTCGACGGTGACCAGGCGCGACATCGTCGCGTCGACGTCGCCGAGCGGGAGCGCCGTCACGTACAGGTCGCCGCTCGGTCCCTCCGTGACGCGCACGCGGAACCGGTCGCCGGACCCACCGACCGATCCGACGGTGATCGGCTCGCCCTCCGCTGCCGCCTCGGCGGCCTGCTCGGCGTCGATGTCGGGCATCCCGGCATCGTCGCCGCTGAGGTTCGGCTGCGAGCGCGTCTCCAGCTCGCCGTCCGGCCCGATCACCCCTTCGTAGAGGTCGGAGAGCCGCTCCGGCGGGCCGCCCGGACCGCCGGGTGGGGGCAGCCGGCCGATGTCCCGCTCCGGCCGATCGGCGGCGAGGTCCAGGCGCTCGTCGACCTGGCCGATCAGGTACGACCGGGTCGTCGCGGTGACCAGCAGGGCGACGACCACGAGCACGACGACCACCAGGCCCATCCCGGCGAGGACCCTGGCCCGCAGCGACAGCCCGCGAGTCACGGCACGAAGCTCAGCGCGCCGGGGCCCGGAGGGTGTAGCCGACCCCGCGGACGGTCGTGATCAGGCGCGGCTCCTGGGCGTCGAGCTTGCGGCGGAGGTAGCCGATGTAGGTCTCGACGACCCCGCCGTCGCCGCCGAAGTCGTACTGCCAGACGTGGTCGAGGATCTGCGCCTTGGACAGCACGCGGCCCTGGTTGACGAGGAGGTAGCGCAACAGGTTGTACTCCGTCGGCGACAGGGCGACCTCGACGCCGTGGCGCGTCACCTGGTGGGCGTCGTCGTCCATCGTCAGGTCGGCGCAGGTGTAGACGGTCCGGTCCTCGCGAGCGTGGCCGGTGCGCCTGAGCACGGCGGTGGCGCGCGCCACCAGCTCCTCCAGGCTGAACGGCTTCTGCACGTAGTCGTCGCCGCCGAGCGTCAGCCCGCGGACCTTGTCCTCGGTGGCGTCGCGGGCGGTGAGGAACAGCACCGGCGTGCGGTCACCGTCCGAGCGCATCCGCCGGCACACCTCGAAGCCGTCGAGGTCGGGCAGCATCACGTCGAGCACGACGAGGTCCGGCGAGTCCTCGGCCACGGCCGTGAGGGCGTCACGGCCGTTGGCCACGGTCGAGACCTCGAACCCGTGGTGGCGCAGCGCGGCGGCAAGCATCGAGCGCAGGTTGTCCTCGTCGTCGACGATCAGCAGATGCTCTCCGGGCATGGCACCAGTCTCACCGCCGAAGCTGAGCATTTGCTGTGAGTACGCACAGCTTCTTCACAGCTTCGACCCGCACAGTGGCGGCCATGTCACGAACGCTCACCCCCCAACCCCTCTCCGACGAGCCGTCCTCTCAGCCGAGCGGGCGCCGAACGCGCCGGCGGCGGCGGCTCGCCGTCGCCGGCGCGTCAGCGGCGCTGCTCATCGGTGCCGCCGGCGCCGGCGCCTGGTGGTTCCTGAAGGACGACGCGCCGGCCGAGGTCGACCTGCAGACGGCGACCCAGACGCTCGACACGGCCGCCTCCGCCACCGCCTCGGCGGCGACGGACGTCAGTGGCTCGTGGGTGGTCGACACCTCCGTCGGCACGTTCGACTACGAGAACTCGACGGGCACCTTCGTCGGCTTCCGCGTCGAGGAGGAGCTGTCCGGCATCGGCTCGACGACCGCCGTCGGGCGCACCCCGACCGTGTCCGGCACGATCACGATCGACGGCACGACGCTCACCGCGGCGACGATCGAGGCGGACATGACGGCGATCACGACCAACGACGGCCGGCGCGACGACAGGGTCCAGGACGCGCTGGAGACGTCGGCGTACCCGACGGCGACGTTCGTGCTCACCGAGCCGATCGAGCTCGGCGACGCCGTCACGAGCGGCGAGACGGTCTCCGTCACCGCCGTCGGCGAGCTGACGATCCACGGCGTCACCACTGCCGTCACGATCCCGCTCGAGGCGCAGTTGGTGGACGGCACGATCGTCGTCGTCGGCTCGCTCGACGTGACGTTCTCCGACTACGGCGTGAGCGTGCCGAGCGCGCCGATCGTCGTGTCCGCGGAGGACAACGGGGTGATCGAGCTGCAGCTGTTCTTCGCCCAGGCCTGAGGGCGTCAGGTCGGCGTCACGGTGAGCGCCTCGGCGGGTTCGCCGCGCAGCACGCGGACGACGAGCTGACCGTTGTGCAACGAGGCCTCGACGCCGCGGCCGTAGCCGGTCGGCAGGTCGATCTGGCGCTCGTAGCCGCCGTACTCCCACTCGTGGACCAGGTAGGTCCGCGGGCCGGCGCTGCGCACGTGGGCCCAGAAGCGCACCGTCGACGGGGCGCCCGGGCGCAGCTCGACCGACACGTCGCCTGCTTTGACCGCCGGCAGCGGGGCCACGACGACGAGCGCCTCGGACGCCTCGTAGACGTTCACCGGCACGCTCTGCGGGCGCATCGCGGCCTCGGTCGTGGAGGTGGACTCGGCGACATCCTCGTGCGAGGCGTTCACGCCGGCGACCCTACCGCGGCGCGTGGACGGCGTTCGCCAGCCGCTCGGCGGCGCGGGCGAGGTGGGCGCGCAGGGCGTCGGTCTCGACGACCCGGAAGTCGACGCCGAGGCCGAGGAGGTGGAAGGTGAGCAGGTCGAGGTCGTCGGCGCCCGTCGTGAGCAGGGTGTGCTCGCCGTCGATCGCTTCCAGCACGCCGACGGTGGGCGGCACGAGATCGGTGAGCTCGGCGAGCGGGGCGGCGAGCTCGACGCGGGCGTGATGGCGGTACGGCGCCGTCGTGATCGACGACTGCACGAACGCCACCGGATCGGGCGGATCGTCGAGGTGCACACGGTGACCGGTCGGTTGCAGCTCGTCGATGCGGTCGACGCGGAACGTGCGCCAGTCGTCCCGGTCGCGGTCGCGTGCGACGAGGTACCAGCGGCGCGCCGTGCTGACGACGCGGTAGGGGTCGATCGTGCGGTCGGTGGTGTGTCCGCGGCCATCGCGGTAGCGGACCTGCAGCCGCTCGGAGTCGCGGCACGCGCGGGTGATGGCGACGAGCAGTTCCGGCGACACCGGGTTGCCGGCGCCGCCGAGGCGGGCGGTCATCGACCCGATCGTGCCGACGTGGCGGCGCAGCGTCGGTGGCAGCAGCAGCTCGAGCTTGCCCAGCGCCCGCACGGCCGCCTCGCCGCCGCCGGCGAGCGTGTCGGTCGCCGCGCTGCGCAGGCAGACGGCGACGGCGACGGCCTCCTCGCGGTCGAGCATCAGCGGCGGCATCGCCCGTCCGCCGGTGCCGAGGCGGTAGCCGCCGGTCGCCCCGGTGTCGGCGAGCACCGGGTAGCCGAGTCCGCGCAGGCGCTCCACGTCGCGCCGCACGGTGCGCACGGTGACCCCGAGCCGGTCGGCGAGCTCGGGGCCCGACCAGTGCGGTCGGGCCTGCAGCAGCGAGAGCACCTCGAGCAGCCGCCCCGTCGTGCCGAGCTCGTCGTCCATCGAGGACCATTCTCCCGCCAACGAGGACAGAAACGGTCCTGGTTGTCGCGTACGGTCGAGGCATGGACATCGACTGGACGCACGAGCTCGTCGACCAGCTGGAGTTCCACTGGGGCGGCTTCCTCCGTCCCCGCCTGGACGCGCTGACCGACGAGCAGTACCTGTGGGAGCCGGCTCCTGGGATGTGGTCGATTCGCCCGCGCGCGGAGGCGACGACATCGATGGCGGTCGGTGCCGGCGACGCGGTGATGGACTACGCGATGCCCGAGCCCGATCCGCCGCCGCTGACGACGATCGCCTGGCGCATGGGGCACATCGCCATCGGCATCTTCGGCGCGCGGGCCGCCAACCACTTCGGCGACGGCAGCGTCGACTACCAGACGACGGACTGGTCGCTGACGGCGAAGGGCGGGGTCGAGCTGCTCGACCACCACCACGACGCCTGGATCGACGGCGTGCGCGCCCTCGGACCCGACGGGCTGGCCGCAGCCGTGCGGGCCGGCGGAGGGACCGTTCGCCGACTACCCGATGGCGGCGCTGGTGCTGCACATCACCCGCGAGGCACTGCACCACGGCGCCGAGATCGCCCTCATGCTCGACCTGTACACCCACACCGGAGGATCCCGATGACCACCCCCGCCTTCCAGATCTGCATCGATGCGGCCGACCCGCACCTGCTCAACCGCTTCTGGGCCGCGGCCACCGGCTACGACGTCGAGGACCACCACGACGGCATCCTCGAGATCATCGATGCCGGCTACGCCACGCTCGACGACACGATCGAGATCGACGGCCGCCTGGCGTGGAAGATCGCCGCAGCGTGCAGCGACCCCGCCGGCACCGGGCCGCGGCTGCTGTTCCAGGCAGGTGCCGGAAGCCAAGACGGTGAAGAACCGGGTCCACCTCGATCTGCAGCGACGGCTCGAGGCCGACGCCCGAGAAGCGGAGGTCGACCGGTTGATCGGGCTCGGCGCCAAGCGCCTCTGGGACGGCCAGCAGGGTCCCCACCAGTGGGTCACGATGGCCGACCCCGAAGGCAACGAGTTCTGCGTCTCCGTGAGACGTGCAGCTCAGGCTGCGAGTCGAACCCGACTAAGAACAGCTGGCGATGAAGCGCTCGACGTCGACGACGACGCGCACGACCTTGCCGACGGCGACCAGCCCGCGCTCGTCGGACGCCGAGACGGTGAACGTCAGCCGGCGGCCCTCGGCCTTCGACAGCGTGGCGTCGGCGACGACCTTGGTGCCGACCGGCGACGGCTGGAGGTGATCGAGGCGCACCTTCATGCCGACGGTCGTCGTGCCCGGCTCGAGCATCGAGGCGACGCACCGGCAGCACGCCTCCTCGCACAGGGCGAGCAGCCGGGGTGTGCCGAGCACGTCGACGTCGCCCGAACCGAGGGCGCGCGCCGTGTCCTGGTCGCCCACCACCATCGTCACTTCCGCCCGCACGCCCGTCGCCACCGTCACGACGCGCCACGCTAACGCCGCGCGGCCGTGCGGCCACCGGCCGGAAGCGGCGATGAAACCGACCGGTAACGTTGGCCGGGTGATCGACCACGACGTCCTCGAACGGGTGCTCTCGGTGGCCATGCGGTCCGGCGGCGAGTTCGCCGAGATCTACGCCGAGGACAAGCGCTCGACGTCGGCGGGGCTCGACGACGGGCGCGTCGAGCAGGTCACGAGCGGGCGCGATCGGGGCGCCGGCATCCGCGTCGTCGCCGGCGAGACCACCGGGTTCGCCCACACGAGCGACCTGACCGAGCGCGGGCTGCGCGAGGCGGCCGAGGCCGCGGCCGCCGCCGCCAGCCGGGGCGGTGGCGGGTCGCGGACCGTGGCGCTCACGGCGTCGAACGGCGGCCGGGTGAACCACGTCGAGCGCTACCCGGACGAGATCGCCAAGTCGGACAAGGTCGAGCTGCTGCGACGGGTCGACGACGCCGCCCGCTCGGCCGGCGCGGCCATCGTCCAGGTCTCGGCCGGCTACGGCGACAGCCGCAAGCGGGTGCTCATCGCCAACAGCGACGGGCTGCTCGCCGACGACGAGGTCGTCCGCTGCATGCTGCGGATCAGCGCCGTGGCCGACGGTGACACGGGCATGCAGACGGGCTTCCAGTCGATGGGCCACACGATCGGGTTCGAGGTGTTCGACACCGTCGACGTCGACGAGCTCGCCCGTGACGCCGCTCGCCAGGCGCTGACCAAGCTCGGTGCCCGCCCGGCGCCGTCGGGGTCGATGCCCGTCGTGATCAAGCACGGCACGGGTGGCGTGCTGTTCCACGAGGCGTGCGGCCACGGCCTCGAGGCCGACCTCGTCGGCAAGGGGGCCAGCGTGTACCGCGGCAAGACCGGCGAGCTGGTCGCCTCGCCGCTCGTCACGGTCGTCGACGACGGCACGATGCCCGGCGAGTGGGGCGCCCTGTCGGTCGACGACGAGGGCCACCCGACGCAGCGCAACGTGCTCATCGAGGACGGCGTGCTCACCGACTACATGTGGGACTTCCTGCGCTCGCGCAAGGAGGGGCGCGTGCCGAGCGGCAACGGCCGGCGGCAGAGCTACATGCACCTGCCGATGGTCCGCATGACCAACACGTTCGTCAACGCCGGCGACACCGATCCGGCGGAGATCGTCAGCGCCACCGAGCACGGCGTGTACATCGCCAGGCTCGGCGGGGGTCAGGTGAACACGGCCAGCGGCGACTTCGTGTTCGGCATGACCGAGGCCTACCTGATCGAGGACGGCGAGATCACCGAGCCGCTGCGCGAGGCCAACCTGATCGGCAACGGCCCGCAGGCGCTGCGCGACATCGACCTCGTCGGCGACGACTTCGCCATGGGTGGCCCCGGCACGTGCGGCAAGGACGGCCAGGGCGTCCCCGTCGGCACCGGCCAGCCCACCCTGCGCGTCGCCGCCCTCACCATCGGTGGCACCGCAGCATGAGCGAGCCGAGCGAGCGATGCGAGCGACCGAGCGCCAGCGATGGAGCGGCAGGAACGGCCTGCGTGGCCGGGGAACGCATGGCGGACTCCGAGCTGGAGGCGCTGGCCGACAAGGTCGTCGCCCAGGCGCAGGCGGGCGAGCAGATCGAGGCCTACGTGTCCCGTGGCGGCGAGACCGAGGTGCGCGTGTACCAGGGCGAGGTCGAGCACTTCGTCTCGGCGCAGAGCGAGGGCATCGGCGTGCGCGTCATCCGCGACGGGCGCACCGGGTTCGCCTACGCCGGCACGCTCGACCCGTCGCGCGGTCGACGAGGTCCTCGCCGAGGCCCGCGACAACGTCGCCTTCGGCACCGTCGACGAGTGGGCGGGCCTGGCCGAGCCCGACGGCGTGGCCCGCACCCCGCAGTCGCTGTGGGACGACGCACTCGCCGGCTACCCGACCGACCGCAAGATCGAGCTGGCGAAGGAGCTCGAGCGGCTCACCGTCGCCGCTGATCCGCGGGTGCGCATCGACGACTCCAACTACGCCGACGCGTGGGGCCAGGTCGCCGTGGCGACGACCACCGGGGTCCGCGAGAGCGGCAGGGAGAACGGCTGCTACGTCAGCGTCAGCAGCCTCGCCGACGACGGCGACGAGACGCAGACCGGCTTCGGCTTCAGCGTCGCCCGCCAGCCCGACGGCATCGACCTCGACAAGGCGGCGCGTGACGCCGCCGACCGGGCGACGCGCCTGCTCGGTGCGACGAAGCCGCCGAGCCGTCGCCTCACCGTCGTGCTCGACCCGTTCGTGACCGCCCAGCTGCTCGGTGTGATCTCGGCGACGTTGAACGGCGAGAGCGTCGTCAAGGGGCGCAGCCTGTTCCGCGACCGCCTCGGCGAGACGGTCGCCGCCGATGTCGTCACGCTCGTCGACGATCCGACCAACCCCGAGGCGTACACGGCGACCGACGTCGACGGTGAAGGGCCTCGCCGCCCGGCGCAACGTGCTCATCGAGGACGGCACGCTGCGCCAGTTCGTGCACAACAGCTACTCGGCGCGGCGGGCGAGCACGGTGTCGACCGGCAACGCCACGCGCGGTGGCTTCGCCGGCACGCCCGGCGTCGGTTGCCTCGCCCTCCAGCTGCGGCCCGGAACCCGCCAGCAGGCCGAGCTCGTCGCCGGCATCGACGACGGCCTGCTCGTGCAGTCGGTCTCCGGCCTGCACTCCGGCGTCAACCCGATCAGCGGCGACTTCTCCACCGGGGCGTCGGGGATGCTGATCAGCGGCGGCTCGATCGGCGCGCCGGTGCGTGAGCTGACCATCGCCTCCACGCTGCAGCGGATGCTGCTCGACGTGGCCGAGGTCGGCGGCGACGTCGACTGGCTGCCGATGCGCGCCGCCGGCGTCAGCCTGGTGATCCGCGACGTGATGATGTCCGGCGCCTGACCAGTCCGAGTGTTTGCGGCCATCCGAGTGCTGGAGCTGACGGCGTCGCCCGCCAACGCTCGGAAGCGCCGAACACTCGGATGCAGACGGCGGTAGAACCTGTCGATGCCGATCCTGCACGCCATCGTGCTCGGGCTCGTGCAGGGGCTCTCGGAGTTCCTGCCGATCTCGTCGAGCGGGCACCTGCTGCTGGTGCCGTGGCTGTTCGGCTGGGACGACTTCGACTCCGACTCGGTCGAGAAGGCGTTCGACGTCGCCCTGCACATCGGCACGCTCGTCGCCGTCATCGCCTACTTCCGCCACGACCTCGTCGTCTACGTCCGCGAGGGCCTGCGGGCGGTGTTCCGGCGCGACCGTCCGGTGACCACCGAGGGCCGCATCGCCTGGCTGCTGGTGCTGTCGACGATCCCGGCGGCGGCGGTGGGAGCGGTGTTCGAGAGCCAGATCGACGAGGGGCTCGGCACGCCGACGATCATCGCCGTGTCGCTGATCCTCGGCGGCCTGCTGCTGGCGTGGGCCGACCGGGCGACCGGCACGCGGAAGGTCGAGGACTACTCGCGCCAGGGACGCCCTGATCGTCGGCGCGGCCCAGGCCCTCGCCCTCAACCCGGGCACGTCCCGCTCGGGCATCACCATCACCGCGGCGCGCTTCCTCCGCTTCGATCGCGACGCCGCTGCCCGCGTCAGCTTCCTGATGATGATCCCGGTCACCGGCGGCGCGGTCGTGTTCAAGATGGCCGGGCTCGCCGCCGACGGGATCCCCGACGGGCTCCTCGTGCCGATGGTCGTCGGCATCGTGACATCGGGGATCGCCGGGTGGTTGGCGGTGTGGGGCACGTTGACGCTGGTGCGCACGCACAGCTTCATGCCGTTCGTGATCTACCGGGTCGTCGCTCGGCGTGGCCGTGCTCGTGATCGTCGCCACCGGCTGGCGGTGAGCCGGTCGCGCGCTCAGGGAACCAGCAGCAAGCTCAGCTCGCCGGTGGCCGCGGCGTGGGCGACCGCCGGTGCGTCGGCCGCAGGCACGGCGACGAGCACGACCTCGCCGGACCGCCCGACGACGACACCCTCACCCGCCAGCACGACCCCTCCTGCCGCGGCGACGACCGGGTCGCCGATCGCCGCGCCGCTCGGCACGGCCTCGGCGACGGCGACGGCCGACCAGCCGTCGGGCACGAGCGACCGCGGCCCGTCCGTCGCCGCCACGTCGGCGGCCACGATCGTCTCCCCGGCGGCGATGTGCTGGCGGGCCACCGAGCCGGGTGGGAGCGACGCGCAGCGCCGACTCCGGCACCGACGGGGCCGGGCCGATCACGGATCGCGGTGCGCCCGGCGAGCGGCGTCGCCCGGCGCCAGGTCGGCCGTCGCCACGACGACGGCGCGCGTCTCGCCCCACGAGCGGCGAGCGCCGTCGACGCCTGCCGCGGCGTCGGCCACGACGAGGCCGCAGCCGCCGGCGAGGATGGCGACGCCCAGCCAGTACAGCCAGGGTCGGCGGGCCAGCACGTAGCGGCCACGGGCCACGAGGCTCATCGGGATCCTCCGGATCGCATCGACGTTCCGGGGGATGTCGGCGACGCCGACGCTACCGGCGTCAGGCTGGCGCTCGACGCTTCCTTCGTCGTGCTGCTCGACGTCCCGCTCGACGACGCCGACGACGACGATGTCTCCTTCGTCGTGCTGCTCGACGTCGAGTCGGTGCTCGACGAGCCGTCCTTCGACTGTGCTCGGACGACGACGTGCGCGACGAGGAGCCACGGCTGTCGGTCTTGTAGAACCCGCCGCCCTTGAACGTGATGCCGACGGGCGTGAACACCTTCTTCACCGGCATCACGACGCCGGTCGCCGGGTGGGTGGCCTCGGTCAGCGCGTCGTCGTCGAACGACTGCTGGATCTCGATCGTCTCTCCGCTGTCGACGAACCTGTAGACGTACGTGGGCATCGAAGGGTGAACGCTACCGTGCGGCCCATGCAGGTCCGCAGCGCCGTGATCCCCGCCGCCGGGATGGGGACCCGGTTCCTCCCGGCGTCGAAGGCCGTCCCCAAGGAGCTCTTGCCGATCGGTGACACGCCGACCCTCCAGCTCGTCATCGACGAGGCGCTGGGCGCCGGCATCGACCACATCGTCGTCGTCAGCAGCCGCGGCAAGCCGGCTGTGGAGGCCTACTTCCAACCGTCGCCGGAGATCCTCGATGCCCTCGAGGCGAGCGGCAAGACGGAGCTCGCCGAGCGCGTCCGCAGCATCGGCAGGGACTGGACGGCGACGATCGTCTACCAGGACGAGCCGCGTGGGCTCGGTCACGCCGTCGGCTGCGCTCGCGATGCCATCGGCGACCAGCCGTTCGCCGTGCTGCTCCCCGACGAGCTGATGGGCGACTCGTCGTTGCTCGCCCACATGAACGGCGTGTGCGCCACGACGGGCGGCAGCGTCGTGGCGCTCAAGGAGGTGCCGCACGAGGAGGTCGGCCGCTACGGCGTGATCGCCCCGACCGGACCGGTCGACGCCGACGGTGTCGTCCCCATCGGCGACATGGTCGAGAAGCCGCCGATCGACGAGGCGCCGAGCGACCTCATCATCATCGGCCGCTACGTGCTCACGCCCGACGTCTTCGAGGAGATCGCTGCCGGTCGCGTCGGTGCGCTCGGCGAGATCCAGCTCACCGACGCCCTGCGCGCCCAGGCCCAGCGGTCGCCGTTCCACGGTGTCATCAGCCGGATCGACCGCTTCGACACCGGCACGCCGTTCGGCTTCCTCACCGCGGCGATCGAGCTCGGCCTGCGCGACCAGGCGAAGGGCAAGGAGCTGCGCACGTTCCTCGACGACCTCCTCGCCCGGACGTCCTGATGGTCGACCTGGAGGACGTGCAGCGGCTCGTGCTCGACGCGTGCCCACCGCTTGCGCCGGTCACCGTCGACCTCACCGACGCCGTCGGGCGCGTGCTGGCGGCCGACGTCGTCGCCGCCGAGGACGTCCCGCCGTTCGCCAACTCGGCTGTCGACGGCTACGCCGTGCGCGCGCCAGGACGTGCCGGGCGAGCTGCGTGTCGTCGGCGAGGTTGCCGCCGGGGCCGAGCCCTACCAGGGCGTCGTCGGGGCCGGCGAGGCGGTGCGCATCATGACGGGCGCACCGGTCCCGGCCGGAGCCGACGCGGTGGCGATGGTCGAGGACAGCGAGCGCCTCGACGGCGGTCGGGTCCGCCTCGGCCGGGCGCTGACCACCGGTGCATCGGTGCGCGGCGTGGGCGACGACGTCCGCGCCGGCGAGCTCGTCGTCCCCGCCGGCACGGTCGTCTCGCCGGCCGTCGCCGGCGTGCTGGCGAGCATCAACGCCCGCCGGCCGTCGATCGTCCCGGCAGCCCGTGCGTCGCCGTGCTGTCGACCGGCGACGAGCTGGTGACCGACGGGTCGCCGCTGCGCCCTGGGCAGATCAGGGAGAGCAACGCCACGATGCTCGCCCCGCTGTTGGCCGAGGCCGGGTGCGTCGTCGACCACCGCGGGGTCGTGCCCGACGACGAGGCGATCCTCGAGGCCGTGTTGCGCGACGCGGCGTCCGTCAACGATGCCGTCGTCACGAGCGGCGGCGTGAGCATGGGCGACTACGACGTCGTCAAGGCCGTGCTCGGCCGCATCGCCGAGATGCAATGGCTGCAGGTGGCGATCAAGCCGGCCAAGCCGTTCGCCTTCGGCCTGCTCGACGGCACGCCCGTCTTCGGGCTGCCCGGCAACCCGGTCAGCTCGCTCGTCAGCTTCGAGCTGCTCGCCCGCCCGGCACTGCGGCGGATGATGGGCCACGGCCACGTCGCCCGGCCGAGCCTGGTCGGCGTCACCGACGGCGACCTCCGACGCCACGTCGACGGCAAGGTCCACTTCGTGCGCGTGACGGGCACCTTCGCCGACGACGGGCGCTACCACGTCCGCCCGGTCGCGGCGCAGGGCAGTCACCAGCTCGCCGCCAGCGCCCTCGCCGACGCCCTCGTCGTGCTGCCCGACGGCGACGGTGTGCCCGCTGGCACCGAGGTCGCGGTGGTGATGCTGCGGGGTTGATCCCGTAGCCTGGGCACGTGGGTGCACCGGTCGATCTCGTCGATCCATTCGGGCGCGTGATCCGCGACCTGCGGATCTCGGTGACCGACCGCTGCAACTTCCGCTGCACGTACTGCATGCCCGAGGAGGGCATGGTCTGGCTGCCGCGCAGCGAGGTGCTGACGTTCGAGGAGATCGAGCGCATCTCCCGGCTGATGGTCGAGCGCTACGGCGTCGACTCGATCCGCCTGACCGGGGGTGAGCCGACCGTCCGCCACCGCCTGCCGGTCCTCGTCGCCCGGCTGGCGACCCTGCGCACCGAGCATGGTCCGGTCGACCTGGCGATGACGACGAACGGGGCGACCCTGCGCGGCCTCGCCGGCGAGCTGCGCGGGGCCGGCCTGCGGCGGATCAACATCAGCCTCGACACGCTCGATCGCCAGCGGTTCATCGAGATGACCCGTCGCGACGAGCTCGACCACGTGCTCGACGGCATCGAGGCGGCCAAGGAGGCCGGCTTCGATCCGGTGAAGATCAACACCGTCGTCCAGCGTGGCGTCAACGACGAGGAGATCGTCGCCCTCGCCGAGTTCGGCCGCGACCGTGGCGTCGAGGTGCGGTTCATCGAGTTCATGCCGCTCGACGCGTCGGGCGGCTGGAACGACCGCTCGGTGGTCGGCCAGGACGAGATCATCGGTCGCATCGCGGCCGTCCACCCCGTCGAGCAGCTGCCCGCCCGCGGCGCCGCCCCGGCCGACCGGTGGCGCTACCTCGACGGTGTCGGCACGGTGGGCGTGATCCCCAGCGTCACCAAGCCGTTCTGCGGCGACTGCGACCGGGTCCGGCTCACCGCCGAGGGTCAGTTGCGCACCTGCCTGTTCGCCACCGACGAGTTCGACCTGCGCGCCGCGATCCGCAACGGCGAGGACGACGACCAGCTCGCCGGGCGCATCGAGCGCGCCGTGGGCACGAAGTGGGCCGGCCACCGCATCAACCAGGTCGACTTCGTCCGCCCCAAGCGTTCGATGTCGCAAATCGGCGGCTGACGGCACCCCGCTCCTGCCGCCCTCCCGGAACGCGCGACAATGGCGTGATGAGCGATCTGTCGTTCACCCACCTCGATCCGCTGGGCCGGGCCCGGATGGTCGACGTCACGCCGAAGGAGCCGACCCATCGGCGCGCTGTCGCCCGGTGCAAGGTGATGATGCTCCCCGAGACGACCGTCGCCATCGCCAACCGGGAGGTCAAGAAGGGTGACGTGCTGGCGGTGGCCCGGGTCGCCGGCATCCAGGCCGCCAAGCGGACGTCGGACATGATCCCGCTGTGCCACCCGCTCCTCGTCGGGTCGGTGTCGGTGAACTTCGAGATCGGTGACGACCACGTGGCGGTGGAGGCGCAGGTCGACACCGTGGACCGCACCGGCGTGGAGATGGAGGCGTTGCACGCCTGCGCGATGGCCGCGCTCACCGTCTACGACATGTGCAAGTCGGCCGACCGCGGCATGGTCATCGGTGAGCTCGCCCTGTGGGAGAAGACCGGTGGGCGATCGGGCCATTACCGCCGCCCGGAGGTCGCCGACCAGGATGGCGGTGTGCCGTCTGGCACACCTGTCGTTGCCTCACCCTCGCGCAATGTCGTAGAATCGTAAAGAACGCCTGACGAACGGGCGACTGACCCTTATCCGCGATCAAAGGGCGATTCACTGATGGGACAACTGGTCCTGCTCGTTGTAGCAGCCGCCTGGGCAGCCGTGCTCGTGCCGCCCCTCTTGCGGTCCCGGATCGAGAACCGTCCCAACTCGTCGGTCACCGACTTCGCCAACCAGCTGTCGAGCCTGCAGCGGGCGATGCCGTCCCGCGGTGTGGCGATGCGCTCGATGGCCAGGCCGTTGGCGCCGTCGCCGCTCAGTCGCCCGGCCGCTCCTGGCCGACCGGCGCTGCGGTCCGGGGTGCGCACCCACGGGACCCTCTCCACGCCGGCGCGTACGAGCCCGGCCCGTCCGCCCACCGATCGCACCCGGGTGTACGACGCCACGCCGCGCCCGCGCAGCCACGGCGCACGTCCGGCGGCAACCACTGCCCGCAGCCGCAACGACGCTCAGGCGCCGCCGCGCCAACGTGCTGTTCGTGCTCGCCCTCGTGGCCGGCTGCTCGCTGTTCCTCGCCGCCACGACGAAGGCTCAGGCGTTGTTGTGGTTCTCCTGCGCCGCCTTCACCGTGCTCTGCATCTACGTCTACGTGCTCGGCCAGTTGCGCCAGCGTGACGAGCTGCCGGTGCCGAGCCCGGTCGCCCGCGAGGTGCAACCCGAGCCACCGGTCGCACACCGTCGCTCCGAGGTGCACCGCCACCACCGTCCGCCGGCGCCCCAGCGCCGCCGCGTCGACCAGTGGTCGGCGGCGGTCTAGCGCCGGTTCACACGCCCGCAAGCGACAGCGACGCGCGAGCGAACCCGCGACCTTGCGCCCAGACGTCGAGCGTCAGGGTGGCGACATCATCGACCAGGGGGACGACGTCGATCGCGCCACCCTCGCGGAGGTCGAACGTCTTGATGTACCCGTGGCAGGTGGCGCAGGTGTCGACACGTGCCCACCGCTGGCCCTCGACCAGGAACGACTCGATGCGCCGGGAGTCAGCCTCGCCGCAGCCGACGCAGGTGACGCGGGGGAAGGGCCACCAGCTGGCGCAGCGACCGCAGACCAGGGAACGTGGCGACCCGGCCATGAACTCCCCGCTCTCCTCGGCGATCACCGAGGCCTGCGGATCGCCGCCACACACGGGGCACGCCCCGCCTGTCCAGTCGTCAGGAGGAGCGATGGCGCGGGCGCCGAGCTCGAGCAGTGGAGCGGCGGCCACGTGGACCCAGAAGCCGAGACGCGGTTCGACGAGCGCCGCATCGTCCAGCCACGTGTCGACGACGGCTCCCAGCTCGGAGGGCTGAAGCGCACCCAGCCGATCGGCGGCCTCCTCGCAGCGGCGTCGGGACCACGCCGTGGAGCACGTCGATCGCCGTGCCCAGCTCCTGCGATGACCGTGCCGGCGACGCCGTCGACGTCGAGCAGTGGGAATCGATCAGCCTCGGGTCGACGCCCAGCACCGCTCACGATCGTTGCCCGCTCGCGCTGATGCCGAACCACGGCCACCAGCACGGACAACGGCTCACGCGCCGCGCCGGTCTGCTCGGTGAGCAGGCGCTCGGCGCGGTCCAGCCGGACTCCGAACTCGCCGGGACCACCCCGTGGCCGGCGTCTCACCGTGGGCGATCGGTCGAGTCGCCGGTCTGCTCGCGGAACCAGCGCGGATGGTGCCAGGCCGCCCACGCTCGGGTGACCCGGCCCGACGTCATGCCGGACATCGTTCCGGAGAACATGAACGCCGACAGCAGCACGTGGATGATGAAGCCGCCGACCATCAGCAGGAACGCTGCGTTGTGGATCAGCCGTGCCCATTGGCGGATGCCGCGTGCCCGGCGATGTCGGGGAACCACAGCGGGATCCCCGTCACGAGCAGCACGATCATGAGGATCGACCGCCAACCAGAAGTAGGCCTTCTGTCCGCCGTTCCATCGCCCGACGTCCAGGCCGGTGTGCCCGGTTCGGGCGTAGCTCCGAACTCGCCGCAACCACGCTCGGTCGCCGGCGGTCGAGCCACATTCCGCGGCCCCACGTGAACAGCATCAGGAGAACGCCGACGCTGAAGGCCACGCCGATCCACGGGTGTGCCACGCGCATCGTCTGGCCGCCACCGAACAGGACCGCCAGCCAGGCCAGCCGGGCGTAGGCCAGCGCGCAGCCCGGACAGCATCAAGGCGACGAACGTGATGCCGACCAGCCAGTGGACCATCCGCTCGAACAGGTTGTAGCGGTCCACCTCGGCCGGCGCCGACTCGGCGACGGCGGTTCGGCCGGCGCACTGCGGTGGCGGTCATACCTGGCTCCGCTCGCTGCGGTCACCCAGCTCGGGCCCGTCACGCCGACACGTCGGGCCGGTCCGGCTCATCGGCCGAGGAACCGTTCGGTCCGACCTCGCCGAGCGTGTTCGCCTGGGCGACCGCTTCGCTCTCGGGCGGCGGCGCCGTGCGTCCGGTGCGCAACCAGTAGACGCCGGCGCCGATCAGCCCGGCCCAGATGGCGATCGCCCCGACCCCCCGCAGCCCCTTCAGCGCGCCGAGGAAGCTGAACGTGGACGTCACCTCGGGGTCTTCCGGGAGGCCGTAATCGCCGAGCATCTCGCCGCGGGGGACGACGTACATCATGTGCAGGCCGCCGACGCCCGACGGGTCGTAGAGCATGGCGTCGTCGAAGCCACGGGCCTTGAGCTTGGCGACCTTGGTCCTCGCCGTAGGCGACCATGTCCTGCCTTGCGTGCCGTACCGGATCGGCCCCGGTGGGGCAGGCCTTCACACACGCCGGCTCGAGACCGGCACCGACACCCGGTCGATGCACATCGTGCACTTGTAGACCTTCTTGGTGGCGGTATCGAAGCGAGGGATGTCGAACGGGCAGCCGGCCACGCAGTACTGGCAACCGATGCACTTCGTCCTGGTTGAAGTCGACGATGCCGTTCGTCGTACTGGATGATGGCCCCCGGCGCCGGACAGGCCAGAAGGCAGCCCGGTTCGTCGCAGTGGAGGCAGGAGTCCTTGCGGATCAGCCAGGCGAGGGCACCATCGGCGAGGTCGACCTCGTTGAACCGCATCAGGTCCCAGGTGTTGGCGGTCAGATCCTGATGGCTCTGGTAGCTGCCGAAGATGAAGGTCTCCTCGACCTCGAGATCGTTCCATTCCTTGCAGGCGACCTCGCAGGCCTTGCACCCGATGCACAGGTCGATATCGACCAGCTTCGACAATCTCGACGCGTGTCGCGACGGATGTTGGTGCCCGAGGAGGGGGTGGCCGACTGCCGCCTGATCGGTCAGTCCGAGTTCGGTGGCATGCCGGCCTCCTCAGGCCCTCTCGACGTTGACGAGGAAGCCCTTGAACTCGGGCGTGCGGACGTTGCCGTCGCCGATATAGGGGGTGAGCAGGTTGGCCATCTCGGCGCTGTCCTCCGCCCTCACCGTTACCGCCGGCGTAGTGCCAGTGGACCGGGATCCCCACCTGATAGACGACCTTGCCGTCGCCGAGCCGCAGCGGCCGCATCCGTTTGGTGACGAGGGCCACGCCTTGGACCTCGCCCCGCTTCGAGCGGCACCTTGACCTGGTCGACGTTGTTGATGCCCTTCTCCTCCGCCAGCTCGACGGGGAGCTCGATGAAGAAGTCCGGCATCGCCTCGACGAGGTACGGCACGTACTGGGTGACGAAGTGCTCGTGCTCGGTGACCCGGTAGGTCGTGGCCACGTACGGGAATTCGGAGTCGTCCTCGGCGAAGCTGGCCAGGCCGCCCCTTCGAAGAGGAACGTGGCCGGGGTATGACGGCGTCGCACGACAGCATGTTGTCGATCGGCGACTCGATCGGCTCATAGTGCTCGGGGAACGGGCCGTCGATGATCAGGCTGCCGCGGGGCGAACAGCCGGGCGACGCCTTCACCGGTCATGATGAAGGCGCCCTTGCCGTCCGCCGGGGGCCGACGTCCGGGGTGAAGTCAGGAACGTCGCCGACCCACGCCGACGCCGTTCCAGACGATCCCAGGCCGCGTCGGGTCCCACGGCTTTCCGTCGGCGTCGGCCGACGCCCGGTTGTACAAGACCCGCCGGTTGAGCGGGCCAGGACCAGGCCCAGTTGTGGAAGAACCCGAGGCCCGGTCGGGTCGTCGGTGCCGCGGCGATCCATCATGGTTGCCTTCCTCGGTCCACGACCCGCAGTAGAGCCAGTTGCCCGATGCTGGTGGTGCCGTCGTCCTTGCAGGTCGTTGAACGTCGACAGCTGCTGGCCCGTGGTGAGGTCGACGCCGTTGATCTCCCTGGCGAGCTCTTCGAGCGCGCGGGTTGACCGGGTTGGAGTAGGGCCAGGTCAGGTTGAGGATCGGATCGGGGAAGCGCGCCGCCCTCCTCCTCGTACAGCCGCCGAGCCGAAGGTAACAGCTGGGCGAGGATGTAGTTGTCGTCGCGGACCTCGCCCGTCGGCCGGCGAGCACCGGCGTGCTTCCACTGGGCCCAGCGTCCCGAGTTGACGAACGAGCCCGACTTCTCGATCCAGTGCGTGGACGGTAGGAAGAAGCACCTCGGTCTGGATGCTCGCCGGATCGACCCCCGGCGCGCGCCAGAACTCGGAGGCCGCGGTCGGGAACGGGTCCATGATCACGAGCCACTTGAGCTTGCCGATCGACTCCGCTCACGCGGTTCGAGTCGGGACCGATCGTTGACGCCCGTGACATCCCGCTGTTGATGAGCCCATGGAGCCGACCGGCTAGCGCTTCGTCGTGCACGGTCATCCACGACGAGTTCTTGTCGGGCTTCGGGATCCAGCGAGAAGCACGAAGTCGTTGTCGACGGTGGCCGCGGTCGCCGAAGAAGGCCTTGAGCAGGCTGACGAGGAACTTCCGGTAGTTGGTGCCGAAGTAGTTGATCGAGTTGGGACGGAGTTGCTTCGCCGGGACCGTGTCGAGGTAGTCGGCGATGGTCTCGATCCCGGGTCGCGGGATCGCCAGGTAGCCGGGCAGGATCTCCCAGGACTGATGGCGTTGTCGGTGTTGCCCTGGATGTTGGCGTGGCCCCGCTCGGCGTTGACGCCGCCGCCCGGGACGGCCCACGTTGCCCGAGCAGGAGTTGCACGATGCCGATGCCCGGATCATCTGCACCCCTGAGGTGTGATGGGTGAGCCCGACGGCATAGACGATGCTGCCCGACCTTGTCGGCCGTCCCGGTCGGCCCGAACTCCTCGGCGATCTGGAGGAACTTGTCCTCCGGAATCCCGGTGATCTCCGAGACGACCTCGGGGGTGTACCGGGCTGTAGTGCTGCTTGAGCAGCTGGAAGACGCTGCGCGGATCGGCGAGGGTCGGGGTCGACCCTGGCGAACGACGGGGTGACCGTCGGAGTCGTCCCTTGGGCGAGTCCCGGGTCGACGCCCGCGTTGCCTTCGGCGGCTCGGCTGTGCGTCTCCTCACGCTCGTAGTCCCAGGTCGACGGTGTCGTAGGCACGCGTCGCTTCGTCGTAGCCGGAGAACAGCCCGTCGTCGAACGAGAAGCCCTCGGCGACGATGAACGAGGCGTTGGTGTGCAGCTTGACGTACTCGTCCTGGTAGAGCGTCGTGCTCGAGGATGTAGTTGATCAGGCCCGCCGAAGAAGGCCGATGTCGGTGCCGGCGCGGATCGGTACGAAGACGTCGGCGATCGCCGAGGTCCTGGTGAAGCGTGGATCGACGTGGATGATCCTCGCGCCCCGCTCGTCGCGCCCGACGTGGGCCCACTTCCAGCCACACGGATGGTTCTCCGCCGGGTTGGCGCCGATGACGAGGATCACGTCGGTGTTCTTGAAGTCCCGCCAGTGGTTGGTCATGGCCCCTCGGCCGAAGCTGGCGGCCAAACTGGCCACCGTTGGACCGTGTCAAACCCGGGCTTGTTGCTCGATGTACACCGTCCCCAGCGCCCGCATCAGCTTGGCGATGAGGTAACCCTCCTCGCTGGAGATGGTGGCGCCGCCGAGGAACGAGAAGCCGGTCTGGCGGTTGACGGTGTTGCCCTCGTCGTCCCGCTCGACGAAGTTGCTCGTCCCGGCGAGTCCTTCATCCAGCGGGCCAGTCTTCTCGAGGGCGTCGTCCCACGAGATCTGCGCCCACTCCGAGCCGCCCGCCGGCCGGTACATCGGATGCTCCGGGCGCTTCTGGTTGACCGCCAGCTGCAGCGCCGAGGCGCCCTTCGGGCACAGGCTGCCGCCGTTGACCGGGCTGTCGGGATCACCCTCGATGTGCAGGAGCACCGGCTGGGTGTTCAGCGCCTCGCCACCGATGGTGTAGGCGATCATCGAGCAGCCGACGGCGCAGTACGGGCACACGGTCCGCGTCTCGGCGGCGTTCTGGATCCTCAGCTCGCCCACCTCGACAGCTGGCGGCCTCGGCGTCGAAGCCGAACGCATGGAGGCCGAAGGCGCCGGGAAGCGCAACGGAGCCTTGGAGGAACTGGCGGCGACTGACCTCGATCATGGAAGGCCCTCTCACCGGTCGGACCCGGTTGCCGATGACCGAGTTCGCCCGGCTTTCGGCTGGCTGAACTGGTGGTGCGCTTCCTCGACCCACGGTTACGATGCTGTGACGACACGCGCGGCAAGGGGGTCGACCACGTCCGCCAGTCCGTCCGAGGCGCAGGTGCTGACCGCCGTTGGGTCGGTGGTCGAGCCCGAGCTCGGACGCCCGATCAGCGAGTGCGACATGGTGCAGGGGGTCGTCGTCCGGCCTGGTCGTGTCGACGTGTCGCTCGCCGTGGCCGTTGCCGGCCACCCTCAGGGTCAGCGCATCCGGCAGGACGTGGCGTCGGCAGTGCGTGCCCTCGGGGTGGCCGAGGTCGTCGTCGATCTCACGGCGATGAACGACCGGGACCGCAGCCGGTTGCGTCGCCGGTTGCAAGGGGAGCGAACCGATCCGGCCACGGTGTTCGGACACACGCGGATCGTGGCGATCGCCTCCGGGAAGGGCGGCGTCGGCAAGTCGTCGATCGCCGCCAACCTCGCCGTCGCCATGGCCCGCCGAGGTCGACGGGTCGCCCTGATGGACGCCGACGTGTGGGGCTTCTCGATCCCGCGGATGATGGGCATCGACCGTGGCCCCATCATCATCGACGGGCTGCTCGTGCCGCTGGAGGCGCACGGGGTGCGCGTCATGTCGGTCGGGCTGCTGACCGAGGAGAGCGCGCCGGTCATCTGGCGAGGTCCGATGCTGCACAAGATGCTCGAGCAGTTCGCGACGGATGTGTTCTGGGACCAGCCGGAGGTGTTGGTGGTCGACATGCCTCCGGGCACCGGCGACATCTCGTTGAGCCTGGCCAAGCTGCTGCCGGACGCCGGGGTCGTCATCGTGACCACCCCGCAGCCGGCCGCCGCAGCGCGTCGCCCAGCGCGCCGCCTACATGGCTCGCCAGGTGAACCTGCGGGTGGCCGGCGTCGTCGAGAACATGAGTTGGTTCACGAGCAACGACGGCGAGCGACACGAGTTGTTCGGCGTTGGTGGGGGCGAGCTGCTGGCGCGCGAGTTGGAAGTCCCGCTGCTCGGTCAGATCGCCCTCGTGCCCGCCGTACGGGAGGGTGCCGACCAAGGTGAACCGGCGGTGGTGCGAGAGCCTGAGAGTGAGGTCAGCCGTGCGATCGATGCCATCGCCGGCCGGCTGCTCGAGCTCGCACCCACGCGCATCCGCAGCCCACACCTGCGCATCACGACGACTGATTGACGCCAAGCGTCGCTGGGGCACCGGCCGGTACACTCGGACGCCTCGGGGCTGTAGCTCAGTTGGTAGAGCGCAACAATCGCACTGTTGAGGCCAGGGGTTCGATTCCCCTCAGCTCCACCGTCCCATGCTCGGGCGGGGTTCGCGGGCAAGCCGCGCGGCCCACCGCCGAGTGACCGTGGACTGCGCCCGACCCGCCAGTGGGTCGCTCCGGCAACTACGTTGCGGCGCGTCATGGGGGTGACGTTCGGCCGGACCGGGAGGCGGGATCACGTGCGATGGTGGCGGCGTCGGCGATCGCCGCGCCGGCGACGATCCTCGCCGTCCAGCTGATCTTCTTCGGCATGCCGCTCGGCCTCTGGCTGCGTGGGGTCGTGCTCGGGATGCTCACCGCGCTGCTCGCCGTCGGCCTGGCGCTCGTCTACCGGGCGAACCGGGTCATCAACTTCGCCCAGGCCGATCTCGGGTCGGCTCCCGTCGCCCTGGCCGTCGGGCTCATCGTGTTCTGGGGCTGGTCGTACTGGCTCGGGCTCGGCATCGGCCTGATCGGCTCGATCGTGCTCGGCGCGGTCGTCGAGGTGGCGCTCGTCCGGCGGTTCCGCAACGCGCCCCGCCTCGTGCTCACGGTGGCGACGATCGGCATCGCCACGCTGCTCGTCGCCCTGGCGATCATCACGCCGCGCCTGTGGGGCCGCAACGCGGCGTCGGAGCGCATCGCCGCCCCGTTCGACTGGACGTTCGAGATCGGCTCGGTCGTGCTCAGCGCCAACGACCTGATCGCCGGGATCGTCGCCCCGCTGGCGATGATCGGCGTCGCCCTCTTCCTCGGTGCGCACCCGGACGGGGCTCGCCGTGCGGGCGGCGGCCGAGCGCGGCGACCGGGCGGCGATGCTCGGCATCCCCGTCGCCCGGTTGTCGACGATCGTGTGGTCGCTCGCCGCCGGATTGTCGTTCCTCGCCCTGTTCCTCCAGGCCACCGTGCTCGGCGTACCGCTCGGCAGCGCCATCCGCGTCAGCGCGCTGCGTGCAGGCGCTCGCCGCGCTGGTGATCGGGCGGATGAACCGGCTGCCGACGATCGCCCTGACCGCCATCGCCCTCGGCATCCTCGAGTACGGCGTGCGCTGGAACCACGACGACCCGGCGCTCGCCGACCCGCTGATGGCCGCCGCCGTGCTCATCGCCCTGCTGCTGCAACGGCGCCAGCAACTGCGGCGGGACACCGATCTCACGTCGACGTGGCGCGGTGTCGAGGAGGTCCGCCCGCTGGCGCCCGAGGTCGCCAGGCTCGGCGCCGTCCGGCTCGCCAAGGTCGGCGTCGGCGTGCTCGCGGTCGTCGGCCTGTGGCTGATCCCGACGCTGCTGCGCGTCGACCAGGTGATCAAGGCGACGGCGATCGTGATCTTCGCCGTCATCGCCCTGTCGCTGGTCGTGCTGACCGGCTGGGCCGGGCAGATCTCGCTCGGGCAGATGGCGATCGTCGCCATCGGTGCGGCCGTCAGCGCCACGTGCACGAGCCGGTGGGACGTCGACCTGACGCTCGCGGTGGTCATCGGGGCCGTCGCCGGCGCAGCGACGGCGTTCCTCATCGGTCTGCCCGCGCTGCGGCTGCGCGGCCTGTACCTCGCCGTCACGACGTTGGCGTTCGCCCTCGCCGTGCAGTCGTGGGTGCTCAACGAGAAGTGGTTCCACTGGTTCCCGCCGAGCAACCAGCGCCTCACTCGGCCGGCGCTGTTCGGTCGCATCGACATCGACGGGGCGACTGCGTACTACTGGTACACGATCGCCATCGCCGCCCTGATCTTCGTCGCCGTCATCGGCATCCGCCGCAGCCGGACGGGTCGGGTGATCGTCGCCATCCGCGACAACGAGCGGGCGGCGCAGAGCTTCGCCGTCCCGGCCGTGCGCGCCAAGCTGACGGCGTTCACCATCTCCGGCGCCATCGCCGGCGCGGCCGGGACGCTGTTCGTCCACCTCAACCAGGCGTTCAGCCTCGCCCTCTACCACCCCGGCGAGAGCCTCGACGTCTTCGTCGCCGTCGGTCGTCGGCGGGCTCGGCTCGGTCTGGGGCGCGGTCCTCGGCGCCGCCTACCTGCGCGGCACGGACTGGTTCATCACCGCTCCGGAGTGGTACCTCCTGTCGACCGGCGATCGGCGTGCTGTTCGTGCTGCTCGTCGTGCCCGGCGGCCTCGCCTCGCTCGTCGTGCGGCTGCGCGACGTGTACGTCGGGTGGGTGCTCCGCGCGTCGCGCGGACCGAGCGTCCCGGCGCACGGCGACCGGCGCCCGCGCCTGAGCGCGAGCTGGAGGGGGTCCCGTGAGCCGCGGTCGAGCGCTGGCTGCGCGACGTGTGCGGCGGGCAGCCGGCGTACCCGCTCGTCATCCTGTTCTGCTTCAACGCCGTCGACGAGCTCGACCGCACGGCGTTCGGCATCCTGCTGCCGGAGATCCGCGACGCCTTCGGGCTCGACCTCTCCACCGTGCTCGGGCTGGTCGCCCTCGCCGGGATCGCCGCGCTGGCGCTGCAGGTGCCGATCGCCCAGTTCGCCGACCGCGCACCGCGCGTGCCGCTGGTGATCGGCGGCGCCCTCGTGTGGGCCGTGTTCTCCGGCCTGACCGGCCTGGCGACGACCCTCGTCGTGCTGACCATCGCCCGCAGCGGCAGCTCGATCGGCAAGGCGGTGATCGACCCGACGCACAACTCGCTGCTCGCCGACTACTACCCGATCGAGGCCCGCAACAAGGTCTACAGCACGCACCGCGCGGCGAACGCGGTCGGCGCGTTCGTCGGCCCGCTGGCGGCCGGCCTGCTCGCCTACTCGTTCGGGTGGCGCGTGCCGTTCCTCGTGTTCGTGATCCCGACGATCGTGATCGCCGTGCTTCGCCCTGCGCCTGCGCGAGCCCGTCCGCGGCCGATGGGAGCGCCACGCGACGGGGGCGAGCGCCGAGGTCGTCGACACCGAGGAGCTGGCACCGTCGTTCGCCGAGAGCTGGCGCATCGCCCACAAGGTGCCGACGCTGCGACGGATCTGGTGGTCGCTGCCGTTCCTCGCCGTCGCGCTCGTCGGCTTCGTCGTCCTCGGCGTCGCTGCTCTACGAGCAGGAGTTCGGCCTCGACGAGCGGGCCCGTGGCGTCGCCGCGGCGATCGCCGAGCCGTTCCAGCTCGTCGGGCTCGTGTACGGGGCGCGGATCGCCACCCGCCGCTTCGCCAGCGACGTCGCCGGGCTCGTGCGCTTCCTCGCCCAGGTGTGCCTGGCGACGTCGGTCGCTCTCCGTCGGCTTCGCCCTGTCGCCGAACATCGTCGTCGCCGTCGCCCTG
This sequence comes from uncultured Acidimicrobiia bacterium, assembly GCA_963749315.1. Taxonomy (GTDB): domain Bacteria; phylum Actinomycetota; class Acidimicrobiia; order Acidimicrobiales; family Ilumatobacteraceae; genus JALZMG01. The sequence goes on from CAVVMS010000014.1 coordinate 79,466, forward strand.
AACTGCGTCATCTCCGCCGCCCTGGCGACCATCGCCCCCGGCATCCTCGCCACGCTCTCGCTCGCCATCCCGGCCCGGGCCCGGGCGACCGGCTTCTCCATCGCCTCGCTGTGGGTGATCCCCGGCCTGCTCGTCCTGCCGCTGATCGGGTGGATCGCCGACGCCTGGACGATCCGCATCGGGATGCTCGTGATGGTGCCGCTGTTCCTGCATCGGCAGCGCCATCCTCGGCAGCACGTCCGGCGTCGATCGCCGGCGACATCGCCCAGGTGTGGACGGCGATGGCGGCGCGCAGCGAGGCGCTGCTGCACCGGCGCCAGGGCGACGCCGAGCTGCTCATCGTCCGCAACCTCGACGCCGGCTACGGCGACCGGCAGGTGCTGTTCGGCGTCGACATCGACATCCGCGAGGGGCAGATCGTCGCCCTCCTCGGCACCAACGGCGCCGGCAAGAGCACGCTGCTGAAGTCGATCAGCGGGGTCGTCGAGGCCGACGGCGGGGCGATCGTGCTCGACGGCCGGGACATCACCCACGCCCCGCCGAACGAGATCGCCGCCCTCGGCGTCGCCCAGGTGCCGGGCGGCGCCGGCGTCTTCGGCGGGCTGACCGTCGCCGAGAACCTGCAACTCGCCGGGTGGACGCAGCGGCGCGACGCCGACGGCGTGCGGGCGGCGACGGAGTCGGTGCTGGAGATGTTCCCGGTGCTCCGCGACCGTGCCGACGTGGCCGCGGCCGACCTCAGCGGCGGCCAGCAGCAGATGCTCGCCGTCGCCATGGCGTTCATCGCCCGGCCGCGGGTGCTGCTGATCGACGAGCTGTCGCTCGGCCTCGCGCCGGTCGTCGTCGGCCAGCTGCTGCCGGTCGTCCAGCGGCTGGCGGCCGACGGCGTGGCGGTCGTCCTCGTCGAGCAGAGCGTCAACGTCGCCCTGACGGTCGCCGACCGGGCGTACTTCATGGAGCGCGGCACGATCCGCTTCAGCGGGCCGACGGCCGACCTGCTCGAGCGCCCCGACCTGCTGCGCTCGGTGTTCCTGAGCGGCGCCGTCGAGCCGGCGACCGCCGCGACCGCGCCGGTGCCGGCCGACGCCCCGGTCGCCCTCGCGGTGAGCGACCTCACCCGCCGGTTCGGCGGCATCCGGGCCGTCGACGGGGCGACGTTCGACGTCCACGAGCGGGAGATCGTCGGCGTCATCGGTCCGAACGGCGCCGGCAAGACGACGATCTTCGACCTCGTGTCCGGGTTCATCCCGCGTCGACGCCGGGCGCATCGTGCTCGCCGGGCACGACATCACGGCCGGCCAGCCCGTCGGCGCGGGCCGCAGCCGGACTCGGGCGCAGCTTCCAGGACGCCCTGCTGTTCCCGGAGATGACCGTGATGGAGACGCTCGAGGTGGCCACCGAGCGCTGGGTCGGCAACCGCAGCGCGCTCGCCGCGGCGATGCGCCTGCCGATGGTCTTCGACGACGAGGAGCGCACCACGCGCCGGGCCGAGGAGCTGATGGAGCTGCTCGGCCTGACCCGCTTCCGCACGTCGTTCGTGCGCGAGCTGTCGACCGGCACCCGCCGCGTCCTCGACCTCGCCTGCCAGGTCGCCCACCGCCCGACGGTGATCCTCCTCGACGAGCCGTCGTCGGGGATCGCCCAGCGCGAGGTCGAGTCGCTGGCGCCGGTGCTGCGCCGGCTGCGCGACGAGATGGGCGCCGCGCTCGTCGTGATCGAGCACGACATCCCGCTCGTCAGCTCGATCACCGATCGCCTCGTCGCCCTCGACATGGGCCGGGTCATCGCCACCGGGCGGCCCGCCGACGTGCTCGCCCACCCGCAGGTCGTCGAGTCCTACCTCGGCACGTCGAGTGCCGCCATCAGCCGATCCGGAACAGAGGGGGTAAGTGCACATGCAACCAGCGAGCGCGGGGGACTCCTCGTCAGGCAGCGGTCGGGCGTGGCGGCGATGGGGGCCGATCGCGGCGATCGTCGCCGTCGTCGCCATCGTCGGCGGCGTGCTCGTCGCGACGAGCGGCGGCGACGACGACGACGATGACGGCGACGCCGCCGCATCGACCGTCGGCGGCACCCGCGTCGGCAGCCGTGACCGACGCTCCTGACACCACGACGGCTGGGAGCGAGGCGACGGCGCCGGCATCGAGCGCCGCCGGTCGACGCGCCGCGCCGAGCGGCGGCGAGATCACGTACCCGCTGAGCTTCTCCGACGCCGAGGAGCAGGGGATCGAGGTCGAGTGGGACGAGCGCTGCGACACCGAGCGGGGCACGATCGCCGTCCCCGACTACTTCGCCCCCGAGTGCTACGCGCCGTTCGAGGGCGACAACGGCGGGGCCACGGCGCCGGGCGTCACGGCCGACTCGATCAAGGTCGTCTACTACCTCGCCCAGGAGGAGGACCCGATCATCAACTACATCACCGACGCCATCGCCTCCGACGACACCAACGAGCAGCAGATCGAGACGATGCAGAACGTCGTGCGCTTCTACGAGACGTACTACGAGACCTACGGGCGGACCGTCGAGCTGATCCCGTTCGTCGCCACCGGCGGCGCCGCCGACGAGGTGGCGGCGCGGGCCGACGCCGTGCGCATCGCCGAGGAGATCCAGCCGTTCGTCGTCTGGCAGGGGCCGGCGCTGACACCGGCGTTCGGCGACGAGCTGGCCGCCCGCGGCGTGATGTGCATCTCGTGCGTGCCGGGCCAGCCGACCGAGTTCTACCAGGAGCGGGCGCCGTACGTGTGGGCGATCGACGGCAGCCAGCAGCAGAAGCAGGACCACGTCTTCGAGTTCGTCAGCAAGCAGCTGATCGGCAAGCCGGCGTCCCACGCCGGCGAGGAGCTGGCGGCGACCGAGCGCACGTTCGGGTTGCTGTACATCGAGACCAGCGCGGCGTCGACCGAGCTGGCCAACGCAGCTGGCCGGCGAGGATGGAGGAGGCCGGGGCGCCGCTCGCCGAGGTGATCCCGTACGCCCTCGATCCGGCGACGATCCAGCAGACCGCGCTGCAGGCGATCACCCGCCTGAAGACGGCCGGCGTGACGACGGTGATCTTCACCGGCGACCCGGTCGCCCCGCGTGACTTCACGCGCGAGGCGACGGCGCAGGAGTACTTCCCGGAGTGGATCGTCGCCGCCGCCACGCTCATCGACACCAACGCCTTCGCCCGCACGTACGACCAGCAGCAGTGGGAGCACGCCTTCGGCGTCACCCAGCTCGCCGCCACGCTGGAGCCGGAGATCAGCGGGTACCCGACGCTGTACGAGTGGTTCAACGGCGTGGCGCCGCCGGCCGACGCCGAGATCGGCGTCGACCAGCCGCAGGCCGCGCTGTTCTACTCGATCCTCCAGAACACCGGGCCGAACCTCACCCACGAGACGTGGTCGGAGGCGCTGATCAACGCCAACCCGACGGCACGGGGCGCGGTCAGCCAGCCGTCGCTGAGCTGGGGCGACAAGGGGCTGTGGGACTACGTCGACTACCACGGCATCGACGACGCCACGGCGATGTGGTGGGACCCGACGACGACGGGACCCGACGAGCTGCGCCGCGAGGGCGCCGGGCATGTGGCGCTACCCCGACGGCGGCCTGCGCTTCCTGCCGGGTGAGTGGACCGACGAGGACCGCTGTTCGTGCAGGACGGCAGCGTCGCCATCTACACCGAACGCCCGCCCGGCGAGGAACCCGGCGACTACCCCAGCCCCGCCGGCGGCTGATCCCAGTCGAGTACGTGCGCCGTTCGAGTACGTGGTGCGGGCCTAGCCGGCACCACGTACTCGACTGTCTACGACAGCGACGTCGCGAAGCGCTTGTGCTCGCGTGAGCGCAGGGCGGTGTTGACGCGCTGGCGTTCGAGGATCTGATCGAGGGTCTTGGCGGCCTGCTCGATCGGGTGCTCGGCGAAGAACGCCTGCACGTCGGCGGCGACGCGCTCGTCGGTGAGCAGGCGCACGGAGTCGATCATGCGCACGATCGAGTTGCTCGGGAACGCGTGGTTGGCCGCATCCCAGTGCTGGCGGACGAACGTCCACGCCGCCGCGCCGTGCTGCCGGTTGGCGATGCACGAGCGCAACAGGTACGGCGCGTTCTGCGTCTTCACGTCGTCGCTCATCGCCAGCTCGCACGTGCGCAGGATCAGCGACTCGTCGTCGAACTCGGCCAGCGCGTACAGGTGGCGCAGCTGCTCCTGCGGCGTCGCCGCCTCGCGGTAGCGAGCGAGCAACCGCTCGTACACCTCGGCGTCACCGCAGGCGGCGACGATCGACGTCGCCGCGGCGACGAGCTCGGGATCGACGCTGCCGGGGTCGGCGGCCTCGCGCTCGTACAGCTCGGCGCCTCGCGCCTGGGTCGCCCCGTCGTCGCCCTGGATGGCGAGGGCGGCGACGAGCAGGCCGCGCAGCTTGCCGCGCAGATCGTCCTCACCGTGGACCGGCTCGCCGAGGTCGGCGACCACCGGACCGAGCAGCGCGGCGACCCTTGCCTGGAACGCCGGGTACGCCTCGTCGTCGAGCAGGCGGCCGAGGCCGCGTAGCGCCAGCACGATCGCCTGCCACACGGCGAGCTCGCGCTCGCCGCCGAAGCCCTCGAGGAGCGCCAGCAGCTCGGCGGCGGCCAGCCGCCCCGCGACCACTTGGTTCCACGCATCGTCGATCAGGTTGTAGCGCTCCAGGACGTCGAGCGAACCGAGGACCTCACCGGAGATGCGGGCGCGCAGCTCGCCGTCGTAGGCGACGCGGTAGAAGCCGTGCCCGCCGGCGTTGACGACGACGGGGGCGGCGGGATCGTCGAGCGCGACCCGCGCCTGGCCGGCCTCCAGCAACACCACCTCGATCTGCCTCCCGGCCCGGACGTGCACCGGAACCAGCCACGTCGTCGGCGTCTGGTCACCGTCGAGCGTGCGCTCGTCGAAGGCGAAGCGCTGCTGCCGCAACACCAGCTCGCCGCCGTCGACCGAGGCGCTGACGAGCGGGTAGCCGGGCTGCCAGATCCACGAGTCCATCATCCGCCGCACGGGCTCGCCGCTCGTCGACTCGATGGCATCCCACAGGTCACTCGTCTCGGTGTTCCCGTAGGCGTGCTGGCGCAGGTAGTGGCTGACGCCCTCACGGAAACGCTGCTCGCCGAGGTACTGCTGCAGCATGCGCAGCAGCGAGCCGCCCTTCTGGTACGTCAGCACGTCGAACATGCCCTCGCAGTCCCGCGGCGAGCGCACCTCGTACTCGACCGGCCGCGTCGACTCCAGCGAATCGGTCTCCAATGCCGCCGAGCGCTCGAGCCCGAACAGCGTCCAGCGGCCCCAGTCGGGGCGGTAGGCGTCGCACGCGGCGATCTCCATGAACGTCGCGAACGCCTCGTTCAACCAGATGCCGTTCCACCAGCGCATCGTGACGAGATCGCCGAACCACATGTGCGCCAGCTCGTGGGCGACGACGTCGGCGACGAGCTGCTGCTCGCTCATCGTCGACGTCGCCGGGTCGACGAGCAGCAGGCTCTCGCGGAACGTGATGCAGCCGAGGTTCTCCATCGCCCCTGCGGCGAAGTCGGGAAGGGCGAGCAGGTCGACCTTGTCGCCGGGATAGGTGATGCCGTAGTACTCCTGGAACCAGCGCAGGGCGAAGGCGCCGACGTCGAGGCCGAAGCCGGTCAGGTTGCCCTTGCCGGGCACGTGGACGATGCGCAACGGGATGCCGTCGACATCGATCGGCTCGGTTGCCTCCAAGGGCCCGACGACGAAGGCCACGAGGTAGGTGCTCATCACCATCGTGTCGGCGAAGCGGATCGCCACCCGCCCGCCCGGCCGGTCGCTGCGCTCGAGCTCGGCGCTGTTGGAGACGGCCAGCAGGCCGGGCTCGACGACGAGCGTGATGGCGAAGACGGCCTTGAAGTCGGGCTCGTCCCAGCACGGGAACGCCCGCCGGCAGTCGGTCGCCTGCATCTGCGTCGTGGCGATCACCCGCTCGGCGCCGTCGTCGTCGCGGTAGGTGCTCCGGTAGAAGCCGCGGAGCATGTCGTTGAGCACGCCGGCGAACGTGACCGCGAGCACGACGCGGCCCGGCTGCAGGCCACCGACGGGGCTGACGACGAGGCGCTCGGTGGCCGGCTCGAGGTGCCACTGCACGTCGCTCCCGTCGACGCGCACCTCGCTGACGTCGAGCTCGACGGCGTTGAGCACGAGCTCGTCCACCGCCTCGACGACGTCGACCTGGATCTCGACGCGGCCATCGAACGCCGACGCGTGGAGGTCGGGCGCCAGCTCGACGTCGTAGCGGACGGGCACGGCCGAGCGGGGCAGGCGATACGGGTCGAGCGCGGTCACCCGGCCCACCGTATCGGCGCCTTCTCGGCTGTAGGGTTGCGCGTCGTGTCGGAGCCCAGGTACGACGTCGTGGGCATCGGCAACGCCCTCGTCGACGTGATCGCCCATGCCGGTGACTCGTTCCTCGACGCCCACAGTCTGGTCAAGGGCTCGATGCAGCTCGTCGACACGGATCGGGCGACGCAGATCTACCGGGCGCTCGGGTCGGCGGTCGAGATGAGCGGCGGCTCGGCGGCCAACACGATGTGCGGTGTCGCCAGCTTCGGCGGCCGGGCGGCGTACATCGGCAAGGTGTCCGGCGACTCGCTGGGAGCGGTGTTCGGCCACGACCTCAACGCCGTGGGCGTCGCCTTCCGGCCGGGCGCGCCGGACCACGGCACTCCGACCGGACGGTCGATCATCGTCGTCACCCCGGATGCCCAGCGGACGATGAACACCTACCTCGGCGCGGCCGAGTTGCTGTCGTCCGACGACCTCGACGAGGCGACCATCGCCGACGGCGCGGTGCTGTACATGGAGGGCTACCTGTTCGACCGCGACGAGGCGAAGCAGGCGTTCCGCCGAGCCGCCGGCGTCGCCCATGCGAGCGGCCGCAAGGTGTCGCTCACGCTCTCCGACTCGTTCTGCGTCGATCGGCACCGCACGGACTTCGCCGCGCTCATCCGCGACGAGGTCGACATCCTGTTCGGCAACGCCGACGAGCTGCGCTCGCTGTACCAGCTCGACTCGGTCGAGGACGCCATCGCCGCCGTGCGCGCAGAGTGCGAGCTGGCGGCGATCACCGTTGGCAAGGACGGCTCGGTCGTCGTCACGTCCGACGAGGTCGTGCGCGTGCCCGCCGAACCCGTCGAGCGCGTGCTCGACACCACCGGCGCGGGCGACCTCTACGCCGCCGGGTTCCTGTTCGGCTACACCCGCGGCACGGACACTGCACGGAGTGCGGCCGGCTCGGATCGATCGCCGCCTCCGAGGTGATCAGCCACGTCGGCCCGCGGCCTCTGGTCGAGCTGCGGACGCTGCTGCCGTGACGGTCGACGACGTCCGGGCCACCGCCGAGCGCTGGCTCGACGCCGAGCCCGACGACGACATCCGTGACGAGCTGGGCGCCTTGCTCGCCGGGCCAGCTGACGAGCTGGCGGCGCGCTTCGGCGGTCAGTTGATGTTCGGCACCGCCGGCCTGCGCGCCGCCGTCGGCGCCGGGCCGCTGCGCATGAACCGCCTCGTCGTCCGCCAGGCCGCACGGGGCCTCGTCGACCACTTGCTGGCGATCGACGCCCGGGCAGCCTCGCGTGGCGTCGCCGTCGGGTTCGACGCCCGACGCAAGAGCGACGTCTTCGCCCTCGACACGGCTCGCGTCATCGCCGCGGCCGGCGTGCGCGTGCACCTGCTGCCCGGTCCGCTGCCCACGCCCGTGCTCGCCTGGTCGGTGACCGAACTGGGCGCGGCCGGCGGCGTGATGGTCACCGCGTCGCACAACCCGCCGGCCGACAACGGGTACAAGGTCTACCTCGGCGACGGGGCGCAGATCGTGCCCCCGCACGACGAGCAGATCGCCGCTCGCATCGCCGCTGTCGACCCGACGGCGGTCGAGATGGCGGACGTCGACGACGAGCACATCGAGCGGCCAGGGGCGTCGATCGTCGACGGCTACGTGGCCTCGATGCGGTCGGTGCGCCTGCGCCCGGCAACCACAGGCGTGCTGGTCGCCTACACGCCGATGCACGGCGTCGGTGGCGAGCTGGTGCTGCGTGCGTTCGACGCCGCCGGGCTGCCGGAGCCGGTGGTCGTCGACGAGCAGTTCCGGCCCGATCCGGCGTTCCCGACGGTGTCGTTCCCGAACCCGGAGGAGCCGGGGGCGATGGACCTGGTCATCGCCCTCGCCGCCGAGCAGGGCGCGGCCATCGCCATCGCCAACGATCCCGACGCCGACCGCCTCGGCGCGGCGATCCCCCAACCGGACGGGTCGTGGCGCCGACTCGGGGGCGACGAGATCGGGTGGCTGCTCGCCGACCACATCCTCACCAACACCGACGGCAACGACCGGTTGGTCGTCACGACGTTGGTCTCGTCGTCGTTGCTGCAGTCGATGGCCCACGACTACGGCGTCCACGTGGTGGAGACGTTCACCGGCTTCAAGTGGATGGCGCGGGCCGTGCTCGACAGTCCCGACCTGCGGCTCGTCTTCGCCTACGAGCAGGCGCTGGGGTACCTCGTGACGCCGCGTCCGTTGGACAAGGACGGCATCTCCGCCGCCGTGCTGCTCGCCGAGATCGCCGCCGTCGCCGCCGACGAGGGCACGACGATCGAGGGGCGGCTCGACGACATCGCCGCGCGGTACGGCCGCCACGTGATCGCCGAGCGTTCGCTGCCGATGCCGCCGGCGGTCGGTGCGGAGCGGGTGCGGGCGCTGCAGGACGACCCGCCGGCGTCGCTGGCGGGGGTCCCGGTCGTCGGCGTGCGTGCGTACCCCGAGGCCGACCTGCTGCGCCTGACCCTGGAGGGCGGCGTGCGGATCCAGGTCCGCCCGAGCGGCACCGAACCCAAGGTCAAGCTCTACGGCGAAGCCGTCGACGCCGACCCCACCCCCTTCCTCGACGCCCTCACCCCCCTGCTCACCGGCTGAAAGAGCTTCTCAAGCGTTTTCAGGCGTCACGCGATGGCGCCGAATCTTCCGAAGAACGCGATTCAGCCGGCGCGCAGGGAGGCGATCCGCTCGTCGTGGGTGATGCGCACCTGCAGCCCGAAGGCGGCGAGGTCGTCGCGGACGGCCTCCGTGCACGGCATCACGTACCAGCCGATCTCACCACACGCCCTCCGTCGGGCTTCGTCGCGCTCGACGCCCTGGTCGCCGCCGTGCCACCACGTGTGACCCGGCTCCACGCCGAGTCGAGCGTTGGGCCAGGCGAGGTCGAGGTGGATCACCTCGCCGGTGCGCAGGGCGAGGGGGTACTGGCGCTCCGGGTCGGGGAGGCCCGCCCGGCGACGGCTTCGAGCACGTCGAGCTCGAGACCGCTCTGGCTGGGGCGGGTGCGCAGCGAGGTGTGCTCCAGCCAGTGCTCGAACTTCTTGACGCCGGTCCGGCCCTGCCGGCGGATCGCGGCGAGGTAGGTCGCCGCCTCGTCCGGCGACACGAGCCGGAGGTGCCAGCAGTCCTCGGCCGCACGCTGGAAGCGGTACTGGTTGAACACGCCCGCGAGGCGGAACAGCATCCGTGGTGGCGAGGCGAGGCGCAGGCTGCCACGGTGGGCGGTGTCGCGCTCCAGGTCGATCCACGACGAGCGGTGGAGGCGACCCCACGTCGGCATCACGTAGCGCTGCATCTCCGGCACGGTGACCTCGACGATGCGCCGTGGCATCTCACGGAGGCCGTAGATGACGCCGGCGCTGAACCCGCTGACGAACGAGTCGTCGCCGGTGTGCAGCTGCAGGGCCATCGCCCGCGAGGCGAACGTCTCCGGACTGCCCGCCAGCCGGACGATGCCCGGGGATGACGGTGTCGAGCACGCGGTGCTCGTGTGCCCGCTGGAACGTGCGCCTGGAGACGCCGAGGTCGACGCAGCTGCTGGTGCGAGGCGACCCAGTGCTGGGACGTGAACAGGGCGAGGACTTCGGCGTTGAGGATCATGCCCCCTGAGGGGTCGCCAGGCCCGGAAAGGGGAAATCGACCGCTTCTTCGGAGATTCGGCGTCATCCGTGACGCCTGAAAACGCTTGAGAAGCCGTCTTCAGGCGGGGGGGCCGAATTGGCGGTCGCCGGCGTCGCCGAGGCCGGGGACGATGAAGGCGTGGTCGTTGAGGTGGTCGTCGACGGCGGCGGTGACGACGTGCAGCGACAGCCCGGCGGCACGCAGCGCCTCGATGCCCTCCGGCGCGCACAGTGCGCACACCACGGTGATCGGCGTCGGGGCGTCACGTTCGAGCAGCAGCTCGACGGTGTGCACCAGCGAGCCTCCCGTCGCCAGCATCGGGTCGACGACGATCACCGGCCGGCCGGCGAGCGACTCGGGCAGCTTGTTGACGTACGGCTTCGGGGCGAACGTCTCCTCGTCGCGACTGACGCCGATGAACCCGACGTCGGCGTCGGGGAGCAGCTCCTGGGCGGCGTGGACGAACCCGAGCCCGGCGCGCAGGATCGGCACGACGACCGGCTGCACGGCCAGGCGCCGCGCCGGAGCGGACGTCAGGGGCGTCTCGACGGTGGTGTCGAGCGTCGGCAGCGACTCCGTCGCCCGCGCCAGCAGCAGCGTGCCGATCCGCTCCAGGTTCTGGCGGAACAGGGCGTTCGGCGTCGAACGGTCGCGGATCTGGGCGAGGGCGTCGGCGACGAGTGGATGCTCGACGATCGTGACGGCGACGCGTTCTTCGGAAGATTCCGGCGCCATCCGTGGCGCCTGAAAACGCTTGAGAAGTCATTCGCCGAAGGCGATCTCGGCTTTGAGGAGGGCGTAGCGGGGTTTGACGACGCCGTTGATGATGCGCAGGCGTTCGGGGAACGGGGCGAAGGCGCTCTTCACGGTGTTGATCGTGATCCACTCGAAGTCGTCGAGCGTCCATCCGAAGGCGTCGAACAGCTGGACCATCTCGTTGGTCATCGACGTGTCGCTCATCAGCCGGTTGTCGGTGTTCAACGTGACCCGGAAGCGCAACCGCCGGAGCATCTCGATCGGGTGCTCGCTGATCGCCCCGACGACGCCGGTGTTGACGTTCGACGTCGGGCACAGCTCGAGCGGGATCCGCGTGTCGCGCACGTAGGCGGCCAGCCTGCCGAGCTGCTCGTTGCCCGGCGGGCCGTCGATGTCGTCGACGATGCGCACGCCGTGCCCGAGGCGCTCGGCGCCGCACCACTGCACCGCCTCCCAGATGCTCGGCAGGCCGAACGCCTCGCCGGCGTGGATCGTCGTGTGGAAGTTCTCGCGCATCACGTACTGGAAGGCGTCGAGGTGCCGGGTCGGCGGGTACCCGGCCTCGGCGCCGGCGATGTCGAACCCGACGACGCCGGCGTCTCGCCAGCGCACCGCCAGCTCGGCGATCTCCAGGCTGCGCGCCGCGGTGCGCATCGCCGTGGCGATGGCGTAGATCGCCAGGTCCGTCCCCGCCGACCCACGAGCGAAGCCGTCGAGGATCGCCTGCATCACCTCGTCGAGCGTCAGCCCGGCCTCGGTGCACAGCTCGGGGGCCATGCGCACCTCGGCGTAGACCACGCCGTCCGCGGCCAGATCCTCGGCGCACTCGGCGGCGACCCGCTCGATGGCGTCCTTGTGCTGCATCACGGCGACGGTGTGGGCGAACGTCTCGAGGTACAGCACGAGGTCGTTGCGCTTGGCGCCGCGGTTGAACCAGTGCTTGAGGTCGTCGACGTCGGTGGTCGGCAGGGCGCCGTAGCCGAACTCCCGCGCCAGCTCGATCACCGTCGAGGGGCGGACACCGCCGTCGAGGTGGTCGTGGAGCAGCGCCTTCGGCGCACGCGCCAACAGCTCAGGGGTGAGATGGCCTGCCACGGACGGACAGCGTAGACGGGGATCGCCACGGCGGCAGCTGCGATGCTTCAGCGATGAGCGATCACGAGCTGACGGTGCTGGGCAGCACGGTGCGCGAGCCGATCGAGCACGTCGAGGTGTTCCCCGCCCCGCCTGACCTCGACCGAGGTCAGCCTGACGTCGGAGGAGGTCTCCTCGATGTGCCCCGTCACCTCGCAGCCCGACCTGTCGAGCGTGGAGATCACGTACCAGCCCGGCGAGTGGTGCGTCGAGACGAAGAGCCTCAAGCTCTACCTGTGGGGCTTCCGGGACCGTCCGCTGTTCGCCGAGAGCATGGCCTCCGAGATCGCCGCCGAGGTCATGTCCACGGCTCGGCCGATGGGGGTCACCGTGCGTGTGACGCAGCGGCCTCGCGGCGGGATCGTGCTCGCCGCGACGTCAGCGATGGAACGGGAGGCTGAGCGAGCGCCGACACCAGCGGAGCGCCGGCGCATGCGTCAGGAGCACTTGACCCGTTCGCAGTCCGGGGGCGCGTCGCCGTCGTAGAAGCGGACCTCGACGGTGGTCACGCCGAGCTGGCGCACCAGCGGTTCGAGCAGCGATTCCGCCTGCTCCTCGGCCATCGCCACCAGCCCGGTGCGGGCCGCGGCCGCGGACATCTTGTCCTCGGCCGCTTCGTACAGCCCGAGCTCGCTCGTCGGGTTGTCGACGAACACGCCGCCGAGGCGGTTGAGCAGGCCACGGTCGCGGTTCATCACGTGGCTCTGGTCCATGTCGAGCACCGGCTCGGCGATGATCGGGCGGGGCAGGTAGACGACAGCGGAGTCCGTCGCCGGGTCGTAGCGGACGGCGTCGGTCGGCAGCCGGGTCAGGTCGACGACGGCGTCGACCGTGCCGACGGCGACGAACTGCACCCGCTCGCCGGCGATCGCCTGGGGCACGAAGCGGACGTCCTGCTCCTGGTCGACCACGACCTCGAACTCCGCCTGGGCGGCGTGCAGGTCGGACAGCTCACGCAGCTCGGTCAGGATCGGCGGCGGGGAGTGGTCCTTCTCGGTGGTCTGGAACGGGAGCAGGTTCCACCCGATCGCCGCCACGACGGCGTAGGCGACGACGGCCAGCAGACCGCCGAAGATCAATGTGCGGACGAACCCGCCGCTCGAACGACGCACCGCGCCTCCCTTGTCGTCGGCACCCACCTCGTGGACGAGGCTACCGACTCTCGACGTCGTGAGCGTCGCCGGCCATGAGCAGGCCGCAACGCTCGCGGGTCGCCTCGGCGACCGGCATCACGGCCTGGATGCGGCCCTCGTAGATGACGGCAACGCGGTCGGCGAGCGACAGCACCTCGTCGAGCTCGGCGGAGACCAGCAACACGGCGACGCCGGCGTCGCGCTGGTCGACGAGCTGGCGGTGGATGAACTCGATCGAGCCGACGTCGACGCCGCGCGTCGGCTGGGCGGCGATCACCAGCTTGGCGTCCTGGGTCAGCTCGCGGGCGACGATGGCCTTCTGCTTGTTCCCTCCCGACAGCGACCGCATCGGGGTGTGGATGTTGCGCGGCCGCACGTCGAAGCGCTCGACCAGCTCGGTGGCGTGGGCGTGGACGGCGTCGAAGTCGCGGACGAGGCCGGTGGCGAACGGCGGCTCGTCGAAGCGTTCGAGCACGAGGTTGCTGGCCACCGAGTAGCTGGCGACGAACCCGTGCTTCTCGCGGTCCTCGGGGATGTGGGCGACGCCCAGCCGGTTGATCGTGCGGGCCTTGTCGTGGGTGATGTCGCGACCGTGCAGCGTGACCGTCCCGCCCTTGGCCGGGCGCATCCCGCACAGCGCCTCGACGAGCTCGCGCTGGCCGTTGCCCTCGACGCCGGCGACGCCGACGATCTCGCCGGCGCGGACCTGCAGGTCGAGCCCGGCGACCGCCCGGTGCTGGCGATCGTCGTCGACCTCGAGGCCGGCGATGTCGAGCACGACGTCGCCCGGGTGGGCGTCGCCCTTGTCGACCTGCAGCACGACGCTGCGGCCGACCATCAGGTTGGCCAGCCCGGCGCGGTCGGTCTGCGCCGGGGTCGTCGTGCCGACGAGCTTGCCGCCGCGCAGCACGGAGATGGTGTCGCACACGGCGATCGCCTCGCGCAGCTTGTGGGTGATGAAGATGATCGCCGACCCGGCGGCCGCCAGGTCGCGCATCACCTTGAGCAGCTCGTCGGTCTCGGTCGGCGTGAGCACGGCGGTCGGCTCGTCGAGGATCAGGATGTCGGCATGCCGGTAGAGCGCCTTGAGGATCTCGACCCGCTGCTGCGTGCCGACGGCGAGGTCCTCGACGAGCGCCGACGGGTCGACGGAGAGCCCGTACTGGCGGGAGAGCTCGCGGATGCGCTGCCGACGCCGCGGCGGCGTCGAGGAACGGGCCCTTGTGCGTCTCGGCGCCGAGCATGATGTTCTCGGCGACGGTGAACACCGGCACGAGCTGGAAGTGCTGGTGGACCATGCCGACACCGCGGCCGATGGCGTCGCCGGGGTTGCGCAGGTGCACCGGCTCGCCCTTGATCAGGATCTCGCCCTCGTCGGGGTGGTAGAGGCCGAAGAGCATCTTGACGAGCGTGCTCTTGCCGGCGCCGTTCTCGCCGAGCAGGCCGAGGATCTCGCCCCGGCGGAGCTGGATGCTGACGTCGTCGTTGGCGACGACCGACGGGAACCGCTTGGTCAGGTGCCGCGCCTCGAGCGCCATCGGTGCCTCGATCGGAGCGTGGACATCGATGGTCATGCGCCTCACTCCTTCACGTACGGCTGGCCGGCGGCGGCGGGCGGGCGGACCTTGCCGGCGGTCACGGCGAGGACGAGGATGACGAGGACGTAGGGCAGGATGTTGATGAACTGCGGCGGGCACGTCGATCACCTGGTCGAACTGCAGCTGGGCGGCCATCGCCGTGGTGAAGGCGAAGAACAGCGCGCCGAACCAGGCGAGGAACGGCTTCCAGCGCCCGAAGATCATGATCGCCAGCGCCGTGAAGCCGCGGTTGGCGCTCATGCCCCGCTCGAACGTGCCCACCGCCTCGAGGCTGAGGAACGCCCCGCCGAACCCGGCCAGCCCGCCGGCGAGGGCGGTGTTCAGGTAGCGGAAGCCGCCGACGCTGATGCCGACGGTGTCGGCGGCGCTCGGGTGCTCGCCGACGGACCGGCTGCGCAGGCCCCAGCGGGTGTGGAACAGCCCGACGTGGAGGACGAAGACGAAGATGATGGCCAGCCAGGCGATCGGCGTGTTGGTGAACAGCACCTCGCCGACGAGCGGCAGGTCGGACAGAGCCGGGATCGCGATCTCGTCGAGGCCGCCGGGGCTCGTCTTGCCCTGGGTGTAGAGGAACGACGTGATGCCGGCGACGAAGATGTTGATCACCGTGCCGGCGATGATCTGGTCGATCTTCCACGTCACCGCGCACAGGGCGAGGAACACGCCCGAGCAGGGCGCCGGAGAGCGACGCCGGCGAGCACGCCGGTCCAGATGCTGCCGGTGGCCGCGGCCGTGTAGAAGCCGGTGAACGCCGACATCAGCAGCTGGCCCTCGATGCCGATGTTGACGATGCCGGTGCGCTCGCCGAGCAGGCCGCACAGTGCGGCGAGGACGAGCGGCGTCGACTGGCGGAACGTCGAGTTGAGCACGGCCGAGGTCTTGATCGCCGAGTTGAAGTTGTAGAAGGCGAGGGCGATGACGACGACGACCACGAGCGGTGATGGCGATCGACGAGCAGCTTGCGGGTCCGCGGCGACATCACGACCCCCACCCCGACGTCAGCTGCACCGTCGGCGCTTCGTCACGTGGCCGGCGCAGGCGCAGGATCCAGCGCACGACGATCGGGGCGCAGACGAGCAGCAGGATCATGGCCAGGATCACGTCGATGATCTCCGGGGCGACGTCGGCCTTGAACGCCATCGCCGTCTCGCCGGCGCGCATGATCCCGAGCAGCAGCGCCGCCGGGATCGCCAGCAGCGGCTGCACCCGGGCGAGCAGGGCCACGGTGATGCCGTCGAAGCCGAGGCCGACGTTGAACCCGGCCTCGTAGCGGCCGAACACGCCCTGCGTCTCGATCGCTCCGCCGAGGCCGGCGAGGAACCCGCTGAGGGCCATCGCCAGCACGGTGATGTGGGCGGCCGAGATGCCGCCGTACTCGGCGGCGTTCTTGTTCTGGCCGACCGTGGTGATCCGGAAGCCGAGCGTCGTGCGCAGCACGAGCCACCAGATGACCACGGCGGCGATGACGGCCAGGAACCAGCCGATCGGGCAGGCCCCAGACGTCGGGGATCTCCGCCGAGTCCTGGATCGCCGGCGTGCGCGAGATGGCGCCCGCCGTCGGGTCGTGGAACGGGCCACGCGCCCCGACGAGGTACTCGGTCATGTTGACGAGGATGGCGTTGAGCATGATCGTCGTGATCACCTCGTGCGCCCCCCGGTAGGCCTTGAGGTAGCCGGCGAGCGCCGCCGGCAGCATGCCGAAGATCGCCGCCGACGAGCAGGGCGAACGGCACGTGCAGCACCGCCGGGAGGTCGGTGAACCGGTAGCCGACCCACGCCGCGAACACGGCGCCGAACAGCAGCTGGCCCTGGGCGCCGATGTTGAACAGGCCGGCCTTCATGCCGACGATGACGGCGAGGCCGGTGAACGTGATCGGCGTCGCCTTCGCCAGCGTGCGGGCGAGGTCGTCCTTGCTGCCGAGCGCCCCGTCGATCAGCGCCGTGTACGCCGTCCACGGGTTCGACCCGTCGAGCCAGATCAGCACCGCGCCGACGAGCAGGGCGAGGACGACCGCGGCGATCGGCAGGAGGATGTTCTCGGCCCGCTGGGTCAGTCGCACGGCAGGACTCCGCTGGTCAGTCGAACGGTGGATACGCGACGAGGTGCGGCAGAGTCTGCCGCACCTCGTCGCCCTGTTACGTGATGTCGCGCCTTACGGCGTGTAGCCGGTCTCGATCTCGCCGGACAGGACTGCCCGCCGTGATCTCCTCGATCTGCGTCTGCACCTCGGCCGGCACGCGGTCAGCGAGGTCGTGGAAGTCGGCCAGGCCGACCTCGCCGAAGAACGGCCCGGGTGCGATGGAGCCGTCCTGGGCCGCCGTCACGAGCTCGACGACGCCCTCGTTGATGAGCTTCATGGCGCTCGTGACGAGGCACGGATGCGCCTCGGGGACGGTCTCCCACTGGTCGGTGTCGACGCCGACGCACAGCGCCTCGCCCGCTTCCTTGGCCACCTCGATCAGCGCGCCGTTGCCCGTCTGGCCGCCGGCCCCGAAGATGATGTCGGCGCCGTTGTCGAGCGCCTGGCGGGCCGTCGTGGCGCCCCACTCGGGGTCGGTGAAGGCGACGTCGAGGCCGCCCGGGTGGTACGTCGAGATCAGGTTGACCTCGGGGTTGGTGTACATCGGCCCCGGCCTCCCAGCCCTCCTTGAAGGCGACGACCGGCGGGACCTGGTCGGTGCCGAGGACGGCGCCGAGCGTGTTCGACTCGGTGAGCAGGCCGGCGAGGGCGCCGGCGAGGAAGCCGGCCTTGTCCTCGTTGAAGACGAGGCCGGTCAGGTTGCACGACCCGACCGTCGCGAACTGGTCGACGCCGATGAACGTGATGTCCGGGTTCTCGGTGGCGGCCGCCTCGGTTGCCTCGCTGAGGGCGAAGCCGACGGTGATGATCACGTTGGCGCCGCTGTCGACGAACTGGCCGATGTTGGTGGCGTAGTCGGACGCGGCGGCGGTCTCGATGTACTCGGCCGTGCCGCCGGTCTGCCTCGGCGGCTGCCTGGGCGCCTTCCCACGCCGACTGGTTGAACGACTTGTCGTCCACCTTGCCGACGTCGGTGACGAGGCCGATGCGACACCGACTCGAGCGGCTCCTTGGCGGGGCAGTCGCACCGCCGCTGCCGTGGTGTCGGCCGCCGCTGCCGTGGTGTCGGTACCGCCCGCCGCGGTGGTGTCGGTGCCGCCGGCTGCGGTGGTGCCGGGGGCTCCCGCCGCCGCCGTGGTGTCAACCGCTGCGTCGTCGTCGTCGTCATCGCCGCCGCAGGCTGCGAGCGCGAGTCCGGCCACGGCGAGGACTGCGACGAACTTGGTCGCTTTCATGCTCCCCCTCGTTGTGTGGGATGGATGGGTGCGGCGATGATACGTCGTCGGTGCGCGAATGGAACATCGCCGCGCGTGAACGCCGGATTTCGGAACTCACGGTCCGGCGGGCCTGGTGAGCGCCTCGATCGCCGCCGCCTCGCCGGGCCAGCCGGCCAGCAGGGCGTCCCGATCGGCGCCCTCGTAGCGCTCGTCGGTGTAGCCGGGCGCCATCGTCGTGCCGGCGAGGCTCCATCGTCCGGTGGTCCGCGCCGCCATCCAGGTTCCGGCCGGCACGACGGCGACCACGTCGTGCCCGTCGAGCACGTCGGGTCCGAGCAGCACGTGGCGGCTCGTGCCCGGCCGGCTCGAGCAGGACCAGCTCGAGGGCGTCACCGAGGTAGTGGTGCCAGATCTCGTCGGCGTCGAGGCGATGGAACTGCGAGAACCCGTCCGGGGCGTCGGTGACGAGGAACAGGATCGCCGTGCCGTCGGGCGATCGCCAGTACTGGCGGAAGAACCCGCCTTCGACGGGCAGCGGCACGAGGCCGAAGCGGGCGACGAGGTCGGCGGCGTCGATCACGGTCGTCGGTTCGGTGATCGTCACGCCGTAGTTGCGGGCGATCGCCTCGCGGACCCGCCGATCGAGCACGTGCTCACCGGCGCCGGCGGCGACCAGCGTGCGGGCGAGGTGGCAGATCTCGGCGGTCCACTCGACGGACTGGGCGACGATGTACGCGTCGCCGATCGTCGGCCCGATGGCGACGACACCGTGGTTGGCGAGCAGCACGGCGCGGCTCCCGGGTTGGGCGCGGAACGTCGACAGCGCCTGCTCGCCGAGGTCGGCCGAACCCGGCGGGGCGTACTCGGTGACCAGCACCCGCTCCGCCCGCGTGGCGATGCTCTCGTTGCAGATGAACGGCAGGTCGAGGCGGGCGACGGAGAACGCCGCGGCGTAGCGGGAGTGGGTGTGCACGACGGCGCCGACGTCGTGCAGCGCACCGAGCGACACCACGGTGGAGGGCGATCTCGCTGGTCGGTCGACGGGGACCTTCCCACTCGCCGGTGCGGACGTCGACGACGGGGTGGTCGTCCGGGCTCAGCTCGCCGTAGGGCACACCCGCCGCGGAGACGACGAATCGGTGCTCGTCGACGCGGACGCTGACGTTGCCCGACGAGCCGATGACCAGACCGTCGGCGACCATCCGCACGCAGGTCTCGTGCACGGCCGCCCGTGCCTCGCTCGAGCGTTCACGACGGCGATCCGTTCGCCGAGCGATCGGACGGCGGCGATGGCCGCGTCGACATCGATCGTCGTCAGCTGACGGTCGTCGACGACGAGCCGCCCGCCGGCGACGACCCACCGCACGTCGCCGCGACCGGCGGCGTACACCACGGCCGAGACAGGGTCGTAGACCGGCGCCATCGACGGCGAGGTCGGCGTCGAGCACGACGAGGTCGGCCCGCGTCCCCACCTCGATCGTGCCGATCGTCGTGTCGCCGAGCGCCCGTCGCGCCGCCGGTGGTGGCCATCGCCAGGACCGTCGCCGCGTCGATCGTGCCGGGACCGCAGCGGGCGGCGAGCGGGTAGGACGCCAGGCGCATCGCCAGCCACGGGTCGAGGTCGTTGGCCGAGGCCGCGCCGTCGGTGCCGAGGGCGACGGGGACGCCGGCGGCGAGCAGCTCGGGGATGCGGGCGAACCCGCTGCCCAGCTTCTGGTTCGACGCCGGACAGTGGGCGACGGCAGCACCGCTCGCGGCGACGGTCACGAGGTCGTGGTCGTCGAGGTGCACGCCGTGGGCCAGCACGGTGCCGGCGCCGAGCAGGCCGGTGTCGGCCAGCACCTCGATCGGCGAGCGTCCGTGGCGTTCGTTGACGGCCTCTCAGCTCGGCCGCCGTCTCACAGGCGTGGACGTGCACGCGCGCACCGTGCTCCGCAGCGAGCGCGCCGACCGCCGCCAGCTGCTGTTCGTCGAGCAGGTAGGTGCTGTGCGGGCACACCCACCGCCGTCCGGCCGGCGTGGCGGACAGCAGCTCGGCCGCCCACGCCAGGCGCTCGTCGAAGCGGCGCCGGTCGGCACCGGGGAACTCGACGAAGACCGGCCCGTTGCGCAGGTCGAAGCCGGCCGCCTCGGCGACGCTCGCCGAGGTCTCCGGGAAGAAGTACATGTCGAGCGCCGTCGTGATGCCGGCGCGCAGGCACTCGGCGACGGCCAGCGCCGTCCCGGCGGCGACGGACTCCTCCGAGAGCACGTCGCCCTCGGCGGGGAGGAGCCGAGCGAGGAAGCCGTCGAGGTCGACGTCGTCGGCGAGGCCGCGGAACATCGTCATCGCCATGTGCGTGTGGGCGTTGACGAGGCCCGGCACGACGATGCCGCCGCGCGGCGTCGACGATCCGTCGTGCATCCGGACGTGCGGGCCCGGTGTCGATGGCCGTGATCACACCGCCGTCGACGACGATGCTCGCCAGATCGTGGACGGTGCGCTCGGCGTCCATCGTGACGACGGTGGCGCCGACGATCGCCAGGTCGGCCGTCATGGCGTCGACAGCTGCTGGAGGATCCCGCGGCAGGAGCACGCCGAGGTGCTCCGCCGCGGCTTCGCCGGCCTCGATCACCTCGGCGGAGTCGAGCGGCACGGGGCTGATGCCGGCCGCCAGGTTCGTCGCCAACGACAGCCCGAGCACCTCCATCCCTGCGTGGCGGGCGGCGATGGCCTCGAGCACGGTCGACATCCCGACGAGGTCGGCGCCGATCATCCCGGCCATGCGGATCTCCGCCGGCGTCTCGAAGTGCGGGCCGGGCAGGCCCAGGTAGACGCCCTCCGCGAGGTCCGGGTCGACGGTGCGGGCGAGCCGGCGGAGGCGCTCGCTGTAGAGGTCGGTCAGGTCGATGTGGCGCTCGCCGAACGGCGGTCGGGGTCCCGTCAGCGGTGACTGGCCGGTGAGGTTGATGTGGTCGCTGATGAGGATGGCCTGACCGACCGACCAGTCGCGGTTCAGGAACCCGGCGGCGTTGGTGAGGATCGCGGTGCGGCAGCCCGCCGCCGCGGCGACGCGCACGGGATGGGCGACGACGGCGCCGTCGTGACCCTCGTAGAGGTGGAGGCGGCCGAGGAAGACGAGGACTCGGTGCTGGTCGAGGCCGATCGAGCGGACGGCGGCGACGTGCCCGCCCGCCGACGGCAGTGGGAAGCCGGGGAGGTCGTCGAAGGCGACGGTCGTCCCGAGGCCGATGGCGGCGGCGGCACGCGCCCAACCCGAGCCGAGGACGACGCAGACGTCGTGGCGGGCGACTCCCGTCGCCCGGGCGAGCGCCGCCGCCGACTCGGACGCAGCGGCGAACGGGTCAGACATCGCCGGGATCCTACGATCCGCAGTGATGCGGACCATCGAGTGGCGTGGCGACCACGCCGTCCTGATCGACCAGACCCGCCTGCCGCACGACATCGAGTGGCTCGAGGTGCACGACGTCGACACGATGATCGACGCCATCAAGCGGCTCGCTGTCCGTGGCGCGCCGGCGATCGGAGTCGCCGGCGGGTTCGCCGTCGCCCTTGCCGCGAGGCAGGCCGAGCGTGAGGGGCTCGGCGACGACTTCGTCCGGCGCGAGGCGGAGCGCATCGCCGACGCCCGGCCGACGGCGGTCAACCTCTCGTGGGCCGTGCGGCGAGTCGTCGGGCGACTCGACGACGGCGTCGACGCCGTCGTCGCCGAGGCCATCGAGCTGTGCGAGGAGGACGTGCGCACGAACCGCGCGCTCGCCGAGCGCGGCGCGGCGTTGCTCGAGGAGCTGTGCGGACAGTCGTTGCGCGTGCACACACATTGCAACACGGGTGGGTTGGCCTGCGTCGAGTGGGGGACGGCACTCGGCATCGTGCGCGCGCTGCACGAGCGTGGGCACCTGATCTCGGTGACCGCCGACGAGACCCGGCCGCTGCTCCAGGGCTCCCGGCTGACCGCCTTCGAGCTCGTCCAGCTGGGCATCGACCACCACATCGTCGTCGACGGCGCCGGGCCGTCGGTGATCGCCCGCGGGCTCGCCGACGCCGTGGTGGTCGGCGCCGACCGCATCGCCGCCAACGGCGACGTCGCCAACAAGATCGGCACCTACCCGTTGGCGCTGGC
Source organism: uncultured Acidimicrobiia bacterium (assembly GCA_963749315.1). Classification (GTDB taxonomy): domain Bacteria; phylum Actinomycetota; class Acidimicrobiia; order Acidimicrobiales; family Ilumatobacteraceae; genus JALZMG01. Next base: position 101,471 of record CAVVMS010000014.1, read on the forward strand.
CGCAGCCCGGGCGGGCATCCCGTTCGTCGTCGCCGCGCCGGAGTCGACGCTCGACCCGGCCACACCGTCCGGGGCGTCGATCGAGATCGAGGAGCGCGCCGGCGACGAGGTCCTCGCCGTCGGCGGCCAGCGAGTGGCGCCGACCGGCTCGCTGGCGATGAACCCGGCGTTCGACGTCACGCCGGCCGACCTCGTGACGGCCATCGTCACCGAGCGCCGCGTCATCCGCCCCGCGCTGGGCGAGGTGCCGTGACACCGCCTCCACCGGTCGGCAGGCTGCTCGACCTGACCGGTCAGGTCGTGGTCGTGACCGGGGTGTCCGGCGGGATCGGGCAGGGGATCGCCAGGCGGTTGGGGGAGGCCGGCGCGTCCCTCGTCCTGCACGTCCGGGGGGACCGCTCGTCGGCCGAGGTGCTGGCGGGCGAGCTGGACGAGCGGGCGATCGTCGTCGCCGGCGACCTGCTCGAGGACGGCGTCGCCGACGGCCTGGCGGCGGCCGCCGTCGATCGCTTCGGCCGGCTCGACGGTTGGGTCAACAACGCCGGCGTGCAACCCGTCGCCGCGCTGATGGCGATGACGGCCGCCGAGTTCGACGCCGTGCTCGCCGGCAACGCCTCGACGACGTTCCGTGGCACCCAGGCGGCGGCGCAGCGGATGACCGAGGGTGGCTCGATCGTCAACGTCGCCTCGATCGAGGCCATCCAACCCGCCCTCGGCCACAGCCACTACGTGGCGTCGAAGGCGGCCGTCGTCGCCCACAGCAGGGCAGCAGCCGTCGAGCTGGCGTCGGCGGGTGTGCGCGTCAACGCGGTCGCCCCGGGGCTGATCGATCGGCCCGGGCCTCGACGAGGCGTGGCCGGACGGCGTCGCCCGCTGGCTGGCGGCGTGCCCGCTCGGGCGGCTCGGCAGCCCCGACGACGTCGCCGACGCCTGCCTGTTCCTGCTCTCGGCCGCCTCGAGATGGGTGACCGGAGCCGTGCTCGTCGTCGACGGCGGCGTGCTGGCCCGGAACGACCTGGTGAGCGGACCGTAGGCTCGGCTCCGGTGGCTGGTCCTGTTTCTCGTCGGCGCTACATGGTTCGCCGGATCGGCGTCGCCTGACGCTGTTGCTGATCGTCGGTGCGGCCACGTGGGGGCTCGTCGCGCTGCTCGGCGGCGCCGACGAGTCGGTGGTCGAGGGCAGCGAGCCGTCGGCGACCAGCGCGGCCGTCGACTCGACCGTGCCGGACACGACGTCGACGACGGTCGCCGCCACGACGACCTCCACCTCCACCACCTCCACGACGACCACGACGACCATCGCCGGGCCGCCGTCGGAGGAGGCACCCGCCCGGGTCCTCGTCGTCGGTGACAGCGACGCCGGGACGTTCGGGCCGTACCTCGAGCAACTGCTCGACGAGACAGGCGTCGCCGAGACCACCGTCGACTACAAGGTCTCATCCGGACTGTCACGCCCCGACTTCTTCGACTGGCCGGCGCACCTGCGACGGCAGCTCCCGAAGGTCGATCCCGACGTCGTCGTCGTCACGTTCGGCGGCAACGATGCCCAGGGCATGGCCTTGGCCGACGGGTCGTTCCCGTCGGCGTGGAACGACCCGGTGGCGGCGCGTGCGCAGTGGTTCCCCGAGTATCAGCGGCGCGCCGGCGAGATGATGGACCTGCTCGCTGCCGACGGGCGCACGGTGATCTGGGTCGGCATCCCGAACGACGACAACCCGGACGTGACGGCGCGCCTGGCGGTGCAGGACGAGGCGGTGCGGGCCGCCGTCGCCGAGCACCCCGGCGTCGTGTTCGTCGACACCTGGGCCCGGTTCTCGAGTGGGAACGGCGGCTGGGCCGAGTACGTCATCGACCCACGCGACGGCGCCGGCAAGGACGTGCGCGCCGAGGACGGCTTCCATCTCAACGAGAACGGCGCCGAGATCCTCGCCCTCGACATCGCCGAGTTGATCAAGACCGACCTCCGCGCACGCGGCGCCGAGCTCTAGCCCCGACGCATCAGCGGGGGATGGCCCGGACCATCGTCCACGGGAGCGGGCTGTAGGCCTGCTGGACGTGGAAGTGGGTGCCGACGAAGCGCTGGAAGCCCCAGCGGGTCCAGTGGTTGACGTGGCCGGGCGTGTTGCCGAGCTGGCGGACGTAGCGGCCGCGGAGGATGTTGCCGGCGCGCCAGATCGGTTCGAACGGCACCGACGCGACGAACGCGCCGGAGCACACCCGCGACAGCTCGGTGAGCGCGGCATCGGGTCCCGGCACGTGCTCGAGCACCTCGATCGCCAGCACCAGGTCGAACGAGTCATCGGGGAACGGCAGCGTCGTGGCGTCGCCGAACATGCACGCCAGGTCCTGCTGGCGCCACTCGTCGCCGAGCGAGTCGTCGGGCAGGTCGACGCCGACCATCGGCACGCCGGGGAAGCGCTCGCGCACCCGCGCCATGACATGACCCTCGCCGACGCCGATCTCCAGGATCCGCCGCGGCGAGAGCCCGGCCAGCGCCTCGTCGAGGGCGCCCATGAAGCCGCGCATCATGCGTTGCTCGATCGGGTTCGTCGTGCCGTACTTGTCGTACGTGTTGCCGCGCTCGATGGTCTCGCTCGCTCGAGACTCGCTCGCTCGACTGCGACTCGTCGCTGGCGCTTCCCTCGTCGCCTGTGCGTCCATCGTCGACAGCGGTTCCTGAGCCGGCAGCGGTTCCTGGGCGGTCACGCGGGGGGCACCTGTTCCGCTGGTTTGGTCGCCCGTCCGATCAGATCGGCGAGCAGGCCGACGGTGATCGCCTGCAGCGAGGCGAAGAGGATCAGCAGCGTGTTGGCGGCGAGCCGGAAGTCCTTGTCGATCCAGTCGTAGACGAGCTTGCCCATCCCGACGACGAGCAGGGCGACGCCGATCGGCAGGAACACCTTCAGCGGGTTGTACGACAGCGTCATCCGCACGACCTGCAGCAGGTAGCGCTTGGTGTCCCGCCACCAGTGGAACTTCGACGTGCCGGCGCGGGGGAAGTAGTCGATCGGCACGTACTTCACCGAGTAGCCGTTGGACAGGAACGACATCGTCAGCGTCGTCACGCACGAGAACCCGGCCGGCAGCTGGTGCACGTACTGCATGGCCACGTCACGGCGGAACGCGCGCAGCCCGGAGTTGAGGTCCTTGATGTCGGTCTCGGTGAGGTAGCTGGCGAGCTTGCGGATGAACCACTTCGCCGGCACGCGGAAGAAGCGGTGCGTGCCTTCCTCGGTGCGGCGGGCGCCGACGACGTGGTCGACGCCGCTGTCGAGCTCCTTCACGAGCATCGGGATCTCGTCGTTGGGATACGTCATGTCGACGTCGGTCCAGACCACCACCCGGCCGGCCGCCGCCGTCGTGCCGGTTCGCCGCGCCGCACCGGCGCCACGGTTCTGCGAGTGGCGGATCAGGCGGATCCCCTCCATCGCCGCCAGGTCGACCTCCGAGCCGTCGTCGGACCCGTCGTCGACGACGATGATCTCGAACGAGTAGGGCGACGCCGTCAGCGCCTCGCGGATGCGGTCGATCTCGGCGCCCAGGTGACCGCGCTCGTTGTACACGGGCAAGACGACGCTGACGTCCACCACCGTGAGCTCGACGAGCTCAGGACCCGCTTCCACGACCGTAACGCTACCGTCACATCACTCCGGGACGTCGGTGGGTTCCGGCACTCGCCAGAGGATCCAGCGGGAGTCCGACCACACCTCCTCCAGGCCCAACTCGGCGGCCTCGGCCTGGTCGATGTCGGGCTGGTAGTAGCTCGAGCCGCGCTGCTGGGCGAACCAGTCGGCGCGCTGCATGATGCGGTCCATGTTCGTCGTCTGGATCGTGAGGCGGTCGGTGTACAGCGTCATCGTGCGGGCGCGGAAGTAGGCGACCACGTCGGTTGGCGCAGTGTGTGCCTCGACGGCGTCGAAGACGGGCGTCACCCGTGGATCGGCCGGGCCGACCTGGACGCGGCCGGCGCGGTCGAACTCGCGGGCGTCGGCGATGTCTCCTGGCAGCACAGCGAGGTGGACGATCACGAGGAACGCCAGCGGGACCGCGGCGAGCCCCGGTGCGAGACGTCGGTGCCGGCGAGGCAGCACGGCGGCCGCGGCGGCGGCGACGGCGGCGGCCGCGAAGTAGAGGACGAACGGCGCGACCTGGAAGTAGTAGCGGCCGACCATCCGGAAGTGGGTGCTGACGGCGACGGTGCTGAGCACGGTGAGCGCGGTGAGCGGGATGTCCAGGCGTGGCCGGCGGACGCACCCGACGACCATGCCGGCCACCGCCAGCAGGAGGACGATGGTGCCGATGAACGGGTGCCGGCCGAGCCCGAGGTGCTGGGTCAGCACGCCTGCGTAGTCGCCGATCCGGTCGGGCACGTACCGCGGTCCGTCGCCCGTGTCGGGGAACAGCATCGACGGCAGCAGCAGCTGGAACCCGATCACGGCGCCGACGAACGTGGCGTAGGGCGCGGCGACCGTGCGCCACGGCACCGGCACCGGCGGGCGCCCGCGTCGGGCCGCCACCAGCTCGACGAGCTGGACGACGACGATCACGCCGACGAGCACCACTGACTCACGCCGGACGTTGAAGGCGGCGGCGGCGAGCAGGCCGAGCACGACGAGCTGGCGGGTGGTCGCCCCGAGCAGTGGGCGTTGCAGCTTGATCCGGTCCATCCACCAGACGAAGGCGGCGAGCACCGCGGCATGGGGGTACTCGGACAGCAGCTGGTCGGTGTGCACGAGCAGCGCCGGTGCCGTGGCGACGACGGCCGTCACGGCGATCGCCAGCAGGCGGCCGGCGCGCCGGCGGACGATGCCGTGGATCAGGATCAGCCAGACACAGAACGCGGCCACCTCGAGCAGCTTCAGGCGGTCGTAGTCGTAGCCCCAGCGGTTGACGAACGGGGCGAGCATCAGCGGCCACCCCCACGGGTACGCGATGGGGCTGAAGACGGGCCCGGAGTTGACCACGCTGAAGCGGTTGTCGGCGATGACGTCGCCGATGTCGCCGTCGAACAGGCTGCGCGCCTGGCGCAGGTACAGGGCGAAGTCGTCGCCCTGCGTGTGCCCGTTGCGGTGCAGCAGCACGGCGGCGACGGCGGCGCCGACGACGACGGTCGTCAGGGCGAGTGCCCAGCCGATCATCCGCCGGTCCGGCGCCCGTTCGCGTCGGGTGTCGGCGCGTGGCGCGATCTGCATCGTCGTCATGCCGAAGTTGTCCGCCGATGCGAGCGAGCGAGCGCCAGCGAGCGAGTGGCCATGGTCGGCCTGCGTGGCCGGGGAACGCAGTGAACGATCACTGCGCCTGGCCGCGGCGCTGGATCGCCGCTCGCCGCTCGGCCACCTTGTCGGCGCTGAACATCGTGCGCTGCCATGCCCTGCCGTCGCGCGCCTCCTGCTCCCAGGCGTCGTCGTCGTGGGCGATCCCCGCGTAGGTGGCGCGGATCTGGCGGACGCCGTCCTGGTCGTTGCCGACGATGTCGGCGGCGAGCGCGCGCGTGAACGGCAACAGCTCGTCGTGGGGGACGACGTGGTTGACGAGGCCGAACTGCAACGCCTCGTCGGCCGACATGAAGTTGCCGGTGAAGCTCATCTCGCGGGCGCGGCGCACGCCGATCGCCTGCGGCAGCAGCACGGTCAAGCCCCATCCCGGCATCACGCCGACGCGTGCGTGCGTGTCACCGAACTTGGCCCGCTCGGAGGCGACCAGGAAGTCGCAGTTCAGGGCGAGCTCGAAGCCGCCCGTGACGGCGACGCCGTTGACGGCCCCGATCAGCGGCTTGGTCAGCTTGGGAAACGGTCCGCGTGCCCCCGACGAGTTGCGCCCGCCGTCCGCGCCGCTGCCGCCCAGGTTCCCCGCTGTCGTCCCCAGCTCCTTCAGGTCGAGCCCGGCGCAGAACGCCGGATCGGCGCCGGTGAGGATCAGCACGTCGACACCGTGGTCGGCGTCGGCGTCGTGCATGACGTCGCGCAGCAGCCGCAGCAGCTCGCTGGAGAGGGCGTTGCGCGCTGCGGGGCGGTTGAGCGTGATCGTGGCGATCCGCTCGCTCACGTCGAGCAGCACGATGGCGTCGGCGGTCATCCCCACATTGTGTCGTCATCGTCGGAGGTGCCGTCGTCGGCCGGGAGGAAGGCGAAGCGCAGGTCGCCGAGGCGCACCAAGGTCGACGCCACCCATCCCCCGAGCGCACCGAAGTGGTCGTCGAGGAGTGAGCTCGTGCCATCGGCCAGCGTCTCCTCGGCGAGCTCGTACAGACCCTCGTACGTGATCTCGACGGCGTACTCCATCTCGTCGTCGCCGGCCGTGGCGTCCTCGGCCGGATCGGGATGGGCGATCTCGACCGTCAGCCCCGCCCGCTCGAGGCGGCCGTCGCCGATCAGCGGGCTCGACTCGGGGACGCTGGCGAACACCTGCTCGGGGCGCGGTTGCTCGGCGAGGCGTTGCACCCGGAGCACGATCTCCATCTCGATGACCGGAGCGCTCTCCAGCTCCTCCTCCACGTACCAGCGGCGGTAGGCGGTCTGGCTCCACGTCGGCCAGTCGAACGTGACGTGGGCGACGACGCGGGGAGGCTGACCTTCGCCGGGCAGTCCGTAGCTGGTCTCCCACGTGATGTCGCCGAGCAGGACGTCGACCTGGAAGTGCTCCTCGAACGCCTGGCGCTCGAGGAAGGCGGCCTCGAACGCGTCCCGCAGCGCGCTGATCGCATCGGTGAACACATGGTCGAGCATCCGGCGTTCGAGGCTACTCACTGCGTTCCCCGGCCACGCAGGCCGGGCATGGCCCACTCGCTCGCTGGCGTTCGTTCGGCTGAGCGGGTGCGAGGATGCTCCCATGCCACTGGTGCTCACCGACATCGCCGACGGTGTCGGCACGCTGACGCTGAACGACCCCGAGAAGCGCAACTCGCTGACCGCGCCGATGGTCACCGAGATCGTCGCCGCGATGGACGCCTTCGAGGCCGACGAGTCCGTGGCCGCCGTGGTCGTGACCGGCACGCCGCCGGCATTCTGCGCCGGTGCCGACCTCGGCAACCTGGCGACGGCCGACAGCTCCAGCCTCGGCAGCGTCTACGAGGGGTTCCTGCGGATCGCCCGCAGCCCGCTGCCGACGCTGGCGGCCGTCAACGGGGCCGCCGTCGGTGCGGGGATGAACCTCGCCCTCGGCTGCGACGTGCGGCTGGCCGCGAGGCGGGCCCGCTTCGACACCCGGTTCCTGAAGATCGGCCTGCATCCCGGCGGCGGACACACGTGGATGTTCCGGCGCATCGCCGGTCCCCAGGCGGCGATGGCTGCGGTGGTGTTCGGGGAGGTGCTCGACGGCGCCGAAGCCGAGCGGGTCGGTCTCGTCTACCGCTGCGTCGACGACGAGGCGCTGCTCGACGCGGCGCACGAGATGGCCGCCCGGGCGGCGTCGGCACCGCCCGAGCTGGCGCGGGTGACGAAGGCGACGATCCAGGCGATGGCCGACGTCGACGACCACCCGAGCGCCGTGGCCCGCGAGCTCGAGCCGCAGGTCTGGAGCACGCGTCAGCCGTGGTTCAAGGAACGCCTCGGTGCGCTGCAGGCGCAGATCTCCAAGAAGCCGGGCTGACCAGAACCGAGTAGGCTCGATGCCACGGGGAGCTCAGACCACCAGTTACGGCGCTCTCGGAGCGCAACGAGGAGGTAACCGATGGGTCAGCGACACCGCACCGCCGACGTGCCGTTGCCGGGCAAAGAGGAGCTCCGGGCGCAGGCCCACAGCGAGCGGCATCGGATCCACGTCGAGCTGCAGGACGTGGCCCAGCAGGTGAGTGCCGGGCTCGACCCGGCCGACGTCCACGAGCCAGGTGCGGCGTGGAAGCCGGTGCACCACAAGGATCCCGAGGTCGCCAAGGAGAAGTCCGCCAAGCGGACCAGGACCAAGCGGCACTGGAAGCTGAAGATGTGGAAGCGCCGCACCGCCAACCGCCAAGCCAAGGCCGAAGCCCTCCGTCTCACCCGCGAGGCCTGACCTTCGGCTAGAGCCAGGCTTCGGTGAGCTCCTGGCGGCGGGCGGTCCACTCTTCGACGGTGAACCCGTAGCGAACGTGGTCCTCCCAGACGCCGTTGATCTCGAGGAAGCGGCGAGCGATGCCCTCCTCGCGCAGGTCCAGCTTCTCCATCACCCGTCGGCTGTTGTGGTTGCGCGGGACGATGCAGATCTCCAGCCGATGGAGGTCGAGCTGTTCGAAGGCGAAGGCGGCGAGCACGACGACGCTCTCGGCGATCAGCCCGCGGCCGGCACGAGCCTCGTCGATCCAGTAGCCGACGGTGGCGCTCTGCATGGCGCCGCGCAGGACGCTGTTCAGGTTGACCTCGCCGGCGAGCCGGTGGTCGACGAACACGCCGAAGCCGTAGGCGACCCCGGCCGCGCTGTCCCGGTCGCGTGCCGTGCAGCGGGCGACGAACGCATCGCGGTGCAATGACGGGTCGAGCTGCTTCGGCGGCCGGCGCGGCTCCCACGGCGTCAGCCAGTCCTCGTTGCGACGGCGCACCTCGCTCCACTCCGGGAAGTCGTTGGGCGTGAGCGGCCGCAAGGCGACCCGCCGGCCGTAGAGGCGGATCGGATCGGGCGCCCGGGCGCCGGCGGAGGGATGTCTGGCCATCAGCCCACCGGCGCCTCGAACGTGAGCCGGGGCAGCTGCAACCGGCGCATGACGGCGACGACCACGCAGCACGTGCCGAGCACGGTGTCGACGCGGTCCGGATCGAGACCGGGATTGGCCAGCCGGTCGGCGCGGCCCTCCGTCGCCAGGGCACGGAACACGTCCTCGGCATCCTCGCGGGCGACGACGACGCTCGACGCGCCCGGCGGACCACCGCGTTCGACGGTGGCGAGGTGCCACGGCTCGGCGCCGGTGACGTGGACATCGTGGGCGTCACCGATGCCGGGCGACGACCGGACGACGTCGTCGACGTGATCGGTGACCCGACCGATGGCGTTGGTCAGCTGCGCCGCGGACGGCGGGTCAGGGTCGACGAGGTCGCTGACCAGCAGCGATGCGGGTCCGACCGGGATCCGTGTGTCGTGACCGGCGTGCGAGAAGCGCGTCGACGTGGCGGCGACGTCGACGTCGAGCCGCTCGGCCAGCCGCGCCGCGACCCAGCGGCCGACGGGGTCGTCGCCGCCGGCGAGGTGCCAGGCGTAGTGCGCATGCAGGCACTTGACACCCTGCCGTGTGCCGCCGACGCCGCCCGACGGCGATGTTCGTGGCGCCGGCCGGGAGCTGGGCGTCGCGCTCAGTGGCGTACCGGCGGTGGGTATCGGCGATCGCCGCCTCGCCGACCTCTTGCTCGGCGCGCCGCACGCCGCCCGCCGATTCCAGCCGGCTCACGGCGAGCACCTCGGTGGGGCCGACGAGCCACCAGCGCGTCGGCATCGGCGTCCCGTCGTCGAGCAGCGGGGCGTTGCGGATCACGACCGGCCCACCGGCCGAGTCGCGCACGACGACCTCGAACGCACCGAGTGGCTCCCGGCCGAGCAGCTCGCGGACGGCCGCGCGATCGTCGTCCGCGACCATCCTCCGCTCAGGCATCCATGCGAGCAAGGAATGGCGGGCGAGGCCCAGTGCGCCTGGCGGCGGTGCGAGACATCGCTCAGCGTCGGCGGCGGAGGACGAAGAGCAACACGAGCAGCCCGACGACGATCGGAGCGAGCCGCTTCAGCAGCGCCGGGCCGGCGACCCCGGCGAGGTCGACCGGCTCGTTCGCCGGGCTGTCGATCTTGCGCACGTGGGTGTCGGGGCGGGCGACCGGCTCGCTCGCCGCGGCGTCGGGGACGGCCGGGCCACCCGTCGACGCCGCCTCGCCGTCGTCGGTCGACAGGGCCGCTGCGGCTTCACCGTCGACGTGCCCGCTGGGCTCGGGGGCGGCGCCGTCACCGTTGGCCGGTTGCTCGTCGAGCATCGTGTTGAGGTTGCCGGCGAACTGCGCCATCAGCTTCTTCGAGACGTCGCCGATGATCCCCCGCCCGAACTGTGCGACGCGCCCGGTGATGTGCAGGTCGGTCGTCACGACGACCCGGGTGCTCGTCGGCGACAGGCTCTCGGCCTGCGCCTCGATCTCCGCCGAGGCGTTGCCCCGCCCGCCCGTGTCCCGGCCCTCGGCCTTGAGGACCGCCTTGTGGGCGGCGTCGTCGCGCTCGATGAACGACGCCTGACCCTTGAACTGCGGGGTGATCGAGCCGAGCTTGATCTTGACGATCCCGCGGTAGACGTCGCCCTCGATCTCCTGCAGCTGGGCGCCGGGGAGGCATGGCGCGATCCGCTCGACGTCGGTGATCACCGCCCATGCCTCGTCGATGGGGCGGTTGACGGTGAACTCGTTGACGAGCTGCTCTGCCATCGCCGGAGGTCCTCCACGGTGTCGATGTCGATCGGTGAACCATCGCACGGTACTTCAGTGACGAGATCAGGGCGACGCCCGAGCAACGAGCGGGCGCCCTCGTCGCCGTGGCGGGGGAGCAGGTCCCACGTGTCGCGGCGCAGCCGCACCGGGTGCCCTCGCTGCCCGTCGTAGGTGGCGACGGCGATCGGTGCGTCGACGCCGGCGACCGCCCGCCATGCCGTCGACCGAGATCAGCGGCTGGTCGCCGAGGCCGACGACGACGGCGTCGGCCCCCAGCGCCGCGGCCGCTTCGATCCCGGCACGCAGCGACGTGATCTGCCCCTCCGCCCAGCGCTCGTTGACGACGTGCACGACCGCCGGGTGCAAGGCGGTCGTCAGCTGCCCGGCAGTGACCACGACGACGGGACCGATGCCAGCCGCCAGTGCCGCACCGACCGCCCGGTCGAGCACCGAACGGCCGTCGGCCACGACGGCGTCGAGCTTGTGGCCGGGACCGCTGAAGCGGGTTCCGGCGCCGGCGGCGAGGACCACGGCGACGACGCCCGAGGGGGTCGCGGAGGCATCCACGGCGCCATTCTCCCAGAGCGGGTCGGATGACGGAGGTGTGACGGACGTTTGACGAAAAGGTGAACGATCGGGTTGAATATTGCGGTTCCATGACGTTAGGGTCCCCAGCCCGAACCCCTCCCAGGTGTGGTCGCGCGCTCCGCCCAGCGCCGTGAGCCGCCATCCCTCTGCATGGAACGACCGATGCCCCCTTCCCCCACATCCTCACGCCTGCGTCGCGCCCTGACGGGCCTCGCCGGCACCGTCGCCGCCGTCTGCTGGGTCGCCGGACCCGCCGACGCCGGCATCGCCGGCAACGATCAGTCGCCGGCGGTCGTCGACAGCGCCTTCTGGGCGCTCGCCGCGCACGACACGTTCTCGACCACGGGCACGCCGGGTGACTTCGTCGCCTACGTCGCTGCGCGCGACAGGACCGCCGACGCCGTCGCCGTCGAGATGGGTCTCGACCCGCTGCTGCTCCGCGACACGTGGGCGCGTGCCGACATGCCGCACCAGAAGGCGGTGATGGCCGCGCTGGCCGAGCTCGGCAAGCCCTACCGGTACGCATCGTCCGATCCCGCCGTGGGCTTCGACTGCTCGGGGCTGACGTCCTACGCGTGGCGGCGCGCCGGCGTCGACATCGCCAACCAGAGCGGCGCCCAGATCCGCGCCGCGGCGCCCCGCGACCAGGCGTCGGCGATGGCCGGCGACCTCGTCCAGTACCCGGGCCACGTGATGATGTACCTCGGCGTCGGCAACGCCATCGTCCACGCCGTCAACCGCGCCGACGACGTCGAGCTCGACAACGTCTCGCGCAACGTGAGGTTCGGAAACCCAATCGGCTGATCCCAGTCGAGTACGTGCTGCCGTCCGAGTACGTGGTGCGGGCCTGGCCGTCACCACGTACTCCAGCAGCACCAAGTACTCGACTGGATCAGGCGTGGATGGGGCCGTCGGAGTCCTTGAGGGACGGGGCGGACTTGCCCGTCCGTGAGGCGATGATCTCGGCGCAGATCGAGATGGCCGTCTCCTCGGGCGTGCGGGCGCCGAGGTCGAGGCCGATCGGCGACATCAGCCGGTCCAGCCCGTCGGGCTCGACGCCGGCTTCGAGCAACCGCTGCAGGCGCTTGGCGTGCGTCGTGCGGCTGCCCATCACGCCGATGTACCCGACGTCGGTGGCGAGCGCGCCCTGCACGGCGGGGACGTCGAACTTGGGATCGTGGGTCAGGATGCACACCGCGTCGCGCGGCCCGAGCGACGTCCCGCGCCGGTCGAACACCGGCAGCGGCCACGACACGATCACCTCGTCGGCCATCGGGAAGCGCCGGCGGGTGGCGAAGATCTCGCGGGCGTCGACGACCGTGACGCGGTAGCCGAGCACCTTGGCCACCTTGGCCAGCGCGGCCGTGAAGTCGACGGCGCCGAAGATCCACATCTGCGGCGGCGGGGCGTACGACTCGACGTACACGAGCACGACGGGCGAGTCCTCGAGGTCCTCCGGCGTCGTCTGCCCCTGGGGACCGTAGTGACGCACGCCCGAGCGTGCCGCCTCCAGCTCGGCGAGCGCATCGCGCCCGACGACACGGTCGAGGTCGGCGTCGCCGAGGGTGCCCAGCGCCGGCTCGCCCGGCCGCACGAGCAGCTTGGCGCCGCGTGCCGGACCGTCGATGACCGTCGCCAGGGCAACCGGTTGCTCGGCCCTGATGCGGTCGCGCAGCTCCTCGTAGATCACCGGTCACCACTCGAGCGGCTCGATGAACAGACGGATCGTGCCGCCACAGGTGAGGCCGACGGCGAACGCCTCGTCGTCGCTGTACCCGAACGTGACCACGCGGGGGTCGGCCTCGCCGGCGAGGATGGCCAGCGCTTCGGTGACGACCGCCCCTTCGACGCACCCGCCGCTGACGCTGCCGGCGACCTCGCCCTTCTCGTTCACCGCCATCGCCGCCCCCGGTCCACGCGGGCCGGAGCCCTCGACGTCGACGACGCGCGCCAACGCCACCCGCGTGCCAGCGGCGCGCCAGCGGTCGAGGTCGTCGAGGATCTCACGCATCGTCGAGGACCTCCGCCAGTCGTTCCATCGCCGCCAGTGAGTGCCCTTCCACGAAGCGGTCAACATACGGCAGGGCGGCGGCCATTCCCCGCGCCAGGGGTGCGTAGCCCGGCGTCACCTTCAGCGGGTTCACCCAGACGATGCGGTAGGCGACTCGGGCGAGGCGCTGCATCGCCTCCGCCAGCTCGTCCGGATCCCCACGGTCCCACCCGTCGGAGAGGATGACGACGACCGCGCCGCGCGCCATCCCACGCACGCCCCACTCGTCGTTGAACCGGCGCAGCCCGTCGCCGAGCCGGGTGCCGCCCGACCAGTCCATCACTCGATCGGCCGCTCGGCTGAGGGCGAGGTCGGGGTCGCGCGACCCGAGCTCGCGCGTGATGCGCGTCGAGCCGGGTGCCGAGGGCGAACGCCTCGACCCGACGGCGACCGGCGACGGCGGCCTGCACGAACCGCAGCAGTGCACGCGCGTACGGCTCCATCGAGCCGCTGACGTCGAGCAGCAGGACGAGGCGGCGGTGGCGCGTGGCCGGCGCCCGGAAGTGACGCCGCACGGCCTCGCCCTCGGTGCGCAGCGCGGCGCGGACCGTGCGCCGCAGGTCCGGACGTGCGGTGCGCCGGGTCGTCGGTGCCAGACGCAGCGAGCGGCGCGGTGATCCGGTGAGCCGCATGCGCGCCATCAGCCGGTGGGCCTCGGCCAGCTCGCGGTCGTCGTAGGCGGCGAAGTCCTTGTGTCGTAACACCTCGCTCAGGCTGAAGCGCAGCTCGATCGTCGGGTCGTCGCTGGCCTCTGCCGACTCGGGCCCCTCGTCGTCGTCGTTGTCGACGGCGAGGGTGACGGCCACCGGCTCGGGCTCGACGTAGTCGTCGACGGCGGGCTCGGCGTGCTCCCAGAACACGGCGAACGCCCGGTCGTAGACGGCGATGTCCTCGGGCCGCCGGACGAGCGTCGCCCGCCCCGACCAGTACACGTCCTGGCGGGCGGCCACGCCGACCGTGCCGATCGCCTCGGCGAAGGCGATCACCGTGCTCGTCGGCACGGCCAGCCCGATCCCGCGCAGCACCCGGGCGAAGGCGACGGCCATCGCCTCGGCGCTCACTCACGTCACCGTCCGCCGCGAGCGAGTGCCTGCTTGATGACGTCGGCGAAGCCGTGCTGCTCGACGCGCTCGGTGGTCCTCCCGGTACTTGAGGACGGTGCCGAGCGTGGTCGCCACGACCTGGTCGTCGAGCTGGGTCACGCCGAGCCGGCCGAGCGCGGTGGCCCAGTCGATCGTCTCGGCGACGCCCGGCGGCTTGTACAGCGACAGGTCGCGCAGGGCGGCGACCGCCGCGGCGACCTGCCGGGCGAGCGGTTCGCCGACCTCGGGAGCGCGCAGCCGGACGATGGCGACCTCGCGGTCGAAGCCGGGGTGCTCGACCCAGTGGTACAGGCAGCGACGCTTGAGCGCGTCGTGGACGTCACGGGTGCGGTTGCTGGTGAGCACGACGAGCGGCGGCTGCTCGGTCCGGTAGCACACCGAGCTCGGGGATCGTGATCTGCCAGTCCGACAGCACCTCCAGCAGGTAGGCCTCGAACTCGTCGTCGGCGCGGTCGACCTCGTCGACCAGCAGCACCGGCGGCGGGCCCTCACGCTGCTCGATCGCCCGCAGCAGCGCCCGCTTGACGAGGAAGCGCTCCTGGTACAGCTCGGCCTCGAGGGCGTCGGTCGAGCGGCCGGCGGACTCGCCGCTCGCCTCGGCGGCGCGCAGGTGGAGGAGCTGGCGGCCGTAGTCCCAGTCGTACACGGCCTGGGCGGCATCGATGCCCTCGTAGCACTGGAGGCGGATCAGCTCGCCGCCGGTCCACGCCGCCAGCACCTTGGCCAGCTCGGTCTTGCCGACGCCGGCCTCGCCCTCGAGCAGCAGCGGCCGGCGCAGCGACACGGCGAGGTAGACGGCGGTCGCCAGCCCCTCGTCGGGCAGGTAGCCGTTGGCGGTGAGCGCGGTCGGCGACGTCGTCAACCGAATCGGGCGCCGACCATGCCGTGGACGTCACGCCGCCGAGCCTACGGCGGCGCTGCGTAGCGCGCCCGACGGGTTACTCTCCGGCGGCCATGGCCGATGTACGTGTGCGTGCTCCGAGGGCGTCGGCGGTCACGCTCGTGCGCTTCGACGCCGACGGTGCCGAGGTCGATCGACTACCGCTCGCGCGCGACGGCGACGCCTGGGTCGGCGACGTCGCCGAGGGCACGCGCTACGGGCTGGTGGCCGAGGGCGACGGCCCGCGCTTCGATCCGGCCAAGGTGCTGCTCGACCCGTGGGCGACCGAGGTGTGGATCCCGCCCGGTCACGATCGCCGCCTCGCTCGTCAGCGCGGCGCCGCCAACAGCGGGTGCGGACCACTCGCCGTCGCCCGCCCACCTCGCGTGGCCGTCCCGCCACGCCCATCGAGCCGGGCACCCGTCGTCTACGAGGCCCACGTCCGCGGGCTGACCCGCCAGCGTGGCGGCGCCGGCGCCGGAACGTTCGCCGCCCTGATCGACGAGCTGCCTCGCCTCGCCGGGCTCGGCATCTCGGTCGTCGAGCTGCTGCCGATCCATCAGCAGGATCCACAGGAGGGCAGCTACTGGGGCTACATGCCGCTCGCCTTCGCCGCCGTCGACGGCCGGCTCGCTGCCGGTGACGACGCCGCCGGCGAGCTCGCCGCCTTCGTCGCCGCCGCTCACGCTCACGACATCGAGGTGTGGCTCGACGTCGTCTACAACCACACCACCGAGGTCGACGCCACCGGCCCGACCTACCACCTGCGCGGGCTGAGCGACGGCGCCTTCTACCGGTTGCGCGCCGACGGGTCGTACATCGAGACGACCGGGTGCGGCAACGACCTCGACGTCACATCGCCCGACGCCCAGGACCTGATCGTGTGGTCGCTCGATCGGCTGGCCGACCTCGGCGTCGACGGGTTCCGCTTCGATCTCGCCGCCGTGCTCACCCACGACGCCGGCTTCGTCGCCCGGCTCGACCGCTGGGCGGCCGAGCGCAGCGTGGTGATGGTGGCCGAGCCGTGGGACGCCGCCGGCACCTACCTGCTCGGGCAGGCGTGGCCGGGACGTCGGCTGGCTGCAGTGGAACGACCGCTATCGCGACGACGTGCGCGGCTTCCTGCGCGGTGAGGAAGGGCTCGTCCCGTCGCTCGTCCAGCGGGTGCAGGGCAGCCCCGACCTGTTCGGCGCGCCGATGGACAGCGTCAACTTCATCACCTGCCACGACGGGTTCACGCTGTACGACCTCGTCGCCTACGACCGCAAGCACAACGAGGCCAACGGCTGGGACGGGCGCGACGGCACCGACCACAACCGGTCGTGGAACTGCGGGTGGGAGGGGGACGACCGGGTGCCCGCCAACGTCGCCGCGCTGCGCCGGCGGCAGCTGCGCAACGCCTGGTGCCTGCTGGCGATGTCCCACGGGGTGCCGATGATCGGCATGGGCGACGAGCTCGGGCGCACGCAAGGCGGCAACAACAACGCCTACAACCAGGACAACGAGACGTCGTGGGTGGACTGGGAGCGGGCGGCCGCGTTCGCCGACCTCGAGCGCTTCGCCGCCCTGCTGCTCGATCTACGCCACCGCCACGCGGTGCTGTCGCAGCCGGAGTGGTGGGGCGACGGCGTGACGTGGTTCGGCGTCGACGGTCCGGCCGACCTCGGCCCGCACTCGCGCTCGCTCGCCTGGCACGTCGGCGACCTGTACGTGATCGCCAACGCGTGGTGGGAGCCGCTGACGTTCGCCATCCAGGCACCCGGCGAGTGGCGCCGCGTCGTCGACACGTCACTGCCGGACGCCGACGACATCGTGGTCGGTGCCACGTACCTCGTCGGGCCACGATCCGTCGTCATTCTCGAACGTTGAGTTCAGTCGAGTACGTGCTGCCGGCCTACCCAGCACCACGTACTCGACTGGACCCGACCGGCCTGCGTGGCCCGAGACGCAATTACGGTAGGGGAATGGACCTGGGCATCTCTGGGAAGCGCGCGGCCGTGGCCGCGGCGTCTGGCGGGTTGGGGCTGGCGACGGCCAAGGCGCTGGCCGCGGAAGGCGCTGTCGTCGCCATCTGCGGCCGCGACGAGGTCCGCATCGACCAGGCGGCGGCCGCGGTCGGCCACGGCTGCGTCGGTCTGGTGTGCGACGTCGCCGGCGCGGCGGGCGGGGCGGCGTTCGTCGATGCGGCGACCGAGGCGCTCGGTGGCGTCGACATCCTCGTCACCAACGCCGGTGGCCCGCCAGCGGGCAACTTCGCCAGCACCGACGTCGACGCCTATCCGAACGCCATCGCCCTCAACCTGATGTCGGTCGTGGCGATGTGCAAGGCGGCCGTGCCCGAGATGCAGGAGCGCGGGTGGGGTCGGGTGGTGGCGATCACGTCGGTCGCCGTGCGCCAGCCGATCCCCGAGCTGATCCTGTCCAACACCGCTCGCGCCGGCGCGACGGGGTTCCTGAAGACGCTCGCCCGCGAGGTGGCGACGAGCGGGGTGACGGTGAACTCGATCCAGCCCGGCCTGCACCGCACGAATCGAGTGACGACGCTCTACGGCGACGCGGCCGCCGAGATGCGCATGGGCGACGCCGACGACTTCGGCGCCATCGTCGCCTTCCTGTGCAGCGAGCACGCCAAGTTCCTGACCGGCGCCCAGGTCCACGTCGACGGCGGCACCTACCAGGCCCTGCTCTAGTCCAGTCCGAGTGTCACGTGGCGCGGCGCCTGCCCGACACCACGTCACTCGATGGGATCAGCCGGTGGCGGACTCCAGCGCTCGGCGGGTGAGCACCTTGGCGAGGTGCGTGCGGTACTCGACGCTGGCGTTGAGGTCGGCCTGCGGATCGGCCTCGGCGGCAGCCTGCTCGGCGGCCTCGGTGACCGACGCCCCGCTGGCCAGCGCCGACACCACGCTGGAGGCGAGGATCGGCGTCGAGCCCATGTTGACCAGCCCGACACCGGCGTCGCCGTTGCGCCGCCACGCGGCGACCCCGACGATCGCCCAGTCCTGCGCCCGCCGGTTGAACTTCTGGAACCCCCACCCGGCACCCTGCATCTTGGGCACCCGGATCTCGGTCAACAGCTCGTCGTCGGCCAGCGTGTTGGTCAGGAAGCTCTCGTAGAAGTCGGCGGCGGCGATCTCCCGCGTGCCGTTCGATCCCTGGGCGACGTAGGTGGCGCCGAGCGCCAGCGTCGTCGCCGGCAGATCGGACGCCGGGTCGGCGTGGGCGATCGACCCGCCGATCGTGCCGCGGTGGCGGACCTGCGGGTCGCCGACGTGGCTCGCCGCGTGGGCGAGCAGCGGGACGTGCTCGGCGAGCACGTCGGACCTCTCGACGTCCATGTGCCGGGTGAGCGCGCCGATGGCGATGTGCTCGCCGGCGTCACGGATGTAGGACAGGTCGGACAGCCGGCCGATGTCGATCAGCACGCTCGGCTGGGCCAGGCGCAGCTTCATCAACGGCAGCAGGCTGTGCCCGCCGGCGAGGAACTTGGCGTCCTCACCGTGCTCGCCGAGCAGGCTGATGGCCTCCTCGGCCGATCCGGCCCGGACGTAGTCGAAGGCGGCAGGGATCATGACTCATCTCCGTTCTCGATGCGGCCGGCGAAGCGCCTGGAGGCGCCGCCGTGCCGAACCGGGTGCTCACTTCTCATTTCGGGCCTCCACCGTTTCGTCGGGGCTGCAGTGGTCGTTCTGGCGGTGACGCCCTCGTGCTCGCCGACGTCCGGCGGCGGTGCGCCGTGGATCGCGCGTCCAGACGTTGAGTGGGCTGGCCGGCATCGGGATGTCGCGGACGCCGAGGCCGGACAGGGCGTCGACGATGGCGTTGATCACGGCCGGGGCGGCGCCGATCGTCCCGGCCTCGCCGATGCCCTTGACGCCGAGCTGGTTGGTCGGCGAGGGCGTGACGGTGTGGCCGAGCGTGATCGCCGGCACGTCGCTCGCCGCCGGCACGAGGTACTCGGCGAGCGTCGACGTCTTGAGGTTGCCGTCGCTGTCGTAGACGGCCTCCTCGAACAGCGCCTGGGCGAGGCCCTGGATGACACCGCCGTGCACCTGGCCGTCGACGATCAGCGGGTTGATCTGCACGCCGCAGTCGTCGACGGCGACGTACTTGCAGCACGTCGACACCGCCGGTCTCGGTGTCCACCTCGACGACGCAGATGTGCGTGCCGAACGGCCACGAGAAGTTCGGCGGGTCGTACGTGACGTTGGCCTCGAGGTTGGGCTCGAGCCCGTCGGGCAGGTTGTGGGCGGTGAACGCCTCCCACGCCACGGCGGCCAGCGGCATCGACTTGTCCGGCGAGCCCTTGACGCTGAACGCCCCGCCGGCGAAGTCGAGGTCCTCGGCACTCGCCTCGAGCTGGTGGGCGGCGATCTGCGCCGCCTTGTCGATGACCTTGTCGCACGCCATGGCGATGGCCACGCCGCCGACCGGCAGCGACCGCGAGCCGTAGGTGTCGAGCCCGATCGGCGAGATCGCCGTGTCGCTGTGCAGCACGTCGACCTGGTCAGGGCTGACGCCCAGCTTCTCGGCGACGATCATCGACCAGGCCGTCTCGTGACCCTGGCCGTGCGGCGCCGTGCCGGTGACGACCTGCACCTGCGACGTCGGCAACACGCGCACCGTCGCCGCCTCCCAGCCGCCGGCCGCGTAGTTCAGCGAGGCGAGCACCCGTGACGGCGCGAGGCCGCACATCTCGAAGTACGTCGACACGCCGACGCCGAGCCGCTTGGTCGCGCCGTCGACGTTCTGCGTCGCCTGGCGGGCGCGCAGCTCGTCGTAGCCGGCGAGGCGGGTGGCCTCGGAGGCCGCCGCGTCGTGGTCGCCGGAGTCATAGACGAGCCCGCTCCAGGCCGTGTACGGGTACGCCTCCTTGGCGATGAAGTTGCGCCGGCGCAGCTCGAGCGGGTCGACGCCGACCTTGGCGGCCAGCGCGTCCATCGCCCGTTCGATGGCATAGGTCGCTTCCGGCCGACCGGCCCCGCGATAGGCGTCGGTCGGTGTCATCGTCGTGAACACCGACGTGCACTCGAAGTCGTACGCCTGGGGCAGCTCGTACACGCCGGCGTAGAGGAAGGCGCCGAGCAGCGGGATGCCCGGCGTGACCAGCTGCAGGTAGGCGCCCATGTCGCCGATCAGGCGCACGCGCAGGCCGGTGAGCTTGCCGTCCTTGTCGGCGGCGAGCTCGATGCGCTGGATCTGGCCGCGGCCCTGGATCGTCGCCTGCGAGTTCTCCGAGCGCGACTCGTTCCACCGCACCGGCACCTTGTGCTTGCGCGACAGCGCCATGCACAGCAGCTCCTCGGCATACACGTTGAGCTTGGAGCCGAAGCCGCCGCCGACGGCCGGGGCGACGACGCGCACCTGGTGCTCGGGGATGCCGAGCGTGACGGCGGTCATCAGCTTGAGGATGTGCGGGATCTGCGTCGCCGAGTACAGCGTGATGTCGCCGCCGAACGGTTGCGGCACGGCGACGACGGCCCGGGTCTCCATCGCCATCGGCACGCAGGCGCTGCTGCACGTAGCGCTCGCTGACGGTGAAGGTGGCGTCCTCGAACGCCTTGTCGACGGCGCCCTCGGATGCCTCGACCTTGAGCGCCCACGTGTAGCTGGTGTTGGTGCCGAGGTCGTCGTGGATGACGACGCGGTCGGACAGCGCGTCCTCGAGGTCGATGACCGCCTCGAGCGGCGCGTACTCGACGTCGACGGCCTCGACGGCGTCTCGCGCGGCGACCTCGCTGGTGGCCAGCACGGCGGCCACGCCGTCGCCGGCGTAGCACGCCTTGCCGACGGCGAGCGGGTAGTGCGTCGGGTTCTTCATGTCGTCGGTGACGGGCCAGGCGCAGGGCATCGGTGCCGCCCACGTGTCGACGAGATCGGCGCCGGTGTACACGGCGACGACACCGGGCAGGGCGGCGGCCGCCGCGGTGTCGATGCTCGTGATCCGGGCGTGGGCGTACGGACTGCGGACGACGGCCAGGTGCAGCGCGCCGGGGACGTTGAGGTCGTTGGTGAACTTGGCCTCGCCCGTGAGCAGGGCGGGGTCTTCCTTGCGCAGCAGCCGCTGGCCGATGACGCTGGTCGGAGCGGGTTCGGTGATCGTCATGTCCGGCCCGCTCAGGCGTTGGCGCCGGCGGCGGCGAGGATGGCCTGGACGATGTTGTGGTAGCCGGTGCAGCGGCACAGGTTGCCCTCCAGCCCGATGCGCACCTCGCGCTCGGTCGGGTTGGGGTTCTCCTCGAGCAGGCTCGTCGCAGCCATCACCATCCCCGGCGTGCAGTAGCCGCACTGCAGGCCGTGGTTCTCCATGAACGCCCGCTGCATCGGGTGCAGCTCGCCGTCGGTCGCCAGCCCCTCGATCGTCGTGATGTCGGCGCCGTCGGCCTGCACGGCGAGGACGGTGCAGCTCTTCACCGACTCGCCGTCGATGTGCAGCGTGCAGGCGCCGCACGACGACGTGTCGCACCCGATGTTGGTGCCGGTCAGCCCGACCTGTTCGCGGATGTAGTACACGAGCAGCGTGCGCGGCTCGACGTCGTGGGTGTGCGCGGTCCCGTTGACGGTGACGGTGATCTCCACGTTGATGCCCCCTTGCGGCAGATGGTCTCGCCCCAGGGAGTCATCATGGCACGCCTCACCGCCGGCGAGTCCAGCGGCCGGTCAGCGGCGGGGCCGGTCGGGCGACGACAGGGCGAAGGCGACTCGGGTGAGCGTGTCCTCGGCGCCGATGAGGCCCTCGCCGAGCTGGTCGACCACGAAGTCGACGTCGACGTCGTCGGCGGTGCCGAACACGAGGTCCGGCCCGAGCCCGAGCTGGGTGAGGTCGAACGTGTCCATGATGCTGACGACGCCGTTGTTCGGCTGGGTGTGCCACAGGCCGAGCACGTGGCCCACCTCGTGCGACGCGACGAAGCCGAGCGCGCTGCCGACGATGGCGACGACGTCGGTCTCGGGCGTGATGAAGTCGTTGATCGTCCGCTGCCCCGAGCCGGCCGGCGCGCTGGCTTGGTCGAGCATCACGACGGCTGTCTCCTCCCGTGCGAAGTTGCCGGGGTCGAGCGACTCGGCGACCCCGGAGGTCGGGACACCCGTCTGCTCGCGGGTGCCGCCGATGATGACCCGGGTGACGTTCGGCTGACCCCACGGGTCGGCGTGGTCTCGGCTGTTGCGGATCTCGACAGTCGAAGCGCTCGTTGCCGCCGCGTGCGTGCGGGTCGTCGACGACGTTCTCGGTGAAGCGGGCGATGATGCCGTCGATGACCGCGCTCTCGTCGGCGGGCGTCAGGCCCCAGCCGGCGAGGAAGTCGACGAGCGGCGAGAGGTCGTTGCCGCCCGTCCCTTCGCCGAACGTCCCCGGCTCGACGAACGCGCCGTCGAAGTCGAGGAAGATGATCTGCCGGCTGCCGGGCGCGTCCGACTCGATGCCCGGCCGGCGGATGCGCAGGTCGACCTCGTACTGGCCGGCGCCGCGCGAGACGCGCAGGAAGTGCGGACCGTCGACGGCGGCGACGTGGTCGAGCGTGGCGTTGCCGGCGACGTTCAGCGGGCTGGCCTCCGGGTACAGGCCGCGGCCCGAATCACGGCCCGAACCGAAGACGAGGGTGCCGGACGGGTCGAACAGCTCGACGACGCGGCCGCTCGCCTGCAGCGCCGCGCCGAGCACGTCGCCAGGCTCCATGTCGATGCGGTAGACGTCGACGTCCTCGGCGAACTCGAACGACATCGTCACGTCGTAGGCGCCTTCCGTTCGAGCGCCCGTGCCGCTGCTCGAGTCGAACGGGTTGGCCGGCAGCGCGCCGAACGCGGCGACGGCGACGAGGTAGTCGCCGTCGGCCGGAAGCTCGACCTGGAGGAAGCTGTCGAACTCCGGGGAGTCGTCGTTGAAGCCGAGGATCTGGCCGGTGGGCGCGAGCACGGCGACGACGGCGTCGAGCGTCGCGCCGAGGGCGACGGCATCGATGTCGACGGTGAGCAGCTGGCCGGCCGCGGCGTCCTCGATCCGGTAGAAGTCGAAGTCGCCGGACCCGTCGCCCTCGATCGTGCCGTGCGGGCCGTCGCCGATGACGGCGCTGGCGCGCACGCTGGGCTGGCCGGCGGTGAGTCCCGTCGGGTTGGCGAGCGGGATGGCGCCGTCGTCCTCGGCGAACGGGCCGATGGGCGTCGGCGGCGCGTTGAGCTCGGCCAGCGTGCCGGTGAGCAGGACGTCCTGGTGGTCGCGCCGGCCGGTGCCGAAGCGTCGGATGCGCTGAGCCCGGTCGAGGTCGTCGTTGCGGCCGGCGCGGTCGGGGCGCTCGCGCTCGGTGACGACTGGCCGGCCACCGCCGTCGTGCTGTTGCATCGTGCGGCTCGCTGCGGCGTCGCCGCCGTTGGCGACGTCAGTGGCTTCCTTTCGACGTCCGCCAGCTCGGCCGATGGCGTCGGCGAACGATGGCGGGGTGGTGGGGGCGGCGGGCCGGCGTGGGCCGTCGCCGTGGCGGCGGCGGCCGCCGTCACGGCAAGGGCGATGGCGAGGGGGCGGTGCCATGGCATCGCGACGAGCATCTGCTCATGGCCGCCCCGATGCTTGGAGACGACTTGGAGATCTCAGCGAGAACGTGTCAGCCGTGCAACTGCTGAGCCAGGTAGTTCTCGACGCCGATCTGGCGGATCGTCTCCTGCTGTGTCTCCAGCCAGTCGACGTGCGCCTCCTCGGACACGAGGATCTCGGCGAGCAGCTCGCGGGTGCCGTTGTCGCCCTTCTCGACGGCGGCCGCGATGCCCCGGTTGAAGCGCTCGACGGCCTCGTACTCGAGCGCGAGGTCGGCCTGGAACTGCTCCGGCACGGTCTCGCCGACGCGGACGGGGAACAGGCGCTGCATGTTCGGGACGCCCTCGAAGTACAGGATCCGCTCGATCAGCCGCTCGGCGTGCTTCATCTCGTCGATCGACTCGTCGCGGCCGTGCTCGGCCAGACGGTGGTACCCCCAGTTGTCGCACATCTTGGCGTGGATGAAGTACTGGTTGATCGCCGTCAGCTCGGCGGTGAGCACGTCGTTGAGGAGCTCGATGATGTCGGCGTCACCCTGCATGGGCGCCCACCATAGGCGCGCACCAGCAGCTCGCTCAGGAGGCGATGCGGAACCGGCGCCTGGCCGGAAGGGCGACGCTCGTCAGGCGCTCGTGCTCGGCGAGGAGGGCGTCGATCGTCGGGTGGCACCCGTGGCAGCAGCTCCCGGCGCCGCAGCGCGCGGCGACGTCGTCGATCGACGACGCCCCGTGCTCGATCTCCCGCCGGACGCGTCGCTCGTTGATCCCGTGGCAGAGGCAGACGAGCGCCATGAAGTTCGTAAGGTACACCTAACGTCGGAAGTCAGGTCAACCGAACATCTGATCGTAGGTGGCTGCCACAGACTTCGGGACGACCATCCGCCAGGCGTCGATGACGATCTCCCGCAGCTCGTCGAGGTCGAGGGCCTCGAGGCGGACGTCGACCCACTGGTAGCGCAGGTCGCTGGTCGGCGGCATCAGGAACTTCTCCGGCTCGGAGGCGACGAGCGCCTCGCGCTCCTCCTTGGGGAAGGCGAAGCCCATCACGGTCTCGTCGCGGGAGAAGGCGAGCCAGACGATGCGCCCGACGCGGAACTTGACCCGATCGCGGACGAGCACCTCGTAGGACCGAGGCAGCGTCGAGGCGATCGCCCGGACGTCCTCGATCGTGACGCTCAACTCAAGCAGAGACGCCGCGTCCTGGATCGCCAGCACGACCAGGAACACGAGCACCGTGCCACCGAGGGCGCCGTACCACCAGCGCTTGGGGTGATCGGCGCGCCAGAAGCGGCGCATGCTCATCACGATGCACACCATCGCGGCGAGGTTGATGACCAGGCCGATCGCCGGCCCGACGCCCTTGGCGACCCCGATCGCCGGGAGCACGAACGGGAACACGATGTACATCAAGAGGCAGCGCACGGTGGCGACGAGCAAGGACGTCTGGAACGCCTTGCGGGCACCCTCGGCCGAGCCCGGCGGGGCGTCGACGGGGAGCCGCAACACCCGGCGCATGAACCGGTCGGCGCTCGACCGGGTCGGTGTGGCGGCCGTCGTCAGCATCGTCACGCCCTGAACGTACCGTCGGATGACCCGGCGCGCTTCATGCCAATCGGGTGATCACGTACTCGACTGGATGGCACGCCAGACGCGTTCGGCGGTGGCGGGCATGTCGATGTGGCGGACGCCGAGGTGGGCGACGGCGTCGATCACGGCTGATTGCACCGCGGGCGTCGAGCCGATCGTGCCGGACTCTCCGATGCCCTTGGCGCCGAGCGGGTTGACCGGCGTCGGCGTCTCCATGTGGATGACCTCGAAGCTCGGCAGCTCGGCGGCGGAGATCATCCCGTAGTCCGCCAGGTTGGACGTGATCGGGTTGCCGTCGTCGTCGTAGCAAACCTCCTCCAGCAACGCCTGCGCCGCGCCCTGGGCGACGCCGCCGTGCACCTGGCCCTCGAGGATCAACGGGTTGATCACCCGGCCGGCGTCGTCGCACGCCACGTGGCGCACATGGCGCACCCGCCCCGTCTCGGTGTCCACCTCGACGACCGCGACGTGGGCGCCGAACGGGAACGTCGGGCCCCCCGCCTCGAACCGCGTCTCGATCATCAGCGGCTCGCCGTCGGTGGCGGCGAGCTGGGCGAGGTCGGCCCACGACTTGGACACGGCCGGCGTCCCGGCGACGTGGAAGGCGCCGGCGTCGAGGTCGAGCGTGACGTCGGACTCGGCCGCCTCCAGCGCTCTGGCCGCCAGCGACTTGGCCTTGTCGACGAGCTCGGCCGCCGCCTTGTCGACCGCCGCGCCGCCCTGCTGCAGCGACCGCGAGCCCATCGTCCCGCCGCCGGCCGGCACGAGGTCGGTGTCGCCCCACACCAGCTCGATGCGATCCATCGGGATGCCGGTCTGCTCGCTGGCGATCATCGACCACGACGTGTCGTGGCCCTGGCCGTGCGGCGACGTGCCGGTGTAGATCACGGCCCGCCCGTCGTCGAGGATCTCGATCTTCGCCGCCTCGCCCATCGGCGGCACGCCGCCGGTGATCTCGACGTACGTGCTGACGCCGATGCCGAGCTGCACGGAGTCGCCGGACTCACGCCGGCGGGCCTGCTCGGCACGCAACTCGGCGTAGCCGGCGGCCTCGAGCACCTTGTCCAGCGCGCCGGCGTAGTTGCCGACGTCGTAGGTCTGCCCGATCGTCGTCGTGTGCGGCTCGGCGAACGGGGAGATCAGGTTCTTGCGCCGCACGTCGGCCGGGTCCATCCCGATCTCGGCGGCGAACAGGTCCATCGCCCGCTCGATGGCCGCCGTCGCCTCGGGCCGCCCGGCGCCGCGGTAGGCGGTCGTCGGCGTGGTGTTGGTGACCACCGACGTCGTGCGGCACTCGATGTTGGGGATGGCGTACACGCCCGACGACATCGGCCTGGTCATGAACGGGGCGAGGATCGCCCCCATGTCGCAGAAGGCGCCGGAGTCCTGGATCACGTGCAGCCGGTAGTGCGTCACCGTGCCGTCCCGCGACCCGCCGATGGTGACGTTCTGCACCTGCGCCCGGCCGTGGCCGAGCGCCATCATCGACTCGCTGCGCGTCTCCTGCCAGCGCACGGGCCGGTCGAGGCGCTTGGCGATGAGGCCGAGGACGATCTCCTCCGGGTACGTGGTGATCTTGGCGCCAAAGCCACCGCCGACGTCCGGCGTGATGATGCGCACGACGTCGGCCTCGACGCCGTTGGCGGCGACGATCGGATCCTTGATCCCCTGCGCGTGCTGCGTCGAGACCCACTGGTGCAGGCGCCCGTCGATCCACGCCACGGCCGAGCCGCGCACCTCCAGCGGGCACGGTGCCACGCGCTGGTTGACGAAGCGCCCGGACACGGTCACCTCGCAGTCGGCGAACCACTCGTCGCCCGTCAGGTCGGGCATGCCGAGCGCGGTGGAGTCGAACACGACGTTGGACCCGGCGCCGTCGTAGAGCAGCGTGGTCGCGGCGACGGCGGCCTCGGGGTCGATGATGACGTCGAGCGGGTCGTAGTCCACGAGCACGGCATCGGCGGCGTCGGTGGCCTGTTCGCGCGTCTCGGCGATGACGGCGGCGATCGGCTCGCCGACGTAGCGGGCGCGGTCGCTGGCGAGGAGCGTCTTGGCGACGGTCGGGTTGTACAGCGACGGGACCGGTTGCAGGTCGAGGTCGGCGGCGGTGAACACGCCGACCACGCCCGGCATCGACGCCGCCTCCGACGTGTCGATCGACGTGATCGCACCGTGGGCGACCGCCGAACGGACGTAGGCGACGTGGGCAGCGCCGTCGAGTTCGGGGACGTCGTTGAGGTCGTCGAGGTAGCGGCCGCCGGACGTGAGGAACTTGGGGTCCTCCTTGCGGACCACTCGGTTGCCGAGAATGCTGCCTGCCACGAGACCCCCTCTGTCATGGGTGCGGTCGGCCGACAGGCCGCCGCCGATGCGGTCGAGGTGGACTGTAGCGACGCGCGTGCCATGCTTCGGCGGTGGCCTGGTTGGTGAGCGATGCCCACGTCCTCGCCTCGGCCGAGGTGGCTGCTGACCGGTCGTCGCGCCGGCGCGGCCTGCTCCACCGCGACGGCCTCGACGGGGCGCTCGTGCTGACCTCGTGCCGCTGGGTGCACACGATCGGCATGCGCTTTCCCCTCGATGTGGCGTACGTCGACAGCGAGGGCATCGTCGTCAAGACGGCGCGGATGTCCCGCCACCGCGTCGGATGGCCGGTGTCCGGCGCGTCATGGGTGATCGAAGCGGAGGCGGGGGCGTTCGAGCGCTGGGGCTTGAAGACTGGTGACGTCGTCGAGCTCCGGGACGGCCCGGAGGGGTGAATCCCGGCAAGCTGGTGCTCGTCGCCACGCCGATCGGCAACCTCGGCGACCTCTCGCCGCGCGCCGTCAGCGCGCTCGCCGAGGCGACGCTGATCTGCTGCGAGGACACGCGCCGCACGGGCCGGTTGCTGCAGCACGCCGGTGTGCACGACGCGCGGCTGGCGGTCAGCAACGAGCACACCGAGGGCGCCCGCATCGGCGAGGTGTTGGATGTGCTCGGCAACGGAGGCGATGTCGCCGTCGTCAGCGACGCCGGGACCCCGGGGATCAGCGATCCGGGCGAGCGTCTCGTGCGCGCCGCGCTCGACGCCGGCTACGAGGTGACGACGGTGCCAGGTCCGTCGGCCGTCGTCACTGCGCTCGTCACGAGTGGGCTGCCTACGGCGCGCTTCGTGTTCGAGGGCTTCTTGCCGCGGGCTGGGCGCGCCCGCGCCGACCGGCTGGCGGAGCTGTCCGACGAGCCGCGCACGATCATCGTCTACGAGGCGCCGCACCGCGTCGGCGCGCACGCTCGCCGACCTCGCCGCGGCGCTCGGACCTGATCGCCGGGTGGTCGTCTCCGCGAGCTGACCAAGCTGTACGAGACGGTGGTGCGCTCGACGCTCGGCGACGTCGACATCGGTGAGCCCCGTGGCGAGTACGTGCTCGTCGTCGGCGGGGCTCCGGTCGCCGCGACCGTCGTCGACGACGACACGATCCGTGCCGCGCTGCGCGAGGAGTTCGCCGCCGGGGCGTCGCGGCGCGATGCGGCGGCGTCGGTCGCCCGCCGGCTCGGCGTGCCGCGGCCGCGTGGCCTACCAGCTTGCGGTCACCGGTGCGCGCGAGGATCAGCAGCGATGACGCGAGTACCGGCAGATGATCAGCTCCGGGCCGAGCGCGGCGTTCTTCGACCTCGACCGCACGCTCATCTCCGGGTCCTCGGCGTTCATCCTGGCCACGACCGCGCGGTCGGCCGGCCTGCTCCCGACGCGGCAGTTCGCCCGCGACGCCCGCGCCGCGCTCACCTTCAAGCTGCGCGGGTCCAGCGACGGCTCGACCGACGGCGTGCGCGACCGCATCCTCGGTGCCGTCGCCGGGATGCGCCAGGACGACCTCGTCGCCCTCAACGCCGAGGTGCTGCCCAAGCTGCTGGCCAAGATCCGACCGGAGGCTCGCCGCCTGCTCGACCTCCACCGCCACGCCGGCAGGAACACCTACATCGTGTCCGCCGCGCCGGTCGAGATCGTCGAGCCGCTCGCCCACTCGCTGGGGATGACCGCCGGCATCGGCACCCGCGGCGAGGTCGTCGACGGCACGTACACCGGCCGCCTCGCCGGGCCCTTCGTCTACGGCGCCGGGAAGGTGGCGGCGATGGAGGAGTTCGCCAGGTGGGACGGGCTCGACCTCGCCCAGTGCTACGCCTACTCGGACTCGGCGAGCGACCTGCCGATGTTGCAGGCCGTCGGCCACCCGGTCGCCGTCAACCCGGATTCACGACTCGCCCGTCACGCCAGGGCGAGCGGCTGGCCGATCGTCCACTTCAGCCAGCGCACGAAGTCGGTGATCCGCCGCTCGGTCACCGCCGCCGGTGCCACGGCGATCGCCGGCGCCAGCTTCGCCGTCGGGGCCAAGTTCGGCCGCCGGCTCGCGTAGCGCCCGTCGGTAGCGTCTCTTCACAGTGAGCCGGTTCTACGTCACGACGCCGATCTACTACGTCAACGCCGAGCCGCACCTCGGGCACGCCTACACGACGATCGTCGGCGACGCCCTCACCCGCTGGCACCGGCTGCTCGGCGACGACGTCACGTTCCTGACCGGCACCGACGAGTACGGGCTGAAGATCCAGCGCGCCGCCGAGGACGCCGGGCTCGAGCCGCAGGCGTTCGCCGACTCGATCGCCCCGACGTTCGCCGAGGCGTGGAAGCACCTCGAGATCGCCAACGACGACTTCATCCGCACCACCGAGCCGCGCCACCGCGCGGCGGTCGAGGAGCTGCTGCGGCGTTGCTACGACGCCGGCGACATCGAGCTCGACCTGTACCGCGGCAAGTACTGCGTCCGCTGCGAGCTGTACTACACCGACGACGACCTGCTCCCCGGCGACCTGTGCCCGATCCACAAGCTGCCGGTCGAGGAGTTCGAGGAGGAGAACTACTTCTTCCGGCTGTCACGGTTCGGCGACCGTCTGGGCGACTGGTACGCCGCACATCCCGGCGCCATCGTCCCGGA
This sequence comes from uncultured Acidimicrobiia bacterium, assembly GCA_963749315.1. Taxonomy (GTDB): domain Bacteria; phylum Actinomycetota; class Acidimicrobiia; order Acidimicrobiales; family Ilumatobacteraceae; genus JALZMG01. The sequence continues at coordinate 131,533 of CAVVMS010000014.1, forward strand.
GTTCCGCGGCAACGAGGCGCTCGGGCTGATCCGCTCGGGGCTCCGTGACTTCTCGATCAGCCGCACGAGCCTGACGTGGGGCATCCCGCTGCCGTGGGATCCCGCCCACGTCACGTACGTGTGGTTCGACGCGCTGACGAACTACCTGGCGGCGGTCGGCTTCGGCAGCGACGAGGATCGCTTCGAGCAGTGGTGGCCGGTCGACTACCACTTGATCGGCAAGGACATCATCCGCCAGCACTGCGTGTACTGGCCGGCGATGCTGATGTCCGCGGGGCTCGAACTGCCGAAGGGCTGGGCCGTCGGCGGCTGGCTGCTCAGCGCCGGCGAGAAGATGAGCAAGACGACAGGCAACGTCGTCAAGCCGCTCGACCTCGTCGACACCGTCGGCGTCGACGGGTTCCGCTACTACGTGCTGGCCGACACGCCGTACGGGCAGGACGGCGACTTCACCTACGAGGGCCTCGTCGGGCGCTACAACGCCGACCTCGCCAACAACCTCGGCAACCTCGCCGCCCGCGTCGCCACCGTCGTCACGTCGAAGTGCGGTGGCGTCGGGCCGGCTCCGGCCGCCGACAGCCCGCTCGCCGGTGCCGGCGTCGGAGGCGGTCCGTGGAGCGATCGCCGCATGGGACGTCGTCGCCCCGAGCCGGGCGCTCGAGGCCACGTGGCAGCTGGTGCGGGCGACGAACGCCCACCTCGAGGCCAACGAGCCGTGGAAGCTCGATCCCGGTCCGGCGGTCGACGCGGTGCTCGGTGACGCCCTGGAGGCGTTGCGCATCGTCGCCGTGCTGGCGTCGCCGGCGATGCCCGCCACGGCGCAGGCGATCTGGGAACGCATCGGCCTGCCCGGCTCGGTCGTCGACCAGCGCGTGCCGGGCGACGTCGCATGGGGCGGCTACCCGGGCGGCGCGCCCGTGACCAAGGGCCCGTCGCTGTTCCCCCGGATCACCGTGTGAAGAACAGCTTCTCAAGCGTTTTCAGCGGTCACGGATGACCGGGAATCTTCCAGAGAACGTCGCCGGGGTGGGTCGACTCGCACTGCCACATCCCCGGTGCCGACGCCGCGGCGCTCGTCGCCGAGGCCGTCGACGCCGGCGTGACGACGATGATCACCGTCGGCTGCGACCGTGAGTCGTCGCTGGAGGCACTGCACGTGGCCGCCACGTTCCCCGAGGTCCACGCCACCGTCGGCCTGCACCCGCACGAGGCACGCCACGGCGTCGAGACGATCGCCGACCTGTTCGACCGGTCGCCGGTGGCCGTGGGGGAGTGCGGGCTCGACTACCACTACGACCACTCGCCGCGAGACGACCAGCGGGCGGCGTTCGCCGCCCAGATCGGCGTCGCCAACCGGCTCGGCCTGCCGCTCGTGATCCACACGCGCGAGGCGTGGGAGGACACGTTCGCCATCCTCGACGCCGAGGGCGTGCCGGCGCGCACGATCTTCCATTGCTTCACGGGCGGTCCCGACGAGGCGCGCCAGTGCGTCGAACGGGGCGCCTACGTCAGCTTCTCCGGGATCGTCACGTTCCCCGGCGCCCCGGAGGTGCGCGAGGCGGCGGCGATCGTGCCGCTCGACCGGACCCTCGTCGAGACCGACAGCCCGTACCTCGCGCCCGATCCCGCACCGCGGCAAGCGCAACCGCCCGGCGTGGGTGCCACACGTCGGCGCCCAGCTCGCCGAGGTCCACGCGATCCCCGTCGAGGAGGTCCGCGCCGCCACGCGCGCCGCCACGATCGCCGCCTTCGGCCTCTGACATCGTCCAGTCGAGTACGTGGTGACGGCCTGGCCGGCACCACGTACTCGGGCGGCACGACGTACTCGACGCTCGGGTTTGCGTTCGGGGCTGGCGGTTCATAGCTTTTTCGTCCTTGACGCGGGCCGGCACCGGAGACCGGCCCCACGACTGAGAGCCGAACCTTGAGATTCGACGATCGCGACCGCCGGCGGCTGGGCTTCGCCACCGTGCTGACGATCGCCGCGCTGCCGGCGGTCTGGCTCGTCAACCGCGACGATCCGGCCACCAGCCCCAACGTCGCCGCGGTCGGTCTCGCCGCCGAGAACGGCGGCGACGTCGACCACCGTGGCGTCGGCCGCCGACCCGATGGGCGACGTCCAGGCCAAGTACCTCGAGGGCGGCTCGACGGTCGCGCCGCCGGCGCAGGTCCCGATCGCCGTCGGCGCCAGCGACAGCCGCGTCGTCGCCACCGGACAGGCCGTGTTCCGCCGGTCCGTGAGCGACGGGGGCGTGTGCCTGTTCGCCGGTGTCGCCCCCGGCGAGAAGGTCACCGTGGTCAACGTCGACAACGGACGCTCGACGGAGTGCCGCGTCGGGGCGCAGCAACCGGACGCCCCCGCCGGGGAGATGGTCATGCATCCCGACCGCTTCCTCCAGATCGCCGATCTGATGAGCGCCCCGGTCGACATCGAAGTCCGCCAGTGACCCGCAGCCGCCGTCACCCGTGGGGGCTGCGCCCACACCCCATCTCCGCCCGGCGTGCTGGCGCACGCTCGGTCGGGGCGGCTTCGCCGCCGATGACGCACTCGCGGCCAGCGGTGCGCGAGCTGCTCGCCAGCCGAGGGCTGGCGCCGCGACGCGATCTGGGCCAGAACTTCGTCGCCGACCCGAACACCGTGCGCCGCATCGCCCACCTCGGCGAGCGTCGGACCAGGCGACCGGGTGGTCGAGGTCGGCGCCGGGCTCGGCTCGTTGACGCTCGCCCTCGCCGAGACGGGCGCCGACGTCACGGCGATCGAGGTCGACCGCGGGCTCGCCGCCGCGCTCCGCGAGGTGGTCGCCGACGTGCCCGCCGTGACCGTCGTCGAGGCCGACGCGATGTCGCTCGACTGGGCGGCGCTGCTCGGGCCGGACGACGGATGGGTGCTCGTGGCCAACCTGCCCTACAACGTCGCCACCCCGCTCGTGTGCGACCTGCTCGACGGCGTCGCCACCATCGAGCGGATGCTCGTCATGGTCCAGCGCGAGGTCGCCGAGCGACTCGCCTCACCGCCCCGCCGGCCGGCGTACGGGGCGGTCAGCGTGAAGGTCGCCTACTGGGCGTCGGCCGACGTCGTCGGTGTGGTCCCCGCCTCGGTCTTCGTGCCCCGCCCGAACGTCGAGTCGGCGCTCGTCGAGATCGTCCGGCGCACGCCGCCGGCGGTCGCGCCCGAGCCACTGTTCCGCCTCGTGCGCACCGCGTTCGGGCAGCGTCGCAAGATGCTCCGTCGCTCGCTCGCCGGGCTCGTGTCGACGGAGCAGTTCGCCGCCGCCGCGGTCAGCGACACCGCCCGCCCCGAAGAGCTCGGGATCGACGACTGGGTCCGGCTCACCGAGGCCACGATGGCGCGGCGTGACTCGGCTCCGCGCCCCGGCGAAGCTGACGATGACGCTCCGCGTCGTCGGTGTCGCGCGCCGACGGGTTCCACCTCATCGACGCCGAGATGGTCACCCTCGACCTCGCCGACACGCTGACCGTCGACGAGACCGCCGAGGGCATCACGGTGGGCGGGCCGCACGCGGCCGGCGTCCCGAGCGACGGCACCAACCTCGTCGCCGGCGCGCTGCGCCTCGCCGAGCGCCGGGCAGCGGTGCACATCGACAAGCAGATCCCGAGCGGCGGCGGACTGGGTGGGGGATCGGCCGACGCCGCGGCGATCCTGCGCTGGGCCGGGCACACCGACCTCGTCGCGGCGTCGACGGCTCGGTGCCGACGTGCCGTTCTGCCTCGTCGGGGGGCGGGCCCATGTGAGCGGCATCGGGGAGGTCGTCCACCGGCTCGCCTTCGAGCCGCTCACCGTCACGCTCGTCGTACCCCCTGTCCACGTCAGCACTCCCGCCGTCTACCGGGCGTGGGACGACCTTGGCGGGCCGGCCGCCGCAGGTCCCAACGACCTCGAGCCGGCCGCCCTCGTCGTGGCGCCGGAGCTGGCCGGCTGGCGCGACCGCATCGAGCGGCTGGCGGGTGTCGCGCCGGTGCTCGCCGGCAGCGGAGCGACGTGGTTCGTGCCCGGCGAACGCGACGACGCCCTCGCATCCTTGCGGAGCGAGGGCGCTGTGGTCGTGGTCGCCAGGACGGTCCCGGCGATGTGACTACTTGCGACGCTGGTGGCGGGTGCGCCGGAGCATCTTCTTGTGCTTCTTCTTGCGCATCCGCTTGCGCCGCTTCTTGATCAGAGAACCCATGGCGCGCGGCAGGCTACCGGCCGATCGAGACACCCGCGCGATACGGTGAACCGCAGCGACCAGTCCGGGGTCGTTCAACGGTAGGACATCTGATTTTGGTTCAGAGTATGGGGGTTCGAGTCCTCCCCCCGGAGCGATGCAACAGACTCGATTCCCTGAGGGCCAGCCGTGAGCGTGAGCGCAATCGTCCTTGCCGCCGGTGAAGGAACGCGGCATGCGATCGGCGCGACCCAAGCCGCTGCACCTGATCTGCGGGCGGGCCATGGTGCTCCACGTCATCCACTCGCTCGAGCGACTGCGACCGGCGCGCACCGCGCTCGTCGTCGGCCACGGCGCCGAGCAGGTGACCAAGAAGGTCCAGGCGCTGGCGCCGGCGTGGGCCAACGTGGTGTTCGTCGAGCAGGCGGAGCAGCGGGGCACAGGCGACGCCGCCGCCCGCGGCATGACTGCGTTCCCCGGCGACGACCTCGACGACGAGTCGACGGTGGTCGTCCTCCCCGGCGACACCCCGCTCCTCCAGCCGGAGACGTTGGAGGAGCTCGTCGCCTCGCACGTCGCCAACGGCAGCGCGGCGACGCTGCTGACGAGTGAGATGGACGACCCGACGGGCTACGGCAGGGTGATCAGGGCCGCCGACGGCCGGGTGCTGCGGATCGTCGAGCAGCGTGACGCCAGCCGCGACGAGCTCGAGATCACGGAGGTGTGCACGAGCATCTACGCCTTCCGGCGCGACCTGCTCGGGCCGGCGCTGCGGCACCTCTCGCCGGACAACTCCCAGGGCGAGTTCTACCTGACCGACGTCGTCGGGGTCCTCGGCGGCATGGGTCACCGCGTCGGACGGGTGCACGCTCCGGCTGAGGAGACCCAGGGCGTCAACGACCGTTGGCAGCTGGCGCTCGCCGAGCGCGAGCTGCGCGCCCGCACCAACCGCCAGTGGCTGCTCAACGGCGTCACCATGCTCGACCCGCGCCAGACGTTCATCGACGTCAACGTCCGTCTCGGTCGCGACGTCACGCTGTACCCGGGCACGATCCTCGAAGGCAACACCGTCATCGGCGACGGCAGCGAGATCGGGCCGGACACCCGCCTCGACGACTGCATCGTCGGTCGCGACTGCCGCGTGCAACACACGGTCGGCAACGACGCCGAGGTCTCCGATCGGGCCAAGGTCGGCCCGTACGCCCACCTGCCAGCCGGTTCTCACGTCGCCAAGGGCACGGTGACCGGCGCGTTCTACACTGCCCCCAGCGACTGAAACAACCCGGGGAGACGCTTGATGGAGAAGGTGACCACCAAGAAGCTGGCCCTCTACTCCGGACGGACCCATCCGGAGCTCGCCGCCGAGGTCGCCGGTCACCTCGCCATCGAGCTCGGTCACCCGAACATCGTCCAGTTCGCCAACGGCGAGATCAAGACGCGCTTCGCCGAGAGCGTCCGCGGCAACGACGTGTTCATCATCCAGAGCCACGCGAGCGTCGACGGGATGTCCGTCAACGACTCGATCATGGAGCAGCTGATCATGTGCGACGCCGCGTACCGGGCGTCGGCGAAGCGGATCACCGCCGTCTGTCCCTTCTACGGCTACGCCCGCCAGGACCGCAAGTCCGACGGGCGTGAGCCGATCACGGCCCGTCTCGTGGCCGACATGTTCAAGGCGGCCGGCGCCAAGCGGATGATCTCGATCGACCTCCACGCCGGCCAGATCCAGGGCTTCTTCGACGGTCCCGTCGACCACCTGACGGCGATGCCGGTGCTGGAGGCGTACCTCCGCGAGCACGTGACGGCGCCGGTGATCGTGTCCCCCGACGCCGGGCGGATCAAGGTGGCCGAGCGGATGGCCCAGCACCTCGGTGACTGCGGTGCCGACCTGGCGTTCTGCTACAAGCGGCGGCCGAAGGGCACCGCCAACGTCGCCGAGGCCACGGAGGTGATCGGCGAGGTCAAGGGGCGCCTGTGCGTGCTCACCGACGACATGATCGACACGGCCGGCACGATCACCTCGGCCGCCGACCTCTTGTACTCGCGTGGAGCAACCGAGGTGTGGGCGATGGCGACCCACGGCGTGCTGTCGGGGCCGGCGATCGACCGGCTGAAGAACAGCCCCATCCAGCGGGTCGTGCTGACGAACACGCTGCCGCTGCCGCCCGAGAAGCAGATCGACCAGATCGAGGTGCTGTCGATCGCCCCGCTGATCGCCGAAGCGCTCTCCGCCGTCTTCGACGACACGTCGCGTCTCCTCGATCTTCGACGGCGAGAATCTCGTAGCGCCTCGGCGCACCAGCTCGGCCGGCGCCTGATCGCATCGAGGCTCGCCTCGGAGGCGTGCCCGTAGACTCGCCGATTCGTCTGCAGAAGGTCTCTCTCCCATGGCTTCCACCGTGCTCGTCGCCGATACCGGACGGCCCACCGGCAGCGCGGCTGCCCGCCGCATGCGCGCCGCCGATTCGATCCCCGGCGTGCTCTACGGCCACGGCATGACGCCGGTGTCCGTCGCCGTCGGCCGCCGCGACCTGCGCGTCGCCCTGTCCGGTGCCGCCGGCATCAACACCGTGCTCGACCTCACGGTCGACGGCACCGTGTACCCGGCCATCGTCAAGGACCTGCAGCGCCATCCCGTCCGCCGCACGGTGACCGCACATCGACTTCCTGCAGGTCAACCTCGACGAGGAGATCACGGTGTCGGTGCCGCTGCGCCTCGAGGGCGAGGCCACCGCGGTCGCCCAGGAGGGCGGTCTCGTCGACCCGTCCGTCGACTCGATCGAGGTCGTCACGACGCCGCGCACGATCCCCGACGAGTTCGTCGTCGACGTGTCCGGCATGCAGATGGACACCGTCATCCGCCTGTCCGACATCCCGATGCCGCCGGGCGTCACGGCCACCGGTGACCCCGACAGCCCGGTCGTCACCGTGCTCACGATGCGTGCCGAGGTCGCCGAGATCGAAGCGGCCGACGCCGAAGTCGCCGAGGAGCAGGAGGCCGCCGAGGGCGAGGCGCCGGCCGAGGGTGGCGCCGCCGAGGGCGCCGCCGCCGCCGAAGGCGACGACGCCGCCGAGTGAGGCGGCGGACCCCGTTCGACTGGCTGATCGTCGGGCTGGGCAACCCGGGCAAGGACTACGCAAGGACGCGCCACAACGTCGGCCAGGATGTCGTCGAGGAGCTGGCGCGCCGCCGCGGCGACACGATGCGGTCGGGTCGCGACAACTCGCTCGTGGCCGAGAGCCGCATCGACGACGAGCGGGCCGTGCTGGCGTTCCCGCTGACCTACATGAACGACTCCGGCCAGGCCGTGCGCGCCCTCGCCCGCCGCTACCGCATCGAGGACGCCGACCACATCGTGATCGTCCACGACGAGCTCGACCTGCCGCCGACCGTCGTGCGGGTGAAGGCCGGCGGTGGGCTGGCCGGGCACAACGGGTTGCGCAGCATCACCCAGCACCTCGGCACGCAGGAGTTCCTGCGCGTCCGGATCGGTGTCGGCAAGCCGCCCGGCGGCAAGGAGCGCGGCGCCGACCACGTTCTGTCGCGCCTGCCGGCGAAGCAGCGCGAGCTGTTCGACGTCGCCGTGCAGGAGGCCGCCGACGCCGTCGAGCTGATCGTCACCGACAGCGTCGATGCGGCGATGCGGAGGTACAACATCCGGGATGCCGGAGGGTGACACCATCCGCCGGCTGGCGCAGCGGATCGACCGCCGCTTCGCCGGCCAGCGCTGCCAGCGCTGCGTGACGCGCGACCCGCGGCTCGTCGGTGTCGACTTCGCCGGCGCCGTGCTGCGCCACGCCGACGCCCACGGCAAGCACCTGCTGTTGCGCTTCGACGACGGGCGGACCCTGTTCGCCCACCTGCGGATGGATGGGTCGTTCAAGGTCGGCCCGGCGGCGACGGAGCCGGCGTGGCGGCGGCGGATCGAGCTGTGGATGGAGGACGGCCGGCTCACCGGCATCGACGTGCCGACGCTCGGGGTCGTGCGGACGGCCGACGAGGACCGCGTCGTCGGCCACCTCGGGCCCGACCTCTGTGCCGCGGACCTGCCCGACCTCGACGAGGTCCTGGAGCGGATGGCCGGCGACCCCGATGCGCCGCTCGCCGGCGCGCTCCTCGATCAGCGCAACGTCGCCGGGTTCGGCAACCTCTACGCCGTCGAGTTGCCGTTCGTCGTCGGCGTGTCCCCGCACCAGCCGACCGGGTCGGTCGACGGGCTGGCCGGGCTGCTCGGCCTCGGGACGGCGGTCATCCGGGCGAACGCCGCGCGTGGCCCGCAGAACACGACAGGGCGACGATTGCACTCCGACGATCACTGGATCTACCGCCGCAGGGGACGGCCGTGCCCGATCTGCGCGACGACGCTGGACGGGTGCGACGAGGGCGACAGCCCGTGGCGACGGGTGTCGACGTGGTGCCCGACGTGCCAGCCATTGGAGTCGACCCGCGCCGTCGATCTCGACCGCGCCCGCCGCCTGCTCGCCCTCCATCCCGCCCGCCGCCAGCCCACCTTTCCCTGATCTGGGTCAGGCGATGCGGCGAGCCGCGGCCGGGTTCGGTGGGCCGCAGCGGGTCGGGTGGAGGATGGCGGCGAACGTCTCCACACCCTCGACCACGCGGTGGGCCGGGACGGACGACGAAGGCGTCGGCGTCGACGGCCCACACCTCGGCACCCGCGGGGAGCACGCCGGCGGCGACCACGTCCGACGCCAGCCGGGCCGCGCCGTCGAGGCGGAACCCGCACGGCGACACGATCACGACCTCGGCGCCGGACGCGGCGACCTCGGACCAGTCGGCGCCCACCGACTTGGCGCCCGGACGGCCGAGCACGGCATCGCCGCCGGCGGCGGTCACCAGGTCGGGCACCCAGTGCCCGGCTGTGAACGCCGGCTCGGTCCACTCCAGCACGAGCGTCGGTCGCCGCTCGGCACCGTCGACGGCACTCGCCACCGCCGCCAAGCGCCGGCGGCACGACGCCACGATCTCGGCCGCCCGCTCCGTCGTTCCCGTCGCCGCACCGACGGTGAGCACCGACTCGATCACCTCGTCGAGCGTCCCCGGGTCGAGCGTCAGCACGTCGGCGGAGCAGCCGAGCCAGGCGATGGCGTCGTCGACCTCCGTGACGTCGACGGCGCACACCGCACACAGGTCCTGGGTGACCACGAGCGTCGGATCGATGTCGGCGAACGCGCCGCGGTCGAGGTGGTAGAGGTCTTCGCCGGCCGCCATGCGCTGCTTGACGACGACGTCGATCTCGGCCGGCGACAGCCCGGCGGGCAGCGCCGACGTCGACACGATGCGCTTGCTGCGCGCCTCGTCGGGGAAGTCGCACTCGAACGTCACGCCGACCACGTGGTCGCCGAGCCCGAGGTCGAACAGGATCTCCGTCGCCGACGGCAGCAGCGAGACGATGCGCGTACCGTTCGTCGCCACCGACCAACCGTACCGAAGGGATCCCGATGGCCGCGAGCGACGAGACGCGCTGGTGGTGCTACCTGCTGCGCCCCACCCGACCTGACATCCTGCAGACCGGGCCGACCCCGGCGGAGGCCGAGCTGATGGGCGCTCACTGGGCGTACACGACGCCGCCGCCGAGCTCGTCGCCGGCGAGCCTGGGGTTGCCGGCGGCCTCTTCACCGCCGAGCTGCATCCCTTCGAGCTGATGCTGACGGGCGGGTCGCGACCGGACTGACGTCACCGGCCGCACTTCTCCACACGATCTCGACACCATCTCCACGCGCCGCACGCCGCGTTCCTTCACGATGCACCGACCGGAAGCGGCGGTGAACCGCCGCCGCGCCGGAGTCGTACTCCCCGGCACGGTCCGCACCAGCGGGCCCTTCCACCCCCAACCACATCGGAGTGATCAATGCTGCATCGAAATCGACGCGCCCATCGGGCCGTCGCCATCTTCTCGCTGGCGCTCGCTGCCGCCGGCGCGGCGGCCATCGTCGTCCCCGGGACGGCGTCCGCCAACGACGTAGAACCGAGCGTTCGAGCCCGCATCGAAGGGCGCACCCTGCTCGTCCTCGGTGGCGCGGGCAACGAGGTTCTCACCCTGCGCTCGCCGGCCGCGGCGCCGACGACGATCGACGTCGACCTCGGCAACGACGGTGTCGCCGAGGCCACGTTCCAGCGCGCCGACATCGACTACGTCGAGGTGCGCGCCCGCGGCGGCGACGACTGGGTGCTCATCGACGAGACGGCCGGCGTCGCCGTGCCGTTCACCGACACGCTGCCGACCACGATCAACGGGCAGGCCGGCGACGACCTGCTGCTCGGCGGCTCCGGTGCCGAGCACTTCCAGGGCGGCGAGGGCTTCGACGTCGTCGACGGCAACCGCGGCAACGACACTGCCGAGCTCGGGTCCGAGGACGACGAGTTCATCTGGGACCCCGGCGACGGCAGCGACACCATCGAGGGCCAACGCGGGAACGACCTGATGACGTTCAACGGCGCCGCCGGCAACGAGAAGTTCGCCGCCGTCGACAACGGCGGCCGGCTGCGCTTCACGCGCAACGTCGGCAACATCGTGATGGACACCGACAGCGTCGAGCGGGTCACCGTCAACACGCTGGGTGGCAGCGACTTCGTCGAGATCGACGACCTCGCCGGCGCCGGCGTCAAGACCATCGACGTCGACGGCGGCGCTGACGCTCGGCGCCGCCGGGCCAGACGGTGTCATCGACAGCGTCTTCGTCGACGGCACGGAGGGCAACGACGACGTCGCCATCTCCGGCAGCGCCGGCAACGTGTCCATCGTCGGGCTGTTCACCACCGTGAACATCACCGACGCCGAGACGACCGACCGGCTGCTCGTTCGCCGCCCTGGGTGGCGACGACCGCGTCGACGCCTCGCTGCTCGGCGGCCGACACGATGCACCTCGACGTGCTCGGCGGTGACGGCGACGACGTCCTGCTCGGTGGCGACGGCGCCGAGAAGTTCCTCGCCGGTGAGGGTGCCGACTTCGTCGACGGCAACCGTGGCAACGACGACGCCGACATGGAAGCCGGCGACGACGAGTTCCTGTGGGATCCGGGCGACGGCAGCGACATCGTCGAAGGCGCCGACGGGTACGACGTGATGACGTTCAACGGGTCGAGTGGCGACGAGATCTTCGCCACCACCTCGCTCGGCGACCGCATGGCGTTCACCCGCAACCTCGGCAACATCTTCATGGACACCAACAATGTCGAGGCGATCGACCTGCGGGCCCTCGGCGGTGCCGACCAGCTGACGCTGGGCGACGCCACCGGCACCGAGCTCGTGGCGTTCCATGCCAACCTGGCTGCGGCCATCGGCGGCGCAGGTGGCGACGGTCTCGTCGACACCATCACCGTCCTCGGCACGCCTGGCGACGACGCCATCAGCGTGACGGGTGCGAACGGCGCCGTGCAGGTCGCCGGCCTGGCGAGCACGGTGGACATCACCAACGCCGACCCGACGGACCGCCTGACGGTCAACGGCAACGGCGGCACCGACACCATCGACAGCGCCGGCCTCGCCGCCGGCACGATGGAGTTCACCGCCGTCTGATCAGCAACTGATCCCCCCATCCCGAACCGGGCGTGGCCCTCGCCAACAGGGGCCACGCCCGGTTCGGCGCGTCCGGCCGCAGCGCAGCGACATGTCACTCGGGTTGTCGATCCATGACGGTTCCGTTACGGTCTTGGCCCCATGTCTCGACGACACCGGACATCGTGGGGGTGCGGCTTCGCCGCCGGACGATCGTGGCTGCCGCCGCGCTCGCCGCGCTCCCGCTCGCCGCCGCCTGCACCCCTGAGGACATGCGCGCGTGGCAGGCCACGCAGCAGGCTGCGGCCTCCCAGATCGATCCCGTGTGGGACCGCCTCGCCCAGTGCGAGTCGGGTGGCCGATGGAGCATCGACAGCCGCTACGACGGCGGGTTGCAGTTCCACCCGGACACGTGGCGCGCCTACGGCGGCACCGAGTTCGCCGCCTACGCCCACCAGGCGACCCGTGAGCAGCAGATCGCCGTCGCCGAGCGTCTGCAGGACGACGCCGGCTGGGGCGCTTGGCCGTCGTGCTCGCGCAAGCTCGGGCTTCGTTAGGCCTCTACGCTTCGGCGATGGCCGAGCGTGACGGCGTCGAGTTGACCAACCTCGACCAGCCGCTGTTCGAGGGCGCTGGAGCCACCAAGGGCGAGCTCGTCGACTACCTCGACGCCGTGCACGAGCGGATCCTGCCCGTGCTGCGCGACCGGCCACTCTCGGTGATCCGCGTGACCCGTGGGCAGGCGCCGTTCATGCAGAAGAACCTCCCGTCGTACACGCCGGAGTGGGTGGAGAGACTGCCACTGTGGGCGGAGGCGTCGAAGCGCACCGTCACCTACGCCCTGTGCAACGACCGTCGCACGCTGTTGTGGTTCGCCAACCAGCGCGCCGTCGAGTACCATCCGACGCTGGGACTCGCCGACCGGCTGGACCGGGCGACCCACCTCGTGCTCGACCTCGACCCACCCGAGGGTGACGGATTCGCCGCTGCCGTCGCCGTGGCCCACCTCGTTCGCCAGGCACTCTCCGACGTCGGGCTGGCCGGTGCGGCGAAGACGAGCGGCGCCAAGGGCGTCCACGTCTTCGTCCCGATCGAGCGGCGGCTGGACATGGAGGACGCGGCTGCCGCCACGAGGGCGATCGCCCGGCGCGCCGAGCAGCTCGACCCGACGATCGCCACGACGGCGTTCATCAAGGCCGATCGTGGCGGCAAGGTCTTCGTCGACGCCACGCGCACCGGCGGGGCGACGGTCGTGGCGGCGTACAGCCCGCGGGCGCGACCGGGGGTCCCGGTGTCGTTCCCCGTCACGTGGGACGAGCTCGACTCCGTGGCACCCGCCGATTTCACGATCGGCACCGCGCCCGACCGTCTCGCCGGTCGCGACCCGTGGGTCGAGTTGATGCCGGAACCCCAACGCGTTCCCGCTGACCTGATCGCCGAGGGCCACGAGATCCCCGTCGCCCGCGTCGCCGCGATGCACGAGGGCAAGCGCCGCAAGCGGGCCGCCAAGCGCTCCGATTGAGACCCGCCGGTACCCTGGAACGCCCGTGCGACTGGCTGATCTCCCCCCGCTGCTGCGCGACGAACCGGGGCTGACGCGCGCCCTCGGCGAGCCGGCGGCGCGTCTGGCCGTCGTCGAGGTCGCCCGGCCGATCGCCATCGCCGCCCTGGCCACGCTGTCGAACCGCACGCCGCTCGTCGTCGCCTGCCCGACCGGAACGATGGCCGCTCAGCTCGGGGACGACCTCGTGCAGTTCCTCCCGGCCGGGCAGGTCGCCGTGTTCCCGGCGTGGGAGACGTTGCCGTTCGAGCGGGTCAGTCCGTCCGTCGAGACGATGGGCCGGCGCCTCGAGCTGCTGTGGCGGCTGCGCGACCCCGAGCGCTGCCCGGCAGTCATCGTCACCGGCGTCCGTGGGCTGCTGCAACGTCTCGGGCCCGGCGCCACGTCCACCGATCCGATCGCTGTCCGCCACGCCGACGTCGTCGATGCCGACGAGCTGATACATCGCCTCGCCGAGTTCGGCTATCGCCGCGAGGAGCTGGTCGAGCACCGTGGCGAGTTCGCCCGGCGGGGGGCGATCATCGACGTCTTCCCGTCGACCGGCGACCACCCGGTGCGCATCGACCTGTGGGGCGACGAGGTCGACCGCCTGACCCACTTCGGCGTCAACGACCAGCGCTCGATCGAGGACCTCGCCGAGGCGCTGATCTTCCCGGCACGCGAGCTGATGCCGAGCGACGACGTGCGGGCCAGGGCCTCCAAGCTCGTCGGCGCCGAGCCGTGGGGCCGCGAACAGTGGGAGCGCCTGGCGGAGGGTGCCCTGTTCGACGGCATGGAGAGCTGGCTGCCGTGGTTGGTCGACACCGACGAGCTGCTGACCGACGTGATGCCCGACAACGCCAAGGTCGTGCTCGTCGAGCCACGGCGGATGCGCGACCGGGCGATCGATCTGCTCGCCGAGGAGGACGACCTCGCCAAGGCGCTGGCGTCGACGTGGGAACGCGACCCCGACAAGCCGTTCCCGCGACTGCACGCCGAACCAGATCGCATCCTGAGCGGGCGGGACGCGCCGTGGACGATGGACTCGGCGCCGGAGTCGCCCGACACGCCGGTCGTGCAGGCGTCAGGGTGGGGTCCCGTCGTCGGCGACGGCTCAGGGCTCGTCGCCAGGCTCACCCAGCTGCTCGCCCAGGGGTACCGCGTCGTCGTCGCCGCCGACGGCGAGGGCTCGGCCGACCGGATGGCTGCCTTGCTGCGCGACCACGGCCTCGACCTGCCGGTTCACCGCGGCACCGACGGCGACCTCACCCGCCCGGGTGGTCACGTCGTGACGGCGCCGCTGCACCAGGGCGTCACCGTCCCGGCCGCCCGCCTGGCGATCGTCGCCGAGAGCGACCTGACGGGCCGCCGCCGCGCCCACCGCCGCCCACGGCCCCGCCGGCGCGACGGCGCCGGCTTCTTCGAGGACCTCAAGCCGAGCAACTACGTCGTCCACGTCCAGCACGGCGTCGGCCGCTACGAGGGCATGGTCAAGCGCAGCATCGGCGGCGTCGAGCGCGACTACCTCCTCGTCGCCTACAAGGGCGACGACCGGCTGTACGTGCCGTCGGACCAGATCGACGTGCTGCGCCAGTACGTCGGTGGCGAGGCACCGACCCTGCACCGCCTCGGCGGGAGCGACTTCGCCAAGGCCAAGAACCGGGTCCGCTCGGCCGTGCGCGAGATCGCCCAGGAGCTGGTGGTGCTGTACCAGAAGCGGGTCAACGCCGAGGGCTACATGTTCGGCCAGGACACCCCGTGGCAGCACGAGATGGAGGACGCCTTCCCGTTCGTCGAGACGCCGGATCAGCGGGTGGCGATCACCGACGTCAAAGCCGACATGGAGCGGCCCTACCCGATGGACCGCCTGCTCTGCGGCGACGTCGGGTTCGGCAAGACCGAGGTCGCCATCCGCGCCGCGTTCAAGGCGATCCAGGACGGCAAGCAGGTCGCCGTGCTGGCGCCGACGACGCTGCTCGTCAGCCAGCACGGCAACACGTTCGCCGACCGCTTCGCCGGCTACCCGATCCGCGTCGAGACGCTCAGCCGCTTCCTCACCCCGGCCCAGGCTCGTGAGGTCGTGCAGGGGCTGGAGCGAGGTGACGTCGACTGTGTCATCGGCACTCACCGCCTGCTCGGCGAGGGCGTGCGCTTCAAGGACCTCGGCCTGCTCGTCGTCGACGAGGAGCAGCGCTTCGGCGTCCAGCACAAGGAGGCGATGAAGCAGCTGAAGACGAACGTCGACGTGCTGACGCTGACGGCGACGCCGATCCCGCGCACGTTGGAGATGAGCCTGGTCGGCATCCGCGACCTGTCGCTGTTGCAGACGCCGCCGGCCGACCGCCAGCCGATCCTGACGTATGTCGGTGGCTACGACGAGCGGGTCGCTGTCGAGGCGATCCGTCGTGAGCTGCTGCGCGAGGGTCAGGTGTTCTGGGTGCACAACCGGGTGCGTTCGATCGAGCACGTCGCGGCGCGCCTGCGCGAGCTGGTGCCCGAGGCGCGCATCGCCGTCGCCCACGGGCAGATGGACGAGGGCACGCTCGAGCAGGTCGTCGTCGACTTCTGGGACGGCCAGTTCGACGTGCTCGTGTGCACGACGATCATCGAGTCGGGCATCGACATGCCGACCGTCAACACGCTCGTCGTCGAACGGTCCGACCTGCTCGGCCTCGGCCAGCTGCACCAGCTGCGCGGCCGGGTCGGACGCAGCGGGCAGCGGGCGTACGCCTACCTGTTCCACCCGACCGAGGTCGTGCTGACGGAGGAGGCCTACGAGCGGTTGCGCACGATCGGCGAGGCCACCGAGCTCGGCAGCGGGTTCAAGATCGCCATGCGTGACCTGGAGATCCGGGGCGCCGGCAACCTGCTCGGCGCGGCGCAGTCGGGGCACATCGCCGCCGTCGGCTACGACCTGTACTGCCAGATGGTCACCGAGGCGGTCGCCGAGATGAAGGGTGAGCCGATCCGGCCGCCGGCGGAGATCAAGCTCGACGTGCCGACCGACGCCTACCTGCCGGCCGACTACGTGACCAAGGAGGAGCTGCGCCTGGAGGCGTACCGCCGCCTCGCCGCGGTCACCACGCCATCGGAGGTCGACGACATCCGCACCGAGTGGGAGGACCGCTACGGTCCGCTGCCGGCGCCTGCCGTGGCGCTGCTCACCGTCGGCTTCCTGCGCGCCGAGTGCCACCGACTCGGGCTGACCGACATCACCATCGCAGCCGAGCAGGCACGGCTGGCCCCGGTCGAGCTGAAGCTGAGCCAGTCGACGCGGCTGCGGCGGCTGTCCCGCGACGCCAAGTGGAAGGAGGATGCGCGGCAGCTCGTCGTGCCCATCCCGCGTCGCCGCGAGCCGGCGGAGTTCCTCGTCGGCTTCCTGCGCGAGCTCATCCCGCCGGTCGTGGACGAGCCGGTAGCTTCGGCGTGATGCGCCCCGTCCTCGCCCTCGGTGTGCTCGCCGCGCTCGCGGGCTGCAGTTCCGTCGAGCGCAACGCCGATGCGGCGATCGTCGAGAGTGGCAACGTCACGATCGACGACTTCGAGTCGTTCCTCCAGGAGGTCGTCGCCAGCCCGGAGGTCTTCGGGGTGCAGGAGGATGCCGCCACCGGCACGGTCGAGGCCGCACCCGGCGCGGCAGGTGCTCGCCCTGATGATCCAATCCGAGGCGAGTTCCGAGTTCCTCGAGGTCAGCCGGTGAGTCGATCACCGATGACGATCGGCAAGCCGTGCGTGACCAGGTCGGCGAGGACAGCCCGCTGTTCGAGCAGTCCGACGAGATGGTGTCGCTCTTCGTCGACCTCGACGCCGCCGCTGCGGCACGGGCGCGGATCGAGCCGCCGGACGCCGCCGAGCTCGAACGGCTGTACGACGACGTCGCCCGAGCAGCTCGGCGTCGTGTGCGTGCGCCACGTCGTCGTGGCGACAGAGGCCGAGGCGGACGAGGCCCTCGACGAGATCCGCGCCGGCGGCGACATCGAGGCGATCGCCATCGAGCGCTCGATCGATCCGGCGGCGGCGGAGAGCGGCGGCGCGATCGAGAGCGGCGATCGCGCCTGCCTCCCGACCGCCGAGGCCAGCCAGGGGACCGACCCTGCGTTCGTCGCCGCAGCCGTGACCTCGACGCCAGGCGAGCCGGTCGGGCCGGTGCAGACGCCGT
The DNA here is from genome assembly GCA_963749315.1 of uncultured Acidimicrobiia bacterium. GTDB lineage: Bacteria > Actinomycetota > Acidimicrobiia > Acidimicrobiales > Ilumatobacteraceae > JALZMG01. Next base: position 148,915 of record CAVVMS010000014.1, read on the forward strand.
TCGGGTGGCACGTCATCGAGGCCCGTCCGTTCGACGAGATCGCCGACTCGCTGATCGCCGTGTACGACGAGCAGGCCGGCGAGCTGATGTTCGCCGGGTTCCTGGCGTCGGCCGACGTCACCGTCAACCCGGTCTACGGCCGGTGGGACGGCGTGTCGGGGACCGTCGTCGCGCTGTGAACGTGTTGTGAACGTCACGATCGTCGGGCTCGGCCCTGGCGGTCACGAGCACGTGACCGTCGAGACGATGCGGGCGATCGAGCGCATCCCTCATCGGTTCTTGCGGACGGCACGTCATCCCAGCGCCGATCTCGTTCCGGATGCAACCACGTTCGACTCGCTGTACGAGGATGCTGACCGGTTCGACGACGTGTACGCGGCGATCGTCGAGGCCGTCGTCGCCGCTGCTGTCGAGCACGGCGAGGTGCTGTACGCCGTCCCGGGATCGCCGCTCGTGCTCGAGCGGACGGTGCGCACGCTGCTGGCCGACGAGCGAGTTCGCTGCGACGTGCTGCCGGCGATGTCGTTCCTCGATCTGGTGTGGGCGCGGCTGCGGCATCGACCCGGTCGAGGCGGGGGTACGGCTGGTCGACGGCCATGAGTTCGCCGTCGCCGCGGCTGGCGCGACGGGCCCGCTGTTGATCGCCCACACCCACGCCGCGTGGGTGCTGTCGGACATCAAGCTCGCCGCCGAGGAGGCGGGCGGTGACGAGCCGGTCGTCGTCCTGCAGGGCCTCGGCACGGCGGGCGAGCGGATCGTCGAGACGACCTGGAGCGAGCTCGACCGGGCCGTCGAGCCGGACCACCTCACGTGCGTCTACGTGCCGGCGCTCGGTGCGCCGGTCGGTGCCGGCTATGTGCGCTTCCACGCCCTCGACCCGCACGCTGCGCGAGCGATGCCCGTGGGACCGCGAGCAGACGCACGCCTCGTTGGTGCCGTACCTCGTCGAGGAGACGTTCGAGCTCGTCGATGCGCTCGAGGCGCTCGATCCGGACGACGCGACGACGGACGAGGCGCTGATCGAGGAGCTCGGCGACCTGCTGTACCAGATCGAGTTCCACGCCACGGTCGCCGAGCAGCAGGGTCGCTTCACGATCGCCGACGTCACGGCGGGGATCCACGACAAGCTCGTCCGCCGCCACCCACACGTGTTCGGCGACGTCGAGGCCCACGATGCCGGGACGGTGGTCGCCAACTGGGAGGACATCAAGCGCGACGAGAAGGGCCGCACGTCGGTCTTCGACGGGGTCGCCCGGTCGCTGCCGGCCCTGGCCTACGCCCAGCAGCTGATGCGCAAGGCGGCCAAGGTCGGCTTCGACTGGCCCGACGTCGACGGTCCGCTGGACAAGGTCGACGAGGAGCTGGCCGAGCTTCGCGAGGCGCTTGCCGTGGGTGACGCTGCGCGCATTGCCGACGAGCTCGGTGACCTCGTGATCGCCGCGATCAACGTCGCCCGCCACACCCACGTCGACGCCGAGGTCGCCGTGCGCGCGGCGGCCGGCAAGTTCCGCCGCCGCTTCGAGGCGGTCGAGGCGCTCGCCGCCGAGCGCGGCATCGACCTGCGCACCGCCGGCCTGGCCACCCTCGACACCCTGTGGAACGAGGTCAAGAAAGCGTCCGGCTGACCTCCCCAATCTGGGCGCGGAATCGTCTCTGGGCGCGATCCGTCCCGGAATCCGGGAAGATCCGCGCCCAGACACGGATCCCGCCCAGAATGGCGGGCGTGCGGTTGCAGTTCGCTGACCCCTCGGATCATCCGCAGCTCGGGGCGCTGCCGTTCGCCCTCGATCTGGACGACTGGGACCTGCCGCACATGCACGGCGTGCTCGGCCTGCACCGCCACGTGGTCCGCCTCGTCGAGCTCGGTGACGACGGCCAGCGCACGTCGTACGTCGTCAAGGAGCTCCCCGACCACCTCGCCGAACGGGAGTACCGCCTGCTGCGCGGGCTGTACGAGGACCGCCTGCCGACGGTGATCGTCGTCGGCGTCGTCACCGAGCGCTCGGGTGGGCGCGACGGCCTGCTGATCACCCGCCACCTCGACTACTCGCTGCCGTACCGGACGCTGCTCTCCGGGCGTGGGCTGTCCATCCCGTACCTCGGCGACCGGCTCCTCGACGCCCTCGTCGGGCTGCTCGTCCGCCTCCACCTGGCCGGGTTCTTCTGGGGCGACTGCTCGCTGTCGAACGCGCTGTTCCGCCGCGACGCCGGGGCGCTGCAGGCCTACATCATCGACGTCGAGACGAGCGAGCGCTACGACGAAGCTGTCCAAGGGCCAGCGCCAGATGGACCTCGACATCGCCACGGAGAACGTGGCAGGCGGCCTGCTCGACCTGCAGATGGGCGGCAGGTTGATCGAGCAGATCGACCCGTGGGAGATCGCCAGCAACCTCGAGACCAGCTATCGGAACCTGTGGGACGAGCTGACCGGCGTGCAGGAGATCTCGATCGCCGAGATGTGGCGGGTCGAGGAGCGACTCCGGCGGCTGCACGACCTCGGCTTCGACGTCGGCGAGGTCGAGATCCTCACCGACGAGGCCGGCCGGCACATGCGCGTGGTGCCCCGTGTCGTCGAGAGCGGGTACCACCAGGAGCGGCTGTTCGCCCTGACCGGGCTGTGGGCCGGCGACAACCAGGCACGCCGTCTGCTCAGCGACATCCACCAGTTCGGCGCCGAGCTGAACGCCCGCACCGGCAGCTCGTCGCCGGAGAACGTCGTCGCCGTGCGCTGGTTCGACCAGCGCTTCGAGCCGATCATCGGGTCGATCCCGGGGTCGTTGATCGGCAAGCTGCAGGCGGCGGAGATCTTCCACCAGCTGCTCGAGCACCGCTGGTTCGAGTCCGAGCGCCTCGGTCGGGACGTCAGCCTCGAGGAAGCCCTGGAGACCTACATCCCCGACATCCTCGAGCCGGCTCCCGACGAACACCTCGAGCTCGGCTCACCGACCGCCGAGCTCTTCCTCGGCGACCTCGACGCCTGATCCAGTCGAGTACGTGCTGTCACCCGAGTGCGTGGTGCTGGCCAGGCCAGCACCACGCACTCGGACAGCACGAAATACTCGACTGGGAGGACAGCTACGGTGGCCGATCCGTGAGCGAGATCGTGCACGTGCAGGGACGCGAGATCCTCGACTCGCGTGGGAACCCGACGGTCGAGGTCGACGTCGAGCTGGCCAGCGGGGCGACCGGCCGGGCCGCCGTGCCGAGCGGAGCGTCGACCGGCGAGCACGAGGCGGTCGAGCTGCGCGACGGTGGCGACCGCTTCGGCGGCAAGTCGGTGTCCAACGCCGTCGCCAACGTCAACGGCGAGATCGCCCAGGAGATCCGCGGACTCGACGGGCTCGTCCAGCGCACCATCGACACGGCACTGATCGAGCTCGACGGCACCGACAACAAGTCCCGGCTCGGTGCCAACGCGATCCTCGGCACGAGCCTCGCCGTGGCCAAGGCCGCAGCCGACGAGCTGGAGGTGCCGCTCTACCGCTACGTCGGCGGTGCCAACGCCCACGTGCTCCCGGTGCCGATGATGAACGTCGTCAACGGCGGCGTGCACGCCGACAACTCGATCGACTTCCAGGAGTTCATGATCATGCCGGTCGGCGCGGCGAGCTTCTCCGAGGCGCTGCGCTGGGGTGTCGAGACCTACCACGTGCTGAAGCAGATCCTCCACGACCGCGGCCTGTCGACGGCCGTCGGCGACGAGGGCGGCTTCGCGCCGGACCTGCCCTCGAACGAGGACGCCATCCGCTTCCTCGTCGAGGCGATCGACGCCGCCGGGTTCGTGCCGGGCGACGACATCGCCATCGCCATGGATCCCGCGGTCAGCGAGCTGTATCGCGACGGCCGCTACCACCTCGCCGGAGAGGGCAAGGTGCTCGGTGCGGACGACCTCGTCGAGTACTGGACGCGGATCGTCGACACGTACCCGATCGTGTCCATCGAGGACGGCATGGCCGAGGACGACTGGGACGGCTGGCAGTCGCTCACCGAGGAGATCGGGTCGCGCGTGCAGCTCGTGGGCGACGACCTGTTCGTCACCAACGCCCGCCGCCTCGAGCAAGGCATCGGGCGTGGCGTGGCCAACTCGATCCTCATCAAGGTCAATCAGATCGGCAGCCTCACCGAGACGCTCGAGACCGTCGAGCTGGCGACGCGCAGCGGCTACACGTCGGTCATGAGCCACCGCAGCGGCGAGACCGAGGACACGACGATCGCCGACCTGGCGGTGGCGACGAACTGCGGTCAGATCAAGACCGGCGCGCCGGCGCGCAGCGACCGGGTCGCCAAGTACAACCAGTTGCTGCGCCTCGAAGCGGATCTCGGTGAGGCAGCCGCCTTCCGCGGCATCAAGGCGATCGCCGGACGAGCTCGCTGACCGCCGTTCACCGCCGCCGTTCGACCATGACGGCCGATGACGGCCTTGTGCTGCGACAATGACGCCCGTGAACGACGCCCGGACGACCTCGGTGATCCGCAAGGCACCGGGCCGCCGCGCGTCCGACGCCAACCGATCGCGGCTCGGCGACTACACGCGGCCCGTCGCCAAGGAGCAACGAATCGCGCCGAACCGCAAGCCGGCGGTGCTGCTCGGCGTGGCCGGTCTCGTCGTGGCGTCGGCGATCGGTGCGGCGCTGTTCGGTCTGCCCGTGCGCACGTGGTTCGGGCAGAACGACGAGATCGGCCGCCTCGAGCGGCAACTCGACGAGCTGGAGTCGGTCAACGCCGACCTGCAGCGGGAGGTCGAGGGGCTGGGGACCGAGAACGGTGTCATGGCCGCGGCGCGCGAGCAGCTCGGGCTGACGTTCGCCGGCGAGCGGCGCCAGACGGTCGTCAACATGCCGGACCTGCCGACGGACCTCCCCGACGGCTGGCCCTACGGGCCGGTCGAGCAGATGATCCTGCTGCGTGCTGCGCCGGTCGGTGGTGGCGGCGCCGACGACCTCGACCGTGCCGCCGACGTCCACGACGGTGCTCGCCGGCGGCTGACGCGCGAGTCTGTGGCGGTGGGCGTCGACGGGGCGGAGAGCGCGCTCGAACTGGCCGATGCGGCCCTCGCGCGCGGTGAGGTCGAGGCCGGCTGTCGTCCACCTGTCGGCCGCCATCCGCGGCTTCACCGCGGCCGACGAACCGTGCCGGGCGGCGATGGCGTGCGTCCGGCTGGGCGAACTGCTGGCCAACGGGATGGGCAACCTGACGGCTGGCCGGGCATGGTTCGCTCGGGCTCGCCGGCTGGTCGAGGACCAACCTCCGTGCGTCGAGCAGGGATGGGTGGCGGTTGCCGCGATGGGCTGCGACGTCGACGACCCGGACCAACTGCTGGCCGCCGCCGAGCTGGCGCTCGACCGGGCGCGGCGTTTCGGCGACGTCAACCTGGAGACCAAGGCGCTGGCCGACGGCGGGCTCGCCCACGTCCAGGCCGGACGGCTGACAGAGGGCATGGCGCTGCTCGACGAGGCGATGGCCTTGGCGTGCGGGCCGGCCGACGACAGTGACACGGCGGGCAAGTCGGTGTGCTCGTTCTTCACCGCCTGTTACTTCGCCGGCGACTTCGAGCGCGCCGGCTCGTGGACCGGCCTGCTCAACCGGCGCGGGCTGATCTCACAGGCACCGGGCGTCCCCGTCTTCTTGTCGAGCCATTGCGACAGCGTGCAGGCGGCGATGCTGCTGGAGCTCGGTCGGTGGAGCGAGGCCGAGGCCATCCTCACCCGAGCCAGGGCCGCCTTCGAGGCCGCCATGCACATGCCCGGCTGGCATCCCGACATCGCCCTCGCCGACCTGCGCATCCGCCAGGGGCGTCTCGCCGACGCCGAGGCGCTGTTGATCGGCAAGGACCAGGCGATGCAGGCACTGCTGCCCACCGCTCGACTGCACCTCGCCCGCGGCGACCACGACCTGGCGCGGGCGATCGCCCAGCGCGGGATGCGAGTCATCGGCACCGACCGCCTGCGCGCCGTCGAGCTGCTCACCGTCCTCGTCGATGCCGAGCTGGCTCGAGGCGACATCGAGGCGGCCATCGAGGCGTGCGACGAGCTCGACGCCCGCATCGCGGGAGTCGACGTTCCGGCCCTGCAAGCCCGCGCCGGCGCCACCCGCGCCCGCGTCCTCGCCGCGAACGGCGCGCTCGCCGAGGCCGTCGCCGCACTGGAGGCCACCGTCGACCGCGTCGACCCCGGCACGCTGCCATGGCTCCGCGCCACGCTGATGCTCGATCTCGCTCGGCTTCGCGAGCAGGCGGGTGACGCGACGGGGGCGGCGATCGACGCCAAGGCTGGCGCCGGCCTGCTGGCCACGCTCGACGTGGTTGGCGCGGCAGATGATGTGCGAGTGGGAGGTCGAGTGGCCTCGCTCGCCGCGGACGGCAAGTGGTGGACGGCAGCATGCGACGGATCGAGCGTCCGGCTGCCCGCCACCAAGGGCCTCCAGTACCTCGCCGAGCTCGTCGCTCACCCGGGAGCCGAGCGTCACGTCCTCGACCTCGTCGACCGAGTCGAGGGAGTCGACGGCGGCATCGATCGTCGGGCGCTCGGAGACGCCGGCGAGGTGCTCGACGGCCGCGCCCGGACGGCCTACCGGCACCGCATCGAGCAGCTACGGGCGGAGGCCGAGGAGGCGCTCGCCGCCGGCCTCCTCGACACCGCGGAGCAGAAGCAGGACGAGCTCGATCGCCTCGTCGCCCAGCTCGCCCAGGCGTTCGGCCTCGGTGGCAGGGATCGACGTGCGGCGTCGGCAGCCGAGCGGGCACGGCTCAACGTCACCAGGGCGCTGCGCGCGGCGATCAGCAAGCTCGTCGACGCCCTGCCGGCTGCCGGAGCGGTGCTCGACCGGCGGGTCCGCACTGGCTTGTACTGCGCCTACGAACCGGCGACGACGACGAGGTCCGGTGGATCGTTCAGTCCTGAGTGAACGGGATCGCCACGGGTTGAACGCCACCTGGGTATGGAACCAATGCAACCCACTGTCAACGAGATCGCCGACGGCATCTACCGCATCTCGACGTTCGTCCCCGAGGTGAGCCCCGAGGGGTTCACGTTCAACCAGTTCCTCGTCGCTGCCGACGAGCCGTTGCTGTTCCACACCGGACCGCGGGGGATGTTCCCGCTCGTCGCCGAGGCCGTGGCGACGGTCCTGCCGGTCGAGTCGCTGCGATGGATCTCGTTCGGCCACGTCGAAGCCGACGAGTGCGGGGCGATGAACATGTGGCTCGCCGCGGCGCCCGCCAGCCAGGTCGCCTTCGGCGCGCTCGGCTGCGACATCTCGCTGAACGACCTGTGCGACCGGACGCCTCGGGCCCTCGCCGAGGGCGAGGTGATCGATCTCGGTGGCAAGCGGGTCCGGCAGATCTCGACGCCGCACGTCCCCCACGGGTGGGAGGCCCAGGTGCTCTTCGAGGAGACCAGCGGCACCCTCTTCTGCGGTGACCTGTTCAGCCAGACCGGCGCCCCGCTGGCGCTGACGACCGACGACATCCTCGAGCCGGCGATGGCAGCCGAGGAGATGTTCCACCAGTCGTGCCTCGCACCTCACACCGCTCGCACGCTGCGTGGACTCGGCGACCTCGACCCGACCACCCTCGCCGTCATGCATGGCAGCTCGTTCCAGGGCGACGGCAAGAGCGCCCTGTACGCCCTCGCTGCCGAATATCAGCACCTGATCGCGGCGGCCTGATCCCACTAGCCTCGCCGTAGTGAGGATGTGGGGCCCGGCGGCCGCGGCGATCGCGGTGGTCGTCGGGGCGGGCGTGGGCTGCGACAGCCCGGACGACACCGACGTGTCACGCGACGGCCAGGTGTACGTCGCGGCGATCCGCGAGGTGCTCACCGAGCAACCACCGGCAGTCGAACCCGACGACCTGCCGGTGGTGTTCGTCGTCGGCGTCGGCGAGCACGACATCCCGGCCGACGTGCAGGCCGAAGTCCTCCGTGCGCTCGACGACGATGCGGTCGTGCGCTTCGCCGACGAGCGGGCCGAGGCAGTGGCGGAGGACGAGACGCACGTCCCGGTGATCGATGCCGGGGTCCTGCTCGTGGTCGGCGGGGTCGCCGGCGACGCCGACCCGGTCGAGCTCCCTGTCGAGGTCTACCGCTCGGATCAGGACTGGTCGAGGCGGGTCCTGACGATCGCCTCCGGCCCGTCGCAGTGGACCGTGACGTCGTCGTCGGTGCTCCCGGCCGACGACGCCTGAACCTGCGACCCCTCCTGGGACTCGAGGCGCGCGATCAGCGCGGCCGCCTCGTCCATCGCCCACTCGATCTCGCGAGTGTCGAGCGGCCACGTCGACATCGCCGCAGACCGCAGCGCGTCGAGACGGGTGATCGTCGACGGCTCGATGTCGACGCCGGCGGCCCGGGCGAGGTCGGCGACGCCGGCGAGCTCGGTGACGGCGAGTCGGTGCAGCTGCCGTCGGTTCCATTCGATGGCGTGCTCGATGCGCCGGCGGGCGACCTCCAGCGGATCGAACGGGTCCTCGGCGTGGGCCTCGTGGGCCTCGCGCAGGGCCCGCACGTAGAGGCCGGCAGCCGGGATCAGGGCCAGCGCAGCGACGGCGAGGCTGACGCGAGTGGGGATGGCGATCGCCGTGGCGGCGATCGCGCCGGCGACCCAGCCGAGCTGGAAGCGGGTCTCGAAGCGGGCGAACGACCGACCCCTCGACGCGATCGGGGCGTGCGTCTGGACCATCGCGTCGAAGCCCTGCCGGGCGACCGCGGCGACCCCGCCGAGGACGAGCGACACGAGGATCACGAACGCGCGGGACGCCCCGAGTGCCCCGAAGGCGACGACGATCGCCAACGCGACGAGTGCACCTGCGGTCAGCCGGTCCTCACCGAACCGGCGGCGCAACAGCGGGGCGACAGCATTGCCGGCGAACGTGCCGGCGCCGTAGGCCGCCACGGCGGCGGCGTACATCCATGCCGGCTCGCTCTCGCGGCGCAGGGCGAACGCCAGGCCGAACACGAAGAACCCGACGGCGGCGCGGACGACGGTGAAGGCCCAGGCGGTGGCGACGATGGTCGGGGCGTGCAGCTCCTCGTACTCGACGATCGGGGTGCGCACCTCTGGTGGGGTGATCGAGGGCAGCGTCAGCATGCAGACGGCCGAGGCGAGGAACGTGCCGCAGGCGAGCGCCAGCGTCAGTGCCGGCGAGGATGTCAGCCACAGCACGGCGCCGCCGATCGCCCCGCCGACCGCTCCGGCGACGACGTTCAGTCGGGCGAGCCGTGAGTTGGCGGCGACGAGCTGCTCGGACTCGTCGACGAGTGCCGGCACGATCGCCTGGCGTACGACGCCCGCGGCCTTGGCCGACACGAGCAGGGCGAGGGCGAAGAAGTACAGCGCCAGCCTGAGGAGGGAGAAGGCGAGGGCGAGGGCGCAGAGCGCGCGCAGCGCACCGAGGAGCACGCAGATCCAGCGGTACCCGAGACGGAAGTGGTCGACGGCCGGTCCGACCAGCGGCGCCAGCAGGGCGAACGGCACCATGTTGATGACGAGGTACAGCAGCACCTGCTCGCGTGACGCCTCCGGGCTGAGGCTGAAGAACAGCGAACCCGCCAGTGAGACCGCCACCAGCGCGTCGGCCGCCCCCGCCAGCGTCTGCGACAGCACGAAGCGGTCGAACGCCGGGTGTCCACACCGTCCGGGCCGGCAGGTGGCGCTGCAGCGCGTGGGGCAGAAGCGCCACGTCCCCATGCTGCCCGAATCGCCGCGGCCTCGCGCGACGCCAGCACTACCATCGCGTCCGGGTCGCAGGGGCAGTTTGGAGGACGAGCGATGCCGCGCCGGGTGTCGTGTCCGTGGTTCGTCGGTCGCGCGGCGGAGCTGGGAGCTGCTGACCGGCGCGCTCGACGACGTCGCCGGCGGCGCGTGTCGCACCGTGCTGATCGGCGGCGACGCCGGCATCGGCAAGTCCCGGCTGGCGAGCGAGCTGTGCAGTCGGGCATCGGTGGCGGGTGCCGAGGTGCTCGTCGGGGTGTGCCTCGATCTGGCCGACGGCGGTGCCCCGTACGCGGCGATCACCGAGGTGCTCTCGCGCGTCGGATGCGCGACGTCGCCCGCCCCGGCCGACGCCCTGCTCGACGCCCTGCGGCGGCTGACCGCGGAACAGCCCGTCGTGCTCGTGCTCGAGGACATCCACTGGTCCGATCGGTCGACCCAGGACCTCCTCGTCCGCCTCGCCCGTGGGCCCGCCGTGTCGCGCCTGCTCGTGCTGGCGACGTACCGCGACGACGACGTCCCACGCGGCCACCCACTGCGGCGCACGCTCGCCGAGTTGGACCGCTCGGACCGCGTCGAGCGGCTGCAGCTCGCCGGCCTCGGTCCGGGCGACCTGCTCGCCCAGCTCGAGGGCATCTTCGGGGGCCAGCCTGACGACGCCGCGGTGCGCGCGGTGCTGGAGCGCTCCGACGGCAGCCCGTTGCTGGCCGAGGAGCTCGCCGCGGCCGCGATCGGCGGCGGCGAGCTGTCGATCGGCCTGCACGAGCTGCTGCTGTCCCGGTTCGATCGGTTGTCGCCGCCGACGCAGGGGGTGCTGCGCGTCGCCGCGGTCGGCGGCCGGCGTCTCGGGCACCGCCTGCTCGCTGCCGTCGCCGACGCGCCCGAACCAGCGCTGACGTCGGCGCTGCGCGAGGCCGTCTCGTCCCACGTGCTCGTCGTCGACGGCGACCACTACCAGTTCCGCCACGCCCTCCTCCACGGCGCCATCGCCGACGACCTGCTCCCCGGCGAGCGGATTGGCCTCCACGGCGCCTTCGCCGCGGCGATCGAGGCCCGACCGGACCTCGTGGACGGTGAGCCGTGGGCGGCGCTGGTGCACCACTGGTCTGGGGCCAGGCGCGCCGGCCCCACGCTGCGCGCCGCTGTCGAGGCCGCGACGCACGCCGAGTCGGTCTACGCCCGACCGGAGGCGCAGCGCTTCTGGGAGACCGCCCTCGCCGCGTGGGACGAACGCCGCCGCCGAGCTCGACGACGCCGAGCTGCCGGTCAGCCACGACGAGCTGTTGCACCGCGCCGCCGACAACGCCAGTCGCGCCGGCGACGTCGAACGTGCCGCCGAGCTGGTCACCGCCGCCCTCGCCTCCGTCGACCCGCGCGCCGAGCGGGCCCGCGCGGCGCTGCTCCACGAGCGGCGCGGCTGGTGCCTGCTCCAGGCGGGCCGAGCGACGGAGGCGCTGGCGGCGTACGAGCACGCCGTCGAGCTGGTGCCGGACCGCCCGCCGACCGTGGCCAGGGCGCGGGTTCTGGCGGCGTACGCCGACGCACTGCACCGGGCGGGCGACGGCGCAGCCGGGGCGATGGCCGCCCGGGCGGTCACCGCCGCGGTCGCCGCTGGCTCGCCGTCCGACGAGGGCCACGCTCGGCACACGCTCGGCGCCTGCCTGCTCGACCGGCAGGAACGAGATGCCGGCTTGGATCAGCTCGGCCGGGCGCTCGAGCTCGCCGAGGCCGGCGGGGATGTCGCCGACGCTGTCGGGATCCACCGGCACATGTGGCGCGAGCTCGTCACGGCGGGGCGGGCGGGCGAGTTGGTGGACCGGGCACGGTCGGGCGCCGACGGCGCGCGTGAGCGGGGCATGCCGGTCCTGGCGGGCGTTCTCGACGGCGTGGCCGCCGGGTACTGCCACCAGCTCGGTCGCTGGGACGAGGCCGAAGCCCTGCTCGTGGGCGTCGACCCGACCGGCTTGCCGGGCATCGTCCGCCTGCTCGTCGGCGGGCTCCTCGACGTCGACCGCGGCCGACTCGATGCCGCCGGCGACGCGCTGGAGACGGTCCGCGGGCTGACATACGGGATGCGTGACGGCCGGGTCGACGGGCTGCTCCATCGCGGGCTCGCCGAGCGGGCGTTGTGGCGGGACCGACCGGCCCGAGCGCTCGCCCTCGTCGACGCCGGTCTCGAGCGCACGACCGACGTCGAGCTGGCCGCCTGGCTCGGCCTCGTCGGGCTCCGTGCAACGGCGGATGGCGACGAGGCGGCCGCATCCGCCCGCCTCGACGCCTTGCGCTCGATCGTCGAGCGCGGTGAGGGCGGGGCGGAGGTCGCCGCGATCGGCGCGACCGGCGAGGCCGAGGCGTCACGCGCCCGCGGCTGCAGTGATCCCGACGCGTGGGCATCGGCCACGCAGCGGTGGCGCGACGTCGGCTTCCCGCTGCCGCTCGTGCACACCAACTGGCGCCATGCCGAGGCCGTGCTCGCTCGTGGCGGCGACCGCGAGGACGCGGCGGCCCTGCTCACCGAGGCGTGGACGATCGCCGACGGCCTCGGCGCCGCCGGCTGGCGCGAGCTCGTCGAGTCGGCGGCCAGGCGCGCCCGGGTCTCGGTCGGCGCGGCCCCGGTGACCGCCTCGTCGGCACCTGATCGGTTCGGCCTGACCGCCCGGGAGATCGAGGTGCTCGGCCTGCTCGGTCGCGGCCGGACGAACCGACAGCTCGGGGCCGAGCTGTTCATCAGCGAGAAGACCGCGCGAGTCCACGTGTCGCACATCCTCGCCAAGTTGGGGGCATCGACGAGGACCGAGGCGGTCGACATCGCCCACCGTCACGGTCTCCTCGGAACACGGGAATGAGCGCGGCGTAGGACATCTGCCCGATGCGCCGGGCGGTCCACGGGGCGCACCCTGTCCGCCATGCGTTCACGTGCTTCCAGCAGCGCGCCGTCGCGCGCGATCGTCCTCGGCGCCGGCATGGCCGGGCTCGCCGCCGCCCGAGCCCTCGCCGCCCACGTCGCCCACGTCACCGTCGTCGAGCGCGATCACCTGCCGGCCGGCCCGGCGCAGCGGCCGGGCGTCCCGCAGGCGCGCCACCTGCACGCGCTGTTGCCAGGAGGCGAGCGGGCGCTCGAGCAGTTGTTCCCCTCGTTTGCCGACGGGCTCCTGGCCGCCGGCGCACAACGCCTGGACGTGCCCGGCGACGTCGCCTGGCTGAACCCGATGGGGTGGATGCCGAGGTTCGCCCGACATCAGATGCTCAGCGCCAGCCGCGACCTCATCGAGTGGTACACGCGGTCGCGTCTCGGCGACGTTCCCAACGTCGAGATCCTCGACGGGGTCAAGATCGTCGGCCTGACCCCCACCGCTGACGGTCGCGGCGTCGGAGGGGTTCGGCTCGGCCGCCTCGGCACGTACGACGAGACATCCGTCCTGCGGGCCGACCTCGTCGTCGACGCCACGGGCCGGCGCAGCCAGGCGGCTGACTGGCTGGAGCAGCTGGGCTACGGGCGGCCGGAGGAGACGCGCATCGACGCCGGGGTCGCCTACGCCTCGCGGACGTACCGGCGGTTCCGACGGCGCCGTGCTCGACGACGACGGCGGACGCGGCATCTTCGTCCAGCCCAACGTCGCCGAGGGGACCCGAATGGGTGTGATGTTCCCGATCGAGGGCAACCGCTGGATCGTGACCTTGCAGGGCGCCGGCGGCGATCCGCCGCCGACCGACGACAGCGGGTTCGTCGGGTTCGCCAGGTCGCTGCGCAGCCCGATCCTCCACGACGCCATCCGCTTCGCCGAACCGCTGACGCCGGCCGTCGTCCTTCGCCAACACGGCGAACCGGCGGCGCCACTTCGAGCGGTCGCGCCGCTGGCCGGAGGGGTTCGTCGTCGTCGGCGACGGGGCGTGCGCGTTCAACCCCAGGTACGGCCAAGGCATGACCGTCGCCGCGCAGACCGCTGTCGATCTCGGCGGCCGGCTGGCGGCGCATCTTCGTCGTCACGGCACCGTTGTCGGTTTCGCCCGGCGGATGCAGCGCAGGGTCGCCCGTTGCGGCGACGCGGCATGGATGATCGCCACCGGCGACGACCTGCGCATGCCGACGACGACGGGTGCCACGGCCGGCGCGTCGACCCGCGTGCAGCACCGCTACCTCGACCGGGTGATGACGGCCGCGACGAACGACGACGTGGTCGCCTCGGCACTGATCGACGCCTTCTTCCTCGTCGCCCCGCCGACGTCGCTGTTCCGACCCTCGATCGTCACCCGCGTGATGCGTCACTCCAAGGCGCCGTCGATGGCCGGGCCGACGTGGCCGCAGGCTCAGGCTGTCGCATGAGGCGGTGTCCATGAGGTCGTTGCTCAGGACAGCGCTGGCGCCAGGATCGCCGCCGGCGGGACACCGAGCACCTGGCACCGGGAGAGGCCATGGCGCAGCCAGAGCAGGCCCGTCCACGCGCAGAGCACGGCATCGATCAGATCCTCACGGTGCTTCACCTCACGTCCGGTGAGCGGAGTCGGTTCGGCGCGCAGCTGCGCCGTCGCCGGATGTGACCTGATGTCGATCGGCGGGTCGGCGGTGCGCAGCGCGTCGATCCGGGTGATCGAGCTCGTCGCAGCTCGCCGCCCGCAGGGCGCGGAACTCCGTCGGCGTGAGGTGCCGAGGCTTGCGCTTGTACACCGGCCGCTCGCGGTCGTAGCCGAGCTCGCTGGCGCCGACGAGGGTGGTGTACGGGAACACCTCATAGAGCCAACGTCCGGTCGCCGGCGGCCCGTCTCGACCGTCGGCGCAGCGCCAGCTGCTCGTCGCGAGGCGGTCGGCGAGGTGCACACCGGCGAGCGCCGACATGCTCAGGTTGGAGCAGTTCGCCGACACCTTCCAGCGCCCGTAGCGGCGTCCGACCTCGCGCTCGCACTCACGCATGCCGGTCGCGTTGCCCACGACGAGTGGCGCATCGACCATCGCCAGCGTCGTCGAGGTCGACCACCGCTCGATCCAGGCGATCGTGGCGTCGAGGCCGCGCGTCCAGCCGGCGTCGAGCACGCGACCCGACGGATCGACGGCGACGACGCCGGTCTCGTTGGGCGCGACGCCAGGGCGGCCGAGCCCCCACGCCAGGTCGATGCCGAGGACGATCAATCGAGGACGTACTGGGCCACGACATCGGCGGCACCGTCGAGGGCGCGCATGGCGTCGTCCTCGCCCGTCGGCGGCACGCCGATCACGCAGCGGGAGAATCCCATCTCGGCGTAGCTGTCGACGACCGCCGCATCGGCCGGGCAGCCGAAGACACCGAGCTCGATCGTCGCCGGGTCGCGGCCGGCCTCGTCGGCGGCGCGGCGCAGCCCGTCGAGCTTGTCGGCGATGTTGCGGCGGCCGTGGATCGGCATCCACCCGTCGCAGTACTCGACGACGTGGCGGAACGTGACCGGGCCGCCGGCGCCGCCCATGATGATCGGCGGGTGCGGGTGGCTGACCGGCTTCGGCCAGCTCCACGACGGCGAGAACTGCACGTGGTCGCCGGCGAAGGAGGCCTCGTCCTCCGTCCACAGGGCGCGCATGGCGAGGACGTGCTCGCGGGCGATCGCCCTCCGCGCGGCGGGATCGACACCGTGGTGCTCCATCTCGTCGACGTTCCACCCGACGCCGATGCCGACGAGCACGCGCCCGCCCGAGAGGAGGTCGAGCGTGGCGATCGTCTTGGCCAGCGTGATCGGGTGGTGCTGGGCGACGAGCGTGATGCCGGTGGCGAGACGCAGTTGCTCGGTCACCGCGGCGGCGGCGGTCAGGGCGACATAGGGGTCGAGCGTGCGGCGGTACTCCTCGGGGAGCTCGGGACCACCCGGCCACGGCGTCTTGCGACTGGTGGGGATGTGCGTGTGCTCGGTGACCCACATCGACTCGAACCCACGACCCTCCAACTCGACCGCCAGCCGATCGGGACGGATCGACAGATCCGTCGGGAAGATCAACGCTCCGATGTGCATGCCCGGACTGTACGTTCGAACAGGTTCTGACGACAGTTGTGCGCGCTGAGCGCGAACAACTCGACAGAGAACACCGTGGGCAGCTCCTCGGTCTCGCCCCGCCAGTCCCCGAGCTCACTGATCCGGGCGTCGATCTGCTCGGAAGGTGTCATGCCGTGTCCTCCGTTGAACGCGAGACATCCCGCCGACGGACTGCCGTGAGTGGTGTCGGCGGGATGCCCGGTGGTTCCCGACCGATCAATGCTTCCCTGCCCGCCGGATGGTGGAAGCACCCGGTGGCGAGTGAAGGCGCTGAGCGCCCTCCTGCTCATCCGTGGTCCTTGAATCGAAACGGGACAGGTGTCGGTGACCGGTCAGGGTGGTCAGCCTCGTCAGCTCGGAGGAGAACGCTCCGGATGCTCGGCGAACCTCATATGTTTCCGTACCTCCTCGAACGATCGAAGTCTTCGGTCCGTACGGCAGGTCTCGTCGACCTGTCACCACCCATGTTCCCGCGCCAGACGCACGGGGTCAAGCGCTTCCCCCCATCGCCGCCGTGAGCTCGGCGACGAGCTGGGACAACGGCGGCATCCCCGGCATCTGCTCGGGTGGCTCTGGATCGAGCCGGTCGGCGATGCGGTGCCAGCGCTCGATGACGAGGTCGAAGAAGTCCTGATGGGGGATGACCCAGAAGCGGTCGGCGGCGACGGCGTCGAGCACGGCGTCGGCGACCGACGCCGGCGTGTTGCCCTCGGCGAGCGCCCGCTCGACGTACTTGCGGAACGGCTCGTTGAGCGGATCGTCGGCGGGCTTCTCGCCAAGCTCCGCCGGCCAGTTGCGGGTGGCCTCGAGGATGTTCGTGCGCACCCAGCCGGGGCACAGCACGCTCACACCGATCGGCAGGCCGGCGAGGCGCAGCGTCGTGAAGAGGTTCTCGCTGATGGCGACGACGGCATGCTTGGATGCGTCGTAGCTCGGGGCGAACCCCGTCATCAGCCCGGCGATCGAGGCCGTGTTGACGATGTGCCCGCCGCCGGCGAGATGGGGAAGGAACGCCCGGCAACCGTGCACGACGCCCCAGAAGTTCACCCCCATCACCCACTCCCAGGAGGAGAGCGGGCCGAACCAGGGATCCGAGCGCGGCGCCACGCCGGCGTTGTTGCACACCACGTGCACGGCCCCGAAGTGCTCCAGCGTCCGCGCCGCCAGCGCCTCCACCTCGTCCGCCTTGCTGACGTCGGTGCGTACCGTGAGCACGTCGGTCCCGCGGGCGCCGACCTGCGAGGCGGCCGCCTCCAACGCATCCTCCTGCACGTCGGCGAGCACGACCTTCAGCCCGGCGGTGGCGAAGCGCTCGGCGAGCGAGAGCCCGATCCCACTCCCCGCGCCGGTGACGACCGCGACCTGACCTGCTGTGAGCTCCATCTCGACCCCCTCGATCCTCGGTCGGACCGTAGTGCGTTGAGCGCGTGATACGTCATCCGGCCGATGTGCCGGGACCGACCGATCGCGCACGCTAGGCGGTATGTCGAACCACCTCGTCCCCCGTCCGCCCGAGACCTCCGCGGCCTGGGCCGCGCTGTCGCCCCGTTTCGGACTCGCCGGCTCGATCTCCCTGGCGCTCAACGCCGCCCGACGGCGCCGCCGCGCCGGCCGCTGACCGGCCAGTCTCAGGCAGCGGGCTCCAACTGATGTTCCTCGACGCTCGTCGCAGCGTCCCGGCTCCGCACGTGCAGCGCACGGACGCGGCCGTCGTGGACCGCGAACTGGATGTCCGGTGCGCCGCCGAGCACATCGGCGAGGCGCTCCGCCAGGCGGCCCAGGCGGGCGAGCACCTCGACCGGGGGGTGATCGAGCTGCTCACCCGCGAGCACCCGGCGCACGCGACCGGCACCGTCGAGCTCGGCGATCCAGTCGCCGCCGGACCGCGCGGCGTGAAGAAGCAGTCGGCGATGCCACCCGGACGTCCCGCCGTCGTCGGCAACGAGCACGCCCCTCCAGTCCTCAGGGAGCACGGTCTGCACGAGAACGGCAACGTCCGGCGCCGTTCGCCGCCCGCACCTCGCGAGCGGCGCTCAGCAGCTCGGCGGCGCTGCCCACGACGGTCGCCGGCTCGAGCGCACCGGCGCCGATCGGAGAGGGCCTGACGGTCAGCTGGATCGCCCCGTCGTGGGACACGATCTGCCACACCATCTCGGCCGTTGCCGAGTCGCCGGTGCTCCACCCGGCCGTGAGCACGACACCAGGACCGACGGGCAGTCCGGCGGCGCGGGCCGCGGCCAGCGCGGCTGCGTCGTCGCCGACGCGCGCTGGCATCGAGCGCGACCGGGTGGTCGAGGGCGATGACCGGGGCGGCGTTCATGGGACCAACACTGGTCGCCGCACCTTGGAGCTCGCTTGCAGCCGGCGTGGATCGCTCCTCATGCGGTGGCCAGCCGCTGGTACGAGCGGGTCGAGCGGGGTGCTGCTGGTCGTCGACGACTCGACGGGCGCTCAGCGGGTGACGTCACGCAGCGCGGCCACCGCTGCGGCGACGTCGTCCTCGTCGTTGTAGAGGTGGAACGACAGCCGGCAGCCGTTGGCGCGGGTCGCCGCCCTGATGCCCCGCGCCGAGAGCGCCTGCTCGAGGTCGTCACCGCCGACCGACACGATGGCCGAGCCACCTGGCTCCAGCCCGAGCTCGGCGCGCAGCGATGTCGGCGAGCCGGACGTCGTGCTCGTGGATGGCGTCCACTCCGACCTCGGCCAGCGCGCGCAGCGAGCTCACGGCGCCCATCCAGGCGAACCACGCCGGCGTCATGTCGAAGCGCCGAGCGTCGCGGGCGAGACGCAACGGTGTGCCGTAGTAGCCGGCATGCATGTCGTCGGCGGCGAACCAGCTGGCGGCGTGCGGGCGGCAGGAGTCGAGGACCCGCGGCGAGGCGACCATGAAGGCGGTCCCGCGCGGGCAGCACAACCACTTGTACGCCGAGCACACGGCGGCGTCGACGCGATCGAGCGGCAACGGGAGCCAGCCCGCCGCCTGGGTGGCGTCGACGATCGTCAGCGCGCCGACGCGTCGCGCCGCTTCGATCACGGCGGCGGTGTCGGCGAGGCGACCGTCGGACGACTGCACGGCGCTCCAGGCCACGACCGTCGTCTGCGGCGTCACCGAATCGGCGAGCGCCTCCAGCGGGACCTCGCGGACCACGACGCCGCGATCTGCCTGCACGAGCAGGGGGAACAGCAGCGACGTGAACTCACCTGCGGGGACGACCACCTCGGCGGAGTCGGGAAGGCTGGCCGCGACCAGGCCGGCGAAGCCGGAGGCGGACGGGCCGACGGCGACCGTGTCGGCGGCCACCCCGACCAAGGATGCGAACAGCGTGTCGAGCGTCGTCCGCGGCGTCGTTCCACGACGTCCACACCGTCGCCCCTTCGTCCCACTCGTCGATGACGCGGTGGGAGAGCGACACGGTCTGCTCGGGAGGCAGCCCGTAGGTCGCCGTGTCGAGGTAGCCAGGGCGACGGCGCCACGAGGTCCCGAGGTCCGGGTTCATCGCCCGCTGCGACGGGCGGGCGAGCCGTGGGTCGCGTACGCATCGAGGACGGCCATCAGGTCGTCGGGCACCTCGACGCCGGCCTCGGCCGCGGCGCGCCGGTGCTGCCAGCCGGCGGTCGCCCGGCAGGCGCGCGCCCGGCTCGCCCGAGAGGGCCTGCAACTCGGTCTCGATGCGGTCGACGAAGCCGTCGCCCATCGTCGCCGTCGGATCGATCGCCAGCACCACCTGCCCGACGTCGGGCGGGCCGCCGATGTTGTCCGACGAAGCCGGCCGCCTCGAACGAGAAGTTGGAGCCGGCCACGCCGCCCGACATCACGTCGACCAGCAGCGCCAGCGCCGAGCCTTTGTGCTCCGCGGCGGGGAGCATCGAGCCGGCGAGGGCGGCCTGCGCATCGGTCGTCGGCCGGCCCTCGGCGTCGAGCGCCCAGCCGAGGGGGATCGCCTCGCCGGCCTGGGCGGCGGCGTTCACCCGTACCCACGCCACCGCCGACGACGAGAGGTCGGCGACGACCGGCGGACCGTGACGCCGTGGCGCCGCCCAGGCGATCGGGTTGGTGCCGAAGAACGGCCGGCCACCGCCCGCGGGCGCCATCAGCGACGAGGAGTTGGCGAACATCAAGGCGACCAGTCCCTGCTCGGCGAGCCGCTCGACGAACCACCCGAGCACGCCCGCCGAGTACGAGTGGCTGATCGCCAGCACGCCGACGCCGCACGTTCGCGTGGCGGCGACGAGCGGGTCGAGGCCGGCCTCGAACGCCGGATGGCAGAAGCCGTTGGCGGCGTCGACGACGACCGTGCCGCGGCGCGGCTGGCTGACCGTCGGGACGGCGTCGCCGACGACCTTGCCGCAGGCGACGTGGTCGCAGTACGTCGGCAGGTAGGACAGGCCGACGGTGCGGATGCCGTCGGCCTCGGCGTCGCGGATGCTGCGGGCGGTGGCGTCGGTCTGCAGCGGCGACGCACCCGACGCCCGCAGCATGCGCGCGGTGAGGTCGAGGACCTCGTCGAGCGTCAGGATCGTGCTGATTGGTCAACCCTACGAAGGGGGAGGCTCGGTGCGTGGCCAGCTACACCCTCAACGAGTCCGCCGTCGACCACGCTCGCCGCCTCATCGACGCCCGCCAGTACGTGCTCGACAGCGACTGGGGCGACGTGCAGCCGAACGCCGAGGCGCAGAACGCCTATCTCGAGCGGCACACCTGGGCCGAGTACGCCGACTGGCACCTCGGGCTCACCGACGGGGCCAACGACGAGACCAAGGCGAGGTACGCCTTCGTCTACGGCGACCTGCGCCGGGTTCACCGCAGTGGGCTGATCGCGTGCGTGTACCGGGCATCGGAGTGGCGCCACAAGGCGGTCGAGCTGGCCGCCCACGACCTGCTGCAGCACCTCGACGCCACGGCGGGCTGAACCGGCGTCGTCACCCGATCGGTTCGACATCGGTGTCGGCCGGCTCGGCACTCGGCCGGCAGACGTGAGGCGCGGCGGCGTCGATCATCGCGCCACACGCCTCGCACACCCGATCGAGTGAGCAGGCGGCCTCGCCACCCTCGTCGGACACGGCCCCGAGCGTAGGTGTCGGCCGGCTTTGGCACGGATTGAGGATGTGCTCGCGCCCGAGCGGTGCTATCACGGTCCGTGCGAGTGGGCGTGGGGATGAAGGGCGGGGCGATGAGGGTGATGGAGCTGATCCGGACGATCCGGGCGCGGATCGATCAGGCGTGGACGGGGCACAACGGCCGGGAGATCGTGTGCCTCGACTGCGGTGAGCGCTGGCCGGCGACACGAGCGATCGAGCTCGTGGCGGCGCCGAAGAGCTGCCTGCTCACGTGTTGTCTGCTGACGGTCAGACGACGCGCTGACCGGCGCGCCAGACGGCGACCGGCGACACCAGCGCGGCCGGATCGGCGAGCGGATCACCGGCGACCACGACCATGTCGGCGTCGAACCCAGTGGCGATGCGACCCTTCCGGCGGTCGAGGTCGAGGGCGCGCGCAGCGACGCTGGTGAGCGCGCGCAGGGCGTCGATGGGCGTCATACCGCTGTCGACGAACTCGCCCATCGCGTGCGGCAGCACGTCGTGCGGCTTGGCCATGTCGATGCCGGCGTCGGTGCCGGCGACGATCGTCGCGCCGCGCTCGTGCAGCCGCCGGCGCGACTCGCGCAGGGCCGGCTGGTTCGCCGCCACCATGGGTGGGAGCGGCACGTGCGGCAACCGGCCGACGGTCGACGAGACGGCGACTCCGGATGCGGCAAGGCGGTCGATCAACTCGTCCGGTGGCTCGCATCGCTGGTTGCTGGTGAAGAACGTGCAGTGCTCGATCGAGTCGACGCCCGTGTCGAGGGCGTCCTCGATGGCGGCGATGCCGTGGCAGTGGGCGGCGACCGGGAGGCCGTGCCGATGGGCTGCGTCGACGACGAGCCGCAGCTCCCGAGTCGTGAACTGGCTCGCCCACATCGGCACGGTCGGCGTCAGGAACCCGCCGCTGACCATCACCTTGACGGCGTCACACCCGCGCTCGACGCGGTCGCTACGGCCTGCAGGAGCTCGTCGTCACCGGAGCACTCGCCGCCGAGGTACCAGCAGTGGCCACCCTCGGTGGTGATCGGCGGGCCGGCGGCGAGGATCGTCGGCAGCGACGGGTCATCGCGCAACGACAGCGTCACGAAACCGCGATCGCCGAGGTCGCGCAACGTGGTGACACCGCCGAGCAGGGCTCGCCGAGCCGACTCGCGGGCGCGGACCCGGAGGCCGTCGTCGTCGACGTCGGCGACTTGCTCCTCGAGCGTTCCGTCACCGTCGAAGCACAGGTGCTGGTGGCAGTCGACGAGCCCGGGGACCAGCGTCGCATCGGCGAACTCGACGACCGTGGCGCCGGGTGGTGTGTCGACCCCGACGTCGACCACCGCGTCACCGCCGATCACCACCGTGGGCGGCTCGATCGTGCGGACGCCGTCGAACAGCCGCCCGGCGCGCACCACGAGCGTGTCGCCCGGTTCACGGCGGTCGGCGGACGTCATACGAACGCACCACTCTGCCATGCCACCCGGGACGCGGCCTGACCCGATCAGGCTGCGTGCGCGGTGGCGAGGCGATCGAGGGCGGCGATCGGCAGGTGGGCGAGGTCGTCGTGCTGGCGCAGGCGGTCGATCTCCGCGTTCCGCCGGCCGAGGAGGCGGTCGAGCGTCCGGAGGCGAGGCGCCACCGCCGCGGCGAGTGCCGGCAGCACGAGGCCGACGACGAGGAGGGCGGGCCGTGGACCGACTCGATCGAGCAGGACCGCGCCGACGAACGCCCCCAACGCCAGGCCGCCCTGGAACATCGCCTCGACGAGGCCGAGCACCCTGGAGAGCAGCCGATCGGGGACGGATCGCTGCAGCACGGCGAAGTAGGAGATGTCGACGATGCTGTTGCCGAGCCCGATCACGCCGAACAGGGCGACGACGGCGATCGGTGTCGGCGCCAGCGCGCTGATCGCCAGCGGAAGTCCCCAGGCGGTGAGGCCGGCCGAGAGCGCCCCGTGCACCCCGGTGCGGTTGACCACCATCACGGCGACGGGAAGGCCGACGAGACCGCCGACACCGATCGCTCCGTAGAGCAGGCCGACGCCGGCATCGCCCGTCCGCAACACGTCGATCACGAAGGCCACGACGACGATGCTCATCGCACCGCGGACGAACGTCTGCGCGGTGCCAAGCAGCGTGACGAGGCGGGCAGCACGGTTGGCGGCGAGCTCGCGTCCGCCGGCGACGTAGTCGGCGAGATGGCCGCCGCGTCGTGTCCCGGAGTGGCGTCGCCCGATCGTCACCGACGGCAGCCGGCCGGCGACGCCGGCAACGGCGAGCATGACGACGCCGGTGACCACGAGCAGCGTCGGCACGCCGAGCACGGCACCGACCAGGCTGCCGACGACGGGACCGACCAGGGAGCTGGTGCCCTCGACGAAGCCGTTGGCGGCGTTGGCCGACACCAGCTCACCCGGTGAGCGCACCAGCTCCGGCAACAGCGCGGTGACGACGGGGCGGAAGCAGTTCAGCGCCACGCCGACGATTCCCGCGCACGCCAGGACTCCGATCGTCGGTCCGTCCGTGACGACGAACGCGCCCATGGCGAGCGATCCGGCAGCGGCGAGGACGGCCATGATGCGCAGCAGCGAACCGGGGCCGATCCGGAACCCGAGCGCCGTGACCGCTGGGACGCCGATGGCCGGCACGAGCGTGCGGACGATCCCGAACATCGCCACGTCCGCCGCGCCGCTCCGTGTGAACAGCCATGCCGAGACGACGACCAGCTGGGCGAGGTCCACGGTCCGCACGCCGGCGAGGGCGATCTGGGTGTTGCGCACCGGCCGGTTGGACCAGACCGCGCGAACGTCGCGGCGGCGCGCCCGTGCTCCCGTTGCATGTGAGGCTCCTCGGGGCCCCACTGCTGGGCCATTGGCGATCGTCACGCGTGCGGCGCGACGGCGATCACTACGACCACCACGCCCCGGCGGTTCGACGCGACGCAGGTGGGGCGAGCGCCGCTGCGGAGCGGCGGCGGCGAGCTCGGAGGTGAGGAGAGCAGCTGGCTGCGAGCCGAACCCCAGTTAGACGTTGAAACGGAACTCCATCACGTCGCCGTCGCTGGCGACGTAGTCCTTGCCCTCGAGGCGGATCTTGCCCAGCTCCTTGGCCTTCGTCCACGAGCCGATGGCCAGCAGCTCGTCCCACTGGATGACCTCGGCGCGGATGAACCCGCGCTGGAAGTCGGTGTGGATGCGTCCGGCGCACTGTGGCGCCGTCGAGCCGTCGTAGAACGTCCACGCCCGCGACTCCTTGTCGCCCGTCGTGAGGAACGTGCGCAGGCCGAGGAGGTGGTAGGCGCTGCGCACCATCCGGAACAGCGCCCCCTCGCCGAGTCCGAAGCCCACGAGCATCTCGGCCCGTTCGGCTGGATCCTCGATCGCCGCCGCCTCCGCTTCCAGCTGCACGCACATGCCGATGATCTCGACGTTCTCGCCGGCATCTTCGCCTGGGCGGCTGAGCTCGCCGGCGACCCGCGCCTCGGCGTCGGGGATCGCGTCGAGCTCGTCCTCGCCGACGTTGACGACGGCGAGCACGCGCCGGTTGGTCAGCAGGAAGTGCGGCGCGAGCGTCGCCCGTTGCTCGGCGTCCAGCCCGGCGCGGTACAGCGGCCGACCGTCGGACAGTGCCTCGTAGGCCACCTGCAAGGCGGCCACCTCGTCGCCGAGCGAGCGATCGAGCTTGGCTTGGCGCTGCGCCTGGCGCAGCCGCTTCTCGACCGTCTCCAGGTCGGCCAGCGCCAGCTCCAGCTCGACGACGCGGAGGTGCTCGAGCGGATCGGACGGACCCATCACGTCGTCGTCGACGAACGCCCGCAGGACGAGCACGATGGCATCGACCTCGCGGATGTTGGCGAGGAACTTGTTGCCGAGGCCTTCGCCCTTGCTGGCGCCCTCGACGAGCCCGCCGATGTCGACGACCTGGACGGCGGCGTGGACGACGTTGCGGCTGCTCGACATCTCGGCCAGCCGGTCGAGCCGCTCGTCGGGCACCTTGGCGACGCCGATGTTGGGGTCCTTGGTGGCGAACGCGTACGGCGCGGCGAGGGCACCGCCACCCGTCAGCGCGTTGTACAGCGAGCTCTTGCCGGCGTTGGGAAGGCCGACGAGGCCGAAGCGTTCCATGCGGCCGACGACGCTACCGGCGACGGTCGCTACGGTGCCCGGGATGCGTTGGGGGCTGTCGCTGTCGCTCTCCGAGGAGCTCGCCGAGCCGGACGCCGTCGTGGAGGTGGCGTCGACGGCCGAGGAAGCCGGATGGGACGGCGTGTTCGTGTGGGACCACCTGTGGAACCGCACGTTCGAACCGTTCGCCGATCCGTGGGTGACGCTGGCGGCCGTGGCGACCGCCACCGAGCGCGTGCGCATCGGAACGATGGTGCTGGCGCTGCCGCGGCGGCGGGTCCAGCTCGTCGCCCAGGCGGCGACGACCCTCGACCGGCTGTCGGACGGCCGGGTCGTGCTCGCCCTCGGGCTCGGCGTCGACAGCTACGACGAGTACTCCTTGTTCGACGAGCCGGCGACCGACGACCGCGCCCGGGCGCGGGCTCTCGACGCCGGCATCGGTCTCCTCGTCCCGATGCTCGAGGGCGGGCCGGTGCCACAGCTGGGTGGCCGACGGACCACCGTGGCGGGCGCGCAGCAGCCGCGACCACCGATCTGGATCGCCGGTGTCACGCAGTACACGGCCGGACCGCGCCGGGTCGCCCGTCATGGTCTGGAAGGCTTGGCGCTGGTGGGCGACGAGGCGTGGTCACCGGCGACGGTCACGACGGCGCTCGCCGCGGGCGGGCTCGAACCCGGCTCGCTCGACGTCGCCCTCGTCGGCGGCACCCATCCCGATCCGGCGCGCTGGAAGCGGCCGGGGCGACGTGGTGCATCCCGGAGATCTTGCCCGGCCAGACGGCCGCCGAGGCGCTCAGCCGGGCCGCTGCCCCGCCGTGCGAGTCGGCGCAGGGCGCCGGTCGCGCAGCGTGAAGGCGTCGTCGCTCACGCCGTCGCGGCGCAGCAGGGCGAGGCGATCGAGTGCTTCGTCGATGCTCGGTTCGTGACCGGCGGGCACCCACCAGCACACGAGGAACGCCTCGGCCATGCGCTCGAACCACTCCCGGCGGCGGCGGAGGAACGCGGTGTGGGCGGTGCGGAAGACGAAGTCGTAGAGGTCGTCGGGCGATCGCCACACGGACAGGTTGACGATCACCAGTGGGTCGTCGTCGGCGCGGACGTAGCTCGACGACTGCCCCGACTCGTCGGTCAGCCGCCACACGAAGCCCGGCGAGGACTCGGCGAGCTCGTTCACGGGATCGAGGGCGGCGACGAATTCGGCCGTGTCCGGGTGGTCGAGCGGCTGGCGCAGGCGGGCAACGTTGAGCTGGGCGAGCTGCCAGTCGGCAGAGGTCACAGCGTGCACGCTACGGCGTCGCGTTGCGCCGGGCGGCGCTGGCATGTAGAAAGTTGACTATGTCGATCAGATTTACCGGGATTCGTCTCGCCGCCGTGCTCGCCAGCGTCGCCCTCGTCGCTGCGGCGTGCGGTGACGACGACGTCTCGAGTCGCGAGGCGGCCGGCGACGAGGTGCCCGTGACGCTGCGGCTCGGCTACTTCCCGAACGTCACCCACGCTCCGGCGATCATCGGCGTGGAGACCGGACTGTTCGCCGAGTCGCTCGGCGACGGCGTCGGGCTCGAGCCGACGACGTTCAACTCGGGGACGGAGGTCGTCGAGGCCGTCTTCTCCGGTGCCCTCGACGCCAGCTTCATCGGCCCCAACCCGGCGATCAACGCCTACGCCAAGTCGCAGGGCGAGGCCGTCCGCATCGTCGCCGGCACGACGTCGGGCGGCGCCTCGCTCGTCGTGCGCGAGGGGATCGACTCGCCCGACGACCTCGCCGGGACGACGCTGGCGTCGCCGTCGCTGGGCAACACCCAGGACGTCGCCCTGCGGGCGTGGCTCGCCGAGCAGGGGTACGAGACCGACACGAGCGGCGGCGGCGAGGTGCAGATCACGCCGCAGGACAACGCCGACACGCTCGCCGCCTTCCAGTCCGGCGCCCTCGACGGGGCGTGGGTGCCCGAGCCGTGGGCGACCCGGCTCGTCGAGGAGGGCGGTGGCCACGTGCTGCTCGACGAGGCCGAGCTGTGGCCGGACGGCGAGTTCGTGACCACCCACCTGATCGTCGCCACCGACTTCCTCGACGAGCACCCCGATGTCGTGCGCGACCTGATCGCCGGGCTGGGCCAGGCGATCGACCAGGCGAACGGCGATGCCGCGGCGGCGCAGAAGGTCGTCAACGACGGCATCGAGAAGGTCACGACGAGCCGGCTCACGGACGCCACGATCGCCGGGGCGTGGGAGCACCTGACGTTCACCCTCGACCCGATCGCCTCCTCGCTGCAGGGATCCGCCGACGACGCCGTCGCCGTCGGCCTGCTCGACCCGGTCGACCTCACCGACCCGGGCATCTACGACCTCGACCTCCTCAACGAGGTGCTCGCCGACCGCGACGAGGCCGAGGTGTCGGCACTTTGAGCGCCGTCTCACTGCGCTCGGTGCACAAGACCTTCGGGTCGGGCACCCACGCAGTGCGGGCGCTGCACGACGTCGACCTCGAGGTCGCGGCGGGCGAGTTCGTCTGCCTCGTCGGCGCCTCCGGCTGCGGCAAGTCGACGATCCTCAACCTCGTCGCCGGTCTCGATGCCCCGACCGCCGGCACGGTCGACGTCTCCGGTCGGACGACGCTGATGTTCCAGGAATCGGCGCTGTTCCCGTGGCTGACCGTCGCCGCCAACGTCGAGCTGCCGATGCGGCTCGCCGGCGTGCCCAAGGCCGAGCGGCGGGCGCGCGTCGAGCAGTTGCTGACGGCGGTGCACCTCGACGGGTTCGCCGGCAAGCGCCCGCACCAGTTGTCCGGCGGGATGCGCCAGCGCGGGGCGCTGGCCCGGGCGTTCGCCCAGGACGCCGACATCCTGCTGATGGACGAGCCATTCGGCGCGCTCGACGCGATGACCAGGGACGCCCTCCACGACGAGCTCGACGAACTGGTCCGCGGCCGCGGGCTGACCGTGCTCTTCGTCACCCACAACGTGCGCGAGGCGGCGCGGCTCGGCGACCGCATCGTCGTCATGTCCCCGCGGCCGGGGCGGGTGACGGCCAGCATCGACGTCGACATCGACCGGCCCCGGCGCATCGACTCACCGCAGGTCAGCGCGCTCGCCGCCGCCGTGACCGACCAGCTCCGCGAGGAGGCGCTCGCCCATGCTCGTCGTTGAACCCGATGTCGTGCCGGTCGTCGTCCTCGACGACGCGCCGCTGTCCGAGGTCGTCACCGAGCGCGAGCGTGGCCGCCTCGCTCGGCGGCTGTGGTCGGCGACGTGGCCCAAGCTGGCCGCGATCGCCCTCGCGCTGGCCGTGTGGCAGATCGTGGTGTGGAGCGGGTGGCGCGAGGAGTACGTGCTGCCGGCACCGGCGACCGTGCTCGACCGCCTCGGCGAGCTGATCGCCGACGGCACCGTGTTCGACGCCGTCAGCGTCACGATGCGCCGGGCGGTGGTCGGGTTCGGTCTCGCCGTGGTCATCGGCGTCGTCGTCGGCGGGTTCGTCGCCTCGTCGAGGATCCTGCGCTCGGCGGTGGGATCGATGATCACCGGCCTGCAGACGATGCCATCGATCGCCTGGTTCCCGCTGGCGATCCTGCTGTTCCAGCTGTCGGAGGGGGCGATCACGTTCGTCGTCGTGCTCGGTGCGGCGCCGTCCATCGCCAACGGCCTGATCGCCGGCGT
The DNA here is from genome assembly GCA_963749315.1 of uncultured Acidimicrobiia bacterium. Lineage (GTDB taxonomy): Bacteria > Actinomycetota > Acidimicrobiia > Acidimicrobiales > Ilumatobacteraceae > JALZMG01. The sequence goes on from CAVVMS010000014.1 coordinate 177,460, forward strand.
CGACCACGTGCCGCCGATCCTGCTGCGCGCCGGGCGGGTGATGGGCGCACGGGGAGTCGACCGGTTCCGGTACGTCGTGCTGCCGGCGTCGATGCCCTCGTTCGTCGGCGGGCTGAAGCAGGGCTGGGCGTTCGCCTGGCGCAGCCTGATGGCCGGCGAGCTGCTGGTGACGCTCGGCGTGTTCTCCGTCGGCTTCCTGCTCCAGCAGTACCGGTCGGTGAACGACACTCCGGGCCTGATCGCCATGATGATCGTCATCCTCGCCGTCGGCATCATCGTCGACTCGCTCGTCTTCGGCACCCTCGACCGCTGGGTCCGCCGCCGCCACGGCCTGCCTCCTCGGATTCGACCGCCGGTACCCTCGGCGGGATGACGCCGGAGGCCGCACTCGACCGCGTCGTCCACTGCCTCGACCGGGCGCACGCCCCGGGCTTCAAGGCCAAGGCGTTCTTCCGGGCGCGCAACGTCGTGCGTGAGACCGACCCCACCGAGCTCGCCGAGCGCGCCGCCGCCGGCACGCTGACCAAGCTCGACGGCATCGGCGACTCCAGCGCCAAGGTGATCACCGAAGCGCTGGCGGGGGAGGTGCCGCACTACCTCGTCCACCTCGAGGCGACGACGCAGGTGCCGATCACGCCGGCCGGCCAGCGCTACCGCGACGCCCTGCGCGGCGACTGCCACCTGCACTCGACGTGGAGCGACGGCGGCGCCGAGATCGCCGAGATGGCGGCGACCGCCCAGGCGCTGGGCCACGAGTACATGGTCCTCACCGACCACTCGCCCCGGCTGACGATCGCCCACGGGCTCAACCGGGAGCGCCTGGAGCGCCAGCTCGACGACATCGCCGAGCTCAACGCCGGGTTCGACGACTTCCGGATCCTCACCGGTATGGAGGTCGACATCTTCGAGGACGGCTCGCTCGACCTCGACGACGATCTCCTGGAGCGGCTCGACGTCGTGGTCGCCAGCGTGCACTCCAAGCTGCGCATGGAGCGCCAGCAGATGACCGAGCGGATGGTGCTCGCCGTGGCCAACCCGCACGTCGACATCCTCGGCCACTGCACCGGCCGGCTGATCGGCAAGCGCCCGGAGTCGACGTTCGACGCCGACTACGTGTTCGCCGCGTGCAAGCAGTTCGGAACGGCCGTCGAGATCAACAGCCGGCCCGAGCGGCTGGACCCGCCGCGGCAGCTGCTCGAGCTGGCGGTCGGCTACGACTGCTGGTTCTCGATCGACACCGACGCCCACGCCACCGGCCAGCTCGAGTGGCAGCCGAAGGGCTGCGATCGCGCCGCCGAGTGCGATGTCCCGCTCGACAAGGTGATCAACACGATGACCGCCGAGGACCTGCTGGCGTGGACCAGGAGTGGGTGAACCCGGCCCGCTGATCGGCAGCGGGCGGGCGGCCGACATCTACGACGTCGGAGGTGGGCGGGTGCTGCGGCGCAACCGGATCGTGGCGCCGCCGGGTGTCGTCGAGCGCGAGGTGATCGGTGATGCGCCACGTTCGCGCCAACGGGTACCCGGTGCCGGAGGTGTTCGACGTCGACGGTGGCGACGTCGTGATGGAGCGGCTCGACGGCGTCACGATGGCCGACGACCTGGCAGCACGACCGTGGCGAGTCGACCGTCACGCCGACACGTGGGCCGACCTGCACCGCCGTCTGGCCGCCGTCCCGGTCGGTGACCTCGCTGTCGAAGCGCGCTTCGGCGCGCCGGACGCCGTCCTCCATCTCGACTTCCACCCGCTGAACATCATGATGACGAGCGATGGCCCGGTGGTGTTCGACTGGAGCAACGCCGCCGTCGGCCCTCCGGCGGCCGACGTCGCGCTGGCGTGGATCATCGTCGCCACGAGCACGATCGAGGTGCCGCCGTTGCTGCGCCCGGTCGCCGGTCGGTTGCTCCGGCGTCTCGTCGACCGCTTCGTCGACAGTTGCGGCCGCGCCGCGGCGATCGCCATCCTCCCCGCCGTCGCCGACTACCGCCTCACCGACCGCAACACGCTCCCGGAGGAGGCCGAGCCGCGTCCGGGCCCTCGTCACGTCGCTCGCCTGAGCGTCAGAGCTGGCCGAGCGACATGTACGTGGCGAGGACGAGGCCGGCGCCGCGCATGTCGCCGGTGGTGCCCTCGCCCATCTTGTTCATCACGTAGGAGATCGTCACCCGGGCGTCGATGTCGATGATCGCCAGCGACCCGCCCCAGCCGCCCCAGAAGCAGGCCCGCTCGTTGGGGCTGATCGGCATCTCCGGGCACGGCAGGCCGAAGCCGATGCCGTGGCGCAGCACGACACCGAGGACGAGGTCGGTGCCGTAGCACTGCTCGTCGAACACCATGTCGATCGTCCTCGGCGACAGCAGGCGCACGCCGTTGGCCTCGCCGCCGCACGCCATCGGTGCATGCAGCAGGGCCACGGAGCGGGCGTTGCCGTGGCCGCCGGCGGCGGGGATCTCCGCCCGCCGCCACGGGATCGTCGCCGACACCGACGCATCGAGGGCGACCGTGCGCGAGCGTGCGCATGGCGATCGAGTCCGGGTCGGCACCGTCGACGACCAGCCCGGTCGACGGCGGGACGACGTGAGCGACGCGGGCGTCGTGCTCGGCTGCCGTGCCGATGTGGAAGTCGGCGCCGAGCGGGCCGGTGATCTCCTTGGCGACGAACTCGCCGATCGTCTGGCCGGTGATCCGCCGGACGACCTCGCCCTCGAGGTACCCCTGGGTGATGGCGTGGTAGCCCGACGCCGTGCCCGGCTCCCACCACGGCTCCTGGGCGGCGAGCAGCGACGTCGCCTTCTCCCAGTCGTAGAGGTCGTCGACGGTCATCGGCTGCTGCCAGCCCGACAGCCCGGCCGTGTGGCTCATCAGGTGGCGGATCTCGATGTCGCCCTTGCCGCCGGCGGCGAACTCCGGCCACACCGCGGCGACCTTGCCGTACGGGTCGAGCTCGCCGTGCTCGGCGAGCACGAGGCAGGCCAGTGCCGACACCGTCTTGGTCGTCGACCACACGTTGATGATCGTGTCCCGCTCCCACGGCGCCGAGGGCGAGGCGTCGGTGGCCACTGTGCCGCCCCACAGATCGACGACCAGCTCGCCCTCCACCGTGACGGCGACGGACGCGCCCTGGTCGTAGATCGTGTTGTCGCGCTCGACGAAGTTGGCCTCGAATGCCTCCCTCACGGCGTCGAAGCGTTCGTCGCAGGTGCCTTCGGTGGTCATCGCCGGAACGTAGCGGCATGATGTCGGCCATGTCGATCTACGAGCACCCGATCAACACCCTCGACGGCGAGCCGTCGAGCCTCGCCGAGCACGCAGGCCGGGCGCTGCTGCTCGTCAACGTGGCGTCGCGCTGCGGCCTGACGCCGCAGTACACCGGGCTGGAGGAGCTGCAACAGACGTACGGCGACCGTGGCTTCTCCGTGCTCGGATTCCCGTGCAACCAGTTCGGCGGCCAGGAGCCCGGATCTGCCGAGGACATCGCCACGTTCTGCTCGACGACGTACGGGGTGACCTTTCCGATGTTCGAGAAGATCGATGTCAACGGGCCGGCTCGCCACCCGATCTACGACGAGCTGAGCGCGGTCGCCGACGTCGACGGTCACGACGGCGACATCCGCTGGAACTTCGAGAAGTTCCTCGTCACGCCGGACGGCGCGATCACCCGGTTCAGCCCGATGGTTGCTCCCGCTGCACCCGAGCTGGTGGCCGCGATCGAGGACGCCCTGCCCGCCTGAGCCCCCGTGGGACAGGTGCCGTCCACCCATAGACTCCAACCCCTTATGTCGAAGAAGACCAAGAAGAAAAAGGCCCGGATGCGCCGCTCCAAGGCCAACCACGGCAAGCGCCCCAACATGGGTCGCGGCTGACCGACCGACCGATGACCTCGCCGCCGCCGACCCGGCGCGACGACGTCGTCGACGTCCTCCACGGCGTGGAGGTGCCCGACCCCTACCGCTGGCTGGAGTCGGGGGACGCGCCGGAGGTGCAGGAGTGGGTGGCGGCGCAGAACGCGCACACCCGTGAGGCGCTCGATGCCCGGCCCGAGCGGGCCGTGTGGCACGAGCGCCTCGTCGCGCTGATGCAGCTGCCCGTCGTCATGGCGGCGCAGGTCCGCGGCGACCGGCTGTTCTGCCTCGAGCGCCCGGCCGGCGCCGAGCAGTTCGTGTTGACGCGGCGGTCGGTGACGGATCCCGGACGCCGAAGCGATCCTGCTCCTCGATCCGGCCGTCGGCACGGCGGACTCGGCGAACGCCATCGACTGGTTCGAGGCGTCGCCCGACGGCAGCCTCGTCGCCGTCGGCACGAGCGAGGGCGGCTCGGAGAGCTCGGTGCTGCGCGTGCTCACCGGCGACGACGGCCGCGACCTCGGCGAGGCGATCCCCGACACCCGGGCGTGCAGCGTGGGCTGGGAGCCCGACGGGTCCGGCTTCGCCTACACCCGGTACCCGGAGGGCGACCAGTACCACCGCACGGTCCACCACCACGTCCTCGGCGCCCGCTGGCAGGACGACCCGGTCGTGTGGGCCGAGCACCCCGACCCGCAGGCGTGGCCCGACATCACCATGTCGCCGGACGGTCGCTGGCTGCTGGTGCACGTGCTCGTCGGCTGGGCCAGGCGCGACGTCCACCTCCTCGACCGGACGACGGGTACGTGGCGCACGTTGATCGAGGGTGTCGAGGCGACGTCGCACTTCGAGTTCGGCAGCGACGGGAAGTCGCTCGTGGGTGTCACGACCGTGGACGCACCGCGCGGACGCGTCGTCCGCATCGCCCTCGACACCCCCGGCGACTGGGAGACGATCGTCGCCGAGAGCGACGCCGTGCTGTCCCACATCGCCGTGTCGCAGGACGCCCTCCTCGTCGTCGGCACCACCCGCGCCGTCGACACCATCCGTCGCTACGACGCCGACGGGCGCCCGCTCGGCTCGATCGACGGCATCGGAGACGTCGTCGCCGTCGCCGGGCTGACCGTCGACCGCGACACCGGCGCCTCGTTCGCCGTCGTCGACTCGTTCGCCGCGCCGACTGCGCTGTGGAGAGTCGACGGCGATCCGCGCCCGTGGTCGGCCGCGGCGTTGTCGACGGGGCGGTGCCGACGCTGTCGGTGAGCCAGGTGACGTACCCGTCGCTCGACGGCACGTCGATCGGGTTGTTCCTCATCCACCGCGCCGACGTCGTGCCGGGGCCCGACGTGCCGGCGATCCTCAACGGCTACGGCGGCTTCGCCATCTCCGAGACGCCGGTCTGGTCGCCGCAGATCGCCGCCTGGTGCGCGGCGGGCGGGCTGTACGCCATCGCCGGGCTGCGTGGTGGCCTGGAGGAGGGCGAGGCCTGGCACCACGCCGGCCGGCGCGACACCAAGCAGAACGTGTTCGACGACTTCCACGCCGCCGCCGACTGGCTCGTCGGTCAGGGCCTCGCCGGGCGCGATCGCCTCGCCGTGCTCGGACGGTCCAACGGCGGTCTGCTCGTCGGCGTCGCCCTGACCCAGCGGCCCGACCTCTGCCGAGCGGTGTGGTGCGGCGTCCCGTTGCTCGACATGATCCGCTTCCCCGAGTTCCTCATCGCCCGGCTGTGGACGAGCGAGTACGGCGATCCGGCGATCCCCGAGGAGTTCGCCTGGCTGCACGCCTACTCGCCGTACCACCGCGTGGTCGACGGCGCTGCCTATCCGGCGACGCTGTTCACGACGGCCGAGGGCGACAGCCGGGTCGATCCGCTGCACGCCCGCAAGATGGCCGCCCTGCTGCAATCGGCCGCCGCCGGCCAGGACGAGCGGCCGGTGCTGCTGTTCCAGGAGGGCCGCGCCGGTCACGGCGTCGGCAAGCCGGTCGCCAAGCGGGCCGACGAGCTCGCCGACGGATTGACGTTCCTCGGTTGGCAGATCGGCCTGCGGCCGGCGTGACCTGCCGGGTCGAGTGGCTGACGGTGGGCGGGCCGGTCGAGCCGTGGGCGCGGCTCGGCCTCGACGGTGATCGACGGCACCGTCCCGCTGTTCGGCACCGGCATCCGCATCGACGAGTCGCTCGATCCCGGGCTTCCGGCGCTGGGAGCTGTCCGGACCTCGGCGCGGCGTCACCGACATCGACGGGCTGTCGACCGTTGCGGTCGTGCCGGCGACACCGCAGCTCGTCGACCATCCGAACGGTGCCATCGGCCTCGACCACGTCGTCGTCACGACCGATTCGCTCGAGCGGACGTGCGCGGCGATCGAGTCGGCGACCGGTGCGCCGCTGCGCCGGGTGCGCGAGGTCGGTGAGCTGCGCCAGGGCTTCCACCGCGTCGGCGGTGGGCTGATCGTCGAGGTCGTCGAGCGGGCTGGACTGCCGGTCGCACCGGCGTGGTTCTGGGGCCTCGTGCTCAACGTCGAGGACCTCGACGCGGCGGTCGAGCGCATCGGCACGGACACGATCAGCGAGCCGAGGCCGGCGGTCCAGCCGGGCCGTTCGATCGCCACCGTCCGCGAGACCGCCGGCCTCGGCCTGCCCGTCGCGCTGATGACGCCCGGTTGACGGGATCTACAGGTCGAGATCGCGGCAGCGGAAGCAGTCGGCACTCGGCGGCGGCTTGGGCGCGCAGCCTTCGATCGTCAACTCGATGATGCGCGAGATGGCGTCGAGCGTGCGCCGCAGCGACGATCGCAACATCGACTCGGTGACGGCGTCGACCGCGGCCTCGCCGGCTTCCAGCGAGAACGAGGCGACGGCGCGCGGTGGCAGCTGACGGGAGAGCGTCTCCACGAGCGCGTAGAAGCGGAGGTCCTCGCGATGGCGAGCGACGATGCGCCCGGTCTTCAGGTCGATCAGCACCTTGCGACTCTCGGTGCCGGTCGACCGACCGATGACGATGTCCGCCTTGGCGCGCAGCGTGATCGGGCCGTCGAGCGGCCAGCGCACCTGCGCCTCGGTGACCGGGTGCCAGGCCCAGCGCAACGGCGGGAAGCACTCGACGAACTGCGTCACCCGGGCGAGGGCGCGGCTGCGGAGGTCGGCCTCGTCGCCGGCCGAGAGCGAGGCGATCCAATCGCCGATGCTGCTGTCGTCGTCGGCGAGGCGGGCCAGTGCATCGTCGACGAGCTCGGCAGGGGTCGGCTCACCGCGCCAGTTGAGCTGCAGCTCGATGGCGCGGTGGGCCACCTTGCCGCACGCCATGGCCGCGGTCCAGGCGAACGGCTCGGTGTCGAGGAAGTGCGTCTCGCACGCCAGCACCTCCGACAGCGTGCGCTTGTTGACGTTCAGCTCGTCGCCGTCGAGGCGTTCGGCGAGCTGGGTGAGGCCGTCCACGGCGTCGCTCCGCAGTTCGGCGATGAAGGCCGGTTCGAACACGACCGGCGATTCCGTGCGGCGCAGCGCCTCGAGGGTTCGCTGCTGGACCGGTGTGAGCTCGGCGCCGGTCTGCACGTGGGCGACTGTACCGAGGGGGTGTGACAGCGACGCTGGGACCCGCGCACCCCTCGTGCACACTCGTCCCATGGAGTCGTCGACCACCGCCCGCTTCGCCCACGCCGCGCGCACGCTCGCCCGGGAAGCGCGCCGGCGCGGGCTCGTCGCCCCCGGCTACCGCTGCCCGCCGCGGCTGGTCGGCGCCGATCGCACCCTGCGTCGTCGGCCGGAGGGCGGTGTGGTGTCGGTGCGCGTGCGTGGGCGGCCGTGGCCGGCGGTGCTGGCCGACATGATCGAGGGCATCGTCGTGATCAACGACCTCGCGCCACCGCGTGCCACCCGTGTGCGCACCGAGCTGTGGGAGGAGGTGATGGGCACGGCAGGCCACCGTCGGTAGCCGGCGCGCCGACGTCGCCTGACGTTGGCCGGGGTGGTCAGGCGGCGGGGATCGCCCCGGCGGCGAGCGGCTCCAGCATCAGGTCGGGCTCGTCGTGCTCGAGGCGTGCCAAGCCGGTAGCGGTTCTCGAACAGCGCCACGACGGCACCGTCGGAGCGGTGGAGGATGCGGATGCCCGCCGATCTCGCGCAGCCGGGGGATCGACGCCGCATCGGTCCGCCGGATCGCCTGGTAGCCGGCGGTGAGGATCTCGGCGGGGGCGTTGAACTCGCTCGCCAGACGGTGCCCGAACACGTCGAACTGCAGTTGGCCGACGGCGGCCAGGACCGGGTTGGTGTCGCTGGCGTCCGGGTCGCGCAGGACCTGGACGACGCCTTCCTCGTCGAGCTGCTCGAGCCCGCGACGGAACTGCTTGGCGCGCCCGGTGTCGAGCGGTCGCGCCGTGGCGAAGACCTCGGGCGAGAAGCGGGGGATGGCCGGGAACGTCACCGGCGAGCCGTCGTGACCCTCGGCGTAGATGGTGTCGCCGAGCTGCAGACCGGTCGCATTGACGAGGCCGACGATGTCGCCGGGGAACGCCTCCTCGACCGTCTCGCGGTCGGCGCCGAAGGCGGTCGTGGCGTACTTCGTGGTCAGCTCGCGTCCGCGTGCGGTCGCAGGTGACCGTCATCCCGCGCTCGAACCGGCCGGAGCAGATGCGGGCGAAGGCGAGACGGTCGCGGTGTGCCGGGTCCATGTTCGCCTGGACCTTGAAGACGAAGGCGGCGAAGCCGTCGTCGAGCAGCTCGCGCCTCGCCGTCGACGTCGTCACGCGGCGAGGGCGGCGGTGCGAGATCGACGACGGCGTCGAGCAGCATGCGCACACCGAAGTTGGTGAGCGCCGAGCCGGCGAACACCGGGGTCGAGTCGCCGGCGAGGAACGACGCCGTGTCGACGTCGGCGCCGACGGCGTCGAGCAGGGCGAGCTCGTCGCTGGCGGTTCGCCACGCCTCGCCCTCCTCGACCGCAGCCACGTCGGCCGGCACGAGCTGCTCGGGCGCCAGCGAGGCGCCGCGGTCGGTGCGGGCGAAGCGGACGTAGTCGCCGCTGCGCCGGTCGATGACGCCGCGCAGGTCGCCGGGCACGCCGACCGGCCAGGTCGCAGGTGTCGGGCGCAACCCGATCCGCGCCTCGATCTCGTCGAGCAGCTCCAGCGGCTCGCGGCCGGGGCGGTCGTACTTGTTGAGGAACGTCAGCACGGGGAGGCGGCGGGCGCGGCAGACCTCGAACAGCTTCAGCGTCTGCGCCTCGATGCCCTTGGCGGTGTCGAGCACCATCACCACGGCGTCGACACCGGCGAGCACGCGGTAGGTGTCCTCGGAGAAGTCGCGGTGGCCGGGGGTGTCGAGCAGGTTGACGACGTGGTCGCGGTAGGGGAACTGGAGCACCGTCGAGCTGATCGAGATGCCCCGCTGGCGCTCCAGCTCCATCCAGTCCGACGTCGCCGACCGCCGGCCGTCGCGCGCCTTCACGGCTCCGGCCCGCTGCACGGCGCCGGCGTAGAGCAGGAACTTCTCCGTCAGCGTGGTCTTGCCGGCGTCGGGGTGGCTGATGATCGCGAACGTGCGCCGGCGCGCCGATTCCAGAAGCACACGGTCGTCGTCCACGACCGTTCGACGTTACCGGCATAGCGTGGGCGCATGACCGAACACGTCCCCGAGGTACGTGATGACCCGGACGAGTCGCGGTTCGGGATCTGGCTCGACGATGAGCTCGTCGGCTTCGCCCGCTACATCCGCCGCGGCGGCCGGGTGTACTTCGTGCACACCGAGATCGACCCCGGCCACGAGGGAGCCGGCTTGGGCTCGGCGCTCGCCAGGGGTGCGCTCGACGCCGAACGTGCGCTCGGCGAGCCGGTCGTGCCGCTGTGCCCGTTCATCCGCACGTACATCGACCGCCATCCGGAGTACGTCGACCTGGTCGATCAGGACATGCTCGCTCGCATCGACGGGGCGTGAGCCACCGGCCCGGGTGGCGGAACTGGCAGACGCGGGGGGCTTAAACCCCTCTGACCGCAAGGTCGTGTGGGTTCGAATCCCACCCCGGGCA
>CAVVMS010000015.1:0-96098 GCA_963749315.1 uncultured Acidimicrobiia bacterium
AAGCAGCCCACGCCTCGGACGGGAGTGCCTCGACCACCTCGATGAGGCGAGACGACGCCTCCGCCACGTCGTCACGCAACGCCCCAGGTGGTTGCGTGGCCGACGCCTCGATCCCGTCCGTGCGATCGTCCGCCGACGCATACATGGGCGTCTCGACACCGGTACGCGCCCAGGTCAGCAGGTTGACGAGTGCGTCGGCGTTGCGGGCGACGTGGGCGACGACGTGGGCCCGGCTCCAGCCCGGCAGGGCGGCCTGGTGAACCGTCGCGTCGAGCGTGCACGCGGGTGCAAGGAAGAACTCCGCGCCCCGTGACATCAGCTCCAGCCGGCCGCGGGCGGCCGGTCAGCGGGCGCTCCTGCGGCAGGTGTTGCGGCATTCGCCGATCCCCTCGATGCGGGTGACGACGCGACCGTCTGCAGGTAGCGCGGGGGCGTGCGGGCGTGGCCGACGCCGCCCGGCGTGCCGGTGGCGATCACGTCGCCGGGCGCCAGCGTGATGATCGTCGAGATGTACGCGACGAGCGCCGCGGGGTCGAAGACGAGGTCGCCGGTGTCGGCCTTCTGCACCTGCTCGCCGTCGACCTCGCAGGCCGATCCCCGGCTCGGACCCGGCGGGCTCGTCGGCGGTCACCAGCCACGGGCCGAGCGGCGTGGTGGCCTCGAACGTCTTGCCCTGCAGCCACTGCGGGGTGCGGTACTGCCAGTCGCGCACCGTGACGTCGTTGAGCACGTGTACCCGGCGATGCGCCGCGGCGCCTCGTCCGCCGCGCGTGGCGGCCTCGGGCGCCGATGACGACGGCCAGCTCGGCCTCCCAGTCGACTGTCGGACGCGGCGGGCAGCACGATGTCGTCGTACGCGCCGATCAGCCTGCGCGTACTTGGCGAACAGCGTCGGGTGCTCGGGGAGCTCGCGGCCCATCTCGAGGATGTGGGTGCGGTAGTTGAGGCCGACGCAGATGATCTTGTCCGGGCGGCACGACCGGGGCGTAGTCGAGCCCTTCGACGTATCGACGAGGTCCGTCGGCGCCGCGCGGCCGCCGGCCAGTCGCCGGCGCGCAGCAGCGCGCCGAGGTCGGCCTCGCCGAGGTCGACTGCCTCGTCGTCGTCGATGCGGACCGCCCGCGTCGTGCCGTCGGCCCGGATCGTCGCGAGCTTCACTCGGGCTCCTCCGGATCGGCGAGGCCCAGCGCCTCGTAGACCGGCGCGTCGGAGAACGGAAGAGGTCGAGCGAGGCGCGGGCGGAAGCGGACCTGGCACCAGGACGGGACGACGAAGAGGTCGCCGTGGGCGATCTCGAAGACCGACCGTCAAGCTCGATCGCCGCGCCGTCGAACACCTGCCAGACCGACGAGCCGACCGTGCGCCGCTCGGTCGAGCTGGCGCCGCGGCAGCCGGTGCATCTCGGTGCGCATCGTGACCAGGGCGTCGCCTCCGGTGGTCGGGTTCGAGAAGCGGACCGCGGCGTGCCCGGCCCGACGGCACCGGATGCCCGTCTTCCTCCAGCTCCAGCTGCGCGGTCAGGGCGGCGTCGGTGTGCTCCCAGCGGTAGGCGATCAGCGGTGAGTTCGGCTGTCGGCGCGCCGATCGGGCGCAGCCGGGGTGGCCCCACAGCCGCTCGTTGCGCGACCGTCGGGGGTCGAGCGGTCGGTGACCTCGTCGGGACCGAACTCGAAGAACCCGCGTCGAGCTTGGAGATGAGCGGGATGTCGAGGCCGTCGAGCCAGGCCATCGGCTTGTCGGCGACGTTCTGGTGCTCGTGGAAGGCCCAGCCGGCGTGAGCAGCAGGTCACCGCGCGCATCGCCACCGGGTCCCCGTCGACGATCGTCCACACGCCTTCGCCCTCGACCACGAATCGGAAGGCGCCCTGGCTGTGGCGGTGCGCGGGGGCGACCTCTTCGCGGTCCGAGGTACTGGATCGCCGCCCACAGGGTCGGGGTGGCGTACGGCTCCCGCCAGGCCGGGGTTGGCAGGCGATGGCGCGGCGCTCGCCGCCACGTCCGACCGGGACGAGCTCGCCGGCGCGCTCGGCGAGCGGCAGCAGCTCCGCCCACCGCCACAGGTGCGGCACGGCCGGGGATGCGGCGGCTCGGCATGAGGCCACCACCTGAGGTCCACAGCGGGATCAGACCGCTGGCTCCGAAGTCGGCGTAGAGCCGTTCCAGGGCGACGTCGTGCTCAGTGTGCTCGGTCGCCATCATCCACCTGAGTATGACACATCGCGTGCTTGTCGACACAAGAATGTGTCGCGGCGGGGACGTGCGACTATTGTTTATTGTGCGACAACGGTGGAAGCGCCCACGCACGCCAACCTGCCGCTGGTGCAGATCGGGGCGAACCCGCAGCACCTCATCGTGACCTTCCTCGGCGACTACTGGCGCGGGCCCAAGGAGCACTTGCCCTCGGCCGGCCTCGTGGCGCTCGCCAACGAGTTCGGCATCACGTCGACCAGCGCTCGGGCGGCGCTGAGCCGCCTCGCCCGCCGTGGCCTGCTCGAGTCGTCCAAGGAAGGCCGGGCGACGTTCTACCGGTTGACCCCTCGGGCCTATGCGGTGCCGAGCAGTGGCTTCGGACGGATCGTCACGTTCGGTCTCGACGACGGGCCGTGGGACGGGATCGTGGGTCGTCGTGATCTTCTCGGTACCGGAGGACCAGCGCTACTGGGGCGACGTGCTGCGCACACGACTGCGGTGGCTCGGCTTCGCGCCGCTCTACGACGGGGCGTGGGTGTCACCGCGAGCCGAGCCGGCCGATGCCGCAACGTTGTTGCAGGAGTTGGGGATCGCCAGCGGCACCGTGCTCGTGTCCCGCGTCGTCCACGCCCTGAACGGCGGCGATCCGATGGCGGCGTGGGACCTCGACGAGCTGAGAGCGAGCTACGACGACTTCATCGCCAGGTTCGCGCCAATCGCCCGCACCGTGCCCGGCGCGGCAAGGTCAACGCCGCGGACGTGCTCGTGGCGAGGACACAGGTCATGGACGAGCGGCGCCAGTTCCCGAACCTCGACCCCGAACTGCCGGAGGACGCCCTGCCGGCGGGGTGGCCACGGAACGAGGCGCGGCAGATCTTCGCCAGCGTGTACGACGCCCTCGGCCCGCTGGCGGAGCTACGCGTCCAGCAGATCCTGGCCGCCTACGTGACGCCTGGCCGGCAAGGCACGTCATTTGACAACGGCGAGTGGGCCTCGTCGCAGCGCCTCCTGAGCGATGCCGCTCACGACGTTTTTTTTTTTTTTTTTTTTTTTTTTTTTTTTTTTTTTTTTTTTTTTTTTTTTTTTTTTTTTTTTTTTTTTTTTTTTTTTTTTTTTTTTTTTTTTTTTTTTTTTTTTTTTTTTTTTTTTTTTTTTTTTTTTTTTTTTTTTTTTTTTTTTTTTTTTTTTTTTTTTTTTTTTTTTTTTTTTTTTTTTTTTTTTTTTTTTTTTTTTTTTTTTTTTTTTTTTTTTTTTTTTTTTTTTTTTTTTTTTTTTTTTTTTTTTTTTTTTTTTTTTTTTTTTTTTTTTTTTTTTAAAAAAAAAAAAAAAAAAAAAAAAAAAAAAAAAAAAAAAAAAAAAAAAAAAAAAAAAAAAAAAAAAAAAAAAAAAAAAAAAAAAAAAAAAAAAAAAAAAAAAAAAAAAAAAAAAAAAAAAAAAAAAAAAAAAAAAAAAAAAAAAAAAAAAAGTTCACCGTCGGCGGTGACGGCGGCGTGGACATCGGGATCGCAGAGCATCGCCAGGGCCACCTCGTCGAGTTGGATGATGCCGGCCCCTCGTGTGGCGAGATCGTCGATCTCGCCGCGGTAGGCGGTGACGAGGTCGGCGAAGAACGAACTCGGTGAGTCGTAGGCGGCCGACGGTGGGAGCGGGCCGAACCAGAACTGCATCGTCGACGGCGACGGCAGCGTCACCTTGACGGTCCGATCGGTCACCGACCGGAGGAAGTCGACCTCGTGGCCGGAGACCGGCTCCCGACACGACACCCGACCGACGACGTGTGGCGCTGTGAACGACAGCGTGTCGCCCTCGTCGTCCGTGAACGAAAAGCGCGCTGGACTGACGTCGAGTCCGTCGACCGCATCGACGAACCGCTTCCAGTACGACAGCCTCCGGAACTCGCCGTCCGTGACGACCGCCAGCCCGGCGTCTTCCTGCATCGCCACGACGTAGCGTATCGCCGCATCCTGCGCCGCCTCGAGCTCGTCGTCACCAACCTCGCCGTTGGCGTGCCGTCGCCATGCCGTGAGCAGCTCGGGCGGACGAAGGAGCGAGCCGACGTGGTGTGCTCGGTGCGTCGTCGTCACCACTCCTCCCTTGTGCGACTGACGAACTCGCGGACGTGGGCGATCTGGTTGTCGACGGTGCCTCCGGCGATCCGGTTGCCGAGCCCGACGTGCGTGATGACACCTGACTCCCGGTAGCGCCGGACGACGCCGGCCCACTCGTCTGGTGGCGTGAACTGGGTCAGCAGCCGCCCCTCGAGCCCTCCAGCTTCCCGGCCCTCCGGGGCGGCGAGGCTGCCGAGTCGCTCGGCCAGGGAGATGGCGTCGTCGATGTCCGTTCCGGTCGGAGCCATCAGCTTGAAGCCGTCGGCGAGACGAGCGGCCCGTCGCAGTGCGGCGTCGGGCGGCTCGCCGGCGTTCTGCACACCTCCGGCACCCATCCAGATCGGGATCGACCTCGCCGGTCGCGGATGGATGCCCACCTCGTCGAGGACGAAGAATTGGCCGCTGTGGGTGACCGCGTCCTCGGTCCACAGCCGGCGGAGCAACGGCACGATCTCCTCGATGCGTCGACCGCGAGTCGAAGGGTCGACGCCGACGGCGAGCTGCTGGTCGCGGTTCCAACCGACGCTGACGCCGACCCGCAGCCGCCGTGCGCAGAGCACGTCGACCTCCGCCAGCTGTTTGGCGGCAAGGACGGGATGGCGCAAGGTCACCAGCAGCATCGCCGTGTTCAACTCGATGCGATCGGTGACTGCGGCAAGGAATCCGAGCAGCGTCGCCGACTCGTGCCAGGGATCGTCGAAGCTGAACCCCGGCGGCGGCTCGGTCCTCCAACTCGCCGCGACGTGCTCGGAGAAGCCGAGATGGTCGTAGCCGAGCTCCTCGGCCGCCGCGGCGAAGGCACGGATCGACCCCGCATCGGCGAAATACGGCAGGTCTCAGCCGGCACGCACGGTCACGCGCTCTCGCTCGGGAGCTGCTCCAGGAACGCTGTCATCGGATCCTCCAGGACGTCGGGAACCGCGTCCGGCGGTCGCCGGACCAGTGCGCCGTGGGCGCAGAGACTGAGGATGGCCATGACGAGCATCCCGTAGGCCATCGAGAACTGGGTCGTTTCTCCGAAGGCACCGGCGATCGAGGTCGGCGATCCCGCCCATGGCGAACTGCAGCACGCCGAGGAACGCCGAGGCGGTGCCTGCCTCGCGCCCGTACCCGCCCAACGCCAGCGCCGTGGCATTTGGCACAATCAGCGGGACGCCGAGGTTGGCGAGCACGAGCGTGCCGATCACCACCGCCAGCCCGGCCCCGAGCTGGACGGCGATGACGACCGCGAGGGCGCCGACGATCATCTGGCCGATCCCGAACAGCAGGAGCGACTCCGGGCTGTACCGACGGCCAGCATGGCGTTGACCTGCCCGACCAGCACGAGGCCGATGGCGTTGCCGGCGAACACGGCGCTGAAGCCCTGTGCGCTGAGGTCATAGACCTCCTGGAACACGAACGAGGAACTGGAGATGAAGAAAAACAGGACGCCGAAGGCGCACGCACTGGTCAGCGTGAAGCCCATGAACATCCGGTCGCGGGCGCGGATGCTCGACCAATCACCGACGCGGCCGTGTCCCGAATGCCGCCGGAGCGCCGGCGATCGGGCGGCAGGGTCTCCGGGAGCACAGCCCTGAGCGTCGAGACGAGTCCGGCGATGCCGAGCGTGGTGAGGACGACGAAGATCCCCCGCCAGGACGTGACCCCGATGAGGATGCCGCCGATGACCGGTGCAAGAACGGGCGTGGTGCCACCGACGAGCATGAGCAGGGAGAAGATGCGGGCCGCTTCCGCACCCGTGGTGCGATCGCGGACGATCGCCCGGGATTTTTTTTTTTTTTTTTTTTTTTTTTTTTTTTTTTTTTTTTTTTTTTTTTTTTTTTTTTTTTTTTTTTTTTTTTTTTTTTTTTTTTTTTTTTTTTTTTTTTTTTTTTTTTTTTTTTTTTTTTTTTTTTTTTTTTTTTTTTTTTTTTTTTTTTTTTTTTTTTTTTTTTTTTTTTTTTTTTTTTTTTTTTTTTTTTTTTTTTTTTTTTTTTTTTTTTTTTTTTTTTTTTTTTTTTTTTTTTTTTTTTTTTTTTTTTTTTTTTTTTTTTTTTTTTTTTTTTTTTTTTTTTTTTTTTTTTTTTTTTTTTTTTTTTTTTTTTTTTTTTTTTTTTTTTTTTTTTTTTTTTTTTTTTTTTTTTTTTTTTTTTTTTTTTTTTTTTTTTTTTTTTTTTTTTTTTTTTTTTTTTTTTTTTTTTTTTTTTTTTTTTTTTTTTTTTTTTTTTTTTTTTTTTTTTTTTTTTTTTTTTTTTTTTTTTTTTTTTTTTTTTTTTTTTTTTTTTTTTTTTTTTTTTTTTTTTTTTTTTTTTTTTTTTTTTTTTTTTTTTTTTTTTTTTTTTTTTTTTTTTTTTTTTTTTTTTTTTTTTTTTTTTTTTTTTTTTTTTAAAAAAAAAAGACGACGACTCGGCCGACGGGGCGACGGCGACCACCGCAGCGACCGAGGCGACGTCGGGCCGCGACCGAGCCTCCGGCTGACACCGAGGCCACCGCCACCACGACCGGAGGGACCGAGGCGCCGGCGTCCACGGAGGCGGCCGCGACGACGGCTGCGGCAGAAGCGACTGAGGCGACCGACATCGGCATCACCGCCAACGAGATCCACATCGGGGTCGTGGCCGACGTCGACACGCCCTCTGTCGCCGGGATTGAGCCAGCCGCTGGTAGCCGCGGTGCAGGCGTGGGGCGACCAGGTCAACGCGAACGGCGGGCTGGCCGGGCCGGCAGGTCGTCGTGACGTTCTACGACTCGAAGCTCAACCCTGACGAAGCGGTGAACGCGTACACCCAGGCCTGTCAGAACGAGTTCGCGACGGTCGGTTCAGGCGCGTTCGTGCTCCTCAACCCCGATCCGATCCAGACGTGCGCAGACCAAGCCGGCAACGCGATCGGTCTGCCCGACATCGCGGCACTCGCGATCAGCGCCGGCTCCGCGACGTCGGCGTCGACCTACGGCATCATCCAGGCCGGACAGGACTTCACCGCCGCGGAGCCGACGTTCGTCGTGTCCGAGTACGGATGGGACTACTACTTCAGCCAGCTCGGCGGCGTCGCGTCGGCGAAGCATGCTCGGCATCGATCCCGGCGTACCTGGCATCGGTCCCGGAATATCCTCGCCGCGGGCCAGGCGCTCACCGAGGCCGGGGGGACGTTCGACGGCAAGGTCGTGTACCCCGACGCCGCGCCACAGTCCGAGGCGACGCCGATCATCCAGAAGATCCAGCAGCGAGGGCGTCAACTGGGTGGCAAGCACCTCGATCGGCGGTCGCGAAGATCATGGCCGAAGCCCGCGTGCAGGGCCTCGACATGTCGACAGATGCTCTGGACCTGCACGTCGCAGTGCCAGACGCCCTCGTTCGCCAGCCAGAACGCCGACGCCGTCGAAGGCCTGTACATCTCGCAGCTGCTCACGCCGTTCGACGAGACCGACGTCGAGGGCGTCGGAGCTCTACCGCGAGGGCGTGACGGACGAGCAGGAGGTGTCCGCCAACGGCGAGACCGCGTACGCGGCTGCGCTCGCGTTCGAGGATCTCGTCGACACGCATCGTCGAAGAGAGCAGGGCGTCAACGGCGCTCACCCGACAGGCGTTACTCGATCTCCTCGCGACCGAGCCGAGGTGACAGCCAAGGGCATCCTCGACGAAGGCGAGGTCCTCGGGAGCCGTCGCCGTGCTGGGTGACCGTGCAGATCCAGGGCGGCGAGTTCGTGCGCGTCGATCCGCAGGGCGTCGGCGAGTTCAACTGCGATCCGAAGGCGATCGTCTCGGTGACAGGGAACTTCACCGGCTGATGCCGGCGAGCCGGACTCGCCCGGCAACGATTCCGCGGCTTCGCGGTCGCCTTCGGGGCGACCGCGGTCGCGTTCTGGCTCGGCGTCAGCCTCTGGGCGGGCACGCCCGTCACATGGTCTCGGCTCCTGAGCGCGACGGTCGCCGGCGTCGCGCTGGGAGCGATCTACGCCCTCGCCGCCACCGGGCTCGTCGTCACCTACACGACGAGCGGCATCTTCAACTTCGCGCAGGGCGCCATCGGCATGTTCATGGCGTTCATCTACTGGCAGCTCACGCAGGAGTGGGGCTTCGCCGAGATCCTGCCTCGTTGCTCGATCGTCGCTCGTGATCGCGCCGGCGCTCGGCGTGTTCCTCGACCGGTTCGCGATGAGCCGCGCGGCCCGGAGCAGCCTCGTCGTGCAGCTCATGGCGACCGTCGCGCTCATGGTGTTCCTCATGGGTTTCGCGGCGTGGATCTGGAACCAGAACCAGTCGACGGTCGGTCCCCTACCTGTTCGGCAACCGGGGCTTCCAGGTCGGCGACACCGTTCGTGCTGTGGCACCGCTTCATCACGATCGTCGTTGGGGGTTGCGATCGCGGTGGGCCTGCGGCTGTTCCTCAGGCGTTCACGCATCGGCCTGGCGATGCGGGCGGTGGTCGACAGCCCGACGCTCGCCGCGCTGCACGGCGCGAAGCCCGAGCGGGCATCGTCGCTCGCATGGGCGATGGGATCGTCGCTCGCCGCGCTCGCCGGCATCCTGCTCGCGCCCGAGGTGCTGATGAGCATCGAGGGGCTCACGCTGCTCATCGTCAACGCGTTCGCCGCGGCGATCATCGGACGGCTCCGCAGCCTGCCCCTGACGATCGCCGGCGGCATGCTCATCGGACTGCTGTCGGCGTTCTCGCTCGCCTTCCTCGACTTCAGCGGCACGATGGTCCGGCGTGCCGCAGGCGATCCCGACGCTCGTCCTCTTCGTCGCCCTGCTCGCGCTCCGTCGGCGCCGATCACGGTCGGCCGCAAGGCGGCAGCGCGCTGCACGCCGTGTCCCGAAGCTCTGGGAGGCCGCGCTCGGCGGCGTTCGTGCTCGTGCTCGCCTTCGGCGTCGCCGCGTCGCGGATGAGCGTGATCCCCAGAACCGGCTCACGAGCGGTCTGCTCGTGGCGCTCGTGCTCGTCCCGCTCGTGCCGTTGATCGGATGGAGCGGCAGGTCGCGCTCGCTCCACTCACGTTCGCCGGCATCGGCGCCTACTACATGGTCGCCCACCCCCCGACGGCAACTTGTGGGCATCTGCTCGTCGCCGGCGGTCCTGGCGATCCCGGTCGGCGCAGCTGATCGCGCTTCCGGCGCTGCGACTGCAGGGTCTCTACTTCGCGCTGGCGTCGGTCGCATTTCGCGCGGGCGATGGAGCTGATCTTCTTCGCCCAGCCCGACGTGCTCGGGAGCCGATTCGAGGTCGTGCAGCGACCCGAGGTGTTCGGGCATCTCGTTCAAGGCGCCGCACGCGTTCCTCGTGCTCTGCGCGATCGTGTTCGCGCTGATGATGACCACGCTCGTCGCGCGTGCGGCGCAGTCGGCACGGACGTCGGCTTCGTCGCGATGCGCGACAGCTCGGCCGCGTGCACGACCATCGGCCTCGACGTTCGCAAGATCAAGCTCGAGGTGTTCTGCCTCTCCGCGGCGCTGGGCGCTGTCGCAGGCGGGCTGCTCGCCATGCAGCGCGGCACTCCCTCCGCGACCGACTTCGGCATGTTCCCGGGCATCGGGTTGGTGCTGTTCCTGGTGATGGGCGGCGTGACGCTTCTCGCCGGGCGCGCTGTTCGCCGGGTGGGCGAACTTCCTCTTCGCCTGGTTCGCCGCGGCGTGGACCGGCGGCATCTTCACCGCGATCACCCGGCTCGGCCCCGGTGGCCTCGCGGGAGGCGTCAGCCAGAACCCGAATGGCATCGCGGGCGAGATGAGCAAGGGCTTCTCGCAGGCGCTGCCGTGGCGACCCGACGCCCGTGCGGCCGCGGCGGCGCAGGCGCGCGTCAAGCACGGCGTCGATCCGGCGCGCCTCGGCATCGACGAGCCGTTCACCGACGGCGAGCTGCGACGCATCGACGACCGCCTCGGCGTCCCCGCCGAGCTGCGCGGTGCCGGCTGATGGCTGTCCTCGACGTCACGGGCGTCGAGCGTCCGCTTCGGCGGGCTCATGGCCCTGAGCGACGTGACGATGACGGCCGAAGCCGGACAGATCACCGGCCTCATCGGCCCGAACGGCGCCGGCAAGACGACGCTCTTCAACGTCATCACCGGATTGCAGGTGCCCCAGTCGGGACGGGTCGTCCTCGATGGTCGCGACATCACCAACACGTCGGCGTACAAGCGGGCACGCCTCGGGCTCGCCCGTACCTTCCAGCGCCTCGAGGTGTTCGACTCGTTGACGGTCCGGGACAACATCCAGGTCGCGGCGGAGTCGAAGGGCGACGTGGCCGAGGTCGATCGGGTGATCGATCTCGTCGGGCTGCGCGCACGTCGCCGACGCACCTGTCGACACCCTGCCGACGGGACTGGCTCGCCTCGTCGAGCTGTGCCGCGGCGTCGCGACGAGGCCCAAGGTGCTGCTGTGCGACGAGTGCTCGTCCGGGCTGACCGACGAGGAGACCCGTGTCGTGGGCGAGCGTGATCCGTCGAGTGGCGGCAGAGGGCGTCGCGGTGTTGCTGGTCGAGCACGACATGTCGTTCGTGATGGGCACGTGCGACGTGATCCACGTGCTCAACCTCGGGCGTGAAGATCGCCGAGGGCACGCCCGCCGAGATCCAGGGGAATCGCGAGGTGCGCGTCGCGTACCTCGGCGAAGCCAAGGACGAGGCCGCGCCTCGCACCCGCGCCGTTGAGCACCTCCGTGAGCTCGAGGCGTGCCGCGGCCGCCGATCGTCGAGCTGCGCGACGTGCACGCGGGCTACGGCACGATCGACGTGCTGCATGGCGTGTCGCTCGCCGTCGCGCCCGGCGAGGTGTTCGCGCTGCTCGGCCCGAACGGCGCCGGCAAGTCCACGACGCTCAAGGTGCTGAACGGCGAGGTGCGCCGTCGAGCGGCGACGTGCTGCTGTGCGGGGAATCCGTGCTCGGCGTGCCGATGGACGCACTCGCGCGCGCGGGCTTGTGCACGATCCCCGAGGGGCGCGGCGTCTTCCCGAACCTCACCGTCGACGACAACCTGCGCATGTCGACGTTCACCGGACGCCGCTCGCCGACATCCGCGAGCGGGCATTCACCCAGTTCCCCCGGCTCGGCGAGCGGCGCAAGCAGCTCGCCGGCACGCTGTCGGGCGGTGAGCAGCAGATGCTCTCCCTCGCCCGCGCGCTCGTCGTCGATCCCGCCGTGCTCGTCATCGACGAGCTCTCGATGGGGCTCGCGCCGATCATCGTCGAGCGGCTCTACGAGATCGTCGCCGAGGTCGCCGAGAGCGAGGCGATCGCGATCCTGATCATCGAGCAGTTCGCCCACGATGTGCTGGGTGTCGCGACCAAGGCCGGCGGTGATGCTGCACGGTCGGCTCGTGACCGTCGGCAGCCCGACGAGATCGCGGCTGACGATCTCCGACGCCTACCTGGCGTCGTCGGCGGAGGAGCTCGCGTGAGTCGAGCGACTCACCCCGTGCTCGTCGTCGGTGCCGGGCCGGTCGGCATGACGGCGGCGCTCGCGCTGCGGGCGCACGGGCTGCCGGTCGACGGTGCTCGAGGCCGAGGCGGAGGACCGGCAACGACCCGGGAGCCGGGCGATCTTCATCCACCGCGAGTCGCTCGAGCACCTCGAGTCGATCAGCGAGGGCCTCGGGTGGGAGCTCGCCCAGCAACGGCCTCGTGTGGACGACGAAGAAGACCTACTACGGCGAGGACCTCGTCTACGAGCGCACCTACCCGCCTCCGGACCCGACGCGCCTGCCGCACTCGACGAACCTCTCGCAGGTCGTGATCGAGCGGCTGCTCCTCGACGCGTGCAAGCGAAGCCGGCGTCGAGATCGTCTGGGAGCAGGAGCTGGTCGTCGTCATGTGACGTCACGCCGACGGCGTCGTGCTGCGCACGCGCGGCCGGCGACGAGTGGCACGGCCGCCTACGTGATCGGCGCCGACGGCGCCCGCTCGGTCGTGCGGTCGTCGGCCGGGATCAGCTCGAAGGTCCCCGCATCGAGGACTCGTTCGTCATCGTCGACGTCGCCGAGGACGACGAGCTCCCGATGCTTGCCCGAGCGCGTCTTCTACTACGAGCATCCCGCCGTCGACGGCCGCAACGTGCTGCTCGTGCCGTTCGCCGGCGGCATCCGCGCCGACCTGCAGCTGCGCCCCGACGACGACCCCGAGCGAGTTCAACGATCCCGAAGGCGTCAAGCAGCTGGATCGCGCGCGTGCTGCCGGCGAAGTACGCCGACCGCGTCAGCTGGGTGTCGACGTACCGCTTCTACCAAGTCGTCGCCAGCGCCTTCACCGACGAGCACCGGCGGATCGCGCTGGTCGGCGAGGCGGCGCACCTCTTCGCACCGTTCGGCGCCCGCGGGCTCAACTCGGGCATCCCCGACGCGCTCGTCGCCGCTCGCGCCATCAAGGCCGCGTCGACGACGCCGACGGCGCGGCCGGCGATCGATCACTTCGCCACGACTCGCCGCGAGGCCGCGCTCTACAACCGCGACGCCTCGAGCCTCGCGCTGCGGCACATGCAGGCGAACGGCTGGCCGGTCCGCCTGAAGCGGCGGATCAAGGCCGCCGATCGCAAGCGGGGGATCGCCGCCGGAGCGTGGCTCGACTCGTCCCCGTTCGGCCCGCGGGCCGCCGAGCACAAGACCGAGACCGGCTCGTACTGATCTGTCGGGTTCGGTTCGCAGCCAAGCTGCTCACCTCACCTTCCGAAGCTCGCCGCCGCCCCTGCGGAGCGGCGCTCGCCCGCCTGGCACCGGCTCGTACTGATCTGTCGGGTTCGGTTCGCAGCCAAGCTGCTCACCTCACCTTCCGAAGCTCGCCGCCGCCCCTGCGGAGCGGCGCTCGCCCGCCTGGCACCGGCTCGTACTGATCTGTCGGGTTCGGTTCGCAGCCAAGCTGCTCACCTCACCTTCCGAAGCTCGCCGCCGCCCCTGCGGAGCGGCGCTCGCCCACCCGGCAACGTGGCTCTCAGGTGTCGACGTCGACGACGGCGCCGGCCGAGACGAGGTCGGCCCAGCGGTCGCCGAGGCCGAGCTCGTCGACGATGCCGCGCCCGTCGATCCCCGGCACGGTCCCCGGTGGGCCGGAGCGCACCGGCGTGCCGCCGAGCCGCGGCAGCGCGCCGATCGTGCGCTCGCCGTCGCCGAGCTCGACGATGAGCCCGCGAGCGAGCGCGTTGGGATCGGTGACGATCTCCTCGGCGGTGACGACGACGTGGGCGCCGTGACCGGCGGCGACGAACCGTTCGACCCAGATGTCCGCCGATTCCGTGAGGAACCGTTCCTCGAGGTCGTCGACGTCGTCGAGACCCTCCACGCCGGCGACGGAGTCGGCGACGACGAAGAACCAGCGGTCACATGCACGGTGGATGCGGTGCAGCGGACCCCACCCGCTGGCGTCCTGGCCGGCGGGGATGTCCCACGTGGCGCCGTCGTGGGCGACCATGAACGGGGCTTGGACGAAGGACGCGGTGTGGGCCAGTGAAGCGCTGACCGCTTGCCCCTCGCCCGTGCGCCGGCGGTGGTACAGCGCGGCCAGGATGCCGAACACGGCGAGATGGCCGCTGCCCACGTCGGTGGCCGGGAACGAGGTCATGTTGGGCATTCCGTCGGCGTCCTTCCAGCGATCCTGGATGCCGGCGACGGCCTGGCCGAGCTCCTCGCGCCCGCGCCACGTGCCTCGCCGGCCCTCGTACCCGAACGCGCTGATCGAGGAGTAGATGACGTCGGGCCGCAGCTTGCGACAGTCCGGCTCGCCGATCCCGAGGCGATCGGCGACGCCGAGGGCGAAGTTCTGGCTCACCACGTCGGCGCGTTCGAGCAGCCGCTCGATCACCTCGCGAGCCTCGGGCGCCTTGACATCGAGGAGCACCGAGCGCTTTCCGGCGTTGATCCACGTGTGCCAGGCGATCGCCCGGTCCGACGGCTTGTTGATCTTGACGACGTCGGCCCCGTACTCGGCGAGCACGCGCCGCGGCAGTGGGGCCGGCGAGCACCTGTGTGAGGTCGACCACGCGGACGCCCTCGAGCGGCAGCGACGTACCACCGACTGGGGACTCCCGCTCGACCCACGCGCGGCCGCTGCCACGCGGCCGAGGATCGAGTGGTGTGCGGCTCAGCACGACGGGCTGGCCGAGCTGTGCCGTCGGGCCCAGCTCGGGATCGTCGAGGGCGACGACCGCGCCGCTTCTGGCGGGCGTGGTCGTCGACGGTGAGCCACTCCTCGGTGGTCTGGCAGACCGCCGCGGGAGCACCGGTCTCGCCGTTGATGGCGTTCTCCCAGTCGGCCGCGTCACGGGTGAGGAACAGCTCCTGGAAGCGACGGATCAGCTCGACCTGCAGCTCGGGCTCGGCGCGGAGCCGGTCCGGCTCGGCCACGCCCTCATCGAGCCACTCGGGCACGAAGTGGCTGGCGAACCAGCGCATGTGGCGATCCTCGAAGAGGCACAGGTGCAGCCACTTCCCGTCCCTGCACAGGTAGTGCCCGAGCCCCGGCCGCGGCGGCGGCTTGAACCCACCGCTCTTGAGGTTGCTTCGCATGTGCAGTTCGTGGCCGAACACCTCGAAGGCGGCGTCGTAGAGCGGCACCTCGACCCGTTGGCCCACCCCCGACAACAGGGCGGCGACGACGGAGTGGGCAGCGATCGCCGCGGCGTACGTCGAGAGGAGCGGGGTGGCCAAGTAGGCGGGGGTCTCGTTGACGATCGGCCCCCCCGGGTGGGCGCGAACTTCGCGGTACACCGACGTCGCCGCCGACACGACGCCCTCCCACCCCTTGATGCCCGCTCGCGGGTCGTCGGCGGGGAATCCCGGCAGCGAGCAATAGACGAGCGAGGGCTGCTCGGCGAGCAGTCCGCTCGCCCCAAGACCCAGACGCTCCATCACGCCCGGACGGAAGCCCTCGATGAGCACGTCGGCGTCGGTGACGAGCCGTCGCGCCTCGGCGAGCCCCTGAGCGCTCTTCAGATCAAGCTCGACGGTGCGCCTGCCGCGGAGGAGCACCGCGTTCCCCGCGGTCTGCCAACGCGGTCCACCGGGTGGATCGACGTGGACCACACCGGCGCCGGCATCGGCCAGCAGGGTCCCGAGCAGCGGCCCGGCGATGTACTGGCCGAAGTCGACGACGCGCACACCATCCAGAGCCCCCATCACGCGGCGCGTGATCACCTCGGGCTCACGATCGCCTCGACCTTGGCCACTCGTGTCGGAGTGACCTCCGGCCGCTCGCGATCGAACACCTCGCGTCGCTCCGGCGAGGCCATGTACACGGCTTCGGCGGCGTCGAAGTCGTCGTTGTCGTGGCCGACTGCCCATGTGAACTCGCCGGTCTCGCGGTCGAGCAGGGCAAACAGGATCGTGAACCCGTACTGCTCCGCGGTGCGGAGATGGTGCGCCACCACTCGATCCACCGGTCCTGCTCGGCGTGGTCGAGCGGAAGGACGTAGCGCCGCAGCTGCACGGTCACTGGAACACCTTCGAACCGATGCGAGTGAGCGAGCGCCAGCGAGCGAGCGGCCAGCGACGGTCTGCGTGGCCGGGGAACGCAGTGATCGTGTTCATCTGTACTCCGGCCAGGTGGGGGAGACGCCGAAGCACAGCGGAGGCGGCGAGCTCGGCAGGTGAGGCGAGCGACGTGCGTGCGAGCTGAACTGGAGCACGTCAGTCCTCGGGCACGGACGACTTCAGCCGGGTGTCCAGATGGTGGCCGTGATGACGTTCGTGCTCGTAGTGGTCGAGCAGCAGCTGGTGGCCGAGGTCGTCGCGGTAGTCGCGCCACACGGAGTGGATGTGGTTGCCGTTGTCGATGGCGTTGTCGAACTCGATGAGGAGGTCGGCGCCCTGGATCCGGTAGTAGTGCGGTGTCCCCCGCTCTTGTCCGCCGGCCCAGCAGAACCACAGCTTCTCGAGACCGTCCGCCCTTGATCCGCTCCATGTGGCGCTCGGTCACCTCTTCGGGCAACCGACCGACGAACGACTCGACGAGATCGACGAGGTTGCGGCCTGGTCGGCCGGCATGTCGGCGCCGGACACGCCGCGGGGGTTGTCCTTCTCGAACTTCAGGGCTTCGCGGTCGTCGTCGGTGATCTTGTACCAGTGGATCCCGAGATCGATGTAGTCGGGATACTCGACTTTGCCGACGCGTGGCACCTGGCGGGTCGTGTAGTCGGCCGGGGCGACGTCGTGGATGATCGCCGTGCTTGCGCTGGTGGTCGCCGGGACCGTGGAGGATGTCGAAGCCGAGATCCTCGTCGGCGCGAAGGGGGCTGAGGACGCCCATCTCTGCGGGCTGGGCGCCCATGTTGCACGGCGTGACCGACAGCCAGCGCTGCCCGACGATCGTGTAGCTGAGCGAGAGGTGGTGGCCGAGGAACCGCCACGCCCCACGTGTCCTCGAAGCTCGGCCGTCCGAAGAACTCAGGAAGTACAGGTCCTGCGGGCGGAAATCGCCGGTCGACACGCCGAACCGGTCGACCTCGAGCTCGCGCAGGATGTTCTCCATCGCCATGATCTCGAGCGCCTGTGTGTACCCCCGCATGCTCAGCGCCGGACCGTGAGCAGCGTCTGCACGAGCGTCCGCTGGTGGCGGTTGAGCTGCCACAGCGGGATGCCCGTGCGATCCGACTTCGGGATGAAGTCCCAGTCGAGGCGGCCAGGGTGGTCCATCGGGTACTCGCAGGCGCGCCGCTGCTCGGGCGTGAGCGAGTACAGGAATGCTGGCGTCAACAGCATCATGCGGACGATCGTCTCCGGTGCCTCGTAGTAGTGGTGCATCACACGAGCCCCGTGTAGCTGCCGCCGTCGAGATGGATGTTCATCCCGGACACGAACCCGGCATGCACGCTGCACACGAACGCGCAGGTGGCGCCGAACTCCTCGGGCTTGCCGTGCCGGCCGATCGGCAGCGACCTCGCCTGGTCGGCCCACGCCTCCTCGAACGTGCCGCCCTCGCGTTGCACGGTGCGGTTGGCGTTGTCGATCTGACGCTGGGTGGCGAAGCGTTCGGGCAAGAGGTTGTTGATCGTGACGCCGTCGGGCGATGGCGTCGGCGGCGACCGACTTCATCGAGGCGGTGAGGCCGGCGCGCGCTCCGGCGCTCGACACCATGAACTCACGTGGCGTCGTCACCATCGCCGAGGTGATGTTGACGATGCGGCCCCACCCGCGTTCCTTCATGCCAGGGAGCACGGCACGGAGCAGGGCCATGGGGGAGCGGTAGTGCAAGGTGAGCGCCTCCTCGAAGTCGCTCGTCGGTCATCTCGCGCAGCGGCGCCCGGTGTGGGCCCCCTGTTGTTGGTGACGAGGATGTCGGGCCGCGGGCACGCGGCAAGCAGCGCCTCGCGGCCCTCCGGCGTCGTGATGTCGGCGGCGACAGCGACCACGTCGCCGGCGCCGGCGAGCGCCTGGATCTCCGATGCCGCCTGCTTCACCTTCTCTTCGTCCCGACCGTTGACGACGAGGTGGACGCCTTCGGACGCGAGGGCGTCGGCACAGGCGCGTCCCAGCCCCTGACTGGACGCGCACACGATCCCCCACCGTCCGGCGATGCCGAGGTCCATGCAGCGACCCTAGACAGAAATCTGTCGGCCGTCAACCAAACCGTAAATGACTGTCTCGGGCCTCACGGCCCATCGGGCATCGGGTACTCGTCGGCGTTCAGGACCCACCCTGGACGCTCCGAGAAGTCGCGGCGTGGCGGCGCGGACACGTCCACCAGCCAATGCTCGCCGTCGCCGACACCCTGGCTGGTGTGGATCATCGGCGGCGGGATGACGACGACCGCCGGGGCTCGGGTGTGGTGGTGTTCGTCGTCGCGCCACGCGGTCGCGTCCGGGGTCCACGGCACTCGCATGTGGTGGACGTAGTCGCCGCGCAGCTGCAGCGAGACCTGCTCGAAGTCGGCGTGGGAGTGCGGGGACAGCTGCGACGGGTCACGCGGGCCGGCGGATTCCGGGAGCACGTTCACCATCAGCGTCGAGCACCGGAAGATGCGGCCGAACCGGTTCGGCTGCGGCGGGAACAACGCCAGCGGATACGTGCGGATGGCCGGGCCGGCCGGCGGATCCGGCCACGCGACGAAGGGGACCACGTTGGTGTCCGCCTCGTCGTAGTTGGCGCGGTTCCGGCAGCGCGCAGCGAGCGACGGTGCTGTCGACACAGCGAACAGGCGGATGATGGTCCCTCGCGCTCGGATGTCGATCGCTGACCGGCCCGGCGGGACGACCACCACGGTCGGCTCGTCGACGGAGACCTCGCCGAGGTCGTGTCGCACGTCGATCGAGGCACCCTCGAGCACGAGCGCGACATGCTCACCCGTGACGTCGTCGAGCCGCAACGTGTCGCCCGCCTGGGCCGTCGTGTGGGCGACGACCAGCGCCTGCGTCCTCGTCCACCAGGTCCGGCTGCCCTGCGGGTGCTCCTCGTCCGGTGGGTCGACCGAGAGCTCTCGATACTGCGCCGGTCTGGGCACACCGGCGGGCACGGCGGTCGTGGCGAGCTGTGATCGAGGATCGGATGCGGTGTACGTCATCGGTCAGCTCCGTTCGTGATGGGTGCCATGACGATGCTCGAACCGTTCGTGGTGCTGGCGCAGCAGGTCGGCGCCATAGTCACCGCCGTTCGGCGTGCGGACGAGTGAGTGCACGTGATGGCGCGTCGGTTGCGGGTTGGCGAACACGACGCCGGGGTGGTGGTCGAACTCGATCAACAGCACCGGGCTGTGCACCCGGTAGTAGAAGGGCTCGTCGTCGCCGGTCTGGCCGTACCACGAGAACCAGGTCTCGTCGAGGTGTGCCTCCACCTCTGCCATCCGGACACCGGCGTGGCCCTCCGGCGCCCAACCGACGTAGACGGCGGCGAGGTCGCGCAGGAGCCGTCGTTGGGGGTCCGACATCTCCGAGCCGGCGACTCCTTGATACGGCGCGACGAGGTTGTCGTGCGCCGCACCCGCCTCCATCCGCCCGTCGTACGGGTTCTGGAGGCTGGGCGGGAGCGCGTCGGGCTGGATCGACTCCCAGACCGTCGCACGCGTCCGCTGCGAGTCATCGAAGGCGCGCATGAGGTCGAGCGCGCATCGCTCCTCGGGATCGAACAGGGAGATGCCGGCGTACGGTCCTTCGTGGACGCGGCGGGGTTCGGCCCCCATGAACAGCGGCGTCAGCACGAGCCGCCGGTCGACGACGACGGCGTTGACGCACAGGTGATGGCCGTCGAGCTGCCAGCCCCATGGCTCGCTGCTCGCCGGGTCGCCGAAGAAGGAGATGAAGTACGGCCACTCGCCGTACGCGTCCCAGTCTCCCGTCAGCTCCGCCAGCAACTCGTTCAGTCGCATGATCGATCGAGCCTGGTCGAACCCGCGAGCGGACACGGTGGCACGCAACAACTCGAGCACGCGGTCGCGCACGGGCTGCTGCAGGTCCTCGAGCATCAGCCCGTGCCGGTAGTGGTTCATGTGGACGTTGATCCACATCCTCCATTCCGACGCGTCCATCGGAAACGTCGCCTTCAGCCGCTGCGCGGGTGTCAACTCCTGGAGCAGCGCCAGCGCCGCCTCGGTGATCGGCGCCGTGCTCGTGGTCGGCGATTCGTCGAGCGACCGAAGTCCTGGGCGGACGACGCCGTCGGTGGTCACGCCGACGAACGGTTGCTGGAGACACGCCACGCGCTCGTCGACCGTCGGGGCGAGGAACGGTGGCACGTCGTCCAGATGGCGGCGCGCCGACATCGATGCGCCGCTGCGCAGGCCGAACGATCGCCACTGATCGGTTGGCATCCTTTGAATCGTACTACACCTCTCTTGACGGTCGGTAGTGGATACGTCGATAATGAGCCGAATGGGGGGCATCGAATCGTTCGTCGAGCACGTCGTCGAGGCTGACGGGTTCACCATCCGCTACGCCGAGGCAGGCGAGGGCGCGCCCGTCGTGTGGTTCCACGGCGCCGGCGGGCTCCGGCTCTCCCACGGACTCGCCGGGATCGCCGAGCGCCACCGGGTCGCCGCCTTCGAGCTCCCCGGGTTCGGCACGTCGGCGCTGAACGAACGTACGCAGTCGGCCCGCGAGATGGCGGCCACGATGGCCGAGGCGCTCACCGCGGTCGGGATCGAGCGCTGCACGCTCGTCGGCACGTCGATGGGCGGCGTGGTCGCGTGCTGGTTCGCCGTCGACCACGGCGATCGACTCGACGCCCTTGTGCTCGAGGCGCCCGCCGCGTTTCGCCCCGACGGGCCACCGCTGACCGATCGGACCCCAGAGGACATCCACCGGGCGATGTTCGTCCACCCGGAGCGGCTGCCGGAGAGGGCGCCGCCCGACCCGGCGGTGATGGAGCGGAACTGGCCGCTCGTCATGCGCCTGATGGGCCCTGCCCATGACGACGAGCTCGCCGCGGGGATCCAGCAGGTGACCGTCCCGACGCTCATCCTGTTCGGCACGCGCGACGGCATCTTCCCGCCCGAACAGGGACGGATCTACAAGCGGCTGCTCCCGAACTCGTTCTTCCAGTACGTCTTCGACGCCGCCCACCAGATCCAGCACGACCGGCCAGAGGCGTTCGCCGCAGTGGTGACCGAGTTCGCCGAGCGACACGGCGCGTTCCTCGCCGTCCGCGACAGTTCGATGCTCCACCGGTAGCAGGGGGTTTGCCGCATGAAGTTCTCCGTCTTCGGCCCTGTCGGCTACGAGATCAGCGTCGAGGAGAAGCGCAAGCTCTCGGGGTGGCCGTGGGGCGATGAGGTGTTCACGCCCGGGCGCGCCGTGACCTCGATGCGCAACAACCTCGAGCTGTTCGACGTCGCCGACGACGTCGGCTTCGACTGGCTCGCCGTCGCCGAGCACCACTACGCCCCGCGCCAGATGACGCCGAACCCGACGCTGGCCGCCGCCGTCCTGGCGACACGGATCAAGAACGCCCAGGTCGCCCTGCTCGGTGTGGACCTGCCGCTCACCGACCCGATCCGGGCGGCCGAGGAGATCGCCATGGTCGACGTCTTCGCCGAAGGACGGTTGGCGGTCGCCGGCTTCTTCCGCGGCACGCCGAACGAGTACCTGACCTACGGCACCAACGCGGCGGAGTCCCGGGAGATGTACGAGGAGGGCGTCGAGCTCGTCGTCAAGGCGTGGACGGAGCCGGAGCCGTTCGGATGGGAGGGTCGCCACTACCGCCACCGCGTCGTCTCGCTGTGGCCGCGTCCGGTGCAGCAGCCGCACCCGCGAGTTCTCGTGTCGGGCAACAGCCCGGTGTCGGTCGACTACGCCGTGCGCAACCGGTTCGACGTCGGCTTGGCCTTCATGCCACCGGCGATCGCGGCCAGGTCGGCGGAGTACTTCCGGCAGCAAGCCGGTCTCGTCGGCTGGGACGTCTCGGCGGAGAACATCCTCTACCGCTGCTTCGCCTACGTCGCCGAGACCGACGAGAAGGCGCGCGACGACTGCGTCCGCCACGAGTTCGGCGGGCTCACCGGCATCCTGACGCCGCGACCGGATTCGATCAACGCCATCCTTCCGGCGATGATGGAGGTCGGTGCGGCCTACGGCGGGGCGCCCATGCCGATCCCGAAGCCCGGAGACCCGCCGCCCCTGCCATCGCTGTGCGGCAGCCCGGAGACGGTGACCCGCCAACTCACCGAGATCCGCGACGCCATCGGCAACGGCGTCATCGACCTCATCCTGTGGGGCGACACGCTGCCCCACGAGCTCGCCCGCCGATCGGTCGAGCTGTTCGGCACCGAGGTGATCCCCCACGCCCGTCCGCTGTAGCGGAACGGTCCGGGGAGACGTCAATCGATCGCTCTGCTCGTCGTCGGTTCACGTCCCCACGTCTTGAGCACCGGCAGGCACTCCTTGGCGAACAGCCGCATCGAGTCGCGCGCGAGCTCGGCGTCCATGCCGCCGCCGCTGGCGCGGAAGGCGAACGAGAAGTGCGTGCAGTCGCCGTGCTCCAGCATCGGGCGCAATGCGTCGAGGATCGTGTCGGGCGTGCCGAGCAGCGGTGTCATCGGCGCGCCGGCGGGGGGCGGCTCCTGCATCTGGTCGTAGGGCGGCAGGGGAGGGACGAAGCCGAGGCCGTCGATCATCGCGATCCACGTGCGCTTGCGGTACTCGTTCTGCCAGTTCCACCACCCTTCCCGGCACTCGTCCCACGCCTGTTCTGGAGTCGCCGCCAGGTGGCCGCTGACGAACATCGAGAGGTTGCGCGTCTGCGGGTCGATCCCCGCCTCGGTGAGCCCCTCGAGGTACTCCGGCCGGAACACCGGACCGCCTTGGGCGTGGAAGCCGCGCCGGCCCGACTCACGCTGCAGGTTGGCACCGAGCCCGCCGACCCACAGCGGGAACGGCTGCTGGACCGGCGTCGTGGTCTGGCGGATCTCGTCCGGGATCGTGTAGTGCTTGCCCTCGAAGGTGAACGGGTCGCCGGTCAGTGACGTCCGCAGGATCTCCATCGACTCCCAGAAGCGGCTCCATCGCGTCTTCGGCTCGACGCCCATGGCGACGAACTCCTCGGCAACCGATCCGGTGCCGCACACGAGGTCGAGCCGACCACCCGACAGGAGGTCGACGGTTGCCGCGTCCTCGGACACGCGCAGCGGGTGGTGCAGCGGGAGCAAGAAGACGTTGGTGTGCAGGCGCACCCGAGAGGTCCTGCCGGCGACATTGGCGAGGATCGGCAGCTGCGACGGGGTCCACGCGTCATCCTCGAAGTGGTGCTCGCTGGTCGACACGAGGTCGAACCCGAGCTCCTCGGCGAGCACCATCTCGTCGGTGAACGTGCGGTAGACGTCCTGCAGCGGCTCGAACCGATCGGCGAGCGTCTTGATGGCGAATGCGACTCCAACCTGCATCACTCAGCTCCCTAGTCTTCGACGCGCAGCACCACGGCACCGCCGGTGTCACCGGCGGCGCATCCGGTGAACAGCCCGATTCCGCCGCCCCGTCCCTCCAGCTCGGCGATCAGCTCGGCGATGCCCCTGGCGCCGGTCGGACCTTGGGGGTGGCCGTAGACGAGGCTGCAGCCGAACGCGTTCATCCGGTCGGCGGGGTAGCCGGTCTGGCGGGCGAACCACAGGTCGTTCACGGCGAACGGGTTGTGCGTCTTCACCGCGTCGATCGCGTCGATCGTGACACCGGCGGCGTCGAGCGCAGCCTGTGCCGCCGGTACCGGTGCCTTCGGCATGCGGCCGCGGTCGGTACGGGCGAACCCGGTGCCGAGGATCCGGGCGATACCGCGGCCACCGCTGAGCTCCCTCGCCAGCGACGCCGGCGCGACGACCATGCCGGCCGTGCCGTCGGCGGGGTGCGTCTGGGTCCCGAACGTGACCACGCCGCCCGGTTCGGCCGGCTGGAGCTTGGCGAGGCCCTCGGCGGTCGTCGGGAAGACACCGTCGTCGGCGTCGACGATGAGTGGGTCCTTGCCCCGGCGCGGCACCGTGACCGGCACCATCCACGAGCGTTGGAACTCCCGATCGTCGACGAGCGCGGCCTGGTACTGCTCGTAGCGGAGGAGCGTCAGCTCATCGAGCTCCTCGCGCTGCATGCCGGCCTCGACGGCGACGGCCTCGGCCGTCCCGATCATTGCCAGCCCACCCCACGGATCCTTCTTGAAGTTGTCGAGGACCCAGTGCTCGACCACCGGCGACCCGCCCGGACCGTGCGTCGTGGGGTACGTGAGCAGCGGACCGTTGCTCGTGCGGTCCGTCGTGATGGCGACCACGGTGTCGCCGGCGTCGGCATCGGCTGCCGCCAGTTCCAGGCAGGCGACCGACGTGGCACAGGCCTGGGCGACCATCGGACCCGTGATGCCGGGCGCGCCGATCCGCGCGGCGAGCGTCGGGCCGCCGAAGAAGGACTCCTTCTGCGGCACCGTGATGCCGAGCACGAGCGCGTCGAGGCACGCCGGATCGATCGCCGCGCGCCGGAGGGCGTCGGCGGTGACCTGGGAGGCGAGGTCGATGCTGTTGACGTCGGCGAGCGACCCCTGCCACCGCACGAAGGGCGAGGACCACGCCGCGCCGAGCGGGATCGCCGCGTCGTCGAACCTCACGTGCGGGGCAGCCGTTCGATCGCCTCGACGACACGGTCGGTCGACGATCGCTGCTCGAAGATCTCGCGCACCAGCCAGTAGCGCAGGTAGCGCGACAGCGAGTACCGGGCCCAGAGCACGGCGCCGACCACGGCGATCCCGATGCCGAGGATCGTCTGCGCCAGCCCGTCTCCCTGCTCGAGCGCGGTCTCGGCGCCGCGCACCATGTTGATGCCGATGGCGGCGACCACGAACCCGGCGATCACGGCGAGGACCCCGAGGATCACGAGCTTGCGCTCGGGCTCGGCGTTGCCGCCCTTCACCCGCAGCTTGCGGATCTCCTGCTCGAACTCCTCGAGCCTCGGTCCGTGGAGCACGTCCTGGTCGGGCGCGCTCCTGCCGCCGGGCGACGGCGTGGCCGCTCGCTCCGAGTCGGCCCTCGTTGGAGCGATGGGCGCGATGTCTGTCATTGTGGATCCCCCTGGACCGACGACTCAGTTCTCAACGGTACATATCTCTTGTGCCGACCGTCAAGAGATGTGTAGAACATTGAGCCGCGTCGTCGCTTCCTCGGAAGATCCGCTGCCATCAATGGCGCCGTTCTCTCCGAACCCGCTCGACTGTCGTCGGGTCAGGCACTCGCGACCGACGCCTCGCCGACGTCGGCGGTGGCGAGGGTGGGGATGATCGAGGCGAACAGCCGGTAGTGCGTGTCGAGCTCGGACTCGGTCAGCGACTGGGCGTGGTACTGGAGGATGTTGCCGGCGCCGATGTACCGGCACGACTCGACGATCTTCTCGGTCACCGTGGCCGGCGACCCGAAGATGAACTCGCTGGCGAAGTCGATCGGTAGCGCGCCGGAGCCGGTCTGCTTCTTCGCCGGCTGGGATCCGCCGTGAGGCACGGACGCGGCGTCCATCACACCGGACTCCTTGACGCTCGAGGCCATCTCCGCCGCCGCGGTCGTCCTCGCCACTCGATCGAACACCATCGAGAAGATGGCGTCGATCCGCGCCTTGTCCTTCTCCAGGACCTCGGCCTGGAGCTCCTCCGCTCGGGCATCCGTCTCGCAGATCAGGACCTGGCGGCGCACGCCGATGTCGTCGGGTGAGCAGTCGCGACCGATCTCAGCCGCCGCTGCGCGGTACGCGTCGAACGCGACACGGGCCGACTCGTTGGACTGGTATCCGGTGCAGACCTTGTACCCGCGGCGAGCGGCGTTGGCGCACGTCTCGGCGCTGTAGATGGTCATCCAGTGCCGCCGGCGTGCCTCGTGCCGCGGCCGCGGCATCGACGGCACGTCCTCGAGGTCGTAGTGCTCGCCCTTGTAGGTCACGAACTTCTGCTGGTGGGCGAGATCGAGGACGTCGAGAATCTCGGCGAACCGCGGACGGATCTCCGCAGGCGGCATGTCGACGAACAGGAACTCCGGCGGGACGCCGCTCGCTGCCCCGATCTCCAGGCGTCCGTCGGTGAGGTAGTCGAGCGTCGCCAACTCCTCGGCGAGTCGCCACGGTTGGTGGAACGCGAGCACGTTGCCCATCACGCCGAGCCTCATCCGCGTCGTCATCTTCGCCAGTGCCGCGATCAGCAGGTTGGGCGTCGGGCTGAGCGAGTTGAGGAAGTGGTGCTCGCTGAAGAAGACGCCCTCGAACCCGTGGCGCTCGAGCTCGACGAGTCGCTCGAGGTTGCGGTCGAACGCCGATTGCACGACGTCCTGGTCCTCGTAGTCGGGAATCTCACGACCTTGGATCACGTGGAAGTCGAACGTCCACGCCTTGATGCCCCCGGGCTCAGTCATGGAAAATAGATATCATAAACGTTGTCGACTGTCCAGCGAGATGTCATCTTTCGTTCGTCCTCGGAGCGGCGCCAGCAACTCGTCGACGGCCTGATGGCTGACGAAGCGGACCAGCGAAGGCGCGCTGGCGACGAGCGCCTCGCGCACGAACAACGCCCCGAGCGGTGCAATGAGGTCATGGAGCTCGACGAACAACGCGCGGGCATCGTCACGCGGCCAACGCGCAGGGAGCAGCTCGTCGGGCAAGTCGGGGTCCTCGAGGCTGATCTGCAGCCACTCGTCGACCATGTAGAAGTGATGGACCAACGCGTCGGCAGGCTCGATGCGGCCGGCGCGCGCCTGCTCGAGCACGGGAGCGAACCGGCGCACGTACGACTCGAACTGTCCCCGTAACGCCGCGACGTCCCACGCCGAAACCGGATCTCCGCCACCGGTCACATCACCGGCGACCTCGCCGATGAAGACGGTCGCCTGCGGTACGTCCAGATCCTCGATCGCCCGGATCGCCTGGGCGATCCGGTCGCGCGGGGTCACCCACACGCCGTCGTAGAGCGGCGCATACCCGGCGAATCGCAGTCGCGCGCGCAGGAGGTGGCGGAGGCGCCGCTCGTGCTCGGGGACCGAGAACGCCACCCACCGCCATCTCCCGTCCCAGGGAGCGCTGGGCGTCCCGAACGAGAAGATCTGGCGCCCGCCCTCCTGCAGGAACTCGGCGGCAACCTCGGTCAAGCCGTACGACGTGTTCCGGCCCGACCTGGCGAGGCGTAGGAACCCTCGGCGGGCGAGGCGACTGAGTGCGACGCGGGCACTCGCCGTCGTGATGCCGAACTGGCTCACCAACTCGACCAAGGCCGCCGATGGGACCTCCCTGTCTCCTCCCCGCCAGTAGTTGCCGAGCAGCGACATGATCAGCCGTTGCGGCTGCGCGCCTGACTGCAACCGCAAACCGAGGTCGGACGCGCCGTAGTCGTGGAGCGGGACGTAGCGGGTGTCCGGTTGCGCCGCCATCGAGCTGATCGTACCCGGGCGATCACTGCCATCTGTTTGCCGATCGTCACGAAAAGTGTACTCTGTCGTCAGGGGCTGCAAGACCGGAGGATCTGAACGTGGACTTCTCACTGCTCAACGCCGTGCGCAACCATCCGCAGAGCGCCTACGACCTGCGCGATGTCTACGCCGACTACATCAGCGACGCGGTGCTGGCCGAGGAGCTCGGGTTCAAGGGCTCGTTCTACGGCGAGCACCACTTCCGAGAGTGCCAGTGGAGCGGGTCATCGATCCTCGTCGCCACGGCGGTGGCGGCCAAGACAGAGCGACTGCGGGTGGGGACGGCGGTGCTGCTGCTGCCCTTCCACGACCCGCGGCGAGTCGCCGAGGACGTGGCGACGGCCGACATCATCTCGGGTGGGCGCTTCGACTTCGGCATCGGGCCCGGTTCGCAGTACGAGGAGTTCCGCACGTTCGGCGTCGACCCGAAGGAGATGCACGGTCGCATGTGGGAATCGATCGACTGGATCCTCCAGGCATTCGAGGAGAACGCCGAGTTCAGCCACAGCGGCCGCTACTACGACATCCCCGACATGGCGTTCACGACCAAGCCCGTGCAGCAGCCGGTGCCCGTGTGGTCGAGCGCGATGGCGCCGAGGAACCAGGCAAAGGCGGCTGAGCGCGGCTTCAACTTCATCGGCCCGTTCAACCCCAACTACGACGCCGCCCTCGAAGCGGCCGGACGCGACCCGGCAGGCGTCCACGTGGCGTCGATGCAGATGGCCTGCGTCGCCGACGACGCGGATCGAGCGTGGGAGATCGCTGGTCCCGGGCTCGAGTACTTCGTCAACTTCTACAACCTCAGGAAGGATCTCCAAGGGAAGCCATCGGAGAACGAGCCGATCACGGAGGAGATGATCCGCAACGGCAACGCCGGGTTC
The DNA here is from genome assembly GCA_963749315.1 of uncultured Acidimicrobiia bacterium. Classification (GTDB taxonomy): domain Bacteria; phylum Actinomycetota; class Acidimicrobiia; order Acidimicrobiales; family Ilumatobacteraceae; genus JALZMG01. Next base: position 27,969 of record CAVVMS010000015.1, read on the forward strand.
TGGTCGGCAGCTGTCGGAACGCCCGACGACGTGATCGCCGCCCTGACGCCGTACTGCACCGGTCAGTTCGGCCGTATCACCGAACTGGCCGTCGCGTTCCGGCATCCCGGCATGCGCAACGACGAAACGCACCGCTCGATGAACCTGTTCGCCGAACACGTCATGCCGGCGCTACGCGACCTCGCAGTCTCCTGATCAGCCGGCGTCCGTACCCCGAACGTGCGGGCGCTACCGGCGGGTCAGCTCACGGCGTCGCTCGACTCCAGCGCCGCAGCTGGGCGGTGGACTGGTCCGAGGGGTTCCCCCATGGCATCACGTGGGTGAGGGCCTGTTGGGCACGTCGAGCGTCGGCCCTGGCGCCGGCGAAGATCAACACCGCCGCGTTCTGCTTCTCGGGCGGAGCGGTCGGAGCGGTGCTGGCGACAGCCGACTCGTCGGCTTCCCACGCGCTCTCTTCCGCAGCAGCGGAGCGAGCGCCGACACGGCGCCATCTCTCGACCAGGACCAGTCCGGCAAACACCCCGGACAACCACACGACGAGGTAGGTCTTCATCGAGTTCAACGAACGCTCCATTCACTCCGCGATCTCACGACCGTAGACCTCCTCCGCCGCGCCGGCTTCGCTCACAAGGCCCCGAGCGCCAGCACGACGATCGACAAGACGGCGAGGATGATGAGGAGCGGCCACACGAACCGGAGGTACTTGCCGTAGGGAACTCGGGCGATGGCGAGTCCGCCCATGACGACGGCCGATGTCGGGGTGACCAGGTTGATCAGGCCGGCGGCGCTCTGGTAGGCGGTGACGACGAGGCTCTCGTTGACGCCGGCGAATCCGGCGAGCGGCGCCATGATCGGCATCGCGAGCGTCGCCAACCCCGATGATGACGGGATGAGGAACGACAACGGCAGGAACAGCAGGTACATGACCACGGCGAAGGCGGCTTCGCCGACGTCGCCGAGCGCCTCTTCGCACCAGTGCAGGACGGTGTCGGTGATCTGGCCGTTGTTCATGATCACGGTGATGCCGCGGGCGAGGCCGATGATGAGGGCGACGCCGACCAGGTCCTTCGCGCCGTCGACGAAGGTGGTGGTGAGCTCGCCCTCCTTCATCCTGGCGACCACGCCGATGAGGATGGCGAACAGCAGGAACGACGCCGTCATCTCCGGGAACCACCACCACAGGGTGGGGAGGCCGATGCCCAGGTCCTCCCACGGGATGACTCCATAGATCATCACCGCGAAGGCGGCGCCGAACAGGGCGAGGACCAGCTTGTGCTGGCCGGTGAGCACGACCTCACCCGTGTCGGCGTCGGTGGTCGCGGCGAAGTGCTGTTCGTTGGCCGCTTTCATGTCGTAGACGAGCGAGGTGGACGGGTCGCGCCGCACCCGCTCGGCGTAGCGCAGCACGAACCAGATGCCGACGGCGAGGCCGACGATGAGGATGACGAGACGTAGCCCGAGGCCGTCGGTGAGGGAAACGTCGGCGAACCCGGAGGCGATGCCGGTGGCGAACGGGTTGACGGTGGACCCGAGCACGCCGATGCCACAACCGAGCAGGATCACCAGTGCGCCGACCAAGGCGTCGTAGCCGGCGGCGATCATCACGGTGATGACCAGGACGTAGAAGGCGAGGCTCTCCTCGGCCATCCCGAACGTCGTGCCACCGATGGCGAACACGGTCATCAGGATGGCGATCATCCACCGCTCGTGGCCGCGGAGACGGGCCACGAGCAGGGCGATACCTGCCTGGATGGCGCCGGTCTTCATGGTGATGCCGATGAACCCGCCGATGACGAGGATGAACAGGGCGACATCGATGGCACCGAACAGGTCACCGCTGTTGAACACGTCGACGTTGCCCGTGGCCGGGTCCTCGATGCCGTACATCCCGTTGATCGGCGCCTCCAAGGAGTCGACGATGATCCGCGACGGCGTCGACTCGACCTCCTCATAGGTGCCAGGGATCGGTGAACCGTCCGGCGTCGAGGGCGTACCGGCCGGCGGGGATGATCCACGTCGCCAGCGCCGTGATCACGATCAGGGCGAACAGGATCGTGTACGCCGACGGCAGGGCGAAGCGGGACTTGCGTGGTTCGGAGTCCTCGCCGGCGGGCTCGGCGTCGCCTGCGGTCTCGGTGTCAGTCGACATGAGCGTCTCCTTCGTGGGTGGGCACCGGCTGGCCGTCGGCTGGCGTCTCGCCGCCGATCGCTCGCGCCTCGGGGTCGACGTGTTCGATGCGGAAGCCGGTGAAGGCGTAGGCGATGGCGACGAGCGGGTTGAGGAGGTTGAAGAAGGCGAACGGGAGGTACTCCACGGTCGGCACGCCGAGCACGCCGGTCATGTAGGCGCCGCAGCTGTTCCATGGCACGAGTGGTGAGGTGACGGTGCCGGTGTCCTCGACGGTTCTCGACAGCATCCGCGGGGCGAGCCCGCGCTGGGCGAACTCGGTCCGGTAGACCCGGCTGGGCAGGACCACGGCGACGTACTGGTCGCCGGTGACGACGTTGAGCCCGGCACTGGTCGCGGCGACCGACGTGATGGCGCCGGCGTCGGTGTGGGCGCGGCGGACGAGCGGGGCGATGAGGCGGGTGAGGAAGCCGGCCTCCTCCATGATCGCGGCGAAGCTCAATGCGCCGAGGATCAGCCAGACGGTGGTCAGCATGCTCGACATGCCGCCGCTGGAGAACAGATCGTCGATCGTGGCGTTGCCGCTCGCCGACACGAATCCGTTGGCCATGGCTTCGTACACGGCCTCGATGCCGTCAAGCACGACGCCCTGATCGGGTTCGTCGACGAACGCTTCGACGGCGGCGCGCTGGGTGAAGCAGGCCAGGATGCCGGAGAACAGGGCGACGCCGAAGATGCCGAGGAAGGGCGGGATCTTGTACAGCGTGACGACGATCAGCAGCACCAGCGGCAGCAGGTTGAGCGGCGAGATGTTGAACGCCGTCGCCAGGATGGCGCGGGCCTCGTCGACGCCGACGGCCGACGACGCGGGATCGTCGGCGATGCCGATGGCGAGGTAGACGAGGAAGGCGATGGCGAACGAGGGTCCGACCGTCCACAGCATCCCCCGGATGTGCTGGTTGACGGTCACCCCGCCGACGAGGCTCGGCACCAGCACCGTGGTCTCCGAGAGCGGTGACATCTTGTCGCCCATGTAGGCACCGGAGATGATCGCTCCAGCAGCGATCGTCGTGGACATGCCGAGGATCGGGGCCATGCCGATGAACGCCACGCCGAGGGTGCCGGCGGTGGTCCACGAGCTGCCGGTGACCGCCCCGACGAGGGCGCAGATGAGGGCGACGGCGGCGTAGAAGATGGCGGGTCGGAGCAGGGCGATGCCGTAGGAGACGACCGTGGGGATGGTGCCGGCCATGTTCCACGTGCCGATCAACGCACCGACGGCGAGGAGGATGAAGATCGCTCCCATGGCCGACGTGACGCCGCCGATGGCGGCATCGCGCAGGCTGGCCGCGGTGTAGCCGTTCTTGAACGCCACCAGCCCGGCGACCAGAGCACTCGTCAGCAACGCCACCTGCAGCGGCCCATTCGCCGCGTCGATCCCGAACAGCACGATCGTCAGCGTCAGCAGAACGATCAGCACCAGCACCGGGATCAGCGCGTCGAGGAAGCTCGGCGGCCGTGGCCGTGACTCCTGCTCCCCGGAAATGTCGTCCATCGTGGATGGTCCGGGGTTGCCTACGTCGTCGGAGGGTCGGTGTCGCCGGCGGTGACGGCTGTGGTGCCTTGGGGGACGGTGTCCTGATCGGCGACGACTTCGGTGCTCACCGGTGGATCGGGGTCCCGATCGTCGATGCCCTCGTCGTTGCGGGCCCAGGCCAGGAGGGCCACGATGGCGGCCACGACGATCGCCCCGAACAGCCAGCGCAGCGCTGTCGACTGCATCATCGCGTCGTCACCTAGAGCGGATCGCGCAGCAGCGGGCAGGTCATGCAGTGGCCGCCGCCGCGGCCCTTGCCGAGCTCGAAGCCTTCGATCTCGACGACCTCGACGCCTGCCTGGCGCATCTTGGCGATCGTGTACGTGTTGCGCTCGTAGGCGACGACGACGCCGGGTTCGAGGGCGACGACGTTGTTGCCGTCGTCCCACTGCTCGCGCTCCTGCTGGTACTCGTCTCCGCCTGTCTCCACGACGTGGAGCGTGCTCACCCCGAGCGCGTCGGCGACCGTGCCGATGAAGTCGTCCTCGACGGTGACGTGGAAGTCACCGGGGCTCGTGCCGGGGCGCAGGCTGATCGCCCGGATGTTGCCGACCACCTTCGGGTATGCCGTCGCCTTGTCGCGGTCGAGGAGGGTGAAGACGGTGTCGAGGTGCATGTGGGCGCGGTCCTTGGTCATGACGCAGGCGATCACCCGCTCCGCCGCGCCCTTGTCGAACAGTGCCTTGGCGATCTGTTCGATCATCCGCCCCTGGGAGCGTTCGCTCATCCCGATCAGCACGGCGCCGTTGCCGATCGGCATCACGTCGCCACCTTCGAGCGAGGCGAGCCCGAAGTCGGCGATCTCGAAGCGACCGTCGGGGCCCTCGGGCGGGTACCAGAAGTCGAAGTCGGCGCCGGCGAACATCGGGTGGGCCTTGTAGATCGCCGCGACGTTGTATGCCTCACGGCGGCGCGCCGGCCAGTACATCGGGTTGATCGACACCCCGCCGTACATCCAGCACGACGAGTCGCGCGTGAACAGCGTGTTGGGCAGCGGCGGGAGCACGAACTCGCTCGGGTCGTCGAGGGCGGCGCCGATCAGGGAGACGCCGGCCGCCTTGGCCAGGTCGAGGCCCGCCTCGGCGACGGTGAGCCCGCCGATCAGGTGCTTGGCCAGCTGGTCCGGCTTCAAGTCGGCGAGCAGGACTCGGATCTCGTCGACCAGCGACCAACCCACCGTGTACTCCGAGGCGACCAGCTCGATGAGCCGCTGGCGCGCCTCGTCGCTCGCCGCCAGTGCGTCGGCGAGCAGCTCATGGAGGTGGAAGACCTCGACGCCCCGCTCCCGCATCCGGGCGACGAACTGGTCGTGCTCGTGCTGGGCACGCTCGACCCACAGCACGTCGTCGAACAGCAGACCGTCGTGGTTCGATGGCGTCAGGCGTTGCAGGCTCAGGTCCGGGCGGTGGACCATCACCTTGCGCAGCTTGCCCACCTCTGAATGCACACCGAAGTCACTCATCGCTTGTTCCTCTCTCGTGGGGGTCGGCCACCACGTTCGTGCCGGCGTGGCCTTCGACGATCTTCTCGATGTCCTCCAGCGCCCCGATGGCCGCCGCGCTTGCCGGTCGCTTCGACGAACCGCGCCGCGGCGTCGACCTTCGGGCCCATCGATCCGGCGGGGAAGCGCTGGCTGCGCAGCTCTGCCGGCGTCACCTGGTCGAGCCGCCGCTGGTCAGCCGTTCCCCAGTTCTCGTACACGCCGTCGACGTCGGTGGCCATCACGAACAGGTCGGCCTCGACCTCGCGGGCGAGCAGCTCGCTTGCCAGATCCTTGTCGATCACGGCCTCGACGCCCCCGAGCGTGCGCTCCTGCTCCGGCACCCACGTCGTCGGGATCCCACCGCCGCCGGCGCAGATCACCACCACGTCGTGCTCGAGGAGCCACCGGATCGGACGGATCTCGAAGATCCGCTTCGGCGCCGGCGACGGGACGACGCGCCGGAGATGATCGCCGTCGCGCTTGAACACCCATCCCTTGTCGGCGGCCAGCGCTTCGGCCTCGGCATCGTCGTAGATGGGTCCGACGAACTTCGTCGGGTCGGCGAAGGCTGGGTCGGCAGCGTCGACCTCGACCATCGTGAGGATGGTGGCGAACGGCACCTCAGCCGGCAGCAGGTTCCCGAGCTCCTGCTCGATCAGGTAGCCGATCATCCCTTCGGTCTGGGCTCCCAGCAGGTCGAGGGGGTAGGCCTCGACCTCCTTGAAGGCGGCCGCCTGGAGGGCGAGGAGTCCGACCTGGGGACCGTTGCCGTGGGACAGCACCAGCTGGTGGTGCTCGGCAACCGGGGCGAGCGCCTGGGCGGCGGTCCGGACGTTGGCCCGCTGCCGCTCAGCTGTCATCGGCTCGCCCCGCTTGAGCAGGGCGTTGCCACCGAGGGCGACGAGGATGCGCATGGCGATCCGTCAGTTCCCGAGCGTGGCGACGAGGAGAGCCTTGATCGTGTGCAGGCGGTTCTCGGCCTGGTCGAACACGATGCTGGCCTCGGACTCGAAGACCTCACCGGTCACCTCGAGGCCCTCGTTCATCCCGGTGTGCTCCATCATCTCCCGCCCGACGACCGTGTTCGGGTCGTGGAACGCGGGAAGGCAGTGCATGAACTTCACCTTCGGGTTGCCGCTCTTCTCCAAGAGGGCAGCTGTTCACCTGGTACGGAGTGAGCAGCTTCACGCGTTCGGTCCACACGTCCTTGGACTCGCCCATCGACACCCACACGTCCGTGTGGACGAAGTCCACCCCGGTGACCGCCTCGGCGGCATCCTCGGTGATCGTGATCCGGGCCCCCGTGCGCGATGCGATCTCCCGGGCGATGGCCACGACGTCGTCGGGCGGATGCAGTGTGGCTTCGCCGGCGAGTCGCACGTCCGCGCCCATCAGCGCTCCCATCACCAACAGCGACCGACCCATGTTGAACCGGCAGTCGCCGACGAACGCGTACGACAGGGCGTCGTACGGCTTGCCGCTCGCCTCGTGCATCGTCAAGAAGTCGGCCAGCATCTGCGTGGGGTGCCACTCGTTGGTGAGGCCGTTGTAGACCGGCACGCCGGCGTTGGCCGCCAACTCCTCGACGTCGGCCTGGTCGTTGCCGCGGAACTCGATGGCGTCGTACATCCGGCCCAGCACACGCGCGGTGTCGGCGACGGACTCCTTGTGCCCGAGCTGCGACCCGGACGGATCGAGGTACGTGACGTGGGCACCCTGGTCGAAGGCGGCGACCTCGAATCCCGCCCTCGTGCGCGTCGAGGTCTTCTCGAAGATCAGGGCGAGCTCCTTGCCCTCGAGCCGCTTCGTCTCGGTGCCGGCGTACTTGGCGATCTTCAACGCCTCGGAGAGCTGCAGCAGGTATCGCAGCTCACGCGGTTCGAAGTCGATCTCCTTGAGGAAGCTGCGGTTGCGCAGGTTGAACATCGTGGCTCCTTCGGTGGTGGCGCAGAACGCTCGCTCTACCAGCGACCGTATGAACGAGCCGGGTGGGCGGTGACCACCCGGCAGCGGGTAGTTGGCGCGGCACATCCAGCCAGCCGACACGACCACCCGCGGCAGGGTGGTCCGCGACCACTCATCGCGCAGACACGATGGCCTTGTTCCCGTGACAGCCGGAAGAGGAGCGTCGACCCGGTGAGCGCAGCACAGAGGCACGACGACCAGCCCGACACCGTCGCCGCAGACCTGATCGAGTACCTCATCGTCGAGGTGCCCGACCTGGGTGCACTGGCGAGTCTGGTTCCGGCGTTGGTGGAACTGGTGGAGTCGGCCAGGATCCGCATCCTCGACCTCGTCGCGCTCGAAAAGGATGCGGACGGTGCCGTCACCGCCCTCGAGGTCGACTCGGTCGAGAGCATCTCGGGACTGCGCGACGTCGACGGCGAGGTCGGTGGCATGCTCAGCGAGCACGACATCGAGCTGGCGGCGCTGGCGCTCCGGCCCCGGACGGCGGGCATCATCCTGGTCACCGAGGATCGATGGGCCGAGCCCCTGTCGATCGCCGCGCAGCACGTGGGCGGCCAGATCATTGGTGGCGAGCGCATCCCGGCGGCACGGGTCCAGTCGGTGCGCAGCGATCGGTCCGACGACGAGCCGGAGCATGACGATGCGATTCGTCAGTACGTCCCGCACTCGCCGTTCGGACCTGCTGACCCGACCTCCGTGCGGCGTGCGGTCGTACGAGCACAGCGTGCGGACATGGATCGTCGATCCGGTCGAGCAGCTCGAGGAGCTGGCGGACCTGTTCAGCCGAGGGCTGCTCTCCCGCGACGAGTTCGACCGACACAAGGCCAAGGTCATCGAGTCGTAGTGGCGCGTCAGCGAACCTTCGCCGCACGTGATCGGAGCGCCCCCCAATCTGGGCGCGATTCGTATCTGGGCGCGCATCGTCTCGGAATCCGCAACAGATCGCGCCCAGATCGTGGTCACTGCTCACTGTGGCGCCTACGCCGCCGTTCCACCCGGGCACGGGTGGTGCTGACCCACCCGTTTGACCGTCAGCGTTGGACCGCAGTGGACCGCTTGCAGGCCATCGTGCGACAGTGCACGTCGCCGATCGATCTCGTCAGTCAGGGAGGCGCGTCATGAGCGCGGTTGCGACCACCAACGTCAAGCCCGACATCGAGGTGGATTGGTACGGGCTGTCCGCCGACGAGGTCTGTCGGCGGCTGAACGTCGATCCTGCCACCGGCCTGAGCGCGGCCGAGGTCGTCGAGCGTCGGCAGCAGTACGGTCCGAACAAGCTGGCCGAGGAGGCCAAGGAGCCGAGCTGGCGGGCCTTCCTGCGCCAGTACCGCGACCTCATGCAGCTGGTGCTGGTCGGGGCGGCGGTCGTCAGCATCGTCGCCTTGCAGGACGTCTCGACCGGGGTGGTGGTCATCGGCCTGACCGTGCTCAACGCGGTGATGGGTCTGCACCAGGAGGGCAAGGCCGCCGAGAGCGTCGCCGCACTCCGGCAGATGCTGATCATGACGGCGCGCGTCCGCCGTGACGGCCAGCGCGTCGAGGTCCCGGCCGAGGAGCTGGTTCCGGGGGACATCGTCGGCTTCGAGGCCGGCGACAAGGTGCCGGCCGACGGACGGATCCTGGTGGCGGCGACGTTGGAGATCGAAGAGGCCGGCCTCACCGGTGAGAGCACACCCGTGTCCAAGAGCCTCGACCCCGTCGCCGGCGAGGACGTGCCGCTGGGTGACCGCGTCGACATGGCGTACATGAACTCGCAGGTCACGAGGGGTCGGGGCGAGATGGTCGTCACGGCGACCGGGATGTCGAGCGAGGTCGGGCACATCTCCGGGATGCTCAGTGGGGTCGAGCAGGAGAAGTCGCCGCTCACCAAGCAGCTCGATCAGCTGACCGTGATCATCACGATCATGGCGGCGGCGGCCCTGGCGCTGATCATCATCCTCGGCCTCGCCCGCGGGGAGGACTTCGACTCGCTGTTCCTGACCGGGATCACGCTCGCCATCGCCGCCATCCCGACCGGCCTCCCAGCCGTGGTCACGATGCTGCTGTCGGTCGGGACGCAGGAGCTGGCGAGCAAGGGAGCCATCGTCAAGCGGTTGAAGTCGGTCGAGACGCTCGGCTCCACGTCGGCGATCTGCTCCGACAAGACGGGCACCCTCACGCTGAACCAGATGACGGCTCGCGAGCTCGTGATCGTCGGCCGCCGCTTCAGCGTCGACGGCGAGGGCTACTCGACGACCGGTCGCATCCTGCGCGTGGCGGGCACCAGCGACAGCCCGCTCGAGCCGTTCATGCTGCCGATGGCGCTGGCCAACGACGCCGTCATCCGCGACGGGGCGTGCATCGGCGACCCGACCGAGGGCGCACTCGTCGTGCTGGCGGCGAAGGGCGGGATCGACGTCGAGGACACGCGCAAGGCCTATCCCCGCGTCGCCGAGGTGCCCTTCGACGCCGAGTACAAGCTGATGGCGACGTTCCACGAGATGGACGACGGTGGCCGGACGGTCGTGCGCTGCTTCGTCAAGGGCGCGCCCGACGTCCTGTTGGCCCGCTCGTCGCACTATCTGGCTGCAGACGGATCGACAGCGCCGATGGCCGACTCGATCGATCGGGTGCTGGCCGAGAACGACAGGCTGGCAGCCGACGGCATGCGGGTGCTGGCGGTCGCCAGGCGCGACTTCGACCCGGCGTCGTTCGACCCGGCGAGCGATCTGCTGGCGCTGGTCAGCGAGCTGGAGCTGCTCGCCCTCGTCGGCATCGTCGACCCGCCGCGCAAGGAAGCCAAGGATGCGATCGCCCTCTGCAAGGACGCCGGCATCCGCGTCCGCATGATCACCGGCGACCATGCCACCACCGCTGCCGCGATCGCCGGTCAGCTCGGCATCGAAGGACGCGCGCTCACCGGCGCCGAGTTCGCCGCCATGCCCGACGACCAGCTCAAGGTCGACCTCGACGGCATCGGCGTCGTCGCCCGGGTGGCGCCCGAGGACAAGGTGCGCCTGGTCAGCATCCTCAAGGAGCAGGGGAACATCGTCGCCATGACGGGCGACGGGGTGAACGACGCGCCCGCGCTCACCAGAGCGGACATCGGCGTGGCGATGGGCATCACCGGCACCGAGGTCACCAAGGACGCCGCCGAGATGATCCTCACCGACGACAACTTCGCCACGATCGTCACCGCCGTCGAGGGTGGTCGCGGCCTCTACGACAACCTGATGAAGTACGTCCGGGTCCAGATGATCATGCTGGCCGGGTTCATCCTGCTGTTCGTCGGTGCCGGGATCTTCACCGTCGCCAACGGCACGCCACTCCTTCCGCTGCAGATCCTGTGGATCAACTTCGCCATCGACGTCCTGCTCGCCTTCGGCCTCGGGTTCGACGCGCCGAGCCCCGGACTCATGAAGCGCCGCCCTCGGTCACCGGACGAGCCGGTGATCGCGCCGGCGCTCGGTGTGCGGTTGGGCATCGCCGGTCTGCTCATCGCCGGCGGCACGCTTGCCGTCGTGGCGTGGGGCGAGGACCGCTACGGACTCGCTGTTGCAACCACGATGGGGTTGACCACGATCTCGCTCCTCCACATCGTCGCCACCCTCGAATGGCGCGATCCCTTCCGGAGCATCTTCACCCGCGACACCTTCGCCAACCGACGCTTCAACCTGCTCATGCTCGCCGCGCTCGTGCTCACGTTCCTGGCCACGACCATCGACGGGCTGAACAGCATCCTCGACACCGTCCAGCTCGACGGCCACCAGTGGCGGGTATGCCTCGTCGCCGTGATCGGCTACCTCGTGCTGGCGGAACTCGGCAAGTTGATCCTCCGCCTCATCGAACGCAGGCGCGCGTCGTGAATGTCGAGCAACCGCGCCGAGAGCTGGAAGCCGAGCAAGAATGACCGGCGCATCGCGCAACGCGAGCCGGAACCGACACCACCCAGGAGGAAATGAGACATGTTGCTTGCCGAGTTCGGAACCGGCCAGGTGTTCTGGTCGATGCTGTGGTTCTTCCTCTGGTTCATCTGGCTCTGGCTGCTGATCATCGTCTTCAGCGACATCTTCCGCAGCCACGACCTGTCCGGGTGGGGCAAGGCGCTGTGGACGATCTTCGTCATCTTCGTGCCCTACCTCGGCGTGTTCGTGTACCTCATCGCCCGCGGCAAGAAGATGCAGGAACACGCCGTCCAGTCTGCGCAAGCGCAGGACGCGGCGATGCGCGAGTACGTCCAGAACGTCGCATCCACGAGCGGTGGTGGGCGCTGACGAGATCGCCCGTCTCGCCCAACTCCGCGACCAGGGCATCCTCAGCGAGGCCGAGTTCCAACAGGCGAAGGCCAAGGCCCTGTCCTGACCGACGCTTCCATCGCCGGCCGCCGATCTGGAGGTGAGACCGGAGACTACAGCGCCGCGCGCACCGGAGATCGCGCGGTCGCCTGCCGATGTCCTGCGGTTGGTCGTCGCCGCGGCGCTGCTACTCGTCCTCCTGCTCGTCGAGTGGCTGTTCGGCGACACGCTGGTCGGGTTCGCATCGGATCTCCTCCGCGGGCTCGACGCGGTTCCGCAGTGGATCGTCGACGCCATCGTGCTCGGGACACGGGTCCTCGCCGTCGTCGTGCTCGGGGGTCTGCTCACATGGGCGTTGTACCGGCGGCGGTGGCGGATGCTCGGCACCGTCGCCCTCGCCGGACTGGTGGCCGGCGGGCTCGTCTCGCTGCTCGAGTCCGGGATCGAGACCGATCAGCGACAGGCGCTCGTCGATCTCGGCATCGATCTCGATCCGCTGACGGGCAAAGGGTTCCCGTCGACCGCCGGCATCGGGGCCGTCGCAGCGGCGCTCACGGCGGCCGCGCCCTGGCTGGGCCGTCGGGCGCGGCGGGCGGGATGGGCGCTGATGGTGGGCCTCATGCTGACCGCCTTCGTGGACTCGCCGATGTCGTTCGACGCGGTGCTGGCCGCGGCCGTCGGATGGCTCGTCGGCGCCGCCGTCCTGGTGGCCGCCGGAGCACCCTCCCGCCGGCCGAGCTTGCCGGCTGTCATGCGACGGGCTCGACGCCGTCGGGGTCCCGCTGCGCGCAGCTCGATCGCGGCAGGAGTCGACGCTCGTGGGTCGACGCCCTACTTCGGTGTCGAAGCGGATGGCTCCAAGCTGTTCGTCAAGGCGCTCGGCGCCGACGAGCGCAGCGCCGATCTGCTGTTCCGCCTCTACCGCCGTCTCCTGCCCCGCGACTTCGGCGACCAACACGCGTTCCTGTCGTTGCAGCGCGCCGTCGAGCACGAAGCGTTCGTCGCGCTCGCGGCGCGGTCGATCGGAGTGCGGACGCCGGGCCTGCGGGCTGTCGCGGCGGCCGAGCCGAACGGCTACGTCCTCGCCTATGAAGCGATCGACGGCAAGTCGCTCGACCGGGTCGATCCGAACGACGTGACCGATGCCGTGCTCGCCGAGATCTGGCGCCTCGTCGGTGAGCTGCGGCGGCACCGGTTCGCCCACCGCGACCTCCGGTTGGCGAACATCTTCCTCGACGACGGTGGTCAGGTCTGGCTCATCGACTTCGGCTTCGGCGAGGTGGTCGCATCGGATCTGCTGCTGGCCACCGACGTCGCCGAACTGCTCGCCTCGTCGAGCCTGTGCGTCGGCCCGGAGCGAGCCGCCGCTCATGCCGCCGGCCGCCGTCGACGCGGCGACCCTCTCGCGGGCACTCGATCGGCTCCACCCATGGGCGCTCAGCGGGGCGACACGCACGGCGCTCAAGGCCCGTCCGGGGCTGCTCGACGACCTACGCGGCGTCTCGCCGGGGCCGCCGCCATCTCCCGCGATGAACCTCTGGTGGCTGATCGTCGCCGGCGTCGGGCTGATCGTCCTGGCGGCGTCCGTCGTCGCCGCCCGCAAGCCGGTCATCGGTTCGACCGAGGCGCGTCTGTTCCACGCCGTCAACGGGCTGCCGGATTGGCTCTACGTGTTGCTCTGGGTGCCGATGCAGCTGGGCAACCTCGTGGTCGGCACCGGCGCCGGCTTGGCGGTCGCGCTCTTCGCCCGCAACCTCGTCATGGCCTTCGGGGTGATCATGGCGATGGGCGCTGAAACTGGTGACGGAGCGAATCGTCCGCCGGGAGATGGCCGACTACCTCGCCATCCGCCAGCGACCGGGAACCAGCCAGACGGGGGCCATCCTGCGCGGGAGCGACGTGCCGTCGTCGGGACCGAGCTTTCCCTCCGGGCACGTCATCCTGGTTGCCGCCATCGCGTCCGTCGATCGCGCCGGAGCTACGGGCGATCTGGTTGTGGTTGCCGGTCGTGCTCACCGTCGCCGTCATGGTCGGCCGCGTGTACGTCGGCGCCCACAACCCGCTCGACGTCACGGCCGGTTTGGGCGCCGGGCTGCTGCTCGGTGGGTGCATCGCGACGTTGGTCAACTGACCGGAGCTGCGCCGACCTCGAGGATGTCGATCACCGCCGCCACGTCGGACGTGGACAGCGGTTGGCCGGACAGGTGCGCCTCGATCAGCGAGGCGATCAGCTCGGGTGAGCTGAAGTTCAAGGCGTGCGCCCCGTGCACCTTCACCGCTTCGACGTGGGGCAGGCCGGCGAAGACGTGGACGCGGTCGACGTCCACGAGCGGGTCACGGTCGCCGGCGATCACCAGCGTGGGCATGACCAGGTGCTGCAGGCGTTCGAGCGTCGGGTAGCTGGTCATCGCCTTGAACAGCGACCAGCTCTGCAGCACGCCGAACCGCAGGTAGTCACGAACAGCGATCGGGACCATCGACATCGGCTCGCGGAGCCCGTCGACCGCCATCTGCCGCAGCGCCCTTCCGATGCGGCTGGTTGTTCGGGCCGCCGGCCGGCGAGACCAGCACGGCGTGCTCGATGCGGTCGGGGAAGGCGCGTCGCCACCTCGATGATGATCGGGCAGCCGAGCGAGTTGCCGACCAACGTCGCCCGCTCCACGCCGACGGCGTCGCAGTACGACATCAGCGCCCGAGCGAGACCGGGGAGGTCGAGCGGTTGGTCCGGCCGCATGCTCCTGCCCATCCCCGGCAGGTCGGGGACGTAGGTGCGGTGACGCGAGGCGAGGAGGGCGGCCGTCGGCTCGAGGTACGTCCCGGAGATGCCGAACCCGTGGACGTGGACGATCGCATCCGCCGTCGGACCGGCGTCCGTGCACACACGGTGGTACACGGGGAGCCCGTCGACGATGACCCACTGCGGCTGGAGTGGCGGAACTGGCGTTCGGGGCACGGGGCCTCAGCCGTCGATCGCGGGCGTCGGGGCCGACCGGGACGCGGCCGTCGCGGACGCGCTTCCAGCCGACGTCCAGTCCGACGCTCACGACGAGGATGATGGCAAGGAGGACAGCGGTGGCTGGTTCGTCGACGAGCGTCGTGAAGACGAACGTGACGAGCACGATCACGGTGCTGGCGAGGGCAACCAGGAGCACCGGGAGGCGGGCTCCGGTCTCGGCGCGTACGCGGAGGTGACCCGCGGTGACCAGGGCGAAGACGACCAGCGCGATCACGCTGCCGAGCGAGGCGATCGACGAGAGATCGAACCCGACGGCGAGGATGATGGCGATGATGGCGGTGACGAGGAGGCCGGCGGGGAGCCGGCCACCGAGGCGGCGACCGAGGACCGGCGGGAACTGGCCGATGGACGTCATCTGCTCGCACAGTCCTCCCGCCGGGTAGAGGCCGGAGTTGGTCGCACCGGCCGTGGCGAAGAGTGCCGTCACGGTCATCATCCAGTAGCCGGCGCGACCGAGCGTCGGTTCGGCGGCGACCGCCAGCGCGGTGCCTCCGGAGTCGATCACCTCTTGCACGGTGAGCGTGCCGAACACGCCCAGCGCGACGGCGACGTAGATCACGGTGGCGATGCCGAGCGCGAGGTACAGCGCCCGCGGGAGCTGCCGTGCCGGGTTGGCCAGGTCCTTGGCGGTGAACGTGACGACGCCGAACCCGAGGAAGGCGAAGAAGGTCAGCGCCACGCTGGACACGATGTCGGCGATCCCGGGATAGCCGCTGAACGCCAGCAGGTCCGGGTCGAGGTTGGCCAGTGTCGAGACGGCGAACACGGTCAGGATCCCGGTGACGACGATGACGACCACGGTTTGAGCTCTCGCCACCGCCTGTGACCCGATCGACGTTGAGCGTCGTCATGACCAGCACCACGGCGACGGCGAACACCTTGACCCAGGCCTCGCTTCCGTCGCCCACGACCGAGCTGGCATAGCTGCCGAAGGACACGGCGACCATGCCCGTCACGATGGCGTTGGCGGCGAGGATCAACCAGGCGATGATCCCAGTGGCATGTCCGTTGCCGAAGCCGCGGACGACGTACTCGAGGAGCCCGCCCGCTGACGGGTAGCGGGCGCCGAACTTGGCGAACGAGTACCCCTGTAGTCCGGCGATCGCGCCGGCGATCAAGAACGAGATCCAGACGGCCGCGCCGGCCACTTCGCCGGCCGAGCCGAGCAGGGCGAAGATCCCGGCGCCGACCATCGCGCCGACACCGATGAACGCAGCCTGGCGGACGTTCAGCGTGGGCGTCGTCGTCGTGCCGTCAGCTTGCCGCAGTCCACCGTCACTCCTGGCGACCGAACTGGAACGACGGTAGGGATCGAGCGGGTAGCAGCGCCCCACCCCGCGTCGGGTGGTAGCTCAGCCCGACCGTGTGAGGGCGCGGACGCCGGTGTCGGTGGTGTGGTAGGCGGCCGTGCCGATGAGCACTCCGAGGGCGATGGACATCACCGTGACCAAGGTGTCGACGATCGCCTGGGCCCCCAGCTGATGGTCGACGCCGAGCAGCTCGGTCACGCCGATGAGCCCTGCGGCGCCAGGCACGAGGAGCCAGAACCCGGGAAGGAACGTGACGAGCTTCGGTGGTCCGTTCCTCACGGTCTCCACCCAGAGCGCCAACGGCGTCATCGCCAGGGCGCCGAAGAATCCGCTCAGCAGTTCCGCCGAACGCGGCGGCACCGGCCACCTGGCCGGCGTACGCAGCGAGCATGATGACCAACATCCACGGCAAGCGAGCGCGCCGGCGCCGACAGGTGCAGGTAGATGCCGACGGCGAAGACGACCACGCCGAGCCAGGGCGCCCACCATCCGAGCCGGTTGACGGGGTTGTCGGCGAGCACCGCAGCCGACAGTTCGAACAGGGCACTGGCGGCGAGGATGCCGAAGGCGAGGAGGAGCAGCTGCACGAGGCCGTTGACCAGTCGGCTGGCGCCCGACACCATCTGCCCGGCCGCCAGCTCGACGGTGGCGATGGTCAACGCCGCACCGGGGAGGAACGTCACCAAGGGTGGGATGAGGATGCGCACCGGGTTGTCGATCTGCACGTGTTGCAGCGTGGCGAACACGATGACCGAGACGACGAACGTGACGACGATCGGGAACACGAGCTCGAGCGTCGCCAGTCGAGGCAGCTTCGCCAGCCCGACCAGCAAGCCGAGGACGAAGGCGGCTCCGACCGCGCCGACGGTCGGCTGGAGGAGGAGGGCCAGGCCGACCGTCATCACGGCGTGGCCCAGCGTGCGGACCGGCCAGCGGAACGTCGGCGGCATGCGGTAGATCGCGTGCGAGCTGCTCGAGCGCCTCGGCGGGTGAGATCGACGCCGACGACGCAGCGCGTACGAGGGTGTACAGCTCGGCGACCTGATCGAAGCGCAGCGGCGTTCCGCGGGGGATGCCGATCTCGATCTGGGTGCCCGTTCCGTGTCCGGTCCCGACCATCAGCGACGTCGGGAGGACGGCGACCTCGACGTGCTCGACGCCGTACGCGGCGATGATGGCGTGCAGGCTGGAGTCGATGGCGTCGACCGAATCGCCGGCCGCCGACATCGCCACCCCGAGCTCGACCAGCAGTTCGCGGACCGCGGCGACCAGCGCGTCGTCGGTCGGCGTCGTCATCGGGTCAGTCGCACTGTCGCGGAGAGCTCGAGGTCGGCGAGCTGAACCCGGCACGGTCAGCCCAGCGTCATGCCCTCGATGGACGCTTGGGGCACCGGTTCCGGCATCCGCATCATGCGGAACGAGTTGATCAACCCGATGAGGCCGGCGAGGATCGGCACGAGCAGGGCGAACTGCAGCGCGCGCGGCCGCGCGTCGGTGTTGATGCGGATGATCTCGTCCTGGATCGCCTCGGGTTCGTCCGCCAGCAGCTGCTCGAGCTGGGTGTTGCTCATCAGTTCGGCGTCATCCTCCAACACCTCGGCGACCTGTTGCTGGTCCGCCGGAGGGAGCACCGTGCTGTCCTCGGCCATGCTGGTGAACAAGAACGACAAGCTCGCCAGCATGACGGCGCCGGCGAACGCCAACCCGAACGACAGCCCGAACGACCCGGACGCCGAGTTCACGCCGGCCGCCTCACTGATCCGCTCCTCCGAGATCGGCGCCAGCGTGTAGTTGTTCAGCTGCGACACCAGCAGGCCGAACCCCGATCCGGCGACCACCAACGGGACGACGAAGTACCAGCCCGAGTCGGCCCGAGGAACGATCGGGATCAGCGCCAGCATCCCGATCGTCAGCAGCGCGAACCCGAATCCGGATGACGCTGCTCGGGCGGCGGTGTCCGGCCTTCTTGGCCGCCAGCATCGTCATCCCGAACATGCTGAGCGACAGCGGGGCGAGGGAGAGACCGGTCTGCATGGCGTTGTACTCGAGCACCATCTGCAGGAAGATCGGCAGGGCGATCATCGCCCCGCCCAGGGCGATCTGCTGCATCATCTGCTGCGTGAAGCCGAGCCGGAATGGCTTCGACCTGAACAGATCCGGATCGATCAACGTCAGCTTCCCCTGTCGCCGGCGGGAGACGAGCCAGTAGGCGAGCGCCGACAGCGAGGCCGCACCGATCACCAGCAGGGCTCCGACCGCCTCGCCGCCCTCCTGCCACACGAGGATGCCGAGCACGATGCCGCCCATGCCGAAGACGGAGAAGATGGCACCGACGGCGTCGACGCCACGCGGCCCGGTGTACGGCACGTCACGCACCTGCTTGACGCCGGACAGCACGATGGCGATGATCACCGCCTCGAGCAGGAAGCCGACGCGCCACGAGAGGTAGGTGGTGATGAACCCCCCGAGCAGCGGTCCGACGGCGGCGGCGATCGCCGCCGCCGCGCCGACCAGGGCGTAGACCTTCTTCTGCGCCGCGCCTTCGAAGTTGCCGTGGATCAGCGACTGCATGGCGGGCAGGAGGAGTGAGGCGCCGAGCCCACCGAGGATGGCCCAGAAGATGATGACCGCGAGGAGGCCCTGGGTGAGGGTCATCGCGATGGCACCGATGGCGTAGCCGAGGAGGCCGAGCACGTAGGCGCGCTTGCGCCCGAAGAGGTCGCCGATCTTGCTGCTGATCAGGATGAACGCGGCCGAGACCAGCGCCTCGAGTGCGATCGCCGACTGGACGCCGCTCACCGTCGTGTCGAGGTCCTCGACCACCGCCGAGATCGACACGTTCATCAGCGACGTGTCGACGACGAGCACGAACATCGCCATCGCCAGCAGGATGGCGACGCGCCGTGTTGCCCGTTCCCTCGCTCGGGAACCGCGGCGCTGGTGTCCTCGGTCACGCGGACCATGGTCGCAAAGCGCGGGTCGGTCCGCCCCACCCTGCCCGGGTGGATCGAGGTCTGGACCGTGGGCGCTGCGCCCCCACACCCCATCGCCGCCCGGCGTGCTGGCGCACCGCTCGGTCAGGGCGACTGGGTCGCTACCGCCGGAGCTTCGTCATCGTGCGTGCCACCTCGGCGGCTTCAGCACGGGAGTTCACACCGAGCTTGCGATAGATGACCCGAAGGTGGAACTTCAAGGTGTTGACCGAGACGTAGAGCTCCTCGGCGATCTCGCGGACGGTCAGCCGGCTGGGCAGGAATCGCAGGACGTCTCGTTCGCGATCGGTGAGCGGCTCGATCGACGTCGGGCCGGCTGGGCGCCTCGAGATTCCGCGCCTCCGCGGTGAGTCGTCGCAGGCGGTCGAGCCACTCTTCCGGGGCGCGCCACGCGGCCTGCTCGACCAGGTCGATGACCTCGGCACCTTCTGAGGCCACGGTCTGCAGGAGGCCGTCGGCCGAGGCCATCTCGACGGCAGCGCTGGCGTACTTCATCGCCTCGTCGCGATCGGCGACTGAACGCGCCTTGAGCAGTGCCAGGGTGACTTCGTGGCGGACGCAGCGTGGCAACGCCGCGGCGAGGGCCGTCGTGGCTGCAGGGCTGTTCCCACAGGCGAGATCCACTCGCGCCTCGCTGATCCCACTCCAGAACGGATCGTCGACCTGATCCGCCCACCGACGGGCGGCTTCGAGGTCGCCCTCGGCCACGGCGAGCACCGTCCCGCCTCGGGTCAGCCAACCGCGCACGTCGGCCCCGAGCGACTCCTCGTCGACGAGCGCCTCTGCCTGGGCGAAGACGTGCCGGGCCGTGTCGAGCTCGCCCTCGTCGAGGTGTGCCTGGACGAGCTCGGACATGGCCAGGACGCGACAGAACAGCATCGTCTCGGCTGGCGAGTCGGCGAGGGCGGTGAGCTCGGCCAATGCCCGCGAGCGATCGCCGAGCTCCCGATGCGCCAGCGCCTCGGCAATGGCCAGCTCGGCGCGCATGATGGTCATGTCGGCGACCTGGGCGGCGCGCCGGACGCCGGCTGCGACGCGGAGGGCGTCCAGCGGCCGGCCGGCCAGCGCCTCACCCAGGGCGCGGGTTCCCTCGAACGCCAAGCGACGCTCCGGATCGCGACTCAAGGCGACCTCGACGTGTCGCACCTCGTCGGAGGCGTCGTCCCATCGTTCCGACAACGCCAGCTCGCGTGCGACGCCGTTGGCGGCGAACCGGCCGAGCGGGTCCTGCCAGCCGGAGTCCCCGAGGTCGAGCATCGCCTGTCGATTCAACGCTCCGCTCTCGACCCAGCGTCCACTGACGATCGCCGCCGAAGCCCGCAGCACGTTCACGCGAGTGCGGATGATGTCGTGCGGGCTCGCCTTGTCGACCCACCACGTCAACTGCTCGACGAGCTCCACGAACCGACGGCGATCGACCAGGAGGTGGCACCACGCGTAGGCGACCATCGACTCGAGATCGCTGACCGCGACGGCCGTCGGGATCGCCGCGATCATCCGCTGCGACCGTGGCTTCACGGCCGCTGTCGTAGAGGTCACCGTGGCTCGCCGAGAGGAGTCGCAGCACGTCTTTGGGTCGATCGGCAAGCAGCCACTGGTCGAGCGCCACGACCACGTCGCCGGCATCCTCGAACCATCGCGCCGCACGCCCGTGCAGCTCGGCCAAGCGACCAGGTGACCGACTCGTCAGGTCGGCGATCAGCACGCCCCGGACCAGCTCGTGCAGCTCGAACCAACCGCCGACACCGCGGCGGGTCACGAACAGCCCGCGGGCTTCGGCGACTCGCAGCAGCTCACCGGCGTCCGGGCGATCGGTCAACGCCTGGGCCAGGCTCGGGTTGACCCTGGGCACGACCGCCGCTGCCGAGAGCACCTCCATCACGTCAGGTGCCTCGTTCGCCAGTACCTCGTGCAGGACGTAGTCCTGCACCAGCATGTCGTCGTCGAGTCCTGGCCCCGGCGCGAGCGTCTGCGCTCGACGCGAACGCGCCGCCAACGCCGCCAGCTGCAGACTGGCAGCCCAACCATCGGCGCGTTGCACCGCCATCTCGATGTGTCCCGGAGGCAGCGCCGGAGACAGCCGGGTCATCAGCTCGACTGCCTCGTCCGGTGAGAACCGCAACTCGGCAAGACGGATCTCGCCGAGCTCGCCGCGCGACCTCATCCGATCGATGGGCAGCTTCGGCTCCCGACGCGACATCAGCACCACACGCAACCAACCGGGCAGGTTGCGCACGAAGCGCGACAACGACTCGAGCACGAACGCATCGGCGTCCACCAGGTGAAAGTCGTCGATCACGAGCACCGCCGACGGTCGCGCCTCGGCCTCCAGCGCAGCGATCAGCTGGTCGACCGCGCCCGCCCGTGTGCCCGGACGTCGCAGCGTCACCAGGGCGCGGTCACCGCATCCCGGCGCCAGGGTGTCCAAGGCGGCGATCACGGCGGACCAGAACTGCACGCCGTCACAGTCAGTGTCGTCCAGCGACAACCACGCAGTGGGCGTCGAGGACTCGGCCACCCATCCGGCGACCAGCGAGGTCTTCCCCGTGCCGGCCGGCGCCACGACCAACGTGACCCGGTTGCACACCATCTCGTCGAACAGGTCGAACAGGCGTGAGCGACGGATGAAGTGCTCTGGCGTCGCAGGTCGACGCAACTTCGCCCGATGCAGCGACGTCAACACCGAGCGGCGCGACCCTGCGCCACGTCGGGCAGGCTGTCTCTTCAACCCGCAATCTCCCACATTCAGGCGGAGGGGAAAGCGTAGCGGCCACCCCCTGTGATCGACGGGACCGCCCCGGACGCCCTCGACGTCACGTGTGGACCCTCGACTAGTGACCGAGCGCCAGCTTGAGGCTGACGACGGCGATTCCGATGGCCGCCGTCACGCCGGCGTACGACCAGACGCTCGCGGCGCGACCTGACACGGAGCCTCCGACGAACGCACCAACGCCGACGAGTTGACCGATCGCGACGGCGACGGCCGCCCACAGCGCGACGCGCGGGTCGAGCACATCAACACGACCGAGCAGCAGCATGACCGCTGGCAACACGGCGGCGAGCGGGATCGGCAGGCCATCGACCATGGCCCTGGTGATCTCGGTGCGGTCGACTGCGGAGTCACGGCGAACATGGTCGCCCACGACCTCGGCGTACAGGTGAGCGATCCACGTCGCCACGCCAACTCCGGTGACAAGCTCCCAGCCCGTGCCCGATGCCACATCGTCGGCATTGATCAGCGGCAGCGCCACGAGCACGAGGACCGTTCCATAGCACGCCGCGCTCAGCCGCTCGGCCAGGCGCTCCCGCGGTGTTCCTCGCATGTTGTTCGGCAAGGCTCTTGATGCTCGCCATGCTCGCACCGTCGGCGGCGTGGACGATCAATCCTCGCTGTCGCCGAGCTTCATCCCGAACGCCACCAGATCCTCGGCGGTGAGTGAGCGGTGGGCGATCACGAGGCCTCCGGCATCGCGGACAGCGTCACGCAGTGGAATCGCCCAGAGGTGCTCGATCGCCAGCACCAACGCCGAGCAGCCGTCGGGGAGGTCGTCGACAAGCGCCCTGGCGATCGACTCGGCCGCCGTGGGAGCGTCGGCAGCGACGGATGCTCCGACTGCGGCGCCGACCATGGCGCCTTCGCCGCCGGCGACACCGAGGCCGACGAGTGCACCAACGGCCGCCCGCAACTCAGCCCGTTGCTCGTCGTCGAGATCCGACACGCTCAGGACGACGACGTCGTCGTCCTCACGCAACACGAACACGGCGTCGATGATCTTGATGTGGCCGACATCGCTCAGACGTGCGAGCTCTTCGGCGATGCGACCTTCGAGCAGATCGTTGTCGGCGAAGCCGATCACGAACGCCTGGATGGGTCCGATGGTCACGTCGCGTGCCTCCTGTGGCCGAGTGGGTACGAGTCAGGGCGAACGCCAACCACCATCGCGACGTGTCGGGTGGCACGGCGCCACCCTGGCGGGGGTGGATCGTCGAAGGGTTCTGGTGTTCGACTCTCAACACTGGTGTCACCCACCGGGACAGCTCGTTCGTCTGTCCGGTTGTGGAACGCCTCACGACACAGACCTTCGGTCAGCAGGTGCTCGCAGAGCTTCGCGTGATCATCGTCGCCGGCATCACGGTGGGCGTGGTCGTCGCCGGTCTCGGGTCGCGTCTGGCGATGTTCGTGCTGCGGCTGACGTCGTCTCGCTCGGCGCGCGGCCGCATCAGCGACGACGGCTTCGTGATCGGTCGGGTGACGCTCGGAGGCACCTACAACCTGCTCGCCCTCGGTGCCGTCGTCGGTGTCATCGGTGCCTGTGCGTACCGGCTCGTCGCGGCCCGCCTGATCGGCCCGTTGTGGTTCCGTCGCGTGACGGTCGCCCTCGCCTGCGCGGTGGTGGTCGGCTCGATGCTCGTCCATGACGAGGGCATCGACTTCCACGTGCTCACCCCGCAGTGGCTGGCCATCGGCTTGTTCATCGCCCTCCCCGCCGCCTTCGGCTGGGCGATCGGGGCGGCCGTCGATCGAGCGCGGCAGCCCACCGGATGGCGCCGCTGGCTCGTCCCGGTCCTGCTCGTGGCCTGTTTTCCGCCGATGGTCGTCGTCCTCGTGCCGATCGTCCTCGTCGTCGTCCTGCTCGTCGCCATCGGACGTACCGACGGGATGGACATCGTTCGCTCGAACGGCGCCTACGTCCTCGCGGTACGCGGTGTCTGGCTGGCCATCGCCGGCGCCGGGCTCCTGGCACTGACCGCCGACATCGCCGCGATTCGGTGAGCTGTCCCGCTGCCGACGTGAGGCACGATTGCGGGATGGCCACCTCGATGATCCGCCACATGACGTCGGCGCTCGGTCAGCTCCGCTACCAGCCCACGCAGAAGCATGTGCGAGTGCAGCGAGCCGGCACCGTCATCGCCGACACCAAACGGCCGCTGCTGATCTGGGAACCGACGCGTGTCGTTCCCTCGTACGCCGTGCCCGAGGCGGACATCCGTGTGCTGCTCACCCCGGCACCCGACGGCCCGCCGCCGGAGTACCGGCCGATCGGCTTCGGCCCCGAGATGCCGAGCGTGCTCGACCCGAGCATCCCCTTCGCCGTGCACACGGCTGACGGCGAGACGCTCACGGTGAACACGGCAGTCGGGTCCCGGCCCGGCGACGCCTTCCGGCTCGCCGATCCCGACCTGAGCGGCTACGTGGTCCTCGACTTCGACGCCTTCGACTGGTTCGAGGAGGACGAGCCGATCGTCAGTCATCCTCGCGATCCGTTCCATCGCATCGACGTGCGCATCAGCTCGCGTCGGATACGCGTCGAGCATGGTGGGTTCGTGCTCGCCGAGACGTCCCGACCGCGACTGCTGTTCGAGGGTGCCTTCCCGATGGTGCGCTACTACCTGCCACGGGACGACGTGCGCGTCGAGCTGCGAGTCGGCTCGCTGCGGACGGCGTGTGCGTACAAGGGCTGGGCGACCCACTACGACGCGGTCGTCGGCGACGACGTGCTCCCGAACATCGCCTGGAGCTACGAGGAACCGCTCGACGACGCCACCCAGGTCAAGAGCCTGGTCTGCTTCTACCAGGAGCGCCTCGACCTGTTCGTCGACGGCGAGCCGTACGAGCGCCCGACGACGCCGTGGTCATGAGCGCTGAACGGCCGCTCGCCATCGTCGACATCGACGGCGTCGTCGCCGACGTGCGCCACCGCCTCCACCACATCGAGCGACGCCCCAAGGACTGGGATGCGTTCTTCGCCGCCGCGCCGGACGACCCGCCACACACCGAGGGCGTGGCTGTCGTGCAGCGCCTCGCCGAGGACCACGACATCGTCTTCCTCACCGGCCGACCCGGCTGGCTGCGCGCGGCGACCGAGGCCTGGCTCGAGGCCAACGGGATCGGTGGCCATCAGGTCGTGATGCGGCCGCGCAACGATCGCCGGCCGGCGGCGCGGGTCAAGCTGGAGCTCGTGCGGAAGCTGTCAGCCGGCCGCCAGCTCGATGTCATCGTCGACGACGACGAGGCCGTCGTCAGCGCACTGCAGGACGCCGGCTACCCGGTGTACACCGCTGACTGGGAGCGGCGCAGCGCGGCGGAGGAGGCGACGCTGCTCGAGGCCCAAGAGGTGTCGGGCGAGACCTGACGTCAGTCGGGCTCGATGTGTATCGCCGCTTCCTCGGCGCTCCTGCCCGTGCCCGGCTCGATGTCGGCGATCTGCTGCTCCTCGTGGTCTTCCGTCGACACGTCCGGCTCGACGAGCTGTCCGACTCCCTCGTCCGGCACAGCCTCGTATGCCGGGTCGGGATCCTCGCGCCACTCGCCGGCGGGGTCGACGCCGAGCGGCCGGTCGGGCGGGTAGGTCGGCAGTCCCTCGCCGTACTCGTCGCCGGTGATGTCGTCGACGATGTCGACGACATCCTCGTCCAACGCCTCGGCGCGGTCCTGTGGATCGCTCATGGCGCAGCCTCCTTGGCACGCAGGATGCAGAACTCGTTGCCCTCGGGGTCGGCGAGGACGACCCACGTGACGTCGCCCTGGCCGATGTCGACGCGGCGGGCACCGAGGGCCTCGAAGCGGGCGACCTCGGCGGCTTGGTCGTCAGGGCGGAAGTCGAGGTGCAGCCGGTTCTTCACCGTCTTCGGCTCGGGCACCTTCCCGAACACCAGCTCGAAGCCG
The DNA here is from genome assembly GCA_963749315.1 of uncultured Acidimicrobiia bacterium. GTDB lineage: Bacteria > Actinomycetota > Acidimicrobiia > Acidimicrobiales > Ilumatobacteraceae > JALZMG01. The sequence continues at coordinate 53,405 of CAVVMS010000015.1, forward strand.
TCGGACGACCTCACGACGACCTCGTCGCCATCGTCTTCGGTGATCGGCCAGCCGAGCGCCTCCGACCACCAGCGTGCGACGGCACCGGGGTCGATGGCGTCGACGGCCAGCGATTCGACATGGATCGACATGGCCTCATGTTGCCCGTCGAGTCGAGGTGTGAACCACGATGTCCGGGGGCAGGGTCGAGTGCATGACATCCACAGATCCGGCCAAGTCGCTGTCCGAGCTCGTCGACGGCGGGACGATCGTGATGCTGATGACGATGATCGGCGACGCCCACTCGTCCCGGCCGTTGAGCGTGGCGGAGGTCTCGGGCGACCGGCTCGGCTTCCTCGTCGACGCCACGACGGAGTGGGCGACGGCGATCAGTGACGGCTCGGCGGCCGTCCACGCCACCGTCTGCGACGTTCGCAAGAACCACTACCTGTCGTTGGACGGGGCAGCGTCGATCACGCTCGACCAGCGACGAGATCGAGCGGCTGTGGAACCCGGCCGCTGGCGCCTACTTCGACGGACCGGACGACCCGAGCCGTCGGCGTGTTGCGCTTCGAGGTGGACGGCGGCGAGTACTGGGACGCCCCGAGCGGGCGCATCGGCTCGGCGATCGCCGCCATCAAGGCGGCCGTCACGGGTGACCCGCACGCCTCGGGCGAGCAGGGCGCGGTGGCGACGACGAGCTAGCTCGGGTTCGGCTCGCAGACACGCTGCTCGCTCACCCCAGCGCGACGAGGGCGGCGTTGACGATCTGCTCGGGGAGGAGGTCGAAGAGGCCGTAGAGGTCGGGGATGCTGCCCGACTGGCCGAACTCGTCGACGCCGACGGGGACGACGCGTGCGCCGAACACACCGCCGATCCACGCCAGGTGATGGCTCGCCGCGTCGTGGACGGTGACGATCGGCAGCGATCGCTCCGCGGGTCGCAGCAGCGAGGCGAGGTGATGATCGGTCGTCGCCGGACGGCCCTCCCGCGTGGCCGAGCGCAGCGTGCCGCGCCAGCCGCGGTACAGGCGGTCAGGGCTCGTCAGGTCGAGCACGATGGCAGGTGCTCCCTCGTCGGCCAGCGTCGCCGCCGCCGCCAGCACCTCGGGCACGACCGGCCCGCACGTCGCCAGCACGACGGCAGCCGGCTCGGCCGGCTCGTGCAATCGGTAGCCGCCGGCGAGCACGCCGGCGCGCAACTGGTCGGTGCCGACGCGGTCGAGGGCGGCGGCAAACGGGCGCTGGTCGACCGGACGGGTCGACAGGCGCAGGTACAGCGAGCCGCCGTCGGGGCGGCCGAGGTCGGCGAGGCCGTCGCAGAGCAGCCAGTCGAGGGCGCGGGCGTAGGCCGGCTCGGCGTACGTCAGCCCCGGCAATTCCAACCCGATCGACGGGGTGATCGTCGATTGATGGGCGCCGCCCTCCGGGGCGAGGGTGATGCCGGCCGGCGTACCGACGACGACGAAGCGCGACCCGGAGTAGAGGGCGTAGATGAGGGCGTCGAGCCCCCGGCACACGAATGGGTCGTACACCGTCCCGATCGGCAGCAGGTGCTCGCCGTGAAGGTCGTGGCCGACGCCGAGGGCGTGCAGGAGGAGGAACAGGTTCATCTCGCTGATCCCCAGCTCGATGTGCCGGCCGGCAGGCGACTGCCGCCATCGCAGCAGACGGTCCTCGCCGAGGTAGTCGGTCGCCTCGGCCGGAGTGAACACACCGAACTTGTTGATCCAGCCACCGAGGTTCGTCGACACACTGACGTCGGGTGACGTCGTCACGATCCGCTCGGCGACCCCGTCGACGTCGCCGAGGCGGGTCAGGATGCGCCCGAACGACTCCTGCGTCGATGTCGCGCCGGCCGCGGGCACGCCGGCGGCGTCGGGGATCGGCAGGACCGGCCGCGGCGGGACGGGAACGTTGTTCAGCTCGCCGCCGATCGCCGCGCACACCCGTCCCTCCGAAGAGTCGGGGTCGAAGCGATCCCACTCGGTCTCCACGGTCAAGCCCAGCGACACCCGCAACTCGTCGATCTGCGTGGCGGACAGGAGGGCGGCGTGGTTCAGCGGGTCGCCGGCGATCGGCAGGCCCCAGCCCTTGACGGTGTAGGCGAAGACGACGCTCGGGCGGACCGCATCGGCGTCACACGCCTGGTACGCCTCGAGGAGCACGTCGAGGTCGTGGCCACCGAGGTTCTGGACGAGCGGGGCGAGATCGTCGTCGCTGACATCGGCGAGCGCCTCGGCGACCTTGGGGTCGGCACCGGCGAGGAAGTGCTCGCGAAGTTCGCTGCCGCGGTGGGCGAACAGCGACTGGTACTGCTCGTTGGACATCTCGTCGATGCGCTGACGCAGGGCGTCGCCGCCCGGCCGCTCGAAGGCCGCCGTGAGCAGTCGCCCGTACTTGGCCTCGACGACGTGCCAGCCGGCGCCATCGAAGAACTCGATCAGCTTCTTGATCTTCTGGTCGGGAACGACGCGGTCGAGGCTCTGGCGGTTGGTGTCGACGACGAGCATGACGTTGCCGAGGCCCTGCAACGACGGGTCGGTGATCGCCTCCCAGACGTTGCCCTCGTCGAGCTCGGCGTCGCCGGCGAGGGCGATGAACCGAGCGGCCTGCGTGACGTCGGCGAAATGCGCGTCGATGTAGCGGCGGGTGGCGGCGGCGAACAGTGGAGCGACGACACCGAGGCCGACCGACCCGGTCGAGAAGTCGAAGACGTCCGGGTCTTTCGTGCGGCTGGGGTACGACTGCAGCCCACCGAGGTCGCGCAGCCGGGTGAGGTAGGAGCGGTCGAGCTCGCCGGTGAGGTACTTGATGGCGTGGTACACGGGCGAGGCGTGCGGCTTCACGGCCACCTTGTCGTCGCCGCTGAGGTGGCCGAACCACAGCGCCGTCATGATCCCGATCATCGAGGCGGACGACGCCTGGTGCCCGCCGACCTTGATCTCGCCAGCCGGTCGCTCCCGGTTGGCGTGGTCGACCATCCGCACGGCCAGCCAGAGGATGCGCCGCTGGATCCGGTCGAGCGTGTCGAGATCAGTCACGGCACCGTGTCACCGATGCGAGCGAGCGAGCGCCAGCGAGCGAGTGTCCAGCAACGGCCTGCGTGGCCGGGGAACGCAATGAACGTCCCTCATCCCGGGTCGCGCTCGTGGCCGGGCTTGACCCGGCGCAGGCCCCGGTAGGCCAGGGCGGCATCGGCCTCGCCCACGACGATGCGGTACATCTCCTCGTGCACGGGCATGTCGACCCCGTACTGCTGGGCGAGCTCGTGGGAGGTGATCGCCGTCTTCAAGCCCTCGGCCACCATGTTCATCTCCGCCGTGATGTCCTCGAGGCGGCGGCCGTGACCGAGTTGCTCGCCGACCGAGCGGTTGCGGCTGTGCGGACTGAGGCACGTCGTCACCAGGTCGCCCATCCCGGCGAGCCCGGAGAAGGTCGCCGCCTCGCCGCCCATCGCCACGCCGAGCCGGGTCAGCTCGGCGAGGCCGCGCGTCATCACGAGGGCGCGGGTGTTGTCGCCGACGCCGAGCCCCTGGGCGATGCCGCAGGCGATGGCGACGACGTTCTTCAGCGCCCCGCCGAGCTCGCAGCCGACGACGTCGTGGTTGGTGTAGATGCGGAACATGCCGCGGGTGAGCACGCGCTGGATGGCGCGGGCGACCCCGAGGTCCTTGGTGGCGATCACGCTGGCAGCCGCTTGGCCGCCCATGATCTCCCTGGCGATGTTCGGGCCGGTGAGGGCGGCGATCGGGTGGCCGCCCAGCTCCTCGGCGATGACCTCGGTCATCCGCAGCAGCGTGCCCTGCTCGAGGCCCTTGGACAGGCTGACCACCGGGATCCACGGGTGGATCCACTCCTTGGCCGTGGCGATGGTCGAGCGCATCGCGGTCGTCGGGACGCCGACGATCAGCAGCTCGGCGTGGCGCATCGCCTTCTCGAGGTCGTCGGTCGCCATCAGCATGTCGGGCAGCGTGAAGCCGGGGAGGTACGCCTCGTTGGTGTGGTTGCCGTCGATCTCGGCAGCCGTCTCGGCGTTGCGCGCCCACAGCAGCGTCGGGTGCCGCGGAGCGATGACCGATGCCACCGTCGTCCCCCACGACCCGCCCCCCAGCACGGTCACCTGCATCGGTGGGACACCGTAGACCCCCAGTCCCAGTCCGAGTACGTGCTGCCGTCGAGTGCTGAGGCCGGATCGCCGCACGCTCGCACTCGGATGGGCATCACGTACTCGACTGCATCAACCGCACCATCTCGACGGCGGCGGTGGCGCCCTCCTCACCGACGTTGTGGCCGCCGGGGTCGGGTTCGCTGCGGGCGAGGGCCTGGTCGAGGTTCTCGGTGGTCAGCACGCCGAAGATCACCGGCTTGCCGGTGTCCAGCCCGACGCGCATGATCCCCGCTGCGGCCTGCCCGGCGACGTGCTCGAAGTGGGCGGTCTCGCCGCGGATCACGCAACCGAGGCAGAGCACGGCGTCGTGATCGGTGGCCATGTGCTGGGCGGCGAGGGGGATCTCGAACGAGCCGGGCACCCAGCGCACGTCGACGTCGTCGTCGGCGACGCCCGCTGCGGCGAGGCCGCGCCGCGCACCCTCGAGCAGGCGCAACGTGATGTGGCTGTTGAAGCGGGCGGCGACGATGGCGATGCGCAGTCCGGCACCGTCGACACCGGCGGCGGCACCTCGTCGCTGCGGACGTCCTGGGCCATCAGCCCGACCTCTTGGCCGGCGAGATGTCGAGCCCGACGCGCTCGGCGATCTCCAGGCCGAAGCCCTCCAACCCGCCGTAGCGGGCCGGGTTGTTCGTCATCAGGCGCATCTCGGTGACGCCGAGGTCGGCGAGGATCTGCGCCCCGACGCCGTACTCGCGGCTGTCCTGCGGCGCCGTCGGATCGATCGCCGGGTCGACGACGCCGGCGGCGTCGAGCGTGTGGGCGACGCCGAGCCCGCGGCCCTCGTGACCGCGGAGGTACACGAGCACGCCCGACGCCGTCGTCGGCGATGCGCCGCATCGCCGCGTCGAGCGTGCGCCCGCACTGGCAGAAGCCCGAGCCGAACACGTCGCCGATGAGGCACTCGCTGTGCACGCGGACGAGCGGGCGCGTCGGCGCCGGCGACGTCGCCGCGCACGAACGCCAGGTGCCGGCTGCCGTCGAGCACGGCCTCGAAGGCGATCAGCTCGAACTCGCCCCACGACGTCTGGATCGGCGCCGTCCCGACACGGCGGACGAGCTTCTCCGTGCGCCGGCGGTGGCGGATGAGGTCGGCGATCGAGATCATCAGCAGGCCGTGCTGCCTGGCAGAACGCCTCCAGCTCCGGGCCGCCGCGCCATCTCGTGCTTGCCCTCGCTGACGATCTCGCACAGCACGCCGACCGGGGCGCACCCGGCCATCCGCGCGAGGTCGATCGCCGCCTCGGTGTGACCGGCGCGCTTGAGCACGCCGCCGTCGCGGGCCTCGAGCGGGAAGATGTGCCCGGGCCGCAACAGGTCGTCGGGCTTGGTGGCGTAGTCGACGAGGGCGCGGATCGTCGCCGCCCGGTCGGCCGCCGAGATCCCCGTCGTCGTGCCGTGGCGGTAGTCGACGGTGACGAGGAACGCCGTGCGCTGCGTCTCGGTGTTGTGCTGGACCATCGGCGCCAGGTCGAACTGCCTGGCCCGCTCGGACGTCAACGTGGCGCAGATCACGCCGGACGTGTGCTGCAGGAAGAAGGCGATCGTTCTCCGGCGTGGCGAACTCGGCGGCCATGATCAGGTCGCCCTCGTTCTCGCGGTCCTCGTCGTCGACGACGACGACGATCTCGCCGCGGCCGATCGCCGCGACGGCGTCCTCGATGCGACGCGAGCTCGGTCATGTCACAGATCCTTCCAGGCAAGGAGGCGTTCGACGTACTTGGCCGTGACGTCGACCTCGAGGTTGACCGGGCGCCGGCGCCCTTGTGGCCGAGCGTCGTCACCTCGGCGGTGTGCGGGATGACGGCGACGGTGAAACCGTCGTCGAGCGGGTCGACCACGGTGAGGCTGATGCCGTCGACGGTGATCGAGCCCTTCTCGACGACGTACCGCAGGAGGTCGTCGCGCAGCGCACGCGCAGGTCGGGCGCCGGGTCGACGATCTCGCCGACGCCGTCGACGTGGCCCTGGACGAGGTGCCCGCCGAGGCGATCGGACAGCCGCACGGGACGTTCCAGGTTGACGGCGTCGCCGGGGGAGAGGTCGCCGAGGCTCGTGCGCTTCCACGTCTCGTCCGACACGTCGGCCTCCCACCACCCGTCGCCCCACTGCGACGACGGTGAGGCAGCAGCCGTTGACGGCGATCGACGCACCGAGCTCGACGTCGTCGAGCACGCGCGTGCAGGCGATGCGCATCCGGTCGCCGTCGCGCTCGGCGACCCGGCCGAGCTCCTCGACGATGCCGGTGAACACGAGATCGACGGTAATCCCCAACTTCGAGCGGATCGCAGGGCTTTGCGTAGGGTCGCCGCCATGCCCGATGCCGTGCTGACCGAGACCCGTGGACGGGTGCTGCTGATCACCCTCAACCGCCCGGAGGCGATGAACGCCATCGACACCGATCTCGCCCAGGGCGTGCTGGCGGCCGTCGAGCAGCTGGACACCGACGACGGGCTCACGGCCGGCGTGATGACCGGTGCCGGCCGCGGCTTCTGCGCCGGCATGGACCTCAAGGCGTTCGCCAAGAGCGGCCCGCCGAAGGGTCATGGGCGAGTTCTTCGAGCACGGCGCCCAGAAGCCGCTGATCGCGGCGATCGAGGGGTTCGCCCTGGCCGGCGGGCTGGAGATGGCGCTGTCGTGCGACCTCCTCGTCGCCGCCGACAACGTCAGGTTCGGGATCCCCGAGGCCGGCGTCGGCCTGTTCGCCGGCGGCGGGGCGCTGATCCGCCTGCCGAGCCGGGTCGGGTACATGAAGGCGATGGAGATGGCCCTGACCGCCGACCCGATCTCCGCCCAGGAGGCCCATGCGATCGGGTTGGTGTCGCGGCTGACCGAGCCGGGCAAGGCGGTCGACGCGGCGATGGAGCTGGCGGAGCGGATCGCCCGCAACGCGCCGCTGTCGGTCGCCGCCAGCAAGGCGATCATCCGGGCGACGGAGGGGATGACCGAGGCCGAGGCGTGGGAGTACCAGAAGCCGCACTTCGCCAAGGTGTTCACGTCGGAGGACGCCAAGGAAGGTCCACGCGCGTTCGCCGAGAAGCGGGCCCCCGAGTGGAGGGGCGGTAGACGGTGGCCATCGACTTCAGCCTCTCGCCCGAGCTCGAGGAGATCAGGTCGCGCACACGTTCCTTCGTCGAGGACGTGATCAAGCCGACCGAGCAGAAGATCCACGACGAGCAGCTGCAGCAGACCGACCGCAAGGCGTACTACGCCGAGCTCGTCGGCATGCGCAAGCAGGCCCGCGACGCCGGCATCTGGCTGCCGCACATGCCCGAGGAGTGGGGCGGGATGGGGCTCGGCCACGTGCAGCTGGCGATGGTCCAGGCGGAGGCGGCGAAGTCGTCGTTCGGGCCGTGGGTGTTCAACTGCCAGGCGCCCGACGAGGGCAACATGCACACGCTGCTGCACTGGGGCACCGACGAGCAGAAGGAGAAGTACCTCCGCCCGCTGTGCGACGGCACGGCGTGGTCGTGCTTCGCGATGACCGAGCCGGAGGTCGCCGGCTCCGACCCGACGCTGATCCAGACCAAGGGCTACCTCGACGGCGAGGAGTGGGTGCTCAACGGGCACAAGTGGTTCATCTCCAACGCCCACCGCGCCAACTTCGCCATCCTCATCGCCCGCACCGAGGACGATCCCGACCTGCCGCAGGCGGCGAACACGGCGTTCATCGTCGACCTGCCCAGCGACGGGTGGACGGAGGTGCGCCAGATCGAGACGATGCACGGCGGCACCGGCCACTCCGAGATCCTCATCGAGGACCTCCGGCTGCACGAGTCGCAGATGCTCGGCGGTCGCGGCCAGGGTCACCTGCTCGGCCAGTACCGCCTCGGACCGGCCCGGCTGGCCCACTGCATGCGCTGGATCGCCCAGGCGGAGACGGCACTGGACATGATGGTCGACCGCTCGCTCAACCGCTTCTCACATGGCTCGCTGCTCGCCGAGAAGCAGGGCATCCAGTGGCTCATCGCCGACTCGGCGATGGAGCTCTACCAGTCCAAGCTGATGGTGCTCCACGCCGCCTACAAGATCGACCGCGGCGAGGACTTCTCGGCCGAGGTGTCGATGGCCAAGCACTTCGTCGCCAACATGCTCAACCGGGTGATCGACCGCTCGATCCAGGTCCACGGCGCGCTCGGCTACTCGACCGACACCCCGCTCGCCCACATGTACCAGCACGCCCGCTGGGCCCGCTTCGCCGACGGCGCCGACGAGGTCCACCAGATGCGCATCGCCCAGCGCACGATCGCCGCCTACACCGACACCGGCTCCACCCGCCGCGCCACCGGTGACCTGCCGCTGTAAGAGCTTCTCAAGCGTTTTCAGGGGTCACGGATGGCGCCGAATCTTCCGAAGAACTAGCTCGTCGCGGGCGCCCGCTTGCGCGCGGCGGCCTTCTTGGCGCGGCGGCGCGCTTCTTGGCGGCCGCCTTCTTGGCCGGCGCCTTCTTGGCCGCGCGCCTTCTTCGCCGCCGGCGCCTTCTTGGCGGCCGCCTTCTTGCGACCTCGCGGCGGCGCCGGCCTGGGTGGCACGGCGTACTCGGCGCCGGTCGCCTTGAACAGCACGTCGATCTCCTCGACGTGCAGGTCGACCATGTGCCACAGGTCGGGGACCAGCTCGCGGCAGGAGACCAGGCCGAAGATGAACTCGTCGAGGTAGCTGTGCACGGTGATGTTGAGGCCCATGCCCTCGGCGATCGTCGACACCGGGATGTACTGGTCGAGCTTGGCCCGGCCGAGGTACAGCGGCTGGCGCGGCCCGGGCACGTTGGAGATGATCACGTTGACGACGGGGTCGACGCGGTTCGCCAGGCCCAGTCGGGCGGCCAGGCGGATCGCCGACGTGGCCACCACCGGCGGGGTGTACTGCTGGATGTCGATCAGGGCCTCCGCCGGCACCAGCTCGAACTGCTGCTTGGCCTCGAGCATCGCCTCGCGGCACCGGGCCACCCGCTCGAGCGGGTCGGCGAGGTTGGTCGGCAGGTCGACGACGAGACCGGACACACGGTTCGTCCACGTGTCCTCCTCGTCGCCGGTGCGGATCGACACCGGCACCATCGCCCGCAGCGGTCGATCCGTGCAGCGCGTCGTGCTCGGCGAGGTACGCGCGCAGGGCGCCGGCGCAGATGGCCATCACGACGTCGTTGACCGTGCCGCCGGTGGCGTCCTTCAGCCGCTTGAGGTTCTCCAGCGACGCCGAGCGCATGGCGAACCGGCGGTGGGCGGTGATCGAGCGGTTCCACGGCGTCGGCGGCGCCGCTGACAGCGGCAGGTTGACCCGCGGACCGTCACCCGGCGCGACCACCGTCCTGATCGCCGAGCCGGCACGCGTGGCCACGGCGCCGACGCTCGTGAGACCGGCGGACTCGGCGAACTCGCGCACCAGCCGCAGCTGGGTGCGCGCCGCCTTCGCCGGGTTGCGGACGAAGTTCTCCAGCGTCAGCCGCATCAGCTCGCCCTGTCCCGGGATCTGCCTCCGGCTCCCACGGCCGGTTCTCGCCCGGCGGCGTGGCATCGGGCGATGTGTCGTGCATCAGGTTGAGCATCATCACGCCGGACGCGCCGTCGATCGTGGCGTGGTGGTACTTGGTCAGCAGCGCCCAGCGACCGCTCTCCAAGCCCTCGATGACGTACACCTCCCACAGCGGCCGGCTGCGGTCCATCGGGCGTCCGACGATCCGCGACACCTGCTCGGCCAGCTGGTCGGCCCGTCCCCGGCGGGGCGAGGCTGAGGTGGCGGATGTGGAACTCGAGGTCGAAGTTCGGATCCATCACCCAGTACGGGTGGTCGAGGCGCAGCGGCACCTCGACGAGGCGCCGGCGCATCGGCTCCAGCTGGCCGACGAACGAACCCCAGCGTTCGTAGACCTCGTCGTAGGGGTCGAAGTCGTCGTCGGGTCGCTCGTAGAGGCCGAGCCCGCTGACGTGTCCGAACGAGGTGGCCGTCTCCATGTAGAGAAAGCTTCCGTCGAGCCCAGTGAGCTGCTTCATGGCGTCAGTGTCGCGGACTCAGCGAGGTGCCCGTGACAGAGGAGCCGCGCGCGAGAATCCGAGACCGTGAGCGAGATCGAAGTGCCGACCGAGACCGACGTCGGCTGGCTCTCGCCCGACACCCTCGAGCTCGTGCGGGCGCACGTGCCGCTCGTCTACGTCGACGCCGTCCCGGTGCGCATCGACGAGCTCGGGCGGGTCACGGAGATCGGGATGCTGCTGCGCGTCGCCGCCGACGGCTCGATCAGCCGGATGGTGGTCAGCGGGCGGGTGCTGTTCGGCGAGCGCGTCCGTGATGCCCTGCTCAGGCATCTGGAGAAGGACCTCGGGCCGCTCGCCCTGCCGCGGCTGCCGACCGACCCGACGCCGTTCACGATCGTCGAGTACTTCCCCGATCCGACCCGATCAGGGTTCCACGATCCCCGCCACCACGCCGTCAGCCTCGCCTATGTGGTGCCCGTCGACGGCGACTGCCAGCCGACGCAGGAGGCGCTCGACCTGGCCTGGTTCAGCCCCGCCGAAGCGATCAGCGCCGGCGTCCGCGAGCAGATGACCGGTGGCCACGACCGCCTCATCCGCCTCGCCTCTGGCCCACGTGGGCCAGTTGCCATAGCTCGGGCTCGGGCGCAGCATCCACCGCTCGCCCTCGGCCACCTGCCTAGCTTGGGCGGGCAATGGCGGAAGCCGAGTCGATCCATCGTGCGGCGGCAGCGCTGCGCACGGCGCTCGTCGACCACAAGATGATCCGCTTCGAGTCGCCGAAGCTGATCGGCATCACGCCACGGGCCGGGCGCACGATCGAGTCCGTCGAGAGCCACGGCAGGCACCTCGAGGTCGTCTGGGACGACGCCGTCGTGCTGCACACGCACCTGCGGATGAGCGGTTCGTGGCACCTCTACCGGCACGCCGACGCGTGGCAGCGCCCGCACCACGAGATGCGCGCCCTCATCGGCGTCGCCGGGTGGAACGCGGTGTGCTTCAACGCCCCGCAGGTGGAGACGTTCCGCATGCCGGACGCCAGCAGGCACCCCGGGCTCGGCGGAGTCGGCCCGGACCTCGGCCGCGCCGACGCCGACCTCGGCCGGTGCGTCGACCTGCTGCTCGCCTACGACGATCCGCTGGCGAGCGTGGCCGAGGTGCTGCTCGACCAGCGGGTGTTCTGCGGCCTCGGCAACGTGTACCGCTGCGAGGTGCTGTGGGCCGGGCGGCTGAGTCCGTACGCGCTGATCGGCGAACTGCCGGAGGCCGACGCCGTGCGCCTCGTCAACGTCGCCGCCAAGCTGCTGCGCGCCAACCTCCACGCGTCCGATCGCATCACCGTGCCCGGCGTCGCCGGCGGACCGGCCGTCTACGGCCGCAACGGCCAGCCCTGCCAGCGCTGCGGCGAGACCGTCGAGGCGCGCCCTGCCGGCGGGACCCGCACGCTGTACTGGTGCCCCGGCTGTCAGGTGCGCCTCGATCCACGCCGGCCACGAGAGGACACGGCCGACGATGGATCCGCACCCCGCCGCGCAGCGCTTCCTCGACGACCTGCCGTGGAGGCGCGACGCGGCTGACGACGTGACCGTCGCCGGTACGCTCGCAGGCCGATGGGCGCCCCACGGATCGGCATCGTGGTCGTCGCCTACAACGCGGCGACGACCCTGAGCTGGGTACTCGACCGCATCCCCGCCGATGTCCGCCCGCGGATCTCGGCGATCCTGGTCAGCGACGATCACTCCCAGGATCACACCGAGGAGATCGGCCGCGGCTACGAGCAGCGGTCGGACCTCCCGCTCACCGTCGTCCGCCAGCCGCGCAACCTCGGCTACGGCGGCAACCAGAAGTTCGGCTACCGCTGGGCGATCGAACAGGGCCTGGACATCGTCGTGCTGCTGCACGGCGACGGCCAGTACGCCCCGGAGCTGCTCGCCGCCATGGTCGAGCCGATCGTCGCCGGCGACGCCGAGGTCGTCCTCGGTTCGCGCATGCTCCGACGCGGCGCGGCGCGCAAGGGCGGGATGCCGGCGTACAAGCTGATCGGCAACCGCATCCTCACCCGCTTCCAGAACGCGATGACGGGGATGGCGTTGAGCGAGTGGCACAGCGGGTACCGCGCCTTCTCCGTCGCCGCCCTGGCGCACATCCCCTTCGACGCCAACAGCGACGGGTTCGACTTCGACACCGAGGTGCTCCTGCAGCTCGTCGCGGCGGGCGACCGCATCGTCGAGGTGGCCATCCCGACGTACTACGGCGACGAGATCTGTTACGTCGACGGTCTCCGCTACGCGCGCGACGTGGCATCTGACGTCGTCCGCTACCGCATGGCGCGCATCGGGTTCGGCACGCCCCAGCCGGGCACCGAGCCGCCGGAGTACGAGTGGAAGCCGGACCAAGGGATCCAGCCACGCCCAGCTGCTCGAGCTGCTCGCCACCCGCCCGCCGGGGCGCGTGCTCGACCTCGGGTGCGGGTCGGGTCGCCTCGGTGCCGAGCTGCGCGACCGCGGCCACCACGTCGTCGGTGTCGACGTGCACGACACCGCCGAGGCCAAGGAGCGCCTCGACCACTTCGTCGTCGCCGACCTCGAACAGGGCATCCCACTCGCGGTGCACGAGCACGGGCCATACGACACCGTCGTCGCCGCCGATGTGCTGGAGCACGTGCGCGACCCGGGTCGCCTGCTGGTCGAGCTCCGCGCCCTGCTCGCCGATGGCGCCGTCGTCATGGCCAGCGTGCCGAACATCGGCCACTGGTACCCGCGCCTGCGCGTCGTGTCCGGCCGCTTCGACTACGACGCTCGCGGCATCCTCGACCGCGACCACGTCCGCTTCTTCACCCGCCGCAGCTTCGCCCGGTTGGCGCAGCGCAGCGGCTGGCGGATCACCGGGACGCGCCCCACCGGCTTGCCCTTCGACGTGATCGAGCGCGGCGGGCGCGCCGGCGCCGCGGCCACGACTGCGCCACGCCGTCGGCTGGCTCGACCGGAGCCTCGTCCGGCTGTGGCCATCGATGTTCGCCTACCAGTTCGTGCACACGCTCGAACCGCGCTGACCCCTACTCGGTGGCGATGGCCTCCAGGACGTTCATGTTCGACGCCTTGTAGGAGGGATAGAGGGCGGCGATCAGCCCGGCGACGACGGCGCCGACCAGGATGGCGACGATCGTGAACGGCGAGAACGCCAGCCGGTCGATGATCGTCTCGGGCATGGCGAGCGACAGGGCGATGCCGATCAGTGTGCCGACCACGATGCCGACGAGGGCGCCGAACGTCGACACGATGATCGCCTCCCAACGCACCGATCGGCGGGTCTGGCGCTTGTTCATCCCGACCGCCCGCATCAGCCCGATCTCGCGGGTGCGCTCGAACACGCCGAGCGCCAGGGTGATCGAGATGCCGAGCACGGCGATCACGATGGCGAACATCAGCAGCACCGTGATCGTGATCAGCAGCTGGTCGATCTGACCCTCCTGGTCCTCACGGAACTCGGCGTTCGTCTGCACGACTGCCTGCGGGAACGGCTCCATCGCCGCGGTGACGGCAGTGTCGCCCTCGGCAGCGTGACGCCGTCGGCGAGCTTGGCGACGATGAAGAAGTCACGGGGTGTCGCCGCCGGGCTGACCTGTTCCAGCGTGTCGATGGAGATCAGCCAGTTGGTCTGGACCACCGACGCGTCGTCGAAGATGCCGGCGACCGGAAGGGTCTGCTCGGTCCCGTTCTGGAACGTCAACTCGACCGGGTCGCCGACCTGCAGGTCGAGGTCCTTCGCCGGATCCTCGTGCACGAAGACGCCACCGTCGGCGAGCGCTTGGAAGTCGCCGTCGGTGACGCCGATGTCGACGAGCTGCTCGAACGCCAAGGGATCGACCGCGCCGATCGCCTTCTGGTCGCCGTCGACCAAGGCGGCAGCCGCCCTGATCGGCGAGACTGCGGCGAGCTCGGGTTGCTGAGCCAGTGTCTCGGCGACGGCGGGCGACAGGCCCTGGAACGACTCGTCGGTGATGATGTAGTCGGCCTTCACCGAGTTCTCCAGGATCTCGGAGAACGTCGCCCGCAGCGACGAGGCGAACACGGCCGCCGCGCTGACCAGCGCCACGCCGATCATCAGCGCTGCGGCGGTGGCCGACGTCCGGCGCGGCGAGCGTCCGGCGTTCTCCTGGGCGAGCTTCCCGGGCGGCCCGAAGAACCTGGCGATCGGCCAGCCGATCAGCCGCGTCATGGGTCGGGCGACCGTCGACGAGAGGCTGGCCACACCGAGGAAGATGAGCAGCGCGCCGACTCCGGCGAGGGTCAGCGACCCGATGGTGCCGCCCGGGCGCACGAACAGGCCGACGATGAACATCGCCGCGCCGATGACGGTGACGACCGTGCCGAGCACGAGGCGTCGGGTGCTCATCGCCTCGAACCCGAGCTCGGGGCGCATCGCCGCGACGGGTGGGATCCGGGCGGCGCGGCGCGCCGGGACGATGACCGACAGCAGCGTCACGCCGATGCCGACGATGGCGGCGACGACCACGGTGCGCGGCAGCAGCACGGTCGAGGTGTCCGGGAACCCCGCACCCGCGGCGTTGAACACGCTGATCAGCCCGCGGGCGACGAGGATGCCGCCGCCGATGCCGAGTAGTCGTGGCGACGACGGCCATCACCAGCGCCTCGGTGTAGATCATCCGCCGCACCTGGCTGCCGCCGGCGCCGACCGCACGCATGAGGGCGAGCTCGCGCAGCCGCTGACCGATGGTGATCTGGAACACGTTGTTGATGAGGAAGGCGCTGACGAAGGCCGTCACGAAGGCGAACCCGAGGAGGATGTTGCGGAACGTGCCGATGATCGTGTCCAGCTGCGACTTGCTCTCGTCGATCAGCTCCTGGCGGGTGATCACCTCCGTCCCCGGCGGCAGCATCGCCTCGATGCGCGTCTGCACCTCGGCCGGGTCGGCACCCTCGGCCACGGAGACGTCGACGCCGTCGAACTGGTCGATCGCCCCGGTCACCTGCTGCGCCGTCGCCACGTCCCAGGCGGCGAGCGTGGCGCCGGCGAAGCCGTCGCTGTCACCGAGACCGACGAGGGCGGTGATCGTGAACGGGAACGTCCCGGTGTCCGTGATCACCTGGATCGTGTCGCCGACGGCGAAGTCCTCGCGGTCGGCGGTGGCCTTGTCGATGGCCACCTCGCTGGCGCCCGACGGCGGGCGTCCCTCGCCCTTGATCTGCAGCCCGGACAGTGATTCGTCACCGGTCCACGCCACGCCGAGCGTCGGCGCCCCTTGCGTGGCGATCGGCTCGCCGTCCTGGTCGATCAGCTGGGCGTAGCGCTGCAGCAGCGGCTCGGTGGCGGCCACCCCCTCGACAGCGGCGACCTCGTCGGCGAGCGACGCCGGGATCGGGTCGCGGCGCAGGTCGATGGAGTCCTCGCCGAACGCGACCGACGCCCGGACCTCGAGGTCGACGTTCTCGCTGATCTGGGTGAACAGGTCGTCGAACGTCTTGCGCAGGCTGTCGGCGAGGACGAACGAGCCGACGACGAAGGAGACGCCGACGAGGATGGCGATGGAGATGGCGATCAGCCGCCCGAAGCGGGCGCGGATGCTCCGGCGGGCGATCAGCGCGATGGCTCGCTGACTCATCCCCCGATTCCCTTCATCTTGTCGAGCACCCGTTCGGCCGTCGGCTCGGTCATCTCGTCGACGATCTTGCCGTCGTTGAGGAAGATGACCCGATCGGCGTACGACGCCGCGCCCGGGTCGTGGGTGACCATGACGATCGTCTGGCCGTACTCGCGCACGGCGCGCCGCATGAACTCGAGGATCTCGGCGCCCGAGCGCGAATCGAGGTTGCCGGTGGGCTCGTCGGCGAAGATGATCTCCGGCTTGCTGGCGAGCGCCCTGGCCACGGCGACACGCTGCTGTTGCCCGCCGGACAGCTCGCTCGGCCGGTGCTTCAGCCGGTCGCTCAGGCCCACCGTGCCGACGACCTGGTCGATCCACGACTGGTCGCCGTCGTCGCCGCCGAGCATCAGCGGCAGGAGGATGTTCTCCTTGGCGGTCAACGTCGGGATCAGGTTGTAGGCCTGGAAGACGAAGCCGACCTTGGAGCGGCGCAGCTCGGTCAGCTCCTTGTCGTTGAGCTTGGCGAGGTAGGTGTCGCCGACGTAGACGGCACCTGACGTCAGCGTGTCGAGCCCGGCCAGACAGTGCATCAGCGTGCTCTTGCCCGACCCGGACGGGCCCATGATGGCCGTGTAGCGCTCGGCCTCGAACGACACGGTGACGCCGTCGAGCGCGCGCACCTCGCTGTCGCCCATGCCGTACACCTTGACGGCGTCGATGGCCCCTGCTGCGGCCCGTGGTCCGGGCGCGGTGGAGATGACGGTGGCGGGCTGGCTCATCCCTCCGTTGTAGCCGCCAGGACCGCTCGCCCCAACCGCGAAGGAGCCGGCTCGCCGACCTCCCCGTGGCAAGGCCGTAAGTCAACCGTCCATCGGGCACCCCGGCACCGTAGATTCGACACATGGCGATGGTTGCGTGTGCGCTGTGCAATCACCCGGTGCCGGCGGGGGCACGTTTCTGCCCCTCGTGCGGCAACCCGGTGGTCTCCGCCGCGCTGGCGGTGGAGGAGCGACGGGTCGTCACCGTGCTGTTCGCCGACCTCGTCGGCTACACGACGCTCGCCGAGTACCTCGATCCCGAGCGCGTCAAACGCCTCGTCGAGGCGTGCTTCGAGCGTCTCGTGGCCGACATCGAGCAGTTCGGCGGCCGCGTCGACAAGCTGCTCGGCGACGCCATCGTCGCCCTCTTCGGTGCTCCGGTCGCCCATGAGGACGACGCCGAGCGGGCCGTGCGGGCAGCGTTGCGGATGCAATCGACACTCGCCCGGTTCGTCGACGAGGTCGGCGCCGATCCGCCGATCCAGATGCGCATCGGCATCAACACCGGCGAGGTCCTCGTCGGCACGCTTGCCGGCTCCGACTACACCGCGATGGGTGATGTCGTCAACACCGCCGCCCGCCTCCAGGCGCTGGCGCCGACCGGCGGTGTGCTGATCGGCTCGGCGACCGCGGCGCTGTGCTCGTCGACTGTCCGGCGCGAGCCGCTCGCCGACACCCGGATCCGCGGCCGCGAGCAGCCCGAGCAGTCGTATCTCGTCACGGGCGCCTCGGCAGCCGGGAGCCGGCCCGTGCGTTGCGATGTCCCGCTCGTCGGGCGCGAGCACGAGCGTGCCCTGCTCGACGCCACCCTGCAGTTGGTGCGCGACGGTCGCAGCGGCATCATCTCGATCGTCGGCGAGGCCGGGGCGGGCAAGACGCGCCTGGCCGACGAGATCGTCGATGGTCTCGAAGACGAGGCGATCGTGATCCGTACGGCCTGTGCGCCGTACGGCGAGACCAACTCGCTGGCCCCGGTGGTCGACGGGCTCGCTGCTCTGCTTGCCCTCGATCCGGAAGCCACGGCGGCCGACATCGAGGCAGCGGTGCGCTCACGCTCGTTCGAGCTGTGGCGCCTCGACGCCGACGACGACGCGGTGCGCCGTTACGCCGACACGGTGACGTTCCTCCTGGGGCACCCGTCTCCGCTCGACCGCCTCGACCCGGCAAGTGCCCGTGACGCCGTCGCCGGCACGTTGACCGACATGCTGCGCCGCGACGCGCAGACGCGGATGACCGTGCTGTGGGTCGACAACCTGCAGTGGGCCGAGCCGAGGCTGCGCGATCAGCTCGGCGTCCTCGTCCGCACGCTCTCGGAGCTGCCGTTCCTGCTGATCACGTGCCAGCGTCCCGATCCCGACGCCGTGTGGCCGCCGGTCGTCGAGCGCCCGGTCGTGCTGCAGGTGCCGCTCGGCCCGCTGCGCGCCGAGGAGGCATCGGCGCTGGTGTGCGGCGTGCTCGAGCGCGGCGGCGCCGACGCCGGCGAGCGGGAGATCGCCGAGCTCGTCACCCGCGGCGGCGGCAACCCGCTGTTCCTGGTCGAGCTCGCCGGGCTGGCGGCGACGTGCGGTTCGGGGTCCGAGCTGCCGGGCTCGCTGCGGGCGTTGATCGCGGCCCGCCTCGACCAGCTCCCCGCGCCACAGCGGGCGCTCATCGACAACGCCGCGGTGCTCGGCAACGGCGACGCCATCGGGTCACTCGAGCGCTTCGCCAAGGAGCTGCGCCAGGAGTTCCGGCGCAGCGACCTCGACGAGCTGGCCGCCGACGGCTTGTTCGACATCGAAGGTCATTGGTGGCGCTTCCGCAGCGCCGTCGTCCGTGAGGTCGCCTACCAGACGCTGACCAAGCGAGTGCGCGCCCAACGACATGCCGGTGTCGCCGCCGTGATGGCCGAGCGCGGTTCACCGATCGACGAGGTCGCCCACCACGCCGCGACGGCGGCCGAGCTGCTCGGCGAGCTCGGCAGCGTCGACGGGGTGAAGCCGACCATCGGCAGCCATGCCGTGGCCGCGCTGCTCGAAGCGGCCACGGCCGCCCTGCGCACCGGGCGCCTCGAGACAGCTGCTCGACATGCCAGCCGCGCGCTCGATCTCCATCGCGCCGACCCCGAGTCGGAGCGTGAGCTGCTGCTGGTGCGCGCCGAGGCCGAGGCCGAGCGGCGCAACTTCGCCGCGGCCAGCGCTGATGCCGGCGAGGTGCTCGAGGCCGCGGTCGCCGACGGCGACCATCGCCACGAGGCCGACGCCAGGCGGCGTCTCGGTCAGATCGCCGAGATGCAGGGCGAGCTCACCGAGGCGAGGCGCCAGCTCGACCTGGCGATCGACCTCGCCCGCTCGCTGGGCGACGATCGACGTCTCGCCGACACACTGCGCGCCAGGGGCTTCGCCGAGGTGTTCGGGGGGTCGCTCGACGATGCTCGCGCCTACCTCGACGGGGCGATGGAGATCTACCACGAGATCGACGACGAGCGCGGCCACGCCTGGACGCACCAGAACCTGGCGTGGGTCGCCTTCCAGTCGGGCGACTTCGCCGACGCCGAACAGCAGCTCGTCGAGGCCAACCAGCGCTTCGCCGAGCTCGGCGACGCCAGCGGCGTGAGCTGGGCCCAGGGTCTGCAGGCATGGGTGATGTACTTCCAACGCCGTTTCGACGAAGCCGAGGCGCTCGCCGCGTCGGTCGAGGGCGAGGGGCGGCGCCTCGGCAACAGCTGGGCGTCGCTGATGATGCAGACGCTCATGGCCAACCTTCGCCTGTGGACCGGGCGACTGTCGGACGCCGAGCAGCTGGCCGAGCGCGCCCAGGCCGGCTTCCGCGAGCTCAACGACCGCTACGGGCTGATGCAGGCGCTCGGGCCGCTCAACCGGGCTCGCGCCGGGCTCGGCAAGAAGGCCGACGCCAAGCGCGGCGTCGAGGAGTCGATCGCCCTCGGCAAGGCGTTCGGCGAGCTCGGGCTGGCGTTGCAGGCGGCGGCGGGCGTGGCGATGCACCTCGGCTACGGCGAGCAGGTCTTGACACTCGCCGAGCAGATCATCGAGCGCAACCGCGAGACGGGTACCAACAACGACGAGGCGTACGTCCTGCTGGCGCTGGCGCATTGCCAGCTGGGCGACGTCGACGAGGCGATGGCGGCGATCGAGGAGGTCGACGTCGACGACTTCCCGTTCGGGCTCGGTGCCCGCGCCCTCGTGCGGGCGGTCGCCGGCGATCACGCCGCCTCGATGGCCGACGCCGACGCGCTCGAGCAGGTGCGTGGGGCGAGCTACTTCGACCTCGCCCTCGGCCGGCTCGGCGGCGTGCTGGCGTCACAGCGCGCCGGTGACGCGCTCGCCGAGGCGCGCTGGCTGGAGCTCTTCGACACGCTGGTCGCCTCGGTCGGCGACGTCGGGTTCCTCGCCGTCGCCCAGCGACTCCACGGTCGACCCGACGACGAGGCGACCATGGAGGCCGCCGCCCTCGCCCCCGGCTGGCGCCGCATCGTCGACTCCGTGGTCGTCGGCTGATCCCCAGTCCGAGTATTTGCGGCCGCCCGAGTACGTCCTGCCGGCCTGCCCCGCACCACGCACTCGACGGGTCACGGCCTAGCCTCCGGGGCCGTGGCGGGCAGGACGGGCTTCTCCTACCAGCCGGCGCTCGACGGGGTGCGGGCGCTGGCGGTCGCGCTCGTGCTCGTGTTCCACCAGGGCTGGCTCGACGGTGGATACGTCGGCGTCTCGGTGTTCTTCACCCTGTCGGGGTACTTGATCACGTCGCTCGCCCTGGTCGAGCACGATCGCAACGGCCGGCTCGACGTCCGGGCGTTCTACGCCAGACGCGTCCGCCGGCTGTTCCCGGCGAGTGTCGCCTGCCTCGCCGGCATCGTCGTGCTGGCGTGGTCCGGTCTGTTCGACGGCGTCGACCAGCTGCGCCGGGACCTCTGGGCGGCGTTCGCCCAGGTCTACAACTGGGTCGCCCTGTCGAGCGGGCAGACCTACGCCGACCTCGTAGCGGGCGGCGAGGACGTCCGCTCGCCACTCGACCACTACTGGTCGCTGGCGATCGAGGAGCAGTTCTACTGGGTCTGGCCGCTGGCGATGGTGGTCGTGTTGCGGGCGGGGCGGCGCCGCCGCGTGCTGGTCATCGGCGCCCTCACCGTCGCCGCGGCGATGGCCGCGCCGCTGATCGCCGCAGTCTGGGGTGGTGACGCCGCCTACTGGGCGACGCCGGCGCGGCTGGGCGAGATCCTGGTCGGCGCGCTCCTCGCCGTCGTCCTCCACGGCCGGTGGTCGCAGCGGACGCTTCCCCGCCCGATCGCCTGGCTCGGGGTCGTCGGCGTCGGTGTCGTCGCCTGGGCCGCGCTGACCTGGCCGGCGGGCGCCGGCCCGGCGTACGAGGGCTGGCTGCCGCTGTTCGCCCTGGCGACGGCCGGGCTGGTGCTCGGACTGCAGGTCCCGTCGCCGCTGCGCCGCCTGCTCTCCCGGCCCCCGCTCGTCGCCCTCGGCGCGATCAGCTACGGCGTCTACCTGTACCACTGGCCGGTCTACGTCGTGCTCGACGAGGAGCGCACCGGCCTGCCCGGACGCCGTGCTCTTCGCGGTCCGCATCGCCGTGACGCTGCTCCTCGCCGTCGTGTCGTTCCGCCTGCTCGAGCGCCCGATCCGCACCGGCGCGCTGCGTCGGCCGGCATTCGCCGGACTGGCCGCCTGCTCGGCGCTCGCGCTGGTCGTCGCCGGCGTCCCGCTGGAGACGTCGCCGTACTGGGCGCGGTCGAACGACGAGGCAACCGCGGCGACGCTCGCCCCGGTCGACTCGGTCGTCGAGCTGCGCGCCGCCACGACGACGACGACGACGACGACCACGCCCACCACCACCACGTCCCCGCCACCCACGGCCATCGTCGGATCGACGTCGACGAGCACGACCGTGGCGCCGACGACGACCGTCGACCCCTACGCCGTCCCGCCGTTGCCGACTGGGATGTCGCGCCCGGTGCGCATCGTGATCACCGGCGACTCCACGGCGATGGCCACCGGCGGCGGACTGCTCGCATGGGCGGAGAGCCATCCCGACGTCGCCCAGGTCGCCGTCGGCCGGATCGCCCGGCGTGCGGCTTCGTCCGCGGCGGCCACAGCGACGTCGACGAGGTCCTCCACCTTCCGGGGAGGAGTGCGCCGACGTGCTCGAGGAAGGACTGCCCGGAGACGCTGCCCAACCTGCAGCCCGACGTCCTCGTCGGCATGGTCACGTTCCGCGACATCGACGACCGGGTGTGGGACGACGCGGAGGGTCCGCTCGCGTCGACCGACCCCCGCTTCGCCGAGCGCCTGATCGCCGACTACGACGCGGCGACGGCGGCCTTCGAGGCGGCCGGCGTCGCCAAGGTGCTGTGGGTGCTGTGCCATCCCGGCCGTCTACTCCCGGCGACCTGCCAAGTTGCTCGACCCGCTCGCTACGACGCATACGGCGCAGCGCTGGCCGAGGTCGTCGCCCGCCACCCCGGGCGGGCCGCCGTCGTCGACCTCCGCGGCTGGCTGGCGCGACAGCCGGTGATCCCCGAGCGGCCCGACGGACTGCACTGGTCGCCGGACGGCGCCGAGCCGCCTGGCCGCCGACTTCCTCGGGCCGGTCGTCGTCGCCGCGGCCGTGACGTGACCGCGCCCGACCGGCCTCGTCGTCGGGCGCTTCGACCCGCCCCACCTCGGGCACTCGTTCCTCATCAGCGAGTCCGCGGCGCGCTGCGAGCGGCTCGCCGTCTACGTCAACAGCGGCCCACGCGACGCCGCGCCTGGCGACCTGCGGGCGAGCTGGCTGGCCGACCTCCACCCGCACGTGACGGTCGTCGAGGTCGTCCACGACCTGCGGACGGACTGGGACGACGAGGCCCTCTGGCAGCAGTGGATCGAGCTCTTCCGTCGCCACTGGCCGTTCGAATCGGGGCCGGACATCGTCTGCTCGAGCGATCCCTACATCGCCGAGCTGGCCCGCCGGCTCGACGCCGACGCGGTCGTCGTCGACGCCGAACGGGCCACCGTGCCGATCAGCGCGACGATGATCCGGCGCGACCCCGCCGCGCACCTCGAGATGCTCGCCCCCGCGGTGCGCGAGTGGGTCGCCGCGAACTGGCTGTGATGTCCAGGCAGGCGAGCGTCGCTGCGAAGCGGCGGCAGCGAGCTCGGCAGGTGATGCGAGCAGCTTGGCTGCGAGCAGAACCTGAGCTACGAGGGCTGCGGGACGATGCGGATGTACGGGCGCGGCGCCTTCCAGCCGTCGGGCCAGATCTCCTTGGCCTGCTCGTCGTTGACCGACCCGGCGATGATGACGTCGTCGCCCTGCTTCCAGTTGGCCGGCGTCGCCACCTTGTGCTTGGCGGTCAACTGCAGCGAGTCGATCACCCGCAGCACTTCGTCGAAGTTGCGGCCGGTGGTCATCGGGTAGACGAGGATCAGCTTGACCTTCTTGTCCGGGCCGATCACGAACACGTTGCGCACGGTCTGGTTGTCGGCCGGCGTGCGCTGCAGCGGGTCGCCCGACGTGGCGGCCGGCAACATGTCATAGAGCTTGGAGACCTCGAAGTCGCCGTCGCCGATGATCGGATAGTTCGGCCGGTGGCCCTGGGTGTCCTCGATGTCGTCGGCCCACTGCTCGTGACGCTCGGTGGGGTCGACGGACAGCCCGATGACCTTCACGTTGCGCTTCTCGAACTCCGGCTCGATCGACGCCATGTAGCCGAGCTCGGTGGTGCAGACCGGCGTGAAGTCCTTGGGGTGGCTGAACAGGACGCCCCAGGAGTCGCCCAGCCACTCGTGGAAGTTGACCGGACCCTGTGTGGTCTCGGCGGTGAAATCGGGGGCGGTGTCCCCGAGTCGGAGGCCCATGTTGCTCGCTCCTTGCTGACGCTGACGCTGACGGTAGGGAGGGCCAGCGTAGCGAGAATCCCGACCAATCGAGTCGGGAATCGACGACCGCGCCGCCCCGCGGGGTTGGGCGCCGACCCGGAGACCGGACCGGCTGCCCACCCGCCGGGGACACCGTACTCCACTCGTCGTCACGTTGACATGTGACCGATTAGTCACCTATCATCGCCCGTGTGGCCGAGCAGGAACCGCGCGACGACGCCGTGTTCCGAGCCCTCGCTGATCCGGGTCGCCGACGTCTGCTCGACGCTCTCTTCGTCGATGATGGGCAGAGCCTCGGCCAGCTGTGCGGTGCGCTCCCGACGATGACGAGGTTCGGCGTGATGAAGCACCTCGCCGTGCTCGAGCAGGCCGGTCTGGTCGTCCCGCTCCGCGTCGGGCGCACGAAGCTGCACTACCTGAACCCCGTCCCGATCCGCACGATCCACGACCGCTGGATCACCAAGTACGCCGAACCCGTCACCGAGGCGATGGTCGACCTGCGCCGTCGCGTCGAGCGCGACACCGCCTGAACCGAGGAGCCAGTCATGCCTGCGCCACGCCACGTCTTCCAGACCCACATCCGAGCCACGCCGGAGGCGGTCTGGCAGGCGCTCACCGACCCCGACTTCACGCGCCGCTACTTCCACCGCACCGCGGTCGAGAGCACCTGGGAGCGCGGCGCCGGCTTCCGGATGATCCTGCCCGACGGCACCGACGCGATCGAGGGCGTCGTCGAGGAGATCGACCCGCCTCGCCGGCTGGTCGTCACGTGGCGCGTGCTCTACGACGCCGAGCTGGCTGAGGAGCCGCCTGGCCGCGTCGAGTGGCTGCTGGCGCCGACCGACGAGGGCGTCACCAGGGTGACGACGATCCACCGCGACCTGGCGCTCAGCCCGAAGACGTCGGAGAACGTCGGCTACGGCTGGACGTGGGTCCTCGACTCGCTGAAGTCGATCCTCGAGACCGGCGAACCGCTGCCCGGGCGGGCGCTCGATGCGCCCGTCGACGGGGCGACCTCGGACGACGCCGAGGGCGAGTGGCACCGGCGGATGGGGATCGACGCCTTCAACTCGTCGTGGGAGCTGCTCGGCCGCGACGACCTGTCCGCTGACGAGGCCGACGACCTGCTCGGCCGGGCGTACACGTCCGCCCACCACTGGCAGCGAGCAGCGCGGCGCGGTCCCGAGAACGCGGCGCGGGCGTCGTGGCTGCTGTCCCGGGTGCACGCCGTGCTCGGCCACGGCGACGCCGCGCTGTACCACGCCGATCGCTGCCTCGAGCACTGCGCGGCGGCCGGGCTGGCCGACTTCGACCTGGCCTACGCCCACGAGGCGCGGGCGAGAGCGCTCGCCTGCCTCGGTCGTCTCGACGAGGCAGCCACCGAGCTGGCGACGGCGCGGGCCGTGCCGATCGCCGACGACGACGACCGCAACATCCTCGATGGCGATCTGGCGGCCGGCCCGTGGTACGGGCTGGCTAGCGTGGCGGTATGAGCGTCAAGGTCGAGATGGGGGAGTTGGCGGCCAGGATCGCCGAGTTCGAGTACGCCTACCTGGTCACGGTGTCCGAGGAGGGCAAGGCGCACGTGCTGTCGGTGTGGCCGGAGGTGGTCGGCGAGACGGTCGTGGTCGATGGCGTCGGCCGCCACACGCAGGCCAACGCCGTCACCCACCCCGAGGTCACGCTGGCCTTCCCGCCGTCGGATCCATCGGGGTTCAGCCTGCTGGTCGACGGTGCGGCGACCGTCGACGGCACCACGGTCACGATCATCCCGTCCAAGGCGATCCTCCACCGCCCCGCCCCTGGCGCCGACGGCCGTCGCGCCGGCAGCGACTGCCGCGACATCGCCTGACGACCCAGTCGAGTGTTCGTCCTGCCAGTCGCGTGCGCTCCGCCGGCACTCGGACGGACCACGTACTCGACCGGTTCAGGCAGGGGCGCCGGTCTTGGCCCGCTTGGCGGCGCGGCCGCGCTCGGTCTGGTCGAGGACGACCTTGCGCAGGCGCACCGACCGCGGCGTCACCTCGACGCACTCGTCCTCGGCGATGAACTCGAGCGCCTGTTCGAGCGACATCGGCCGCGGGGGGATCAGCTTCTCGAAGCTCTCCGCCGTCGACGAGCGGATGTTGGTGAGCTTCTTCTCCTTCGTCGGGTTGACGTCCATGTCGTCGGCCCGAGCGTTCTCGCCGACGACCATCCCCTCGTAGACCACCGTGCCCGGCCCGACGAACAGCTGGCCCCGCTCCTGCAGCGACAGCAGCGAGTAGCCGGTCGTCGGTCCGGTGCGATCGGCGACCAGCGACCCACGGGTGCGCGCCCGGATGGCGCCGGCCCACGGCTCGTAGCGCTCGAACACATGGTGCAGCAGCGCGGTCCCGCGCGTCTCGGTCATCAGCTCGGTCCGGAAGCCGATCAGGCCGCGCGCCGGCACCAGGTAGTCGAGTCGCACCCAGCCCGTGCCGTGGTTGACGATCTGCTCCATCCGCCCCTTGCGCAGGGCGAGCAACTGGGTGAGCACGCCCATGAAATCCTCCGGCACGTCGACCGTCAGCCGGTCGACGGGCTCGTGCACGGCGCCATCGATCTCCCTCGTGAGCACGCGCGGCTTGCCGACCGTGAGCTCGAAGCCCTCCCGTCGCATCATCTCGACGAGCACGGCGAGCTGCAGCTCGCCGCGGCCCTGCACCTCCCACGTGTCGGGTCGCTCCGTCGGCAGCACGCGGATGCTGACGTTGCCGACGAGCTCGGCGTCGAGCCGGTTCTTCACCAGCCGCGCCGTCATCGACGTGCCCTCCTTGCCGGCGAGCGGGGACGTGTTGATGCCCACCGTCATCGACAGGCTCGGGTCGTCGATGTGGATGACGGGGAGCGGGCGAGGATCGTCCGGGTCGGCCAGCGTCTCACCGATCGTGATGTCCGGGATGCCGGCGACGGCGACGATCTCGCCCGGCCCGGCCTCGTCCGCCGGCACGCGGTCGAGGGCGTCGGTGACGTACAGCTCGGCGATGCGCGCCCGCTCGATGGTGCCGTCGGCGCGGCACCAGGCGACCGGGCGGCCCTTGCGCAGGGTGCCCGAGCGCACCCGGCACAGCGCCAGACCGCCCGACGTACGGCGAGGCGTCGAGGTTCGTCACCAGCGCCTGCAGCGGCACCGCGGGGTCGAACGTCGGCGCCGGGATGCGCTCGACCAACAGGTCGAGCAGCGGCTCCAGCGTGGAGCCGGCGGCCAGGCCGGCGCCGTCGGCCGGGCGCTCCATCGACGCCGCTCCCTCCCGCGAGACGCAGTAGACGATCGGGAAGTCGAGCTGGTCGACGTCGGCATCGAGGTCGAGGAACAGCTCCTCGACGTCGTGGACGACCTCGGCGATCCTGGCGTCGGGCCGGTCGACCTTGTTGATGACGAGGATGACCGGCAACTTCGCCTCGAGCGTCTTGCGCAGCACGAAGCGAGTCTGCGGCAGCGGCCCTTCTGACGCGTCGACGAGCAGCAGCACGCCGTCGACCATCGACAACGCCCGCTCGACCTCGCCGCCGAAGTCGGCGTGCCCCGGTGTGTCGACGATGTTGATGGTCACGTCACCGCCCGCGGCGTGGTACCGCACCGCCGTGTTCTTGGCCAGGATCGTGATGCCCTTCTCCCGCTCCAGGTCCATCGAGTCCATCACCCGCTCGGCCACGTCCTGGTTGGCGCGGAACGCGCCGGACTGCCACAGCATCTGGTCGACGAGGGTCGTCTTGCCGTGGTCGACGTGCGCGACGATGGCCACGTTCCTGAGGTCCTCACGCGTCTGCACCCTGCGCAGGGTACGGGCGAAGGTCAGGGAGACGGCACGGCGGTGACGACCACGTTGCTCTCGTAGCTGCGCCGGCCGTCGTCGAACTCGCCGCCGCAGGTGACGAGGCGCAGCACGCTCTGGCCCTGCCGGTCGAACACGCCGTGCACGCCGATGGCGGGCTTGTCGACGAGCTCGACGGCCGTGACGACGAAGGCACGTGTCGACCCGTCGTCGTACGTGACGCCGATCTGCTCGCCGACGGGCGTCGAGGCGAGGTCGGCGAAGACGCCCTCGACGCCCTTCCAGTTGAGGTGGCCGGCGATGACCGCCGACCCCGCCGCGCCGGGTGTTGGTCCGTGGCGGTACCACACCAACGTGCGGGCGTCCGGCGGGACGTCGAGCTCGTCGGCCTCGTTCACGCCGGCGGCGAGGACCGGTCCGGACACGTCCAGCGTCGGGATCTCGACGCTGATCGGCGCGGCGACGGCGACCGGGGCGAGGATGCCGACGTCCGCGAGGTGGGTCACGACAGGTGGTCCGGTCGGCGCGGTCGGAGGCACTGTCGTCGGCGCGACCACCGTGGTCGACGTGACCCGGCGGGCGATGGTCGTTGCCGTCGTCGACGTCACGTCCCTGGTCGACGTCGACGGTGCCGACGACGTGGCCGGCGCGGCGCGCTCGGCCGCGCCGGCGCCGCAGCCGCCGAGCGCGGCGACCAGTGCGGCGACGACGAGCGAGCGACGCACCGGCAGTCGTCAGGAGCGGCGGACGATCGCCCAGCGGAGCGGCGCCTCCGCCCGCCAGCACGGCCGCGGCGAGCGTGGCGATCAGCAGCGTCGGCGCGCCCCGATCCTCCGGTGCTGCCGTCGCCGGTCTGGATGACGAGCGGTGCGGTCTGCAGTTGGCCCACCTGCACCGCGGCCCAGCCGAGCGTGCCGTCGGCCTGGGACCCGATGAGGTACATGAAGTTCGCGGTGCCGTCGGGGTACTGCACCGCCTGCGGCGAGGCGATCGGCGCGCCGCCGGTGGCCGGTGTCACGGCCAGCTCGTAGTCGCCGGCGCCGAGCACGTCCCCGGCCTCGGTCTGCGGGGCGACGGCCGTGAAGCGAGGCTCGTCGTTGAGCAGCACGTTCACCTGCTCGGCTGCCGCAGCATGGCGCACGACCACGCGCGAGTCGCCGGCAGGGACGGCCGTGAGGTCATCGGCGAACGCCGTCAGCGTCGGTTGCCCAGAACCGTTGAGGTGGGCGACGAGCGAGCCGACGAACCCTGCTGGCACCGTGACGTTCTGGGTGAGCAGCGGCGTGTCGGTCATCGCCGCACCCGCGTTGCGGATCTCCACCAGGTGCACGCCGGCCGGGATCGGCAGCGGATCGGTGCTGCGCTCGGGCTGGAACGTCGGCAACACGAGGGTGCCGTCGAGGTACACGTCGGCGACGAGACCACGCAACCCGTGGACCACTCTCACCGAGCCGGGCTCCTCCGGCGTCTGGGCGCCGGCCGGGCCGAACGCCGCCGCCGTGACGCCGAGTGCGATCGCGCCAGACAAGAGCCAACGCGCCATGCGCATGTTCATGATCCGCCTCCATCGTTGATCCGCCGATCCGCCGATCGGTCGACACCCCGCGCGCCGACGCCCCACCATAGCTCTCGGTGGCAGACCCGAGTGCATCGCCCGTACACTCCCGGCAGTGGGGGATCCACTCGGCGGAGCTCGATGACGTTGGCGGGAGCGTTGTTGGCGACGATCCCGCTGTTCGGCGCGCTCGCCGCGCCGCCAACGGAACCGCTCGACGCCGACGTCGTCGACACGTCGGCGTTCCCCAGCGTGTTGATCGACGTCGTCGTCCCGCCACCGCTTCGTTCGCTGACGATCAGCCCCGACATGGTCGAGCTCGCTGGTGGCACCGTCGAGTCCGTCGCTCCTGTCGATCCGACGGACATCGTCGTCGGCCTCGTGATCGACGACAGTCCGGGTGTCCCGGCATTCGTCGTCACCGACGCGCAGGGCGCATCCGTGGAGCTCGTGCGCAACGTCGGCACCGGGACGAAGATCGCCCTGTCGACGCCGAGCGGGCTGCTGTCGGCGCTGACGAGCGACCGCAACGCCAACATCTCCCGCATCGCCGGCATCACGGCAGGGGCGCCCGACGTGATGCCATTGCCGTCGTTGATCATCGACGCTGCGACACGATTGGCCGCGAGTGCGGAGACCGACCGTCACCTGGTGCTCGTTCTCGGGTCGGCGCCGACCGTCGACCTCGCTGCGCTCAGTGACGTCGTCGATGCGGCCGACATCAAGGTGCACGTCGTGGCTCCCGACAACGTCGACGTCAGCGGCCTCGCGGAGCTCGCCGCATCGACCGGCGGGGTCGCCCCGTCGGTGCCCGGGCTGGTCGGTGAGATCGACGTGGCGACGGCCGCCATCGCTCAGCGTCATCGCGTCCAGGCCACGGTCGACGATGCCGGTCCGCGGGAGTTGGCCGTGGTCGTCGACGGTGTGCGCCACGCCGCGACGGTCGACGTCGCCGGTCCCCAACCGGCGGCACCGCCGAGCACGACGGTCGCCGCGACGGCACCGCCGGCGACGGATCCTCCGCCGACGACAGCCGCGTCGCGGGCGAGCGCACCCGCATCGCCGACGTCGACGCCGGCGGCGGCGGCGGCAGACGATGTGGCGGCGGAGGAGGGTGGGTCGTCCGGCGCGCCAGTGGTCATCGGTGCCGTCGTCGCACTGGTCCTGCTCGCCGGGGCAGCGACATGGTTCGCACGGTGGCGCCGTCGCGACGATGCCGCCGCCGGCGCCCCCGCAGCCTCTCCCGGAACCAGTGCCAGTCGAGGCGGTCGAGGAACCTGCCCCGATGGCGGCCGCGGCGAGCGCGCCCCGAACGCAACGGGTGACCGCCCCCTCGCGTCCACGACGGTCCGTGACGACACGCCGACCGGAGCCGGCACCGCCTCCGGAGCCGACGCTCCCTCTCGAGCCGCCACCTCAGCCGGAGCTCACGCGCGAGGACTGGCTCGTGTCCGGCGACCTGCGGCTCCGACGGGCGACCGGCGAGGTGTGGAACGGCGCGCGGTCGGTGTCGCTGACGCCCGCCGAGCTCGGCGTGCTGGAACTGCTGATGACGAGTGGCGAGCGCGGCGTCACGCCCGAGGCGATCGTGGAGGCAGCAGGCCGTGGCCTCGACAACGGGGAGTCGGTCGACCCGGACGTCGTCCTCGCCCAGCTGCGCCGCAAGACACGCATCGCCGGGCGAACGCGCCGGGTCCGCAGGGAGCGTGTGATGCTCTACTTCCTCGACGCACGACGATCCCGGCGGCGGCTGACCAGATCGGCTGATCTCCAGCCGATCTCCACCACCTCTCCAAGCGGGTCGCCCGCCGCCCCGCGCATCGTGATCCGATGGCTGATCTGCGTGTCGAGCCGGCCGTGGCCATCGACACCCGCCGGGGGACGGCACCGTTGCTCGTCGCTGCGGCGATCGGCGCCGCCGTCTCGCTCGGCCTGGGCGCCTACGCCAACGTCCACGACCCGACGGGCGAGCAGATCCTCCACGTCGGCTTCCCGTCGACGCTGTCGATGAAGGCGTGGCTCACGACTGGCGTCGCCGTGCTCGCCGTGGCGCAAGCCGTGACCGCGGCGTGGATGTGGGGTCGCCTGCCAGGTGCCGGAGCGGCGCCGCGCTGGGCCGCTCATGTCCATCGCTGGACCGGAACCGCAGCCTTCCTGCTCGTGCTTCCCGTCGCCTATCACTGCCTGTGGTCGCTCGGCTGGCGCGACACCGACGCCCGCGTGCTGGTCCACGGCTTGCTCGGCTGCGCGTTCTTCGGCGCCCTGACGACGAAGCTGCTGGCGCTGCGGATCCGTGGCCTTCCCGGTTGGGCACTCCCCGTGCTCGGTGGCGGGCTGGTGGCGATCCTGGCCGGGATCTGGCTGACCTCGTCGCTGTGGTTCTTCACCAACGTCGGGTTCCCGGGGCTGTGAGCCGATGACGCCGCGCTTCACCCCGACCGTCGTGATCTGCGCCATCGGCGCTGCCGTTGCCGGTGGCCTGCTCGCCCTGCCGCCGGCGGACCACGCCGCACCACCCGCCGTCGCTGCTGCTCCTGCGGGCGGCGGGCCGGTGCGGCGTGATCCAGATCGCCGACTTCTCGTTCGTCGGAGCGCGAACCGCAGAGGCAGGTGCCGTCGTACAGGTGACCAACGCCGACGCCGCGGCGCACACCCTGACCGCCACGAGCGGCGCCTTCGACACCGGCGTGGTCGACCAGGGCGCCACCGGCTCGTTCACCGCCCCGGTCGAACCGGGCACGTACGAGTTCACCTGTGAGATCCATCCATCGATGACCGGCTCGCTGGTCGTCGACTGAACCCTTCGAGGACACCTTGCCATGAAACTGCGCGTGCTTCCGCTCGCCCTCGCCGGACTCGCTGTCGTCGCCGTCGGCTGCAGCCGAGGCGGCGATGATTCCCCGGCCCTGCCCGCCGTGGCGCCCGCGCCGACGGCCGCCGCTCCCGCCACGACCGCCGCCGCCACGACCGCCGCACCCGCGGCCGCCGCGTCGGCCACGACCGCCGCCGTCGCCGCCAAGGCGGGCGACGAGCGATCTCGGCCAGCTGCTCGTCGGATCCGACGGGCTCACGCTGTACGGGTTCGTCAACGACGTCGACGCCATCTCGACCTGCTACAGCACGTGCGCCGAGGCGTGGCCGCCGGTGATCGTCGACGAGGAGTGGACGGTCGGGCCGGGCCTCGACACCGGCATCTTCTCGACCACGAGGCGTGACGACGGGACGCTGCAACTCGTCGCCGGCAAGTTCCCGCTCTACGGCTTCGGCGGCGACGCCGCACCCGGCGATCTCACCGGCCAGGGCTCGGGTGACGTGTGGTTCGCCGTCGCCCTCGACGGGACGCTGATCACCGATGAGGTGGCTCAGGCCGCCGCCGCCGAGGAGGCTGCCGCCGCGCCGGAGACCACGGAGGCGCCCCTGCCGCCGACCGTGCAGACCGCGCCGACCGAGCTCGGCGACGTGCTGGTCGACGCTGGTGGGCTGACGCTCTATGGGTTCACCAAGGACGCCAACGGCGTGCCGACCTGCGAGGACGCGTGCGCCGAGGCCTGGCCGCCGCTGCTCGTCGACGGCCCCGAGCTGCCAGCCGGGCTCGACCCGGCCGTGTACTCCGTCGTCGAGCGCGGTGACGGTGGGCAGCAGCTGAAGGCCGGGAAGTGGCCGCTCTACCGGTTCTCCGGTGACGCCAACCCCGGCGAGACCAATGGCCAAGGGTCGGGCGACGTGTGGTTCGTCGTCGACCCGCTCGGAGGACTCATCAAGAACGCCGGTTGATTGCCCCGCCGGTGAGGGCAGTGGCCATGGTCGCGAGTGGCGACCATGGCCACTGCCGCGCCCGGGCCACCGAGTTCCTCGGAAGATTCCCGGCCAACCGTGACGCCCGATCTTCCACAGAACGCCACAAGTAGGCTCGACGCGCCGCTCCCGTAGCTCAGGGGATAGAGCGTCGGTTTCCTAAACCGTGCGTCGCAGGTTCGAATCCTGCCGGGGGCACCGCGGAAGTCCTGGTAGACGGCTTGCGTGTTCTCGCTGTGCGAGAACGATTCCCGGCTGGATGGCTCGTGGTAACCTCGTGGTAACCATCTGGAGTACGGTTCGGGCGTGGCCAGCGGCACGATCTACCGCCGGACGACTCCCGCCGGCGCCTCGTCGTGGGTCGTCCACGCCACGTGGCGACGAGGGCGGATCGACGGCGTCAGCTGAAGCGAGCGTTCCGCACGAAGCGCGATGCGCAGGCCGAGCTGACCCGCTTCCTCGCCGCCCACCAGAGCGGCGGCTTCGTCGCCCCGAGCCGCACGACGCTGGCCGAGTACGTCGACGCCGTGGCTCGACGGCCTGGCCAACCAAGGCCGCAAGCCATCGACGTTGAAGGGCTACCGGACCGTGTTCGCGAACCACGTGCTGCCCCGGCTCGGTTGCGATTCCGCTGCAAGAGCTGCGCGCCGCCGATCTCGACGCGATGTACGCCGAGCTGCTGCGGTCCGGCCGTCGCGGCGGCGGTGGCCTCTCGATGAGCAGCGTGCACCACGTCCACGCCGCGCTCAACAAGCTGCTCAACGACGCCGAGCGCACCGGCGTCGTGACCCGCAACGTCGCCCGCCTGGCGAGCGCCCCGTCGCTGACGACCGCTCGCGCCCGAGCACCGGAGATGACGGTCTGGACGCCGGGCGAGCTGTCCCGCTTCCTCGAGTCGATCGAGGGCAACCGCAACGCGGCGATGTTCCGCCTCCTCGCGCTGACCGGCATGCGCCGCGGCGA
Source organism: uncultured Acidimicrobiia bacterium (assembly GCA_963749315.1). Taxonomy (GTDB): domain Bacteria; phylum Actinomycetota; class Acidimicrobiia; order Acidimicrobiales; family Ilumatobacteraceae; genus JALZMG01. The sequence continues at coordinate 86,924 of CAVVMS010000015.1, forward strand.
GCTCGTCGCGCTCCGCTGGTCCGACCTCGACCTCGCGCGCAGCACGATGACCGTCAACCAAGCGGCCACCGTCGTCGACGGCGTCGAGGTCGTCAGCGTGCCCAAGACCCGCCGCAGTCGCCGCGTCGTCGACCTCGACCCCATGACGGTCGAGACGTTGCAGCGCCACCGCAGCCGCCAGCGCGAGCAGCACCTCGCGCTCGGCGTCACCGCGACGGCGAGCGACCGGGTGTTCACCGGCGACCTCGGCGAACCGCTGCGACCGGACTCCGTCGGCCAGGCGTTCCGCCGACTCGTGCTGTCGGCCGACGTGCCGGTGATCCGCCTGCACGACCTCCGCCACACCCACGCCTCGCACCTGCTCCGAGCCGGCGTGAACGTGAAGGTCGTCAGCGACCGCCTCGGGCACGCCTCGGTGAGCTTCACGCTCGACACCTACGGCCACGTGATGCCCGGCCAGCAGGCCGAGGCAGCGGCCGCAGCCGCCGCTCTGGTGGACGTCGGCAAGCGGTGAGCGACCGGGAGGAGCTTCGGCTCCACGTGCGGTCGGAGGAGCCACCGCCGCCGACGGCGAGCGTTGTGATCCGAGGCGGCCCGGACACGCCGTCGCTGCTGCAGACGCACGCCAAGCGCCTGCAGCGGCTCTACGAGCTCGACGGCGAGCCAGTGCTCGGCATCTCCGTGTTCGTCGTGCTCGACGACGTCGGCCCGGCGTCCGAGCGAGGGATCCTCGCCGGCAAGCTGCGCAGCTACCCATCGCTGTACCGCTCGACGGTCGGCCGCCTCACCGACGCCGGCTTCGTGCTGCTGCCCACATTCACCCGCCCGCACTTCACGATCGTGCTGCCCGGGCTCGACATGGTGAGCGACCTTGCAACTGCGCTCGGCCCGTTGCGGGCCAACCCGTACGCTGGTGGCTGAGAGGAGGCACCGTGGCCCACGTCGATATCGCAGCTGACCTGAACAGCGAGGACGAGACCGGTCTCGTGTGGACGTTCCTCGACGAGGCGCCCGATCCGCTCGATCATCCGACCAGGCGAGGTCGTCGTCGCCGGCTCCGAGCTCACCCCGGCCGTCTGCGAGGTCGTCGACCTCGTCGAGAAGCCAGCCGGCACAGTGGTCCACCTGCGCGTGCTGCCTGGGACGATCGAGCAGTACCGGCGCCTCCTCGAGCGCGTCGGAGCCTGACCGTCGCGCACGGTCAGGTGAGCCCGGCGACGTACCGCTCGACGTCGCTGGCGAGGTACCGCACGCACCGGTTGATGTGCTTCGGCCGCAGCGTCAACGACCGCAACGTCGTCCGACCGATGCCCAGCAGTTCGCACACCTGACGCTCGGTCAGGAGTACCGGTGCCAGCGGCCGCTCGACAGCAAGAACGAAGGAGAGCTGCTCTCCGCTTGTCTGCTCGTGCAGATCGTTGTCGTTCCTCACACCTGTTACAGGGCTCGGGAGTCGCCGTTGGGTCACATCGGTCTTGCTGCAGCTGGACCTGATCGCGTGCCGGTGTCGGCGCTCGCGTGCGGTGTGCCAGTCGTTGCCAGCGCGTCCTTCGGTCCTTCAAGTTGGTGCCAGCCGGCGCTGATCTTCGGTCACACCCTGGCATGACTCATGCGCTGAAATGCGCGACAATTCTGCCGTGATCGGTGAGCAGGGTGAACAGGCAGCGAGGCCGCGCCGTGGTCGGCCACGCAAGTGGCCATCCGAAGCCGCTCGCCGGGAGCACGAGGCTGCGAAGCGCCGGCTGCGAAACAAGACGCATCTGACGTCCGAGGCATTCGACGACGTCATCGGTCTGACGGCGCTCGCCGACGATCTGCAGCACAGACTCGACGGCGCGATCAAGGAGCTCGAGGAGCTGAGGTCGCGCGCTCGAGAGCTCGAGCGGCACCTCGTCGAGGTATCGCGACCCGGTCGACCGAACCAGCAGTTGATGACCGCGATGCCCGCACCGACACCGCTCCCGAAGATGAACCGGCAACAGCGCCGTGAGGCCGAGCGGGTCCAACGACGGGCGGAGGAGCAGCAGCGACGGAGCCGGCCGCCGCTCTGATCTGAGCTGAGTGTTGCGGCTCGAGGCGCCGTCGCCCCGTTCCGTCCCGCCCGGCGCCGCCGGATGCGCGTTGGAGCGGACCGGGCTAGAGCGGTGCCAGACGCCGAACGGGGAAGCCTGTGAGCCTCCGTCGCCGGCGACTCGACGGCGGCGCTATCCTGAGCGGGCGGACGTTGGGACGCGACGCGCGTTCCAGATGGCTCGGTACCGGACGCGGCGCCGACCGTCCGCGTACGGCACTTCGATGACGCTGTCGACAGCCGTCGGCGGAGCGTTACCGGACGCGCGTTATCGGGGCGACGACATCACTCGGACTGCTCGGCCGTGGGGCACTTCGAGGACGTCTGTGTGATCGGCGGCGCGCGGCGTCGGCGGTCGAGTTTGGACGGGTGCGGCGCCGCGGTCACGTCCGGACGCGGCGCGGTCGGGGGCGGCGGTCCGTCGGGTCGAGTTCGGCGAGGGCACCGGTGAGGAGCCAGCGGGCGGCGTCGAGCATCGCCTGTTTGGCGTCGTCGCCGTCGAGACCGACGCCGTCGGTGAGAGCGAGCATGGTGTCGGTGCCGATCACGACGCCAAGGGCGTGGGCGATGCGGTCAACGGCATCGTCGGTGAGCCGACCGCGGAGCGGCTCGACGACCACGGCGATGAACTCGTTTCGGCGGCCTTGGCGCATCGGGACGCGGTGCTCGACGGGGGTGTCGGCTTGGCTGAACCATTGCTCGAGGGCTCCCTTGGCGAGGCGGCGGAAGGGGGCCTGGTTGTCGAGCATGGTGAACCCCGCCGAACGGACCCATGCTTCCAGCCGGGCCACCGGGTCGTCGCCGGCGGCGGCGATCCGCTCGTTGGCTTCGACGAGAGCGGGCTCGAACTCGAGCGTGGCCGCGGAGGCCTCGAACCACAGCTCGTCTGCCGAAGGAAAGTAGCGGTAAGCGGTGGCGACGGAGATCAGGGCCCGGTCGGCCGCCGCGGGGATCGACGGCGGCCGCCCCTCGCCAACCAGCTCCATCGCAGCGTGCAGCAGCGCGGTGCGGGTGCGCGTCTTCTGGTTGGCTCGCCCATCGGTCATCGATGGCACACTCATGCGAAGTTCCCCTTGACGTGAGAGAGCTGTCTCATCATGATAGCGCACAGGCGGTCAGCGGGGCCAGCCAGACCTGAGGGAGAAACAGATGGACCAGCACGACATGATCGCTCTCGTCGAGCGTCACCTGAAGGCCGAGGGCGCCGGCGACATCGACGGTGCGGTCGCCGTCTACGCCGACGACATCGAGCACGACGCGGTCGGGTTCCCCGGCTCACCACGCACGGGCAAGACCGCCGCCCGGGAGTTCTACGCCTTCCTCACGGCCAACTTCCGCACCGAAGACGAGCAGCCGCTGCACCGCTACTTCTCCGGCGACTCGATGATCCTCGAACAGTCGATGACCGGCACCGTGATCGGAGAGATGCTCGGCATCCCCGGCAACAACCGGCGCGTCACCTTCCGAATCATCCACGTCTTCGATTTCCGCGACGGCCTCATCTGTCGAGAGCAGGTGTGGATCGACAGCGCCGCCATCGTCGCCCAGCTCACCACCTGACCGGCGAACCGGGGTTCCGTCCGGCGAGTCAGCCTCCGCGCCCTTCAGGCTCAGATGGCCGTGTGCGACAGATGTGGCGACCTCGCCCCACCGCCCCGACACGATGAAGCGGTCGCCAGCAACCCGACGCGACCGAACGCCGCAGATTGAAGTTCGGTGCGCAATTTCCGGAGCGGCACGAAACGGGCGTGAGCCGAACCGAGGCGACGCGGCCGAGGTGAGCAGCACGCCGTAACGCCGAGTAGGGGCGCGGCATCGACCCGCCTACGCGTGGGTGAACGGAATGCCGATTGGCGGTTCTGGCTCGAGTTACAGGATCTGGCATGGGTAAACGTCCGTGCAGCCGGCGACTTTGGGGTATGCGGCGCCGATGTCGTAGACGAGGAGGCCGGGTTGCCCTTCGGGCCGGTTCGGGGGTCGCCCGAGGTTGAACAGGGTCTCCGGGCACACGTTTCTCCGACACGCCGATGCGGCGTCCGATTCCTGGGAGCGTGGGTGTGGAGCGCCCATCGATGACTCGTCGCTCGTCACACCCCCGGGCAGCGGTGGAGCGTCATGACCCGGTGTCGGGATCGAGGTGGAGGCGGCCGTCGGAGCGGGTCTCGAGGGCGTCCGCGAGGGCTTGCCGGCTGATGTAGCCGAGCACTGCTGTCAACTCGTTGGCGAATCCGTCATCGAGATCGGTCGTCGAGTGCACCCGGGCGGTGACGCAGCCACCGGCGAAGCGGTCATACCAAACGGCCGAGTCTGCCCCGGTCGAGCCCTCGATCGGTTGGTAGCGTCGCACGCCAGCCTGTGCTGACGGCCCCTCGGCCGCCGCTGTGACGTCGCAGTCGCCGCTGAACCTGAACGTGACCTCGACGGGGGCGTCGCCGGCCCGGTCGTGGCTGACGGTGATCACGGATCGACCGTCGTTGACCGCCACATTGGCGACCGTCCAGGCGGCCGGCAGGGTGCGCACGCAAGGCACCAGGGTCGCCGTGGGCACGGCTTGGGCCTGTAGCCATAGTGGTTCCCACTCGTCGCAGCCGAGGCTGTCGGTGTGGAGCGAGGTCTCGGTGGCCACACCGCCGCCGAACCAGTCGTGGTAGATGGACCGGGCATTGGCGCTGATCACCACCAGGAGCAGCACGAGCGCGGTCCACAGCACGATGCGGCGGATGCTCCAGCGTTGGATCCGGATCGGGCGGGGCGGGGTTGGGAGCAGCCGAACGAACTCGGCATGCAGATCGCGGCCTTGGGCGCGCAGCAAGCGGCGCAGCTGGGACGGGAGCGCCAGGCTGCGGGCGGCGGCGAACGCTTCGCTGACATCGTCGACGGTGAACTGACGCAGGGCCCGCTCGGTAGACCCGTTCAGGGTCGCTGCGCAGCGCCAGGCACAACATCATGTTGGCCAGGTCGACTGCCTGACGCCACGGACTCGGACGGATCTCAACGAACGCGACGTCGATCAGCAACAGCCGCCCATCGCGCACGAGCAGGTTGGCCGGTTTGATGTCGCGGTGGGCGAGACCGGCGTCCCACAGCTTGCGGATGATGGCGAGCCCGTCGTCGATGATCTGGTCGTCGACCTCGGCGTCGCCGAGCTCGACCGCGCCGTCGAACAACTCGGTGACCAACAGGTACTCGCGTTCCGGGGTGAGTTCGACGAACCCCAACGGCGTCGGGCTCGGCAGGCCGGCGCGTTGCATCAGCGACAGCGCGTAGTCCTCCTGCTGCACCAGGCGCCGCACGGAGTTGTAGGGCTTCTCATCCTCGAGCCGGCCGTACAGCAACTCGCGGCCGAGCTTGTACCAGCGGTCGGCGCGCAGATGGGTCTTCGCGTACAGCTTGCCGAACAGCACCAACGGCGGCTCAGCGTTGACGGTGATGCGTAACGGGGTGGAACCGGCCGAGCCAGCCAACCCGAACGGCTCGACGTCATCGATGACTAGGCCGAGCTGATCCTCCAAGCCGCGACGGATCGCCACACCACGCGCCCCGCCGACGTCGAGGTGGGCGCTGCGACCGCGCCCGTACGTGATGGGGAACGCCTCGTCGGGAGTGAACAAGCGGAAGGCGAGCAGCACGATGGTCACCCCCACCACCGCGCCCACCACCACGTCGGTCGGAGCGTCTGCTCCCAGCGCCACTCGCGCCACACCGACGCCACCGACCAGCACCGCCGCCGCCCATTTGCCGATGTTGCGACCGCCGCCCGCCGGCGCCAGCGAATACAACACAGCGACCAGCGTCGCTGCCAGGACACTCACCTGTACCGATGGCATCGCCCAGCCACCCCAGCTCGACTCGATGTCCACCCCGAACGGTCGTGGTCGATGAACGACCGCCCCGATCGCGACGGTGTTGATCACCACCACCAGTTGGGTCGCGATCACCAACACGAGGAGATGGCGGAAGCGGCGCAGCACCAGCAACGCCACGACCAGCCCCGTCCACAGCACCGTCATCGTCACCCACGACGCGACCTGCGCGAGACCCTCGAACACCGCCGTCAGACCCGGTAGCTGTAACTCGGTCAGCCACCTCACGACCGAGTCATCGACGACCGTCACCGCCACCGCCGCGCCGCGCATTCCCCCGGCGAAGACGACGATCGTCAAGGTCACCAGCACCACCGCAGCGGCCAGCCAACTCAGTCCGGTGGTCTGCACGTGATGCGGCAACGGTGGCGGCCTACCGGTCGGGCGACGCCGGCGCGCCGATCGGACGACCCCCAACCCGGTGGGCTTCAGCTCCGATGCAGCCGCGCCAGCCGATTCGTTTGCGAGGACACCCATCGGTCTCCCCTCAACCGGTCACGACCACAACGGCACCAGCAAGAACACCCTACACCGGCGCGGATCTCGACGTTCCCCAGCATGCAGTGCACCTGAGCCGACAACGGCGGGTGCAGACAGCGAACCCGATCCGCCGACCGTCGGGGCCGGGTCGTGCCGCCCGCGGGAGCGCCCCGCCCGACTTCGCGCCCGTGATCGGGACCGGTACGCGTACGTGCACCGGCCGTGTGGCCGGTGCCCGTGTGGTGGACGGAGCTACAGCTACAGCTTGAACGCCAACACGTACGTCGCGTCGGAGGTGACCGTGAAGCCGGTGTGGGTGGATCCGGCTGATGCGATGTACCCGTCGCCTGCGGTCATCGGGACGCCTTGGTGTTCGACGGCACCGGCGATGACGTAGGAGATCTCGGGATGGGTGTGGTCGTGCGGTGTGCCGGTGTAGCCGGCGGCCGCTTCGACGAGCACGAGGGCGTAGCCGTCACCGGTGCCGAGCACCTTCGCTCGGGCGGGGGCGCCTTCGCCGCCCCAGGGCATCCAGTCGGCGTCGGCGCCGTGGACGATGTCCCATCCGTCGAGTTCGTGTTCCATCATTGCCCTCCTCAGGCTGCGACCGGCTCGGCGGCCGGCTCGTTGGTTTCGGCCGGTGCGGTCACGTGGGCTGGTCCGTCGACATCAAGGTTGGGGAGGACTCGGTCGAGCCAGTGGGGGAGCCACCAGTTGCGTTCGCCGAGCAGTTGCATCGAGGCCGGGACGAGAACCATGCGCACGACGGTGGCGTCGAGGAAGATGGCGGTGGCCATGCCGAGGCCGATGAGCTTGAGGAAGACCTGGTCGCTGGGCACGAAGGCGCCGAAGACGGCGACCATGATCGCCGCCGCGGCGGTGATCACTCGGGCGGTGGCGGCGAGGCCGTCGGCGACGGAGCGGCTGTTGTCACCGCTGCGGTTGTGCTCTTCGCGGATCCTCGACAGCAGGAAGACCTCGTAGTCCATGCTGAGCCCGAAGAGGATGGCGAACATCATCAGCGGGATGAAGCCGGGGACCGGGGTCGGTTCGTGGATGCCGAACAGCTCGCCGAACCAGCCGCCGCTGGCGGCCAGGCTGACGACGCCGTAGGCGGCGAACACGCTGAGCAGGTTCATGACCCCGGCCTTGGCGGCGACGAGCACCGATCGGAACACGACCAGCAGCAGGATGAGGCTGAGACCGACGACGGCGCCGATGAACAGCGGGAGCCGGTCGGCGATGGTCTGGTTCTGGTCGAGGAACGACGCCGTCAACCCTCCGACCCGGGCGTCGATGCCGGTGCCGGCGACGCTCGTCGGGATGACGTCATCGCGGACGGTTCGCAGCAGTGCTTCGGTGGCTTCGTCCTGGGGTGACGTCGACGGGACGACACCGAGCACGGCGGTGTCACCGGCCTCGTTCACCATTGGCGGGGTGACCGCGTCGACCCCGTCGACGGCGGCGAGCGCCGACCGCAACACGTCCACGTCGGCGAGGGTGCCGCCGGCCGCGAGGTCGGCGACGACGAGCAACGTCCCGTTGTGGCCCGGTCCGTACGCGTCGGTGAGGGTGTCGTAGGCGCGGCGGCTGGTCAGCGACTCGGGACCGTTGCCGGCGTCGGGGAAGCCGAGCCGCAACGACAGCGCCGGCGCCGCCAGCACCAGGAGCAGCACGAGTCCGGCGATCGCCGCCCGCCACGGCCGGTGCTGGATCGCCCGGCTCCACCGGAACGCCAGGGACGGGCCGGGCCGGTTGGCCTTGACGAACGGCACGCGGAGACGGTCGATGTGGTGGCCGACGAAGCCGAGCACGGCGGGCAGCAGGGTGACCGAGAGGGCGACCATGACGCCGACCGCGAGGGCCGACCCGATCGCCACCCCGTACAGGTACGGCAGGTTCATGACGATCATGCCGAGCAGGCTGACCATCACCGTCGCCCCAGCGAACACAACGGCGCGGCCGGCGGTGCCGACCGCCTCGCCCACCGCTGCCTCGGGGTCGAGCCCCCGCTGCAGCGCCGCCCGGTAGCGGGTCACGATGAGCAGCGAGTAGTCGATGCCGACACCGATGGCGATCATCGTCGCGACCGACGTCGCCCAGTCGGGGACGTCGACCAGGTTGGCGAGCAGGGCGATGAGCCCGGTCGCGACGCCGACACCGAGGATCGCCGACAGGATCGGTAACCCCATCGCCAGCACCGACCCGAAGCTGACCAGCAGGATGACGGCGGCGACGATCAGCCCGATGCCTTCGCTGCTCACCTCACCCTGTTCGGCGGTCTGCACCGGGTTGCCGCCGACGTCGACGGTGAACCCGTCACCGTCGACCGCCTCGGCGAGCGCGACGAGTTCGTTGGTGACCTCGACGGGCATGTCCCAGGTGTCGAGCTGCAACGTGCCGTAGCCAACGGTGCCGTCATCGGAGGTCGGACCTTCGACGACGCCGATGACATGGTCGAGGGCGGCGGCCCGGTCGAGCACGTCCCGCACGCGGGCTTGAGCGGCGGGGGCGGTGACGTCGGGTGCCCGCCACACGACGTTGATGGTGTCGCCGGACCCCGCCGGGAAGCGGTCGGCGACGACGTCGTTGGCGGCCGAGGATTCCGATCCCGGTGTGCCGTAATCGGTGGTGTCGTCACCGCCGAAGCGGCCGCCCAGCGTCACCGCGACCACCAGGAAGGCGAGCCAGGCGACGACGACGGTGCGGCGCCGACGGTAAGCGAACTGGGCAAGGTGGTCGAGCACCTCGATACCTCCAT
>CAVVMS010000016.1:0-79832 GCA_963749315.1 uncultured Acidimicrobiia bacterium
AGCTCGGGTCAGATGCCGTGTTGGGCGGTGATGCGGCCGTTCTGCTTCGGCTTGAACGAGGGCGTCGTAGTCCCGTTCGTTCTGGTCGGCGTAGGCCTCGGCGAACTCGACGAGGGCCCGGTCGAAGGCGTCCCCGGAGCCGAGGTAGGAGGCGATCGCGATCCGGTCACCGGAGCGGGCGTGGGCCCGGACCAGCGCGCCGGCGCAGAGGCGGGCGTAGATCGCCATGGTCGCGGGGGGCATCGTCTCGACGAGCGCGGCGCCCTTCCAGTCACGGAGTTGACGGACGTAGAAGTCGCGCTCGATGCCCTCGACACCCTCCACGTGGTCCCAGCCCAGGAAGATGTCACTGCTGGCTTGCATCAGGTGCTGGCCGTGCACCACCCGTTCGCCATGGGAGCGGTGATCGCGGCGCCCGACGAACTCTTCGAGCACAGAGGCCTGTGCCTCCTTGGCTTGCAGGAACAGCGGGTCGGTGTCGTCGCGGCCGAGCATCAGCAAGATCCACGCCCGACTCCCGACACTGCCGACGCCGACCACCTTGCGGGCCATGTCGGCCAGCCGGAAGTCTTCGAGGAGGTGGCGGCGGTCGCTCTGCAACGTCTGGCGGTAGCTGCGGATGATCGCCCGCACGAACTCTTGGATCCGGTCTCGCGCCATTCCTTGATACAGCTCGTCGATCGGCTGGATGAGAGGCGGGTCGCTGATGATACGTCGCTGCCCGTCCACGACGCGGGTCAGCTTGTCGAAGGCGTGCAGGTTGTCGCGGGTGCGAGCCTTGGCCACGGTGGTCTTGGCCCGCTTGCGCGCGGCGGCGGTCACGCCGGTCTGCAGGTCTTTGATGACGGTCTCGACGTCGATGTGTGAGTACCACACGTCCAGGTTGGTGAGGGCGGCGAACCGGTGCATGCCGGTCCGGTACTCGCCGAGCAGGGCGAGCAGCACCCCGGTGCGTTCCTTGGTCGAGAACCCCCTCTCGCGTCCGGCGATGGCGAAGCTGGCCGCGAGCCTTTTGACGTCCCACTCCCACGGGCCCGGGTAGGTCTCATCGAAGTCGTTGATGCCGAACTCCAGCCGACGTTCCGGTGACGCGAACACGCCGAAGTTCATCAGGTGGGCGTCTCCACAAACCTGCGTGGTGATCCCCGAGCGCGGTGTGCCGGCCAGGTCGGAGGCCATGATGAGTGCCGCGCCCCGGTAGAACGTGAACGGCGACACCAGCATCCGTCCGTAGCGGATCGGCACCAGCTCCGGCACCCGGGTCGCGGCCTGCCGTTCAAGCAGCGTCACTGGGTCGAGCCGGTGCCCGCCCGGGGTGAACCCCGCATGGCTCGACCGGGGCACCTCACGTCGTGCCGCCTTGCCCCGCGCCACCCGCTCGTCCACCGTCAGGTGCGGGACCACCTTGCCGTGCAAATATCGCATGCCCGACGGAATCGGCTGAGACTCGTCCGAGTTCTCGGTCACGGTCACAGGTTCCCTCCTCCTGGTCATGCACCAAGTCTCGTGGGTCAACTGTCGACCCCAGCCAGTCCCGTCGGTCTGGTGTTGGCTGCCATCCTGCAGCCCGACGGCATGACGTACGCCGACCTGCCTGATTGCCCGCCGTCTACGGCCTCTCCACCACCATTGCCTGTCTGGTGGGCTCCCGCCTCATTGGTCAACCGTGGTCTCAGTGTCGGCAAGCTCGCGCGCCGATGCGCTCCTCTGCGACCGCAGGACGCGCAGCTCCCGGACCTGCTCGCTAGCGGCGGTCGCGACGACGGCGCAGGGCACGCGCTCCAAGGGCGGTCGCCTCGCCGATCGTCGCCCCGACGACTGACCCGACGATGACGTCGCCCGGGTAGTGCACGCCCGTGTGCACGCGCGAGTAGGCGACCGCCGTGGCCAGACCGCGCAACGGTGCGCCGAGCACCGGAATCGATCCTGCTACCGCCCCCGCGAACGCGAACGCCGACGCCGAGTGGCCCGAAGGGAACGACGTGGAGGTCGGCATCGGTACGTGGCGCTCACCCGGGACCTCCGCCGCCTCGCGGTCAGGGCGCTCCCGTCTGCTCGCCAGCTTCATCGGCAGGTTCACCACGACCGAGTTGATGCCCACTGCGACGAGCCCTGTCGCCGCGGCCCCTCGCCCTCTGGGTCCCCCGAGCGCGAACAGTGCCGCCGCGACGCCGAGCCACAGCTTGGAGTGGTTGGCGAGCCCGGAGAGGCGGCGGAGCGGCTCGTCGAGGGTGGGCGTCGGCGTGCCGGCGATCGCTCGATAGACGGCAAGGTCGAGCTGGGCGAGCTCGTGCAGTGCCTGCGCGGCGACCGATCTCCGGGGCGTTGGGTGGGCCTCGATCACCTCGGCGAGCCGTTCCGCCGGCGAGACCCGCGAGCCGTGGTCGGGCACGTCGCTCACGTCGGGACCGTACCGACGGCGGTCGCCCACAACTGTCGCAGGGACTTCCGCCAGCCGAGCGAGCGGGCGGCCGGCGAGTAGCCGATGGCATGCTTCGGGAGTCGCACGCGGACCGGTGACGGGCGGATCGAGAAGCGCAGCGGCGAGTCCATGACCTTCGTCTCGCCATCGAGTCCCATCTCGATCGGGGCATCGGACGTGACCTCGAACGTCGGTGTGCGCCCACGACGAGAGTCCTCCGAAGCGCTCCGGATGGCCGGATGCGAGGGCGGCCAGGAACGCTGCGGCGTCGCCCCGCTTGGCCAGCACCAACGCCACGACACCGAGCTGATGGGTGTCCAACCGAGGCCGGCTCCCGCGGCCACCGAACGTGGTGCCGTACGGGTTGTTGGAGATCTGGATGATGTGGGCGCCTCGTTGCTCCGCGCCGTCGGCGCCCGTGAACCGCAGGTCGAACGGTTCGCTCTGCGGACCCAACACCTGAGGCAGGGTGGCGAGAGTCGTGTCCACCTTCGCGTCGCGGTACGCCGCGGAGCGCACGATGGCGGCGTACAGGCCGAGCGACACGTTGTTCACGAACACGTGGCCGTTGACGTCAGCCAGGTCCATCGTCCGCTCGACGGCCTCCGCGTAACCGTCGAGCGCGCCGACAACGTCGTCACGGTCGAGTCCAAGGTCGAGGGCGAGGTGGTTCCTCGTGCCGGCCGGTACCACGACCATGGGCAACCCCATTTCGACCGCCACTGTGCCGACCATCGCCTGGGAACCGTCGCCGCCGGCCATGCCGAGGACGTCGACACCGCTGGCGGCTACGTCCCGCACCACCTGAAGCCAGTCTTGGCCCGGCTCCAGCACCACCGGCTGGATGCCGCGCCTCGTGCACTCGTCCACGAGATGGAACCGCTCCGCCTTGCCACCCCCGGACTTGAGGTTCATGAACAGGACGCCTCGGGTGGCGGCCGGCACCGGCGTGCCCTCGGTCTCGCTCTGCTTGAGCGCGCCAACCGTGGTGCCCAGTGCGTACTTCGCGAGGGCGACGGCGACGACGAGCGAGACGATGCGTACGACGACCGAGGTGATGCGGTAGCCCTCCGCGTTGATCACGCTGACGATCAACGCCGACGACTGCGGCCAGGGTCACGATCACGGCGGTCCCCCGACGCGCCTTCGTCGTGGTGAGCGCCACCCAGGCGCCACCGACCGCCACGACGACGAGGAGGAGTTCGCCCGCGACGCGCAGCGGCTCGTTGACGACCCGGCCGACCGTGGCCACGACCACGCCGACGACCAACAGGACGGCGACGATCGCCGCCAGCCGCTTTCGACCGGCGGCTTGACAGCGGTGCTCGTCACGGCGCGCGACGCTACGACGTCGAGCACGTGCGACAACGGACAGCGGTCGAGCGTCATCCGAGCCGCTGTCAGCGAGCGTCGAGGTGCGTTCGAATGTTCTGGCTTCCTATGGCGCGGGGTTCTGTTCTGCCGGGGGTCCGGGCGATGTCGGTGAGGGCCTCGTCGATGGAGGCGTAGAAGTGGTCGCGGTCGAGGGTGTGGAGGAGTCCGTAGTCGTGGACGAGGTCACGGAGGCGGGTGCGTAGCTCGACGAAGGCGAGGTGGACGCCTGTTGGCGTTGAGCTCGTTGTCGAGGCGCTCGAGCATTCCGGCCGCGGTGACGTCGATGTCGGTGATGGCCTCGCACTGCAGCACCACCCATCGCCGGCCGGCGCTCCTCGCACCAGCTCGCGCACCTGGTCGGCGAAGATGCCGGAGTTGGCGAAGAACAGCGGCGCCTCCCAGCGGAACACGACCACGTCGGGTTGCTCGTCGAAGCCGTCACCGCCCTGGTCGCTGTGCCAGCCCTCGCGGCCGGGCACACGTCCGAGCACTTCGCCGTGCGGCCACCAGTTCTGCTGGAAGAAGAGCAGGATCGACAGCACGACGGCGACGACGATGCCTTCGAGCACGCCGAGGAAGATGACGCCGGCGCTGGCGACGAGCGAGAGCACCACGGCGGAGCGTCGGACCTTCCACACTCGGGCGAGCAGGGCGAAGTCGGCGAGCGAGAGCGCCGCGGCGATGACCACCGCAGCCAGCGCGGAGTTCGGCAGGTCGGCGAGGAGCCCGTTGAAGAACAGCAGCAGCAGCACGACGATGCCGGCGCCGACGATGCCGGCGAGCTGGCTCTTGGCTCCCGACTGCTCGGCGACCGCCGTACGGGAGCTGCTCGCCGAGATGGCGAACCCGCGGAAGAAACCGGCGGCGATGTTCGCCGAGCCGATGCCGATCATCTCCTGGTTCGGCTTCACCTGCTCGCCACGGCGGGCGTTGAACGACGTGGACAGGGCGATGGTGTCGGTCAGCGACACGAGCGTGATCCCCACCGCGGCGACGAGCAGCGGCACGACGTCACCGATGCTCGGTCCACGGCACGTCGGGTGTGGGCAGCCCCTCGGGAAGCGTGCCGACCGTGGCGATGTCGAGGTCGAACACGGCGGTGACGACGGTGGCGCCGACCACCGCGACGAGGACGGCAGGAACTGCACGGGTGACGCGCGGGAGCACGAGCAGCACGGCGAGCGTGGCGAGCCCCACGCTGAGGGCCGTGGCGTCGCGCTGGTCGAAGTTCGTCACGAACTCCCGCACCTCCTCGACGAAGGTGTCGGCGTCCGTCGAGAACCCGCTGAGCTTCGGCAGCTGCCCGACGATGATGACGATCGCCAGTCCGTTCATGTAGCCGACCTGGACCTCGCTCGAGAGCAGGTCGGCGACGAAGCCGAGCTTGCCGACACCGAGCCCGACCTCGATGAGGCCGACCAGGATGGCGAGCATGCCGGCCAGCGCAATCGCGGTGGCAGGGTCGTCGCCGGCCACGACGAGCGGGGTGATGGCGGCGAAGATCAGCGGCCCGAGCGACGAGTCGGGGCCGAGCACCAAGATCTTCGACGGCCCCATCAGGGCATAGCCGACGAGACAGGCGATCGTGGTGTACAGACCGTTCACCGGCGGCAGCCCGGCGAGCTCGGCGTACGCCATGCCCTGTGGGACCAGGATCGCCGCCAGCACGATCCCGGCCACGAGATCGGAGCGCAGCCAACGCCGCTCGTAGGTCCGCAGCGACGCCACGACCGGGCACGTGGCCCTCCACCGCCGTCAACCGCTCACCACGCCTGAGACCCCGCGAAGCACCATCGACACAGCGTCGCGGATCGGGGAGCCCGCTGCCTGCACCAACCCGTCACGGTGATCAACTGCCCGACATGCCGCGTCACCTGTGGCGGCGGTAGGCGTCGACGACATCGGTGAGGTCGGCGGGAGCAACGCCGTGGAGGATCACGCCGTCGGCGCCGAGATCGAACTGGCTGTCGACGACGCCGACGCACTGCTCCGGCGTACCGGTGGCGAGCGGTGTGAGCCAGCTGTCGGGCAGCAGTGTTGCGACGTGCTCGAGCTGCTCGGTGCTCGCCGACGCGTCCAGCGCGCCGCGGAACCCGGCGACGAGTGGATCGGCACGGAACCGTTCCAGCACGGCGGGGTCCCAGCCATTGGTCGACACCATCAGGTCGCCGTACGCCTGCAGGTAGGTGGCCAGCCGGCCGACCGTCTTGTTCAGCCGCACCGGCTCGGCCATGTGGTCCGGGACCGTTGCCAGGCACGACCACACCTTGACCATCGCCGGATCGCGGCCCGGCCCGATCGGCTGCCTCCTTGACGGTGCGCACGCAACGGGCGAGCGTCTCGTCGGAGAAGAACGTGTGCAACACGACGTGGTCGAAGACCCGCCCGCCGAGCTCGAGCGAACGTGGCCCGAACGCGGTCAGGGCGAGCGGGATGTGCAGGTCGAACTCGGGGTCGAGGCGCAGGAACGGATAGCTCCCGGCCGGACCGTCGTGGCCGATGACCGTCTCTCCCCGCCAGAGCCGGCGCAGGAGGCCGGCGATGTCCTCCAGCTGCGCGGTCGTGATCGGCGCCAGCCCGAACGCCCGCATCAGCGGGTCGATACCCCGCCCGAGCCCGAGCGTGAAGCGCCCGCCGGTCAGCGAGTGCATCGTCGAGGCGTACGAGGCGGTGACGATCGGATGGCGCGTCGTGTGGTTCGTCGCCGCAGTGGCGATCTGCAGGCGTTGCGACACGGCGCCGGCAGCGCCGCAGAGCGTCGCTGCTTCCTTGATGTTGAAGCGCTCGGAGATGAAGCACCAACCGAGACCGAGCCGTTCGCCGTCGTCCACCTCGGCGATGAGGTCGCGGGCGGAGGAGGGCGCGCCGGCGAGCGTGTAGAAGCCGAGCTCGTCGAGCGTCGGTGCCTCCACGTCAGTCGTGCTGGCGCAGGTCGACGCGCAGCACGAGCACGCCGTCCTCGATCGCCGCCGTTGGCGTCGCCGATGATCGAGAAGTCCTGGAAGTCGGCGTTCGCCTGGGCGATGAACTGCTGGCGCTCCTCCCCCGCGATCGGCGGCAAGGGCCGCCGCTTCACCGCCGCGGCGCGGTCGCGGAACCGGGCCAGCATCTGGTCGACGTCGAGCGTGGCCATGCCGGCGACAGTACCGCTACTCGTCGTCGGGCGAGTGGCTCCTCGCTGGCGTCGGCTCGACGACGGCCTCGACCACCGGCTCGACGACCGGCTCGACGTCGGCGTCGTCCTCGTAGGGGATCATCGGCGCGGGCGGCGGCGCCCCCTCCGGGCGCACCGCGGTCAACCGGGCGGTGCGGTCGTCACCATCCGCCTTCGACCAGCCGCGATCACCCATCACCTCGAGCGGGGCGAGGACCTTGGTGTCGGTGCGCGTGGAGCGCACCAGCCACACCGCGGTGACGACCATCGCCACACCGAGCGCCAGCAGGAGGACGACGAGCACGATCGTGGTCGAACCCGTCGAACCGGCGAGTCCGATGACTGGGGAGGTTCCGGCGACGGCCACAGCGGCGCCGATCATCGCAGGTTCGCCACCGGTGGCACACTTCGATGCACCATGTCGGAACTGCTGTGGACGTTCGGCGCGATCGCCGTATGTGGCGGGCTCGTCTACCTCGCGTATCGCATCGAGCCGCACTGGGTGTCCAAGGACGGCGCGCGGTTCCTGACGACGTCGGAGAGCATCGATCGGTTCGGCAACGTCGTCGGCCGCCGGCGGGAGCTCCGCGGTTCGTTCCTCCCCGACGGCGGGATCGTGCTGTCGCGCCGAAACCTGATGCGCTCGACGAGCCGTGTGTGGCGCATCCGGGCCAAGTCCCCGCGTCCGCCGGGCGGCAAGCAGCTGTACATCCTGTCGGCCGTGCCGCCCGACCCCGACGGCAACCTGCTCACGCTCCGGGTGCCGTCGTCGAGCCGGCTCGTCGCCATGCTCGACGAGCTGACGCCGGAGAACGATCCGGCCAACCCGCATGTCGTCAGCGTTCCGACACCCGATCCACGAAGTCGGCGATGGGGCCGCCGATCTGATCGAGGTTGATGAGGAAGGCGTCGTGGCCGTGCGGAGAGTCGATCTCGACGTACCGGCTCCACACACCTTCGGACCGCAGCATCTCGTCGATCTGGCGTTGCTGGTAGTTCGGGTACAGCAGGTCCGACGAGATGCCGATCGCCAGGCTCGCCGCGCGCACCCGTCCCATCGCCGCGGCGAGGTTGCCGCGTCCGCGGGCGACGTCGTGGAGGTCCATCGCCTTGCCGATCACGAGGTAGCTGTTGGCGTCGAAGCGGTGGATCAGCTTCGTGCCGTGGTGCTCGAGGTAGCGCTCGACCTCGAACTGCTGCCACAGGCCGAACGTGTCGCTCGTGCGGTCGAGGAGGTCGCGACCGAACCGGTCGGTGAACACGTTGTCGCTGCGGAACGTCACCTGGGCGACCATGCGGGCGATCGCCAACCCGTCCTCGGGCCCGTCGTCGATGGCGCCGTAGTAGTCGCCGCCGCGCCAGCGAGGGTCGAGGGCGATGGCCCGCCGCCCGATCGCGCCCCACGCGATCTGCTGCGCCGTCGCCTGCATGCACGTGGCGATCGGGATCATCGAGCGCACGCGGTGCGGGTACATGATCGCCCACTCGAGCACCTGCATCCCACCCATCGAGCCACCGACGACTGCGTGCCAGCAGTCGATGCCGAGGTGGTCGGCGAGCTTGGCCTGGGCACGCACCATGTCGCGGATGGTGAGCACGGGGAAGCGCGAGGCGTACGGCCGGCCGTCGGCAGGGTGCGGCGATGCCGGACCGGTCGAGCCCTGGCAGCCGCCGAGGACATTGGGACACACGACGAACCAGCGGTCGGTGTCGATCGCCCGCCCCGGGCCGACCATCCCCTCCCACCAGCCGGGAGTGGGGTGTCCGCGCCCGGCCGGGCCCGTCACGTGGCTGTCGCCGGTCCATGCGTGGCAGAGCAGGATGGCGTTGGCGGCCTGCTCGTCGAGCGTGCCCCACGTCTCGTAGGCGATCGTCACGTCGGACAGGGCGATCCCGCTCTCGGTGGCGAAGCGCCGGTCGAGCGTCAGGAAGCGTCGATGGCCGGGTGGGTCACCCGGCAGCCACGCCCCGGTCGCGCGGCGTGCACCCTCGCTCGCGAACTCGGGTGTCATCGGCGGCACGCTCCCATCTCGTCTCGGGCATCGCGAGCGACCGAACGCTTCGTTGCCGGCGGACCGGCCACATCCCGCCCGTCGCCGGGCGGCAGAGGCACCTTGGGGCGTTCACCCAGGTTGCCGGGCCTGGACGTCCAGGCCGCTCGAAATGCTGCGGTAGCAGCGACCCGGCAGGTCCGTAGTCCAGCGTCAGAGTCGACTTCCGAAACTCGATGACCGGCTGGGCGAAGCGCATGCGGTGGTCGAAGCCGGGCTCGTAGGGCAGGAAGCCGTTGCGGTCGGGATAGATCAGCTGCACCATCTCGAACCGCTCGCCCCGGTACCACGCCTCGGCCGTCGTGAACAGCGGCCCCCACTCGCCCATCTCGACGTGGGCGAAGCGGCAGCGCAGGTCGTTGTCGAGCAAGCCGACGAGCTCGGCGTCGAGCGGGATCTCGGTGCCGCCGCGGCACAGCTCGGCGACCATGCCGAGCAGGCCGCGTGCGGCGACCGGGGTGAGCCCGAACACGACGACGTCGGGGAAGCCGGCATGGTCGGGGAACCCGATCGTGTAGGTGTACCCGGCGCGCGGCGGATCGCTGGTCGCGTCGGGTGCCACCGGCTCGACGGCGAAGCCGTCGGTCTCGATCATCCACTCGATCTTCTCGGCGTGCGGGATGTGGAAGTCGGGCAGCTCCACCGACGCCGACCGTACCGGAGGCCCCGCCGCTACCGTCACCGCCGGCATGTACAGGTTCCTGCTCACGCCGCGCTGGATCGCCTTCCACCTCCTCGCCATCGCCGCCGTCGTGGCGATGATCAACCTCGGCTTCTGGCAGCTGCGCCGGCTCGACGAGCGGCAGGCGTTCAACGAGACGGTGAGCAGCCGCATCGATCTGCCGGCAGCGCCGCTCACCGACGTGATGGCGACCGGGGCCAACGACGCCAGCCGTCGAGTGGCGAGCCGTCGAGGTGTCCGGCACCTACGTCCCGGACGAGCAGTTCGTCGTCGTCAACCGCTCGGAAGGTGGCGTCGCCGGCGATCTCGTCGTCACCCCGATGCTCCTCGACGACGGACGCACGCTGCTCGTGCAACGGGGCTTCGTCCCGCTCGGCGAGACTGCCGCGCCGGCGCCAGCGGGCGAGGTCGAGATCGTCGGCCGCCTCCGTCAACCGCAGCAACGGCGCCGCGGGCAGGTCACCGATGCACCGTCCGGCGAGCTCACCGAGGTGCAACGCATCGACTTCGAGCGCCTGGCGCCCCAGCTCCCCCAACCGCTCGTGCCGATGTGGGTCGAGCTGGTCTCGTCGGAGCCGGCGGAGACGGGCCCGTTCCCGCAACCCGTCGCGGTGCCCGAGCTGACCGAGGGCCCGCACCTGTCCTACGCCGTGCAGTGGTTCATCTTCGCCGCCGCCGTCGTGGTCGGCTGGGTGTTGGCCGTGCGCAAGTCGCTCAACGACCGCCGAACGGGTTCGCCAGGAGCCGGCGGCGCATCGACCACGGAAGTCGCCGCACCACAGCCGACATCACCCTGAGCACGGCTGCAGGCGGGCTGTCGACCCGCAGGTACGCCGCCCACACGTCGACGGGGAGGTCGAAGAAGGCGTCGAAGAACGACGCCAGCTCCGTCGGACCGAGACCGAGCAGGACCTCCAACCCGTAGTCGTGCAGGCGGCGCGTGCGCCGGAGCGGCGCCGGCCACACCGCGTCCCAGACCCGTCGGCGCGTCACCGCCGTCGGCGATCGCCGCGGCGACCCGTGGCGCCGCCCGGAGCGAGGACGCCACCGAGAAGCCAGTCGCCGGATGGGTCAGCTTGGCCGCCGCGCCGAACGGCACGACCGGCTGGTGCCGGTCGGGCAGCCGCCCACCCATCGGGATGCTCACGACCTCCTCGCCCGTCAGCCGACGCGACCACCTCGCCGCCGAGGCGGACGACGAGCGCGTCACGGAGCGGCTCCACCCCCACCGCAGGGCGTCCCGCCAGCACGGTCTCCTCGACGAGCCATCCGCCGGCGACCGGCACGACGTAGCAGAACGTCGGTCGAGCCGCGCCGCGTCACCGGTCGGAGGTCCATCAGCACTAGGTCGTCGTCCGCGTACACCGACGGTCGCTCGCGCGACGACGACGCCGTACGCCGTCTGGTGGGCCGCCGGCGGCGGCGCCCGGCCGAGCATCGGCGGGAACCCGGCAGCCTCGACGACGAGCCGGGCGTCGAGGGCGCCCGTGTCGGTCAGGAGGCGACTACCCCACTCGAAGTGCTCGGATCCGCTCGACACAGGCCACGCGGACGTCGACGCCGTCGGCGAGGTGGGCCCGGAGGGCCGCGTTGTCGATGATGCCGTACGCCCGCTCGAGGAGATGGCGGCGATGACCGTGGACGACGACCCGCGGGGCGATGTGGGCGAAGCACGTGTCGGGCAGGTCCGGGACGTCGTCTCGCCAGGTGCCGTACGTCGCCGGCCACGGCGATCCGAGCCCGACGACAGCCGTCGCCACGCCCGCCCGGCGACACGCCGCACCGAGCGCCAGCCCCGCCGGCCCGTCGCCGACGACGACGACGTCGAGATCGGGGCCCGCCATTCAGGCGTGCTCGAGCGCAGCCATCCGGCGGAACTGCTCGACGATGTCTGGGCTCTGGTGGGACGGATCGATCGTTCGGTACACCGTCTCGACGTTGACGGCGATGCGCCCCGCCTCGCCCCACGACCCGAAGTCGTCGCCGGCGTCGACGAGCCGGGCGATCTCCCTCGCCGCGTCGAACGCATCGAGCCCGGCGTCGTGGCGGGCCGTCGCCTCGCGCTCGACGAAGGCGAGGTAGTCGCGCACGGCGATGACGCCTGACGCGTCGGTCAGCGGTCCGTGCCCAGGCACGACGACGTCGACGTCCAGCGACAGCAACAGGTCGCACGCGGCGATCCAGTTGCCGAGCGGGCCGGCCCAGACGATGGGCGTGCCGCCGATGAAGAGGATGTCGCCGGTGTAGACGGTGCGCGGCATCGGGAACGTGGACGATGACGTCGCCTCTGGTGTGGGCCGGGCCGACCTCGATCAGCTCGGCCACCCGGCCCGCGACGTCGACGGTCAGCCGGCCGTCGAAGGTGCGCGTCGGCAGGGTCAGCTCGATGCCCTCGAACTGGAAGTCGCCGAAGAAGCTGCGGAACAGGTCGCCGACGTCGCCCGGCGCGGCATTCAGCCCGGCGAGCAGGGCAGGTGGGACCTCTGCCATCTCCGCCGCGGCCGCCGACGAGGCGATGATCTCGGCGCCGGCCACGAGCTGGTTGCCATAGCAGTGGTCGCCGTTGGCGTGGGTGTTGACGACGGTGTCGATCGGTGCCGACGCCGTGTGCGACGCCAGCGCGTCGAGCATCTCGGCGGTGAGGCGGAGGTCGAACAAGCGTGTCGACGAGCAGCGAACGACCGTCCCCGACGATCAACCCGGCGTTGCTCCACCCCCACGAACCGTCGCCCTGGACGTAGGCGAGGCAGCGGTCGCCGGCCTCGTGAACCGTCCCGTGCCGGTTGCGATCAGCGGCCATGGGGCATGGATACCACCTCCGCCGAGGGACCTACAGTCGTGCGCATGCAGCAACTCTCCGGGGTGGACGTCAGCTTCCTCAACATGGAGACCAACTCGGTGTTCGGCCACGTCGGCTCGGTGAACATCTTCGACCCCGGGGACTCGCCCGGCGGCGCCGGTCTCGAGGCGACCAAGCGAGTCATCCTCGAGCGCATCGACCAGCTCGCACCGTACCGTCGCCGACTCGTCGAGGTGCCCCTCGGCCTCGACCTGCCGTACTGGATCGAGGACCCCGACTTCGACATCGACTTCCACGTCCGCCACCACGCCGTCCCGGCGCCCGGTACGCCGCAACAGCTGGCCGAGGTCGTGTGCAGGATCCACGCCCGCCCACTCGACCGGTCGCGGCCGCTGTGGGAGCTGTACGTGATCGAAGGCGTCGACGGTGGCACGCGCATCGCCCAGCTGACCAAGGTGCACCACGCCACGATCGACGGAGCATCGGGAGCGAAGATGCTCGCCGCCAGCCTCGACACCGAGCCCGACACGATCCACTCCGGCGAGCCGGCGGCGTGGTCGCCCGACCGGGTGCCGACCGATCAGCAGCTGCTCCAGCGGACGCTCGTGCAGTACCTGCGCCGGCCGGAGAAGGTCGTGCGCCTGTCCGTGCGCACGATGCGCGACCTGAGCGCGGCGACGGGCAGCTCGGGGATCCGCGCCATCGCCGACCTCATTGCCCAGCCGATGCCCGGGCCGCTGGGCGACCTCATGCGGCGCCGGCTCCGAGGGTCGACCAACGAGGTCGACGATCCACCCGCACTGCCGCCGACGGCGGCGCCGCGGACACCCTGGAACGCATCGATCACGCCGCACCGGCGCTTCTCGTACACGACGATCCCACTCGAGGACGCCAAGAAGATCCGCCGCGCCGTTGGTTGCACGTTCAACGACGTCGTCATGGCGTTGTGCTCCGGCACGTTGCGCCAGTACCTCATCGAGCACGACTGCCTGCCCGACGAGAGCCTGATCGCCGCCGTGCCGGTGAGCGTCCGCAGCGGCAGCGAGGAGGACATGTTCCAGAACCGGGTGTCGATGCTGCTCGCCGACCTGGCGACGAACGAGGCGGACCCCGCAGCGCGGCTGCAGCGCGTGCAGCAGAGCATGACCAAGGCGAAGACGCAGTTCGCCGCCATCCCGGCCGACACGCTGCAGGACTTCACCCAGTTCGCCCCGCCGGCGATCGCCGCCCGGGCGATGCGGATGTACAGCCGGCTGCACATCGCCGACCGCACGGCGCCGCCGTTCAACCTGATCATCTCCAACGTGCCGGGCCCGACGATGCCGCTGTACTCGGCCGGCGCCCGCCTCGAGCACTTCTACCCGATCTCGGCGCTGGCCGACGGGCAGGGCCTGAACATGACGGTGCAGAGCTACAACGGCAACCTCGACTTCGGCTTCGTCGCCGACCGTCAGCTCGTGCCCGACGTCTGGCGGCTCACCGAGCTGATGCACGAATCGATGGACGAGCTGCTCGCCGCCGTGTGAGCGCTCAGAGCGCGACGAGTCGGGCGGCGAGGCGCTCGGCGAGCATCAGCGTCGGCAGGTAGGTGTTCGTCGACGGGATGTCGGGGAACACCGAGGCGTCGACGACGTGGACGTTGTCCGTCCCCACGACCAGACCGTCGTCGTCGACGACCGTGCCCATCGGGCACGTCGAGGTGGCGTGGTAGATCCCCGCCGGGCTGTCGCCGATCGTGACGTCGTCGACGAGTTCGGTGAACGCGGGATGGGCGAGCAGCTCCCTGGCGAGCGCCAACCCGGCGTCGAGCCGGTCGGCGCCCATCGCCGCGACGAGCAGCATGGCGTGCCCCGGTGTCGTCGGCCCGAGGTGGTTGAGCGCCTGGACCTGTACGTCGCCGCGCCGCAGCAGGCATGCGGTCACGAGCGAGCGCGGGTCGACGTCGCCACGTACGCGCAGCGTGATCGGCAGGCCGGCATGGTTGCGCGGCGCTCGACCGAGACCGCCGAGCAGGGCCGGGCGATCCGATGGCGCCGGCAGCGAGCGCGATCCGCTCGCCCTCCACCACTCGTCCGCCACCGGTGACGACACCGGTGGCCCGCCGGACCGTCGAGACGGAGGCCCGTCACCGTGGTGTCGCCGACAACATCGACGGACACATCCGACAGGTAGGCGTCGGCCGCGGTCACACGATGGCCGGCCCGACGCGTCAGCGTGACGACCTCGGCGTCGGGCGCAGCGGCGAGCAGTGCCCGGTCGACCGGGCCGAGCTCGTCGTCGTCGGGCCGTTCGAGGGGGACCCGGACTCGAGCGAACGCCTCGATGGCGTCGTGCCAACCCCAGTCGGCGTACTGCGCGGGCTCGCCGGCCGTGGCGATCATCCCGTTCACAGCGCTCGAGCCACCGACCCCCCGGCCTCGCGCGAACGACCCGGGGAACAGCCGGCCCGGCTCGGCCATCGCCTCGAAGAAGCTCGCCGCCCCGACCGCGCGCCCGGGAACGGCTGAGCCGGCCTCGACCAGCGTCACCGTGTGACCGGCCTCGGCCAGTCGGCCGGCGACGACGCATCCGGCCGAGCCCGCCCCGACGACCACCCACGCGGTCACTCGCGTGCGGTTGCGAGCGGGAGGCCGGCGAGGTGCGCGGCGTCGTTGTAGCGCAACAGCCGCCAGCGGCCGGGCCGCACGAGGACCAGCTCGGTCAGCGAGGCGTTCGTCGTGAACAGCTCGAAGTCGCCGACGGGCGGCGCCCGAAGGGCGATCCGCAGCACGGCGTTGACGACGCCGCCGTGGCAGCAGACGACGATCGTCCGGCCAGGGTGCCGGGCGACGACGTCGCGCACGGCGACACCGACACGGTGGTGCAGCTCGGCGATCGTCTCCCCACCAGGGAACGTGACGGCATGCGGGTCGGCCTCCCAATCCGGCATGCCGTGGCGCTCGATGAACTCCTCGAACGTCAGCCCGTCGCAGTCCGGCCCGGGGTCGTGCTCGCCGAACCCCTCCTCGACGTGGACCTCGGCGCCGCCGAGCGCCGGCGCCAGCAGCTCGGCCGTCTCCTTCGCCCGGGCGTAGGCGCTGGCGTACAGCACGACACCAGCCACTTCCCCCGTCTCGGCCAGCCTCGCCGCCAGCCGCTCGCACTGCCGCCGCCCGAGCTCGGACAGACCGGAGCAGGTGCGCGGCCCGCCGATCGAGCGATCGACGCTCGTTCGTGACTCCCCGTGGCGGACGAGCACCAGTCGCGTGAGCGCGGCGCCGTCCTCCATCCGCACCACGGTACGTCTCCGCCGGCGCCAGTGGTTGGACGGCCCTCCGAACTTCTTGCAATCAGCAGATCAATACGCGAAGTTAGGGAACCTTTACATCAGGGAGACTGCGCATGGTCCTGGTCGACGACGAACTGACCGCCACCACGAGCGAGGCGACGCCGAAACCCGCGGCACCGGCACCCAGACGTCGTCGGGTCCGCGCCGTGTTCATGCGGCCGCGGCGAGCGATCGTCAAGGTCCACCGCTGGACCTCGATCGCCCTCTTCGCCTGGGTCGTCATCGTCTCGCTCACCGGTGCCTGGCTCGTCTTCCACCACGCCTTCGAGAGCTGGCTGAACCCGGGCCGCTACGACACGACGGCTGGCGACGTCGGCCCGCAGGCGGCCACCGACGCGGCCATCGAAGCGGCCGGAGGCGACGCCGACCTGTCCTTCCTGACCATGCCGCGCAACGGGCGCGGCGTGTACCAGGTCTTCCTCGAGGTGCCGGTCGAGGGCGCCCCCGAGCCCGCCGAGGGCGAGGAGCCACTGCACGAGCACGTCACATACTTCGTCGATCCTGGCAGCGCCGACGATCAACGACCGCGCCGTCGACACCGAGGGGGCGTCGTGGTGGCTGTACCGCGGGCACATGTACCTGTGGCAGGACTGGGGCCCCTTCGGCGCCTTCGACCCCGAGACCGGATGGTGCCGCGCCGACGCAGAAGGCATCGAGCCGGGCGGGATCAAGGGCGTCGCCTGTGACGTGCTCCCCGACGGCATGGACATGGTCGGCTGGCTGTCGGTGCTGTTCATCGTCGTGCTGCTCACCGGCTTCTACGTGTGGTACTGGCCGGGCGTGCGCCGCTGGGCGACGGCGCTGGTGATCAAGCGTGGGCGCGGGGCGTTCGCCTTCAACATGTCGATCCACAAGGTCATCGGGTTCGTCGTCTGGGTCCCGCTGCTCGTCGTCGCCTTCACCGGCATGGCCTTCGCCTTCCCCAACCTCAACTCGTGGTTCGAGAACGCCACGCCGGCGAAGCGCGACTTCTTCCTGTGGACGCCTCCCGACGACGCCATCTCCGGCGAGGCCGACGGCCGCGAGCGCATCGACGTCGACGCCGCGCTGGCGGCGATCGAGGAGCGCTACCCCGAACGCGCCGTGCAGTCGATCACGCCGCCGTTCGACGAGACGTCGACCTACTCGGCGTGGGTGACCCGCGGCTTCGACCCGTGGACGCGGGAGACCGGCGCCGGCAACGTCTACGTGGCCGTCGACCAGTACAGCGGTGAGATCCTCTACGACGGCACACCCGAAGAGGGCAACGTCTTCGACCAGGTCATGGGACGACTGGTCCTTCCCGCTGCACACGGGCGACTTCGGCGGCACGACCACGCGTGTGCTGTGGACCGCTGCTGGCGCTCACCCCGATCGCCCTCGGGATCACCGGCATCACGATGAACCTGATCCGCCGCCGCAAGCGGGCTCGACGCCGGACGTCACCGTCGCGACGACCTGAGACTTTTCGTTCAGAGGACCCGGCCCGGCGGCGCGCGCGCCGTAGGGTCGAGCCAGTGACGTCCGGGCGTCGACCACTCCGTCGCTTCACGGTGCGGTCCCGCGACGACGACCCCCGCGCAGTGGCCATCACCGCCGGCGCCGGCGCGCTCGGGCTCTCGTTGCCGGGCGACGTGCGGGTCGCCGACCTGGTCTTCGTCGAGGGCGAGCTCGACGACGCCGACCTCGACCGCCTCGGCGCCTTCCTCGCCGACCCGCTCCTGCAGTCCGGTTCGTGGGAGCCACCCGAGGCCGGCGAGGGGCCGCACGCCGAGATCACGCTGCACCCGGGGGTGACCGACGGCGCCGCCGAGGCCGTCGTCCGCGCCGCCGCCCAGCTCGGCGTGACCGTCGACGCCGCCGCCACCGGCCGGCGCATCGAGCTGCCGCCTGGCACGCCTCCCGCCGATGCCGACGTGCTCCTGCGCCGGCTCGTCGCCAACCCGATCATCGAGCACTGGACGGACGAGCTGGCCGAGCCCGACCTCCATCCCGGCGACGACACCGACGCCGGGGTGCTGACGATCGCCGTGCGCGGCCTCGACGCCGGACGCGCCTCGCCAGGCTCGGCGACGAGCGCGCCCTCGCCCTCGATCCCGCCGAGCTGGCCGCCGTCCGCGACCACTTCGAGGCGCTCGGCAGGGAGCCGACCGACGTCGAGCTGGAGACGCTCGCCCAGACGTGGAGCGAGCACTGCGCGCACAAGACGTTCCGCGCCGCGCTGACGATCGACGGCGGCCGAGCTGCCGTCGCTGCTCGATCAGCTGCGCGCGGCAACTGACACCGTCGCCGCCCCGTTCGTCCGGTCGGCGTTCGTCGGCAACGCCGGCATCGTGTCGTTCGTCGACGGCACGACGATCGCCCTCAAGGCGGAGACGCACAACCACCCGTCAGCCGTCGAGCCGTTCGGCGGCGCCAACACCGGCGTCGGCGGCGTGATCCGCGACGTGCTCGGCGCCGCGCATCGTCCCGTGGCCGTCACCGACGTGCTGTGCTTCGGCCCGCCCGACCTGCCCGTCACCGCAGCTCCCCGACGGCGCCCTGCACCCGCGGCGGATCCGCGACGGCGTGATCGACGGCGTCGCCGACTACGGCAACAAGATCGGCCTGCCGACCATCGCCGGCGCCGTGCTCTACGACGCCGGGTTCACGACCAACCCACTGGTCTTCTGCGGCTGCATCGGCGTGGCCGCCGAGCGCCCGCTGCCGGACGGGCCGTTTCCTGGAGACCGCGTCGTCGTGCTCGGCGGGCGCACCGGGCGCGACGGCATCCGCGGGGCGACGTTCTCCAGCGCCACGATGGACGCCACGACCGGCGAGGTGGCCGGCGCCAGCGTGCAGATCGGCGACCCGGTCACCGAGAAGCTGCTGATCGACGTGCTCACCGGCGCCGACGAGCTGTGGACGGCGATCACCGACTGCGGCGCCGGCGGGCTGTCCTCGGCGGTCGGCGAGATGGCCGACGGTGTCGGCGCCGACGTCGAGCTGACGGCCGTCCCGCTCAAGTACCCCGGCCTGGCGCCGTGGGAGGTCTGGCTGTCCGAGGCCCAGGAGCGGATGGTCGTCGCCGTGCCCCCGGATCGGCTCGCCGCGCTGCGCGCCCGCTGCGATCGCCACGGCGTCGAACTGGCCGACCTCGGCGCCTTCACCGGTGACGGGCGCCTGGTCGTGCGCCACGACGGCGACGTCGTGCTCGACCTCGACACGACGTTCCTCCACGACGGTCGACCGCAGCGGCAGATGACGGCCGAGATCGCGGTCCCGACGCGGCAGCCTGCCGGCCGCACGGTCGACGATCCTGCTTCCACGCTGCTCGCCCTGCTCGCCCACCGCAACATCGCCTCCAAGGCGGCGACGATCCACCGCTACGACCACGAGATCGGCGGCGGCACCGCGGTGCGCCCGCTCGTCGGCGTCGAGGGCGACGGACCCGGCGACGGCGTCGTGCTCGCCGATCCCCGCGACACCCACGGCATCGCCGTCGGCATCGGCGTCAACCCGTGGTACGGGCTGCACGACCCCGAGGCGATGGCCCACGCCGTCGGTCGACGAGGCGATCCGCAACGTCGTCGCCGTCGGCGCCGATCCCGATCGCGTCGCCCTGCTCGACAACTTCTCGTGGGGCGATCCGCGCCGGCCGAGCACGCTCGGCGAGCTGGTGGCGGCCGTGCGCGGGTGTCACGACGCGGCGATCGCCAACGGCGCCCCGTTCGTGTCCGGCAAGGACTCGCTGAACAACGAGTACGTCGGCGCCGACGGCCGGCGCCACGCCGTCCCGCCGACGCTGGTGATCACGGCCGTCGCCCACGTGCCCGACGTCGGGCGCACCGTGACCGCCGAGCTCACCGCGCCCGGCAACGTGCTCGTGCTGCTCGGGCGAACCGCACCCGAGTTCGCCGGCAGCCACCTCGACCTCGTGCTCGGCGCGCCGGTCGAGACCGGTGCCG
This sequence comes from uncultured Acidimicrobiia bacterium, assembly GCA_963749315.1. Classification (GTDB taxonomy): domain Bacteria; phylum Actinomycetota; class Acidimicrobiia; order Acidimicrobiales; family Ilumatobacteraceae; genus JALZMG01. The sequence goes on from CAVVMS010000016.1 coordinate 19,738, forward strand.
TCCCACAACCGGACCCCGACGCACCGGCCCGCTACCGCCGCCTGCACGCGGCGATCCGCGCCGGCCTCGTCCAGTCCTGCCACGACGTCAGCGAGGGCGGGCTGGCGGTCGCCCTGGCCGAGCTGTGCATCTCCGGCCGGCTGGGGGCGACGATCGACCGGCTCCCCCACGACGACCTGGCGACGGCGCTGTTCGCCGAGTCCACGGGGCGCCACGTCGTCGAGGTCCGACCCGACGACGTCGATGCCCTCGAGGCCACTCGTCGGACCGGTGATCCGCCTCGGCGTGGTCACGTCCGAGCCCGTGCTCACCATCACCGGGCATGGCGCCGATCCCCGTCGACGACCTCGTCGCCGCGTTCTCCGGGGGGTCCTCGTGAGCCGGCCCGCCGCTGTCGTCGTCGCCGGGCCGGGCACCAACCGGGACACCGACGCCGTGCTCGCCCTCGACCTCGCCGGCGCCGAGCCGGAGGTCGTCCTGATCGGCGAGCTGGTCGCCGATCCCGATCTGCTCGACGAGGCGCGCATCGTCGTCGTCGCCGGCGGGTTCAGCTACGGCGACGCGCTCGGCGCCGGCCGCATGCTCGGTCTCGACCTCACCGGTGCTGCGGGCGGACGACTCGGCGAGCGCCTGCGCTCGTTCGTGGCGAGCGGCCGGCCGGTCATCGGGATCTGCAACGGGTTCCAGGTGCTGACCCGCGCCGGCCTCCTGCCCGGCGCGCTCGGCCACAACGACCACGGTCGCTTCGACTGCCGCTGGGTCGAGCTCGCCGCCGAGCCGGACGAGCCGGTGCATCTGGACCGCCGCGCTCGACGACCCCGTCCACTGCCCCATCGCCCACGGCGAGGGGCGCTACGTCCATCCCGACCCCGACGGCCTCGCCGCCGCCGGGCAGGTCGCCCTGCGCTACGCCGGGAGCAACCCGAACGGGTCCGTCGCCGCCATCGCCGGCGTCTGCGACCCGACCGGTGTCGTGCTCGGCCTGATGCCCCATCCGGAGAACCATGTGATCACCCGCCAACATCCACGCCACCGTCACGACCCGACGACGGCGCGCACGCTCGGGCTGCGCCTGTTCGAAGCGGCGGTGCGCCATGTCAAGTAGCACACGATGACCGCGTTCACCGACATCGACCTGCCCCTGCCCGACCGGCGCGAGGGCAAGGTGCGCATCTCCTACGCCCTCGACGGCGGGCGCCGGCTGTTCGTCACGACCGACCGCCTGTCGGCGTTCGACCGCATCGTCGCCGGCGTGCCGTGCAAGGGACAGGTGCTCAACCAGCTCGCCGCGTGGTGGTTCGAGCGCACCGCCGACGTCGTGGCCAACCACGTCGTCGACGTCCCCGACCCGAACCTGCTCGTCGCCCGGTCGGCCGAGACGCTGCCGGTCGAGGTGGTCGTGCGCGGCTACATCACGGGGGTCACGTCGACGTCGCTGTGGCGGCCGTACGCTGCGGGCGCGCGCACGATCTACGGCTTCCACTTCCCCGACGGCCTGGCGAAGAACACGCGCGCTGCCGGAACCGCTGGTCACGCCGACGACGAAGCCGGCGCATCGGAGTCATCGGTGCACGACGAACCGCTGACCTGGGCCGAGGTCGTCGAGCGCGGGCTCGTCGACGCCCACCGCTGGGAGGCGGTGTCGACGATCGCCCTCGAGCTGTTCCGGCGTGGCCAGGAGGTCGCCGCGTCGGCCGGGCTGATCCTCGCCGACACGAAGTACGAGTTCGGGCTGACGCCCGACGACGAGCTGCTGCTGATCGACGAGGTGCACACGCCGGACTCGTCGCGGTTCTGGGTCGCCGAGTCGTACGAGGAGCGGCTGGCCGCGGGCGAGGAGCCGGAGAGCCTCGACAAGGAGGTCGTCCGCCGGGCGCTCGCCGACGCCGGCTTCACGGGCGACGGCGACGTGCCCGAGCTGCCGGAGGACGTGTGGACGGCGACGTCGGCGCGCTACATCGACGCCTACGAGCGGCTCACCGGCCTGCCGTTCGAGCCCGGTGCCACGCCGATCGAGGCACGCATCGCCGCTGCAGTTGAAAGGATTGCGATGACCATCCGTGAAGAGTGTGGGGTGCTCGGGATCTCGACGCCGCATGGCGAGGGCGTCGCCCAGCTGACGTTCTTCGGGTTGTACGCGCTGCAGCACCGCGGCCAGGAGGCCGCCGGCATCGCCGTCAGCGACGGTCACCGGGCACGGGTGCACAAGCAGGCCGGGCTGGTGTCGCACGTGTTCACCAACGAGACGCTGAAGCCGCTCGCCGGGTACCACTCGATCGGCCACACCCGCTACTCGACGACGGGCTCGTCGAACGAGAAGAACATCCAGCCGTTCCTCGTCGAGACGATGCACGGCCCGCTGGCGCTCGCCCACAACGGCAACATCGTCAACACGCCGGCGCTGCGCGACGAGCTGCTGTCACGCGGCTTCGGCCTGACCGCGACGAGCGACTCCGAGGTGATGACGCTGATGCTCGCCGCCGCCGGCGGGCGCACGTGGGAGGAGCGCGGTCGAGCGCACGCTGCCGGCGTGGAAGGGCGCCTTCTCGCTCGTCCTGCTGGCCGCCGACTGCGTGGTCGCCGTGCGCGACCCGTGGGGGTTCCGGCCGCTGTCGGTGGGTCGCCTGCCGCACGGCGGGCACGCCGTCGCCAGCGAGACGTGCGCCCTGTCGACGCTCGGCTGCGTCGACATCAGCGAGGTCCAGCCGGGCGAGATCATCACCCTGCGCGGCGCCGAGCTGCACCGCCGGCAGGCGCTCGCCGCGGCGCCGCGCCAGGCCCGCTGCACGTTCGAGTTCGTCTACTTCTCGCGGCCCGACTCGGTCTGGAACGGGCGCAACGTCCACCTCGCGCGCGAGAAGCTCGGCGCCGAGCTGGCCGCCGAGTCGCCGGTCGAGGCCGACGTCGTGATCCCCGTGCCCGACTCGTCGATCCCGGCGGCGATCGGCTACTCCCGGGCGAGCGGCGTGCCGTTCAACGACGGGCTGATCAAGAACCGCTACATCGGCCGCACGTTCATCGAGCCGACGCAGGAGATCCGCGACCGCGGCGTGGCGCTGAAGTTCAACGCGCTGAGCGAGAACCTGGCCGGCCAGCGGGTCGTGATGATCGACGACTCGCTGGTGCGGGGGACGACGGCCGGGCCGCTGGTCAAGCTGATCCGCGACGCCGGAGCGACCGAGGTGCACGTGCGGATCACGTGCCCGCCGATCGTCCACCCGTGCCACTTCGGCGTCGACATGGGCCACGACGGCGACCTGATGGCGGCCCGCCTGACGCTCGAGGAGATCCGCGAGCGGGTCGGGCGCCGACAGCCTCGAGTTCCTGTCGCTGGAGGGGATGATGCGCGCCGTCGGCAACGACGACGGCGCCGAGACCGGCTACTGCAACGCCTGCTTCACCGGCCGCTACCCGCTGGAGGTCGACCGAGGCGCCGGTCAAGCTGAGCTTCGAGGGGGTGCTTGCTTGATGCGCGTCGGCGTCATCGGCGGCGGCGGGCGCGAGCAGGCGATCGCCTGGGCGTGCCGCCGGCACGGCCACGACGTCACGTTGGCCGGCGACGTCGAGTCGCTCGACCTCGACCGCGCTCGACCTCGTGATCCCCGGCCCGGAGGCGGCGCTGGTGGCGGGTGCCGCCGACCGCTGCGCCGACGCCGGCGTCCCGTGCTTCGGCCCGACGGCGGCGCTGGCGCGGCTGGAGTCGTCGAAGGGGTACGCCCGCCAGCTGGCCGACTCGGTTGGGCATCCCCGGGCCGGCGTTCGCCCGCTTCGGCGCCGGCGACGTCGAGTCGGCGATGGCGTGGTGGCGCGCGCTCGGCCGGCCGGTCGTCGTCAAGCTCGACGGCCTCGCCGCCGGCAAGGGCGTGACCGTGCCCGACGACGACGCGGCCACGATCGCCGCGATCCGCGCCGCCGACGGCCCGTTCGTGCTCGAGGAGCGGATGAGCGGCCCGGAGTGCTCGCTGCTGGCGCTGTGCGACGGCACGGTGGCGCGGGCGCTGCCGCTGGCCCAGGACCACAAGCGCATCGGCGAGGGCGACACCGGGCCGAACACCGGCGGCATGGGCGCCTACGCACCGGCGCCGGTGCCGTACAGCGCCGACGACCTCGTCGCGACGTTCGTCCAGCCGGTGCTCGACCACTTCGCCGCGGCCGGCACGCCGTACGTCGGCGTGCTCTACGCCGGGTTGATGCTCACGGCCGACGGGCCGCGCCTCGTCGAGTACAACGTCCGCTTCGGCGATCCCGAAGCCCAAGCCGTGCTGCCGCTGCTCGAGTCCGACCTCGCCTCGCTCGCCCTGGCCGCCACCCGCGGCGACCTGTCGTCGGTCACGCTGTCGATCCGCCCCGGCGCGGCATGCACCGTCGTCGCCGCCGCCCCCGGCTACCCCGCCGCCCCGATCCTGGGCGGAGAGGTTCTGACGACACTTGTGTCCCGCTGAGCGCGAACAACTGTCGTCAGAACCGTCGGCCCTGCTGTTCCCGGCGGGGATGGCGGACGGGCGGGTGACGGGTGGGCGGGTGCTGGCGGTCACCGGGGTCGGGGCCGACCTCGCCGAGGCGCGGGCCGCCGCGTACGAGGCGATGGCCGGCGTGCGGTTCGAGGGGATGCAGGTGCGGCGGGACATCGGGTGGCGGGCGCCGGGCGCGTCGCTGCGCTCGTACGCCGACGCCGGTGTCGACATCGACGAGGGCAACCGCGCCGTCGCCCGGATGAAGGCCGCCGTCGAGCGCACCCACGGCGCCGAGGTCGTGCGCGGCGTCGGCAGCTTCGGCGGCGTGTTCTCGGCCAAGGCGATCGCGGCGATGGACGATCCCGTGCTCGTCGCCTCGACCGACGGCGTCGGCACGAAGGTCGAGCTCGCCGCCCGCCTCGGCCGCGTGCGCGGCGTCGGCGCCGACATCGTCAACCACTGCATCGACGACGTGCTCGTCCAGGGCGCCACGCCCGCTGTTCTTCCTCGACTACATCGCCTCCAGCCGGCTCGACGCCGAGCTCGTCGCCGACGTCGTGACGCGGCATGGCCGAGGCGTGCGAGGCCGCCGGGTGCGCGCTGCTCGGCGGCGAGACGGCGGAGATGCCCGGCGTGTACGCGCCGGGCGCGTTCGACATCGCCGGCACGCTCGTCGGCGTCGCCGAGCGGGCGGCGCTGCTCCCCCGCCACGACGTCGGCGCCGGCGACGTGCTGATCGGCGTGGCGTCGAGCGGACCGCACACCAACGGCTACTCACTGCTGCGCCGGCTGTTCGAGTGGATCCCGATGGACGTCGTGCCCGACGGCATGGACCGCCCGCTCGGCGACGCCCTCCTCGAACCGCACCGCAGCTACCTCGACGTGCTCGCCCCGGCCTGGCGACCGGCCGGGTCAAGGCACTCGCCCACATCACCGGCGGCGGGCTGCCGGAGAACCTGCCGCGGGTGCTGCCGCACGGCGTCGACGCCGACGTCGAGCTCGGGTTCGTGGCCGGTGCCGCCGCTGTTCCGGCTCGTCCGCGAGCTGGCGACCGGGCTCGACGACCACGAGCTGCACCGCACGCTGAACATGGGCATCGGCATGGTCGTCGTGTGCGGCGCCGGCGACGCCGACGTGGTGCAGGCGGCGATCCCCGAGGACACCTGGGTGATCGGCCGGCTCGTCGGCGGCGAGCCGGGACCGACCGGATCCACGTGCGTGCTGCGACCCTGACCCGTCTCGTCACGGCCGTCGCCATCGCCGTGACCCTCGTGGCGTGCAGCGACGACGACGACGCGGCGCCGGTCACGTCGCCGGCGGAGGCGACCACGCCGGGATCCACCGCCCCTGCGACGAGCGAGCCGCCGCCCGCGACCGAGCAGTCGACGACGAGCACGGCGGCGGCGACGACCACGACGACGACCGTGCCGCCGCCGACGGCGGTGCGCTCGGTGGTCGAGCCGGCGACGGATGCCGAACCGTCGGCGTCGGCAGGCGAGCTGCTCGCCCCCGCCAACGGGCGCGGCTACCTGCTGATCGGCACCGCCCAGGCGCGCTCAGGCGAGCGCTCGACGGTGGCCATGTGGGAGTCCGCCGAGGGCGAACACTGGACGGCGGTGACCGACCAGCCCTCGTTCGCTGCCGGCACCTCGGCCACGGCGCTCGACGGCGTCTGGCACGGGACCGAGCTGGCGGTCGCCGGATTCGTGGAGGACGATGTCGGCGCGCCGCAGCCGGCGGTGTGGTCCGCGCTGGACGGTGTCACGTTCGGCGAGCCGATCGACCCGTTCGGGCACGCGGTGCAGCGAACGCACTGGCGACGTCGGCCGGCGGACTGGTGGCGGCCGGGTACGTGCGTGGCACGAACGGCTTGAACGACCCGGTCGTGGCGATCCGCGCGACCGACTCGTGGCAGACCACGCTGCTGCCGATCGGTGAGGCCACGGAAGGCGGCGCCTCCGGCGTCGCTGCCAGCGGCTACGACCGTCGTCGTGACCGGCTGGATCGACGCCGGCGACGTGGTGCAGGCCGCGGCGTGGGTGTCCGCCGACGGCGGTGTCACGTTCGCTCCCGCCGACACAGCGGCCCTCCAGGCCGGGTTGGGCTCCGACGTCGGGACGGTCGTCGTCGCACCGAGCGGCTTCGTCGCCGTCGTGTGCACGGCCAACGGCCCGACCCCGGCGACGGCGTTGGCCACGAGCGTCGACGGACTGGTGTGGCAACGTGTGGACATCGCCGCCGTCGAACCCGATGGACAGCCGTACCCGAACGTCGTCGCCGACTGCACCAGCCTCCTCGTCTCCGGTGAGCGTCTCCTCGTCGGCAGCCGCGACCTCGGCCGCGGCCAGGTGCTCGACCTCGGTCTCGACGGCACCGGCGGCAGCCAGTGGGCGCCGCGTGGAGCGGGGCGCATCGCCGAGTCCAGTCCGCTCATCGCGCCGCGCCCGGACGGCACGATCGCCGCGGTCAGCCGGGAGTCACGCGGCTTCAGCTCCGGCCGCGTCGAGGGCGAACTCGAGCAACCCACCGGCAGCGGGCTGCCGCCCGGTCGCCCGTCGACGACGTCCTTCGGAGTCAACACGCTCGGCGGCGGCTTCGTCGCACGAGCGATTCGCTACCCGATCGTCACCGAGCAGGTCGGGTCGTACACGTGGTCGTCAGAGGAGCTGTGGACGGCCTCGCCCGATGGCGTGTCGTGGACACCGGCCGGCCCGGAGGTCGTGCCGGCCGCTGCCGGCTTCGTCCGCAGCGGGAACGGGACCGACATCGCCTTCGGTTCGGTCGATGACCCCGCTGACGACACGGAGATCGGAGGCCCGGCGGGTGGCAGCGGATTGTGGGTGCGCGGCGCGGGTGCCGGGTGGGAGGACCTCGGACTGCTGACGTTCGGGCCGGGCGGCGAGACCATCGACGATGCCGTCGCCGTCCCCGCAGGGTTCGTGGCCATCGGATCGGCGCAGGTCCGTCGTGCGGACGGGACCGGCACATCGACACCGCTCGCCCTGGCGAGTGCCGACGGACGCACGTGGGGAGCGGAGGTGGTGCCGGCGCCGAGCGAGCAGACGGCGCTGTTCCAGGTCTGTGCGCTGCCCGACGGCGGAGCACTCGCTTCGGGCACTGCCGTCATCGAGGGTGTGCGACGGCTCTTCCTCGCCCGGCGCGACGTCGCTGGCGTGTGGACCGCCGTCGACACGGCGTCGTTCCCGACGGACGTCACCGAGTTCAGCGACTGCGCGCTGCTCGGCGACCGGACGGTGCTGGTCACGAACCGCAACGGACTCCCCCTCTCGTTCACGACCATGGACGGCGCTGACGTTCGAGTCCGTCATCGTCGAGGTGCCCGACGTCGTCGAGGCGTCGATCAACGCGCTGGTCGTCGACGGAGGTCGCCTCTTCGGCGCCGGCGGTGTCGCCGGCGAGGCCGGCAATGTCGACATCGCCCTCTGGGTCACGCCCGACGGGCAGACGTGGGAGCGGATCCCTGTGACCGGTTTCGAGGACCCGGACAGCCAGACAGGGACAGATGCGATCATCGCCAACGGCGTGCTCGTCGTGTCCGGGTTCGACCGCGGCGCGCCCGTGACGTGGACGCTGCCCGTGCCGGCGTGATACTCAGTCGAGCACGAAGCGGATGCGCCGGTTGCGCTTGCCCTTGCTCTCGACCTTGGTGATGCGGAACGGGCGCGACTGGCCGGTGTTCGACAGGTGCGTGCCGCCGCACGCCTGACGATCGACGCCGTCGATGTCGATGATCCGCAACTGCCCGTCGGGCGTCGGCGGCGGGGCGACGGACAGGCTGCGCACGAGCCCGGCGACCACGCCGGCGTCGCTCGCGTCGACGTAGACGCTGCGCACGTCGAGACCGCCGCGGATGACGTCGTTGACGCCGGCGTCGAGCCCGCGCAGCACGTCGTTGTCGATCTCCGTCAGGTCGAAGTCCATCCGCCCGGTGCCGTCGGCGTTGATCTGCGCGCCGGTGACGAGGGTGCCCGGGAAGCGGTCGTACACGAGGGCGTTGAGGATGTGCGAGTCGGTGTGCAGCTGGGCGACCCGCGAGCGGTGGTCTGCGTCGACGCGCACGACGACCGACCCGCTCGGCTCGACGGCATCGCCGAGCAGGTGCCACACGACGTCGTCGACGGTCTCCACGCCGACGATGGCGACCGTGCCGCCGGCGTGGTCGAGCCAGCCGACGTCGCTCACCTGCCCGCCACCGCCGGGGTGCAGCGCCGAACGGTCGAGCACCACGCGCCCCGGTTCGGCGTCGACGACCGTCGCCTCGTGCTCGTACAGGTCGGGCTGCTCGTGGCAGAGGTACACGGCCATGGCCCGAACCTACCGACGCTCCACCAATCTGGGCGGGATCCGTATCTGGGCGCGCTGCGTCTCGGATTCCGAGACGATTCGCGCCGAGACGATTCGCGCCCAGGGATGGCGCGTGAGCTTTTCGTCAAGCGTCCGCCCGGTGCCGGCGACGTCCGTCTAGCGTCGAACCATGCAGGACCCGAATCCGCGCACCGCCCGGCTGGCCGTGCTGGCGTCGGGCAACGGGTCGAACCTGCAGGCGATCATCGACGCCACGCGCGACGGACGGCTCGCCGCCGACGTCGTCGCCGTCGTGTCCGACCGCAACGACGCCCGCGCCCTCGCCCGCGCCGCGTCGGCGGGCATCCCGGCCGTCCACGTCGCCCGCAACGCCGACGAACCGCGTGCCGACTTCGACGCCCGCCTCGCCGACGTCGTCGCCGGCTTCGGGCCCGACTTCGTCGTCCTCGCCGGCTGGATGCGCCTGCTCACGATGAGCTTCCTCGGCTGGTTCCCCAACCGGGTCGTCAACCTCCACCCTGCGCTGCCCGGCGAGCTGCCAGGCACCCGGCCGATCGAGCGGGCCTGGCAGGAGGCCCTGGCCGGCGAGCGCACCGTCACCGGGGTGACGGTCCACCTCGTGCCCGACGAGGGCGTCGACGACGGTCCGGTGCTCGCATCGCGCGCCGTCCCGATCCGCCCCGACGACACGCTCGACACCCTCACCACCCGCATCCACGGCGTCGAGCACGAGCTGCTCGTCGACACCCTCGCCACCCTCTGCCGACAGGAGGTCCAGACATGAGCTCGCCCAACGACACCCTGTTCGACCGCTTCGAGGCGCTGACGTTCGACGACGTCGTCATCGTCCCCGGCTACTCAGAGACGCTGCCCGACACCGTCGACACGGCGGCCACGTTCGCCGCCGGCATCACGCTCGCCATCCCGCTCGTGTCGGCGGCGATGGACAAGGTCACCGAGTCGCGGATGGCCATCGCCATGGCCCGCCAGGGCGGCATCGGCGTGATCCACCGCAACCTGACCGTCGAGCAGCAGGCCGCCGAGGTGCAGAAGGTCAAGCGCAGCCAGAGCGGGATGATCACCGACCCGGTGACGCTGCCGCCGACCGCCGCGCTGCACGAGGCGGAGTCGCTGATGCACCGCTTCAAGTTCTCCGGCGTGCCGATCACCGATGCCGACGGCCGCCTCGTCGGGATCCTCACCAACCGTGACATCCGCTTCTGCGACGGCCCCGACTTCGACCGTCCGGTCAGCGAGTTCATGACGTCCGAGTCGCTGCGCACGGCATCGGTCGGCACGACCCTCGACGAGGCCAAGGCGATCCTCCAGCGCTACCGCATCGAGAAGCTGCCGCTCGTCGACGACGACGGCCGGCTCGCCGGACTGATCACGGTCAAGGACATCCAGAAGCGCCAGGAGTTCCCGAACGCGTCCCGCGACGACGCCGGCCGGCTGCGCTGCGCCGCTGCCGTCGGGGTCGGCGACGACGTCGAGGAGCGGGTCGACGCGCTCGTCGCGATGGGCGTCGACGCCGTCGCCATCGACACCGCCCACGGCCACTCGGCCGGCGTGATCAAGGCCATCGAGCGGATCAAGGGCGGCTGGCCGTCGCTGCCGGTCGTCGCCGGCAACGTGGTCACCGAGGACGGCATCGACGCCCTCGCCACGGCCGGCGCCGATGCGGTCAAGGTCGGCGTCGGCGCCGGGTCGATCTGCACGACCCGCGTGATCAGCGGTGCCGGCATGCCCCAGCTGTCGGCGATCTGGCAGACGACACGGCGCGCCCGCCGGCTCGGCATCCCGGTCATCGCCGACGGCGGCATCACCTACTCCGGCGACATCGTCAAGGCGATCGCCGCCGGCGCCGAGACGGTGATGCTCGGGTCGCTGCTCGCCGGCACCGAGGAGAGCCCGGGGGAGATGGAGCTGTTCGAGGGGCGGCGCTACAAGGCGTACCGCGGCATGGGCTCGATGGGGGCGATGCAGGGCCTCGGCGCCGATCGCTACGCCAGCGGCCAGCGCACCGACGACGGCCGGCCCAGCGCCGTCGGGGCGGCGACGCGCAAGCTCGTGCCGGAGGGCATCGAGGGCCGCGTCGCGTACGCCGGGCCGCTGTCCGACGTCGTCTACCAGCTCGTCGGCGGGCTGCGCAGCGGGATGGGCTACGCCGGGGCGGCGACGCTCGAGTCACTGCGCACCGGCTCGCGCTTCATGCGCGTCACCACGGCCGGCCGTGAGGAGAGCCACCCCCACGACATCACGATCACCAACGAGGCCCCCAACTACCAACGGGGGTGACCGTCGAGTACGTGGTCGGGCTACGCCAGCGCCGTACTCGCACGGCAGCACGTACTCGATGGATCAGCGGGGCGGACCTCGTAGCTGCAGGAGTGGGCGCCGGCCATCATGTGGGTGACGCGGTCGATCGTCGCTTCGGGGAAGGCGGCGCGGAGGAACTCGAGCTCGGTCGAGCAGGCCTGGGGGTGCTCGCGGGCGACGGCGAAGATGGCGCAGTTGCGCTCGGCGATGCGGTACCCGCCGTCGTCGAGCGGCTCGGCGGACGCCAGGTAGCCGTCCTCGTCGAGGATCTTCGCCAGCTCGACGACCTTGGCGTCGAACTCGCCCGCCGCGGCCATCCGCGCCCGGGCCGCCTCGATCCGGTCGTCGCGCCGGTGCTCGAAGGCCGCCGTGACCGCGCCGGCGGGGACGTAGCCGAGCAGCTGGTTGGTCAGCTCGCCGTACGCGCGCGGGAACAGCGGCTCGGCCGCCGGGGCGATGCAGTACACCCGCTCGCTGCGCCCCTGCTGGCCGGGGAGCCGGGCAGCCTCACCGACCTCCAGCAGGCCGGCGTCGGCGAGCCCGGTGAGGTGCTGGCGGGCGCCGCTCACCGTCATGTCGAGCATCTCGGCGACGTCGGCCACCGTCGCCTGACCGCGCCGGCGCACGGCGTAGAGCACGCTGCGCTGGGCGGCCGACACCGGCGGCGGCACGCTCGACTGCACTCGGACCCGGACGATGCGAGCGATCGAGCGTCAGCGAGGCGGTCAGTAACGGCCTGCGTGCCGGGGAACGCAAGATCAGGTGCACGTCGCCGAACTCGTGCCAACGGTAGCGACCCTCCAGCGCCGCGCCGTAGGCCAGCTCGAGCGCCGGCCGGCCGGCGATCGCCTCGAGCATCCGCAGGTGGCTGGCCTCCGGCTCGTGCCATCCGGTGAGCAGGCCGTCGACGACGCGCACCCCACGCTCCGGCGAGATCACCAGCTCGGTCCACCCGGACCCGGGGTGCACGAACCCGTCCTCGGCGGCGACGGTCTCCAGCGCCCGCACCACCGTCGTGCCGACCGCCACGACCCGCCCGCCGGCGGCATGGGTGGCGTTGACCAGCCTGGCGGTCGACGCCGGCACCCGATACCGCTCGGGGTACGGCGCCTCGTGCGCCTCCAGCGACGCGACGCCGGTGTGCAGCACGATCGGGGCGACGACGATGCCGTGGGCGACGAGGTCGGTCACCACCTCCGCGGTCACCACACGCCCGGCCGACGGCATCTCCGCCGAACCCGGCTCGACGGCGAAGGCATTGGTGTAGGCGTACAGCGGCCACGAGTCGGGCACGTAGCGGTAGCGGATCGGTCGGCCGAAGCGGTGGAGGTGCTCGAGCAACGGCGCCGGCAGCGTCAACGTGGCGACCCACAGCCGCACCGAGCGGGGCATGCGCCCGAGGATCCGCACGCTCCCGCCGCCCGCCAGGGCGAGCGTCTCGCCGGCATGGTCGTCGGCGTCGGGCGATGTCGAGCCGTCGGCCTCCATGCGGCGGATCTCGACGAGGTGGAGCTCGGTCGGCAGCTCGGTCGACAGGTGGACGACGACGGCGCGGCCGTCCGGCGGTCGTGGCGTCGATCGCCGCCGGGATCGTGCCCGACGTGTTGAGCACGACGAGGTCGCCCTCGTCGAGCCAGCGGGCGAGGTCGCGGGCGACGCTCGGTCGCGGCGGCTGCTCGCCGATCGACACGAGCATGCGCACGGCATCGCGCCGGCCGAGCGTGATCTCCGGCGGCTCCGTCGCCTCCAGCTCGTGCGGGAGGACGAAGTGGTCGAGCGTGATCACGGGACGACCTCGGATGCTCGGTAGCGGCCGCTCGGCTCGCTGCCCTCGATCAACGCCAGGATCGCCGGCACGCTCGCCTCGGGCAGCGGTCGGTCGGAGATGTCCTCGCCGGGGAAGGCGTCCTGGTGCATCTGCGTGCGCATGTCGCCGGGGTCGATGGTCAGCACCCGCAGGTCCGGCCGCTCGACGGCGAGCACACGGCCGGCGTGGTCGAGCGCCGCCTTGGTCGCCCCGTAGCCGCCCCAGCCCTCGTACGCCTCCACCGACGCGTCGGACGTGATGTCGACGATGACGGCGCCGGCGGCCAGCGTCGGCGCGGCGGCCTGGATCAACCCGAGCGGGGCGACGACGTTGACCTCGAACAGCTGGGCGAGCGCATCCAGCGGGTAGTCGACCAAGCCGGGGAGCGGCGACGGGCCGAGCCCGCCGGCGTTGTTGACGAGCAGGTCGATGGACGGTCCGGCGGCGGCCACCAGCTGCCGGCGATGCTCGGGGTCGGTGACGTCGCCAGGGACGGCGACGACATCGAGCCCGGCGACCGCGGCGTCCAGTGCGGCGGCGTCCCGGCCGTCGGTGACGACGTGCCAGCCGCGCTCGGCGAGGGCTCGGACGAGGGCGAGACCGAGGCCTCGTGAACCCCCGGTGACGATGGCGGTGCGGTGATCTCCCACTGCGGCTCCTCTCGGTGATGCGAGTGTAGCCACTTGAAACAGTGATCGCTGTGTTTATGTTCCCGATCGTCAGCTCCACGTCACCCGCTGGCGACCGCGCCAGCGAGTGAGGACGTCGTCCGGACCGGCCAGCTCGTCGCCGCGGTTCCAGAGCCCGAGGTAGAGCTGCACGGCCGTGCCGGTGATCGTGCCGTCGTCAGGACTGGCGGTGCCGGCCTCGGTCGTCATCGACTCGGGACCGACGCGCAGCGTCCAGGCCGCATCGACGTCGCTCGCGACGACACCGATCACGAACGGCTCGTCGCCGGCGATCTTCGGCCGGCCCCGCGGCATGAACCCGCACACCAGCTCGTCGATCCCGTCGACGGCCAGCTCGACGTCGATCGGCAGCGCGCCGGCACACTCGTCGGACGTCGGGACCCGCCCGAGCGACGCGGCGAGGGCGTCGACGGCGTGGATCGTCGTCTCGTGCGCCTGGCGGCGGGCCCAGAACCGGCGCGGCGGCGGGGCGTCCTTCAGGAACACCATCGCCTTCACGTCGTCGGGCACCGACCGCAGCGTGTCGAGCAGCTGCGTCACGCCCGTTCGGTAGTACGCCGCGAGGTCGGCCTCCTCGTCGTGGATCTGCGTCTGCGTGCGCGTGAACGCCTCGCCCGTGAGGTTGCCGGCCGCCCAGCGGTGGACCATCGACTGGTGGGCGACGAGCTTGCCCGCCGTCCACGCCGGCGCCGTCGGCACCGGCGCGTCGAACCCGGCCGCCTCGGCGCGCTCGAGGAGCACGCTGGCCGAGGCCTCGATGACGTCCAGGTGCCGTTCGAGCGTCAGCGACGTCGCCACGACCCTCACGCCAGCTTCTCGACGAACGCCTCGAGCTGGCGCAGGTTGCGGCACTCGTAGACGCCGTCGGCGTGGGTGGCGTACTCGCCGACGATCGAGTCGCCGGTGTTCCAGTACGACCGCGGCTCGGGGTTCAGCCAGTACACGTGGCGGGCCTTCTGGCGCATCTCCTTGACCACCCACGACTGGCTGGCGTGGTAGTTGTTCCGGGCGTCGCCGAGCAGCAGCACGGTCGTCTTCGGGCCGACGTCCTTGCCCCACCGCTCCCAGAACACCTCGAACGCGTGGCCGTAGTCGGAGTGCCCGTCGACCCACACCACGTCGGCCTCGGTGTTCACCCGATGGATCGCCTCCTGGATGTCCTCGGTGGCCTTGAAGTAGTCGGTGACCTCGTCGATGCCGTCGATGAACACGAACGAGCGGACCTTGGAGAACTGGTTCTGGATGGCGTAGACGAGCATCAGCGTGAAGCGGGCGAAGGCGGCGACCGAGCCGGAGATGTCGGCGACGACCATCAGCTCGGGCTTCGCCGGCCGCGGGTACTTGAACTTCGGCTCAGCGGGCACACCGCCGTACGACAGCGAGTGGCGCACGGTGCTGCGGAAGTCGAGCGGACCCTTGCGCCCGTGGCGCCGCTTGCGGGCCAACCGGGCGGCGAGCTTGCGGGTCAGCGGGTACAGCGCCTTGCGCAGCGACTGCATCTCCTCCCGCGACGCGTGCATGAACTCGACGTCCTCGGGCAGCGGCTTGCGCAGCGTCTTGGCCATCGCCTCGGCGCCGCGGTCGGCGACGAGGCGGCGGCGGATCTCGGCCTCGATCTCGCCCTTGAACTTGTCGATGCGGTGCTCGTACTCCTCGCGCTCGAGGCGCTCCTCGAGCGACGTCAGCTCACCGCCGACCTGCTCCCGCGTGGCGTCCATCAGCTTGTCGAGCATGCCCTCGAGGTCGAGGTTGCGCAGCGTGCGGTACAGGTAGTACGTCCCGCCGACGGGCCGGCCCGGCTCCATCCCGGCGAACCGCTGCACGGATTGGCGGGCGAGCGCCCGCATCATCGCCTGGTCGCCGTTGAGCAGCGCCTGCATCAGCAGGTGGGCGATCTCCTCCGGCGTCGAGCGCGTCCATGCTCCCGCCGGCGGCGCCACGCCCCTCGCCCTGCTGGTCCTGCATCTGGCGGAACAGCTCGTCGAACTCCTCGCCGTCGGCCTCGCCGATGCGGTACTCCGGCCCGCGCAGGCTGAAGTAGACCTCGAACACCGTCTCGAACGCCCGCCAGTGGGCGTTGTTCTTGATCAGCGTGGCGCCGAGGGCGTACTTGAACGCCTCGCGGTCGTCGATCGGGATGTGCTGCACCGCCTCCATCGCGTCGAGGTTCTCGGTGAGGCTCACCGGCAGCCCGGCGCTGCGCAGCTCGACGACGAACCCGTTGAGCAGGTTCGAGCATGGAGGAGCGCGGCGCGACGTCCGTCACGTCACTTGTCCTCGACGGTCAGTTCCGCGCTCACGAGGAGCTCTCCACCGAGAGCTCCTTCGTCGCCTTGGCGATGTCGGTCTGGTACTTGAGCAGGATGTGCAGCGTCTCCTTGGCCGTCTTCTCGTCGATCGAGTCGAGGTTGAGGAGCAACAGGGTGCGCGCCCAGTCGAGCGTCTCGGACACGCTCGGCGCCTTCTTCAGGTCGAGCTGGCGGATCGAGCGCACGACGCGGGCGATCTGATCGGCCAGGTTGGCGCTGACCTCGGGCACCTTGGCCAGCACGATCTCCTTCTCCCGCTCCAACGTCGGGTAGTCGACGTGCAGGTAGAGGCAGCGCCGCTTCAGCGCCTCGGAGAGCTCGCGGGTGTTGTTCGACGTGAGGAACACGAGCGGGATCTGGTTGGCCTCGATCGTCCCCAGCTCGGGGATCGACACCTGGTAGTCGGAGAGGATCTCCAGCAGCAACGCCTCGGTCTCCACCTCGACGCGGTCGACCTCGTCGATCAGCAGCACGACGGGCTCGGGGGCGCGGATCGCCTCGAGCAGCGGGCGGGTGAGCAGGAACTCCTCGGAGAAGATGTCGTCGTGGACGGCGTTCCACGAGTCGGAGTGACGGTCGGCCTGGATGCGCAGGAGCTGCTTCTTGTAGTTCCACTCGTACAGCGCCTTGGACTCGTCGAGGCCCTCGTAGCACTGCAGTCGGATCAGCCGGGCGCCGGTCATCTCGGCCACCGACTTGGCGAGCTGGGTCTTGCCGGTCCCGGCCGGTCCCTCGACGAGGACGGGCTTGCCGAGACGATCGGCGAGGAACACGACACCGGCGATGCCCTCGTCGGCGAGGTAGGCGACGTCCCGCAGGCCGTCGCGCACGGACGGCACGCTGTCGAATCGCTCCTTCATCCGCCGAACGCTACTGGCGCGGGTCGATCGGCGGCGGATCGGTACGCTCCGGCCCCGTGGCCGGGGCGATCGCCGAGTACGTCGACGCGTTCGTCGATGGCGTCAGCGCCGAGCTCGGCGAGCTGGCCGGCAGTGACCACACCCGCGACGTCGTGGTCGAAGCGGGCGACCTCGTCGCCGCAGTGATCGACAGCGACGAGCGGCGCTCGACCGCCGAGCTGGAGGCGTGGCTCGACGACATCGGGCCGCGCCTCGAACCGCCGGTGCTGGTCTCGTCGGAGCGGCTGCGCGACAGCGACACGCTGAGCGGCAAGCGGGCGTGGCTGGACCGACCCAGCACGCTGTTCGACCTGTTGCTGCGCGCCGACGCACGCGACGGCACGGCCCGGGCCAGGCGCTACTACGAGCTCGGGATCCGCCTCGCCCATGCCGCGGCAAGCGTCGACCTCGTGCCCTCCCCCGCCGAGATCGCCGCCATCGACGGGTGGCGTGTCGTGCTGCTGACGGCGTTCGACGCCCAGGACGTCGGCCGCCCGGGTCGCCCGGCGACTCGTGGCGAGGCGCCGCGCCCGGCCGCCGCACCCGAGCCCGACCTGCCAGCGCAGCGACCGCTGGAGGAGCTGCTCGCCGAGCTCGACGCGCTGGTCGGCCTCGACCAGGTCAAGGGCGACGTCAGGCGGCTGACCAGCCTGCTGCGCATCCAGCGCCTCCGTGCCGAGCGGGGCATGCCGACGATCGAGACCAGCCACCACGTCGTGTTCACCGGCAACCCGGGCACCGGCAAGACGACGGTCGCCCGGCTGCTCAGCCAGATCCTGCGCACGCTCGGGATCGTGTCCAAGGGCCATCTCGTGGAGACCGATCGCAGCCACCTCGTGGCCGGGTACGTCGGCCAGACCGCCGAGCGCACGCGGAAGGTGCTGGAGTCGGCGCTCGGCGGGACGCTGCTGATCGACGAGGCCTACGCGCTCGCCCGCGGCAGCGAGCAGGACTTCGGGCGGGAGGCGATCGACACCCTCGTCAAGTTCATGGAGGACCACCGCGACGATCTCGCCGTCATCGCCGCCGGCTACCCCGAGGAGATGGCCGAGCTGATCGCCGCCAACCCCGGCCTGTCGAGCCGCTTCGCCCGCACGATCCACTTCCCCGACTACACGACCGAGGAGCTGCTGGCGATCTTCGAGTCGATGAGCGAGACCAATCGCTACCAGCTCGACGAGGCGGGGGCGTTGCGGCTGGCCGAGCTGATCGACCGCGAGCCGCGGACGCGCGGGTTCGGCAACGCCCGCTTCGTGCGCAACGTCTTCGAGGCGGCGATCGCCCGGCAGGCCGAGCGCCTGGCGACCGTCGAGCGGCCGACGGACGAGCAGCTGACCACGCTCACCGCCGCCGACGTCGCCGCTCCTCCACCAACGACGCCGTCTCGGCCGACAACGGGGTGACGAGGATCGACGTGACGAGATCGAGGAGGTGGTTGGTGAACAGCGCGTCGGACCGGTGGACGGACTCGCTCGCCCGCCGGCCGAGCTCGATGTGGGCGAAGCGCATCGCCGCGTAGCGGCGGTGCAGCGGAGGTCCGGCGACGAGCGGCGGGAGCATCGGCGCGACGAGCCGGCCCCATCTGGTGATGCTGTCGCGGGGATCGCGACCCTTCGGGTCGGTGAGGATCGACGGATCGCCTGGTTCGATCTCACGGTTGTCGCGGTTGACCACCTCGGCGGCGATGCACAGGTAGTTCCGCCCGCACGGATCGTGCAGCTTGTCGACGAGCGGGAGCACGTACGCCGACACGAGCCGCCGGATGTCCGGCGTCGCGGCCGACTCATAGTCGTCGAGCAGTTGGTGGCGGCGGGTGTCGATCTCGTGTCCGTGCTTGACCAGGATCGCCCGCAGCAGGCCCTGGCGGTCACCGAAGTGGTACTGCAGCGACGTCGTGTTGCGCTGACCGGCCTCACGGTTGATCTCGCGTAGCGACACGCCGTCGATCCCGCGGCTGGCGAACAGCTGCCTCGGCGGCCGTGATCAGCGACGAGGTCGCATCGGGAGTCGGGGAGGTGGCCACCTTCGGCATCGCGGCGACCATAACGACCGACCCGCACAGCGGTCCGACCGAACGCCTGGTTAGCCTTCGCCCCGATGGCCCACGCGCCTTCCGCGACCGGTTCTGGACGCCGACGACGGCCAAGGCGGTGCTCTCGTGGCGGATCCTGCTCGGCGTCGCCGCCGGCGTCGTCGCGGCAGTCGCTGGAGTGCCCGTCCTCGGCGCCGTCGCCATCGGCGTCGTCGTCTACGCCGGTCTCGTCCTGCTCGCCGTGCCCCGGACGCCGGAAGGTCACGACCGTCGATCCGTTCTCCGTGGGCGAGCCGTGGCGGCAGTTCGTGCAGGCCGGCCAGCGCTCCGCGCGGCGCTTCAACGAGACGGTCCGCGGCGTCGCGCCGGGACCGTTGCGCGACCGGCTGCAGAGCATCGCCGAGCGCCTCGACGAAGGGCTGCGCGACGGATGGGAGGTCGCCAAGCGCGGCCATCACATCGACGCCACGGTGCGCCATCTCGACCCGACCCGCCTGCGATCGCGGCTGGAGACGTTGCGTCAGCAGGCGGCGGCAGGGTCGACCGACAACCTCGACGCGGCGATCGCCTCGACCGAGGGACAGCTGGCGAGCGCCGAGCGGCTGAAGCAGCGCTCCGCGGAGACGGCCGACCACCTGCGGCTCACGCAGTCGCGCCTCGACGAGCTCGTCGCCCGGGCGGCTGAGGTGAGCGTCGGTGCGAGCGACACCGACCGCTTCGCCCACGACGTCGACGACCTCGTGCTCGAGCTCGAGGGTCTTCATCAGGCCGTCCTCGAGCTGCCGGGCTGATGCTCGGCAAGCGCATCGGCGCCGTCGTCGTCGCCGTCGCCCTCGTGGCCGGGGCGCTGCTCCTGCGCCGGAACGTCATCGAGGGCAGCGACGACGACGGGACGACGTCGACGACCGACGCCGTCGGTCGCCGCGGCGACGATCGTCTGCGCCACCGAGTTGCAGGCGGCGTGTGACGCCATCGCCGCCGACCACGGCATCGACGTCGTCGTCGAGCCGGCGGGCGTCACGCTCGACCGCCTCACCGCCCTGGAGGACGGCGCCGACGCGCCCGTGTGGCTGACGATCAGCCCGTATCCGGCGATGCTCGACGAGCTCCGTGCCGGCGCGCCGCCACTCGGCGGCACCGTCGAGGCCCTCGCCGCGTCACAGCTGAGCGTCGCCACGCCGGTCGGAGGCAGGTCCGACGTGCTGGCGGCAGCGTGCGCCGGCGTGCCGCTCTGGCGCTGCCTCGGCGAGCGGGCCGGCGACCCGTGGACCGAGCTCGGCGGTGAGGCCTCGTGGAACACGGTGCGTCCCTCGCTCGGCGTGGTGGAGCGCGAGGGCGTCGCCCTGGCCTCGTTCGCCGATGCCGTCGCCGGGTACTTCGGCAGCCCCCAGATCTCCAGCACGACGTTCAGCGACCCGGCGTTCATCGCCTGGCTGCGTCGCCTGGCCGGCGCCGTCGACGAGTCGCAGTTGTCCGCGGGCACACCGCTCGCCACGATGGCGGTGCGGCCGTCGCTGGACGTGGCGGCGACCACCGAGGCCGAGCGGACGACCGTCGGAGTGGATCGATTCGACGTCAACTACCCTGACCCGACCATGTGGGTAGAGGCGGTGCTCGCAGTTCCCGACGGCACATCCGTCGCCGGTGACGTCGCGACGACCGCTGCCGACGCGCTCCTGGCGGCAGGGTGGGGCGACCCCTCCACCGCTGTCCAGCCGGTGCCGGGTGCGTCGACGATGCTGGCCCTGCGGACGCTGTGGGGTGAGGTCACGTGAGGACGCCGCCTGGTCGCGCGCGCCGCGTGCGCTGCCGTGTTCGTCGCAGCCTGCACCGAGCGGCGACGACGACGATGACGGGCGGCCAGGCTGAGACGACCGACCTCACGGGCGCCGACACGGGCGACTGCGTGGTCGTCGACATGGCCGTCAGCAGCGAGAAGATCGCCCTGCTCACCGAGCTGGCCGCCGAGTTCAACGAGTCCGCACGCGCCGAGGTCGGCGAGCGCTGCGTGTTCGTCCGCCCGCGCAGCGTGGCGTCCGGCCTGGCGGCAACGCTGATCCCGGAGGGTTGGCCGAACCCGGAGGCGAACGGCGAGCCGCCGGTCATCTGGTCGCCGGCGGCGTCGGCGTGGGCGGGCATCGTCAACGACCGCGCCGGCGCCGAGCTGGCACCCGCCGGCACGCCGTTCATGCTCACACCACTCGTCATCGCCATGCCCCAGCCGATGGCCGAGGCGCTCGGCTGGCCGAACGACCCGATCGGGTTCGCCGACCTCGCCCCGCTCGCCAACGACCCCGCCGGCTGGGGTGCGGTCGGGCACCCGGAGTGGGGACCGTTCCGGCTCGGCAAGACGAACCCCAACTTCTCGACGAGCGGGCTCAACTTCACGATCGCCGAGTACTACGCGGCGACCGGCAAGACGTCCGGGCTGACGGTCGAGGATCTCGCCCGGCCGGCCGCCGTCGACTTCGCCACGCAGATCGAATCGGCGGTCGTCCACTACGGCGACATCACGATGACGTTCCTCAACAACTGGTTCGCCGCCGACGCCCGCGGCACCGCGCTGACGTACACCAGCGCCGTCGCCGTCGAGGAGAAGAGCGTCATCGACTACAACCGCGGCAACCCCGACGGTGTCCTGCAGCCCGGCGAGGAGCCGCGGATCCCACGCGACCCGCTGGTGGCGATCTATCCCGAAGAGGGGACGCTGTACTCGGACAACCCGTTCATCGTGCTCGACACCGAGTGGGTCGACGCCGACGAGAAGGCGGCGGCGGCGCTGTTCCAGGAGTTCGTGCAGCTGCCCGAGAACCAGCAGAAGGTGATGGAGTTCGGGTTCCGCCCGAACAACCCGTCGGTCGCCCTCGCCGACCCGATCGTCGCCGCCAACGGCGTCGATCCGAACCAGCCGACGGCCGAGCTGCAGGTGCCGTCGCCGGACGTCCTGGTGGGCATCCTCGACTCGTGGGCCGACCTGCGCAAGGAGGCCCGCGTCCTGCTCGTGCTGGACATCTCCGGGTCGATGGGCGAGCCAGCCGACGACCAGGGCCGGACGCGGCCTCGACCTGGCGAAGGAAGCGGCGATCAGCGCCCTCGACCAGTTCAAGCCCACCGACGACGTCGGGCTGTGGGTGTTCAGCACGGAGCTCGGAGGCGACGACCCGAACGTCCGCGAGCTGGTGCCGATCGGTCCGATCGGCGAGCAGCAGGACCAACTCGCCGGCCAGATCGAGGCCCAGTTCCCGACCAACGGGACGCCGCTCTACGACGTGACCGAGCAGGCGTACACGGAGATGGTCGAGACCTACGACCCCGAGCGGATCAACGCCGTCGTGCTGCTCACCGACGGCGAGAACGACGACGGCTCCCCCGCCGACGACGACCAGCAGTTCGCCGACCTGATCGAGACGCTGCAGGCCGGCAGCGAGGGGTCGAGCTCGCAGCCGGTGCGCCTGTTCACCATCTCCTACGGCGAGACCGCCGACGTGATCACGCTGCGGGCGATCTCCCAGGCGACCAGCGCGGCGACCTACAACGCCAGCAACCCGGCCACGATCAACCAGGTCTTCACCGCAGTGATCTCGAACTTCTAGGGCGTCGTGGCCTCGTTCCGCGATCGCTTCTTCACGCCAAAGGTGGCCAGGGCGATCATGTCGCCGCTCGGGATCGTGCTCGCCGGAGCCGGGGCAGCTGTGGGGATCGTCGCCGGTCTGCCCATCGTCGCCGCGGCGGGGATCGGCGTGCTGGCGTGGGGCGGGCGCGTGCTCGCCGCGGTGCCGGCAGGCCCGCCGTCGTCGAAGGTCGACGCGTCGAGGTTGAGCGAGCCGTGGCGCACCTACGCCCTGCAGGCCGAGGAGGCCAAGAAGCGCTTCGACCGCGTGGTCGCCACGGTGCCCGGCGGCCCGCTCCACGAGCGGCTGCAGCAGCTCTCCGGCCGCCTCGCCGAGGGCATCGACGAGTCGTGGCGGATCGCCCGCCGCGGCCACGAGCTGCAGGGGGCGATCGGCACGATCGACACGACCTCGGCGCAGCACGAGCTGGCCCAGCTGCGCGTCTGGATCGGAGACCGCGAGCCATCGCCGTCGGAGGCGGAGACGATCGAGGCGCTGGAGGCGCAGCTGGCGTCGGCCGGTCGTCTCGTCGCCCTGTCCGACCGCAGCCGCGACCGGCTGCGCTTGCTCGACGCCCGCTTCGACGAACTGGTCGCCCGCACCGTCGAGGTCAGCGTCGGCTCCGGCGACACCGACGTGCTCGGCAACGACGTCGACGGCCTCGTCAGCGAGCTGGAGAGCCTGCGCATCGCGATGGAGGAGACGACGCGCCTCGGGCCAGCCCGGGCTCGTGAGCGAGCGACTTCCGTGAGCCTGCTGCGCTCGAACGTCGTCGTGGCGACGGGGACCGCGCTGTCGCGGGTCACCGGCCTCTTGCGCGTCGTCGTCTTCGGCTACGTGATCGGCCAGACGGCGCTGTCCGACGCCTACACGATCGGCAACGAGACGCCGAACATCGTCTACGAGCTGCTGATCGGAGGTGTCCTCTCGGCGACCCTCGTGCCGCTGTTCACCTCGTTCCTCGAGCGCGACGACGACGAGTCGACGAACGTCGTCGTCACCGTCGCCCTCGTCGTGCTCGCCGCGGTCACCGCGGTCGCCGTCCTCGCCGCGCCGCTGATCTTCGGCCTGTACACGCTCGACCCGGCCGCCGGCATCGACCCCGACGAGCTCCGCGAGGTCGGGACGCTGCTCACGCGCGTGTTCCTGCTGCAGATCTTCTTCTACGGCGCGGTCGCCCTGGCCAACGCGATCCTGAACTCGCGACGCCACTTCTTCGCCGCCGCGTGGAGCCCGATCGTCGCCAACGTGATCATCATCGTCACGTTGCTGTCGCTCCCCGACGCCGGCGACCGGACGTGGGCGCTCGGTGACGTGCTGACCGACAGCCGGTTGCGCTGGACGCTCGCCCTCGGCACCACCGCCGGCATCGCCGCGATGGCGGCCGTGCTCGTCCCCGCCGTGCGCCGCGCCGGCTACCGCTTCCGGCCCGCGCTGCAGTTCCGTCACCCGGCGGTGCGCCGGCTCGTCGTGCTCTCGGGGTGGACGCTCGGCTACGTCGTCGCCAACCAGGTGACGATCGTCGTCGTCCGCAACCTGGCCGATCCCGGTTCGGGCAACGCCCGCGCCTACTTCGAGGCGTTCACGTTCTTCGTCCTCCCCCACGGCCTGCTCGCCGTGTCGATCGCCACCACGTTCGTCCCCGAGATGGCGCGATCGGTGACCCACCGCGATCGCCGCGCGTTCTGCGACCAGGCCTCGCTCGGGGTGCGGTTGATCGCCCTGCTGACGATCCCGGCCGGCGTGCTGCTGTTCGTGCTGCGCCGGGCCATCGTCGGCGCCCTGCTCCAGCACGGCGAGTACACCGCGACGAACGCCGACAACGCGGCGCGGGCGCTCGGCGGGTTCGCCCTCGGACTCGTCGGCTTCTCGCTGTACCTGTTCGTGCTCCGTGGCTTCTACGCCCATCAGGACACACGCACGCCGTTCGTCATCAACGTCGTGCAGAACGTGCTCAACATCGTGCTCGCCGTCGCCCTCGTCGGCCGCTACGACATCGGTGGCCTCGGGGCGGCGCTGGCGATCTCCTACGTCGTCTGCGCGGCGTGGGCGCTGCAGGTCCTCACGTACAAGGTCCCCGGGTTCCCGCTGCGTGACGTGTTCGCCAGCCTGTGGCGGATGGCGCTCGCCGGCGTCATCGCCGCCGAGGTGACGTGGCTCGTCGCCCGCGAGGTCGGTGGCGAGGAGGGCATCGGCCGCGCTGGGCCGCGTCGTCGTCGGCGCCGTCGTCGGGCTGGCCGTCTACGGCGGTGTCCTCGCCGCGCTGCGGGCACCCGAGCTGTCGGCCGCCCGCGCGAGGCTCAGTCGGCGAGCAGCCGCTCCCGCCACGCCAGCGTCGCCGACACCCGGTTGAACGTGTACGAGTGCAGACCGCGGACCCCGAGTCGGCGCGCATCATCGGCGAGCCGGGTGACGAGGTCGGTCGGGTCGTAGCCACCGGGCGCGAACATCGACGTCACCACCGACCGGTTCTTGCGCAGGAATCGCAGCGACGTGCCGACGCCGAGCCGTACGCCCATCGTCAGGAGCGTGGCCCGGTCGACGACGCCCGCCACGCCGATGTCGACCGGCACGTCGAGCCCGGCGGAGCGCTCGTCGGCGAGCCAGCGGATGATGTGCGGCGCGTCGAGGCACATCTGCGTCGTGACCGACGCGGCGAGGCCGGCCTCGGCGACGACGGCCAACTTGGCGCGCAGGACGTCGCGCAGCTCCTGGTGACCGATGAACGGGTGGCCATCCGGGTAGCCCGGGAGGCCGACCGCCTGGAGTCCCGGCGAGGCGTCGAGGAGGTCGCGCAGGAAGGTCAGCGCCTCGTCGTAGGGCCCGCGAGCCCGTGCGCCGTCGCCGGCGATGACGAACACCTCGCGGACCTCGCGCTCGCGGAGCCACCCGGCGATCCGCGCGACGTGATCCCGGTCCTCGACCGTGCGAGCAGACAGGTGCGGCACGGTGTCGTGGCCGAGATCGTGCAGCCGGCCGGCGAGATCGAGGGTGGCTGCGATCCCCTTCACGGGCGAGCACGTCACGGACACCGCGGAGCCGGCGGGGAGGGCAGTCACTGCGCCGTCGATGCCCTTCATCGGCACCACCTCGAACCGCGTGCGGCTGACGAGGTCGCGGACGGCGTGGGTCACCTGTACATGGTGGCCGTAAGCTGCCGCCGATGTTCAAGCTGTTCAAGAAGTGGTGGAAGTACCTCACGGCCAAGCTGACCGGCACCTTCAACGAGCGAGCGGACCCCAAGGTGCAGCTCGAGCAGGCCATCACCGAGGCGCAGTCGCAGCACCGCCGCCTGCGTGAGCAGGCCGCCAACGTGATCGCCAACCAGAAGCAGGGCGAGCTGCGGCTGAACCAGAAGATGGGCGAGCTGGAGAAGCTCAACGCCAACGCCCGTCAGGCGCTGATCATGGCGTCCGACGCCCAGAAGTCCGGCGACGCGACCAAGGCCACCGCAGTACACGTCGGCCGCCGAGACGATCGCCAACCAGCTGATCCAGGTCGAGAAGGACGTCGAGAGCCTGAAGTCGATGGTCCTCGAGGCCGCCCAGGCGTCGGACCAGGCCAAGGCGGCCGTGCAGCAGAACAGCCGGCTCCTGCAGGAGAAGATCGCCGAGAAGTCCAAGCTGCTGTCGCAGCTCGACCAGGCGAAGATGCAGGAGGAGATGAACTCGGCGATGGCCCAGCTCAACGAGAGCGTGGGCGCCGACGTGCCGTCGCTCGCCGAGGTGCAGGAGAAGATCCAGGCCCGCTACGCCAAGGCCAAGGCGACCGCCGAGCTCACCGAGGCGTCGGTCGAGTCACGCGTGCTCGAGGTCGAGCAGGCGACGGCCAACATCGAGGCCCAGGGCCGCCTCAGCGAGCTGCGCGCCGAGCTCGGCCTCGACAGCGGCGCCCCCGCCCCCGCATCGGTCGAACAGAGCCAGCCGCCGGAACAACCTCCAGCCTGATCCATCCGAGTACGTGGTGCCGGCGTCAGCCCGGCACCACGTACTCCAGATGCAGCACGTACTCGACTGCGATCACGCTGGCAGCAGCACGAGGTCGTCGCGGTGGATGACCTCGTGGACCATGCCCGGTGGCAGGTCGCTCGTGTGGCGGCCGGCGACGCGCCGCAGCTGAGCGGCCTCGACGAACACCATCCCGCGGGCGAACGGCAGGCCGTCGGTCCCTGACACATCGACGGTGTCGCCCTCGCCGAAGCGGCCGGCGACGTCGACGACGCCGGCCGGCAGCAGGCTCGTCTGGCGCTCGACGAGCGCCCGCCGTGCACCGTCGTCGACGGTCACCGTGCCCGCCACCCGGGAGGCGAAGGCGATCCACAGCTTGCGCGCCGACAGCTTCCGGCGGTGCGCCTCGAAGCTGGTGCCGACCGGCTCGTCGGCGATCGCCCCGGCGAGCACGCCCGACCG
The DNA here is from genome assembly GCA_963749315.1 of uncultured Acidimicrobiia bacterium. Classification (GTDB taxonomy): domain Bacteria; phylum Actinomycetota; class Acidimicrobiia; order Acidimicrobiales; family Ilumatobacteraceae; genus JALZMG01. The sequence continues at coordinate 46,593 of CAVVMS010000016.1, forward strand.
GGCGCTGCTGGCGATCACGGTGCGCACCCCCGACCACGACGCGATCCGCGCCGCCTCCAGCTTGCTGGCCATCCCGCCGCTCCCCCGCCCGCTGCCACCGCGACCCGCCCTGATCGCGAGCAGCGGGTCGTCGGCCGGTCACCCGGCTGACCAGCTCGGCGTCGTCGTGGACCCGCGGGTCGGCGGTGAACAGCCCGTCGAGATCGGTCAACAGCACGAGCACCGCGGCGCCGATGTTGTGCGAGACGAGGGCGGCGATGCGGTCGTTGTCGCCGTAGCGGGTCTCGTCGCTGGCGATGGCGTCGTTCTCGTTGAGGATCGGCACCGCCCCGAGCGACGAGCAGGCGGGTCAGCGTGCGCCGGGCGTGGAGGTACTGGCGGCGATCGACGAAGTCGTGGGGGACGAGCAGCGCCTGCGCCGGCACCAGGCCGTGGACGCCGAGCGCGGCGTCCCAGCTGCGCATCAGCCGCGGCTGGCCGGCCGCGGCGAGAGCGTGCAGCGTGGCGACGTCGGTCGGGCGGGCGTCCAGCCCGAGGGCGGCGACGCCGGCGGCGACCGCACCGGACGACACGACGACGACCTCGTGGCCATCGGCGCGGACCGCGGCGATCTCGCCGGCCAGCTTGCCGATCGCTGCCGTCGTCGATCGCCCCTCGCTCGTCCGTCACCGACGACGTGCCGACCTTGACGACCGCCCGCACGGCTCAGGAATCCCGGTACTCGAAGCTGAACTCGCCGATCCACACGACGTCGCCGTCGGCGGCGCCGGCGCGGGCGAGCAGCTTGTTGACGCCGAGGCGTTCGAGGCGGTGCCCGATGTACGCCGCCGCGTCCGCCGTCGTGACGTCGTTGAGGGCGACGACCCGCTCGACGTCGCGCCCGCGCACGCGGAACTCGCCGTCGCCCTCGCGCTCGACGACCGCGCCGGTGGGCTCCGGGCGCAGCAGCACGACGCCGTCGGCTGCCGGGCGCCGCCTGCCCGCGCCTCGTGCACCAGCCGGGCCATCGCCCCGACGAGCGGGCCGACGCCGTCGCCGGTGACCGCCGAGATGACGAAGCGTGTCTCGCCGTCGGGCACGAAGCCGAGCTCGGCGGGATCCGTCGTCGACGTGATGTCGGCCTTCGTCGCCGACGACCAGGCGCGGCCGTTCGAGCAGATCGGGCCGGTAGTCGGCGAGCTCGGCGAGCAGGATCCGCTCCTGCTCGGCCGGGGTCGTGCCGTCGAGCGCGGCGAGGTCGACGAGCAGGCACAGCACCCTGGCCCGCTCGACGTGGCGGAGGAAGCGGTGGCCGAGACCCCTGCCCTCGCTGGCGCCCTCGATCAGCCCGGGGATGTCGGCGACGACGAACTCGGTCGTGTCGTCGACGCGCACGACGCCGAGGTTGGGCTCGAGCGTGGTGAACGGGTAGTCGGCGATCTTCGGCTTGGCCGCCGAGATCACGCTGATCAGCGTGCTCTTGCCGACGTTCGGGAAGCCGACGAGGGCGACGTCGGCCATCAGCTGCAGCTCGAGCTCGCAGCCAGCGCTCCTCGCCGTGCTCGCCCTGCTCGGCGAAGCTCGGCGCCCGCCGCCGGTTGCTCAGGAACTTGGCGTTGCCGCGACCGCCGCGCCCGCCGGCCGCGGCCAGCCAGCGGTCGCCGTGGTGCAGCAGCTCGGCGAGCACCTCGCCGTTGTAGAGGTCCTTGACGACCGTGCCCTCGGGGACGGTGATCTCGAGGTCCTCGCCGCGACGCCCGTGGAGGTCCTTGCCCTTGCCGTGGACGCCGCTGCCGGCCCGCCGGTGCGGGTGGTCGCGGAACGCCAGCAGCGAGGCGACGTTGTGGTCGGCGACCAGCCACACGTCGCCGCCCTCGGCCGCCGTCGCCGCCGTTGGGCCCGCCGAAGGCGACGGGACCCTCCCGCCGGAACGCCACGCAGCCCGCGCCACCGTCGCCGCCGCGCACGTTGAGCTGGCACTCGTCGACGAACTGGGACATCGTGTCCACGCTACCGGTCGCCTCGAAGGGGCCGGGGGACGGTTCGTCCGCCGCCCTGACACCCCTTCCGTATCCTCGCGCCATGAGCGAGACCGACGCCTCGATGCAGGAGCGGGCCGACCGCTGGGCGTCGACGATGGACGGCGCGCAGACGCGGCGACGTGTGCCTCGCCCACGCCGATTCGCACGCCTCGGCGGCGGCTCCGATCGGCCGGACCGCTCGCCAGGACGTCGAGCACGAGACTGCTGTGCGACGGCGCCACGCGGGCCGTCGGGGCCGGCAACCGGGCCCGGCCGGAGGAGCCCGACGAGTGGCGCACGTGCTTCGAGCGCGACCGCGACCGCATCCTCCACGCGCCGGCGTTCCGCCGGCTGGCCGGCAAGACGCAGGTCTTCGTGTTCCCCGACGACCACCAGCGCACGCGCCTCACCCACGCCCTCGAGGTCGCCCAGGTCGCCACGTCGGTGGCCCGCACGCTCGGCCTCAACGTCGCCCTCACCGAGGCGATCGCCCTCGGCCACGACTGCGGCCACGGCCCGGGCGGACACGCCAGCGAGGACGCCCTGTCGCCGTACGTCGCCGGGCGGCTACGACCACGCCGTGTGGGGCGCCGACGTCACGCTGGCCCCGCTGAACCTGTGCGTCGAGACGCTCGACGGCATCCGCAACCACTCGTGGAGCCGGCCGGCGCCCGTCGACGCCGGAGGGCGAGGTCGTCTCGTGGGCCGATCGCATCGCCTACGTGTGCCACGACTTCGAGGACGCCGTGGCGGCGGGCATCGTCGGCGCCGACATGCTGCCGGCCGATCGTCGCCGAGCGCTGCGGCACCGTCACGGTCACAGCAGCTCGGCACGTTCATCCGGGCGATGGTCGATGCCACGGCGCAGACCGGGCGGATCGGGATGACCGCGCCGGTCGCCGAGGCGCTGGCCGAGTTCCGCCGCTTCAACTACGAGGAGGTGTACCTCCGCCCGGCCAGCCGGGCCCAGGCCGACGCGGTGATCGCCCTGCTCCGTGCGCTCGTCGAGCACTACGCGCGATCGCCCGCACCTGCTGCCCGATCCCGCCACGGGCGGCGGGTGGGTCCGACGCCGCGGTCGCCGCGGCCGTCTCCTACGTCGCCGGGATGACCGACCGCTTCGCCTGCCGCCAGGCCGTCTCACTGCTCGGTTGGGACCCGGCGAAGCTGCCCGCCGGCGTCACCTGACCCGGAAGCCGATCAGCCCCTCGGCCGGCTCCTCGACGACGTCGACTCCCGTCACCTCCGCGCGCGGCGGGCCCATCCGGCACCACGCCACGACCTCGGCGACGGCCGACTCCTGGCCCTCGAACACGGCCTCGACCGTGCCGTCGAGCCGGTTGGCGACCCACCCGGCGACGTCGCGCTCGAGCGCCTCCCGGCGGCACGAGTCGCGGAACCACACCCCCTGCACCCGGCCGTGCACGACGACCGGACGCGGATCACGCGGGGGCGTGGCAGAGCGTCGGATCGTCAGTCGGCGGCGATCGACGTCGACGACCTTGCGGCCCTTGCGCTCGCCGAACTTGACGCGAGCCGTCGACGAGCGAGAACAGCGTGTCGTCGCCGCCGATGCCGACGTTCTTGCCGGGGTGGACCTTGGTGCCGCGCTGGCGGACGATGATCGTGCCGGCGTTGATGCGGGTGCCGTCGAACACCTTCACGCCCAGGCGCTGGGCGTTGGAGTCACGGCCGTTGCGGGTGGAGCCGCCACCCTTCGTCTTGGACATGGCACTCCCCTACTTCGTGGCGATCTTGGTGATCTCGACGACGGTGTAGCGCTGGCGGTGACCCAACCGGCGACGCTGGTTGGTGCGCCGCTTGTACGTGAAGCCGTTGATCTTCGGGCCCTTGGCCTCGCCGACGACCTTGCCGGTCACCGTGACGCCGTCGAGCTGGTCGGGCGTGGCCAGCACGGTGTCGCCGTCGACGACCATCTTGGCGGTCAGCGTGACCTCGTCACCCTCCGCGGCGTCGAGCAGGTCGACGCTGCACGGTCTCGCCCTCGGCCACCTTCTGCTGGCCGGCGCCGGCCCCGATCACTGCGTACATAGCGATCGGCAACGTACCTGACGCGGTGGCTCGCTCGGCCTCCGACCGCAGCGAGCTGGCGAGTCAGTCAAGCAGCGCGTGGTCGACGACGACGCCGCGGCCCTCGCAGTTGGGGCAGATCTCGGAGAACTCCGTGAGCAGGCCCTCGCCGATGCGCTTGCGGGTCATCTCGACGAGGCCGAGGTCGGAGATGTCGAACACCTGCGACCGCGTCTTGTCCCGCGACAGCGCATTGCGGAAGCGCTCGACCACCTTGGCCCGGTTGTCGCGGGTCTCCATGTCGATGAAGTCGATGACGATGATGCCGCCGATGTCGCGCAGCCGCAGCTGCTTGGCGATCTCGTCGGCCGCCTCCATGTTGTTGTGGAACACGGTCTCCTCGAGGCTCGACGTGCCCACGTTCTTGCCGGTGTTGACGTCGATCACCGTCAGCGCCTCGGTGTGCTCGATGATCAGCGAACCACCCGATGGCAGCCACACCTTGCGATCGAGCGCCTTGTGCACCTGCTCGTGGACGTGGAACTGCTCGAACAGGCGGCAGCCCCTCGGCCTCGGCGTCGTAGTACTCGACGCGGTCGGCGAGCTCGGGGTTGAAGGCGCCGATGTACGCCTTCAACTCCTCGTACAGCCGGCGGTCGTCGATGACGACGCCCCGGTAGTCGGCGTTGAACTCCTCGCGGATCACACGCACGGCCAGCTCCGGCTCGCGATAGAGCAAGCGTCGGCTGCTTCGTCGACTTGGCCTTGGCTTCGATCTCGTTCCACTGGTCGAGCAGCAGCGTCATGTCGGCACGCAGCTCCTCCTCGGTGGCGTGCTCGGCGGCGGTGCGCACGATCAGCCCGTGCTGGGCCGGCTTGACCCGGTCGAGGATCGCCCGCAGCCGCTTGCGCACGTCGTCGGGCAGGCGCTTGGAGATGCCGTACGTCTTGGAGTTGGGGATCAGCACGACGAACCGGCCGGGCAGCGAGACCTCCTGGGTCAGTCGGGCGCCCTTGGCGCCGATCGGGTTCTTCGTCACCTGGCAGACGATCAGCTGGCGCGCCCGCAGGATGTCCTCGATCCGCGCCCCGTCCCGCGCTCCTCGATGTCCTCGGCGTCGTACTGCACGTCGCCGCGGTAGAGCACGGCGTTCTTCGGGGTGGCGATGTCGACGAACGCCGCCTCCATGCCGGGCAGCACGTTCTGCACCCGGCCGACGTAGATGTTGCCGTGGATCTGGCTGATGTCGTCGGCCGGCCGGCTGACGTAGTGCTCGATCAGGTTGCGCCCCTCGAGCACGGCGACCTGGGCCATGTCGGACCGCACCTGGACGCACATGAGGTAGCGCCCGACCGGGCGGCCGTTGCGCTCGCGGCCGCGGCGCTGCTCGACGAAGTCGGTCTCGACCGCCGGTCCGCCGCGTCCGCGTGGTGGCCTTGGGGGCCCGCTTGCGCTTGCCCTCGGCCGGCTCGCTCGCCGCGAGCCTGACGAGCGCCCGCCCCGGCCGCGCTTGGCGGCCGGCGCGGCCGCAGCCGGCGCCGGGGGTGCCGGGCGGGTGTCACCGATCTGCGGCTTGCGCACGAGCGATCGCTCGGCGGCTTCGGCCGAGACTCGACCCTCGCGCATCGGCTCGGGCAGCTCGGGCGTCTCGGCGTCGGCATCGCGCCGGCGCCGCGTCCGCAGCGCCTTCGGGCTTGCGACGGCGCTGGCCGCCGCGCGTGCCACGCCGCCGCTTACGGGCGGCGGTGTCGCCGGCGCCTCCCTCGGCCGCAGGGGTCTCCATCGAGGCGTCCTGCCCCGGTTCCGTCTCGTCCATGTCGTTCCTCTCTCATGCGCCCACCACGGGCGCCGAGACGGCGACCGGCAGCGCCAACACCTCGCGCCGGTCTCCGTCGTGCTCGATCCATTGATGTGTCCGTGTCGCTCGGATGGCGTGCAGCGCTCCTGGGCCGATGCCCGGGAACGCCACCGCGGCGAGCTCGGCGGGCCGGAGGCCACGCCCGATGGTTGCCAGGTCGGCGACCATCGTGGTGCCGTCGGCGGCGGTCGCCAATGACACGATCTGCGGGCGGACGTCGTCGACGCCGCGCTCACCCTTGCGCTCGCGCTCGAGCGGCAGCTCGCTCGCCGTGAGCAGACGGTCGACGGCGTGCGCCGTGTCGAGGCCGTCGGGGACCGCCAGCTCCCACGTCACCGACGTGACGATCTCCTGCAACGACCCGGGAGCGGTGACCACCTCGGCGACCAACGCCGTGAACCCGACCGGCAGCGCCTCCGTCAGCTCCCCCACCACCCCGTCGACGTCGGCAGGTCCGTCGACGAGCTCGACGTCGAGGTACTCGGCGAGCGACTCGGCGCCGGTCGGCAGCGCCAAGCCGAAGCTCACCCGCGGCCGCGGCGTGAACCCGCCGCTCGTCGCCACCCGCAGTCCGACCCGGCGCAGCGCCCGCTCCCAGATCCGCGCCGTGTCGCGGTGGCTCGTGAAGCGCACCTTGCCCAGCTTGGCGTAGCGGATCCGCAACCTCATCGGGAACCTCGCACCAGCACCGGGATGTCGCCGCCGCGGGCGAGGTCCTGTCCCGTGCCCTGACTTCCGCCGGCCGGCGCGACGGGCGACGCCACCACGTGCTCGATCCCGTACCCGGTGCACACACCGCAGTCGTAGCACGGCGTCCACCGACAATCCTCGATCCCGCTGCCGGCGAGGGCCGCCCGCCAGTCGTCCCACAGGAAGTCCTTGTGCAGCCCGGCGGTCAGATGGTCCCACGGCAGGACCTCGTGCTCGGTGCGATGGCGGTGCACGTACCAGTCGAGCGACAGTCCCTCTGCCGCCAGCGCGTCCGTCCAGCGCCGGAGGTCGAAGCACTCGCCCCACTCCTGGAACGTGCCGCCGTCGCGCCACACCCGCTCGATCACCCGGCCGATGCGCCGGTCGCCGCGGCTGGCGATCCCCTCGGCGACGGTGGCCTCCGGATCGTGCCACTTGAGGCGCACGTTGCCGGCCTTGTGCGTCGCCGTACGCAGCAGCCCGATCTTGCGCCGCAGCTCGTCGAGCGTGTTCTGCCCGAACCACTGGAACGGGGTGTGCGGCTTGGGCACGAACCCGCCGACGCTCGCCGTCACCGACGCCCGGCCGTCGCGACGGCGCCCGATGGCCACGCAGTTGCGGGCCAGCTCGGCGATCCCCAGCGTGTCCTCGTCGGTCTCGGTCGGCAGGCCGGTGAGGAAGTACAGCTTGATCCGCGTCCAGCCCTCGGCGTAGGCGCTGTCGACGGCGCCGTACAGGTCGTCCTCGGTGATCAGCTTGTTGATGACGGTGCGCAGCCGCCACGACCCGGCCTCCGGGGCGAAGGTCAGCCCGCTGCGCCGCCCACCGGCGACCTGCCCGGCCAGGCCGACGGTGAACGCGTCGACCCGCAGCGACGGCAGGTTGACCGTCGTCGGGCATCCCGGCGCCGACACGGCGCGATCGCCGAGGATGTCGCCGACGACGCCGCTCGATGGCGCTGAAGTCGGCCGTCGACAGCGAGGTCAGGCTGACCTCGTCGTACCCGGTCCGTCGCAACCCCTCGGCGACCATCGTGCGCACCTGCTCGGCGGGCCGCTCACGCACCGGTCGGGTGATCATCCCCGCCTGGCAGAACCGGCACCCCCGCGTGCAGCCACGGAACACCTCGACGTTGAGGCGGTCGTGGACGACCTCGGTCAGCGGCACGAGCTGGTGCTTGGGGTACGGCCACTGCCCGAGATCGGCGACGGTCCGTTTGTCGACGGTCGCCGGCACGTCCGGGTAGCGAGGCGTGACGCCGACGATCGCCGGGCCGTCGTAGGAGACGTCGTACATCGACGGGACGTACACGCCCGGCACCTGGGTGAGCGAGTGCAGCACCGCCTCGCGATCGGCCCGCCCGCCGCGGATCCACGCACCGACGACCTCGGTGATCTCGCCGACGACCTCCTCGCCGTCGCCGAGGACCACGACATCGACGAAGTCGGCGAGCGGCTCCGGGTTGAACGCGGCATGACCGCCGATGACGACCAGCGGGTGCTGCGGGCGGCGATCTGCCGAGCGCACCGGGACGCCGGCCAGGTCGACCATGTCGAGCAGGTTGGTGAACACCAGCTCCGACGACAGGTTGAACGCCAGCAGGTCGAACTCGCCGGCGGGGCGATGGGTGTCGACGGAGAACAGCGGCATGCCCTCGCGCCGAAGCAGCGCGGCCAGGTCTCGCCACGGCGCGTACGTGCGCTCGGCGACGGCGTCGTCGCGCTCGTTGAGGATCTCGTAGAGGATCTGCAGCCCCTGGTTGGGCAGGCCGACCTCGTACGTGTCCGGGTAGGCGAGCAACCAGGACACCCGTCCGGGTCCGTGCCGGGGGATGATGGCGCCGTCCTCGCAGCCGATGTAGCGGGCCGGCTTCTGCACCTGGCCGAGCAGCGGTTCGAGCCGCGCCCAAAGTGCGCGTCATCGCATCCGCCGCATGTGCACGCTCTGCACGAGGCCGAGCAGGGCGAACCAGGTGATCACGCCCGACCCGCCGTAGGAGATGAACGGCATCGGCAGGCCGGTGACCGGCATGATCTTGACGGTCATGCCGATGTTCTGGAACACCTGCCAGAGCAGCATCGTGAACACGCCGGCGCAGAGGTACGTGCCGAACAGGTCGCGCGACAGGTGGGCGATGCGCCAGATGCGCACCAGCACGACGGCGAACAGCAGCAGCAGGACCGCGCAGCCGACGAGCCCGAACTGCTCGCCGACCGCGGCGAACGGGAAGTCGGCCCAGATCACCGGGATGTCCCGGCCGTTGGTCAGCGGTCCCTTCAGCCAGCCCTTGCCGAACAGCCCGCCGGTGCCGACCGCGCGCACGGCGTTGGTGACCTGGTACACCTCGTCCTGCAGCTCGGGGTTGTTCTCGTCGAAGAACACGCGCACCCGTTCCAGCTGGTACGGGTTGACGAGGCGGGCGACGAACGCGGCGCCGAGCGTGATGAGCGAGAGCAGGCTGATGGCGGCGATGTAGCGGGCCTTGGCGCCGGCGACGAGCAGCACGCCCATCGCCATGGCGATGAGCACCGACGCCGTGCCGAGGTCGGGCTGGATGATGATCAGGATCGCCGGCAGACCGACGATCATCAGCCCGCCGAGGAAGCGCGGGTAGCTGACCTCGTCGCTGCGCTCGTCGCTCAGGTAGGCGCACAGGGCGAGGAGGACGGTGAACTTGGCGAACTCCGCCGGCTGGATCTGGATCGGGCCGATGTCGACGGCGAGGACCGTGCCCGGCACGGCGATGCCGTAGGCGGCCAGACCGAACAGGGCGGCGACGGTCAGCAGGTACAGCGTGCGGGCGCGCTCCTTGAGCCACTGGTAGTCGACGGCCATCACGACCACCATGGCGAGGGAGGCGACGATGGCGAAGATCACCTGGCGGGTGACGTACGTGTACGGATCGGCGGTGCGCGTGCGCGTCGCCGAGAAGACCACGAAGCAGCCGGCGATCGTCAGCGCCGCCTGCGCCGTCATCAGCACCCAGTCGATGTTGCGGCTCGGATCGGCCGGGCTGGAGCGGATGTTGCCGAGCCCGGAGTCCGGCTTGCGCTGCAACATCGACAGCGCCACTAGTCCCCGCCGGAGGGGCGCACCGGATCGTTGTTGGTGCTCTGCATGCAGGCCGGGTCGACGTTGGGAAGTGACTCGGCCGGCTCGTCGCTCGTGACGTCGAGCGGCTCGGAGATCGCCACCGGATCGAGCGGCGTGACGCCCGAGAGGGCGAGGTACATGCACTTGACGACCGGCGCCGCGCCCGTCGAGCCGAAGCCCGCCTTCTCGAGGTACGACACCACCGTGTACGGCCGCGCCGGATCGAGGCTGAAGGCAGCGAACGTCGAGGAGTCGTTCCAGGGGTAGCTCTTGAAGCCCTGGGCCGTGCCCGTCTTGCCGCCGATCGGGATCGCCTGCGGCTCCGGGTAGCCGATGTCGAACAGCTCCTCGGCGGTCGTCGAGCGCCCGTTCACGCCGGGACCGGTGATGTTCTGGCGCACGCCCTCGATGATCGGCAGCGCAAGCTCCTCGCCCATCGGGATCTGCCGCGCCTGGGGCACGGTCTCTGACATCACCTCGGCCTGCGCCAGGTCGACGAAGCCGGGCTCGCCGTCCGGTGTCTCCGGGGCGAGGACGGCGCGCACGACGTGCGGGACGAGCACGTTGCCGCCGTTGGCGAAGGCGGCGTAGCCGACCGCGAGCTGCAACGGGCTGGCCGCCATCAGGCCCTGGCCGATGGCCATCTGCAGGAGGTCGCCGGGCTGCAGGTTCGCGGTCTCCTGCGGGTCGAGCACGCCGTCGTCGACGAGCTGCTTCTTCAGCTCGTTCGTCGGCACCCGCCCGTCGAAGGCGAACGGCAGGTCGATGCCTGGGTCGGAGCCGAACCCGAACTGGCGGACGTGGTCCTGCAGCTGTGTGCCCGGCGTGATGTAGAAGTCCTCGCCGAGCTTGTAGTAGAAGGCGTCGCTCGACACGGCGAGCGACGACCTCACGTTCACGGTGCCGTAGACGCACGGGCCGTTGAGGTGCGGGCAGAACGAGTTGCGGAACTCGCAGCGGACGCCTCTCGCGCAGACATCGTCTTCGATCGACTGCAGCTTGTAGACGCCCTGGTCGTTGTACGTGCTGCTCGGGCTGAGCCGGCCCGTGGCCAGCGCGGCGTAGGCCACGAACGGCTTGAACGCCGACCCGACGTTGTACTGGCCCTGGATCGCCCGGTTGGTCAGCACGGCGTCGTCGGGGTCGATGTCGTCGACCGGGAACAGCTCGTTGAACTTCTCGCCGTCGACGTCGGCTTCGAACCAGCGGTTGTCGAACGTCGGGTAGCTGGCCATGGCGACGACCTGCCCGCTGTGCTGGTCCATGACCGTCACCGACCCGGCGGGCGCCTTGTAGGCGACCTGGGTGCCGACGGCGAGGCTCGGGTCCATCGGCTCGAGGCGCACGGTGCCGTCCTGCTGGAAGCGCTCGACCTCCGGGTTGGCGACCGTGAACTGGCGACGCAGGCGCAGCTGGGTCTGCAGCAGGCGCTCGGCGTACTGCTGGTAGTCGAGATCGATGGACAGCTGCACGTCCATCCCGTTGACCGGTGCTTCGTAGCTGATCTCGCGGACGATGCGGTTGTTGGCGTCGACCTCGTAGACGACCTCGCCCCACTTGACCGTGGAGCACGTCCTCCATCCCCAGCTCGACGCCGCTGCGTCCGACGCGTTCGCCGCCGAGCGACGTGTCGTAGCCGAGCTCGTCGTAGTGGGCCTGGTCCTCTGCGGTGATCGCCCCCATGTAGCCGAGGACGTGGGCACCGAGCGGCGCGTACGGGTACACCCGCCGCCAGTCCTCGACGATCGAGACGCCCGGGAAGTCCTCGATGCGCTCGTTGATGGCGATGGCGACGGACTCCTTGACGTTCTCCTTGACCGGCATCGGCTTGTACCGGCTGTAGCGCTCGGAGTCGTAGCGCTCCTCCATCTCGTCGACGGGCACTTCGAGCCAGCCCGACAGCCGGGTGAACAGCTCGGCCCGGTCGGTGTCCTGCTGCACCACGTCCCAGTCGACGCTGACCGACAGCACGCGCTCGTTGTCGGCGAGGATGCGCCCGTCGATGTCGACGATGCGTCCCCGCTCGGGGAGCAGGCGCACGGTCTTCGTCTTGCGCGCGTCGACCGTCTGCTGCAGCGACTCGGCCTGCACGGTCTGCAGGAACCACAGGCGGGCGCCGATGGCGCCGAGCAGCAGCGTGGCGACGAGGGCGAGGATGCCCAGGCGCGCGGCGCGCTTATCGGTGGGCACTCGAACAAGACCTTCATGCTTCCTTGGGAGCTTTCCACTCCGGGCGCTTGATGCGCATGCACCACCGCCCGACCGGGACGAGCAGCGGGCTGAGCACCATGGCGCCCACCGCGACGACCGAGATGACGATACCGAGTCGCGGCTCGAAGACCTGCTCTTCACCCACGAACGTGCGGATGACCGGGACCATCGCCTCCCCCACGGCAGCGCCGAGCCCGGTGAACAGGGCAGCCAGCCACCAGTGGCGCTCGATCGTGATCGACTGCACGTAGCCGGCGACGAAGCCGCCCATGCCCATGGCCAGCGACGACGACCCGAGCGGCGTGCCGACGGAGAGGTCGTACATCAGCCCGAGCACGAAGCCGGCGAGGGCACCCTTCTGCGGACCCCCTGCCGCGCCCGCCGCGGCGGCGAGGGCCAGCATGACCTGGATCGACACGCCGCCGGGCGCAGGTCGGAGAAGAGCGTCTTCTGGAAGGCGAGCACGACGAGACCGACGGAGAACAGCCGCAGCAGCGGCCCCTGCACGATCGATGCCAGCATCAGTCAGCCTTCCGCCGAGGTCGGGCGAGCGCTGCTGCGGAGCGGCAGCGGCGAGCTCGGAGGTGAGACGAGCAGCTTGGCTGCGAGTCGAGCCCGAGCATGTCAGCCGCCTGCCTGGGTGTCGATCGGCGACGTGACCTCGGCCTCGGGCTTGTACAGCACGATCGTCACGAAGTGCAGGCGGTCGAGGTCGGCGAGCGTCTCGATCTCCAGCAGCGGCCCCTCGGCGGACGACCGGCTGACCACGTTGCGCACGATGCCGACGGGGATGTCGGGCGGGGCCAGGCTCTCCGTGCCGCCGGCAGTGAGCACGATGTCGCCCTCGACGATGCGCCCGAACACCGGACTGTCGTCGAGCAGGTCGACCTGCGGGAGCTGGTCGGGCCCGCGGCCCCGCAGCTGCCCGGTGTCGCGGTTGTTCGTCGCATCGATCGTCGTCGTGGTCGAGCTCGTCGTGGTCGTCGACTCCGCCGGCTGCGTGGTCGGTGGCGGCGGCGCCGCAGGTGCCGTCGTCGTCGGGTGCTGACGAGGTCGGGGCCGTCGTGGTCGTCTCCGGCGGAGCGCCCGGCACGATCTTCACCGCGGTCGCGTAGCGGGTGTCGCGGATCAGCATCACGTTCGCTCGGTTCGGCAGCACCGGTGCGGTGACCTTGCCGACGAGTCCGGCGCCGGCGACGACCGCCATCCCGACGTCGATGCCGTCATCGGACCCCTTGTTGATCTCGATGACCTGGTCGAGGTTGCTCGGGCTGACGCCGACGACCGTCGCCGTCACCCGGGGGATGTCGCCGAGGAACGGCAGGTCGTTGGCCCTGAAGAGCTCCTGCATGTCCTGGAGCGCTGCCTGGGCGGCGACCTGGTCGCCGCGCTGGGCGTCGATCTGGTCGCGCAGGCGCTGGTTCTCCTCGAGCACGTCCTCGTAGTCGGTGATGCCCCGCCAGCCGTTGCGGATCGGCCGGGTGACGACGTCGGCGGCGGCCTCGAACGGCTCGACGATGGTGGTGAAGCCGGACCGGGCGGCGTCGAACAGGGCGTTGCCGCGGAGGTCGAGCGTCAGCAGCAGCGCCGACGTGAGCAGCAGCAGGATGATCGCCCGGCGTCGTCCCGGCGTGTACAGCGGCATCGGTACGTCAGGTCAGATCAATCATCCCCACCGAGCGACATCAAACCCCGCATGGCGTCGATGTTCTCCAGCGCCCGGCCCGAGCCGATGACGACGCTGTACAGCGGCTCGTCGGCGACGCGGATCGGCATGCCGGTCTCGTGGGCGAGGCGCTCGTCCACGCCGCCGAGCAGCGCACCGCCACCGGTGAGCGTGATGCCGTCCTCCATGATGTCGGCGGCGAGCTCGGGCGGCGTCTTGTCGAGCGTGGTCTTGACGGCGTCGACGATGGCGGCGACCGGTTCGGCGAGCGCCTCGCGGATGTGCTCGGTGGTCACCTGGATCGTGCGCGGCAGGCCGCTGATGAGGTCGCGGCCGCGGATGTCGGCGGTCAGCTCCTCCTCCATCGGCCACGCCGAGCCCATCTGGATCTTGATCTCCTCGGCGGTGCGGTCACCGATGGCGAGGGAGAACTCCTTCTTCACGTACTGCATGACGGCGTCGTCGAGCTCGTCGCCGGCGACGCGTACCGACTGCGCGGTGACGATGCCGCCGAGGGAGATGACGGCGACCTCGGTGGTGCCGCCGCCGATGTCGACGATCATGTTGCCGGACGGCTCGTGCACCGGGAGGTTGGCGCCGATCGCCGCGGCCATCGGCTCCTCGATGATGTGCACCGGCTTGCGCGCCCCGGCGTACTCGGCGGCGTCCTGCACGGCGCGCTGCTCGACACCGGTGATGCCCGACGGCACGCAGATGACCATGCGCGGCTTGTTCCACTTGCTGGCGTGCACGCGCTGGATGAAGTAGCGGAGCATCTTCTCGCAGACCTCGAAGTCGGCGATGACGCCGTCCTTCAGCGGGCGGATGGCCTTGATGTGGTTGGGCGTGCGGCCCATCATCCGCTTGGCCTCGAGGCCGACGGCGACCGGGCGGCCGTCGTTGACGTTGATCGCCACGACGGACGGCTCGTCGAGGACGATGCCCTGGCCGCGGACGTAGATCAGCGTGTTGGCGGTGCCGAGGTCGATGGCGAGGTCACGACCGAGGCTCAGCGGGTTGTTGCGAGCCATCCGTCGAAGGTTACAGATCGGGGAAGAAGATGCTGACCTCGCGCTCGGCCGAGGCGGCCGAGTCGCTGCCGTGCACCAGGTTCTCCGTGAACAGGATGCCGAGGTCGCCGCGGATCGTGCCGGGGGCGGCCTGGCGGGGGTTGGTGGCGCCCATCATCGAGCGCACGACCTCCCAGGTGTCCTCCGGACCCTCGAGCGACGAGGGCGACGACCGGGCCGCGGCTCATGAACGTGACGAGGTCGTCGTAGAAGCCCTTGCCGACGTGCTCCTCGTAGTGCCGGGCGAGCGTCTCTTTGTCCAGCGTGCGCTGGTCGAGGGCGACGATGCGCAGGCCCTTGGCCTCGAACCGTCCGAGGATGGTCCCGACCAGCCCGCGCTCGACGGCGTCGGGCTTCAACAGGACGAGGGTGCGATCAGACATGGCCGACAACCCTACCGGGGGGTAACCCCGACCCCATCTGGGCGCGATCCTCCGCCAACACCCGCTTCTGGGCGGGATCCTCGCCGCATCCGGCGAGATCGCCGCCCAGATGCGGCGGCCGTTCCCCTTTCCGACGGTGGCGAGCACCCATGGAGGGCATGGACCTTCGGCCCCTCGACCAGTTCGCCCGCGAGCACCACGGCCTCGTGACCCGTCGGGCGTTCGCGCTCGCCGGCATCGCCGAGCGGTCGTGGTACCGAGCGATCGAGCTCGGTCTGCTCGAGCCCGTCCATCCGAGGGTGGCCCGGATGATCGGCATCGGAGCAGACCGTCGCCCAGCGCATCTGCGCGGCGGTGATGGCCGCCGGGCGCGACGCGATGGCGTCGCATCGCTCGGCGGCGTTCCTGTGGGGCATCCCGCGGCCGGAGGGCGAGCCCGTCGACGTGCTGCTCCCCCGGCGCGTGCCGCGAGCGCCGAAGGTCGCCGGCGCCGAGGTCCATCGCCCACGCGACCTGAAGGACCTCACGCCGGTGCTGCGCACCAACATCCGGACGACGAACATCCTGCGCACACTGTGCGACCTGGGCGCGCTCGACGCCGCGGCCGTGCCGGCTCGCCGTCGGGCACGTCGTGACGACCGGGCTGGCGTCGCCGGCCGCGCTTGCGCAAGGCGGTCGACCGCCACGCGCGGCGCGGTCGGCCGGGCAGTGCCGGCGCTTCGCGACGCGCTCGACGACTGGGTGCTCGACGGCAAGCCGGTCGACAGCCTGCTCGAGCCGGCGATGCGGCGCCTGCTCGCAGCGGTACGGCCTGCCGCCCGCCGAGTTCCACCCGAAGATCGCCGGGTACGAGGTCGACTTCTGGATCATCGACAGCCCGATCATCCTGGAGTGCGACGGCTGGTCGACGCACGGGCTCGACCGGGTGCAGTTCGAGAAGGACCGCACGCGGGACGCCGAGCTGACGGCGCTCGGCTACGTCGTGCTGCGGTTCACGTACCGAGCGATCATCCGCGCGCCCGGCGAAGGAGGCCGAGCGGATCCGCCGCAACGTCCTGCGCTGGGCGCCCCACCTGCTTCTGGGCGGCGATCCTCGCCGCCATCCGGCGAGATTCCCGCCCAGATGGGGCGTTGGCGAGATTCCCGCCCAGATGTCAGGGGGTGAGGGATTGGAGGGCGGGGCGGGCGGCGCCGGCGACGTAGATCGAGCCCGTCGCCAGGATGGCGTCGTCGCCGTCGGCGTTGCGCATCGCCAGGGCGCAGGCGTCGGCGACGGTGTCGGCGGCGAGCACCTCGTCGCAGCCGAGGGCGACGCGCCGCCTTGGCGACGTCCTGGACCGGCGCGGCGCGCGGTGACGGCGCGGTGCAGGCGACGACCACGTCGAACTCGTCGGCGCGCAGCGCCTCGAGCATCGCCGTCGGCTCGCGCAGCGTGCCGACGACGAGGATGCGCCGGCCCTCGGGCTGGAAGTCGTCGAAGAACACCTGGGCACACGTGTCCGCACCCGGCGGGTTGTGCGCGCCGTCGACGATCACCAGCGGCTGGTGCCCGAGCACCTCGAAGCGCCCGGGCACGGCGACCGCCCCGAACGCCTCGGTGACCACGTCCGGCGCCAGCGGAGCGGCGAAGAACGCCTCCGTCGCGGTGAGGGCGATCGAGGCGTTGTCGCCCTGGTGGGCGCCGTGCAGCGGCACGAACACCTCCGGGTAGATCGTCGTCGGCGTGCGGATGTCGACCAGCCGGCCGCCGACGCCGAGCTGGTTGCCGGCGGTCTCGAAGTCGACGCCGCGCAGCAGCCGCGACGCCGCCGGCGGCTCGCTGAGCACGGCGACGATCGCCGGCTCGGTCTCGCCGATCACCACCGCCGACGACGGCTCGACGATCCCCGACTTCTCACGGGCGATGTCGTCGAGCGTCGGCCCGGCGAACTCGGTGTGGTCCATGCCGATGTTGGTGATCACGGCGACCTGGGCGGTGACGACGTTGGTGGCGTCCCAGCGCCCGAGCAGTCCGACCTCGACGACGGCGACGTCGACGGCGATGTCGGCGAACCACCGGAACGCCGCCGCCGTGCACGCCTCGAAGTACGACGGGCGGACACCCGTCAGCCCCTCGAGATCGGCGACCGCGGCGATCTGCTCGGCGAAGTCCTCGTCGCCGATCGCCTCGGCGTTGCGGGCGAGGCGTTCGTTCACCCGCTCGAGGTGCGGGCTGGTGTACGTGCCGACGCTGAGCCCCTGGGCCATCAGGAGGCGGGTCACCATCTGCGCCGTCGAGCCCTTGCCGTTGGTGCCGGTGATGTGGATGACCGGGTAGGCGTGCTGTGGCTCGCCCATCGCCGTCACCAGCCGGGTGATCGGCTCCAACGTCGGCGAGGTGATCCGCCCGGTCTTCTCGTACGACGCGTGCTCGTCGAGGTACGCCAGCGCGTCGGCGTAGTCCACCGTCGTGGTCAGCTGGCGGCGCGGCGTGGCCGGGAGCGGCCGGACTCCCGCGGCACGAGCGTCGGGTTCACCTTCTCCAGGACCGTCTCGGTGTCGATGACCACCTTGCCGACGTCGGTGCGTCCCGGCAGGTCGTACATCGTGTTCAGCAGCACCTCTTCGAGGATCGCCCGCAGCCCGCGGGCTCCGGTGCCGCGCAGCAGCGCCTGGTCGGCGATCGCCTCCAGCCCGTCGGAGCTGAACTCGAGCTCGACGTCCTCGAACTCGAACACCTTCTGGTACTGCCGCACGAGGGCGTTCTTCGGCTCGGTGAGGATGCGCATCGAGCGCATCCCGGTCGAGCGAGCGCACGGCGCCCATCGTCGGCAGCCGGCCGATGAACTCGGGGATCATCCCGTACTTGACGAGGTCCTCGGGCAGCACCTGGGCGAACAGCTCGCCGGGGTCGCGCTCGGACTTCGACTTCACCGTGCCGTGGAAGCCGACGCCCTTGTGCCCGATGCGGCTCTCGATGATCTGCTCCAGCCCGGAGAACGCGCCGCCGAGGATGAACAGCACGTTCGTCGTGTCGATCTGGATGAACTCCTGGTGCGGGTGCTTGCGCCCGCCCTGCGGGGGCACCGACGCCTGCGTGCCCTCGAGGATCTTCAGCAGCGCCTGCTGCACGCCCTCGCCCGAGACGTCCCTGGTGATCGACGGGTTCTCGCTCTTGCGGGCGATCTTGTCGATCTCGTCGATGTAGATGATCCCCGTCTCGGCCCGCTTGACGTCGAAGTCGGCGGCCTGGATCAGCTTGAGCAGGATGTTCTCGACGTCCTCGCCGACGTAGCCGGCCTCGGTCAGCGCCGTGGCGTCGGCGACGGCGAAGGGCACGTTGAGCAGCCGCGCCAGCGTCTGGGCGAGGTGCGTCTTGCCGCACCCCGTCGGCCCGAGCAGGAGGATGTTCGACTTGGCCAGCTCGACCTCGTCGCGCCGGCCGACAGCCATCGACTGCTGGTACTGGATCCGCCGGTAGTGGTTGTAGACGGCGACGGAGAGGATCTTCTTGGCGCTCTCCTGGCCGACGACGTAGTCGTCGAGGAAGGAGCGGATCTCACGCGGGTTGGGCAGGTGGTCGAAGCTCAGCTCAGCGGTCTCGGTGAGCTCTTCCTCGATGATCTCGTTGCACAGGTCGATGCACTCGTCGCAGATGTACACCCCTGGGCCGGCGATCAGCTTGCGCACCTGCTTCTGCGACTTGCCACAGAACGAGCACTTGAGCAGTTCGCCGGTGTCACCGAATTTGGCCACGCTCGTCCCCCTGCCGGTCGTCCGTCGTCTCTCGCACCGTCAGCGGATCGCGCCCGAGCGGTCGGACATCTCTCGAGACTCGATCACACTGTCGATGATGCCATACGCGAGCGCCTCGTCTGCTTCCATGACGAAGTCGCGGTCGGTGTCGGAGTGGACCCGCTCGACCGGTTGGCCCGTGTGCTTGGCCAACAGCTGGTCGAGGAGCTCGCGCATGCGCAGGATCTCCCTGGCGGCGATCTCCAGATCGGTGACCTGCCCGTAGCCGACGGCGCCCGACGGTTGGTGGAGCAGGATCCGCGAGTGCGGCAGAGCGAGGCGCTTGCCCTTGGTGCCGGCCGCCAGCAGCACCGCCGCCGCCGACGCCGCCTGGCCGAGGCAGATCGTGGCGATCTCGTTGCGGATGAACTGCATCGTGTCGTAGATCGCGAACAGCGACGTGATGTCGCCACCGGGGCTGTTGATGTAGATGTTGATGTCCTTGTCGGGGTTCTCCGACTCGAGGTGGATCAGCTGGGCGCAGATCAGGCTGGCGATCTGGTCGTCGATCGGCGTCTGCAAGAAGATGATGTTCTCCTTCAGCAGCCGGCTGTAGAGGTCGTACGCCCGCTCGCCGCGGCTGGTCTGCTCGACGACGTTGGGGACGAGGTAGTTGCGGTAGTTCACGGGACGAGCTCCTGGGAGGTGTCGACGGTGTCGACGTCGTCCGCGGACTCGTCGTCGTCGTGGGTGTGGCCGAGGATGAGGTCGCGGTCGAGGGCGTGGCCGTCGGGATCGACGAGATCGACGTGGTGCAGCAGCCAGTCGAGGGCCTTGGACTTGCGGATCTGGGCGACCAGCTCGGGGACGAGGTCGTTGCGCTCGTAGGCCTTGCGCACCTGGTTCGGCTTCTGCTGGGCCATCACGGCCATCCGCTCGTACTCGGCGGCGAGGTCTCCCTCGTCGGCGTCGATGGCCTCGGCGACGGCGACGGCACGCAGCGCCAGGTCGACCTTGACGGCCTGCGCCGACGCGCCACGCAGGCTCTCGACGAACGTGTTGGCGTCCTGGCCGGTGACCGAGAACCACTGCTCCATGCTGATGCCCTGCGACTGCAGTTGGCGCACCGTGCCCTCGACGCGTCGCTGGAGGTCGCTCTGCACGAGCGGTTCGGGCGGCTCGATGTCGGTCAGGCCGGTGAGCGCCTCGGTCACCCGGCCGACGAGCTCCTGGCGGGCCTGGTTGAGCTTCGACGCCGAGATGCGCTCGGCGACCGATGCCCGCCACGCGGCGACGCTCTCCTCGCCGAGGTTCTCCTCGACCCACTCGTCGGTGGCGTCGGGGACGACCTGCTGCTGGACCTTGCTCACCCGCACGACGAAGTCGGCCTCCGTGTCGGTGCCCTTCGGCGTCGCCGTGAACGTCAGCTCGTCGCCGGCGGAGGAACCGACGAGCCGGTCGTCGAAGTCGTCGGACACCCACCCCTGGCCGATCTCGTAGGACCAGTCCTCGGTGTTCAGCCCGGCGACCTCCTCGCCGTCGCGCGTCACCTCGAGGTCGAGCGTCACGAAGTCGCCGGTGGCTGCCGGTCGGCCGGCATCGACCAGCTCGCCGTGGCGGCGCAGCTGGGCCTGCAGGGCCTCGTCGATCTCGGCATCGGTCGCCACGGGCGCCGGCAGCTCGACGCGCAGCTCGTCGTAACCGGGAACGGTGACCTCCGGGCGCACCTCGCACGTGGCGTCGAAGCCGACCGGGCCCTCCTCCTCGCCGCTCGTGATGTTCACCTCCGGCGAGGCGATCAGGTCGACGTCGTGCTCGCGGACGGCCTTGGCGAGGTACTGCGGGATCGAGTCGCGCAGCGCCTGCTCGCGGGCCGGGCCGACCCCGATCCGCGCCTCGAGCACCCGCCGCGGGGCCTTGCCGGCACGGAATCCGGGCAGCCGAACCTCGCGGGCGATCTTCCGGAAGGCCGCGTCGATGTCCTTGTCGAACTCTGCCTCGTCGACGTTGACCGACAACTTGACCTTGTTGCCCTCGAGGGCCTCGAGCGTGCTCTTCACAGGTGTTCGAGGGTATCGGGAGCCGCCGCTCGGGCGCGCCCGGTTGCGGCGGCAGTAGCGTGGGTCCGTGGCTCGGATGTCGCTGCGCCAGCGCCTCGGCGCCTCGGTCGACCAGCTCGACCGCACCCGCCTGCAGGATCGCTGCCGCGGACTCGACGTGACACCGCTCGACCAGCTCCGCCACCGGGTGCCGATGCGCGTCGGCGGCGAGGTCAAGCGAGTCGTCGTCGCCCCGCGCAACGGCGTCCCCAACCTCGAGGTGATCATCACCGACGGCAGCGGGACGGTGACCGCCGTCTTCGCCGGCCGGCGGCGGATCCCCGGCATCGAGCACGGCCGGGCGATGGTCCTCGAGGGCGTCGCCGTCGATCTCGGCAACCGCGCCGTGATCTACAACCCCGCCTACACCCTCGTTCCGTAGCTCCCGGCTCAGGCCGGCGGCGCGACGAGGAGCGCCCGGACGTCGGGCTCGGACTCGTCGGTGACGAGCACGACGACCTCGTCGCCGACGCGCAGCACGGTGTCGCCGCGCGGGACGATGAGCGTCTCGGCGCGCAGCACGGCGACGACCGTGGCGTCCCGTGGCACGCCGAGGTCGACGATCTCCTTGCCGTCGGCGGGCGAACCCTCGGCGAGTCGGACCTCGGCCAACCGCGCCTTGCCGCCCTCGAACGAGAGCAGGCGGACGAACGTCCCGACGCTCACCGCCTCCTCGACGAGCGCCGTGATGAGGTGGGGCGTCGACACGGCGACGTCGACGCCCCACAGGTCGTTGAACATCCACTCGTTCTTCGGGTTGTTGACCCTGGCGACGACACGGGGGACGCCGAACTCCTGCTTGGCGAGCAGCGAGACGACGAGGTTGTCCTCGTCGTCGCCGGTGACGGCGGCGACGACCTCGGCCTGGTCGACGCTCGCCGCGCTGAGCGTCGTCAGCTCGCACGCGTCGCCCTCGTGCCACGTCACCCCGGCGGGCTCCCCGGAGCGCCGTGCCTGCCCGACGATGCGCGGGTCGTTGTCGATGATCGTCACGTCGTGACCGGCGCCGTGCAGCTGCTCGGCGATGAACCGCCCGACGCTGCCGCCACCGGCGATGACCACGCGCACGTCAGTGCCCCTTCCCCGGCGGCGCGTGCAGGGCGGCGTCGACCTCTGCCTGCCTGGCGACCTCGACGGCGATGTACATCACGTCGCCTGCCTGGGCGACCGTGCGCGCCGTCGGGATCGTCGCCGCGC
Source organism: uncultured Acidimicrobiia bacterium (assembly GCA_963749315.1). GTDB lineage: Bacteria > Actinomycetota > Acidimicrobiia > Acidimicrobiales > Ilumatobacteraceae > JALZMG01. The sequence goes on from CAVVMS010000016.1 coordinate 68,606, forward strand.
CCATGCGGTTGATCGCCACGACGCGTGCGGCGATCGCCTCCTCGACCTCGGGGATCGGGTGGCCGGCCCAGCCGTCGTCGAGCGTGCGGTCGAGCAGGCACACCTTCGCCGTCGGATCGGTCCACTCCGCCGGCGTCGCCTCGGGGATGAGCCGGCGCATGACCTGGTCGGTCGTCCAGGCGACGGTCGCCACGGTCATGATCCCGAGGCGTTGGTAGATCACGGCGCGCCGCGGGTCGTAGATGCGGGCGACGACGTGGTCGATGCCGAAGTTCTCGCGGGCGACGCGGGCGACGAGGATGTTGGAGTTGTCGCCGCTCGTGACCGCGGCGACGGCGCCGGCCTGCTCGATGCCGGCCTCGACGAGTCGGTCGCGGTCGAACCCGATGCCCTGCACGGTCGTCCCGGCGAAGTCGGGCCCGAGGCGGGTGAACGCCTCGGCACGCCGGTCGATGATCGCCACGGAGTGGCCGTCGGCGGTGAGTTGCACGCCCGAGCGACGAGCCCACCCGTCCGCAGCCGACGATCACGACGTGCACGGGGCCGCAGTGTAGGAGCCGGCGCACCTACGGTGTCAGCCGACATGGTGTCGTTGGCCAAGCGGATCCTGATCGGCCGGCCGATCGCCACGGCCGACGAGGGCCACCAGCGGCTGAACAAGCGCGTGGCCCTGCCGATCTTCGCCTCCGACGCGATCTCCTCGACGGCGTACGCGACCGACGAGATCGTCCTCGTGCTCGTCGCCCAGGCCGGGATCGGCCTGGCCGCCTTCCAGGAGCTCGTGCCGCTGGCGATCGTCGTCTGCGTGCTGCTCGTGATCGTCACGCTGTCGTACCGCCAGACGATCCACGCCTACCCGTCGGGCGGCGGCGCGTACGTCGTCGCCCGCCGCAACCTCGGCGAGATGCCGTCGCTCGTCGCCGGCGCCTCGTTGCTCACCGACTACATCCTCACCGTCGCCGTCTCCGTGGCCGGTGGCGTGCTGGCGATCCAGTCGGCGTTCGGGTTCGACAGCCAGTGGCGCGTGCCGCTGGGCCTGCTGCTGATCGCCGTCATGACGGTCGCCAACCTTCGCGGCCTGAGGGAGTCGGGCTCCCTGTTCGCTCCGCCGACGTACCTCTACATCGTCATGCTGATGCTGTTGATCGTCGTGGGGTTGTTCCGCGTCTTCTACCGCGACCTCGGCCCGATCCCGCTCGACACCCTGTCCGAGGAGGCCCAGGAGCTCGCCGAGGGCACGGCGACACTGACCGTGCTGATGCTGCTGCGCGCGTTCTCGTCGGGTGCCGTCGCCCTGTCGGGCGTGGAAGCCGTGTCCAACGGCGTGCCGGCGTTCCGCAAGCCGGAGGCCCGGAACGCGGCGACGACGCTGGCGATGATGGCGGGCATCCTCGGCGTGTGCTTCCTCGGCATCTCCGTGCTCGCGTCGCACCTCGAACCGATTCGTGGCGACGAGGACCCGACGGGGATCGCCCTCATGGCCGAGTACGTCTACGGCGGCAAGAACGTGCTGTTCTGGATCACCCAGCTGGCCACGTTCGCCATCCTGGTCCTCGCCGCCAACACCGCCTACCAGGGCTTCCCCGGACTGTCGTCGATCATCGCCCGCGACGGCTACCTGCCCCGTCAGCTCGCCAACCGCGGCGACAAGTTGGTGTTCTCCAACGGCATCCTCTTCCTCGCCGTCACGGCCGGCGTGCTGATCACCGTGTTCCGCGGGCAACATCTCCGCCCTCATCCCGCTGTACGCGTTCGGGGTGTTCACCGGGTTCACGCTCAGCCAGGCCGGCATGGTCAGGCACCATCTCCGCGAGCGGGAACCGCGGTGGAAGCCGTCGCTGGCGATCAACGCGGTCGGCAGCGGTGGCGACGGGCACCGTCGCCCTCGTCGTGGTGGTGTCCAAGTTCACCGAGGGAGCGTGGATCCCCGCGGTGATCATCCCGGCGCTCGTCATCGCCTTCCGCGCCGTGCAACGTCACTACACGATGGTCCGCGCCGCCGTCACCGTCGAGCCCGGGTTCAAGGTGCCCAGGCGCACGCACCTCGTCGTCGTGCTCGTCGGGTCCGTGCACCGCGGCGTGCTCGAGGCGGTGCAGTACGCCCGCTCGTTGGCGCCGGAGCGGCTGCTCGCCGTCTCCGTCGTGACCGACCACGACGAGCAGGACGCGCTGACCGACGCGTGGGCGGAGTTCGGCATCCCGATCCCGCTGCACACGATCTCGTCGCCGTACCGCGAGCTGACCCAACCGGTGCTGGAGTACCTCGACGAGCTCGACGCCGAGAGCCCCGACGACGTGATCACGGTCGTCATCCCCGAGTTCGTCACGCAGTGGAAGACGCAGTGGCTGCACAACCAGTCGGCCTTCGCCCTCAAGGCGCGCCTCCTGTACCGGCCGAACACGGTCGTCACGTCCGTCCCCGTGCTCGTCGACGCCGAGGAGTGAGTGGGAGTAAGAATGGCGGCGATGCAGTTCTGGAAGCCGCACGCCCTGGCCAAGCCGCACGAGGGCCAACTCGACCTGCGCATGGGTGACCGCGTGCGCACGACGGTCGACCTGCCGGGTGTCGCCGCCGGCAGCGAGGGCAAGGTGATCCTCGCCAACGGCTTCAACTGGCAGCGCTACCGCGTCCTGTTCCCCGACGGCACCGAGCTCGGCGACCTCGACCACCGCAACCTCGAACCCCTCGGCCGCGCCGCCCGCCGCCTCGCCAAAGCCGCCGCCCGCGCCGGCTGAACGCTTCTCAAGCGTTTTCAGGGTCACGGATGGCGCCGGATCTTCCGAAGAACCTGCGTCGCGCGCAGCCGTAGACTCATTGATCCGACCGGGGAGTAGCGCAGCCTGGTAGCGCTCCTGCTTTGGGAGCAGGAGGTCGCGGGTTCGAATCCCGCCTCCCCGACCACAAAGTCCAGGTCACAGGCAATGTGCACTGCCCCTGGCTACCGGCCCCCAGGCGCCTGGGAGCAACGTGGGTAGCAACGCACAAGATCACGAGACGGCGCTGCGCCCGAGAGTCGGCAAACTCCGCCGCCCTGCGGCCAGCAAGCGTGTGTCTACACAGGGAGGCGATCCCGCCGTCACGACGAGACCGATGAGTCGGCCGTCGACGTCGGGACTGCCGACTCTCAATCCATTGGTTCAGGGTTCGAATCCCTGGGGGCGCACCAGCTCAGAGGCACGTTCCGCACTTCCAGGAACCCCTCGAGGTGACCAACCAGGTGACCAACCAGGATCCGTATGCCAAGCGCCTCGATCCGGACAGCGGTGCTCCGCTGCTCACGTCGGGTTCGGCGGGGCTGCCGAGGTTGGCGATCTGACCCGATGCCCTCGACGACAGGACGATGTGACGTCAATCCGCCGCGAGCCGCTCCCGCTCGCGAATGAACTCGGCCAACGCTTCGGCGGACACCAGCCGGCGTGAGCCGAGTACGGAACGATCGCAGTTCGCCGGACTGCAGGAACCGGTAAACGGTCGGTCGGGTAACTCCGAGGCGCGCGATCACCTCAGGGACGTCAAAGGCGCGCGGTCCATCGCTGAGGGGCTCAGCTGAACCGTTCACTCGCGGCATCAGAATCTCCCAACGGCATCGAGTCGTGTCACTGGGACATCGACCCCGCCACGATCGAAATGGCGCGAAAGTTCTGGCCGCCGCCCTGCGGAGCTGGAGCCGTCAGAGTGAGCGGGCTGCGCCGTCGTCGACGTCATCGTGGAGCTGACTTCTGCGACGCTCGGCTGGTCCGGGTTGCCGACGACCCGCGTCGGTCAAGCGAAACCGAGCGGTGCCGGTCAGTCGACGAAGCTGGTCATGGCGGCGAGGGAGTCCTCGACGTCCTGGCGGAGCTCGTCGGCTGGGCAGACTGCATTGTGCGGGCGCGACTGCCTGGCGCTGCTCCGCAACGGCCTGCGCGCCGTCCGCTCCTACCAGGCCCGACACGACCTCATTGATGGCGAGGTCGTGGCCGGCATGGACCTCGAGTCATCCATCGAGCGACTCTTCGAGGACCAGCGTGCCGCTTACCTGCACATCCACAGCGCCACCGCCGGCTGCTTCACGCGTCGGGTTGACCGCGCCGCGTAGCCGACCGAGGCGACGAGATGCCGTTAGGAGCGGCCTCGGTCGAGTTCGAGCGCGTGTTTCGGTGCCGTCATTCGGCAGCGCACTTCGGTGCGGCCAGCGGCAGACGCGCGACGCGTGGCGGCGGCAGACGATGGGGGCGACGGCGAGGACCGGCTGCGCCGGAACTCCGCCGAGTAGGCGTGATCAGCCGGTCAGCAACGACGATGGCAATGCGGCCGATCGGCAGATCTGGAGCGACCGAGGGCGGCTTGCCGAGGTCAGCGTCTCTCAGAGCATCGGCGACCGAACGCCAAGTAAGTGCGCTCGCGATCGTGAGCGGCGCCCTTCCGACCCGGCCCGCGAGGCGCCATTGACCCGGCGTTAGCAAGCGCCGGGCATCGTGGGCGATAGTGGTGGTTACCGGATGCCTGAGCAGCTGGCGCTCGATCTCGCTCGAGTGAGACCATGGGCTTTGGCCGAGTGTGTGGCGCATCACCGTGACGTCAGAGATCGAGCGCACGGTGAGGACGACCACCACCGATCGATACGGGAGATCTCCATGACCGTCGAACCATCCGTCAAGACGACCGGCGAGAAGCGGGTCGCCAAGCTCTTCGGGCTCACCGGCGATGCCTGGATGCGCCACGCCAACCCGTGGAGCGTCTGGACCCGCTTCACGTGTGTCTCGCTCATCGCCCTCGCCGTGTGGAGCCGGACCTGGATCGGTTGGTACTGCCTGATCCCCGTCGCTGCCGCGCTCCTGTGGACGGTGTTCAACCCCCGCCTGTTCGACGTGCCGTCGTCGACGAGGAGCTGGGCGTCCAGAGGTGTCTTCGGCGAACGGGTTTACGCCGATCGGGCGACGAAACCGATCCCGGCCCAGTTCGTGTCGGCGGTCCCGAACGTCGCCAACGCCTTCTCTGCCGTCGGCCTGGCCATCGCCGTCTACGGCCTCGTCGTGTTCGCCGTGTGGCCGGTCGTCGCCGGCATCATCCTCGTCCACACGGGCAAGCTCTGGTACATCGACCGCATGGTCCTTCTGTTCGATGACGTCAAGCACCGTGATCCCGAGGTGGCGTCGTGGGAGTTCGACTCCTCAGGCAGTACACACCTTCCGGTCGGGCCCTGACGGCCGCGCTCGGTCGAGTCGGGCATCGGGCGCGCCGCAATAGCTGCCTGGGCGCCGAGAGGTTGGGTCAGCCGTCGTTGAGGTCGCAGTTGCCGCCCATTTCGTTCCATGGCTCGAGTGTCCACATTTCGCAACCGCTGGTTCGCATGATCGAGATGGAGCGAGCTGGCGTCGTCGGGCAAGTTGGAGTGAGCCTTCTCCCGGGCGGCATGGGATCCTGGCCGACACTGATACGAGGCGGGCTCGTGCCGATCCTTCGTTGCCCGCCGTGGCTACCGAACGTCTGACGTCGTCGTTCGGTCACCCGCACGGTTCGGCATCGGGACGCCGAGCGGCGGTTCCTGGTGCGTCCGCCGCGGGACGGTCTTCGCCTTCGGATTGGCGCGACCCTCGACTGCCCGATCTGGGCGGCCTCGTGACGCGTCAGCGGCGAGATTCGTGTTGTCGTTCGGTGCTGCAGTTCGATTCGGTGATCGCCCGTGCGGCGAGCCGCTGATCGTGTCAGCGCCGCGGCCGGAGGCTTCGTGCTGCGTACCTACCGCCGAGTCGGGGCGGGTGGTCAGGGGGTCACGGCGGGGGCGGCCATGCGGCCGATCGTCACTCATGGCTCGATCGCTGATTCGCGGGCTCCGTAGTGTCGGCGCGTCGTCGTCGGGCGGGTTTGGGGTGTTGGATGCTCGGCGGGTGCGGACACAAGTGGGTGCAAGGGAGGGATCCGTGTGTCTGAGGGGACGGTTGACGATGCGCGGTTCGGATCGATCTCTCGTGATCCCAGGAGCCTGACGACCTGCTCGAGCACCGGGGGAAGGCGGCGCCCGCGGCGGTGGGCGGGGCGGCCATCCACCGGGCCAGCTCGGACGGCGTCATCGAGTCCGCTATACCACCCCGAACCGGTTCGGGCCCGGCGCCCGCCCGGCCGCCGACCCAGGGCTACCGTGAGCCGCTCGAGCTCGACGATCGAGCAGCAGAGCCCGGTGGGCGAGCGGTGGTCGACGCCGACTCCGTCGCCGCGCTGCATCAGCGGCTGCTCGCCGAGCTCGCCACGCCCGGTGACTGGTGGGACGCAGCCGCTCGGCGGGCGCTGATGGAAGAGGCCCGGGCCGCGGTTGGCTGCGCTCCGCTGCGCCGACGGCGTCGGCACGACTCTGGTCGTGCTCCCGGCCGCCGCGATCGAGGTCGTCCATGGTGTGGTGAACGAGTCCGGACGGCTCTCCCGCTCATGGGCGGGCAGGCAGATCGACGAGCTCGGCGACGCCCGCTACGCCGAGATCGTCGGCGTGACGGCGATCGTCGTGGCGATCGACGTTGCCGCCCGCGCGGTGGGCGACGTCCCGCCGGCGCTGGCCGACCCCGTCGACGGCGCGCCGGCCGGCTTGCGCCCCGGCGAGTCGGCCCTGTGGGCGCTTGGATCCCGATGACCGAGGAGAAGCTGCTCGCAAACGTGACGCGCGCGCTGTCGCTCGTGCCGCGCACGAACGCCACCTGGCGGACGCTCGTCACCGAGTCGTACAGCCGGGGTCCGCAGATGCTCGAGCTGACATGGCAGCGGGCGCTCACACGACCCCAGACCGAGTTGATCGCGGCGCAGGTCTCGCGGCTGCAAGAGTGCTTCTATTGAACGTCGAGCCACGTGGCGCTGCTCCGTGCGAGCAGCTCAGCACTCGGCACCACCATCGACGTCGGAAACGCCCTGGACGCCGGTGCGGGCGTCCCTGCCGGTGACGTCCTGCTGCGGTTCGCCACTGCGGCCCACCTCGACGGGCCCGACCTTCCGGCGGCACGGCGTGACGTGCTCGCCGCGGTGGGGCCCGCCGGCCTTGCCGAGGCCAGCCTCACGGTGGTGCCTTCAACGGGCTGACCCGCGTCGCCGACGCCACGGGCATCGCCCTCGACGGCGGCACGCTCGCCGCCACGCGCGACCTGCGGGCCGACCTCGGGTTGAACGAGATGGCCGGCGCGGAGAACACCGCCGCGGCCGTTCGCGACGCAGGTGCGCCGCGGCTCCCGGAGACCGTGGCGGAGTTGTTCCGGGACTGAGCGCGTCAGCGGGTCAGCGCCCGATGCGCTGTCTCCCGCAGCTGGGCGGAAGTCTCTCCACCGGTCGAGGTCTAGGTTCTCCTCTCTTGGGCTTCTATCGCCGTCAGTTGGCGTCCTTACACGCCGTGCTCGTCCCGTGTCCCGCCACCTAGACCTCACTCTCACCGCCGTCTCACGCTGCCGACCGTAGGCAGCCACCTATCCTCCCCCCTTCTCCTCTTTCTCGACGACGTGACGGCCTCGCGCCTGGCTTGACGCTCCGGGGTCTACGATCGGCTCCCCGTCCGGCAGGACGCCGACGTTGAGCCAGCGTCCGCCGGTGACCTGGCGCACGGCGAAGGTCGTGGCGAACGGTGCGACGAGCGCGTCCTGCAGGTGCCCGTCGGCGTCGTACGTCTCCTCGGTCACCGTGCCCCGCGACTCGAGGCCGAGGCTGAGGCCGTCCTGCTCGCCGAACGGCTCCAGCAGGGTCACCGTGACGTCATCGAACTGGTAGCGCTCGACGACCGTCACGCCGGTCGCCGCGGCCTCGTCGAGCCGGGCCTGCATCTCGTCGAGCCGGTCTCCGTGGTCGACGGCGTCGAGGATCGTCGCATCGGCCCGCAGCAGCGCCTGGTTCTCCAGCTCGAGGTTCTCGGCGAGCTTCAGCACGAGCTCGCGGCGACCGGGCCGGCGATCTCGTGGTTCCAGTCGGCGACGTCCTGCTCGACGGTGATCGACGGGAACGTCGCCGGGTCGACCTCGGGCGCGCGGCCGAGGACGTCGGCGGTCCGGGACGGCGACCGCTGCGGGCCGGGGAGCCCGCGGCGACGACCCCGGCGCCGATGCCAGCGACGACGGCGGCGATCAGGCCGACGCGGACGGCACGGCGGAGGGCGCCGGCCCGACCGCCCGTCGCCAGCCGCGTCCGCGAAGGCGCCGAGATCGTCGCCGGCGGTTCCCGGCTGCGGGAGCAGCCGGTCGAGGAGGGGACGGGCGGCGCACACGACCACGAGGCCGGCGAGCAGGGCGACCTTGGTGCCGAACTCGTTCGTCTGCGGCGCCATCAGCAGCGTGCTGGCCGCGGCGACGAGGACGCCGAACAGCACCCGCCGACGCGCCCGGTCGGCACCGTCTTGGGGTCGGTGATCATGAAGAAGAGGAAGATCAGCACCTCCGGCGAGGTGACGATCACCCGCCAGAAGTCGAACCCGCACACCGGCGCGAACGCCCACCGGGCGGTCATGCAGTGCCCGGAGGCGGCGAGCATCCCGACCCCGACGGCCAGCGCGAGCCAGAACTTGCGGCGAGGGCGAGCAGGCGCAGGCGAGCGGTGATCAGCAGCCCCCCGCCGAGGATCACCGCGTATGCGGCGAACATCCACCGGTCGAGCGGCGCCCACCAGAAGTCGAGCGGCTCGACCCTGCCGCTGCCGAGCACGACGAAGGCGACGACCAGCCCGATGTTCGACGGGTTGAACACGTGCGAACCGCGGTAGCGGATCACGTACTTCGTCAACAGCGAGAAGGCGCCGACGCCGGCGAACACGTACCAGGCGTGGAAGCTCCACGCATCGTCGCGGGGTGCCCGGGCACGCGGAGGATGAGCGCGACGCCGCTGCCGGTGAGCATCGCGCTGGCCGGCCACACGAAGGCGCGGCGGGCGCGGAACGTCAGCGCCACCTCGAGCACCGCACAGGTGAGGATGGCGGCGAGGATCTGCGGCACGCTGACCTGGAAGCCCAAGCCGACCTGGCCGAGGACATGGATCGTGATGATCACGGCGGCGACGTGCAGCCGCGGGTCGCGGGTGTTCGGGAGGAGCACGGGATACGTGCGCCCGCCGAGCGTCAGTGTCCGTGCTGTCACATCGTCTCCTCGCGCGCACCTCAGCCGACGATCGTCATCGCCCGGTCGGGCCGCAACAAGAACGGTGGCAGGTGGGCGGCGAGGTTGGAGAAGGGCAACACGTCGGGGTGCAGCTCGATGCCGAGCACCTGCTCCATGAACTCCCGGCGAGCCTGGATCCGGGTCCACGCGTCCGGGTAGCGCGGCGGCGAACGCAGCGCGCAGCGACTCGTCGGCCAGCGCCAGCCCGTCCTCGATGTTGGTCGTGAAGTACGGCGTGCCGGTCGCCGGGATGATGTCGCACTGCAGCGCCATCCCGGAGCGCAGCTCGATCGTCGAGCCGGGGAAGACCGGCGAGCTCACCCATTCGTCGAGGTGGAGTTGATGCCCCGGATTGAGGAAGATCCCGAAGAACGGGTCGCCGAGGTGGCGGTCGACGATCGCCTGCAGCTCGCCGCCGACCTGGCCGACGTGAAGCGCCTCGTACCACTCCGCGACCGCTTCGAAGTACGGCGCGACGAGCCGCTCGACGTAGTCCGCGGCCTCGTCGGGTAGCTCCGACGCCTCCTCGACGACGAAGCCGGCCCGGCAGTTGAGCGCTCCCCAGATCCCGAACGCCGTCGTCAGGGGGTCGCCGCGCTCGATCGGCCGGTCGCCCGGGCTGAGCAGGCCGAACCGCGCCCGCGGCCCGGCCGTGAGCATGAGGTGGCAGGACAGGGGCGTGCCGTTCCACCCGAGCAGCCGCACCGCCTCGCGCTCGGTCATTCCCGGGCGAAGCCCGGCGAGCAGGTGGCGCACGCCCTGCGAGGTCTGGCAGGCCGCCCACTCGAACGCCGCCAGCTGCTCGACCTCGTTGATGACGCGGAGTCCGTCGGCGGCGTCGATGAAGAGATCGGTGGCGTTCTCCACCAGGCCGCCGGGCCCGGTCGGCCGTTCGCAGCTCGTCGACGAGGAACGCCGGCGCCTCGATCGTGCGGCGCGGCTGGCGTACGTCTTCCACCCGACGACGCCGACCCGGCGACCGGTGCGTGATTCCCTCGGCGCCGAGGATCTCGGGCAACGGCGCCGACGCGTCACGGGGCTGGTTGGGCAGGCTGAGGTCCTGGAACCGGATGCACCGGAGCGGCAGCGGGGCGGCCTCGGCCGTGCCGAAGCACTCGTTGCCGACGAGGAGCGCCGGGTCGCCGCTCGCCGGCGACGATGAGCACCGCCTCCTCGAACCGCGGGTCGAATCCGGTCAGGTAGGCGAGGTTGGCGCTGTGCTCCCGATCGGCCCAGATCGACGAGCGCGTCGTACCGCCGGGCCTCCATCCGGGCCCGGAGCGCTCCAGGCGATCGGCGTAGATGGACGCCGGGAGCAGCGGTTCGGCTCGCTGGCATGCCGAAGTCCGGCAGGTGACGTCCGCGAGCCGGGCCCTGCTCGTCGCGGTGATAGTCATCGCTGTTCCTCCGGACTCCACGGGGTCGCGTCGTCCGCTCCCCGCTCGATCGTCGCGAACTCGTCCGCCGCGACCGTCATCCACGGACCGGTCTCGCCGTCGGGCCATGTGCACGCGGACCTCCGCCTGGTCGGCGTCGCCGAGGCCGATGTGGATCCAGCCGAGCTGGCCGCCTGCGTGACCACCGCCGACCGTGACCTCGTGGACCGTCGTGCGGTCGCCGACCCGCACCTCCACGAACGCGCCGATGGCGTCGACGTTGGGCGCCGGTTGCCTCAGCCGCACCGCGATCCAGCCGCCCATCGGCTCGGGTTGCTCGGCATCGCCGCTCCCGACGTTGCGCCACACGCTGACGGGCTCGACGCGGTTGACGACCACGAGATCGAGCATCCCGTCGAGGTTCAGGTCGACGAGTGCGGCACCGCGCGCCCGCTCGTAGCTCACGATGCCAGCGTCCTCGGCGCCTTCCTCGAACGTGCCGTCGGGCTGCCGATGAGCAGGTTGCTCGGGTCCCGCGTCGCGTATCCCTCCTGGGCCTCGACGTTGCCCTTGGCGATGAACAGGTCGGCAAAGCTGTCATTGTTGACGTCGGCGAACTCGGCGTGCCACGCAGTCGACGGCAGCACGTCCCCGCCCGTGAACGGCCGGTGGGCCGTCGCCCCGCGGTCGAGGGCGATGTCCTCGTAGCTCGGTTGGCCCGGTCCGTCAGCGAGGGTCTGCAGCTTGTTGTCACTCTGG
>CAVVMS010000017.1:0-424308 GCA_963749315.1 uncultured Acidimicrobiia bacterium
AGAGAGGTCGTAGCTTTGGATCAGCGGACGCTTGCCAGGTTCGGCCCGCGCCTTGGCGTTCACCAAAGCCTGACGGAGCTTCCCGGCTCTAATCGTTCGATCAGTTGGCTATCCATGACAGTGCCGGAGATATCGTAGTCGCCACACTGCAGGCAGTTGATGCTGACCGCATCGCCAATCGGGAGGAATTTCCTCAACGGCGCTCGCGCAGATCGGACAGTTCATTGGTGTTCCTCCAAGGTGTGATTGCACGTCCACCTCTAACCCATTTTCCTATTCGCGCGCGGGGATAGCGCCCGGCGATGCGCTCAAGATCGGCAAAGACGCGGTAGCGCCGTTCGTCCCGTAACCGCGCGAGGGCATGAAGGAAATAGCCATCGTAATTCATGACAGCCTCTCCAGCTGCGACGGTCTCAATGCTCCGTGCAATCGCCTTGGTCAGGACGCGCTCTCATTGCGTTGATCGTCCCCGATGACTTGCATTCTCGCGAGCCTTTGCCATGGCGCCGCGCACCGCCTCGGCGATGCGCTCGCCTGGCGTGTCGGCGTCAAAACCGCGCACGAATTTGCCTTCAGCGTCCATCAGGTAGAGATAGGTGCTGTGGTCCATGACGTAGTCCTCGGCGCCCGGCCCGCTCTTACGAGGTTCGTAGTAGACTCCATACTCCTGGGCAACGGCAGCGATCTGTTGCGGCGTGCCAGTGAGTCCGACGATCCTCGAATCAAATGACTGGGTGTAGTTCCCCATTACGGCCGGCGTGTCGCGCTGCGGATCGACTGTGATGAACAGCGGTTGGAGCTTGTCGGCGTCGGGGCCGAGCTTCTCGAGCGCGGCGGAAATCTCAAGGAGCGCCGTCGGGCAGCTATCGGGACACGAGGTGAAGCCGAAATAAACCAGAAGCCATTTGCCACGGTAGGTCTGCTCGGTGACTGTCGTGCCGTCAGGTGAGGTGAGTGTGAACGGGCCGCCGATCGTCACCGGCGAGTTGGCTGCGCGCACGAGCGGTTGGCTCAACACCAACGCGGTCGCGACAGCAATGCCGAAAGGGATTGCCCGTCCGAGGTCCGAAAATGTGGGACGGCGACGCATCAAATGCCTCCCCGCGGCGGCGGTGCTTAGCCGCCACAAACTTCCCTCCCGTTTCAGCGGGTATTTCTTAGACGATTTTTGCCCTCAAGGTTCATAAGCTTTGCTTAAGGTCTCGCAAAGCAGTTCTGATTTTCCTAGTCCCTGCAAATGGCGGTTAGCTCTCGACGAATTTTCCTGCGGACATCAAGGATCAAAAGAGAGAGCTGTGATGACTGGCTTAGCCATGAAGTGGCTGATCGGGGCGTCGTCGATGGTCGCGGCGGTGGCAACGCCGCTCCCGGCGCTAGCCTACGAAGCGGGCGCGGTTGCGGGCGGCGGATCGATCACCGGCAAGGTCGTGTTCAACGGAACCCCCGGCACCCGCAAGGTCATTCCGACCAAGGACATCGAGGTGTGCGGCGGTCCCTACGAGGAGACGCTCATTCAGGTCGGGCCGGACAAGAGCGTGCAGAACGCCGTCGTGTATCTGACCGATATCGCGAAAGGAAAGGCCTGGCCGGCAGGAAGCCAAGAAGCCGGAAATCGACAACAAGAAGTGCAAATTCGAACCCAACATTCAGGTGATACGCGTGGGCGGGCTGGACGTCGTCAATAGCGATCCGATGCTCCACAACACGCACGGCTATTACGGCAAGCGCACCGTGTTCAACCTCGCTCTCCCCAACCAGGGTCAGCGAATTCCCGTCGAGTTGCCGCGGCCGGGCGAGGTGCGCATCGATTGTGACGCACATGGCTGGATGGAAGCGTTTATCTATGTCGTCGACAATCCCTACTACGCCATCACCGGCGCCGACGGCAAATTCACCATCTCCGACGTTCCGGCTGGAACCTACAAGCTGGTGGCGTACCAACCCTTCACCGGCCCGAACGAGCAGACGGTGACCGTTGCGGCGGGGAAGTCGAGCGATCTGAATATTGAACTGAAGAAGGGCGCCTCTTCGACTCAAGGCGGCTCCAGCGCGCGGTAACGGGCTTCTGCGGCTCGACCCGTGACAATCGAGCCGAAGAAACAAGAAGTCCGGCGAGGCGGTGAAGAGCCGGAAGTCGCCGCGGGGAGGGGATCGACGCCTTGTAACGACCATCGCAAGGGAGGAAGCCCATGTCCGAGCTTGAGCACGAGTTCGGCGTGAAATAGCTGCGGTGCTCCAACAGCCCGGGGTGTATCCTGACCCCTCGCTGCGGATTACCCGACGCACCTTTGTTCACAAATCATGTCTCGTCGGAGCCGCGACCGTAGCGGAGACCTTCGCCTGGTGGCCGCTGCTCAACACTCTCGACGTCGCTTATGCGGCCGAGGCGCCATTCAAGTTTGCCTGGATTTCCGACACCCATCTGTATCCGAAGTCCCTCAATACGCGTTTCGTCGAGAAGACGGTGCGTGCCGCCAAGGAGGTGCAGGCGATGAGTTCGCCGGCCGACTTCCTGATTTTCGGCGGCGACCTGGCCCAGCTTGGCAAGGTCGAAGAACTTGAGCTCGGTGTGGAGATCTTGAAAGAAGTTAACATCCGCAAGGTCTACATTCCGGGCGAGCACGATTGGTACCTCGACATGGGTAAGAAGTGGGGCGAACTGTTCGGTCAGCCCAACTGGACATTCGACCATAAGGGCGTGCGCTTTGTCGGGCTCGACACCGTCAGTCGCGGTCCGGACTATTGGACGGCGAAGAAGATGAGTCCCGAGGAGCGCATGGGTCACATGGCCACGCTCGACGGCACCGTCGCTGGCCCGTGGGCGGGCGTCGGCCGCGATCAGCTCGACTGGCTGCAGAAGACGCTTGCCAATTGGGATCGGAACCGGCCGGTCGTCATCTTCAGCCACAATCCGCTCTACGAGTACTATCCGCCGTGGAACTTCTGGGTGCGCGACTGGCGCGAGGTGAACGAGGTGCTCAAGCCCTACACCAAAGTCACCAACATTCACGGTCACACGCATCAGGTGCTCTACAACGAGATCGGCACCATGCGCTCGATCGGCATGCTGGCAACCTCATGGCCTTGGCCTTACGCGCCGGAAGGGGTGCCGAAGCTTACAAGGCCGATGATCCGGGTCGACCCTGGTGATCACTTTGACGGGGTCGGTTGGGCTAAGATCGACGTCAGCGCCCAGGACAAAGTCGACGCCGAATACGTAATGTGGCGCAAGCAGGTGTACGCGCAGTCTCCAGATGACTATGCGAAGAGCATTCCCGAGGTTTTGCGGCCCCGGATCGCTGACAGTATCTGGCCATATTAGGAGGAATGGGCATGACCGCGTCGATAACATGCCGTTTCATTCTGTTCCGCGCTGCCCCGGCGGTAGCGCTTGCCGTCCTGGTCGGCCCTGCGGGTGCGCACAAGGATCCGGTGACGCCGCAGCTGCTGAACTCCTACCAGCAAGTGTTCATGGAGCAGGTCCGCAAGGGCGACCTGCTGTTCCACGGTGACGCAGCAACCGAGAAGGCGATGGGTGTCGTGTTGTCCAATACGGGAATGGCATGCGCTATGTGCCATCCCATGACGGCCGACACCCACCCCGCCACGTTCCCGAAGTACCAAGCGCAGATGGCCAAGTTCGCGACGCTGCGCGACATGATCAATTGGTGCATCGAGAAGCCCAACCAGGGAGAAAAGATCGCCGATGACTCGGACGCGATGAAGGCTTTGGAGGCGTATATCTACTGGTCGCAGACCGGCTCGGTGTTGAATCCGGGCAAGTTCTGATTTCGATGCTGCGAAGCGGAGGCTTCTAGCGCGGGTCATTGCTGTCGAAGCTGCGTCTGCCTGAGAACAGGAGAGAATGCATTAACAGACAGGCAAGGGGAATGCTCCATGGCGGAAGTATTTCCTGCAGAGGGACTGCGGGGCAGGTTCAGCGGGATCAATTTGGATGATCTGGTCGATTGGGTGGTTGTGCGAACGTGGCTTTATTTCGGGATGTTCTGGCTCCTTGTCACGCCATCGATCGGCGTCGCCCTTTCAAGCCTCTTCAATCATCCCGATTATCTCGGCAACGCAATAGGGCTCACCTTCGGCAGGCTGCGGCCTGTGCACGTCAACGGCGTCATCTTCGGCGCCTTTTCGACGCTGTTCATCGGCGAATGTTACTATCTGGTGCCGCGCCTATGTGGCGTCCGCGTGGTCTGGTCGCAACTGGGCGTTCCGCTTGCCTGGCTATGGAGTATCGCCGTTTTCGCTGGTCTGGTGTCGCTGCCATTTGGCGAGAATCACGGTCTCGAAGCAGGCGAGCTTCCGCTGTTCGCTGAAATCCCGATCTTCATCGTCGTCGCGACGGTGACCGCGCAATTCCTCATCACCATCGGGCAGCGACTGGAGCCGCCGCTTTATGTCGCGCTCTGGTACCTGATCGCCACCTTCATCTGGACGACGATGAATCTCGTGCTCGGCAGCTTTATCCTGCCCTACACGATTTCCGGCATCAACAGCGCGGCCTTTCACGGTCTCTACATCCACTACATCGTCGGGCTGTGGCTGACGCCGGCGGGTTACGTGCTGATCTACTATTTCCTCCCCGTTAGCGCGCGCAATCCGCTGTTCGCGCACAAGCTCTCTTTGGTCGGCTTCTGGTCCCTCGCCCTGTTCTATCCCTTCGTCGGCATCCATCATTATCTCTACAGTCCGATTGCCGACTGGGCCGAAACGCTGGCGATCATCACCTCGATGCTTCTCATCATTCCGGTGTGGACCGTGCTGGTGAATTTCTTCGGGACGATGACGGGCAAGTGGCACGAGTTCGGGCGGAACCTGCCTGCCAAGTTCCTGATCATGGGCTCGCTGATGTATCTCGTCGGGTGCTTCCAGGGCTCGGTCGAAGCCTTGCGCTCAATCCAGCAGCCCACCCACTTCTCCGACTTCGTCATCTCCCACTCGCACCTCACCGTATTCGGGACCTTCGTGGTCTGGGCGATGGGCGGTCTGGTCTATGTCTGGCCGCGGGCATTCAAGCGCGAAATATGGTCCTTCAGGCTTGGCAATTGGTCGTTCTGGCTGATTACCGTCGGCATCTCCACCATGGGCCTGGTGCTGACCGCCGCCGGCCTCCAGCAGGGCTTTAAGTGGATGAGCGGCACCGAATGGCTCGACACCGTAGTGTGGATGCAGCCCTACTGGCTGGTGCGCACAATGTCCGGCATCAGCATGGACATCGGCATGTCTCTCTTGGTCATCAATCTGGCGATGACGGCGCTGACCAGTCAGGTCGTGGCCCCGGCGCCGGGGATTGAGCCCCGAGCGATCCCGCTTGGGAGGCCGGCCGAATGAGCGCGCATGACGACGGCACTCGGCCGCATGGTGGAGGCGGCGAAAGCCGCGCCGCCCGGTGGCGTGCCTGGTGGCGCTGGAGGCCTGAAGCCATCAGCGCGCGCTTTGTCGCGCTGGTCGCCGGCATCTTCTTCTTCTTCCTCGCCGTGCTCACCCAGGGCGTTCTCCCCTTCATCGAGCCCTCGGCCCGAACCAGCGAGGTGACTGCAGTCGTCCGTACCGATTACGGCCAGCTCAAATGGATGGTCAGCGACGCCACCGATTACACGCCGACGCAGCAGCTCGGCCGCCAAGTCTATCTGCGCGAGGGCTGCTGGTATTGCCATTCGCAATATGTGCGCCCGGTGACCGGCGAGACGCGCCGCTGGGGCCCGGTGAGCGAGGCCGGCGAATACGCCTATGACGTGCCGCATCTGTTCGGCACCCGGCGCATCGGGCCGGACCTGACCCGGGTCGGGCTCAAATACAGCAACGAGTGGCATTTCGCCCATTTCTGGAATCCGCGCGAGCTATTGCCTGACTCGATCATGGCGCCGTATCGGGGACTGTTCGACACGCCCCGGGATCCGGTCAAGATCGTCGATGACGGGGCCGGAAATCGCACGCTGGAAAATAATGCGATCACACAAAAGCTGTTCGACTTTGCAAGCAAGGTGCAGGTCAAACTCACGCCGAACGCCGGCGGGCTGCTGTTCGTCCCGTTGGAAGCACGCGATAAAGCCCCGGCGATCGTGATCCCGAACAACGAATATATCGGCAACACGGTCACGATCGCGGCCGAGACGAAAGAACTCGAAGGTCTGATTGCTTATCTGCAAAAGCTCGGCATGAACCGTGGCAAATGGCGCGACGTGTTCGAGCCGCAGCAGCTTGAGGTGACGCAGGCCACGCTGCCGCGCTCTTCGGAGTGGATTGCCTATGGCCGGGTTGTCTATGAGCGGCGGTGCCTCGGCTGTCATGGCGTCAAGGGCGACGGGAACGGCCCCGCTGCGACGTTCCTGTATCGGCAGCGGCCGCGAAGCTTCGCAGCGGCGGTCTTCAAGTTCAGGCTGACCAAGGAACCTGTCCCGACCGACGGCGATCTCTTGCGCACGATCACGCGGGGCGTGCGCGGCACCGCCATGCCGCCCTGGTATGAGCTGCCGCTGACGGATCGGCTCGCGGTCATCCAATACATCAAATATGAGCTGGCGGTCGATCGCTCCGATCCGGCGAAGCCGTATTCGTTCTTCATCGAGGAACCGCCGGGCGCTCCCTTGTATATCCAGCGGCCACCGGCCCCGTCGCAGCAGATCCTCGCCCGCGGCAAAGAGGTCTGGCAGAGTCGCCAAATGCTGGGAGTGCCATGGCAATACCGGCAAGGGCGACGGCGAAAAGGCTGCCGGCTTGAAGGACGATCTCGGCTTTCCGATCCCGCCCGCCGATCTGACCACCGGCCAGTTCAAGTCGGGTCCGGCGGTCGAAGACATCTTCCGGACCATGACGACCGGGTTGAGCGGCACGCCGATGCCTAATTACCGCGACTCGCTGCCCGAGGAAGACCGCTGGGCGCTCGCCTATTACGTGCTCTCGCTCTCCGCCTTCACGGATCCCATCACGGGCGAGCCGCTCCCGATCGCATCCGCCGATCGCACCGCGCTCAACGATCCTAAACTGCAAGCGGACACGCCGGACAAAGCCTATATTCCGAACGGGCGCGCGCAGAGGACCGGCGGCTCGAAGGCGGCGCGCGGCAATCTGCGTGGGGAGGCGGCGGCCAAACAACCTTGAGCGGCCGCAAAGGAGAATGAACCATGATCACCAATTTCGAGATCGTCGGCCCCTATCTCGCCGCGTTGATGATGAGCCTCGGTGCGGTCTGCATCTTCGTTTGGGGCGTATTCTCAGGCGCGTTCCACGGGGCAGATGAAGCAGCTTTACGATTTTATCAAAGGGAGGTCGGCGATGACGGACCTGCAGCAGAGCGACCCGGAAAGCCCGACGCACCCCAAGCTGGAGGTGCGTGAGAGCTCGCCTCCGGAACTGGAGGAATATGCTGGCGGCACTATTCAGGCCCGCGTTGGATATATCCCGGTGTGGCTGCTTGTCACCTACGCGGTCCTGTTCGCCTGGGGCCTGTACTATATGTACGCCTATTGGGGCGGCGTTGGGCCGGGGCGGCCTGGTTAGGCCCGCTGAAGCTGGGACTTGTTAGCATAGGGAGAGCGGACATGCTGGCAGCGAAGATTGTTCTCGTGGTCGCGGGCCTGAACCTGCTGTTCCTGGCGGCCGAGTTGACTATGAACGTGGTGCTGATTTCCCTGCGCTGACGGAGGGGACCATGCTGGAACACACGGCTTTCCTGCTCTCTGATGCGGGTCCGGTCCAGGTCGTCGCCTTCATATTGTTTGCGATCTGCACCATAGGCTTCTGCGCCTGGCTGGTTTACCTCGTTCGGGAATAGGGGACAGCGCGGCTGAGGCTTGCAGTCATGAGTAAACAGGGCGTCTGCGATGACCGCCTATATTGTCATTTTCGCAGCGGGGTTCGCCGGCAGTTTCCACTGCATCGGTATGTGCGGCGGGTTCGCTTGCGCGCTGGGCCGCGATCCGCAGGGACGCGGCGCGACAGTTCTGCGCCATCTGCTGTACAATACAGGTCGATTGACGACGTACTGCTTTCTCGGCGGACTAGCGGGCGCCTTCGGCCAGGTCATATGCACGCCGCAGGGAACGACAGTCCCGCTGCTGAGCGGTCCGCTTGACACCGGTCAGCGAATTCTCGCGATCCTCGCCGGACTGCTGATGATCGCCATGGCGCTGCAGTTCTTTGGCCTGCTGCCGCGCCTGCATCGCGTCACGACCGGCTTCGGCGCCAGTACGCTCGCGGCATCGCTGCGCAGCCTGTTGACGGCGCCGGGACATGCCGCCCCGCTCGCGTTTGGCGTATTCAACGGCTTCCTGCCTTGTCCGCTGGTCTACGCCTTTGCCGCGCAGGCGGCGAGCACGGCCGGAGCGTTGCAGGGCTTTCTTACCATGGCCGCGTTCGGGCTCGGGACCTTCCCCGCGATGCTGCTGATGGGCGGCGTCGGCCAAGCGCTGGCGCCGGCATGGCGGCAGCGTGGCGTCTGGCTGGCCGGCAGCTGCATTCTGCTGCTCGGTCTCGTCACCCTCGGCCGCGGCGTCCTGCCCTTCGCCGCGCACCTCGCGCATGGTTGGCCGGAGGATATCCCGCATGACGGCACAGGACCATACGCTATGCAGCCATTGCCTGTTACCTATCGGGCGGCGGGCGATGCAACGCTCGGTGAACGGCGAGGCTTGCGCATTCTGCTGCTACGGCTGCTGTATTGCCTATCAAGTCAAGAGCGGCAAAACCGAGGAGTGGGAGGCCGCCTGGCTGCTGATCCGGCTCGGTGTCGGCGGCTTTCTCTCCATGAATATCATGCTGTTCAGCCTGCTCCTGTATAGCGACGCCTTCAGCGGCGCGGATGCCGAGATGCTTCCCTGGATTCATCTCCTGCTCTGGCTATTCGCCACACCTGCGGTGATCATTCTCGGCGGACCGTTTCTGCGCGAGACGTGGCTCCACGGCAGGGAGGGGCGCCTGACCTCCTCGGCGCTGATCGTCGCTCGGCGTCGGCGCCGCCTACCTTTATTCCGCTTTCGCCACCATCGAGCGCAGCCCGCACGTTTACTTCGATACGGCCACCATGGTGCTGATGCTGTTCACCGTGGGCTACTATCTCGACGCCGTCGGGCGTGCACGGGCGGCGCGTGACCTGCAGCCGCTCTTGGCGGCGGAAAGCGAGTGGGCGACCGTCGTTATTGGCGACGGAGAGTACCGCCGGCCGGTGCGCGAGGTCGGCGCCGGTACGTTGGTGCGGGTTCGGCCGGGGGAGCGCATTCCCGTCGACGGCGTGGTCAAAGAGGGCGAATCGCACACCGACGAGGCCGTGATCACCGGCGAAAGCCGGCAGATCGCCAAGGGCTTCGGATCGCATGTGATCGCCGGCAGCATCAATCTTGACGGCCCGCTCCTGATCCAAAGCAGCGGCGTGGCAAACGCGACCCGCTGGGCGCAGATCTGTCGATCGGTGCGGGATGCGCTTGATCTGCCGCAGCCCAAGCCAGCGTCTTGCCGACAGCATTGTCGGCGTATTCGTGCCGATCATTCTCATGCTGGGCGTTGGAGCGTCGGTGTACTGGGCACAGCACTTGCCGTTCGACCGTGCGCTATTGATCGGCCTCGCGGTACTGGTGGTGGCCTGTCCCTGCGCGGTCGGGACTGGCGGCACCGATGGCCACCTCGCTGGGCATCGGACGGCTGGCCCGGCACGGCTGCCTCGTGCGCGACCCGGCCGCGCTCGAGGCGCTCGCGCGCATGCGGTTGATCGCCTTCGACAAGACCGGCACGCTCACCTCAGGCCAGGCGCGCGTTGTCGCTATCGATAGCGATGGAACCAGCGCCGACGTGGTGCTCGCGCATGCCGCCGGACTGGAACGCCATTCCGAGCACGGCTTGGCCCGCGCTATAGCTGCAGCGGCTGCTGCGCGCGGACTCGAGCCAGTCGCCATCCACGACGTTCGGAGTCGTGCCGGGGCGTGGCATCCGTGGCAAGTCGGACGGTCAGACCGTAGCGGCCGGCAGCGCCGCATTGATGCGGGAGTTGGGTTGGTCGCTGCCGCCAAATCTGGCTGAGCGCGGGCGATTGCGTGAAGCGAGCAGGCCATTCGGTGATCTATGTCGGCTGGGGCGAGCGGGCATATGCTGTGCTTTCACTTGACGATACGCCGCTGCCGGAGGCGCGCGCGACGGTCGAAGCGTTGCGCCGCCGTGGGGTGCGCGTGACACTGTTGACCGGCGATCTTCCGGCGGCCGCAGCTGCGGATTGCCGCTGCGGTCGGGATTGAGAGCGACGATATCGAGGCGGGCCTCACACCCGAGGCCAAACGCGCGGCGCTGGAACGCCGCCGGCATGACCATGGCATGGTAGCGATGGTCGGCGACGGCCTCAATGACGCGCCGGTGTTGGCCGGAGCCGATGTCGGGATTGCTGTCGGTTCGGCGACGGACCTCGCTCGCGAGGCCGCAGCGGTCGTGCTCCCACCCGGGGGGCTATGGACGCTGCCGTGGGTGATCGACGTCGCTCGCGCAGTTCGCGCGACCATTCTCACCAACCTGGCGTGGGCGTTCGGTTATAATCTCATCGCCATTGGGCTGGCGATGGTCGGAGTACTCCAGCCAGTGCTGGCGGCGGCAGTGATGGCCGGCTCAAGCATCATCGTCGTCCTGAATTCGCTGCGGTTGGAGCGGCTGCCCGAACCAGTTCCATCCGCCGCGGCGGAGAGCGCTCCTGCACCTCGCAGCACGGCCACTTCAAATCAGAAAGCGGCATAGCCGAACGTGTCACGCATAAAGGCAGCGTACCAGCTTTGCGCCTCCCGTGCGGTCCGGTGGCGGGTTTCGGCGCTTTCCTGCACCTGACTGACGAAATTGTCGACGATCTTGATCGTTCCGGCCACGGGCTTGAAGCTGACAGCATTGCTCACCGCATCGTCGGGACTAAGATGAGTATAGCAAGTGTTGAACAAATGAGGCGGAACGCGCTCGGACCCGGTCAAGTGCCTCGGCGATGGCAAATGCACAGGCCTTGGCCTGGCTATTCGCAACAAACGCCGATTTCGGCATGTCGCCGGCACTGGTCGCATCGCCCACGACATGGATTCCCGGCTGTAGCTTCGACTCGAACGTTATGGGATCGACCGGGCACCAGCCAGATTGATCCACGAGGCCGATTTGCTGCGCGAACTGGCCGGCCTTTTGCGGGGGTATGACATTTGCGACCGCGGCCTTGAATGTGTCGCTCGCAGTCTTGACGGATCGCTCCTTCACGTCGATGGCCTTTATTCCACCGGTGAATTGGGCAGGTAGCCATTCGATCATACCCCGATAGTGGCGCTCCCACGCATCCAGAAATAGATCCTGCGAGTTGAAGCTATCTTTCGCATCGAGGATCAGGATCCTCGAGCGCGGTTTATGTTGTTTGAAATAATAGGCAACCAGAGAGGCACGTTCGTATGGGAGCTTCGGTGCCCTGGGCGAGCGTCATCGCGATACCATACGCGCTCGGCGCTGTCCACGGTGCCCTGGGCGAGCGCCATGGCGATCCACACCCGCTGGCGCTGTCCGCCGGAGAGCTCGTCGACGGGCCGGCCGGCGATGTCGGCGTGCCCGTGGCCTCCAGCGCGTCGTCGACCGCGGCGCGGTCGGCGGACGTCCACTGGCGGAACCAGCCCTGGTGCGGGTAGCGGCCGCGGCCGACGAGGTCGGCGACGGTGATGCCGTCCGGGGCGATCGGTGACTGCGGCAGGATCCCGAGCATCGTCGCCACCTGCCGCGTCGGCAGGCGGTGGATCGACGTGCCGTCGAGCAGCACCGCGCCGCGCTTGGGCTTGAGCAGGCGGGCGAGGGCGCGCAGCAGCGTCGACTTGCCGCACGCGTTCGGTCCGACGATGACCGTGATCCGACCGGTGGGATGGCGACCGAGAGGTGCGGCGCGACCTCGACGCTGCGTCGTAGGCGAGGCAGAGATCCTCGCCGGCGAGCGGTGTCGGTGCGCGGTCGCGCTCGTCATCGGTCACGGTCATCCTCCCCGCCCGGCGCGGTTGGAGCGGGCGATCAGCCACAGCAGGTACGGCGCCCCGACGATGCCGGTGACGACGCCGACCGGCAGCTCGGTGGGGGCGAACAGCCGGCGGGCGACGAGGTCGGAACAGCACGACAGCAGCGCGCCGACGAGCGCCGCCGGGCACGAGCGCCAGCGGGTCGCCCGTCAGCCGGCGGGCGATCGGCGCGGCGACGAACGCGACGAAGACGATCGGTCCGGCGGCGGCGGTGGCGACGCGGCAAGGGCGACGGCGACGAACACGAGCGCCAGACGAACCGCTCGACGCGGACGCCGAGGCCGCGTGGCGGCGTCGTCGCCGAGCTGCAGCATGCGCAACGGCCGCAGCCAGGGCGACGACGGCGGGAGCAGCACGACATCGGCGACGGCGACGGGCGGACGTGCTCCCAGCCCCGGCCGTTCAGGCTGCCCGTCAGCCAGACGAACGCCCGCTGGGCCTCGAAGATCTCGGCGCGGGTGAGCAGGTACTGGGTGACGCTCGACAGCAGCGCGGCGATGCCGATGCCGACGAGCACGAGCCGGTAGCGGCGACACGCCGCTCGTCCAGGCGAGCAGGTAGATGGCGACCGCGGTGACGAGCGCGCCGGCGAGGGCGCCGAACGGCCGTGACGCCCGCCGCCGCATGGAGCACGACGATGCAGAACACGGCCGCGGCGCTGGCGCCGGCGTCGATGCCGATGATGTCCGGGCTGGCGAGCGGGTTGCGGGCCAGGGTCTGGAAGATGGCCCCGGAGAGCCCGAACGACGCGCCGACGAGCGCGCCCGTGAGGGCCCGGGGGAGGCGCAGCTGCGGACGATGAACTCGGCGTCCTCGGTGCCCGGCGCCGAGGATCGCCGGGATCACGTCGTCGAGGGGGATCGGGAAGTCGCCGACGCTGATCGACACGCAGATCGCGACGAACAGAGGGCGACAGGACGAGCGAGACCGTGACCGTCGCGCGTGCGCGACGCCCGGCGCCTGACGCCGTGCGCACGCTCGCCGGCGCGATCGGGACGGCGGCGGTCGGACGCTCACAGCTCGGCCAGCTTGCTGCTGCGGACGAGGGCGATGAACACCGGAGCGCCGAGGAGCGCGGTGACGATGCCGACCTGCAGCTCGCCCGGCCGGGCGATGACCCGGCCGATGATGTCGGCGCCGAGCAGCAGGACCGGGGCGAGCACGGTCGAGTAGGGCAGGATCCAGCGGTAGTCGGGCCCGGTGATCGCCCGGGCGACGTGCGGGACGGCCAGGCCGACGAAGGCGATCGGGCCGGCGGCGGCCGTGGCTGCGCCGCACAGCAGGACGATGCCGACGGCGCCGAGCGACGCGCGGCCACGCCGACGCGCTGGCCGAGCGCCGCGGGCGACGTCGTCGCCGAGGGCGAGGCGCGTTGAGCATCGGCCCGGACGCCAGGGCGAGCAGCAGGCCGGCGGCGACGAACGGGGCGACGCTGGCGGCGATCGTCGCCGTCCGTCCGGCGAGCGAGCCGACGATCCAGAAGCGGAACTGGTCGAGCGTCTGGACGTCGAGGAGCAGGATCGCGGTGGTCACCGAACCGAGCAGGGCGGTGAGCGCCGCGCCGGCCAGCGCCAGCTTGACCGGGCGTGGCGCCCTCCCGGCCGATCGCGCCCAGCGAGTAGACGACGCCGACGCCACGGCCGCCCCGGCGAAGGCGAACCACACGTAGCCGAACAGCGAGGTCAGGCCGAAGCAGTAGATGCCGATGACGACGAACAGCGCGGCGCCGGCGTTGACGCCGAGGATGCCCGGATCGGCGAGCGGGTTGCGGGTCAGGCCCTGCATCACGGCTCCCGCCGCACCGAGGGCGGCGCCGACGAGGAGCCCGACGATCGTGCGTGGCACACGCAGCTGGCGCACGATCAGCTGATCGGCGTTGCTCGGGTCGTAGGCGAAGACGGCGTCGAGCGACGGTGCGCAGCGGGATCGGCTTGGCGCCGACGGCCAATCCGAGCGCGGCACACGACCACCAGCGCGACGATGGCGACGAGCAGTCCGATGACGCGGTAGGCGGCCGGTCGACCGCGTGGCCGCTGGCGCGTCGAAGGGGATTCGGCGATCGACCACCAGCTCCGTCATCGCTGCGAGGGTACCCTCTCTCTACTTGTAAGGGCCACCTTCCAGCCACCATGATGCAGCCCCATGGCACGTGCACACCCCCGCTTGATCATCGCCCTGGCGACGACTGCTCTCGTCGTCGCCGCTTGTGGCTCCGACGATGACGACGACGACGCAGGTGAGGCGACCGTCGCCGCGTCGGCGGCGGAGACCGCGGCGTCGGAGCCGTCGGCGTCGGGCGAGTCCAGCGGCGACGCGTTCCCGGTGACGATCGAGCACAAGTACGGCGAGACGACCATCGACGAGCAGCCCGAGCGCGTCGTCACCGTCGGGTTCGCCGACCAGGACGCGCTGCTCGCCCTCGGCGTCGTGCCGGTGGGCATCCGCGACTGGTACGGCGACCAGCCCTTCGCCACGTGGCCGTGGGCGATCGACGACGCTCGGCGATGCCGAGCCGACGGTGCTGCCGTCGAGCGACCTCAACTTCGAGCAGATCACGTCGCTCGATCCCGATCTCATCATCGGCACCTCGTCGGGGATGACCGACGAGGAGTACGCCACGCTCTCGGAGATCGCCCCCACGCTGGCCCAGTCCGCCGACTACATCGAGTACGGGGTGCCGTGGCAGGAGGCCACGCGCGTCGCCGGCCAGGCGACCGGACATCTCGCCGAGGCCGAGGCACTGGTCGCCGACATCGAGGGCCAGATCCAGCAGGTCGCCGACGAGCACCCGGAGTGGGACGGCCTCGAGGCGGCGATCGGCTACGTGCTCACGGAGACCGAGATCGGCGCCTACGCCAGCGGTGACGCCCGCGCCCAACTGCTCGAGGCGCTCGGGTTCGTGACGCCCGCCGAGTTCGACGAGCTCGCCGGTGACCTGTTCTACAGCTCGTTCAGCTACGAGGAGATCGGCCGGCTCGACCGTGACGTGCTGGCGTGGATCTCGGCGGACCCGGCGATCAACGCGCAGATCAAGGCCAACCCGTTGCGCCAGCAGCTCACCGCCGTCGCCGAGGGCCGGGAGATCTTCCTCGGCCAGGAGCAGGCCGGCGCGTTCTCGTTCTCCAGCGTGCTCAGCCTGCCGTACCTCCTCGAGTCGCTCGTCCCGCAGCTCGAGGCCGCCGTCGACGGCGACCCGGCGACCGAGGTCCCCGAGGCCGCCTGAAGATGCCGCTTTGGTCAGAGAAACGGGGACGGGGTGCCCCGATTCTCTGACGGAAGCGAGCACCGCGGCACGACGGGCGTCCGCCGACCATGCGGTGGACGCGCGCCACGATGTCGGCTGCCGGCGGTGGCGGTGCCGCGCCGCCGCCACGTGCATCGAGGAGCAACGAGCTGAGCCAGGTGTTGGCGTAGCCGCGCAGCACCAGCTCCGACGCCTGCGCCCGATCGACCCGGTCGAGCGTCGTGCGCACGCTCAACGTCTCGGGGCCGGTGTTCGAGCGCAACGTCGTCCACCACGGCTCGTTGACGAGGTTCTCGACAACATCGAGGTCGAGCACGCCGACGTCGTCCTCGGCGGCCGCCGGCTCGGCCTCGAGCGCCCGGAGCACGAGCTCGGAGAGGCGGGCGTTGTCGGCCGCCGACGGCGCGCCATGGACGCCGGAGGCCCACGACTCAAGCTGCCCGACGACCTCGACCGGATCGGCGCGACCGGCGCGATCTCGGCACAGTGAGCCGACCGCCGCCTCGTGGCGACGCACCGACGACAGGTCGACGACGACCTCGAGCGGATCGAGCGGCCCGGGGCGCGTGCCCGACGCGTTGCGTCGCGCCATCGCCTCGGTGATCGCGTCGACTCGGGGCTGCACCGTGTTCACCGTGAGCACGCGCAGCGTGCGGAACAAGGCGGCGAACTGGGCGACCACCGGGATCGAGTACGTCACCGGCGCGCTGGCCGCTCCGGCGGCGGAGGAGTTCACGCAGAGCATCGGCATCCCCCGTCCGGCGCCGACCTCGCCGTGGAGGATGCCGTCCTCGCGCAGGACGTGACTGCCGAGGTTGTTCCACAGCCCGCCGTCGGCGAGGAACAGCAGGCCCGGTGGCGTCCGCCCGGAGCTGCCCCGCGCACCTCGCGCCGGCGCGGCGAGCTTGGCGTCGACGCGCAGGCGCAACGGGGGGATGCCGGGAAAGGCCGACGAGGCGCGCACCACCTCGGCGAGGGACAGGTTGTCGGCGCCGTACCGGAGCACGGAGCGGGTGGTCCCTGATCGCCCGGTCGCGCGCCACGACGAGCCGCCGCCCCACGACGAGAAGTAGACCGGCTGGCCGAGCACCAGGTCCGTCGAGCAGAAGGCGTGCTCGACCGTTCGATCGCTCAGCGAGCCGAGCGTGCCTGCTGCGCCCTCACGACGGAAGTAGCGGCGGTCGAGCTGGCGCTGGACGAGCAATCCCGTGGACAGCAACAGGCCGAAGGAGACGATCAACCCGACGAACGGGATCAACACCGACGGCAGGCCGACGGTCCACAGCAGCGCGCCCGCCGCCACGCCGGCCAGGATCGCCCCACCGACGGTGGCGACGATCGAGCGCTTGGTCATCACGCCACGGGTGACGATCGTCGAGACGAGCTCGGCGGCGACGGGGTCGAGCTCGCCAGGGCGGAGCTGGTCGAAGTGGCAGCGCTGGGCGACGAAGGCGTTGGCGATCGAACCACCGGACACGGAGCTGATCTGGGCGACCTGGCGATTGAGGCCGCGGTCGACGAGGGCGAGGAGCGCTCCCAGGGCGAACAGCGTGGCGCGGTGCCCCCCGCCCGAGAGGGCGACCGCGAGCTGGCCGTTCGGGGGCGGGTCCACAGCGAGATGTTGTCACCGCAGGCATGCCGCGCCCGGCGATCTACGATCACGGCGATGGCCGACGTGCTGGCCGACAACTACGAGGTGCGCTACGGCCTGGCCCCGGATCAACCCGACAGCGATGCCGACGGCATCACCGACGGGTACGAACTGGTGCGACTCGGCGCGGGCGTGCTGGCAGCCGAGACACCGAAATCAGGAGACCCGCCGGACCGCCATCGCTAAGGTCCCCCGCCAATTAGCGCTCGAGTGTGGCAGGCGTCGATCGCCCCGGCGACGGTGCTGGTGTGTGCTGTTCGTCGCCGCCGAGACGATGTCCGTCTTCGTCCTCACCATGACGGTCCTCACGTTGCTCGATCGTGGGTCACGCAGCGCGCCACGGCGTCCGACCGGCTCGCTCGATGTCTTCGTCACCGTGTGCGGCGAACCGCCCGCGACGAGCGGGCCGGCGGGTGACGCGCCAAGGGGCTCAGCGTTGGATGGCGTACATGTTGCCGTCGTCGGCGCCGACGAAGACCCGATCGCCGTTGACCGTCGGTGTCGCACCGACGATCGCTCCGGCGCGGAACGACCACTGCTCGGAGCCGTCCTCGGTCGAGAGGGCGAACAGGCGGCTGGCGTGGCTGCCGACGTAGACGGTGTCGCCGTCCACCTTGGGTGACGAGAACACATCGTTGCGAGCGTCGAAGCGCCAGACCTCGCCGCCGAGGTCGGCGTCGACGGCGTAGATGTTGTCGTCGAAGCTGCCGACGTAGACGACGCCGTCGCCCACCGCGGCGGACGAGGAGATCCAGTCGCTGGTCACGAACGACCATGCGATGTCGCCCGTCGCCGCATCCAGTGCGTACAGCCGGCGGTCGTTGCTGCCGATGTACACGCGCCCACCGTCGACCGCCGGCGAGGCGTAGATCGGACCGCCCGTCGGGGTGCGCCACCTGACCTCACCGGTGAGCGCGTCGAGTGCGTAGATCGCGTTGTCCAGGCTCCCGACGTACACGAGGCCTCCCGCCACGACCGGCGACGAGAAGACGGCGCCGCCGAGGTTGGCCTGCCAGCGCACTGCTCCCGTCGCGCTGTCCAAGGCGTACAGGTTGTTGTCGTCGGCGCCGATGAACACGGTGGTGCCGTCGACCCACGGCGAGCTCTGGAACTGGACGCCAGGCGCGGCGGTCCAGCGCACGGCGCCATCGGCGAGCGAGAGGGCGCGCACGCCGTCGCTGCTCCCGACGTAGACCGCATCACCGGCGATCAAGGGGGACGAGAAGACCGTCTCGGCGACCGGGACCGACCACAGTGGCGACCCGTCGTCGGCGGTGACGCGATAGACGACACCGTCCTGACTGGCGAACACGACGCTGTCGGTGTCGACCGACGGCCCCCGGACACTGCCGATCGGCCCGCCGGTCGGCGCCGCCCAGAGCTCCGCTCCCTGCGCCGCGGCAGCACCGTTCGCCTGCGTCGTCGTCGGCGAGCTCGAGCCCGCCGTGGTGGGGGCGACCGCCCCCGACGCGCCAGTCGAGGTAGTCAGGCTCGGCGACGGTCGTCGTCGGTGCGGCGTCGCCACCGTCGTCGTCGCGGAAGAACAGGAGGTACGCGGCGGCCGCTGCGGCGAGCAGCAGGGCGGCGATCACCGCCAGCCGCACGATCGGCCTGCCGCCCTCGTCGTCGTCACCGACCTCGACCTGCTCGGGCTGGCGCGGCGCACGCGCCCAGCGCGACGGCTTGGCATCGTCCGCCGCCTCGATCCCGGCCTGCCGCGCCGCGCCCCTGGCGACCACCAGCTTCGGGTGCGCATCGACGCGGACGGGGAGGCGCAGCTGCTCGGACACCAACTGCGGCACGAGCGGGATCCGCGACGACCCGCCGACGAGCAGGACGGCGCCGAGCGACGACGAGTCGACGTCCGCTCGCTCGAGGATGCCCTCGACGAGACCGATCGTCTGGCGCACCATCGGGCGGATCATCGCCTCGAACTCCGGGCGGGTGATCCGCACGGTCGCCGTGTACCCGGGCAACATCACGGGGACGTCGCCGGCGGCGTCCGACGACAGCGCCTCCTTGGCGTCGACGCAGCGCCGCCGCAGCTGGGCGATGGCCGCCGGACCATCGGGGTGCTCGCGGGCGGCGGCGTAGGCGTCGGCAGGGATCTCCGCCTTGACGTACTGGAACACTGCCTCGTCGAAGTCGATGCCGCCGAGCCGCTCGATGCCGGCGGGCTCGATCTGCTGCTCGAACGTGTCGCCGTGGCGGCGCAGCAGGGCGACGTCGAACGTGCCGCCGCCGAGGTCGTAGACGAGCACGGACGAGTTCGGCTCGACGTTCGCCGCGGCGGCGTACTCGAGCGTCGCCGCCGTCGGCTCGGAGATCAGCTCGGTGGTGCCGAGACCCACGTCGGCGAGGGCGTTGCGCAGCATCCCGAGCTGGTACTCGGTCCAGTTCGCCGGGTGCGTCATCACGATCCGGTCGGGTGGTTCGCCGACCTGCTCGGTCACCGAGTCGGCGACCCACCTCGCCATCAGCGCGGTCAACCTGTCGGCGTGGTACGGGGCGCCGGACAGCACGATCGGCACCGGATCGCCGAGTCGCCGCTTGAACTCGCGGGCGAGCCCGAGCGGCTGGCTGGCGCCCCGACGCTCGGCGGCGCCGGCGAAGAGCAGATCGTCACCGTCGGCGAAGATGACCGATGGGACGGCGTTCTGGTACGTCGCCAGCGGGAACACCTCGACGTTCCCGTCGCGGAACAACGCGGCAGCCGTGAAGGTCGTGCCGACATCGATTCCCAAGCCGTAGCCCACGCATGACTCCTGCTGACCGGACGGGAGGCCGAGTGTAGGAGGGCCCGACGGTCAGACCGGTGCTACCGCGAGCGCTTCGCAGCTGCGCACGACGCCGCGGGCGACCTCGCGACCGTCGGGGCTCAGGAACGGATCCTCGACGACCATTCGCCAGCGGCCGATCGTGTCCAGCGCCGCCGCGCGCACGTCGTCGTCGGGCGTCGACGCCGCCAGCCCCATTCGCATCCTGCCGTCGGCACCGCTGTCGCCGAGGATCCGTCGCGCCTCGGCTTCGGCCGCGCCGTCCAGGCCGACGGCACCCGTGCGCAACAGGGAGAGCAGGCGGATCTCGACCAGCTCGTGGGCGGCCCGTTCGACGTCGCGAGCGCGCTCGCGAAGCGCCCGTCCCTTGGCGCCCCCGTGGCTCTCGGCGAGCGCCGAGATCGTGGCCAACGTCGAGCGCGCCTTGAGGACCGACGCCCGGGCGGCGAACTGACCGTTGAGGACGGCGCGCAGCTCGCCGATGCCGCTGCGCGCCTCGAGCTCGGCGGCCAGCTCGCCCGCCGACTGCACCCGCCCGGCGGCGATCAGCTCGACGGCGAGACGGACGCCGAACAGCCCGAGACGTTCGAGCAACCGCAGGCGGATCTGCGCGTCGACGTCGGTCGGCGCATCGGACGACGTGAAGCGCTGGACCGACAGCAGCAGGTCCGTGGTGTCGTCACGGTCCATCGCGGCGATGGCTCGCAACGCGTTGTTCTCGTGCTGGCGGAAGGTGGCGGCGGCCTGGGCGATGAGACCGGCCACGGGGATGACGATCTGGCAGACGGCGTTGATCCGCGGGTCGGCGCGGTAGCGCGCGGCGATGCGGTCGGCGGCGTCCATCGCGTTCGTCCGCGCCGAACCGATCTCGTCGGCGCGCGAGATCACCCCGATCGAGTTGACCGTGGCGCCGCCGGTGGCCACTCCTTCCTTGAACGCCTCGAGGAACGAGAGGTCCATCTCGTGGAGGTGGCGCATGAGGTAGATCACGGCGTCCGCCGCGCCCTGCCCGCGCTCGTCGGCGAGGTAGCGCTGGGTGCGCAGGGACAGGTCCTCGGACACCGAGGCGAGTCCCGGCGTGTCGATCAGCACGAGGTCGCGCAGGCGCTCGGTCGGCCACTCGACGTCGACGAAGCTGACGTCCTCGACAGCGAGGGGATCGAGGACGGAACTGCAGCTCGTCGGCCGCCCTGCGGAATCGCAGCTCGATCGGATCGCCGTGATGAGGCGTGGCGGTCACCCGGTAGAGGTGGCTGTGGCGATAGGTCGTGACGACGCGGGTGCACTCAGTGGCGTCGGTCGGGGCGACCTTCTCGCCGACGAGGGCGTTGAGCAGGGTCGACTTGCCGGCGTTGACCTTGCCGGCGATGGCAACCCGCAACGGCCCATCCAGGCGGCCGCGCAGGTTGTCCAGCTCCTTGCTGTCGCGCCCGAAGAGCGGCCCGGCGACGTCGAGCAGCTTGTGCACCTGGCCGGTGAGGTCGCCGCCCTCGGTGCCTCGCCGGTCGCCGCGCCCGCTCACGACCCACCTGCGGCGGCGGTCACGAGCCGGCTGGCGGCCGTCATGGCGTCTTGGATCGTTGCCCGGTCATTGGACGGATCCGGTTCGTCGTCGGAATCGCGCAGTCGCTCCGCGGCGGCGATCGCCTGTCGGAGCGTGACGTCGAGCTCGCCGGCGCGCGTGAGGTAGTGCCGGCGGATCTCGCCGTCGATGCGCTGCAACGTGCGCCGCGCATCGTCGTGGACGAGGGCGACGACCTCGCCGCACGTACTGGCGGCCGAGCCGCTCGAGCTCCTCGCGGTGGACGGCGTGGCGGCGCTCGCGGTCGTCGCTGAAGGCGCGTTTGGCGAGCAGGCCGGCGAGGGGGAGGGCGAGCAGCGGGATCCACGGGATCGCGCTGACCACGCCGACGACGGACGACACGAGGACGACGCCGCCGCTGTACCCGTGTCCGGTCGTGACGAGGCGGCGGGCGACGCCGTCCTTCATGAGGCGCTGCGGTTCCCGCTCGATCCGCACGGCGCCGAGCAGATCGGTGGGCGCCGAGGCGTCGGCGGTGAACGCCTCGTGCTGATCGAGCTCGGCGAACTCAGCGGCGACCTCGGCGGCCAGCGCGTCGGCACGTCCGACGATCAGGCGGTAGTGGCCGACGACGGCTTCGACCGTCACCTTGTTCAGCCAGGCCTCGAACTGCAGCTCGTCGGTCGGCGCCTCGTCGTTGACCCGTTCCTCGATCGCCTCCTCCAGGTCGCGGGTCCGCGCCCGCAGCTCGTCGTCGAGCTCGGCGCTCGCCCGCTGCACCTCGGTGGTGAGGCGCGCCTGCCACGGCGCCGCCGGCGAGCGGAACTGGACGACGTGCTCGTGGAACTGGCGCAGCTCCTGGATCGTCTGCTCCGCAGCACGGTCGGAGCTGCGCGCGCGGGCCGCGGCGTCGATCGGCAGGGCGAGCAGACCGGCGACGTCGGTGACGTCACGCCCGGCGTCGCTGAGGCCCTGCGCCCGCGCCGGTGTCCAGATGCGACGGTGGAGCACGTCGAAGAGGTGGGCGAAACCCGACTCCTGCTCGAGCGCCGGGTCCGACCGGGCCAGCGCCGTGAGGTGCAGCGCCGAGGACACCATCACCAGCTCGACATCGGCGAGGCCGGCGGCGTCGAGGTGGCGCCGGTTGGCGTCGGCGACGGCCGTCGCCGCGGCGAACAGGTCGAGCTTGGTCATCACGCAGATCACGGCGGGACATCGGCGGTGGGCGGCGGCGAGATAGCCGATCTCGGGCGCCGTCAGCTCCTCGCCGCAGTCGGAGACGAAGAGGGCGCCGTCGGCGTCGTCGAGGGCGGCGAGGTTCAACGCCCCGGCGGCGGACTCCAGCCCGCCGACACCGGGCGTGTCGACGATGGCGAGGCCCGACGCGAGCACTCGGCGGGGGAGCGCGACGTCGATCCGCCGAACACCGAGGTGGTTGTCGGCGTTGCCTGCCTCGCTGCCGGCGAGGCGCAGGCGCTCGAGGTCGCCGGACGTCGTCTCGCCGTCACGACCGGTGACGGTGACCGTGAGCGTGGCGCCGTGGGCGACGACGATCGGGGTCACCGTTGCGTCGACCGGATCGGCCGGGCAGATGTCGGCGTTGACGATGGCGTTGACGAGGCTCGACTTGCCCTGCTTGAACTCGCCGACGACGGCGACCGTGACCCCGGTGCGGCGGATGCGATCGCGACTCGACCTGAGGCGGGCGGCGAGATCGGCCCGTCCCGAGCGCTCGGCGATCTCGATGACGGCAGCCAGCGACCCGTTGGCGTCGGCGTCGGGGATGAGGACCGGCGGTTCGGGCGGGGCCAGCCCGACCGGTGGCGGCAGGCCCGGTCGAGCGGCCGTCACGGGCACGCCGGGTGGGGCGAGGAACGTCCCGCACGCGGCGCAGACGCCCGCCACGTCGTCGTTGGTTGCAGCGCAGTTCGGACAGACCTTCATGGTCGGCTTCGACGCCCCCTTCGTCGCAGCGAGAGTACCGGCTGGTCCTCCGAGCGTCGTGCGACTTCCGGGCGTGAGCGATGGGACACTGGTCCTGTGGGAGCCGACGACGAGGCGATGGCGCGCATCGCTCGGGCTCGGGCCGTGCGGACGTCAGCGGAGGCGGCGGCGCTGTACCGATCGTGGGCGACGGACTACGACGCCGACGTGTTCGGATCGGCCGATGTCATCGGCACCGATCGCATCGCCGATCTCCTTGCCGCCCACCTGCCCGACCGAGCGGCACCAATCGTCGATCTCGGCTGCGGCACCGGGGCGGCGGGCGCCCGGTTGCGCGAGCACGGGTACACGGTGCTGGACGGCGTCGACGTGTCGCCGGAGATGCTGGCCGTCGCGGCCAGCAAGAAGGTGTACCGGACTCTCGTCGCCGCCGACCTCCGGGCGGGGATCCCGGTGCGCGATGGCACCTATGCAGCGGCCGTGTCCGCCGGGACGTTTCGCCCCGGTCACGTCGGTGTCGAGGCCGTGGCGGCAATCGCCCGGGCGCTGCGCCCTGACGCGGTCGTCGCCTGGACGATCGCCGATTGGGCGCCCTTCGCGGCTGCGGTGGCGGGCTGGGAGATCCTGCACCTGACGACGGAGCCGTTCCGCCGCGGCGGCGACGCCGAGATGACGATGCTCGTCGCCCGCATCGCATCGCCCGACGCCACCATCGCTCGCCCCGTCAGTGCACCACATCGTGGGTGGCAGCGCTGGCACTTGGCTTGATGTGGGCGAACATGCTGCGGGCGTTCCAGGTCGGGAAGGCCCGTACCAGCCATGACGGGCCGTCGAGCTGGATGCGGGAGTCGCGGCGTGCGTCGGCCCAGCTGAGCTGGCCGGCGTGCCACTTGACGAAGGCTTCGGCGTCGGCGGTGATGTAGAGG
This sequence comes from uncultured Acidimicrobiia bacterium, assembly GCA_963749315.1. GTDB lineage: Bacteria > Actinomycetota > Acidimicrobiia > Acidimicrobiales > Ilumatobacteraceae > JALZMG01. The sequence goes on from CAVVMS010000017.1 coordinate 24,076, forward strand.
TCCTCGTCGAGACCCGTGTAGGTCTTGCAGATCTCGGTCTCACCGTGCTCGAGCAGCAGCCAGTATCGCTCGTGGCGCCGGAAGCCCGTGAAGTCGAACCGGATGACCACGCGCCGGTCGGGCAGCCGGTCTCGGCGGAGGGCGTTGCACATCGACCACAGCGCGACGAACGGATCGAGGTTCTCGGGGGCGATCTCGAGCCAACGGGCACCCCACTCGCCGAGCGTCTCGCACACCTTGAACAGGTCGTGGCCCGAGTCCGTCAGCCGGTACCGGTGGCCGCGCCCGTGAGCCTTGGGTGCTGACTCGATGATGTTGAATCGTTCGAGCTGCTCGAGCCGCTGCGTGAGCACGGTGCGAGAGAGCCCGGGCGCGCCCTCGAGGATCTCCCCGAAGGTCTCACAGCCCAGGTGCAGGTTGCGGATGATCAGCGGGGTCCAACGCTCAGCGAAGATCTCGGCGCCGCGGGCGATCGGGCAGTACTGACCGTAGGTCCTCACGTTTGCAGTGTCCTCCGCCTGCTGCCCGCCGTGAAGTCCGGATTCCTTACTTCGAAGTCCAGATCGCTGACTTCTCGGCCGTCTCCACGGATGTTGCGATGGACCCATCGACGAGGAGGGCCGATGACAGCGCAAACCACCATCCAGATCCCGGCGTTCCGGGGCGACGTGATCGCCCCCGGCGACGACGACTACGACGACGCCCGAGCCGTCTGGAACGGCACGGTCGACCGGCGACCCCGGCTGATCGCCCGCTGTACGGGGGCCGCCGACGTGGCCGCGGCGGTGCGTTTCGCCCGCGGCTGCGACCTCGAGATCGCTGTGCGAGGCGGTGGACACAACGTGGCCGGCACCGCGGTGTGCGACGACGGGATCGTCATCGACCTCTCGGCGATGCGCGCCGTGTCGGTCGACCCCATCGAGCGCACGGCCCTCGTCCAGGGTGGCGCCCTGTGGGGCGACGTCGACCACGAGACACAGGCATTCGGTCTGGCCACCACGGGCGGCATCGTGAGCCACACCGGCGTCGGCGGCCTCAGCCTGGGCGGCGGCATCGGCTGGCTGATGCGCAAGCACGGGCTCACCGTCGACAACCTCGTCGAGGCCGAGGTGGTCACCGCCGAGGGCGACATCATCCGGGCATCGACCAACGATCACCCCGACCTGTTCTGGGCGTTGCGAGGCGGCGGCGGGAACTTCGGCGTCGTCAGCTCGTTCCGTTTCACGTTGCACCCCGTCGGCCCAACCGTCACCGCCGGACCGGTGTTCTGGGCGGCCGAGGACACCACCGATGTGCTGCGCTTCTACCGCGAGTTCGTGGCCGGCGCACCCGACGAGCTCGGCAACATCGTCCGGTTGGGCACGATCCCACCGCTGCGCGCCATCGACGACGAACTGCACTTCCGGCCGGCGATCGCCGTGGCCAGCTGCTACGCCGGGCCGGTCGTGGACGGGGAGGCCGCCGTCCGTTCGCTCCGCGAGTTCGGGAACCCGCTCGCCGACCTCGTCGGACCCACCCGCTACGTGGACCATCAGTCCAGCATCGACGACACCGTCCCCCACGGCTGGCACTACTACTGGAAGGCCACCGACCTCACCGGGATGTCCGACGACGTCATCGACACCGTCGCCGAGCACGCCTACGCCGCCGCCTCACCCCGGTCGTACGCGGCGATGTTCCACATGGGCGGTGCAGTCGTCCGAGCCCCCCGGGACGCCACCGCCTACGCCGGCCGCGACGCGGAGCACAACATCGTCATCGACGCTGTATGGCTCGCCGAGGAGGACGACTCCGTCGGGGCGGCAGAGTCGGTGTGGGCGCGGGAGTTCCTCGCTGCCCTCCAACCCCACCGTGCCGGCGTCTACGTCAACTTCCTCGACGCCGACGACGACACAGATCGCGTCCGCGAGGCGTACGGCGACGACACCTACGACAGGCTCGCCGCGACCAAGGCGAAGTACGACCCCGAGAACGTGTTCCACCGCAACAAGAACATCGCTCCCCGCACGTAACCCACTGCGCACGGTGTGGAAACACTGGCGAAACACGTTGTCCTTACGGTCCCGGCCAGGGCCGCGCCTCGCGGTTCGGGGAGGAGACCCACCATCATGGATCCGGGCGACGCGGCATGGGTGCTTGCCTCGGCAGCACTCGTGCTCTTCATGACACCTGGCCTGGCCCTGTTCTACGGCGGCATGGACAGAAGCCGGAACGTGCTCAACATGCTGATGATGAACTTCTGGTGCCTGCTGATCATCCCCATCGTGTGGGTGACGATCGGCTACACGCTGGCGTACAGCGGGCCAGGGCTCGGTCATCGGCAACTTCGACTGGGCGTTCCTCAAGGACCTCGAGATCACCGGTGACGACGGTGGCTGGACACTGCTCTCCGTCGCCTACCTCGGCATGTTCGCCGTGATCACGCCTGCGCTCATCTCCGGTGCGGTCGCCGACCGCATCAAGTTCTCGGCCTGGGCGATCTTCGTCCCGCTGTGGCTCGTCCTCGTGTACTGCCCGGTGTCGTTCTGGGTCTACGGCGGATCTGGAACGAGGACGCACGGTCACCGGGTTCCTCGGTGAGCGTGGGTCGCTGGACTTCGCCGGCGGAACGGTCATCCACGTCAACGCCGGCATCGCCGCCCTGGCCGCCGTGCTCGTGCTCGGCAAGCGGCGCAACTGGCCGCGCGACATCGAGCCGCCGCACTCGATGCCGCTGGTGATGCTCGGCACGGGGATCCTGTGGTTCGGGTGGTTCGGCTTCAACGCCGGCTCGGCGTTCGCCGCCAACGGGCAGGCGATCCAGGCGTTCCTCAACACGTTCCTCGCCGCCGCCGCAGCCGGCCTGACGTGGGCCGTCGTGGAACGGATCCGCGACGGCCACTTCACCAACCTCGGCGCCGCATCCGGCATCGTCGCCGGGCTCGTCGCCATCACGCCGGCCGCGGGCTTCGTCGCCGGCATGTCGCCGATCGTCATCGGCGCGGCCGCCGGGCTGATCTGCTGCTTCGCCGTGCGGGTGAAGTTCAAGGCCGGGTACGACGACAGCCTCGACGTCGTCGGCGTGCACTTCGTCGGCGGGCTCGTCGGATCGCTGCTGATCGGCCTGTTCGCCGAGCCCGACTTCTTCGGTGGCACGTTCAAGGAGGGGCTGTTCTACGGCGGTGGGCTCGAGCTGTTCGGTGAGCAGCTGCTCGCCAACGTCGTGACGATCATCTTCTCGTTCATCGTCACGTTCGCCATCTTGAAGGTGCTGGATGTCACGATGGGCATCAGGGTGAGCGAGGAGGAAGAGGCCACCGGTCTCGACCTCGCCGAGCACGCCGAGACCGCGTACCACGGCGCCAGCGTGACGGAGGAGTTGCCATGAAGCTGATCACTGCCATCGTCAAGCCGTTCAAGCTCGACGACGTCAAGGACGCGCTGAAGTCCGCCGGCGTCGTCGGCATGACCGTCACCGAGGTCCGCGGGTTCGGCCGCCAGGGCGGGCACACCGAGACCTACCGCGGGACGGAGTACCAGATCGACTTCGTCCCCAAGGTCAAGGTGGAGATCGTCGTCGACGACGCCGTCGTCGACTCGGTGGTCGAGGCCGTCGTGGCCGCCGGCACGGACGGAGAAGATCGGCGACGGCAAGGTCTGGGTCACCGACGTCGGCGATCTCGTCCGCATCCGCACCGGCGAGCGCGGTTCCGACGCCGTCTGACGTGCGCCGGCGCTGGTCCTCGTCGTCGCCGTGCTGGCATCCGCCTGCGCCGGCGACGACGACGACTCGGCGGCCGTCCACCTCGACCGTCACGGCGCCGACCGTGACGGTCGCCGCGCCCGACACCAACGCCGCCACGTCCGCACCGGCCACCTCGTCGACGGCGCCGACGTCGTCGACGACGACCACGCTGGCGCCGACCACGACGTCGACGACGGTCCCGGGGTTGGCCGGGCTCGTCGACGACGCGGTGTCCGTGCTCGAGCTCGGACGATCCGTCGAGGGCCGGCCGATCACGGCCATCGAGCGGGGGACGCCTGGCGGCGCCGTCGTGCTCGTCATCGGCGTCATCCACGGCGACGAGGACGACGGCGTGGCGATCCTCGAGCAGCTGGCGACGGCGCCGGTCCCGCCGGGCGTCGACTTGTGGCTGCTGGAGTCGATCAACCCCGATGGTCAGGCGGCGCAGCGGCGGACCAACGCCAACCTCGTCGACCTCAACCGCAACTTCCCGTACCAGTGGGCGCCGCTCGGGCAGCCCGGCGACTCGGAGTACGCCGGCACGGGTCCGGCGAGCGAGCCCGAGACGCAGGCGGCGGTCGACTTCATCTCGGCGATCGAGCCCGAGCTCGGCATCTGGTACCACCAGGACCTGTTCCGCATCGCCCCGTCGGAAGGGCGCGACGGTGAGCTGCGGGCCCGCTACGCCGAGCTCACCGGGCTCCCGGTCCTGCGGATCACCGGCGGCACGTACACCGGCGTGGCGGCGACGTGGCAGCGCAACACCATCGACGGCACGGCGTTCATCGTCGAGCTCGGCCCGACGCTGTCACCCGCCGAAGCGCAGACCCACGCCGCCGCCGTCCTCGACCTCGCCGCCGGCGTCGCCACCGACTGATCCAGTCCGAGTGTTCGGTGCCGTCCGAGTGCGCGGTGCGCGGCACGCCGGTCCCTCGACACTCGGATTCAGGTCAGCCGTCGGCGATGCGCTGGTGGTGGAGGATGACCTCGTCGACGATGAAGCGGAGGAACTTCTCCGTGAACGCCGGGTCGAGGCCGGACTCCTCGGCGAGCGCCCGCAGGCGGGCGATCTGCTGCTGCTCGCGTTCGTGGTCGGCCGGCGGCAGCCCGACCTCGGCCTTGTAGCGCCCGACGGCCTGGGTGATCTTGAACCGCTCGGCGAGCATGTGCACGAGGGCGGCGTCGATGTTGTCGATGCTCGCCCGGTACTCCTCCAGACGAAGGTCGCTCACAAGATCTTCTCGCCGTACATCTCCCCGAGCGGATCGGACAGCAGCTCGATGCGCTCGCCGTCGGGACCGCGGAAGTACATCGACACGCCGTCGACGTCGAGGTACTCGATGCCGGCGTCGTCGAGACGGCGGCGCAGCTCCTGCCACTGCGCCGGCTCGACGCTGATGGCCAGGTGGTGGTGGCCGCCGAGCACCTCGGCGTACGGCCCGACGTCGAGGCCGGGGAAGTCGAAGAAGGCGAGCGCGTTGCCGCCGCCGATGTCGAAGAAGAAGTGCGTCGAGCCCGGATAGTCGCGGTTCTCGAACAGCTCGGTCAGCGGGAAGCCGAGCAGGCCTTGGTAGAACTCGATCGTCCTGGCCACGTCGGACGAGATGTGCGCGGTGTGGTGCACGCCACGCGCCGTCGTCGTCGGACGCTCGTCCGCCGGCCGAAGGTACGTGTCCTTCAGCGCCTGCCACTCGGCGGTCCGGTCGATCGATGCACCGGTCATGGGCGGAGTGTACGAGCCGTCGCCAGCAGCCCGTCGAGCGCCGCACCGACGGTGTCCACGTCGGCGCGCGGCTCGTGGGCGAGCCGGCTGAGGTACGACACGGTGACCTCGTTGCGCTCGATCGCCCCACCGTCGGACTCGGGTGGCAGTTCGACCGCGTCGCCCCACTCGAGGTGCACCGCGTAGACGCCATCACGGCCGGACACGGCGTCGAGCCGGGCGGCGGCGACCGATCGCGGCGGCAGCCGGCCGACCTCGGCGTGGCGCCAGCCGGCGATCTCCGCCAGCGGCAGGTTCGGCACGTTGACGTTGGCGACGACGGGCACCTCCGGCCGGGCGGCGAGGATGGCCCCGACGACGTGGTCGGCGACGACGGCGGCGGTGTCCCAGTGCTGATCGGCGATCATCTCGTCCCAGCCCTGCCCCTCGATGCCGAACCCGGCGACGGCCTGGCTGACGGCGACGCCGCTGACGCCACCGTTGCGGCCGGTCAGCGCGGCACCGACCGTGCCCGAGTGGTAGACCGCCCGGCCGACGTTGGCGCCTGGGTTGATCCCGGCGACGACCATGTCGAACGGGCCCGAACGCGCCGAGGCGGGCGAGCATGACGCAGAGCCCGGGCGGCCCGTTGACGGCCCACGACTCGGCGATCCCCTCCACGGCGACCGAGCGCACCTCCGGTCGGATCAGGTGCAACGCACCGAGCGCGGCGCCGGCCCCGGAGTACTCGCTGTCAGGCGCCACGACGACGACATCGCCGTGGCGGCGCATCGCCCGGGCGAGCACGTGGAGGCCGACGGAGTCGATGCCGTCGTCGTTGGTGAGCAGGCAGGCGTGTCACGACCGGGTGGTCCCGATCGGCTCGGACTTGCGGACGTAGCCGAGCACGGGCGTCGCCTTGACCCTGGCCCTGGCGCCCTGTGGCACCGCGGTGCGCTCGTTGGACAGCCACGCGCTCGACGCGGTCGGAGCGTCCGTCGTCGACGGCGATGAACAGGGCGAACCGGTCGCGCCGGGCGAGCGGGCGCAGCAGCCGCGGGAACGGCACGACGCGCTGCGGCCGGCGGGCCCGCACGACCACGCCTTGGCGCTCGATCGTCGAGCAGCAGATCGAACGCCCCGGCGACGACGAGCCACACCATCCACAGCAGCGGCACGATGACGATCGGCCGCCAGCACCAGCCCGACGTCCTCGATGAGGTCGGCCTGGTCGGGGAAGTCCTCGGCGATGCCTTGCAGGGCGTCGCCACGGGCGACGTCGAGCAGGAACTGTTGCAGCCACAGCAGCCCGGCGCCCACGACGAGCGCCGATCACGAGCATCAGCGCCGGATGGCGCCCGTACCCGGGCCGGAACGGGTAGCGCACGCGCACGACGTGCCACTCACCGGTTGCGTTGCTCCACGCCAGCCGGTCGTCCTCGGGCACGATCGGCAGCTCGTCGGCCGCGCGCTCGGCGAGGCCCAGCGCGGCGGCGTACCCGAGCGCCCTGCTCGTGCTGTTGGCGGCGCCCGCCGACGCCCCCTCGAAGCCGCGCGGCTCCATCCATGCCCGCACGCACAGCCAGTGCTCGGCGCGCACGAGCCCGTGCGCCGTCGGCCGCTGGGCGCGCGAGCGAGCACGCTTCAGCACGCGCACACCGACGACGACGATGGCCACCCCGACGACCGCGGCGACAGCCCGCGCCGCCAGCGAGTCGATGACCGCGTCGGGATCACCGGTGCGGACCGACCGCCACCAGAGGTAACCGCTGAGCACGATGGTCACGATCGGCGGGCCGACGGCGAGGAGGCGCCAGCGGCGCTTGGTCAGGCGTTGGCGGCGAGCGTCGGCGACGACCGACCTCGTGAAGCGTCGCCACCAGCGCCGGGAGAGCCGCAGGCCGGCGATCTCGATGCCCGCGCCGGAGACGCCGGTCAACGTCCCGGCCGTGAGCTTGTGGACGTGGTTGAGGACCTGCTGCTCGTAGCCCTTGAGGGCGTCGCCCTCGCGCCCGCGCCGGTCGGTCAGCACGACGACCTCGTGCTCGGTGTGCTCGATCCGCAGCCACCCGCGCGCGACGAGGTCGAGCAACGTCGCCACGGCCGCCGGCGGCGTGACGACGAACCCGTTGGTCAGCAGGCTGGCGACGGCGGGGGACTCCGCACCGAGCTCGGCCGACGGCGTCGAGGCGACGAGCCGGGGCGGGCGGGTCCAGAACGACGCCCACAGCTGCAGCGCCATCGTCGCCAGCAGGAACAGGATCGACCACCACAGCAACCCGGCGTCGGGTCGCGTGAAGAACCCGAGCAGCCCGATCACCCCTCCCGCCGCCGATGGTCGCGCACGGCGTCATCATGGCATGAGCGCCGCCGCGAGCGGACGCTCGACGTCACGGCGAGGCGCGTCGGCGCGCGGTCGCGGACGGCGGCGGCAGGACGCGACGCCGGCGCGGTCGAGGGCGAGCTTGATCGCCTCGCGCAGCGCCCGCTGCAGGCGGAACTGGGCGCCCGGGCTCCGTCTTGACGAGCAGCCGCAGGGTCATCGCCTCGGGGCTGACGGACTCGAGGCCGAGCACCTCCGGTGCGGCGATCACGTCGCCGGCGAAGTCCTCGTCGACTCACAGACCTCGGCGGCGGTCTCGGACAGCACCTGGCGCGTCGAGTCGAGGTCGGCGTCGTAGGCGACGGAGACGTCGAGCACGGCGACCGACCACAGCTTGGTGCGGTTGCCGACGCGGCGGACCTCGCCGTTGGGCACGTGCCACACCGTGCCGTCCTGGCCGCGCAGCACGGTCGTGCGCAGCGTGACCCGCTCGACCGCGCCGACTGGCCACGCCGAGGTCGACGGAGTCGCCGATGCCGTACTGGTCCTCGATGAGCATGAACAGGCCGGACACGCAGTCCTTGACCAGGTTCTGGGCGCCGAAGCCGAGGGCGACGCCGGCGATGCCGGCGCCGGCGATCAGCGGGGCGAGGTTGATGTTCAGCTCGCCGAGCACGAGCAGCAGGGCGATCACCCAGATCAGCACCGACGACGGTCGAGCTGAGGACCGCCGAGATCGACGACGCCCTGGCGGCGCGCCGCGGGTCGTCGACGGTGACGTCGCGGCGACCGGCAGGCCGACGGTCTGCAGCGCCTTGCGCCGCGTCGCGGTCGGCGATGATCAGGCGGTAGACCGCCCTGCGCACGATGCCGGCGCGCCCAGCGGGCGCCGAGCCAGGCGATGAGCAGGATGAGGATGATGGTGAGCGGGACGCCGATCACCCAGTCGGCGAGCTTGGCGAGGAACTCGTTGGACGTGCCGTCCCACACCGCCTCGCAGATCGCCCCCGGATCGTCGACCGCACGCGTCGACGAGGCCGGGATCGTCCGGCGGGGGCGCCAGCAGCATCGTGGCCACCGTAGTGACGGACCCGCCGGCCGACACAGGGATCCGCGCAGCCGTGGCCGCGACGCGGACGCGTCCGGTAGCTTCCACGCCATGTCGCGGATCGCCATCGTCGGAACGGGCTACGTCGGGCTGACCACCGGAGCGTGCTTCGCCCATCTCGGCCACGAGGTCATCTGCGCCGACGTCGACGCCGACAAGGTCGCCCGCCTGTCGGCCGGGCGAGATCCCGATCGTCGAGCACGGCCTCGACCGGCTCGTCGACGAGGGCCTGCGATCGGGACGGCTGCCGCTTCGTCGTCGGCGCGGCCAACGCCGTCACGGACTGCGACATCGCCTTCCTCTGCGTGCCCACGCCGCAGGGCGACGACGGCAGCGCCGACCTGTCCTACATCGAGGCGGCGGCCCGGGAGATCTCGCCGCACCTGCCCTACGAGAGCGTCGTCGTCAACAAGTCGACGGTGCCGGTCGGCTCGGCGCGGGTCGTCGAGCGGGTGCTCGACCGGCCCGACGTCAAGGTCGTGTCGAACCCCGAGTTCCTCCGCGAGGGCTCGGCCGTGCAGGACTTCCTGAAGCCCGACCGCATCGTCGTCGGGAGCACCGACCAGGCCGCGGCGATCAAGGTGTCGTCGCTGTACCTCGGCGTCGCCGCCCCGGTCATCGTCACCGACCCGGCGTCGGCGGAGACGATCAAGTACGCCGCCAACGCCTTCCTCGCCACCAAGCTGTCGTTCGTCAACGCCGTGGCGGCGATCTGCGAGGGCGTCGGCGCCGACGTCAACGACGTCGTGCTCGGCCTCGGCTACGACAAGCGCATCGGCCAGGACTTCCTCCGCCCCGGCCCGGGGTGGGGCGGAGTTGCTTCCCGAAGGACACGCGGGCGCTGCTGAAGATCGCCACCGACGCCGGGTACTCGTTCGACCTGCTCGAGGGCGTCGTCGCCGTCAACGACGAGCAGTTCGACCGGGTGACCGAGAAGATCGTCGAGGCCGCGGGCGGCGACGTCGGCGGCAAGACGATCGGCGTCTGGGGACTGACGTTCAAGGCGCGCACCGACGACCTCCGCGAGTCGCCGTCGCTGGCGATCATCGACCGGCTGCTCGCCCAGCGGCGCCAGCGTGCGGGCCCACGACCCGACGGTCACCGGCCCCAAGCCCGGGCTGCCCGACCGGCATCGAGATCGTGCGACGACCCGTACGCCGCCGTCGAGGGCGCCGACGTGCTCGTCGTGCTCACCGAGTGGGACGACTACCGCTGGCTCGACCCGGCCAAGGTGGCGGCGGCGATGGCCGGCCGGGCGGTCGTCGACGCCCGCAACCTGCTCGACCGCAGCGAGTGGCGGCGGGCCGGCTTCGACGTACCAGGGCATCGGGCGCTGACCGTGGCGCGCATCGTCGTCACCGGCGGCGCCGGCTTCCTCGGCTCGCACCTCTGCCGGGCGCTGCTCGACCGCGGCGATCGCGTCGTCGCGGTCGACAACCTCATCACCGGTGCCGTGGCCAACATCGAGGAGCTGTTCGGCCACCGCGGGTTCACGTTCGTCGAGCACGACGTCAGCCAGTACGTGTGGGTGCCCGGCGACGTCGACGCGATCATGCACTTCGCCAGCCCGGCGTCGCCGATCGACTTCGAGCGCATCCCGATCCAGATCCTCAAGGTCGGCGGGCTGGGCACGCACAACTGCCTCGGCCTGGCCAAGGCCAAGGGCGCCAGGTTCTTCCTCGCCTCGACCAGCGAGGTCTACGGCGACCCGCAGGTGCACCCGCAGCCGGAGACGTACTGGGGCCACGTCAACCCGATCGGCCCGCGCGGCGTGTACGACGAGGCCAAGCGCTTCGCCGAGGCGCTGACGATGGCCTACCACCGCCACCACGGCGTCGACGTGCGGATCGTTCGCATCTTCAACACGTACGGCACCCGGATGCGGGTCGACGACGGGCGATCGGTGTCCAACTTCCTCGTCCAGGCGTTGCGTGGCGAGCCGATCACGGTGTTCGGCGACGGCAGCCAGACGCGGTCGTTCTGCTACGTCGACGACGAGGTGCGCGGCTTCCTCGCCCTGCTCGACGGACCGCACACCGGCCCGATCAACATCGGCAACCCCAACGAGTTCACGATCCGCGAGCTGGCCGAGCTCGCCGTCGAGGTCACCGGCTCGTCGTCGGAGATCGTCTACGAGCCGCTGCCGGTCGACGACCCGACGCAGCGCCAGCCCGACCTCACGCTGGCCCGCACGCTGCTCGGCTGGGAGCCGACGATCCCGCTGCGCGAGGGCCTGCAGCGCACCGCCGAGTACTTCCGCAAAGCCTGCTGCGAGCGAGCTGCGAGCCATCGACGCAGTCGATGGTCCGGTCGGATCGGGCTGCCAGCGGTGCGGCCATGACGCGACGACGGGTCTGCTCGGAGCTGACGGCCGGCGTGCGATCGACGTGCGCAGCCCGCTGCAGGGGACGGTCGTGTCGCTGGAGGTGGCCGCCGGCGACGTCGTGCGCGCCGGCGCGGTGCTGATGCTGATCGAGTCGATGAAGATGCACCACGACGTCGCGGCGAGCGAGCCGGGCGCGTGGTCGACGTGCTCGTCGACGTCGGGCACGGCCGTGATGCCGGGCGACCGGCTGGTCGTGCTCGAACCGGTCGTCGACACGCCGCACGTGCACGCGCCGGACGAGGCAGAGCCGGACGACGCCGCGCCGAGCGGGGTGCGGGCCGACCTCGCCGAGTCGATCGAGCGCCACGCCGCCGGGCTCGACGAGTCCCGTCCCGACGCCGTCGCCCGCCGCCGCCAGCGGGGCCGGCGGACCGCTCGGGAGAACGTCGCCGACCTCGTCGACGACGGCTCGTTCGTCGAGTACGGCCCGCTCGTGATCGCCGCCCAGCGGCGCCGCCGCGACCTCGCCGACCTCATCGCCAACACCCCGGCGGACGGCCTGGTCGGTGGCATCGGCACGGTCAACGGCGACCTGTTCGGCCCCGAGCGAGCGCGCTGCATCGCCATGTCCTACGACTACACCGTGCTCGCCGGCACGCAGGGCATGCAGAACCACCGCAAGAAGGACCGCCTGTTCGAGCTCGCCGAGACGCTCCGCCTGCCCGATCGTGTTCTTCACCGAGGGAGGCGGCGGCCGACCCGGCGACACCGACGGCACCGGGCCGTCGGGCCTCGACTGCCTCGCCTTCCTCTACCTCGCCGAGCTGTCCGGTCTCGTGCCGCTCGTCGGCGTCAACGCCGGCTACTGCTTCGCCGGCAACGCCGCCATCCTCGGCTGCTGCGACGTGGTCATCGCCACGCTCGACTCGAACATCGGCATGGGCGGGCCGGCGATGATCGAGGGCGGCGGGCTGGGCGTGTACGAGCCGACCGCGGTCGGGCCGATCGACGTGCAGCGCGCCAACGGCGTCGTCGACATCGTCGTCGCCGACGAGGCCGAGGCGGTCGCCGTCGCCAAGCGCTACCTGTCCTACTTCCAGGGACGCGTCGACGACTGGACGTGCGCCGACCAGACGCTGCTGCGCGAGGTCGTGCCCGCCGACCGGCTGCGCAGCTACGACGTGCGCCGGGCGGTCGACCTGCTCTTCGACACCGGTTCGGTGCTCGAGCTGCGGCGCGACTTCGGGCTGGGGATGATCACCGCGCTGGCGCGGATCGAGGGCCGGCCGGTCGGCGTGCTCGCCAACAACCCGACGCACCTCGCCGGTGCCATCGACACGCCAGGCGCCGACAAGGCCGCTCGCTTCATGCAGCTCTGCGACGCCTTCGACCTGCCGCTCGATCACGCTGTGCGACACGCCGGGGATGATGGTCGGCCCCGACGTCGAGGAGACCGCGCTGGTGCGCCACTGCAACCGGCTGTTCGTCACCGGCGCCAACCTCACCGTGCCGACGGCGACGATCGTGCTGCGCAAGGCCTACGGGCTCGGTGCCCAGGCGATGATGGGCGGCTCGACGAAGGCGCCGCTCGCCTGCCTGGCGTGGCCGACCGGCGAGTTCGGCGGGATGGGACTGGAAGGCGCCGTACGCCTCGGCTACCGGCGAGAGCTCGACGCGACCGCCGATCCAGGTGCACGCGAGGAGCTGTTCCGCGAGCTCGTCGACCGCATGTACGAGGTCGGCAAGGCGCTCAGCACCGCCTCCTACTTCGAGATCGACGACGTCATCGACCCGGCCGACACCCGTCGCTGGCTGACAGCCCTGCTCGACGCCGCGCCACGCGCCGGTGCCGCGGGCGGGCAAGAAGCGGCCGAACATCGACACCTGGTGACCGTCGCCGCCGCGCTCGGGGTGGCGCTGGTGATCGCCCTCGCCGCGACGGTGCAGCTGTCGGCGGGGTTCGGCTTCGGGCTCGCCGCCGTGCCCCTGCTGTCGGTGGTCGTCGATCCCCACGCGGCCGTCGATCGTCGCCCTGACGCTGGCCACGTTCACCAACACCTACCAGGCATGGACCGGACGGCACGACACCGACCGCGGCGTCGCCGGACGCATGCTCGCCGGGGCGGCGATCGGCATGCCGATCGGGCTGCTCGTGTTCCTGCAGGCGAGCGATCGGCTCCTCGGCGCGGTGATCGGCGTCGCCGTGCTCGTCGCCGTCGTCGTCATCGCTCGTGGCCTGGACCTGCGCCACGCCGGCCCGGGGCTCGACGTCGGCGGCGGCGTGCTCTCCGGTGCGCTGACGATGTCGGCCGGTGTCAACGGCCCGCCGCTCGTGTTCGTCCTGCAGGCGCGCCACTTCGACCAGCTGCGGTTCCGCGGCACGATCACCACGGTCTTCGCCGTGCTCGACATCGTCAGCGTCGTCGTGTTCGCGGCGACCGGGAAGTTCGATCGAGAGGTGCTGGTCGCCGTCGCCGTGTCGCTCCCGGCGCTGGCCGTCGGTGCCCGCGCCGGCATCGCCCTGCGCCGCCATCTCGACGCGCAGCGCTTCCGCCGTCTCGTGCTCGTGCTGCTGACCGTGGCCGGCGTGTCGGCGCCTGGTCGCCGCGGCGGCCGGATAGCTCAGCCGCCGAACATCGTCAGCCACTGCTCGCGGGAGGAGGGGCGGAAGACGTAGTTCTGGCGCAGCACCGCGTCCAGCGACGCGCTCGGTGGCGCCGAGTAGCGGTGGCCGGGGTAGACGACCGTCTCGGGCGGCAGGCCGGCGAGCCGTTGCAGGCTGTCGTACATCTGCCCGGTGTCGCTGCCGGGTAGGTCGGTGCGTCCGCATCCCTCGAGGAACAGCGTGTCGCCGGAGATCAGGCGCCCGTCGACGAGGAAGCACTGGCTGCCCGGTGTGTGCCCCGGTGTGTGCACCAGCTCGATCGAGACGTCGCCGACGGAGACGTGGTCGCCCGGCTCGTGGGCGACGAGCTCGGTCTCCGAGACGCCGGTCGTGCGGGCGACCCACGGGACCTCGGCTCGTTGCACGTGCACCGGTACGTCGACCCGCTCGAGCAGCCGCGTCAGCCCCTCGATCGTCAGGCCCATCATCGACCCGCCGACATGGTCGGGGTGGTAGTGGGTGGCGAGGACCCCACCGACGACCATGCCGTCGGCCTCGACGGCGTCGACGAGGTCGTCGACGGCGTACGCCGGGTCGACCAGCACGCACTCACCGGCGGCTCGGTCGCCGACGGCGTAGACGAAGTTGACCATCTGACTGGCCACGGGATCGCCGACGGCGAAGTCGCGACCGGACAGGAGCTGGCGGAAGTACAGGCGATCGGTCACTGGGGCGAGCCTATGCACGGGACCCTCTCCGCGTACGCTGCGGCTCGTGGCGGGGCGACTCGAACAACTGGAGGCCGGCCAGCAGATCGTGTTCGGCGGCGACCGCGTGACGACGGTGACGCCTGAGCTGGCCACGGCGTTCCGCGCCGGCGACCGCCTCGTCGTCGTCCAGGAGACCGGCGACCTGCTCCACGTCCCGGCTGCCGATCACCTGGCGGCGCGCGCAGCCGTCGACGCCGCTGTCGCCGCATTCGACCAGCTCGGCGGCGACGAGCAGATCAGCGACTTCTTCGAGCACTTCGCCGCCCGCCTCGCCGACGACGACGCCGTCGCCGCGATCGCGGCGGCCAACGCCGACGACGTCGGCAAGGCCGCCGCGGCCGGGCGTTCGACGACGCGCCTGGTGATGACACCGACGATGCGCGACGACATGATCCGCGGCCTGCGCGGCTGGCGCGACAGCCCGTTGCGGCGGGACGACGCCCGGCGAACGCATCGAGCACGACGGATGGTCGGTCGAGGCACGCCGCGCGCCGCTCGGGGTCGTCGGCTTCGTGTTCGAGGGTCGACCCAACGTGTTCGCCGACGCCACGGGCGTGCTGCGCACGGGCAACACCGTCGTGATGCGGATCGGGTCCGACGCCCTCGGCACCGCCGAGGCGATCGTCACCCATGCCCTCGAGCCGGCGCTCGACGCCGCTGGCCTGCCGGCCGGGAGCGTCTCGCTGGTTCGGTCGCCGGCGCGTGCCGCCGGGTGGGCGCTCTTCGACGATCGGCGACTTGCGCTCGCCGTCGCCCGCGGCTCCGGCGCCGCCGTCGCCCAGCTCGGCGCCGTCGCCCGCCAGGCCGGAACGCCCGTGAGCCTCCACGGCACCGGAGGCGCCTGGCTCGTCGCCGGCATCCATGCCGATGCTGAGCGCTTCCGTCTGGCCGTCCTGCACTCGCTCGACCGCAAGGTGTGCAACACGCTCAACGTGTGCTGCATCCCGGCAGCACGTGCGGATCTCGTGCCGGTGTTCGAGCACGCGCTCGACGAGGCCGCCCGACGACGAGACACGTCGCCGCGGCTGCACCGCGTCGAGGCGGGCGACGAGCTGGCGACGGAGTGGGAGTGGGAGCACTCCCCGGAGGTCTCACTCGTCGTGACCGGCGACGTCGCCGAAGCCGTCACGCTGTGCAACCGCTACAGCCCGCGGTTCATCGCCTCCCTCGTCAGCGACGACGACGCGGAGCACGACTGGTTCTACGGTGCGGTCGACGCCCCGTTCGTCGGCGATGGCTTCACCCGCTGGGTCGACGGCCAGTACGCCCTCGACACCCCCGAGCTCGGACTGTCGAACTGGCAGGGCGGCCGACTGCTCGGGCGCGGCGGGGTCCTGTCCGGCGCGTCGGTGCACACCGTTCGCTACCGCGCCCGCATCGCCGATCCGTCGCTGCACCGATGATGCGCGCCGCACTCGGAGTCCTCGCTGTCGCCCTCGTCGCGGCGTGCTCGGGCGCCGACGTGCGCACCGAGTCGGCCGTCGAACCGCCGGCGTCGACCGACGCAGCGACGACCACGGATGCCCCGCCGGAGCCGTCGACGACCGCGGTGCCGGACGCGACGGAGGCGCCGGCCACGACGGCGGCGCCGCCGACCACCGCACCCGGCGACCCCGGTGATGGGCCGTCGACCAGCAGTGGCGACTCGCTGCTGCCCGAGCTCGGCTCGGCCGACCTCGACGTCCAGTCCTACGACGTGCGGCTGTCCTACGACATGGAGACGAAGCGGCTCGCCGGCACGGTCGACATCACGACGACGGTGACACGGCAACTGGACGAGTTCGCCCTCGACGCTGCCGACGTCACCGTCGAGTCGGTGACGGTCGACGGCGAGCCGGCCACGTTCGAGCACCGCAGCCCGGAGCTGATCGTCCGCGCCGGCGATCGCCGGTCGAGCCCGACACGCCGGTCGTCGTGTCGGTCACCTACAGCGACGACCGGCATGCCAGCTCACTCGCGTTCGAGCTCGGCGGCGGTTTCTACACGACGCCGATCGGGGCGCTACACGTTCAACGAACCGGACGGTGGCCGGACGTGGCTGCCGAGCAACGACCACCCGTCGGACAAGGCGACATGGCGCTTCGAGCTGACCGTCCCCGCCGGCACCACGGCCGTGGCCAACGGGGTGCTCGTCGAGGAGCGGCAGGACAACGGCGACACGACGTGGGTGTGGGAGCTGGACGAGCCGATGGCGACGTACCTCGTGCAGGTGCTCATCGGGCCGTACTCGGTGCTCGACGGAGGCGTCGTCGGCGACGTCGAGGTGACCAACGTGGCGTTGAGCGACGACGTCACCCGGATGCAGCCGTACTTCAACGAGACGGCGGAGCAGATCGAGTTCTTCGAGCCGTTGTTCGGGCCGTACCCGCTGGACGGCTATGGGCTGGCCTTCGTCGACAGCGTGCCGAGGCTGGCGTTGGAGCAGCAGGGCCGGCCACTCTTCTCGCGGGACGACTTTCCTGGCGGCACGCCCGACCCGACGGCCCAGCTGTTCCTCTCCCACGAGCTGGCCCACCAGTGGTTCGGCAACGCGGTGACCCCGGCGGACTGGAGCGACCTCTGGCTCAACGAGTCGTTCGCCTCGTACGCCCAGTGGCTGTGGTTCGAGCACATCGGGCTGACGACGGTCGAGCTCGAGGCGAACCGGAACCTCGCCCAGCGCCAGACACCCACCGAGCCGACGGGCACGCCGTCGGCCGGCAACCTGTTCGGCTACGAGCGCTACGACGGTGGCGCCGTCGTCCTCCACGCCCTGCGCGGCGAGCTGGGCGACGAGGCCTTCTTCACGGTGCTCCAGCGCTGGGTCGCCGAGAACGTCGGCACCTCACGAGTGTCCGCCGACTTCATCGCCCTCGCCGAGGACGTCGCCGGCCGGTCGCTCACCGAGTTCTTCGACGCCTGGCTGTACTCGCCCTCGGTGCCGCCCGCCTACCCGGGCTGACCGGTGAGCACGCCGAGCAGGCGGCTCCACGCCCGCGCCTGCCACGACGCCAGCCGCCCATCGCGCGCCTCGGCGGCGTCGGCACCGGCGGCCGCGCGACGGGCGATGTTGACGCCGAGCCAGCGCAGCGGTTCCGGCTCCCACCGTCGCAGCGGGTGCTGGACCCACGGGAGCCGCACGAGGTCGCTGTCGCGGCCGGTGATCAGGTCGGCGAGCGTGCGCCCGGCGAGGTTGGTCGTGGCGACACCGTCGCCGACGTAGCCACCCGCCGACGCCAGGCCGGTGGAGCGGTCGTAGCGCACGGCGCAGTGCCAGTCGCGGGGGACGCCGAGCGGGCCGCCCCAGTGGTACGGGAAGTCGACGTCGCGGAGCACGGGGAACAGCTCGCGCACGGCGTCCACGAGCATCGTGCGCGTGCGCTCATGGCGGTCGAACGTCGGGTCGATCCGCGACCCGAAGTGGTACGGCGCGCCGCGGCCGCCGAAGGCGATGCGCCCGTCCGTGGTGCGCTGGCCGTAGATGATCATGTTCCTGGCGTCGTTGAACGTCGGTCGCTCGGCGAGCCCGATCTCGTCCCACTGCGCCGCCGTCAGCGGCTCGGAGCCGATCATCAGCGAGTACAGCGGGATCACGTCGCGGTGGTGACCGGGGAGATCGACGGTGAACGCCTCCGTCGCCAGGACGACGACGTCGGCGCGCACACGACCGTGCTCGGTCGTGACCTGGTGCGGCTCGATCGCCAGCGCCGCGGACCGCTCGTGGATGTGCACGCCCCGCCGCTGCGCGGCTGCGGCGACGGCGTGGACGAGCCGCAGCGGGTGGACCGCCGCGCAGTGTGGTGTGAACAGCGCCGACCGCACGGCCGTCGCGCGGCAGCGCTGCTCGACCTCGTCGCCATCGAGCCACCTGAGATCGTCGGGACCGAGGCCGAACGAGCGGGCTTCGTCGATGTCGGCCGCCAGCCGCAGCTCCTGCGCCGCGGTGCGGGCGAGCGAGATGGTGCCGCCCTTGACGAACCCGGCGTCGTCGCCCTCGCCGGCGAGCACCTTGCCGACCTCGTCGACGGTCGCGTGCATCGCCTGCTTCATGGCGATCGCCGCGTCGCGACCGTGGCGCTCGGCGAGGCCGGTGATCCCGGTGGCCAGCAACGCCGAGCACCATCCTCCGTTGCGGCCGCTGGCACCGAAGCCGACGTGGTCGGCTTCGAGCACGACGACGCGCAGCGCCGGGTCGGCGAGGGCGAGGTACAGCGCCGTCCACAACCCGGTGTAACCGCCACCGACGATCGCCACGTCGACGTCGGCATCGCCGTCGAGCGGGGGTGCCGACACGCGCCGATCGGCGGGCATCGTCGCCGCCCAGAGCGAATCGGACTGCACCCGGTCATCGTCGCACGGCGTCACCGTGGGGGCTGCGCCCCCACACCCCATCGCCGCCCGGAGTGGCTCCGGAGGCCGACGGTACGCTGCCGCCGTGGCGAACGTGGTGGAGGCACCCGCGAGGGGCTGCCCCCGCCGGCGGCGCCGCAGGCGGGGTGGTACCCGGACCCCTACGGCCTGCCCCTCGGGCGCTACTTCGACGGCCGCATGTGGACCCACCACACGACGCCGCTCGCCGGCCCGCCGACGATCGCCGAGCCGCACGGCGTGCTCCCGCTGCAGGTGGCGATCGGCGCCGTCGTCGTGCTGGCGGTCTCGCTCATCGCCAGCCGCGCCCTGATCGACGCCCTCGTCCGCTTCGACTGGTCGATCGTCGTCTACGCCGCGATCTCCGTGCTCGTCGGCTACGGGCCGTCGGTGTGGTGGTGCCTGTACGCCGCGGGGCGGTGGGGGAGCGGCGACCGCCGGACGGACCTCGGCCTGCGCTTCCGTTGGTCCGACCTCGGCTGGGGACCGCTGGTGTGGCTCAGCGCGTTCTTCGCCCAGGCCGTGGTGGCGATCCTCGTGACGTTGCTCGACGTCCCGTTCACCAGCAACACCGAGGGGATCGGTGATCTCGACCTCGACCGCACGTACGTCATCACGCTGCTCGTGACGGCGGTCATCGCCGCCCCGATCGTCGAGGAGATGATCTTCCGCGGGCTGATGCTGCGTGGGCTGTTGAGCAGGATGAGCGCCTGGCTGGCGGTCGGCGTGCAAGGTCTGCTGTTCGGAGCCATCCACCTCGATCCGGTGCGCGGGATGGGCAACATCGGCCTCGTCCTCGTGCTGAGCGCCGTCGGCATCGTGTTCGGTGGTGCCGCCTACCTGTTGCGGCGCATCGGGCCGACGATCCTCGCCCACGCCATCTTCAACGGCGTCGTGATGATCATCGTCCTGACGGTCGACTCTCAACTGACTCCCACGGCCGCACCACGCGGTGGGCGTGGGTGCCGTCGGCGCCGACGACGTGCTCGACGACGCCGGGGCGTGGGTCGTCGCCACGGTCGGCGCTGCCGGTCAGCCGCAGCGACGGCGCCCAGACGGCACGACCTGCCGAGCGCGCTCGGTGGCGGTGCCCGGATGCCACGACGCGCACGTCGGCGCCGGCGATCGCCGACTCGAAGGCGTCGATGGCGGGGCGCGGCATCTCCCAGCCGTCTCGGTCCGGGTCGTCGAGCGGCTGGTGGACGAAGGCGAGCACGGGCCGCTCGGTCGCCACGGCGTCGGCGAGCCACTCGTCGTGCTCGGCGGCGGCCGAGGAGGTAGGAATCGGCGCCGACCAGGCGCCAGCCGGCGAGGTCGAGCCGGAACCGGTCGCCGCCCCACGTGTCGCGGAACGTCGCCAGCCGGCGACGGCGGTCGGCGTCCTCGCCGTAGAAGCCGATGTCGTGGTTGCCGGGGATGATGGCGAGCGGGGCGGGAACGCTGTCGAGCAGGTCACGGGCGAAGGCCAGATCGGCGTCGTCGTCCGGGTCCTCGTACACGATGTCGCCGGTGTGCACCACGAGGTCGGGCGGATCGGCGCCCAGCCAGTCGAGCAGCGGGGTCCACTGGGGCGGGACGCCCTCCAGGGCCCGGAAGTGGGTGTCGGTCAGTTGCACGATGCGCGCCCGTTCCACGCCGCCATTGTCGCCGGTAGCGTCGCCCGGCGTGTTGCGCCGGCCCGCGGTCCCCGACACGCCGTGGCACCGGGCAGCGGCGGCGGCGAAGCGGGCAGCCGGCGAGGTCGTCCACCTCGGGTGGGAGCAGGTCCAGGAGCTCGGTGCGATCGGACCGCGCACTCGGCGCGGCCGTCGCTTCGGGGCGTTCGGGGACAACAGCGTGATCTGCTTCCCGCCGACGGCGCTGGTCAACGAGCGCTACATCCACATCGGCACCGGGACGATCATCGGCCCGCACGTCTCGCTGTCGGCCGGCATGGTGCCCGGCCAGCAGTGCGTCACCGATCCGGTCGTGCGCATCGGCGACCGCTGCCTGATCGGGCGGGGGAGCGGCATCGTCGGTCACCTGTCGATCGAGATCGGCGACGACGTGTGGACGGGGCACCACGTCTACGTCACCGACCAGAACCACGGCTACGAGGATCTCGAGCGGCCGATCTCGGTGCAGGTGATGCCGGAGCGGCCGGTGCGCATCGGCGATGGCTCGTGGCTCGGCCACGGCACGGTCGTGCTGCCCGGGGCGACGATCGGCCGCCACGTCGTCGTCGGCGCCAACAGCGTCGTGCGCGGCGACCTCCCCGACTTCTGCCTCGCCGCCGGCAACCCCGCCAAGGTCCTCAAAACCCTGCGCTGATCCGGTTCTACGACGAGTTGTCCTCGCTGAGCGGACTCAGCTCGGGTCAGAAACTCAGGTCGTGGGGGGGTGCGCAGGCGGGCATCTCGTTGTCGGAGGCGAAGACCTCCAGCTTGTCGCTGAGCGGGATGCCGTCGACCGCCGTCTCGGTGAACGGCACGTTGTCGCCGCTGCGAAGGACGTCGGCGAAGCGCCGGCGGTCCTCGATGTAGCGTGCGGTAGTCGGCCTCCCACAGCGGCACGAGGTCGGCGCCCTTGGCGTCCGCCGGCGCGGTGGCGACGACCTCGTCGAGCATCTGCTCGACGACGTCGGTGGCCCGGTCGACGAGGTCACCGCGCTCGGCCACCATCGCCGGGTCCTCCTCGTCGACCTGGCGCAGATCGGCGAGCGCCTCCCGCTGCTCGTCCGCCGCCTCACAGATGCCCTGCGCCCGCGCCGCCCAGGCCCGGTCGTCGAACCGGTTGACCGCCTCCTTGGAGGCGAAGAACAGCGCCCACGTCCAGAACGCGGCGAAGCCGAGGACCACGACCGTGAGGACGATGCGCCAGGGGTTGCGACGGATCACTGCGTGGCGAGCGGCGGCGCCGGGCGGTAGCACACGACGAGCTGGAGGATCGCCCCGCCGACGCCGAGCACGCCGGCGATCAGCGCGCCGATCCAGCCGTCCAGCGCCGTCCAGTCGATGCCGATGGCGTGGTCGAGGCTGAGCTCGCCGGGGCCGATGGCCGCGACGCACCAGGCGGCGACGGCGATCGACGCCACGTACTCCCATCCCTCGCCCTTGCGGAAGATGTAGAAGCCGTTGTGACGGTGGGCGCTCCACCCGGCGACGACCATCACGCCGATCATCCCGGCGGCGGCGAACGGCGTGAGCAGTCCGAGGGCGAACAGCAGGCCGGCCCCGATCTCGGTGCTCGCCGCGACCCGCGCCTGGACACGCGGCCAGCGCATGCCGAGCGACCCGAACCACCTGGCCGTGCCCTCCAGACCGCCGCCGCCGAAGACCTTGTTGTACCCGTGGGCGGCGAGGAACAGCCCGAAGACGACGCGCAGCACGAGCAGCCCGAGGTCGATCGGTTCCACGTCACGAATCTACGGCGATAGAACACAGCTCCGTGGGAACAGACCCGGACCGTCAGCGCTTCCAGCGCGCACGCGAGGGTTTCGGGCTGATCTCCTCCCAGGTGCGGATGCACCCCCGACCGTTCGTCGTCGCCGTCTTCGGCGCCTCCGTGTTCGCCCTCGGCACCGTGGCCTCGAGCGCGGCGATCCGGTGGGTCATCGACAACGTCATCGTGCCCCGCTTCGACGAGGGCTCGGTCGCTGTGGCCACCGTGCTCACCGCTGTCGGCATGATCATCGGGATCGGCCTGGTGCGCGCCGGCGGCGTCGTCGTGCGACGGACCTGGGCAGGCAAGACCCAGTGGCGGGTGGCCGGGTCGCTCAGTCGTGGCGTGATCGACCGGCTCGTCGGACAGCCGATGGCGTGGCACGCCAGGCGGCCCGACGGCGACCTCGTCGCTCGTGCCGGCGTCGACACCGACGCCGCCGTGTCGATCCTCGCCCCGATCCCGTTCGCCTGCGGGACGGTGCTGCTCATCGTCGTGTCGGCGATCTGGTTGATCGCCACCGACGTCGTGATGGGCGTCGCCGCCGTCGCCGTGTTCCCGATCCTGATCGGCCTCAACATCGTCTACCAGAAGCGCGTCGACACCTACTACGACGCCGCCCAGAACCACCTCGGCGACCTGTCGGCACGGGTCCACGAGAGCTTCGACGGCGTGCAGCTCGTCAAGGCCTACGGCGCCGAACAGCGCGAGACCGAGCGGCTGTCGGAGATCGCCGGCCGGCTGCGGGCGGCACGCATCGACGCCGTGCGCCTCCGCGGCACGTTCGAAGCGCTGCTCGACGTCGTGCCGTCCCTGACCAACGTCGGGCTCGTGCTGCTCGGCGCCTACCGCGTCCAGAGCGGCGACCTCACGATCGGCGAGCTGTCCAGCTTCGTCTACCTCTTCACCCTGCTCGTCTTCCCGCTGCGACTCATCGGCTACGCCCTCTCCGAGCTCCCCCACTCGGTCGCCGGCTGGAGGCGGGTCCGTGAGGTGCTCGACGAGCCGATCGAGCCCGACCCGCTGGCGGCGGTGACCACCGCCGATCCGGGTCGCGGGCTGCAACTCGTCGACATCGGCTTCACGTTCCCCGGCGAGGGACGGCCGGCGCTCGACGACGTGTCGCTCGACGTCGGCGCCGGGCGCATCGTCGCCGTCGTCGGCCCGACCGGGTCCGGCAAGACCACCCTCGTCGAGATCGTCGGCGGGATGGTCGCCCCGACCGACGGCCACGTCGCTGTCGCGCCGGGTGAGCGGGCGGTCGTCTTCCAGGAGGCGTTCCTCTTCTCCGGGACGATCCGCCACAACGTCGTGCTCGGCGCGGAGATCGACGACGAGCAGGTGTGGGAGGCGCTGCGCCTCGCCCGCGCCGACGACTTCGTCGCCGAGACGGCGCACGGCCTCGACACCGTCGTCGGCGAGCGTGGCGTCAGCCTCAGCGGTGGGCAGCGGCAGCGGGTCGCCCTCGCCAGGGCACTCGTCCGCCGGCCGTCCCTGCTGCTGCTCGACGACACGACGTCGGCGCTCGACCCGGCAACCGAGTCGGCCGTGCTCGCCAACCTGCGCGGCGCGTTCGGCGAGACCACCGTGCTGATGGTCGCCTCACGACCCTCGACGATCGCCCTCGCCGACGAGGTCGTCTACCTCGCCGCCGGACAGGTGCTCGACCACGGCCCGCACAACGAGCTGATGGCGCGCAGCCCCGGCTATCGCGGGCTCGTCGAGGCGTTCGAGACCGACCGCGAGGCCGCGCCGCTCACCGTCGGCGGCGCGGGCGGTGGCGCCGGTGGATGAGCCGATCGGCCGCTTCTCGGCCGTGCACACGATCAACCGGGGCCTGCAGGAGGCTCCCGTGCTGCGCCAGGGGCTGGCGCTCACGTGGTGCCTGGCGGCGGTCGGGGCGACGGGGCGGGTCGTCGTCCCGATCCTCATCCAGCAGGCCATCGACAAGGGGATCAGCGGCGACGGCGGCGTGGACATCGGGCTCGTCGGCACGTTGTGCGCGATCGCGGCCGTCGCCCTGGTCATCGCCGCCTTCGCCCAGCGCACCGCCGTCGTCCGCCTCGGCCGGCGCAGCGAGCAGGCGCTGTACCACCTGCGCGCCCGCCTGATCGCCCACATCCACCGGCTCAGCCTCGCCGACCACAACGAGGAGCGGCGCGGCGCGCTGGTCGCCAGGGTGACGAGCGACATCGAGACGCTCGCCCAGTTCTTCCAGTGGGGCGGGCTGGCGTGGTTGCTCGACGGACCGCTCGTGGTGATGGTCGGTGCCGTGATGCTGGCGTACAACTGGGTCCTCGCCGTCGTCGCCTTCACCGTCGCCGCGCCGCTGGCGATCGTCCTCCGTATCGTCCAGCGCCACCTCGTCGCCGCCTACGACCGCGCCCGCGAGCGCAACGGCGACATGCTCGCCGCGGTCACCGAGGTGGTCACGGGTGCCGAGACGATCCGCGCCTACGACGCCGGCGCCACGCTCGGCGCCGAGGCCGCCGCCGCGGTGACCGAGCGCCAGCAGGCGCAGATCCGGGCGAACGTGATCGGTGCCTTCCTGTTCCCGTCGGGCGAGGTCTTCTCGTCGTTGACGATCGCCAGCGTCGTCGTCGTCGGTGTGCTGCTCGGCCCGGCCAGCGGCCTCACCGCCGGGGCGATGATCGGGTTCGTCTTCCTGACCTACCGCTTCCTCGAGCCCGTCGCCGAGTTCACCGAGGTGCTCGACCAGACGCAGACGGCGGTCGCCGGGTTGCGACGCGTGCTCGGCGTCCTCGACCTGCCGGTCGGCCCGCCGCAACCGGACGAGCCGCGACCGCTGCCGGCGGGGCCGCTCGACATCGACATCCGCGACGTCACGTTCTCCTACCCGACGAGGGGGATGGCGGCGGAGGTCGACGCGGCCGTGCTCCGTCACGTCACCGCCTACATCCCGGCCGGGCAGCAGGTCGCCCTGGTCGGCGCCACCGGCTCGGGGAAGACGACGCTGGGCCGGCTGATCGCCCGCTTCGCCGACCCGACGATCGGCCAGATCCGCCTCGGCACCGTGCCCCTGCACGACGTCTCCAACGACGAGCTCAGGGATCGCCTCGTGGTCGTCTCGCAGGAGCCGTTCCTGTTCGACGCCACGATCGCCGCCAACGTCGGCTTCGGTCAGCCCGGAACGTCGGTCCCGGACATGGAGGCCGTCGTCGCCCGCCTCGACGTCGGCGACTGGGTCGAGTCGCTGCCCGACGGCCTGATGACGGCCGTCGGCGAGCGTGGCGAGCAGCTGTCGGCCGGCGAGCGCCAGCTCGTCGCCCTGCTGCGCGCCGGCGTCGCCGACCCCGACGTGCTCGTCCTCGACGAAGCGACGTCGTCGGTCGACGCGCTGACCGAGGTGCGCATCTCGCGGGCGCTCGGCCACCTCGCCGAGGGCCGCACGACGATCGCCATCGCCCACCGCCTCTCGACCGCGGCGCGGGCCGACCGCGTGCTCGTGCTCGAAGACGGTCGCCTCGTCGAGGACGGCCACCACGACGAGCTGGTCGCCGCCGGCGGCACCTACGCCCGCCTCTACGCCGCCTGGATGCAAGCCACCGCCACCGGCCAACCGGCCTCGACTGACGCCAGTCTGGGCGACCGCTCTGGGCGCGATCGCCGGATCCGAGACGATCTGCCCGAGACGATGCCCGGGGAACGTCAGTCGTCGGGGTCGAACGTGTCGGGGTCGAGGCCGAAGGGGACCGGCCCGTAGATCGACACGATGCGGCAGGTCGGCTCCGGCATGAACGACGATCCACGCACGGTCACGGACTGCTGACTCGCCGGCGGCCACGTCGTCGACCTCGACCCATTCGTTCGTCGTGCCACCGAGGTCGACCTCGATCGTGTACGAGCGCTCCCTCGAGCTGAGGTTCTCGACGACGACATCGGCGACCGTGTTGCCGACATCGTCGTCGACGCACCGCTCGATGCGTGCGTCGACCGGGCCCGGGTCGTCGAACCGGTCGATCGCCCGCACGACGACGACGGTGAGCACGATGCCGACGATGGCGAGCAGGATGCCGCAGACGCTCGTGACGATGCCGGCGATGGCGAAACCGCGCCTCCCGGCCTGGCGCGACCTGGCGAGCGCCGGGATCGACAGCGACAGCCCGACGATGGCGGCGATCAGGCCGAGCACGGCGATGAACGGCACCCAGGCGACGACGACGGAGAAGATCCCGCACACCATCCCGGCGACCGCCAGCCCGTTGCTCCGGCCGCGCTGCGCCGGCGGCGTGTACGCGCTCAGCGGGTCGACCGAGCGGCGGCCACCTGTCGAGACGTCGGCCGTCCACCCGCTGTCGTTGTGGAAGCGGTACTCGAATCGCCCTGTCGGGTCGGGATACCACCCGCTCACGAGCCGCACTGTAGACGTAGCCTCGAACCGTGGAGCTGGTTCTGATCCGTCACGCCCAACCGGAGTGGGTGCGCGACGGGCTGAACGTCAACGACCCGCCGATCACCGAGCTCGGGCGGCGCCAGGCCGAGGCGCTGGCCACGGCGATGGCCGGGCAGCACTTCGACGAGGTCCTCGTCTCCCCACTGCTGCGCGCCCGCGAGACGGCCGCGCCCGTGCTCCGCGAGCTCGGCCGTGCCGAGGACATCGACATGTGGTTGGAGGAGATCCGTGACCCGAAGTGGCACGGCACACCCGCCGAGCGGGCCGCCGAGGCCTACCGCGAGCTGAGCAGCCGGCCGTCGGCCGACCGCTGGCACGGCCTCGAGGGCGGCGAGAACATCCGCGAGTTCGTCCAGCGCATCCGCCTCGGCGCCGAGAAGTTCCTCCAGGAACGTGGCGTCTTCCAGGTCGAGGGCGAGCTGCCGGTGTGGCAGATCGCCGAGCCCGGCAAGCGCATCGCCCTGATCGCCCACGCCGGGACCAACTCGATCGTCATCTGCCACCTGCTCGGCCTGCCGCCGACGCCGTGGGAGTGGGAACGGATGGTCCTCCGGCACTGCTCGATCAGCCGCCTCGAGGCGATCCCGCTCGGCGACGGCTACACGTTCAGCCTCACCGCGCTGTCCGACGTCGAGCACATCCCGGTGGCCGACCGCACCCGCTAGGTCAGCCAGCGTCCCCGGCCACGCAGGCCGTGCCGCTCGTTCGCTAGCGCACCTCGCACTGGACGATGCGGACCTCGATCCCGACGCCCTCAAGCAGTACCAGTTCCTCGTCTTCACCAAGCTCGAGGGCGCCGTCACGTCGGGGATGATCCACCTCGGCGATCGCCTCGGTCTGTTCGCCGCGCTGGCTGCCGCCGAGGCGCCGCTGACGTCGGCCGAGCTCGCCGAGCGCACCGGACTCGACGAGCGCTGGGTGCGCGAGTGGGCCTACAACCAGGCGGCGGCGAAGATCATCGTCGCCGCCCCCGGCGAGCGCTTCTCGCTGACGCCCGAGGCCGTCGCCGTGCTCACCCAACCCGACCACGAGGCGTGCGGGATGGGCATGTTCCATTCGCTCCCGAACACGATGGCGATGCTCCCGAAGCTGCCCGAGAGCTTCCGCAGCGGGATCGGCCTCGACTACGACAGCCACGGTCCGGATGCGGCGGTCGGCCTGGAGCGCGGCTTCGAGCCGTGGAACCGCGCCCACCTGGTGCCGACCGTGCTGCCGACGATGGACGACGTGCTCCCGAAGCTCGAGGCGGGCGGGCACGCCGTCGACATCGGGTGCGGCGCCGGCGGCGCCGTCCTGCTGCTCGCCGCGGCGTTCCCGGCGAGCACGATCGCCGGCTACGACATCTCGCAGCACGCCCTCGGCCGGGCGCGATCACGCCTCGCCGACGCCGGCCTGGCCAACGCCTCGTTCCACGACCCACGTGACGAGCCGCTGCCCGCCGACCACTCCGTCGACCTCGTCACGACGTTCGACTGCATCCACGACATGACCGAGCCGCAGGCGATGATGGCCGCCATCCGCGGCGCGCTCGCCGACGACGGCTCGTGGCTGCTCGTCGACATCAAGGCGCGCGACACGTTCGAGGAGAACGTCCGCAAGAACCCGATGGCCCCGCTGATGTACGGCGTCAGCGTGCTGTCGTGCATGTCGTCGGCGCTGTCCGAGCCCGGCGGCGCGGGCCTCGGCACGCTCGGCCTGTCGCCGTCGAAGGCCGAGGCGATGGCACGCGACGCCGGCTTCACGCGGTTCCGCAAGCTCCCCGTCGACCACGCCGTCAACGCCTTCTACGAAATCAGGCCGTGATGGCGCGGCTGACCACATCTGTCGCGATCGATCGCCGGCCGGCGGGCGCTGGTCACGGGCGCGGCGAGCGGGATGGGCAGGGCCACGGCACACCTCTTCGCCGACGAAGGCGCGCGCGTCGCCGTGGTCGACATCGGGCGCGAGGGCGTCGACGCGGTCGTCGCCGAGATCACCGATGCCCACGGCCCCGACGCCGCCGTCGGCCTGGTGTGCGACGTCGGCGAGCTGGATCAGCTGCGCCGGCTCGTCGACGACGTGGTCGCGGCACTCGGCGGCATCGACATCCTCGTCAACAACGCCGGTGTGGCGCTGCCGAACTTCAGCCAGCAGGCCGACGCCGACTTCGTGGCCAGCTGGGACCGCACCGTGGCCGTCAACCTCACGGCCCACGCCCACCTCGTGCGGCTGGCGGTCCCGTACCTCGCCGCCAACGGCGCCGGCCGGGTGGTCAACATCGCCTCGACCGAGGCGATCGTGACGACGGCGGGGATGGTCGCCTACACGGCCACCAAGGCCGGCGTGGTCGGGCTGACCAAGAGCTTCGCCGTCGAGCTCGGCCGCCAGGGGATCACCGTCAACTGCATCTGCCCGGGACCGATCCGCACCGGCATGACGGCGTCGATCAGCGAGGAGGACAAGGCGACGTACGCCAAGCGGCGGGTGCCCCTGCGGCGCTACGGCGACCCCGAGGAGGTCGCCCAGATGACCCTCAGCCTGTGCCTCCCGGCGGCCAGCTTCCTCAACGGGGCGATCATCCCCGTCGACGGCGGGATGTCCATCCGCCATACCTAGGCTGCCTCGGCTTGAGGTCGTTGTGGCGCCGAGCGCCGTTCGTGCTGCTGGGTCAGCCCCGGTTGCTGCTCGGCGCGGTCGCCGCGATGGCGGTCCTCGGCTTCGTCGCCTCGACACCCGCGGCCTACGTGTCGTCGGTCTCCAGCGCCAGCCTGCAACGGCAGATCGACGCCTCGTGCCGCGGTGTCGGCGTCGACCCCTCGGCCGGACCGCCGATACCGCCGGAGCTGTTGCTGGCGGCACCTGCCGACCTGGCGTCACGCGCCAGCCCCGCGTTCGCCACGCGGATCGAGACGGTCGCTTCCCGCCTCAACGGCTTCGGCGTCGACGGCGGTCCGGCCATCAACGTGCTGATGGTCCACCGCACCGGTTACCCCGAGGCGCTGCACCCGCTGGCCGGCGGCGGCGACGGCGTGTGGATCCCCGACACGGTGGCCGAGGAGATCGGGCTCGGCGTCGGGGATCAGGTCCGGCTCGGTCCGGACGGTGACCTCGTGGCGGTCGCCGCGATCTATCCCGATCTGTTGACGACGCGGCAGACCGACCAGTGGTCGTGCGCACTGCGCGACACGCTCGGCTTCAACGTCGACCCGAACAGCGGCGTCGCCCCGGCCGTGTTCGTGCCGCGCGACGTGTTCTTCGACCACATGGTCCTGCACCCGGGCGACTACGGCATCGAGTGGCCCTTCGCCGAGCTGCCGACGACGCTGTCGCAGGCTCGCCATGCGGTGGAGGCGCTCCCCGCGCTGGACGCCGCGGTGGCCTCGTCGATGGACCTCGGCGGCCGGATCCCGTCGGCGAGCTCGCGGCTGCCGTTCATGACCGAGCGGGCGGCGGCGATCCGGTCGGCGGTGTCGAGCACGATCACACCGACCGCGATCCTCGCCGTCGTTGCCACGCTCGTCCTGGTCGCCGGCTTCGGTCGCTTCTGGCTCGACAAGCGCCGGGCCGAGGTCCGCCTGCTGTGGGCACGCGGCGTGGCACCGTCGGCGCTCGGGCTGCTCGCCGTCGCCGAGCTGCTGGTGGCCACGGTCGCCGGAGCCATCGCCGGCTGGGCGCTCGGGCTCTTCGTCGTCCGCCGAGCGGGACCGAGCGGCGCCCTCGATCCCGGTGTCGCGGCCACCTGCCTCGCATGGGCCGGGGCGATGGCGGCCGTCGCCCTGGTCGTGGTGTGGCTGTCGGTCACGCTCGGCACTCGATCGATCCTCGAACGGGCACCCGAGCGGTCACGACGGGCGTGGCGCTGGGTGCGCGTGGTGCCGTGGGAGCCGGTGGTGCTGGCCGGCGCGTGGTTGGCGTGGCGGCGCCTCGTCGATCAGGGCCCGGCAGTGGTCGACGGAGACAGCGCACCAGCGGTCGACTTCCTCGCCCTGCTGTTCCCGCTGCTGCTCATCATCGGCGTGCTCGGGCTGCTGGCGCGTGTCCTGCGGGTCGCCCTCGGTGCCGGTCGCCGGCGAGGGCGGTGGCTCCCGGTGCAACCGCTGCTCGCCGTGCGCCGGATGGCTGCGGCGAGGGCGACGACGCTCACGACGATGATGGCGGCGGCGCTCGGTGTCGGCGTCGTCACGTTCAGTGCCGGTGCCGTCGTCTCGACGCAGGCGACGGCCGACGCCAAGAGCGGCGTCGCGGCCGGCGCCGACATCTGGGCGATCATCGGCGCCCCCGACGACGCCGGCCCGCCGCTCCCTGGTCGGTCGACGATCGTCGGGTTCGACAGCGGGGCGACGTTCGGGGATGTCGACGTCGACGTGCGGATCGTCGATCCGGCGACCTTCGCCGACGGTGCCTACTGGCCGGACGCAGGAGGCCCGGCGCTGGAGGACCTCCTGGCACGCCTCGACGGCCCGCTCGTCGACGGGGCGATCCCGGTGCTGGCGGTGGGCGACACGCCCTCGGCGGGACCGTGGGAGGCGGGCGGCGTGCACCGCTCCGAGGCGACGCTCACGGTGGTCGCCCGTCCCGCGTTCTTCCCGACGCAGGACGCGTCGCGCCCGACGCTGATCATGGCGGCCGGCAGGCTCCCCGACTACGACGGCAGGGTGGAGCGGCGCGTGCTCGCCAGCGGCGCGACGCGCCAACGAGCTGCGCACCGCGATCGCCGACCAGCAGTGGGGCCTCGGCACGCTCGTCGAGCGGTCGAGCTTCGAGGACAGCTCGGCGTTCCTGCCGACGGTGTGGACGTTCGGCTTCATCGGGGCGATCGGTGTCGTCGTCGCCGCGCTGGTGGTCGTCGCCCTCGCCGTCTACGTCGACTCGCGGCAGCGCCGTCGATCGGTCGCCTCGGCACTGCTGCGCCGCATGGGCCTCGGTCGCGGCGACAGCCTGCTGGCCGTCGTGATCGAGCTGACGGTCATCCTCGCTGTCGCCCTCGTCTCCGGCACGCTGCTCGGTTGGCTCGCCCTCGGCGCCACCTACAGCTGGCTGGATGCGCTGCCGGACCGCACGCCGTCGGCGATCCTCCGCTATCCGCTGGCGACGACCCTGTCGCTCGTCGCCGTGGGTGTCATCGTCGTCGCCGCCCTGAGCGGTTGGTCGCTGCGGGCCGCCGACCGGTCGAACATGGCGGAGGTGCTCCGTGACGAGCTCTGATCCAACGGCGAGTGCGGGTCGTCGTCAGCGGGCTGATCAAGCGCTACCCGCAGGCCGGTGCGGCGGCCGTGCACGCCGTCGGGCCGGTCGACGCGACCTTCGAACCCGGCCGGCTGACCGTGGTCGCCGGGCGGTCGGGCTGCGGCAAGTCGACGCTGCTGCGGCAGCTCGCCCTCATCGAGCGCCCGACACACGGATCGATCACGTTCGACGACCGGCGCGTCGACGATCTGTCCGCACGGTCCGCACGCCAGCTCCGGCGTCGCTCGATCGCCTACCTCTTCCAACGGCCGACGGACAACCTGGTGCGCGGGTTCGACGTCGCCGGGCAGCTGCGACTGGCGGCCGAGCTCGCTGGTGCACCAGAGCCCGACGTGCGGGCCCGACTGCGCCTCCTCGGTCTCGATCACCTGGTCGCCGGCGAACCGTTGCGCCTGTCGGGTGGAGAGCAGCAACGCGTGGCGTTGGCGTGCGCGCTGGCGGCGGCCGCCGGCCTCGTCGTCGCCGACGAGCCGACGTCGCAGCTCGACCACGCCTCGGCCGGCGCGGTCGTCGAGGCGCTCCGTGCGGTGGCGAGCGCCGGGGCGACCGTCGTGGTCGCCTCCCACGATCCGGTCGTGGTCGACGGGTGCGACGCGGTGATCCGTCTCGAGCGGGCGGACGGAGAGCAGGCGGCATGACGACGCCGGTGATCCGCGGCACCGGGTTGCGCAAGACCCACCAGCGGGCGTCCGAGCCGATCGAGGCGCTGCGCAACGCGTCGCTCGAGATCGGCGTCGGCGAGATCGTCGTCGTGTCCGGGCCGTCGGGTTCGGGCAAGACCACCTTGCTCGGACTGCTCGCCGGGTTCGAGCCGGCCGACCACGGCGCCATCGCCTGGCACGAGGGTGACATCGGCGCGGCATGGTCACGATGGTCGTCGATCGCCTTCGTCCCCCAGGCGCTCGGGCTCCTCGACGAGCTGTCGATCGAGGAGAACATCGCCGTGCCGCTCGTCGTCGCCGGCCGCGGATCGGTCGGGCACGAGCGCGTCGGGGCGCTGATCGACGAGCTCGGGCTGACCGGAGTCCGCCGCCGCTTCCCGGCGGAGGTCTCGCTCGGCGAGCAGCAGCGGGCCGCCATCGCCCGGGCGCTCGTGACCGAGCCGCAGCTGGTCGTGCTCGACGAGCCGACGGCGCACCAGGATCGTCACGCCCGCGACCGCATCCTCGCTGTCTTCCGCACGGCGGCCGCCGCCGGAACGGCCTTCCTCGTCGCCAGCCACGATCCGGTCGTCGAGACGGTCGCCGATCGCCACCTGACGATCGTCGACGGCGTGCTCGCGCCGAGCGGCTCGCTCGCCATGGATGCGTAGCCTCGCCACCGTGCGCATCTCGCCGGCGCGGTACCGGGTGATCACGGCGATCGCCCTCGGCCTGCTGATGACGATCGTCGTGACCGGGGCCGCGGTGCGGCTGACGGGGTCGGGGCTGGGGTGCGACGACTGGCCCGGCTGCAACGACGAGCGGTTGATCGACGTGTCGTCGAACCACACCGCCATCGAGCAGGTCAACCGGCTGTTCACCGGTCTCGTCGCCGCCGCCGTGATCGCCGCCGTGCTCGGCTCGCTGTGGCGCGTGCCGCGTCGTCGCGACCTGACGTGGCTCTCGCTCGGGCTGGTGGCCGGGGTCGTCGGACAGGTGATCCTCGGCGGCATCACCGTGCTCGTCGACCTCCACCCACTCGCCGTGCAGGGGCACATGCTGCTGTCGCTGGTGCTCGTCGCCACCTCCGTCGTGCTGCTGCGCCGGGCTGGCGAGCCGGACGGGCGGCCGCGCCGTGTCGCGGTGTCCGCCGGGAGCCGGGCCCTGGTCTGGATGCTCGCCAGCGCCACCGCCGTGGCCATCGTCGCCGGCACCGTCGTCACGGGTGCCGGGCCGCACGCCGGCGACGAGGATGTGCAGCGGTTCGACGTCGACATCGCCGCCGCGGCGCGGGTTCACGGGACCACCGTGACGATCGCCGTCGCCATCGCCGTCGTGCTCGCCCTGCTGGTGCAACGGTCACCGGGCGATCGCGACCAGCTGCAGGGACCGCTGTCGTCGTGGATCTTCGTCGCCGTGCTGCAGGCGGCCGTCGGGCTACGTGCAGTACTTCAACGAGGTGCCACCACTCCTGGTCGGGATCCACGTCGCCGGGGCGACCGCGCTGTGGGCGATGACCGTGTGGCTCGTGCTGTCGACGAGCACGGTGCCGGTCGCCGACGACCTGGTCGTCGGCGCTGGAGCGTTCGTTCCAAACCCGGCCGGGGCGTTTGCAAGCCGTGCCAGACGGCAATATCGTGCCCGATCAACCTGACAGCGAGCTCCGAATGCTCGCGACTAGGGGGAGGAAACCACAACCCATGAGGAACACCCATGTGCGCCGCTTCGGCGCTCTGGTGGCTGGGCTCGTCCTGATCGCCGCCGCGTGTGGCGGCGACGACGACGACGACGCCACCAGCGACACCGACGCCGCGGTCGCGACCGAGGCCCCGAGCGAGGACACCAGCGCCGACACCACGGCCGCGCCGGGGACCACCGCTGCGACGGAGGACTCGGCAGCCGCCACCACCGCCGGCGAAGGCACCACCGCCCCGACCGGCACCGGCGAACCCGGCGAGCCGGGCGCCCTGGAAGGCCTGAAGGGCACCACGCCCCTCGTCGAGCTGTCGTCCGACTTCACCGACCGCCTGCTCGAGGTCGACCCGTCCCTGGTCGACTTCAACTACGCCGCCGAGACCTACGACGCGACCACGATCATCGCCTTGGCGGTCGAGCAGGCGCAGGACGACGGCATCGCCTACGCCGAGCTGATCAACGGGATCACCCGTGACGGCGAGAAGTGCACCGACTACGCCACCTGCAAGGCGATCCTCGACGCCGGGGGCGACCCCGACCTCGACGGCTTCTCCGGGCCGCTGGAGTTCGCCGGCAACGGCGAGCCGCTGGAGGCGAGCTACGGCCTGCTCAACTTCGGGGCGGACAACCGCATCGACAACGCGCTGACCGAGTTCCTCCCGGCGTCGGCGCCGCCCGAGGCCGACGTCGCCGCAGGTGCCCGTCGAGGGCACTCGCGCCGGTGACGGCGTGCTGACGATCGGCACGATCCTGCCCGCAGACGGGGTCGCTGGCGTTCCTCGGACCACCCGAGTTCGCCGCCTTCGATCTCGCCATCCAGGACATCAACGCCGCTGGCGGCGTGCTCGGCCAGGACGTCGTCGGCATCCCCGGCGACTCCGGCGACGCCACCACCGACACCGCGAACCAGACCGTCGACCGCCTGCTGTCGCAGAACGTCGACGCCATCATCGGCGCCGCGTCTTCGGGCGTGTCGTTGACGGTGATCGACAAGATCACCGGGGCCGGCGTCGTCCAGTTCTCCCCGGCGAACACGTCGAAGACGCTGTCGGACTACCCGGACAAGGGCCTGTTCTTCCGCACGGCTCCGTCCGACATCCTGCAGGGTGCCATCCTCGGCGAGGTCATCGCCGGTGACGGCCTGGCATCGGTCGCCATCATCGCCCGCAACGACGCCTACGGCACCGGCCTCGTCGAGGACGCCACCGCGGCGCTCGAGGAGGCAGGCGTCGAGGTCGTGGCGACGGTGATCTACGCCGAGGACGCCCAGACGTTCGACGCCGAGGTCGAGCAGATCGCGGCCGCCAACCCCGAAGGCATCCTGCTGATCGCCTTCAACGAGGCCTCGAAGATCCTGACCACGATGGTCGAGCAGGGCGTCGGTCCGCAGGACCTGCCGATCTATGGCGTCGACGGCTTCATGGGCAACTCCCTTGGTGAGGACTTCGACGCCGGCGAGTGATCGTCGGAGCGACAGCTCCTCACTGACCATTGATGTCGGGACCCGGCCGCGAGGCCGGGTCCCGCCGCGTGATCGGCGGCGGACTCTCCGCGTGAGCGAGGGTGCCGAGGTACAGCTCGATCACCTTCGGGTCGCCGAGCAGCTCGCGGCCGGTGCCGGTGTAGGCGTTGCGGCCCTGGTCGAGGACGTAGGCGCGGTCGCACACCTGCAGGCAGCGGCGGGCGTTCTGCTCGACCATCAGGATCGCCACGCCCGTCGAGTTGATCTGCTTGCACTGCAGGAAGACCTGGTCCTGCAGCATCGGCGACAGGCCGGCCGACGGCTCGTCGAGCAGCAGCAGCTTCGGGTCGAGCATCAGCGCCCGGCCCATCGCCACCATCTGGCGCTCGCCGCCCGACAGCGAGCCGGCCCGCTGCCCGGCCCGGTCGCGCAGGCGGGGGAACATCGAGAAGACGTGCTCGAGCCTGCTGCTTGAACCGCGACGGCTGGAGATAGGCGCCCATCTCGAGGTTCTCGTTGACGGTGAGGCTCGGGAAGACGTTGCGCGGTCTGGGGCACGAAGCCGACACCGCGCTGGACGAGCTGGTGCGCCTGGTGGCCGGTGATGTCGTCCTGCTCGAACAGCACGGTGCCGGACCGCACGGGGACCAGCCCGAGCACCGCCTTGAGGAACGTCGACTTGCCGGCGCCGTTGGGGCCGATGATGCCGACGAACTCGCCGGGGGCGAGCGTGAGCTCCATGCCGTTGAGGATGTTCACCTCGGGGATGTAGCCGGCGACGAGCTCGTTCGCCTCGAGGAGTGGCGTCAGTTGCCATCGGCGCTCACCCGAGGTCCGTGTCGTGGTGGGCGCCGAGGTAGGCGTCGATCACCTCTTGGTTCGCCCCGATCGACCGCGGCGGCCCCTCGGCGATGACCCGACCCTCGGCCATCACGACCACCCAGTCGCTGATGTCCTGGACGACGTCCATGTCGTGCTCGACGAACAGCACGGTGCGGCCCTCGTCGCGCAACGACTTGATGTGCCCGAGCAGGCTCTGGGTCAGCGCCGGGTTCACGCCCGCCATCGGCTCGTCGAGCATGATCAGGTGCGGGTCGGCCATCAGCGCCCTGGCCATCTCCAGCAGCTTGCGCTGGCCGCCCGACAGCGAGCCGGCGAACTCGCCGCGCATGTGGTCGAGGCGGAAGCGCTCGAGCAGCGCGTCGGCCCGTGCCTCGAAGTCACGCTCCTGCGACCGCCACACCGGCGGGAGGAGGCTCGACCAGAAGCGCTCGCCGAGCTGGCCCTGGGCGCCGAGCTTCATGTTCTCGATCACCGACAGCCGGCTCAGGCTCTTGGTCAGCTGGAACGTGCGCACCATGCCGGCGCGAGCCAGCTTGTAGCCGGACTGCCCGGTGACGTCGGCACCGTCGAACAGCCAGCGTCCATGGTTCGGCTCGTCGAACCCGGTGAGCAGGTTGAACAACGTCGTCTTCCCGGCGCCGTTGGGCCCGATCAAGGCGGTGATCGCGCCGCGCTGGATCTCGACGTGGTCGACGTCGACGGCGGTGAGCCCGCCGAACTGGCGGTTCACACCTTCGACGACCAGGATCGGGTCGGGCTTGGCGACTCCCGGCTCCTGCGCCAGCCCGTCCATCGACGCCGCCGTCGCGGCACCGTTCTCGGCGACGGGGATGGTGGCTGGATCAACGGACATCGAAGGCCTGCTCCCGGCGGTCGCCGAAGATGCCCTGCGGTCGGAACACGACGAGCAGCGCCAGCGCCGAGCCGGCGATGATGAACTTGACCTGGCCGAAGTTGTTGGCGTTGACCTCCAGCCAGTCGGGAGCCAGCCTGGCACCGAGTCGGTGCGCACCGCCTCGGCGAGGACGTTGTCGACGAGCGTGATCACGAACCAGAAGATCATCGCCCCGATGATCGGTCCCTTCACTCGCGCCACCCCGCCGAGGATGAGGATGGTGTAGGCGAAGAACGTCAGCGTGGTGGCGTAGTTGCCGGGTTGGGCGGCGCGGTTGCCGACGGCGATCACCGCCCCGCCGAGGGCGCCGATGATGCCGCCGACGACGAGGCTCTGCATCTTGTAGGAGAAGACGTTCTTGCCGAGGCTGCGGGCGGCGTCCTCGTCCTCTCGGATGCTCTTCAGCACCCGGCCCCACGGGCTGCGCATCAGCGAGTACACGAGCAGCGACGTGAGCGGCGACGATCGACCAGCCGATGATGATCATGAACAGGTCGTAGGCGCCGAACGACTGCGCCCACACCTTGAACCGTCCGGAGAACGGGTTGAGGTCCTCGAGATCACCGGTGAAGCCCTGCAGGCCGTCGGTGCCGCCGAACAGCCAGCGGAAGCGCTCGGAGCTGAGGATCAGGCGGATGATCTCGGCGGCAGCGATCGTGACGATCGCCAGGTAGTCGGCGCGCAAGCCGCAGCGTGGGGATGCCGAGGATCAGGCCGAGCGCCATCCCGCCGAAGAAGATCAGCGGGATCGCGGCCACCAACGGCCAGTCGTACTGGGCGATGGTGACCGCCACGCAGTAGGCCCCGATGGCGGCGAAGCCGGCCTGGCCGAAGTTGAGCAGCCCGGTGTAGCCGAAGTGGACGTTGAGGCCGATGGCGATGAGGGCGTAGCCGATGGCGTTGACCGTGATCGCCGCGTACAGCGCGTTGGAGAAGATCAGGTCCCACTGCATCAGCCGACACGCTCCTTTCGCCCGAGCAGCCCCTGCGGCCGCACGAGCAGGACGATGATGAGGGTGATCAGCGCGCCGGCGTTCTTCAGCTCGACCGCGCTCGGGAAGAGCCACGCCCACAGCTCGACGGTCAGACCGATCAGCAGCGCGCCGACGAGGGCGCCGTACGGGTTGCCGAGCCCGCCGACCGTGATCGCCGCGAACATCAGCAGCAGCAGGGTGAAGCCCATGTTCCAGCGGACCTGCTCGTCGAGCCCGAGCAGCACGCCGCCGAGGCCGGCCAGCGCACCACCGGTGACCCAGACGAGGAGGATCACGCGGTCGGTGTTGATGCCGGTCGCCGACGCCAGTTCGGGGTTGTCCGACACGGCGCGGATCGCCTTGCCCTGGCGGCTGCGCTGGAGGAACAGCGCGACGGCGAGCAGCACGAGCACGCAGATGAGCATCGAGATCAGGTCGCGCTTGGTCAGCGAGATCGGTCCGATGTCGATCGCCGCCTGCACCGCGTACTCGCGGTAGGCCGCGGGACCGGCCTCCGAACGTGTACAGGTAGAGGTAGCGGGCGGCCAAGCCCGGCGCCGATCGAGACGATCATCATCGACGTCAGGCCGACGCCCTTGCCGCGCAGCGGACGCCAGATGGCTGACTCGGCGAGGAAGCCGGCCAGCGCCGCTGCGGCGATGCCGAAGACGGCGGCGAGCAGGATGTGCATCCCGACGCTCTGGTTCATCCACCACGTGACGATGGCCCCGAGGGTGACCAGCTCGCCGTGGGCGAAGTTGGACAAGTCCGGTCGTGCCGTAGATCAGCGAGAGCCCGACGGCCGTGATGGCGATGATCAGCCCGAACTTGATCCCGTTGGCGATCGCCTGCGGCAACTGGTCCCATCGACCCTCGGTCTGGCGGAGCGACTCGCCGAGGAAGTAGTTGAGGGGCTGGCGCTCGTTGGGGCGCACGTTGACGACCAGCTCGGCCTGCGCCTCGTCACGGAGCTCGACGTCGTCGGGCAGCGTGTCTTCGTCGAGCAGGACGGTGTAGGCGCCAGGCCCCGGCAGCTCGACCTCGAACTGGCCGTCGGCGTCGCTGACGGCAGTGCCGACCTCGGCGCCGCTGGCGTCGACGCACGGTGATCTCGACACCCTCGACGGGGACGCGTGTGACCTCGCCGTCCTCCTCGATCTCGTTGCGGATGTTGCCCCGGATGAGCTCGCCGCCGTCCTGCTGGGCGCTCGCTGAACCGGGCGACGCGCCGAGTGCGACGATCCCCGCTGCCGCGATGCTGCACAGCAGTCTGCGGATCAACGTTCCTCCTCCCACACGTCGTCGTCGAGCCACGCCGGCAGCAGCCTGCCGCCCCCGGTTGGCTCGGTACCGTAGCCCGCTCGGCATGCGCCGTGTGCGGACAGCGGCGGTACGTTCGTCGGATGAGCGCCGATCCCCGACCTGCCGATTCCGAGGTGCGCTACGAGGTCGTCGATCGCGTCGCCACGATCACGCTCGACGCGCCGCGAGCGGATGAACACGATCTCCGGGCCGATGCTGGCGGCGATCTCCCAGCACCTGCTGGCCGCCGACCGCGACCGGGACGTGCGGTGCGTCGTGCTGACCGGGGCGGGACGGGCGTTCTGCGCCGGCCTCGACCTCGCCGCCCAGGCGCAGACGGCCGACGGCGGGCTCGGCAACCTCGGGTCGCCGTCCGCCGGTGGCGCCGAGATCGACGTGCAGGGTGCTCCGCCGGTCGTCCTCCACCAGCTCGACACCCCGACGCTGTGCGCGCTGAACGGGGGCGCCGCGGGCTACGGGCTCGACCTCGCCCTCGGCTGCGACATCCGCGTCGCCGCTGCCTCGGCCAAGTTGAACCCCGGGTTCGCCAAGCGCGGGATCCTCCCCGAGAGCGGCGGCACATGGCTGCTGCCGCGGATGATCGGCTACGCCAAGGCGGCGGAGATCTCCTTCCGTGGCCGC
The DNA here is from genome assembly GCA_963749315.1 of uncultured Acidimicrobiia bacterium. Taxonomy (GTDB): domain Bacteria; phylum Actinomycetota; class Acidimicrobiia; order Acidimicrobiales; family Ilumatobacteraceae; genus JALZMG01. The sequence continues at coordinate 64,495 of CAVVMS010000017.1, forward strand.
ACGCTGACCGCGGCCGAGGCCTGCGAGCTGGGCATCGTCAACCACGTCGTCCCCGACGAGCAGTTCGTCGACTTCACGGCCGAGCTGGCCGCCGAGATCGCCGCCAACGCACCGCTGGCGGTGCGGGCGATCAAGCGGATGATGCGCGCCGCGGAGACCGAGACGTTCGAGCAGCACATCCACCACGTGTACCTGCAGCTGCTCCCGTTGCTGGCGACCGCTGACTTCCGCGAGGGCGTCACCGCGTTCCTCGAGAAGCGGCCGGCCGAGTTCGTCGGTCGATGACCGTCGGCCTGCTCGAAGGGCTGGCGACGACACGGGCGATCCGCCGCTACACCGACGCGCCAGTGCTCGACGACGACCTGGCCGAGATCCTGTGGCACGCCGCCCGTGCGCCGTCGGGCACCAACCGGCAGCCGTTCCGCTTCGTCGTCCTGCGGCACGACGACGTCGAGGCCGCCGAGCCACGGGCGCTCCTCGCCCGCTCGTTCCGCCGATCGTGGGAGGACAAGCGGGCCGACCTCGACGCGGCCGGCAGCCCGCAGCCGGGGTCGCCGAGGGCGAGGATGCAGGCGGCGATGCAGCACTTCGTCGACCACCTCGAGCAGGTGCCGGTGATCGTGCTCGTCGGGCTCGAGCGCTACCGGGCGGCGAACCCGTACGAGGGGGCGTCCGTCTATCCGGCGTGCCAGAACCTGCTCTTGGCGGCCCGAGCACTCGGCTACGGCGGCGCCCTGACGATGTGGCACCAGGCCGTCGAGACCGAGCTGCGCGTCGCGCTCGGGCTGCCCGATGCCGTCGCCCTGTCGGCGTGCATCACGCTCGGCGTGCCGGCCGGTCGCCACGGACCGCTGCGCCGCAAGCCGCTCGCCGAGCTGGTCCACGACGCCCGCTGGGGACGATCGGCGACGTGGCTCGGCGACCGGGCCGATGGCTGACGACCCGTACGCGATCCTCGGGGTCGAGCCGGGGGCGAGCGAGGACGAGCTGCGCGCGGCACGGCGACGGCTGGCCAAGGACCTCCACCCCGACCTCGCCGGAGGCACGACCGAGGGGATGCGCCGGCTCAACGCGGCGTTCGACGACGCCATCGCCCGCCTTGGTCACCGAACGGCCGCCACGCCCCGGCAAGCCGGTGACGAAAGAGTGCCGCGGCCGGCACACGTGCCGCGGACCGGGGGAGGGGTCGCCCACGACGTGGCGTCGTTCACGATCGAAGCGCTGCCGGCGGAGGCGTTCGAGGCGCTGCTGATCGTCGGGACGTGGCTCGGCGAGGTGATCGCCGACGAGCCGCCCTACCAGCTCGACGTCGCCCTCGGTGAGCCGTTCGGGTGCTGGTGCCGCCTGGATCTGGTTCCCGACGCCGGTGCCAGCACGGTCGCCCTCACCCTGGCCAGCCTCGACGGCCGTCCCGTCCCCGACCTCGACGTCGTCCGCGACGCCTGGGTCGCCGACCTCAACACCCTCGGCCGCCCCGACCATCCGAGTGTTTGAGTCGATCGGAGTGCTGGACGTGCGCCGTCCGGTCTCCGACACTCGGACGGCCTCAAACACTCGGATGGGTCGAGGCCTTGATGAGGCGGTCGCGGATGGCGTGGCCGAGGCCTTGGGGCGGGGGGAGCACGGCGACGATGCGGTCGGCGCCGGACGCGTCGGCGGCACGGAGGTCGGCGTAGAGCCGACGGGCGTACTCGACGAGGTCGGGGTGCTCGATCAGCGCGACACGGAGCCCCTCGCGCTCGAGCTCGCGTGCGGCCTGCTCGGCGGCCGCCCGATCGGCCGCCAGCACGACCGCTGCACGGGGCGCGTAGTGCGCGGCCAGCATCCCGGCGGCGCGCGACGGTCCGCTGCCAGGGGTGAGCTCGGCGTCGAGCAAGCGCTCGATGTCCTCGGCGGCGATCCCACCCGGGCGCAGCAGCTGCGGCGGGTCGGTGGTGCAGTCGACGATCGTGCTCTCCACGCCGACCGGGCTCGGCCCGCCGTCCAGCACGACGTCGCGCAGCGGGTCGAGGAACGGCCCGATGTCCTCGACGACGTGGTCGGCAGTCGTCGGGCTGACCCGTCCGAAGCGGTTCGCCGACGGGGCGGCGATCGCCAGGCCCGACCGGCGCAGCAGCTCAGCGGTCAGCGGGTGCGCCGGCACGCGCAGCCCGACCGTGTCCCGCCCGCCCGTGACCACGTCGGGCACGCGCGACGAGCGGGCGAGCAGGAGCGTCAACGGCCCCGGCCAGCACGCCGCGGAGAGCACGGTGGCGGCCGGCGGCACGTCGACCGCCCAGTCGTCCAGCCACTCCGTCAGGATGTGCACGATCAGCGGGTGCCCGGCGGGACGGTCCTTGACCTCGAAGATGCGGGCGACGGCGCCGCGCATCAGCGGCAGTCGGCGCCGAGCCCGTAGACCGTCTCGGTCGGGATCGCCACCAGCCCACCCCGGCGCAGCCGCTCCACGGCGACGCCGACGTCCGTGGTGACCAGCGTCATGCCGGGCGGGCGTCGAGGAACTCCAGCGCGGCGTCGATGAAGCCGAACGACTCGGGCGTGGCGAAGTGGTCGACGTTGCGGAGGGTCACCAACCTGGCGTCGGGCAGCGCCTCGACGAGTGGATCGGCGGGTCCGGCGAAGTCGCGGTCGCCGAGCACGACGAGGACACGGGACATGTCAGGGCGGCGAGCGATTCGGCAGTGAACGGGGCGTCGTCGACCCGCCGCAGCACCGCGGCGAGCGCGGCGGCGTCGTTGCCCGGTTGTGTCGCGTACTGCCCGAACAGGCGGGCCAGGTTGTCGTCGGGATCGGCGCGACCCTCGACACCGGCGAGGATGCGCTCACGCTGCTCGTCGTCGCGCTCGAACACGTTGCGCCCGATGCCGGCGACGACGATCCGGCGGAACCGCTCGGGTGACCGTGCGGCGAGACGCAGGGTCGTCAGCGCGCCGAGCGAGAAGGCCACCGCGTCCACCGGCGAGTCGGGGAGCGCTTCCTCGAGCCGCGTCGTCAGATCGGCGTACTCCTCGGGATCGTGCGGCTTCGGTGCGTCTCCGTGTCCGAGCAGGTCGACGCCGATCACCGGCCGGCCGGCGTCGGCGAGCAGCTCGGTGAACCCGTTGCGCCGCCACGTCGCCTCGAACGATCCACCCCACCCGTGGACCAGCAGCACCGGGGTCTCCTCAGGCACGCGGCGAGCGTAGATAACCTTGACTCGGCCCTATGCGCTTGCTCCAACCCAGATCCTGGTCACGACCTCACGTACAACGACGTGTTCATGGTGCCCAGCCTCTCCGCTGTCGGCTCCCGCCTCGACGTCGACCTGACGACGCCCGACGGCATCGGCACGCACCTGCCGGTCGCGGTGAGCAACATGACCGCCGTGGCGGGGCGGCGGATGGCCGAGACCGTGGCCCGCCGCGGCGGGATCACCGTGCTCCCGCAGGACATCCCCCTCGACGTCGTCGGATCCGTGATCGAGTACGTCAAGTCGTGCCATCCCGTCTACGAGACGCCGATCACGCTGTCCCCGCAGCACACGATCGGCGACGCCCTCGGCCTCGTGCACAAGCGAGCCCACGGTTCCGTCGTCGTCGTCGACGACGGCAACCGGCCGCTCGGTGTGTTCACCGAGCACGACGCCGCCGGCTTCGACCGCTTCACGCAGCTGCAGAACGTGATGTCACGCGAGCTGGTCACCGTGCCCGACGGCACCGACGCGCGCGCCGCCTTCGAGCTGCTGACCACCAACCGCCGCTCGATGGAGCCCGTCGTCGACGGCGACGGCCGGCTCGTCGGCGTCGTCACCCGCAAGGGCACGCTGCGCTCGACGACGTACCGTCCCGCGCTCGACACCGACGGCCGGCTGATCACCGCCGTCGCCGTCGGCATCAACGGCGATCCCGACACCAAGGCCAAGGCGTTGGTCGAGCTGGGTGTCGACGTGCTCGTCATCGACACCGCTCACGGTCACCAGACGCGGATGCTGCGCGCCGTCGAGGCGGTGCGCGCCGTCGCCGGCGATGTCCCGATCGTCGCCGGCAACGTCGTCACCGCCCAGGGCACGCGCCAGCTCGTCGAGGCCGGCGCCGACATCGTCAAGGTCGGCGTCGGTCCGGGGGCGATGTGCACGACCCGGATGATGACGGGAGTCGGGCGACCGCAGTTCTCCGCTGTCGTCGAGTGCGCCGACGAGGCCCGGCGCCTCGGCCGCCACGTGTGGGCCGACGGCGGTGTGCGCTGGCCCCGTGACGTCGCCCTCGCCCTCGCCGCCGGCGCGGCCAACGTGATGTTCGGATCGTTGCTCGCCGGCACCTACGAGTCGGCGGCGGACACGATGCGCGACCTCGACGGCAGGCTGTACAAGGAGAGCTTCGGCATGGCCTCCAACCGGGCGGTGAAGCACCGCACGCAGACCGAGAGTGCGTTCGAGCGCGCCCGCAAGGAGCTCTTCGAGGAGGGCATCAGCACGTCGCGGATGTACCTCGACCCCGAGCGGCCCGGCGTCGAGGACCTCCTCGACCAGATCGTCGCCGGGGTCCGCTCGGCGTGCACGTACGCCGGCGCGTCGAACCTCGTCGAGCTGCACGATCGGGCCGTGGTCGGCGTGCAGAGCGGCGCCGGCTACGACGAGGGCCGCCCCCTCCCCACGTCCTGGTGAGCGAGCGTGCGAGCGAACCCATGACACGGTGAGCGAGCGTGCGAGCGAACATGACCGCGCTGGTCATCGCCATCGACGGGCCGGCTGGCGCCGGCAAGAGCACCGTCGGCAGAGCGGTCGCCCGGCGGCTCGGTCTGCAGTACCTCGACACCGGGGCGATGTACCGCGCCGTCGCCTTCGCCGCCCTGCGCCAGGGCGTGCCGGTCACCGACGACGATGCCGTCGCCGAGCTGGCACGGGCGATGGAGCTGTCCGTCTCCGACGACGGCGTGATCGTGGATGGCGTCGACGCGACGGTCGAGATCCGCGGCCGCGAGGTCACCGAGGCGGTCAGCGCGGTGGCCGCCAACACACCGGTGCGCGAAGAGCTGCGGGCGCGTCAACGACAATGGGCCGATGAGCGCGGGGGCGGCGTGATCGAGGGACGGGACATCGGGACGGTCGTGTTCCCGGAGGCCACGCTGAAGCTGTTCATCACGGCGAACCCGCGCACTCGTGCCGAGCGCCGCGTGCAAGAGATCGGTGGCGACGTCGACGAGGTCGCCACATCGATCGCCGAGCGCGATCGCCGCGACATGAGTCGTGTCGACGGTCCGCTGCGCGCCGCCGACGGTGCAGCAGTCGTCGACACCACCGGTCTCACCGTCGACGAGGTCGTCGACCTGGTCCTCGAGCTGCTGCCGTGAGCACCCGAGTGTTCGGCGCCATCCGAGTGTTCAGAGACCGACAGGTGCACGCCCGACACTCGGATGGAGTCCAACACTCGGATGGGTCGAGATGACGAAGGTCGAAACGTTCCTGGCCGGGCAAGGGCCGGCGAGCCGCGCCCTGTACTACGTCGTCCGGGCGTTCGTCGCCGGGTTCACGCGGCTGTGGACGCGCATGGGCATCGAGGGTCGCCAGCACATCCCGAAGAGCGGCGCGTTCGTCCTGGCACCGATCCACCGGTCGAACATGGACACGCCGATCGCCTCGTGCCTCACGCGGCGGCGGATGCGCTTCATGGGCAAGGACTCGCTGTGGAAGGGCCGGGCGTTGTCGTGGTTCTGGTCCTCGCTCGGCGGCTTCCCCGTGTCGCGGGGCACTGCCGATCGAGAGGCCCTGCAGCGGTGCATCGCCGTGCTCCAGGTGGGTGAGCCGCTCGTGCTGTTCCCCGAGGGTGAGCGCAAGTTCGGCCCGACGGTGCAGCCGCTGTTCGACGGTGCCGCCTACGTCGCGCTCGAAGGCCGGCGTGCCGATCATCCCGGTCGGCATCGGCGGGTCGGAGCTGGTCATGCCCAAGGGCGCTCGCTTCATCCATCCACGCAAGGTCCACGTCATCGTCGGCCCGGCCATCACGGCCCCGACCTGGGGGAGCGGCCGGGTGCCCCGGGCACTCGTTCGCCAGGTCACCGCCGACCTGCACACCACGCTGCAGGAGTTGTTCGACGACGCCCAAGAACGCGTCCACGGAGCGCGTCAACCGGACAGGTAGGCCGTCAGCGCGGCGGCGAGCGACACCGGGTCCTCGGCGCCGCAGACCTCCCTCGCCGAGTGCATCGACAACTGCGGGATGCCGACGTCGACCGTGGCGATGCCGAGCCGCGTCGCGGTGAGCGGGCCGATCGTCGACCCGCACGGCATGTTGTTGCGCGACACGAACGTCTGGAACGGCACGCCGGCGGCGTCGCACGCCTGCTGGAACAGCACGGCGGTGTCGGCCGACGTGGCGTAGCGCTGGTTGGCGTTGAGCTTGATCGCCGGGCCACGGTTGACGATCGGGGCGTGGTGCGGGTCGTGGCGCTCGACGTAGTTCGGGTGCACGGCATGGGCGTTGTCGGCGGAGACGCAACTCGACGAGGCGAGCACCCGGTGGAGGTCGTCACGCGAGCCGCCGAACGCGTCGTGCAGCCGCTCGATGACGGTGGCGAGGATCGGCCCGGAGGCGCCGGTGGTGCTCGCCGAGCCGACCTCCTCGTGGTCGAACAGGGCGATCATCGCCATGTGCTCGGTCGTCCCGGCGTCGGCGATCGCACTCGTCGCCGCCCAGCACGACGCCAGGTTGTCGAGCCGTCCACTGGCGACGAGGGAGCGGTCGGCGCCGAGCACCGCCGCCGGCTGCACGTCGTAGAGGCACAGCTCCCATGCGGCGGGTTCGGCCGTGCCGGCGCGCCCGGCGATCCACGACGTGAACGGCTCGGCGAGCGCCGTCGCCCACACCGGCGACATGTGTGCGTGGCGGTCGAGCACGAGCCCGCGCTCGTTGACGTCGCGGTCGAGGTGGATCGCCAGCTGCGGCACGCGGGCGATCGGCTCGGCCACGTCGACGAGCGCATCCGAGCCGTCGGCGAACACGAGACGGCCGGCGACGCCGAGGTCACGGTCGAGCCAGCTGTTGAGCAGCACGCCGCCGTAGATCTCGACGCCGAGCTGGCGCCATCCGGCCACGGCGTCGTCCGGGCTCGGCTTGACGCGCAGGCCGGGCGAGTCGGTGTGCGCGCCGACGATCCGCAGCGGCAGCGCGCCGGCGCCCTCTGGTCGCCGCCACGCGATGAGTGCGCCCCCGCGGACGGCGAACCCGGCGACCGGCGGATCGACCCACGGCTGGCGCTCGTCGAGCTCGCTGAACCCTGCCGCGCGGAGGCGCTCGGCAGACGTGTGCACGGCGTGCCACGGCGACGGCGAGGCGTCGAGGTGGGCGCGCAGCGATGCCGTCGGATCACCTGCAGCGAGCACGGGAGTCATCGATGGACTAGATAAGCACTTCATGTGCGTTCCCCGGCCACGCAGGCCGCGTGTGGCCCCTCGCTCGCTGGCGCTCGCTCGCTCGCACCGCGCGACGGTGTGCACATGACCAGGCGGACGAAGATCGTTGCCACGCTCGGACCCGCCTCGGACGACCCGGCGGTGCTCGAGTCGATGGTGGACGCCGGTGTCGACGTGGTGCGGCTCAACCTCAGCCACGGCGTCATGGACGACCACCTCGAGCCGCCTCGCAACGGTGAGGTCGGTCGCCGAGCGCGCCGGCCGGCCGATCGGCGTGCTCGCCGACCTGCCGGGCCCCAAGCTCAGGGCCGGCAAGTTCCCCGACGACGGGGCGGACCTGGCGCCGGCGTCGACGGTGCGATTCGTCCCGGGCGACGGGCCGAGCACGTCCGAGGTCATCGCGGTCGACTACCCGACGTTGCTCGACGACGTCGACCCTGGCGATCGCATCGTCATCGGCGACGGCGACATCGCCCTGCTGGTGACCACTGTCGAGACCGACGGCGTCGTCGCCGAGGTCCAGAGTGGTGGGCGTACGCAGGGCTCACCCGGTGTGCACGTGACGTGCGAGCGGCTGCAGATGTTTGCCCCGACCGAGCGTGACCTCGTCCTGGCGGATGCCATCGCCGCAGCCGGCGTCGAGTTCGTCGCCCTGTCGTTCGTCCGCCGCGCCGCCGACGTGGCCGCGCTGCGGGAGGTCGTCGGCGACCGTGCCGGCATCGTCGCCAAGATCGAGACGAGCGCGGCGCTCGCCGACCTGCCCGGCATCGCCGCTGCGGCCGACGCCGTGATGGTGGCCCGCGGCGACCTCGGCATCGACTGTCCGCTGGAAGACGTCCCGCACCTGCAGAAGCACATCATCCGCCACTGCGTGGAGCTCGGGAAGCCGGTCATCACGGCGACGCAGATGCTCGAGTCGATGCTCCACGCGCCGGTGCCCACCCGGGCCGAGGTCAGCGATGTGGCCAACGCCGTGTTCGACGGAACCGACGCCGTCATGCTGTCCGGCGAGACGGCGATCGGCGACCACCCGGTGGCCGTCGTGGCGACGATGAGCCGGATCGCCGCGCGCGCCGAGAGCGAGGCCAGCTACCGCCAATGGGCCGAGCGGCTGGCCACCGCCCAGCGCGGTTGGGATGGCGACACCACCGACCGCATCACCGCCGCCGCGTCGCACGCCGCGTGGCAGGCGGCTCTCGACGCCGACGCCACCGCCATCCTGTGCTGCACGCGCAGCGGGCGGACGGCGCGGGCGATGGCCCGGTTCCGCCCGTTCGCCCGGCTGGTCGGCCTGTCGCCCGACCCGCGGACCGTCCGCATGCTCAGCCTCACATGGGGCGTCGAGGCGGTGCACGTCGAGGAGTACCGCAGCAGCGACGAGATGGTGTGGTTCGCCATCGAGACCGCGCTCGCCGGCGGCTACGTCGCCCACGGCGACATCGTGCTGGTGCTCGCCGGAGCGCCCGATCGCATCAGTGGCGCGGCCACCGACATCCTGCGCCTGGTCCGCGTCGAGTGATCTGGTCCGAGGAAGCAGGCCCGGAGGGGGCCCAGTGCGTGGTCCTCGTCCACGGCTCGATGGACCGGTCCGCCGGGCTGCTCAAGCTCTCCCGCCGCCTCGACGACGCGCACCGCGTGCTGCGCTACGACCGGCGCGGGTACGGCCGTTCACGTCCCCACGAGGGCCCGTTCTCGATGGGCGAGCAGGTCGCCGACCTCGTCGGGCTGCTCGACGGGCGGCGGGCGGTCGTGTTCGGGCACTCCTACGGCGGCAACGTCGCCCTCGCCCTCGCCGACCGCCACCCGGAGCTGGTGCAGGCCGTCGGTGTGTACGAGGCGCCGCTGTCGTGGCTCGACTGGTGGCCGGGTACGACGGCGGGCGCTGACGCCCTGGCCACACGCGGTGACCCCGCCGACGCGGCCGAGCGCTTCATGCGCCGGCTGCTCGGCGACGAGCGCTGGCAACGCCTCCCCGCGTCGACCCGCGCCGCTCGCCGGGCCGAGGGCGCGGCGATGGTGGGCGAGCTCGTCGACCTGCGGTCGCACGCGCCGTGGGAGCCGGCGCGCATCGGGGTACCGGCGGTGGCGATCCACGGCACGCTCGGCGCCGCACACCACGCCGACTCGACTCGCTACCTCGGCGAGGTGCTCGCCGACTGCCGGGTCGTCGACGTCGATGGCGCGCGCGCACTTCGGGCCGAACACCCATCCCGACGCCGTCGCCGCCGAGATCACGGCGCTGGTCAACCGATGATCGTGACCTCGCGGCCGAAGAAGCGGCACGAGGTGTCGTCGACGGCGCCGGCCGTCAGCGTGCTGACGACCTGATCGGCGCAGGACTGGACGTCCGTCCGCTGCGACCACACGACGACGCCGAAGCCGGCGAGCAGGGCGACCGCAAGCAGCTTGGACACCACTGCCTTGACCAGCCAGGCGAGGACGAGGGCGATCACCACGGCGCCGGCGACGACGGCGAGCGAGACGTCGCGCACCGTCTCCAGCTCCAGCGCCAGCACGACCGTGACGGTAGGGGACCAGCACCGCCGGAGCGCGTACCCTCGTGGTGATGAGCGACGAGCGGCCGATCACGATGTCCGAGGGGCTGCCATCCACCGTCCTGCCGCGCCGGATCCCGTCGCGCTGGCGGAGCTCGAGCGCGCCCTGGCGCTCGACGAGGACGATCGTCGTGATGCCGTGGCCGCGGTCGCCGGGCGCTACCCGCGCTTCCTCGACGCCTGGGCCGAGCTCGGAGATCTCGGCCGCGACGACATCGAGCGCTACGCCTACTACCGCGTCGGGTACCACCGTGGGCTCGACGCCCTGCGGGCGAACGGCTGGCGCGGCTCGGGCTACGTGCGCTGGTCGGAGACGACGAACCGCGGGTTCCTGCGGTCGCTCGCCGGGCTGGGCGACATGGCGGCGGCGATCGGCGAGCACGACGAGGCCGAGCGGGTCGCCACGTTCCTCGCCCAGTTGGACCCGTGAGGTGACCGCCGGCGCGGTGCTGTGCGGCGGGTCGAGCCGGCGGATGGGCACGGACAAGGCCTTCGTCGAGGTCGGCGGCGTGGCGATGGCCGAACGAGTGGCCCGTGCGCTCGCCGCGGCGGGCTGCGATCCGGTCGTGTTCGTCGGTGGTGACACGACGCTGCTGGCGCGCCTCGGCCGCCACAGCGTCCCCGACCTGCACCCGGGCGAGGGCCCGGCGGGCGGGGTGCTGACGGCGCTGGCGGCCGTCGACGACGACGTCGTGATCGCCGCATGCGATCTGCCGTTGCTCGACGCCGCCACCGTGGCATCGCTGGTCGCCGCTGGTCGCGACGTCGAGGTCGCCGTCGCCTCGACGGACCGTCCGCAACCGGCGCTGGCCTGGTGGTCGGCGGCATCGCGACCGGTCGTCGAGCGTCTCTGGGCCGGCGGGTGCCGATCCCTCCACGAGCTGGTCGATGGCCTGCGCTCGGTCGAGATCGCGGTCGACGAGGTCGCCGTGCGCAACGTCAACACCCCCGCCGAGCTGTCGGAGGCCGAAGGACGGCTCGGTACATTGGCGCCGTGATCGAGATCGACGTCGACGAGCTGGCCCAGCGACTGTCCGAGGGCGCCCGGCTGATCGACGTCCGCGAGCCGGACGAGTACGAGTCGGGTCACGTCCCCGGGGCGATCTCGATCCCGCTCGGCACGATTCCGGACCACCTCGACCAGCTCGATCCGGACGGTCCGACGTACATGATCTGCGGCTCGGGCGGGCGCAGCCGGCGAGCCGCCGAGTTCGCCGAATCGCAGACAGGGCTGACAGACCGTCAACGTCGACGGCGGCACGAAGGGGTGGATCGCGTCCGGCCGCGAGACGGTGGCCGGAGACACGCCCCAGTGACTGCGTTCCCCGGCCACGCAGGCCGTTGCTGGACGTTCGCTCGCTGGCGCTCGCTCACTCGCATCGGCGAGATGGTTCCCCTGTGAGCTATCGCTGGATCGATGAGGCGGCCGAGCTCGACGAGCTGATCGACGTCCTGGTCGCCGAGCCGCGGTACGCGCTCGACACCGAGTTCCACCGGGAGAAGACGTACTTCCCCCGGCTGGCGCTGATCCAGGTCGCCTGGCCCGGCGGGCTGGCGCTGATCGACCCGCAGGCCCTCGACCCGGCGCCGCTGCGGCGGCTGTTCGCCGCGCCCGCCCTCGTCGTCGCCCACGCCGCCCAGCAGGACCTCGACGTGCTCACCCACGCCATCGGCGCGATCCCCGAGCGGCTGTTCGACACCCAGGTGGCCGCCGGCTTCGTCGGTTACGGCACGCCGTCGCTGTCGTCGCTGCTGCAGGGCGAGCTGGGGATCACGCCGGCCAAGGGCGACCGGCTGACCGACTGGCTGCGCCGGCCGCTGACCGAGGCGCAGTGCGAGTACGCCGCCGCCGACGTCGCCTCGCTGCTCGACCTGCACGATCGACTGGTCGCCGAGCTCGGCTCGCTCGGCCGGCTCAGGTGGGTGGAGGACGCGTGCGAGGAGCTGCGCTGCCGGCCGACCGGTGCGACCGACCCGGAGATGGCCTGGCTGAAGCTGAAGGACGCCCGTTCGCTGCGGTCACGGGCGCGGGCCGTGGCCCAGGCGGTGGCGGCCTGGCGCGAACGGGAGGCGGCGGCGACGGACACCCCGGTGCGCCAAGTGCTCCCTGACCTGGCGATCCTCGGCATCTCCCAGCGCCAGCCGACGACCCTCGAAGAGCTGGCGCAGGCGCGCGGCGTCGACGAACGGCATCGCCGCGGCCGGTTCGGCCGCGAGCTGCTCGCCGCAGTCGCGGCCGGCAAGGCGGCGCGCCCTCCGGAGGTCCCCGATGCCGTCGACGAGCTCGACCGCTCGAAGCGGCCGGCAGTCTCGCTGGTGTCGGCCTGGGTCAGCCAGGTCGCCCGCGACGCCCGCATCGACACCGCGCTGCTGGCGACCAGGGCCGACCTGCTCGCCGTGATCCGCGGCGACCCGCGGGCGCGCCTCGCCAACGGGTGGCGCGCCGAGCTGGTGGGCGACGGCATCACCCGCCTGATGGACGGCCATGCCGCACTGACGTTCGACGGCAAGGGCAGCCTCCGCCTCATCGACGTCGCCGCCGACGGCGACGGGATGCCGTTGGCAGAGCGATCCGGCAGGTAGGCTGGCATCCAATGTCAACTCGCTAGCCCTGGGAGCCTTCCGTGAAGAAGGGTCGTCATCGCCGCTTCGAAGAGGCGCGCAAGCTGAAGCAATCGGGCCCTGCGGCCTCCGATCTGGGTTTCGGGGACCGTCGGGAGTCCACGACCACCACCGAGCGTGACGAGGACGACGACTACGCCGCCCTGGCCGAGAAGTACGGCGTCGAGTTCGACGACGAGGAGACGGACGAGCGACGCACTGAGCCAGGCGTTCGAGTCAGCGTAGCGGCGATTGCGCAGCGCCGGGTGCGGCAACGGGACCCAGCCGGGACGCTCCAACTGCTCGACGAGCGTGTCGTAGATGCGCTGGCCGACCAACTCGACGATCTCGTCACGTGAGGACCGGTACACCGGCTCGTCGCCGACGAAGGCGTCGGGCGTCTCGGTGCACCACCAGTGGAACTCGGCCCCGCCTTCGCCCCAGTCGCGCCGCTTCCAGTCGCGCAGCCGTGACGTGAGGTGGCCGTTCTCGTCGGTGCTGTGCTCGAGCCGGATCGGCACCTGCCAGCACACGCCCGGCTTCCAGTCGAGCGGTCGCTCGCCGGCGTCGAGGGCGCCGATGTGCAGGGCGCAGCCGATGCCGCCGGCGAACCCGGGCCGGTTGAGGAAGATGCAGGCGTCGTCGACCAGGCGCGTCACGGTCACCGGGACGCCGTCGTCGCCGGGCTCACCGGGTCGCAGGAACCCGCCCCGCCGGGCCTTGGCGTGGAACTGCATCTGGTCGGGGCGCAGGCGCACGAACGCCTTGACCACCCCGGCGACGTCGTCGTCGTCGACGAAGTGGGCGCCGTGGCTGCAACAGCCCTGGGCCAGCTCGGGCGCCGGGGCGTCGAGGATGCCGAGGCACCCGACGCCATAGATGCAGCGGTAGTTCGACCGCAGGAACGTGGCGTCGAACACCCACGTCCGCTGCTCGTCGGGATCGTCGAAGCTGATCCACTCGTGCAGGTCGTCGGGAGTCACCGGCACCAACCTAGCGAGAGGCCCTGACACCCCGCCGGTAGGCTCACCAGGAGTCTATGAGTAACCCGCCGCGCACCGCCGACGAGCTCCGCCAGTCGTTCATCGACTTCTTCGTCGCCCGCAGCCACACGGCGGTGCCCTCGGCGAGCCTGATCCCGCACGACCCGACCGTGCTGTTCAACGTCGCCGGGATGGTCCCGTTCAAGCCCTACTTCGTCGGCGACGAGGTGCCCCCGTTCACCAAGGCGGTGAGCTCGCAGAAGTGCGTCCGCGCCGGCGGCAAGCACAACGACCTCGACGACGTCGGGCGCACCAAGCGCCACCTCGTGTTCTTCGAGATGATGGGCAACTTCAGCTTCGGCGAGTACTTCAAGGAGCTGGCGATCCCCTACAGCTGGGAGCTGGTCACCGAGGTGTGGGGCTTCGACGGCGACCGCATCTGGATCACCGTCCACGACAGCGACGAGGAAGCGGAGAAGATCTGGCACGAGGTCGTCGGTGTGCCGATGGAGCGCATCCAGCGCCTCGGCGACAAGGACAACTTCTGGCAGATGGGCGACACCGGTCCGTGCGGCCCGTGCAGCGAGCTGCACATCGACCGCGGCCCGGCGTTCGGCCCGGACGGCGGCCCGCTCAACGACCCCCACGGCGACCGCTTCATGGAGTTCTGGAACCTGGTCTTCATGCAGTACGACCAGGCGCCGGACGGCTCGCGGACGCCGCTGCCGAAGCCGCAGATCGACACCGGCGCCGGTCTCGAGCGCATCCTGTGCCTGCTCCAGGGCGTCGACGCGGTGTGGGAGACCGACCTGATGGCGCCGCTCATCGACCGGGCCTGCTCGCTCACCGGTCGGACGTACCGCCCCGGCGACTACGACGACCGCGACAGCTTCGCCGTCCGCGTCCTCGCCGAGCACGCCCGCTCGGCCGCCATGCTCGTCGGCGACGGCGTGTTCCCGAGCAACGAGGCGCGCGGCTTCGTGCTGCGGCGGATCATCCGCCGCGCCGTGCGCTACGCCTACCTGCTCGGCACCGAGCAGCTCGTCATGCCCGATCTCGCCGAGGTCGCCGTCGACGTGATGGGCAACGCCTATCCCGACGTCGCCCGCCAGCGCGACTTCATCGTCGGCGTGCTGGGCAAGGAGGAGGAGCGCTTCCGCCAGACCCTGCGCAACGGCCTGACGATCCTCGAGGCCGAGCTGGCCGGCGGGACGGACTCGCTGTCCGGGTCGACGACGTTCGTGCTCCACGACACCTACGGCTTCCCGCTCGAGCTCACCCAGGAGATCGCCGGCGAGCGCGACGTGGCCGTCGACGTCGCCGGCTTCGAGCGGGAGATGGCCGAGCAGCGGGCGCGGGCCAAGGCGGCCCGGCGCACCGGTGGCGACGACGCCAACCTCGACGCCTACCGCGAGGTCGTCGAGCAGTTCGGCACGACGACGTTCGTCGGCTACACCGACGACGCCGCCGAGGCGCGCGTGTCCTCGCCGTCGTGCCCGCCGTCGGCGACGACGATCTCGTCGAGATCTTCCTCGACCGCACGCCGTTCTACGCCGAGAGCGGCGGGCAGATCGGCGACCGCGGCACGATCACCACGGACACGGGGACGGCCGAGGTGCTCGACACCACGTTCGCCCTGCCCAACCTGCGCCGCCACGTCGGCCCGCATCACCGCGGGCACGATCACCGCCGGTCAGCCGGCCAACGCCGCCATCGACGTCGAACGGCGCGACGCCACCCGGCGCAACCACACCGCCACCCACCTCCTGCACCACGCCCTGCGCCAGGTGCTCGGCCCCCACGTCAAGCAGGCGGGGTCGCTCGTCGCGCCCGATCGCCTGCGCTTCGACTTCTCGCACTACGAGCAGGTGACGCCCGAGCAGATCACCGAGATCGAACGCCTGGCCAACGCGGCGACACTCGCCAACACCGGCGTGCGGGCGTTCGAGACGAGCAAGGCCGATGCCGAGGAGATGGGGGCGATCGCCTTCTTCGGCGACAAGTACGGCGACATCGTGCGTGTCCTCGAGGCCGGCCCGTCGATCGAGCTCTGCGGCGGCACGCACGTGCGGGCGACGGGCGACATCGGCACGATCAAGGTCGTGAGCGAGGGCTCGATCGGCTCCAACCTGCGGCGCATCGAGGCGGTCACCGGTGAGGCCAGCGTCGCCCTGCTGCAGCGCGACGAGCGGGTCCTCGCCGACGCCGCCCGCCTGCTCGGCGCGCCTGCCGACGACGTCCTCGGCGGCGTCCAGCGCAAGCTCGACGAGGTGCGCGCGCTGAACGACGAGATCAAGGTGCTGCGCTCCAAGCTGGCCACCGGCCAGGCCGGTGAGCTGGCCGCCTCGGCGGTCGACGGCGTGGTCGTCCATCGCGTCGACGGGTTGGCGCCGGGCGAGCTGCGCGACCTGGCCCTCGCCGTACGCAACGAGCCGGGAGTCGACGTGGTCGTGCTGGGCGGCGAGTCGTCGACCGGCGGCGCCAGCCTGGTCGCCGCGGTGCGACCGGCGTCGGGCATCGAGGCCGCGGCCCTGATCCGCGACGCCGCCAAGGCCGTCGGCGGGGGAGGCGGGGGCAAGGGCGACGTCGCCACCGCAGGCGGCAAGGACCCGGCGGGCGTCCCGGAGGCGCTGCGCATCGCCGCGGAGGCTGCCGCGCGAACGAGCCGATGAGGGCGCTCGGCATCGACCTCGGGTCGAAGCGCATCGGCGTCGCCGTCAGCGACCGGTCGGGGACGATCGCCTCGCCGCTGACCGTCCTCGCACGTGGTCGTTCGCGTCGTGACGACCACCAGCGCATCGCCGATCTCGTGCGCGACGAGGAGGCCGAGCTGGTTGTCGTCGGGCTGCCGCGCAGCCTGTCCGGTGGCGACGGGCCGGCGGCGAAGGCTGCCAGGGCAGAAGTCGCCGCTCTCGCTACCGTGGTGGGCGTGCCCGTCGAGCTCCACGACGAGCGGTTCACCACCGTGACCGCCACGCGCGCGCTGGCCGACGCCGGCGTGGCCGGCCGCGACCGTCGTGGCAAGGTCGACAAGGTCGCCGCGGCGGTGATCCTGCAGTCCTGGCTGGATGGCAAGGGCTTCCATGAGCATCGCTGACGAGCTGGCGCGGGAACGGGAGTCACGACGCGCCGGCGAGGCGCGCGACGTCAACGAGTTCCGGGGGATCGACGACCTCGATTCGCTCGATCACCTGGACACGATCGACTGGGCGAGCGACCCGTGGGACGAGCCCCAGGCCGCCGGGTCCGTCGAGCGACTGCGCTGGCAGACGCGGTCGGTGAAGTGGGTCGCCTACATCGCCCTCGTCATCATGATCGTGCTCGTCCTCGTGGCCGGCGCCGTCGGTTGGTGGTACATCCGCCAGGTCAACCCGTCGGGTGAGCCGACCCAGCCGGCCAGCTTCACGGTCGCCGAGGGCGACACCCTGCAGTCGCTGAGCGAGCGCTTGGAGACCGAGGGCTTCGTCGTCGATGCCTCGATGTTCCGCTGGTACGTCGAGCGCCACGGTGGCCTGGAGATCACACCCGGCTACTACGAGCTGGCGCGCCGTGACCACATGGGCAACGTGCTCGGTCGCCTGCGCACGCCGCCCAACGAGACCTACACCAAGGTGACCTTCCCCGAGGGCTTCACGGCCCAGCAGATCGCCGATCGACTCGACCGGGACATGGAGACGATGACGGCAGCGGACTTCACGGCCGCGGCCGCCGACCCGTCGCTGGTCGCCACGTTCCGTCGACCGGGCGTGACCTCGCTCGAGGGCCTGCTGTTCCCCGACACCTACCAGGTCTCCAACGGCGAGAGCGAAGCTCAGGTGATCCAGCGGATGATCGTGCAGATGGAGCGTGTCGGCAACCAGGAGGACATCGTCACCAAGGGTCAGAAGTTCCTGCAGGACCCCTACGGCATCCTGACCATCGCCTCGCTCATCGAGCGGGAGGCGAAGGTCGACGAGGACCGGGCGAAGATCGCCCGCGTGATCTACAACCGACTCGCCAGGGACATGCCGCTGCAGATCGACGCCAGCGTGCGCTACGGAACCCTGCAGGCCGGCCTCGATCCGAACGAGATCCCGTTCAACGTCCAGGCCGAGACGCCCGGCTACTGGAACACGTACCAGAACCCGGGCCTGCCGCCGACACCGATCGCCAACCCGGGGCGCGAGTCGATCCGCGCCGCGCTCAACCCGGCGCCGAACCCGAGTGTCGGCGATCCGCTGTGCACCGGCCTGCCCGACGACGTCCCGTGCGAGTACCTGTACTACGTGCTCGCCAACGAGGAGGGCGGTCACGCCTTCGCCGCGACGGGCGAGCAGCACCAGGCCAACGTCGACGCCGCGGCCGCCGCCGGCCTGCTGGACTGAGATGCTCGGGTTCGCCTCACTCGGGGCCCGTGCAGCGTCGCCGCGCTGATCGGTTCGCCGGTCGGCCACTCGCTGTCGCCGGCCATCCACACCGCTGCGTTCGCCGCCGGTGGCCTCGACTGGGTCTACGTCGCCTTCGACGTGCCGGCCGGCGGTGCCGCGAGGGCGCTCGAGGCGATGCGCACGCTCGGGATCGCCGGGCTGTCGGTGACGACGCCGCACAAGGAGGACGTCGCCGCTGCCGTCGACACGCTGTCGCCTGCCGCGTCGACGCTGCGGTCGGTGAACACCGTCGTGCGCTCCGCCGACGGGGAGCTGACGGGGCACAGCACGGACGGTGACGGGCTCGTCGCCGCCCTGGCCGACGCCGGCGTCGGCGTCGCCGGGGCGGTCGTCGCCGTGGCCGGAGCCGGAGGGGCGGGGCGCAGCGTCGTCGACGCCCTGGGCCGAGCAGGAGCCGCGCGAGGTCGTCGTGATCAACCGCACGGCGACGCGTGCCGACGCAGCCGCGGCGCTGTGCCCGGTCGCCCGGGTCGGGACATTCGCCGATCTCGCCGGCGCCGAGATCGTGATCAACGCCACGTCCGTCGGGTTCGACAGCGACGAGCTGCTGTTCGATCCGGCGCTGCTCCACGCCGGGCAGGTCGTCGCCGACCTCGTGTACCACCCGCTGCGCACGGCGCTGCTCGACGCCGCGTCGGAGCGCGGCTGCCGCACGGTCGACGGGCTGGGCATGCTCGTGCACCAGGCCGCCCTCCAGCAGCAGCTGTGGACCGGCATCCGCCCGGACACGTCGGTGATGCGCGAGGCCGTGCTCAGTCGAGTACGTGCGGCCGGATGAGTACGTGCTGGTGGGCAGGCCGGCACCACGTACTCGACAGTACGGTTGAGCCGTGCTGCGATTCCTGACGGCCGGCGAGTCACACGGGCAGGGCCTCGTCGTGATCGTCGAGGGCCTGCCGGCCGGGTTGGCGGTCACGGTCGAGGACATCCAGGGCGAGCTCGCCAGGCGCCGTCTCGGCTACGGCCGTGGGCCACGCCAGCGCTTCGAGGTCGACGAGCTGACCCTGCTCGGCGGTGTCCGTCACGGGCGCACGATCGGCTCGCCGGTGGCCATCGAGATCCGCAACACGGAGTGGTTCCGCAGCGACAAGTGGCACGCCGAGATGTCCCCGGCGCCAGGGGCGACGGCCGCGCCGCTCACCCAGGTGCGACCGGGGCACGCCGACCTCGCCGGGATGCAGAAGTACGGGTTCACCGATGCACGCGACGTGCTCGAGCGGGCCAGCGCCCGCGAGACGGCAGCCCGCGTCGCTGCCGGCGCCGTCGCCAAGCTGCTGCTCGCCGAGCTCGGCGTGCGTGTGCTCTCCCACGTCGTGCAGATGGGCGCGGCGCGGGCCACGGCCGCCCGCCCGACCTTCGGCGATCTGGCGCAGGTCGACGAGTCGCCCGTGCGCTGCTTCGATCCGGCCGCCGCCGAGGCGATGATCCTCGAGGTCAAGGCGGCGGCCAAGGACGGCGACTCGCTCGGCGGGGTCGTCGAGGTGCTCGCCGAGGGCGTGCCCGTCGGGCTCGGCAGCCACGTCCACTGGGACCGCAAGCTCGACGCCCTCCTCGCCGCCGCCGTGATGAGCATCCAGGCGGTCAAGGGCGTCGAGGTCGGCGACGGCTTCGACGTCGCCGGGCGGCGGGGGAGCGAGGCCCACGATCCGATCCACTGGGACGAGGCCGGTGGTCGCTACCGCCGCGACTCGACGCTCGCCGGTGGCATCGAGGGAGGGATGTCGACGGGTGAACTGCTCGTCGTGCAGGGCCGCGATGAAGCCGCTGGCGACGCTCAACGTGCCGGTGCTGGAGACCGTCGACACGGCCACCAAGGAGCCGGCGCTCTCGTTCAAGGAGCGCACCGACGTCACGGCCGTGCCGGCGATGGGCGTCGTCGCCGAGACGATGGTGGCGCTCGTGCTGGCGGCGGAAGCGCAGCGCAAGTTCGGCGGCGACTCGGTGAACGAGCTGGTTCGCAACGCCGAGGCATTCCGAGCGTCGCTGAACTCCGGCAGCTGATGGACGACGTGCGGCGGGTGACCGTGGCGCTCGGCGAGCGGTCCTACGACGTCGTCGTCGGCCACGGCGCCGTGGCGCACCTGCGCGAAATGCTGCCGGAGTCGGCGCGCCGGGCGGCGATCGTCTCCCAGGCCACCGTTCCGTTCGTCGTCGACACCGGCCTGCGGACGCAGCGCTTCGAGATCGGCGACGGCGAGCAGCACAAGAACCTGGCGACCGTCGAGGCGCTCGCCCGCGGGTTCGCCGCCTTCGGGCTGACGCGCGACGACGTGGTGATCGCGGTCGGTGGCGGCATGGTCACCGACGTGGCCGGGTTCGCCGCCGCTGCGTGGCACCGCGGCGTCGCCGTCGTCCACGTGGCGACGACGTTGCTCGGCATGGTCGACGCAGCGATCGGCGGCAAGACCGGGCGTCAACCTTCCGGAGGGCAAGAACCTCGTGGGAGCGTTCTGGCAACCGGCCGGGGTCGTGTGCGACCTCGACGCGCTCGCCACGCTGTCGGCGCGGGAGCGACGGTCGGGCGACGGCGAGATGGCCAAGTACCACTTCCTGACCGGGGACGACCTCGACGCCATGGACCTGACGTCGAGAGTCGCTCGGTGCGTCGAGATCAAGGCCGAGGTGGTCGCCGAGGACGAGCGTGAAGGGGGCCGCCGGGCGTTGCTCAACTACGGCCACACGCTCGCCCACGCGCTGGAGGTCGCCACCGGCCACGACCTGACCCACGGCGAGGCGGTCGGGATCGGTCTCGTCTACGCCGCCGAGCTGGCCCGGCTGCTCGGCCGCATCGACGTCGAGCGGGTCGCCGCCCATCGAGCAGTCGTCGGGGGCACGTACGGGCTGCCGACCGCCGTCCCGGCGGGCGTCGACGTCGACGCAGTCGTCGCCCTGATGGAGCGGGACAAGAAGGCGCTCGACGGCCTGACGTTCGTCCTCGACGGTCCGCGCGGCGTCGAGGTCGTCGCCGGCGTGGCCGAGGCCGACGTGCGTGCGGCCCTCGAGCGTGACGCATCCGAGTGTTGACGCCATCCGAGTGTTGTGCGGCGTCCGGCGCTCCAGCACTCGGATGGGGACGTACCGTGTGTCGCGTGGACGGTGAACGCGCCGATCGTGTTGCTGTTGCACGGGCCCAACCTGAACCTGTTGGGGGACCGTCGAGCCGGAGATCTACGGCACGGCGACGCTGGCCGACCACGTGGCGACGGCCGAACGGGTCGCCGGCGAGCACGGACTCGCCGTCGAGGCGGTGCAGAGCAACCACGAGGGCGAGCTGGTCGAGGCGATCCACGGTGCCCGCCGGCGGTGCGCGGCGATCATCGTCAACGCCGGCGCCTTCACCCACTACGCGTGGAGCCTGCACGACGCCCTCGCCGCGTTCGACGGCCCGGTCGTCGAGCTGCACCTGTCCAACCCCAACGCCCGCGAGGCCTGGCGCCACACCAGCGTCATCGCCCCGGTCGCCGACGGCTCCATCGTCGGCTTCGGCGGGTTCGGCTACGAGCTCGCCGCCCGTGCCGTCGCCAACCTGCTGGCGTCCCGCGCATGAGCGACCTCCCGCCGATCGGCTACGCCACGCGGCCCGACGCCGCGCGCGCCGCGCCTCGACGGCGACACGCTGCTCGTCTCGACCCCGTCGAACATCCGCTGGCTGACCTCGTTCGGCGGCTCGCTCGGTTGGGTCGTCGTGCGTCCCGACCGCATGGTCCTCGTCACCGACGGCCGCTACGCCGAGCGGGCCGCCGCCGACCTGGCCGCGGCCGGGCTCGACGCCGAGGTCGTCGCCGCGACGACCCGCCCGAAGCTGCGCGAGCTGCTCGTCGAGTGCGCCGGCGCCGGTCCGGTCCGCGCCGAGGCGACGACACCTCACCCACGCCGCCTGGACCGACCTGGCCGACGACCTCGACCTACGACCCGACGACGGCACCGTCGGGCGGCTCCGGCGCGTGAAGGACAGCGGCGAGCTGGCCCGGATGGAGCGGGCCGCGGCGATCGCCGACGAGGCACTCGCCGCGGTGGCGCCGATGCTCGGCGAACGCCCGACGGAGGCCGACGTCCGCGACGAGCTGGAGCACCGCATGCGCCGCCTGGGCGCCGACGGGCCGAGCTACGACACGATCGTCGCCAGCGGCCCGGACAACGCGGCCCGCCCGCACCATCAGACCGGGCGGCGCACGATCGTCGAGGGCGACACCGTGATCATCGACGTCGGCGCCCTCGTCGACGGCTACCACTCCGACATGACCCGCACGATCGTCGTCGGCGACCCGACCGAGGAGCAACGACGGATCTACGACCTCGTGCTCGAGGCGCAGCTCGCCGGCCTCGCTGCCGTCGGCGCCGGCGCCAGCGCCCGCGACGTCGACGCGGCGTGCCGCAACGTCTTCGCCGACGCCGGGTACGGCGACTGGTTCATCCACGGCACCGGGCACGGCGTCGGGCTGGACATCCACGAGGACCCGTTCTCCTCGACGGTCTCCGAGGACGAGCTCGTCGCCGGCGACGTCGTCACCGTCGAGCCCGGCCTCTATCGTGGCGGGTTCGGTGGGGTCCGCATCGAGGACCTCGTCGCGGTGACCGCGGACGGCGGTCGCCGGCTCACCCACCTGTCCAAGGACGCCCCATGCCTGCCATCACCACCAACGACCTGAAGACCGGGATCACGCTCGAGCTCGACAACGGCCTGTTCCAGGTCGTCGAGTTCCAGCACGTCAAGCCCGGCAAGGGCGGGGCGTTCGTGCGCACCAAGCTGCGCAACGTGCGAACGGGCAACGTCCTCGACCGCACGTTCAACGCCGGCATCCGTGTCGAGCAGGCCATCGTCGAACGCCAGGACATGCAGTTCCTGTACCGCGACGGCGACGACTACGTGTTCATGAACACCTCGACCTACGACCAGCTGACGATCCCGCGAGCCAGTCTCGGCGACGCCGCCGACTACCTCGTCGAGCAGGCCGTCGCCCAGATCGCCCAGTACCAGGCCAGATCATCGGCGTCGAGATCCCGGCGTCCGTCGAGCTGAAGGTCACCCAGACCGAGCCCGGCGTGCAGGGCGACCGTGTCTCCGGTGCCCGCAAGCCGGCGCTGCTGGAGACGGGCAAGTCGGTGCAGGTGCCGCTGTTCGTCGAGACCGGCGACAAGGTCAAGGTCGACACCCGCTCCGGCGAGTACATCACCCGCGTGTGAACCCGGCGCCGAAACGACCGGACCCGCGGTCCGATGCCCGCGAACGCGCCCTGTACCTGCTCTACGAGGCGCAGGCGAAGGGGATCTCGCCGATCGACGCGCTCGAGCTGCAGATCGTCGAGCCCGACGAGCTGACGACGGCGCTCGTCCACGGCGTCGCCGCGCACACCGAGCGGCTGGACACGCTGATCGCCGCCAAGGCGACCGACTGGCGATTGGAGCGCATGCCGGTGCTCGACCTCAACGTGCTGCGCCTCGCCACGTTCGAGCTCGCCGAGCGGCCGGACGTGCCCGTCGCCGTCGTCATCGACGAGGCCGTGGAGCTGGCCAAGCGCTTCTCCACCGACAACAGCGGCCGGTTCGTCAACGGCGTGCTGTCGGCGCTCGCCGCCGACCTGCGCGCCTGAACTACTCCACCAAGAGCCCGTCCGGGCCGATCTCGCCGACGGGCGGCTTGACCCGCCGGGCGACGACGATGCCGTCGGTGTCGCTGACGACCTCGAACTCCTCGTTGCTCGAGCAGCGTCGCCAGCAGCTTGGCCTCACGCGACTCGGGACCGATCGACAACCGATCGACGATGATCCACTCCACCTCGTCGGGCGTGTGGTCGAGGTCGGGATCGTCGGGCGCGACGCCGGCGACGCCCCAGTTGTGGGGGATGAACGGGTTCGGGAACGTGTAGATCTGCGTGCGGTGGGCGAGGTGGGGGACGATGTTGTAGGGAGCCGAGACCGCCGCGTCGTCCGGCACCGTCGCCACGGCCGCGTCGAGCGTCGCCTGCCGAGCGTTGCCGTCGAGCGGCCAGTAGCCGGTGCGGAACTGTGTGCTGATCGGCGAGATGCCCCACGCCACCGACGCGGCCAGCGCGCACGCACCGACGAACCCGACGGCGAACCGTCGCCAGCTCGTGTGTCGCAACCAGGCGATGCCCTCGACGGTCGCCAGGGCGAGCACGGCGACGATGATCGCCGCGTAGTGGAAGCGGATGTCGTAGAAGAAGTTGGCGTTGGTGAGGACGTTGGCGAGGAACTGCGGGAGGGCGACGAGCAGCAGCAGCGGGGCGAGCAGCGGGAGGAAGCCGAACGGGGCGAGCAGGTCCCTCGCGTAACCGAGGGCGTCGTTGGCCGTCAGTCGATCGATGATCACGTCGGGCTCGGTCAGCATCGTGCGGGCGATCGCGGTGGGGGAGTCCCCGAGCTCGCCGTAGAACGTGCCGGCATGGTTGGTGCCGCCGTTGAGGTGGGGCATCACCAGGCCGTAGGCGACGACGAACCACACGATGGCCACGCCGAGCGTCAGCAACCCGATGCGCCGTTGGCCGCGGATGGCCATCACGATGCCGAGCACACCGACGGCGATGGCGATGTCCTCCTTCCACGCCATGGCGGCGACGAGGAGCAGCCAGTACGGCGTCCACCGCTGTCGTGTCGCCATCAAGTAGGCCCCGAGGAAGAAGGGGATCGCCATCGTCTCGGGGTGCCAGGTCTCCCACGCCAGCCACTGCACCGACGGGTTGAGCAGCCACACCGCAGCGAGGGCGAGCGCCCACCAGGCGTTCTGCAGGCGATCGCGGGCCAGCAGGTAGATCGGCACGGCAGCCAGGGCGAGGGCGGCGTTCTGCAGGACGATCAGCAGCTGCGGGCCACCGCCGAGCCAGTACAGCGGGGCCAGCGCGAAGTAGGCGACGGTGAAGTGGTGCCCGAGCACCGGCATGCCGCTCACCGTGATGAAGCCCTTGCCCCGTGACAGCAGCCAGATCGCCTGGTCGTGGTGGCCGAGGTCGAAGTCGAACGTGGCGAAGACGTCGTGGCGGTTCCAGACGAGCCGTTCGAACACGACGAACCAGACGAGCACGATGACGGCGAGGCCGATCAGTGCCGGCTCGTCCCTGAGCCTCGTCTGCACCCGCTCGACGAGCCCTGGACCACGGGATTCGTCGATCGGCGGAGCCTCGGGAGGCGGCGCGACCGGATCGGTGACCGTCTGCGCCATTGGCGGCCGAGGTTACCGCTCGGACAAGGATTTCTGCTTGACTCTCGAACGTACGTTCGATACTATCACTCCATGTCCCGGATCGTCGCCCTGGTCACCCTGCTGGCCGCTGCCGACCCGGCGACGTGCGACCGCCGCGGCCTCGCCGACCTGGTGACGACGTCACAGCAGGTCCGGGCGTGGCTCGACGCTCTCGACGTCCGCATCGCCATCCACGCCCGCCGTCTGGCCGAGGCCGGCGCGTGCGAGGCGCCATCGTCGCTGCTCGCCGGCGGCGGTCGCCGCGCAGCGAAGGATGCCGAGCAGGCGGCGCAGCGCGGCAAGGTCTGCGACCTGTTACCCGAGGTGCACGACGCGCTCGCCGACGGCACCGTGTCGGCCGGCCACGCTGATGCGCTGGCCCGAGTGGTCAACGACCTCGACGAGCGCGGGTGCAGCGATCTCAAACAGCTGGAGTCGACGCTCGTCGAGTCGGCCAAGTCCTCGTCGGTCGAGGCGTTCGACCGTGAGGTCCGGAAGCTCGGCCAGATCCTGTCGCGCGACGACGGGATGCGTCGCCACGAACACCTACGCCGGCAGCGATGCGTGCGCCGCTGGGTCGACCGCGTCAGCGGGCTCTGCCACACCGACCTCGTGCTGGATCCACTCACCGACGCCGCGGTTGCCAACGCCCTCGTCGCGGCGACCAGCGCCGAACAGGCCAACAGCGCCGACGACCGCACGCTCGACCAGGTCAAGGCCGACGCCCTCGTCGGGCTGATCACCGGAGCGCGTGGTGCGGGCCGTGGCGTGCCCGAGGTGTCAGTCCTGATCGACCTCGACACCTTGCAACACGGACTGCACGACCGGTCGGTGTGCGAGACATCGACCGGTGAGGACATTCCTGTGGAGTCGATCCGCCGGCTGTGCTGTGCGGCCGACATCATCCCGGTCGTGCTCGACGGTGACGGCGTCACCCTCGACGTCGGGCGAGCCAAACGTGTCGCGACACGCGACCAGCGTCGGGCGCTGCGGGCGATGTACCGCACGTGCGCCCACCCGAGCTGCACCGTCGGCTTCGACGACTGCGACATCCACCACATCGCGCCCTGGCAACACGGTGGTCAGACCGACCTGGCCAACCTGCTCCCGCTGTGCAGCCGCCACCACCACCTCGTCCACGAAGGTGGCTGGACCCTCACACTGCGAGCTGATCGCCGGATCGAGCTGCGCCGACCCGACGGCAACCTGCACTTCGAGGGGTCCACCGTCGACATCGCACCCACCGGGCTGGCAATCCTCAGCGATCACCACGACGTGCCCCCTGGTGACGACGACGTGCGGCGCATCGAGTACCTCAACGGCATCACCCAGACGCCCAAGGAGATCGACGAGCTCGCCCAGCTGGCCCGCGCCCGCCTGCGGACGCTCGGTCCGCCGCCCCGGGCACCCGCCCCCTGACCAGTCGGGGCGGGCGCTGACCGCGAGACAGGCCCCGCATCAGTCCATCGGCCGCCATCGCAGCAGATCCGCAGAGTGCGGGCGGAGTGCGACATCTCACACGAAACTCGCACAGTGCTGTCCAGGTTGCAGAAACTTGCCGTCAGAGAACAGCGTGCATCGTGGATGCGAGAACATCGACGGAGATCGAGGCGGAGGGCTGGAAGCTCGTCGAAGCCGGTTGGCTGTTCCGCCAGACAGGCGCTATCAGCCGGGACAAGTTCCTGTCATCCGGACAGCAGGTCGCAACCGAAGGCAGGACGGTCGGCGTGTATCTGTTCGCAGTCACCGATACTCCCCCGCTCACCGATCAGCCATGGCTTGACGCCTCAGACGATGGAGTGGCGAGGTCGGCGTTCGGACCGCCCGATCCGAGCTTCGGCGTGCCTGACTCCGGCGCGGTGACACCGAACTAGCGTCTCTCACACTGCGTGAGGTCTTGCTCTGCTCGCAGCGAGCTGCCGGATCAGCCGACGAACGCGATGTCGAGGGTCGTCGGCACGGTGGTCACGATCTCGCCGGTGGTGGCGTCGATGACGGCGACGGCGGCGGTCTCCATCGTCCCGATGTCGGTCGGGATCACGGCGAGCACCCGGTCGCCGTACCACCACAGGCCGGCTGCCGGCGCGTCGAGGTCGACGGTCCACAGCAACTCGCCGGTCGTCGTGTCCCGGGCGCGGACCACGTCACTGAGATGAGGCGTGGCGAGGGCGTCCATCACGAGGTACGCGACGCCCGACCCATCGTCGTCGAACGTGTGGTAGCCGGCGTAGTCGTCGCCGTCGATCGAGATCCCCGTCTCGTTGACGAGGTGGGCGTTGCCTTCGGCGTCGCCCTGACCCTCGAACGTGCGGTCGCCCACACGCTCGATGAACCGGGACCCGCCCTCACGCGACCAGGTGATCGGCTCGATCGGCTGGCGCTCGCCGGTCTCGCAGTCGACGGCGAAGTTCGGGACGGGCGTGTCGTCCGTGCTTCCCGGCACGTCCGCCCAGCTCTCGACCGAGGCGATGTAGCCGCCGTCGGCCTCGGCGCGGATCCGGTGCAGCGAGCCCTCGGCCACGCAGACGACCGTTCCGTCCAAGGTCGTAGCAGTGGACGTCGTGGCGTCCGTCCACCACAGGAACTCCCCGTCCGACTGGACGAACACGTCCGGCGGCGATGGTGACCTCGGTGGCGCGCCGCCGGCGAACACTGACGTCACGACCGGGAGCTCGTGTGACGAGCGTCGACGCCCCGATCGCCTCGGCGACGGCGGCGACCGGGTCGTTCGTGCCGGCGGTCGCCGACCGCCCCGAGTCGGGCGAGCTGCAACTGCGTCGCCGTCGCGACGAGCGAGGATCGTCCCGCCGACGTCGCTCGCCGCCACGGACCAGTCGGCGGGCAGCTGATGCCAGATCGCCGATCCGTCGGGTGCCAGCTCGGCGAGGACGGGGATCGTCGGCGGGCTGTAGTCGGCTCCTGGAACGACGGGAGGCCCGATCGACGTCCACACGACGGCGCCGCCATCCGCGCTCGCCGCCGGTCCCGTCTCACCCTCGTACGGCGCCGACCAGACGGGGGACCGTTCGATGCGCAGCGGCCACGTCGTCCCTGTGCTGGACCGGACGGTGTCGTCGGCGTCCATCGTCACCAGTGGCGGTGGCTCTCCCGGCCAGCTGGACGGTTGACCCCGCGGATCGACGTAGCCGATGACGGTCTCGCCGACGCTGCGGGTGCGGTCCACGACGCCATCGGGTCCGTTGCCGAAGGCGGCGCTGGGCAGCTCGAGGTAGGCGTTCGGATCCACCGACGCCGACCCCACGACCTCGCCGGCACGATCGCCGCTGAGCGCGATCGCCACGATCGAAGCGTCGGGCACCACGCCGGTGGCGGGAGGCTCGAAGCGCAACCCGTAGACGACGTCGCCGGGCCCGCGGCGACGAGGTAGGGCGGTGCCACGTCGAGCGGCACGGTCCGGACCGACCCGTCCGGTTCGACGACGAGGGCGGTGCTCGCCGTGGCGTCGACGACGACCACCTGCCCGGTCGGGGAGATGGCGAGACTCGACGGCTCGCCGACCGTGACCGTGGCGAACACCTCCGGCGCGAGCAGCGGCGGGGGCGACAGGTAGCTCACGCCGAGGGTGTCGGCGACCGGCGTCGTCGTCGGGGCGGCTGTCGTGCTCGGCGCCGCGGTCGTCGAGGGCGCGGCCGTGGTCGAGGGCGCGGCCGTCGTCGTGGACTGTTGCTGCCCGGTGGTCGCCGGCGCCGGCTCGGCCGGGACGACCGGCTCGGGCGAGTCGTCCCGGAGCACCACGACGAGGCCGACGGCGGCCGCGGCGACGGTGCCGAGGGCAGCGACGACTGCCCAGCGCCGGCCGCCGGCGCGCGGTTCGCGCTCGGTCTCCGACTCGGCGAGCAGGCGGGCGAGGCCGGCGTCGGCGTCGGCCAGCAGCTCGGCGTCGGCGAGCGCGTCGCGCCCGGCCCGGCGGCCGATGTCATCGATCGTGGTCACGACACCTCCTCGACGCGCAGCGCCCGCTCCAGGGAGCGTCGTGCCTTGAACAGCGACGCCTTCACCGTCCCCGCGGTGACCGCCAGGACCTCGGCGATCTGCTCGACCCCGAGATCCTCGACGTAGTACAGGACGACCGCGGCGCGCTGGCGCTCGGGCAGCGACCGCACGGCCGCCCAGAACTGCGTGCTCACGGGGTCGGCCAGCTCGACCGGCGGCGGCGGTGCGATGCGTGCCACGGCGCGCCGCTCGCGAGCAGCCCGGCGCTGCCAATCGATGGCCAGGTTGATCAGCACCCGGCGGATCCACGCGCCGGGACGGTCCATCGTGGAGACCTTCGGCCAGGCGCGGTACGCCCGCAGCCATCGCCTCGTGGGCGAGGTCGACGCCGGCCTCGCGGCTCCCGGTCAGCGACGTGCCGAGGGCGATCATCGTGCGCAGCTCGCGGCGGTACATGTCCTCGAACTGCACGACATCCACTGTTCCACCACACGACGGACCAGCGGCGACGGTTGACCGCGCTGCTACCCTCCAGGACGACCGTGAAGCGGGTCCCGTGAGGCCCGGACGGAGGAGCAGCTTGGATCAGACCACGACGAGCGCCAAGCGGGTGCTCGCAGCCGACGACGTTCGGCGGGCGACGACCCGCATGGCCCACGAGATCCTCGAGCGCAACCACGGTGTCGACGGCGTCGCCCTGATCGGCGTGCAGAAGGGCGGCGTGTGGCTGGCCCGGCGGCTCGGCGAGGAGATCGAGCGCATCGACCGGGCGGTGCCCGTCGGCAGCATCGACGCCTCGCTCTACCGCGACGACATCGGGATCCGGCCCGTCGTGCCGGCGGAGCGCAGCGACATCCCGATCAGCCTCGACGGGGCGACGGTCGTCCTCGTCGACGACGTGCTGTTCACCGGACGGACGGTCCGTGCCGCCCTCGACGCCGTCGCCGACTACGGCCGGCCGCGGGCGGTGCAGCTGGCGGTGCTCGTCGACCGCGGCCACCGCGAGCTGCCGATCCGCCCGGACTTCGTGGGCAAGAACCTGCCGACGAGTCGAGACGAGGAGGTGGTCGTGGCGCCCGACGGCGGTGGAGATCGTGGCGTGAAGCACCTCCGCTCGATCAGCGAGGTCGGCCTCGACGGCGTGCTGCGCCTGCTCGACCTCACCGACACGATGGTCGAGGTCAACCAACGGTCGAACCCGAAGGTGCCGGCGCTGCGCGGCAAGACCGTGTGCAACCTGTTCTTCGAGGACTCGACACGGACCCGCCTCTCCTTCGAGACCGCCGCCAAGCGCCTGTCCGCCGACGTGATGACGTTCAGCGTCGGCACCTCGAGCGTGAACAAGGGCGAGAGCCTCCGCGACACGATCGAGACGGTCGCCGCGATGGGCGTCGACGCCTTCGTCATCCGCCACAAGTCGAGCGGGGTGCCGTGGCAGGTCGCCCGCTGGACCACCGCCAGCATCGTCAACGGTGGCGACGGCTGGCACGCCCATCCGACGCAGGCCCTGCTCGACGCCTACACCGTGCGCTCGGCGCTCGGACGGACCGGCGGGCTCGACGGCCTGCGCGCCGCCGTGGTCGGCGACATCCGCCACAGCCGCGTGGCGCGCAGTGTGGTGGAGATCTTCACCATGCTCGGCGCCGACGTCACGCTCGTCGCGCCGCCGACGCTCCTCCCCCGGTTCGCCTGTGCCCGCCACCGACGACCTCGACTCGGTGGTCGAGAAGGTCGACGTGCTGTACCTGTTGCGGATGCAACGGGAGCGGATGACCGAGGCGCTCGTGCCCAGCCTCCGCGAGTACAGCACCCGCTTCGGGCTCACGCCGGCGCGCGCCCGACGGTTGCAGGAGCACGCGCTGGTGATGCACCCGGGCCCGATGAACCGCGGCGTGGAGATCCTCGTCGACCCGTCCGAGCTGCCGGGAGCGGTCATCACCCAACAGGTCGCCAACGGCGTCGCCGTGCGCATGGCCGTGCTGTTCGAGCTGCTCGGGTCGCGGGAGGGTCGCTGTGACGGTGCTGATCAGGGGCGGCCGCGTCATCGACCGGACGGGGGAGCGGCGGGCGGACGTGCTCATCGACGACGGTAGCATCGCCGACGTCGGCGACGGGCTCGATGGCGACGAGACGCTCGACGCCACTGGCTGCGTCGTCGCCCCTGGGTTCGTCGACCTCCACGCCCACCTCCGCGAGCCGGGCCATGAGGACGCCGAGACGATCGAGACGGGGAGCAGGGCTGCCGCCCTCGGGGGCTACACCGCCGTCGTGGCGATGCCGAACACCGATCCCGCTCAGGACTCCCGTGGCGTGGTCGAGCTGGTGCGCAGTCGGGGCGAGGAGGCCGGCTTGTGCGAGGTGCTGCCCGCCGGCTGCATCACGATGGGTCGAGCCGGTGAGGTGCTGGCCCCGTTCGCCGAGCTCGCCGACGCTGGTGTGCGACTGTTCACCGACGACGGCAACGGCGTGCAGGACCCGCTGCTGATGCGCCGGGCGATGGAGTACTCGCTCGGCCTCGACATCGTGCTCGCCCAACACTGCGAGGTGGCCCGGCTGACCGGCGGGGCGGTGATGCACGAGGGACGCTGCTGCAGCGAGCTCGGCCTGCCCGGCTGGCCGGCCGTCGCCGAGGAGCTGATGGTCCACCGCGACATCGAGCTGGCCCGGCTGACCGGTGCGCGGATCCACCTGCTGCACCTGTCGACCGCGCGCAGTGTCGAGCTCGTGCGCGCGGCCAAGGCCGACGGGCTGGCGGTGACGGCCGAGGTCACGCCGCACCACCTCGCCCTCACCGACGAGGCGTTGCGCGGCTACGACCCGCTGTTCAAGGTCAACCCGCCGCTGCGCACCGCCGACGACGTCGCCGCGCTGCACGCCGGCCTCGCCGACGGGACGATCGACGCCATCGCCACCGACCACGCCCCGCACCCGGTGGAGGACAAGGAACGTCCCATCGACGACGCCCCGCCGGGCATGCTCGGCCTGGAGACCGCGCTCGGTGTGGCACTCGCGGTGCTCGACATGCCGCTCGCCGACGTGGTCGCCGCGCTGTCGTGGAAGCCGGCGGCGATCGCCGGCGTCGCCGACCGCCACGGTGTCCCGATCGAGGCGGGTAGCCCGGCCAACCTCGTCGTGTTCGACCCCGACGTCACGTGGCAGGTCCGCCCCGGCTCGCTGGCGAGCCGCAGCCGCAACACGCCGTTCGCCGGCCTGGACCTCCGTGGCCGTGTCCGCCACACCGTGTTCCGCGGCGAACCGGTCGTGCGCGATGGGGTGGCACAGCGATGAGGGAGCATGGCGTTCTCGTCCTCGCCGACGGGTCGGTCTTCGAGGGCGAGCTGTTCGGCGCACGACCTGACCTGAGCGGCGCGGGCAATGTCCCGGGCTCAGTGGCGATCTCCCGATCCGGCACGGCGGCGCCTCCAGGCGCTTCGCCGGCCGCAGGCGAAGATCGTGTTCAACACGGCGATGTCGGGCTACCAGGAGATCGTCACCGACCCCAGCTATGCCGGCCAGATCATCACGTTCACCAACCCACACATCGGCAACTACGGGGTCAACGCCACTGACTTCGAGTCCCGCCGGCCGTTCTGCCGCGGGGTGATCGTCCGCGAGCTCGCACGGCGGCCGAGCAACCGGCGCTCGGAGGGCGACCTCGAGGCGATGCTCGTGCAGTTCGGCATCCCTGGCATCACCGGCATCGACACGCGCCGCCTGACGCGCCTGATCCGCGACACCGGCGCCATCCCCGGCGCGTTCGGGCCGGCGGACGACGTCGACGCCATCCGAGCGCGGGCCGAGGCCGAGCCCGGCACCGCCGGCATCGACCTCGTCGCCACGGTCACGACATCCGAGCCGTACACCGTGACCGGAGCCGGCCCGAAGCGCATCGTCGCCTACGACTTCGGCATCAAACGGACGATCCTCCGCCATCTCGCCAAGCTCGGCACGATCGAGGTCGTCCCGGCGTCGACGCCCGCGGCCGACGTCCTCGCCCGGGAACCCGACGGGGTGTTCCTCTCCAACGGACCAGGCGATCCGGTCGAGGTGCCGTACGCGGTCGACGCCGTCCGCCAGCTGCTCGGCGAGGTGCCGATCTTCGGCATCTGCCTCGGCCACCAGGTGCTCGGCCTGGCGCTGGGGGCGGACACCGTGAAGCTGCCGTTCGGCCATCACGGCGCCAACCACCCGGTCAAGGACCTGACCACCGGGGCGATCGAGATCACCAGCCAGAACCACAACTTCGCCGTCGCCGCCGACAGCTTGCCCGCCGGGGTCGAGCTCACCCACGTCAACCTCAACGACGGCGTGTGCGAGGGGCTGGCGGTGGCCGGCGTCCGCGCCTTCTCCGTCCAGCACCATCCCGAAGCGGGACCGGGTCCGCACGACAGCGCCTATCTGTTCGACCGCTTCCTCGAGGCCGTCGCCTGATGCCTCGCCGCGACGACATCGAGTCGATCCTCGTCATCGGGTCCGGGCCGATCGTCATCGGTCAGGCCTGCGAGTTCGACTACTCCGGCACCCAGGCCTGTCGTGTCCTGCGCGAGGAGGGCTACCGGGTCGTGCTCGCCAACTCCAACCCGGCGACGATCATGACCGACCCCGACTTCGCCGACCGTACGTACATCGAGCCGCTGATCCCGGAGGTGCTGGCACGGATCATCGAGCGTGAGCGCGTCGACGCCGTGCTCCCGACGCTGGGTGGGCAGACGGGGCTGAACGTGGCGATGGCCCTCTACGAGCAGGGTCTGATCGGCGTGCCGGGCACCCCGGAGATGATCGGCGCCGACGCCGAGGCCATCGCCACCGCCGAGGACCGCGAGCGGTTCAAGGAGGCGATGCTCGAGATCGGCCTCGACGTGCCGCGCAGCGGGATCGCCCACACCCTCGCCGAGGCCCGGGCGGTCGCCGACGAGATCGGCCTGCCCGTCATCATCCGCCCGGCGTACATCCTCGGTGGGCGCGGCACCGGCATCGCCGCGACGACCGCCGAGCTCGACCGGCTGGCCGTCGCCGGCATCGCCGCCAGCCCGATCGGGGAGATCCTCGTCGAGGAGTCGATCGCCGGGTGGAAGGAGTTCGAGCTCGAGGTGATGCGCGACCGGGCCGACAACTGCGTGATCGTCTGCTCGATCGAGAACGTCGACCCGATGGGCGTGCACACCGGCGACTCGATCACCGTCGCCCCTGCGCAGACGCTGAGCGACGTCGAGTACCAGCAGATGCGCAACGACGCCTTCGCCTGCATCCGCCGGGTCGGTGTGGAGACGGGCGGCTCCAACGTGCAGTTCGCCCTCGACCCGGTGACCGGCCGGCAGGTGATCATCGAGATGAACCCGCGTGTGTCGCGCTCGTCGGCGCTGGCATCGAAGGCGACGGGATTCCCGATCGCCAAGATCGCCGCCCGCCTCGCCGTCGGCTACACGCTCGACGAGATCCCGAATGATGTGACGAAGGCGACGCCGGCGTGCGTTCGAACCGGTCATCGACTACGTCGTGACCAAGGTGCCGCGCTGGGCGTTCGAGAAGCTGCCCGGCACGTCCGGCGTGCTGGGCACGCAGATGCAGTCGGTCGGCGAGGCGATGGCCATCGGGCGGACGTTCCCGGAGAGCCTGCAGAAGGCGCTGCGCTCGCTCGAGCACGGCCGGCTCGGGCTCAACTGCGACCCCGCCGAGGAGCAGATGGCGACGCTCGACGACGCCGCATTGCTGACCGCGATCTCCATCCCCACACCCGACCGCATCTTCCAGATCGGCGAGCTGCTCCGCCGAGGTGTCACACCCGAGGCGATCCACGCGGCCTGCCGCATCGACATCTGGTTCCTCGACCAGCTGCTGGCGATCGTCGAGGAGCGCCACGGCTGGCCGGACTGGCCGGACCCGCCGAGCTCGACGCCCGCGCGTGGCGGCGGGCGAAGCGGCTCGGCTTCGCCGACGCCCAGCTCGCTCACCTGTGGGGTGTCACCGAGGCCGACGTCCGCACGGCACGCCAGGCATGTGGCGTCGAGCCGACGTACAAGACGGTCGACACGTGCGCCGCCGAGTTCGCCGCCGAGACGCCGTACCACTACTCGACGTGGGAGGACGAGGACGAGGTCCGCCCGTCGGACCGGCCACGGGTGATCATCCTCGGCTCGGGTCCGAACCGCATCGGCCAGGGCATCGAGTTCGACTACTGCTGCGTCCACGCCAGCTTCGCTCTGCGCGAGGCCGGCTACGAGACGGTGATGGTCAACTGCAACCCGGAGACCGTGTCGACGGACTACGACACGTCCGACCGCCTGTACTTCGAGCCGCTGACGGGCGAGGACGTACACCACGTGATCGCCGCCGAGACCGCCGCAGCGGGTGGCGTGGCCCCGAAGGTGATCGTCTCGCTCGGTGGGCAGACCCCGCTCAAGCTGGCGTCGCTGATCCCGGCGGAGCTGATCGCCGGCACCGCGCCGGCGTCGATCGACCTGGCCGAGGATCGCGAGAAGTGGAACGCCCTGTGCCACGAGCTGCGCATCCCCCAGCCGCCCGGCGGCACGGCAGCCGATCTGGAGGACGCCCTGGCGATCGTCGAGGAGGTCGGGTTCCCCGTCCTCGTCCGCCCGAGCTACGTGCTCGGCGGGCGGGCGATGCAGATCGTCCACGACGTCAACCAGCTCGCCGCAGCCCTCCAAGAGGTGTGGGCGTCTGAGCTGGCCGGGTTCGGGAGCCTCGGGCGCGAGGGTGGGTTGTCCGCCGAGCGGCCGGTGCTGATCGACCGCTTCCTCGAGAATGCCGTCGAGGTCGACGTCGACGCCGTGCGCGACCACACCGGCGAGGTGCTGATCGGCGGCGTGATGGAGCACGTCGAGGAGGCCGGGGTGCACTCGGGCGACTCGGCGTGCGCGATCCCGCCGCCGACGCTGCCGTCGTGGGTGGTCGAGGTCATCGAGGCGTACACGGCGGCGATCGCCGATCGGCTCGACGTGCGTGGGCTGATCAACGTGCAGTACGCCGTCGCCGGCACGACGGTGTTCGTGATCGAGGCCAACCCGCGGGCGAGCCGCACGATCCCGTTCGTCGCCAAGGCGACGGGCGTGCCGCTGGCCAAGGTGGCGACGCGGGTGATGCTCGGCGCCACGCTCGCCGAGCTGCGCGACGAAGGCTTGCTGCGTCCGTCCGTGATGAACGGTGACAGCGTCGCCGTCAAGGAGGCCGTGCTGCCGTTCTCCCGGTTCCCCGAGGTCGACCCGGCGCTCGGTCCGGAGATGCGCTCGACGGGCGAGGTGATGGGCATCGACCGCACGTTCGGGCTGGCGTTCCACAAGGCCGAGCTGGCCGCCGGGACGATCCTGCCGACGGATGGCACGGTGTTCCTCTCGCTCGCCGACATCGACAAGCCCGCCGGACTGGTCGTCGCCAAGCGCCTGCGCGAGCTCGGCCTCGCGGTGGCCGCGACGCAGGGCACCGCCGACTTCCTGGCCCGCTTCGGCAACCCGGTCGACGAGGTCGTCGCCAAGGTCAGCGAGGGCGAGGGCAAGACCGCCGTCGACCTGATCGGCGCCGGCGAGGTCACGTTCGTCGTCAACACGCCGGAGGGTCGCGGCGGCCGCTCCGACGGCGAGCAGATCCGCAAGGCCGCCTCGCTCCACCGCGTCGCCTGCGTGACGACCGTCGACGCCGCGCTGGCGGCCGTCCAGGGCCTGGCCGAGCGCCGCGACCTCCCGCTCGAGGTGCGCTCGCTCCAAGAGCATCACAGCGCTGAGGGGCAGGAGCGCACGATGCGAGCGACGAGGCGCCGCCGAGGAGCGGCCAGCATGACCTGCGTGGCCGGGAGCAGTGACGTCGGGTCGGTCGAGCTGGCGAACCCGGTGATGACGGCGTCGGGGACGGCGGGGTACGGGACCGAGCTGGCGCGGTACCTCGACCTGTCGGCGCTCGGGGCGGTCGTCGTCAAGTCGCTCGCCGCCTACGAGTGGGCGGGCAACCCGGCACCGCGGCTGCACCCGACGCCGAAGGGGATGCTCAACGCCGTCGGCCTGCAGGGTCCTGGCCTGCCGTACTGGCTGGACCACGTGCTGCCCGACCTGCTCGCCACGGGTGCCACGGTCGTCGCCTCGATCTGGGGACGCTCGGTCGACGACTACGCCCGAGCGGCGGACCTGCTCGCCGACAGCACCTCCCGAGATCGTCGCCGTCGAGGTCAACCTGTCGTGCCCCAACCTCGAGGGTCGTGACGCCATCTTCGCCCACGACCCCGAGCTGTCGGCCGAGGTGCTGGCGGCGACCGCCGGGTGCGGCCGGCCGCGGTGGGCGAAGCTGAGCGCCAACACCGACCGCATCGTCGAGGTCGCCGGCGCCGTCGCCGCTGCCGGCGCCGAGGCCGTGACCTGCATCAACACGCTGCTCGGCCTGGCCTACGACCCGGTCACGCGCCGACCGGCACTCGGCGCCGGGGGAGGCGGACTGTCCGGCCCCGCCATCCACCCCGTCGCCGTCCGCGCCGTGCACGATGTCCACGGAGCCCATCCCGACCTGCCGATCGTCGGCGTCGGCGGCGTGACCACGGGTTGGGACGCCGCGGAGCTGCTGCTCGCCGGCGCCGTCGCGGTGCAGGTCGGCACGGCGACGTTCGCCGACCCACGAGCTCCGGCGCGGGTGTTGGCCGAGCTGCGGAAGCTGGGGGATCGGCCAGGTGGGTGAGCGCCGCTGCGAAGCGGCGGCGGCGAACACGGGAGGAGAGGCGAGCAGCTTGGCTGCGAGCCGAACCCAGGTGAGAGGGGACATGGTGTCCCCCGTAGCCAGCCGCCATCCACCCACCGCGGCAGGCTTTCGGGTACCGTGACCTGCATGGCTACACCTCCGCAACTGACTCCTGAGCAGCGTACGGCGGCACTGGCGAAGGCCGCCGAAGCCCGTGCGGCGCGTGCCGAGATCAAGGCGCGGCTGAAGGACAACCGGATGACCCTTGCCGAAGCCCTCGACTCCGACGACCCCAACGTCGGCAAGCTCAAAGTGCTCTCCCTCCTCGAGTCGCTGCCCCGCTGGGGCAAGGTCAAGGCGCGCAAGGTCATGGAAGACATCGGCATCGCCGACAACCGCCGCGTGCAGGGTCTCGGCACGCAGCAGCGCCAGGCCCTGCTCGAAGCACGCGCCGCCTCTGGGGAGTGACCTCGCCCGAACCGGGGCACTCACCGCTGGTCATCGTGGTATCCGGCCCCGGCGGGGTCGGCAAGGGGACGATCGTCGACGCCCTCGTCGGGCGCGACTCCAGGCTGTGGCTCAGTCGGAGCTGGACCACCCGCGCCCAACGATCTGGCGAGCCGGACACGGCGTACGTGTTCACCGACCGCGAGACGTTCGAGCGGCGCATCGCCGCAGGTGGCTTCCTCGAGTGGACCGAGTTCCTCGGCCACTACTACGGCACGCCGACACCCGACCCTGCCCCAGGTGCCGACGTCGTGCTGGAGATCGAGGTCGACGGCGCCCAGCAGGTCAAGGCGCTGCGACCTGACGCGCTGTTGATCTTCGTCCTCCCGCCGAGCAGGCAGGAGCAAGAGCGGCGGCTGCGCGGCCGCGGCGACCGCCCCGAGCGCGTCGACGCCCGGCTGCGCAAGGCCGAGGAGGAAGAGCCGATCGGGCGGGCGCTCGCCGACCACGTCGTCGTCAACGACGACCTCGCCGACACCGTCGAGGTGATGCTCGACCTCATCGACCGGGCGCGGACGCGAACCGCCTGATCGCGCCCGCCCGGCGGTATCATTCCCGGGCTCCAACCCCAGCGGGAGAAGTGATGGAACGCGCGCACGACACGATGATGAACCCGCCGATCGAGGAGCTGCTCGACCGCGTCGACTCCAAGTTCGGACTGGTCACCCTGGCCGCCCGCCGGGCCCGGCACATCAACGCCTACTTCAACCAGCTCGGCGAGGGTCTCGGGCACATGGTCCCGCCGCAGGTCAGCTCCGTCGCCCGCAAGCCGCTGAGCATCGGGTTCGAGGAGATCGCCGCCGACAAGATCAAGTGGGTCGATCCCGTCGACGAGCCCGAGGCGGAGATCGAGGCCGAGGTCGACACGGCCGCCGGCGACGGTGACGGCGACCTCAGCGAGTCCTGACCGCCCGATGCTCGACGGCGCCCGCATCGTCCTCGGTGTGACCGGGGGGATCGCCGCCTACAAGGCCGTCGAGGTGTGTCGCCGTCTCGTCGACAGCGGCGCCCATGTGGTCCCGGTGATGACGAAGGGCGCCGAGCGCTTCCTCGGCCGCACGACGCTCAGCGCGCTGGCCAGCGAGCCGGTGCTCACCGACCTGTGGGACGGCGCCGACCCGATCCCGCACACCCGCCTCGGCCAGCAGGCCGACCTGGTGATCGTCGCCCCGGCGACCGCCCGGTTGATCGGTTCGTATGCCGCGGGGATCTCCAACGACCTGCTGACGGCGACGCTGCTGGCAACGCGGGCGCCGGTGCTCGTGTGCCCGGCGATGCACACCGAGATGTGGGAGCACCCCGCCGTCAGCGAGAACATCGCCACGCTGCGCCGCCGCGGCGTGCACATCGTCGCACCGGCCTCGGGCCGCCTCGCCGGCGGCGACGTCGGGTCGGGGCGCCTGGCAGATCCCGCCGACATCGTTGCCGCCGCCGAGCGCCTGGTGGGCCCCGCCGACCTCGCCGGCGTCAGCGTCGTCGTCACGGCCGGCGGCACCCGCGAACCGATCGATGCGGTGCGCATCATCGCCAACCGCAGCTCGGGCAAGCAGGGCTACGCCGTCGCCGCCGAGGCCGCGTCCCGTGGCGCCGACGTCGTCCTCGTCAGCACCGCCGAGCTGCTTCCCGCGCCGGCCGGTGTGCGCATCGAACCCGTCGAGACGGCGGCACAGATGCAAGCCGCCGTCGAGCGTCACGGGGACGCCGACGTCGTCGTGATGGCTGCTGCCGTCGCCGACTTCCGTCCCAAGGAGGTCGCCGACGGCAAGCTGAAGAAGCAGGACGGCGCACCCGACATCGTGCTCGAGCCGACGCCCGACATCCTCGCCGGCCTCGGCGCGGTGAAGCGACCCGGCCAGGTGCTCGTCGGCTTCGCCGCCGAGACCA
The DNA here is from genome assembly GCA_963749315.1 of uncultured Acidimicrobiia bacterium. Taxonomy (GTDB): domain Bacteria; phylum Actinomycetota; class Acidimicrobiia; order Acidimicrobiales; family Ilumatobacteraceae; genus JALZMG01. The sequence continues at coordinate 104,664 of CAVVMS010000017.1, forward strand.
CCGACCTCATCGCCAACGCCCGCACGAAGCTCACCGCCAAGCGCCTCGACCTGATCGTCGCCAACGACGTCTCGGCACCGGGCGTCGGCTTCGGCCACGACACCAACGCCGTCGAGCTGCTGCGCCCGGACGCCGATGCCGTCACCGTCGACCGCCGCGACAAGCGGGCGATCGCCAGAGCTGTCGTCGACGCCATCGTCGACATCCGCCGCCACCACATCCCCACCTGAACCAGGAGACAGAGCGTGTCCCGTTGGACCTTCACCTCAGAGAGCGTCACCGAGGGCCATCCCGACAAGATGGCCGACCAGATCAGCGACACCGTGCTCGACGCCATCCTCGCCGAGGACCCGCACGGCCGCGTCGCCTGCGAGACGCTGCTGACCACCGGGCTGTGCGTGGTCGCCGGGGAGATCACGACGTCGGCGTACGTCGACATCCCCAAGCTCGCCCGCGAGACGATCCGCCAGATCGGCTACGACAACGCCCTCTACGGCTTCGACGGCTCGACGTGCGGCGTGATCGTGTCGATCGACGAGCAGAGCCCGAACATCGCCCAGGGCGTCGACGCCAGCGAAGAGGTGCGTGGAGGGACGAGCGGCGAGGACCAGCTCAACCTGCAGGGTGCCGGCGACCAGGGGATGATGTTCGGCTTCGCCTGCGACGAGACGCCCGACCTGCTGCCGCTGCCGATCTGGACGGCGCACCGCCTGGCCGAGCGGTTGGCGGAGGTGCGCAAGTCGGGCCAGGTGCCCTACCTGCGCCCCGATGGCAAGACGCAGGTGACGTACGAGTACGAGGACGGGCGCCCCGTCGGCCTGAAGACCGTGCTGATCAGCACACAGCACCAGGACGGCGTCGACCGCGACACCGTGATCCGCCCGGACCTCATCGAGCAGGTCATCCGCCCGGTGATCCCCGAGCAGTTCGCCGACGACGAGATGGACGTGTGGATCAACCCGACCGGCACGTTCGTGCTCGGCGGCCCGCACGCCGACTGCGGCCTCACCGGGCGCAAGATCATCGTCGACACCTACGGCGGGATGGGCCGCCACGGGGGCGGCGCGTTCAGCGGCAAGGACCCGAGCAAGGTCGACCGCTCCGGCGCCTACGCCGCCCGCTGGGTGGCCAAGCACGTCGTGGCCAGCGGGGCGGCGACGAAGTGCGAGGTGCAGGTGGCCTACGCCATCGGCGTCGCCCACCCGATGAGCATCCTCGTCGACACGTTCGGGACCAACGTCGTCGCCGAGGACGTCATCGAGAAGGCCGTGCGCGACGTGTTCGACCTGCGGCCGGGCGCGATCGTCCGCGACCTCGACCTGAAGCGGCCGATCTACCGCGACACCGCCGCCTACGGCCACTTCGGGCGGCCGCTCCCCGGCTTCTCGTGGGAGCACACCACCCGCCTCGACGACTTCAAGTCCGCCGTCGGCACCTGACCCGACGCGGTGATCGCCCGGGTCGTTCCCGACGTCACCGGGCTCGACAAGGAGTTCGACTACCTCGCTCCCGACGACATCGCCGTCGGCGCGTACGTCCGCGTGCCGTTGCACGGACGCCGCGTCGGGGCATGGGTGGTGGAGGTGGACCCGTCCGATCTGCCCGTCGACGTCGCCCGTCTCCGGCCAGTCGCCAAGGTCAGCTCGTTGGGACCGGCGGCGGAGATCGTCGAGCTGGCGCGGTGGGCGTCGGTGCGCTGGGCAGCCGGCCGCCTGCGGCCGTTCCTCGTCACGGCCAGCCCGCCGGCTCACGTCGCAGGCCTGCCACCGATGCGACGCACGGGCGCCCGCCCCGAGCCGGCGAGCGCGGCGGCGCTCCGGCTGCTGGCCGCCGGTGGCGGCATGTTGCGGGTCGCGCCGAGCGACGACGCCGTGCCGGTACTCCTCGCCGCGGCCGCGTCCGGGCCGACGCTCGTCGTCGTCCCGTCCGTCGACCAGGCACGGATGGAGGCCATCCGCCTCCGCCGAGCCGGCTTGACCGTGGCGGTCGTGCCGGGGGAGTGGGCGGCAGCGGCCGGCGGCGTCGATGTCGTCATCGGGGCACGAGCGGCGGCGTGGGCGCCGTGCCCCGGCCTCGCCGCCGCCGTGGTGCTCGACGAGCACGACGAGTCGCTGCAGGAGGAGCGCAGCCCGACGTGGCACGCCCGCGACGTCGTGGTCGAGCGTGCCCGGCGCGCCGGCGCGCCGGTGGTGCTGGTGTCGCCGTGCCCGAGCGTGAACGGGCTGGCCGCGGTCGGCGACCGGCTCGTCCGCCCGCCGATCGACGAGGAGCGCGCCGGTTGGCCGATCGTCGAGGTCGTCGACCGCAGCCGCGACGAGCCGTGGAAGACCTCGCTCGTCACCTCGGCGCTGACCAGGCACCTGCGCGACCACGAGCGCACGGTGGTGTGCGTCCACAACACGCCCGGTCGGAGCCGGATCCTGGCCTGCCGCAGCTGCCGCGCGCTGGTTCGCTGCGCCCGTTGCGACGCCGCCGTCGGGATGGCCGACGACGGCACGCTGACGTGCCGGCGCTGTGGCGAGACCCGACCGGCGGTGTGCCTCTCCTGCGGCGCCTCGGCGTTCGCCAACCTGCGGCCCGGCGTCACTCGACTCCGCGAGGAGCTCGAGGCCGCGGCCGGCAGACGGGTCGTCTCGGTCACCGGACGGGACGCCGAGCCACCCGCGGAGGCTGGCGTCTACGTCGGCACCGAGGCGGTCCTCCACCGCGTCGCCGGCGCCGACGTCGTCGCCTTCCTCGACATCGACACCGAGCTGCTCGCGCCGCGCTACCGGGCCGCCGAGCAGGCGATGGCCCTGCTCGTTCGCGGCGCCCGCCTGGCCGGCCCGAGGGGGCACGGTGGCCGGGTGCTCCTGCAGACGTTCCTCCCGCGCCACGACGTCGTCCAGGCGGCCTTGCTCGCCGATCCCGGGCGGCTCGTCGAGCCCGAACGGGCGCGCCGGAAGCTGCTCGGGTTGCCGCCGTTCGGCGCGCTGGCAGCGCTCAGCGGTGCCCGGCGCGGACGGCGTCGCTGCCGCACTCCGCGACGTCCCGGGGGTGTCGGTCGGCGGCGCGGCCGGCACGTGGACCGTCCGCGCCGACAACTGGGACGCCCTCGGCCGCGCCCTCCACGCCGCCCCGCGTCCCAAGGGCGCCCGCGTCCGGATCGAGGTCGATCCTCAGCGCCGCTGAACGTCGAGGAGGCGGTAGCCCTTGGCGGACGCAAGGCGGGTCGTCGGCCAGCCCTGCTCGCCGAGCCAGCGGTGCAGCGAGTCGGCGCCGAGGTGCTTCTGCACGACGAGCACCGCCCGACCATCGGGAGCCAACCGGTCGAGCCAGCGCTCGAGCAGGTCATGCAGCGCCGCCTTGCCGATGCGGATCGGCGGGTTCGACCAGATCACGCCGAGACGCACGTCGTCGGGCACGTCGTCCGGCGCGACGACCGTCACGTTGGCGACGCCGTTGGCCGCGGTGTTCGCCGCGCACAGTTCGCGGGCACGTTCGTTGACGTCGACGGCCCAGATCCGCGCCGCCGGTGCGCGGCGAGCGAGTGCGATGGCGATCGCCCCGGCCCCGCAGCCGAGGTCGAGCAGCTCGCCGGACTGCGGCGGCGCCGGTGCCGAGCGCAGCAGCAGCGCGGTACCGGCGTCGAGACGTCCGTGGCTGAACACCCCACGATCGGTGCGCATGACGAACGTCGTATCGCGCAGCTCGACGGTGACGGTCGCCTCAGCCGACGGCACACCGGGTGTCTCGTCAAAGTAGTGCGACATGCCGTCGGTAGCCTGGCACTCATGGCCGAGCAGATCCGCACCTTCGGCGATCCTGTGCTCAAGGCCGAGGCGGCGCCCGTCGACGAGGTCGACGGCAAGGCGATCCGCCTCGTCGACAAGATGTTCGGCACCCTCTACGCCACCGACAACGGCCTCGCCCTCGCCGCTCCGCAGATCGGTGTGCAGAAGCAGGTCTTCGTCTGGGACTTCGGCGACAACCCGATGGTCGTCTTCAACCCGCAGATCGCCGAGTCCGACGGCGAGTGGGTCTACGAGGAGGGCTGCCTGTCCATCCCCGGCCTGTACGTCGAGATGGTGCGCCCCAAGCAGGTGCTGCTGAAGGGCATCGACGTCAACGGAAACCCGGTGGAGTGGGAGGCCGACGAGCTCGAGGCGCGGATGTTCCAGCACGAGCTCGACCACCTCCATGGCGTGCTGATGTTCGACCGCATGACGCCCGAGCAGCGCCGCGAGGCACTCGCCGAGTACCGGCGCCTCCAGGAGACGCCGGCGCCGGCTCCGACCCCGAGCCGCCGCCTGCGCCTGCGCTGATCGACGTGCGGCTGGCGTTCCTCGGCACGCCGGAGATCGCGGTTCCGCCACTGCGCGCGCTCGCCGCCGCCGGCCATGAGATCGTCGTCGTCGTCACCCGACCCGACCGCCGCCGCGGTCGGGGGAGCGCGACGAGCCCGAGCCCCGTGAAGGCGGCGGCAGCTCGAGCTCGGTCTCTCCGTCACCCATGACATCGACGACCTCCTGACGACTGATGCCGACCTCGGCGTGGTCGTCGCCTACGGCCGGATCATCAAGCCGCACGTGCTCGCCGCGCTGCCGATGGTCAACGTGCACTTCTCGCTGCTGCCGCGGTGGCGCGGGGCGGCGCCCGTCGAGCGGGCGATCCTCGCCGGCGACGCGACAACGGGCGTCTGCATCATGGACGTCGAGGAGACGCTCGACACCGGCGGGATCTACGCCTGTCGCGAGGTGCCGCTCAGTGCGGCGACCACGGCGACCGAGCTGCGCTCGACGTTGGTGCAGCTCGGCACCAGACTGCTCGTCGACGTACTCTCGTCGCCGCTACCGACCCCGCAGCCCCAGGCCGGCGAGGTGACGTATGCCGAGAAGATCTCGCCGGACGAACTGCAGCTGCGATGGGCGCGACCGGCGGTCGAGCTCGATCGCTTGGTTCGCGTCGGCGGCGCGTGGACGACCTTCCGCGGTCGCCGGCTGAAGGTCCACCTGGCCAGCGTCGAGGCCGGCGAGTCGGGCGGCCCCGGTGAGCTCCACGTGGACGGGACGGTCGGCACCGGCGCCGGCACACTGCGGTTGTTGACGGTGCAACCAGAGGGCAAGGGCGTGTTGCCCTGGGCCGACTTCGCCAACGGTGCCCGTCCCCAACCCGGCGAATCCCTCGGTGACTAGCGTCGGCGGCGTGGCCGACACCCTCCGCGCCAAGATCCTGACCGTCAGCGATGGTGTTGCCGATGGCACTCGCGACGACGCCAGCGGCCGCGCGCTCGTCGAGCAGTTGACGAGCGCCGGGTTCGAGGTCGTCGCCCACCGCGTGACGGCTGACGGCGCCGACGCCGTCGCCACCGCGCTCACGGAGCTCTGCGACGGGTTCGCCGGCCTCGTCGTCACGACTGGTGGCACAGGGTTCGCCCCCCGTGACCAGACACCGGAGGGAACACACCGCGTGATCGAGCGCGAGGCGCCGGGGTTGGCCGAGGCGATGCGCGCGATCAGCCCGTTCGGCCGCCTGTCGCGGGGGGTCGCGGGCGTCCGTGGTGGGGCGATCGTCTGCAACACACCAGGCTCACCCAAGGGCTGCGTCGAACAACTCGGGGCAGTGCTCGACGTGCTCCCGCACGCCCTGCGCCTGCTCCACGAGCACCCGACGCAGCACTGAGCCCCGCCGGTCGCCCGATAGCGTCCGGCGCCGTGCTGCGCATCGTGCTGCCGAAGGGCTCGCTCGAGCGCGCCACGTTGGAGCTGTTCGAGGCCGCCGACCTCGGCGTCGTCCGCTCGTCGGAGGTCGACTACCGGGCCACCATCGACGACCCCCGCGTCGACGAGGTGCGCATCCTGCGTCCGCAGGAGATCCCGGTCTACGTGGCCGAAGGGCTCTTCGACGTCGGGATCACCGGCCGCGACTGGATCGAGGAGACGGGCAGCGACATCGTCAGCCTGGGCGAGTTGCGCTATTCGAAGGCGACGAGCAACCCGATCCGCATGGTCGTGGCCGTCGCCGACGACTCGCCGGTGCGCGTCGCCACCGACCTGCACGACGGCGTGCGCGTGTCGTCGGAGTACCCGCAGCTCACCAAGCGCTACTTCGCCGATCGCGGGATCGACGCCGACGTGCGACTGTCGTACGGCGCCAGCGAGGCCAAGGTGCCCGACATCGCCGACTGCGTCGTCGAGATCACGGAGACGGGTCGTGCCCTGCGCGCCGCCGGCCTGCGCATCATCGACACGATCCTCGTGTCGTACACCGAGGTCGTCGCCAACCCGGCCGCCCACGCCGACCCCGCCAAGCGTCACGCCATGGGTCAGCTGATGACGCTGCTCTACGGCAGCCTCGAGGCCCGCGAGCAGGTGCTGCTGAAGCTCAACGTCACGTCCGAGTGCTACGAGGCCGTGCTCGGCGTGCTGCCGTCGGCGAAGTCGCCGACGGTCTCGGAGCTGGCGGGCGGCGGGTTCGCCGTGGAGAGCGTCGTCCAGAAGCGGCAGATCAACCTGCTCATCCCCGCCCTCAAGGACGCCGGCGCCACGGATCTGCTGGAGATCCCGATCGCCAAGATCGTGCACTGACGTGCGAGCGCAGCGAGCACGGCAGGACGGCGGGGCGAGCGCCAGCGAGTCCGACGTCGATGGGGTGGGGGCGCAGCCCCCATGGTGTGGACTGACGTGCCGTTCGGACGCGTGATCGACTTCGACGAGCACGTCGGGCTCGGGCACGTCGAGGCCGCCGGCGGTGCCGTCTACCTGTTCCACTGCGTCGAGATCACCGACGGCACGCGGACGATCGAGGTCGGCGCCGACGTGGAGTTCGACGTGATGGTCAAGTTCGGCAACGACGAGGCGCGCCAGCTGCGACCGCTCACGTGAGCGAGCTCGACGAGCGGATCGTCGCCGTGCTGATGGCGCTGCACGAGGGGGAGGTCGTCGGCTACGGCGACGTCGCCCACGACGCCGGGTTCCCCGGCCGCGCCCGGGCCGTCGGCAGCCTGCTCGCCGGCGCCGGACCCGATCTCGATGTGCCGTGGTGGCGGGTCGTGCGCAGTGACGGGCGCATCGCCACCGACCCCGCCGCCGGCCAGGCCGCGCTGCTGCGTGCCGAGGGCGTCACCGTGCGCGCCGGCCGGGTCGTGGACGCCCCGATCGGCCGCTTCCGCCGCCGCTGACCCGCGATCTGGGCGCGATCGTCTCGGCTTCCGAGACGAGCCGCCGCCCGAGACGGACTCGCGCCCAGATTCGGGGTGTCAGGCGGACGACGTCGCCCGCTTGGTGACCTCGACGTAGGCGAGGCGCATGTTGGCGAGCGCCTCGCGCAGCGTGGGCGCCTCGGCGCCGAGGCGGTCGCCGAGCCCGTCGACGAGCGATGCGACGGCGTCGATCGCCAGCGCGGCCGAACGCAAGTTGGCCGGCTCGGCGGACAGGTGGATGGCCGCCAGCTCGTACAGGCCCATCACGTGGTTGGTGATGACGACCTCGACAGGCGCCTCGGCGACGCGCCGGCGGGCGTCGTCCATCGCCGCCTGGACATCGGCGACGGCGTCGGACTGCTCGTCGGCCGCGGCGACCTCGATGTCCTCGTCGGAATCATCGCTCACGTTTGCTACCCTAGCTGGGGCAATAGAGAGCGAAGAGGGGGCAACCCCCACCTGGCCACCCGTGGTGCGTCCAGGTCCAACGGCTGCTGATGGCGGCGTCCGGTCTGTCCGGGCGGCGGGATCGGTGTGCTCCGCGGGCTTCGCGTCGAGCCAACCGATACCCACCGAACAGGGAGACAGCACCCATTGCACAGGAGTGAGCAGCCATAGCCGCGCCGCAGCGAGAACAGCGCGAACAGCACCGCATCAACGACCGCATCAGGGCTCGTGAGGTCCGTCTCATCGGCCCGGACGGCGACCAGCTGGGGATCAAGGCGGTTCCCGACGCATTGAAGCTGGCCCGAGGTCTCGAGCTCGATCTGGTCGAAGTGGCACCGATGGCCAACCCGCCGGTGTGCCGGATCATGGATTACGGCAAGTTCCGGTACGAGGAAGCGCAGAAGGCCAAGGAATCCCGCCGGAAGTCGAGCAACGTGTCGGTGAAGGAGGTCAAGTTCCGACCGAAGATCGGGCGAGGCGACTTCGACACCAAGGTGCGCAAGGTCGACCAGTTCATCCACGAAGGGCACAAGGTGAAGGTCACGCTGCAGTTCCGGGGCCGCGAGATGGCCCACCCGGAGCTGGGGACGAAGATCCTCGACCAGGTCCTCGACGTCGTCGGATCGCTCGTCAAGGTCGAGACCCAGGCCCGGCTCGAAGGTCGCAACATGTCGATGGTCCTGTCGCCGGACCGCAAGGCCCTCGATGCGGCTCGGGCGACCGGCGAGGTGCCGGTGATCCCGACGGCAGCGGACGACTCGCAGCCGGCGGCGGACGACTCGCAACCGGCACCGGCCGCCGAACCAGCACCCTGAACCCCCCGGCTCCGGAGGAGCCAACACATGCCGAAGATGAAGACATCCAAGACCGCGGCCAAGCGGTTCAAGACCACCGGGACCGGTCGCGTCCGTCGCCAGCAGGCGATGCGCCAGCACCTGTTCGAGAAGAAGCCGTCGACACGGACGCGCCGCCTGGCCGCCGATGCCGACGTGCACCCGACCGACCTGAAGAAGATCAAGCGCCTCCTCGGCGAGCGCTGAGTCCCCATCCCCCGAAGAAGAAGCCGAAGAGGAGAGTGAGATGGCACGCGTCAAGCGAGGCGTCGTCGCCAAGCGGCGGCACAAGAAGGTGCTCGAGCAGGCCAAGGGCTACTACGGCAACAAGAGCCGTTCGTTCCGCGCCGCCAACGAGCAGGTCATGCGCAGCGGGCAGTACGCATTTCGCGACCGCCGCGCCCGCAAGGGCGAGTTCCGCCGTCTGTGGATCCAGCGGATCAACGCCGCCACCCGCCAGCACGACATGTCGTACAGCCGGTTCATCGCCGGTCTGAACGCCGCAGGCATCGAGGTCGACCGCAAGATCCTCGCCGATCTGGCCGTCACCGATCCGGCGGCGTTCGGCCGCCTGGTGGAGGCTGCAAAGTCGGCGCTCTGATGCTTCACCAACCCGAAGGTCCAGCGACTGCGGCGCCTGCTCGGGCGCCGTAGTTCGCGTCTGGAGGAGGGTGCGTTCGTCGTCGAGGGTGCCGTGCTCGCCGCGGAGGCGGTGGCCGCCGGGTGGCCGATCGAGGCACAGTTCGTGGCGCCGGGCGTGACACCCACAGCGGGGATCGAGGCCGTGCACGACCTGGCTGCGGGTGTCGCCGAGCGCATCGCGGCGACCGACACGCCGACCGGTCTGTTCACCATCGTCGCCATCCCGTCGGTCGACGCCGGCCTGCTCGAGCGAGCCGGCTTCGTGGTCGTCGCCGACGGCGTCGGCGATCCGGGCAACCTCGGCACGATGCTGCGCTCGGCGGAGGCCGCCGGTGTCGATGCCGTCGTCCTCACGCCGGGCACCGTCGACCCGTTCAACCCGAAGGTCGTCCGGGCGTCCGCCGGAGCGATCTTCCACGTGCCCGTCGTGGCCGCGACGATCGACCACGTGCGGGCGGCGGGCCTGCGGATCGTCGGCACGTCGTCGCACCGTGGGACCGCGCACACCGACGCCGACTGGTCCGGCCGGCTGGCCATCGTCGCCGGCAGCGAAGCACACGGGCTGCCCGCCGAGGCACCGATCGACGCCTGGGTGCGCATCGAGCACCGCGGCCGCGCCGAGAGCCTCAACGTCGCCATGGCCACGACCGTGATCTGCTTCGAAGCCGCACGCGCCCGGCGTTGAGCCGCCGTCGAGTACGTGCTGCAGCTCGAGTACGTGATACCGGCCAGGCCCGCACTGACGTACTCGGCGGTAACGTCCCAGCGCCGAAAGGACTCCCGTTGATCGACGACATCCATGCCGCCAGGGACGCGGCACTCGGACGCATCGCTGCGGCGACCACGCTCGACGAGGTCACCGCCCTCGACACCCAGCTGCTGGGAAAACGTGGCCCGTTCGCCCAGCTGAAGACCCAGCTCGGCACGCTGGCCACCGTCGACGAGCGCAAGCAGGCCGGCCAGGCGCTCAACGACGCCACGACTGCCGCCAACGACGCCCTCGACGCCAGGCGCGACGAGCTGGCGACCGGCGAGCGCGACCGCCAGGTCCAGGCCGAGCGCCTCGACCTCACCGAGTTCGCCGGCAAGCCCACGCGCGGGCGGCCGCACATCGTCACCCAGGCGTGGGAGCGGCTGGAGGACGTCTTCGTCGGCCTCGGCTTCCAGGTCGCCGAAGGCCCGGAGGTGGAGACCGACTGGCACAACTTCGAGGCGCTCAACATGGGCGAGGGGCATCCGGCGCGCAGCGACCACGACACCCTGTTCGTCGACCATCTCGGCGCCGAAGCGGGAAAGACGGTGTTGCGCACGCACACGTCGCCCGTGCAGATCCGGACGATGCTCGCCGGCCCGCCGCCGATCTACATCATCGCCCCCGGGCGGGTGTTCCGCCGCGACACGCCCGATGCCACGCACATGCCCGTGTTCCACCAGATCGAGGGCCTCGTCGTCGACCGCGGCATCACGCTCGCCCACCTCGCCGGCACGATCGACGCCTTCACCAAGGCGTTCTTCGGCGCCGGCTTCGAGTCGCGGCTGCGGCCGAGCTACTTCCCCTTCACGGAGCCCTCCGGTGAGTTCGACATCCGCATGCCCGGCTCGCAGTGGCTCGAGCTCGGCGGCTGCGGCATGGTCCACCCCAACGTGTTGCGCGCCGGTGGCGTCGACCCCGAGGTCTGGAGCGGCTTCGCCTTCGGCTTCGGTATCGACCGCATGGCGCGCGAGCGCCACGGCGTCGAAGACCTGCGTGAGATGTTCACCGGCGACATCCGCTTCGCGGAGCAGTTCTCGTGAAGGTCCTCCTGTCCTGGCTGCGCGACTACGTCGAGCTCGACGAGCCAATCGATCTGGATGAGCTCGCCGACACGTTGGCGATGGTCGGCCTGCCGATCGAGGAGCTCATCCACACCGGCGGCGTCGCCGGTGTCGTCACCGCGCGCGTCCTGCGCACCGAGGTGCCGCCGGAGGCGGCGAAGGTGCAGCGGGTGTGGATCGATCCGGGCGACGGGCGCGAGCGCCATGTGTGGTGCGGCGCCTTCAACATCGCGCCCGGTGACGTCGTCCCGTTCGCACCGGTTGGTACCGACGCTGCCCGACGGCCGAACACTTGGCCGCCGCGCCATCCTCGGCATCGATTCCGACGGGATGCTGTGCTCGGCACGCGAACTGGAGCTCGGCGACGACCACACCGGCATCCTCGTGCTGCCGCCGGACGCAGCGATCGGCGTGCCGTACGGCGAGGCGCTCGGTCGGCGTGACGACCTGATCCTCGACGTCGACGTCACGCGCAACCGGCCGGACTGTCACTCGTACGTCGGCGTCGCCCGTGACCTGGCAGCGAAGCTCGGCACAGCGTTTCGCCCTCCGGCGCCGCCGCTGGTCACGAACGGCGACGAGGCGGTGACGACGACGGTCGACATCGTCGACGGCGATCGCTGTGGCCGTTTCACGTCGACCGTGATCTCGGGCGTGGTCGTCGGCCCGTCGGCGCCGTGGATGGCCGAGCGGCTCACCGCGGCGGGGATGCGCCCGATCAGCAACGTCGTCGACGTCAGCAACTACGTCATGCTCGAGCTCGGCCAGCCGAACCACCCGTACGACCTCGACACGCTCGGTGGCCGAGGGTTCCGCATCCGCACGGCCGAGCCGGGGGAGACGCTGACGACCCTCGACGACGTCGAGCGCACCCTCGGCGACGACGACCTGCTGATCTGCGACGCCGAGGACCGACCGATCGGCCTCGCCGGGATCATGGGCGGCGCCGACACCGAGATCAGTGCATCCACAACGACCATCGCCCTGGAGATGGCCTGGTTCGCACCTCTTGGCGTGAGCCGCTCGGTTTCCCGTCTCGCGCTGCGCTCGGAGGCGTCGCATCGCTTCGAGCGGGGCACGGATCCGTACGTCATCGACACCGCGATCGCCCGATTCGTCGAGCTGCTCGGAGAGACCTGCCCCGACCTCGTCCTCCATGCCGGCGCCGTCGACGCGCGCGGCGGTTCGCTGCCACCCCGCGAGCGATCGTGTGCGGTGCGGGTGTCGGCAGGTCAACCGCATCCTCGGCACGACGCTCGCGGCCGGCGACCTGCCCGGCCTGCTCGACCCGATCGGCTTCACCGTGTCCGGCAACGGTGACGTGCGCGACATCGCCATCCCGTCGTGGCGGCCCGACAGCGCCGAGGAGATCGACGTCATCGAGGAGGTCGCCCGCATGTACGGGTACGACCGCATCGGCACGGCGCTGCCGTCGTCGCCCGGGCACGGGAGGCTCTCGCTCGCCCAGCAACGGCGGAGGCGGCTGCGTGAGGTGCTGCTCGGCCTCGGGATCACCGAGGCGATGCCGAACCCGTTCCTGGCGCCGGACACACTCGTCGCGCGCCGCGCTCGACGGCGATGCCCTGCGCATCACCAACCCACTCGTGACCGAGGAGAGCGTGCTGCGGACGTCGTTGCGGCCGGGCCTCCTGCAGTCCGTGGCGTTCAACCAGTCGCACCGCAGGCCACGCGTGTCGCTCTACGAGATCGGCCACGTCTACCCGCCCGGTCCGGGTGAGCTGCCGGACGAGTACGAGGCGCTCGGTGTCGTGCTCGCCGGCGAAGAGGCGCCTGCGGCCGTCGCCGTGTGGCGGGAGATCGCCGCGGCGATGGGCGTGGGTGCGCGCGTCGATCAGTCGGTGTGCCTCCCGGGCTGCACTCGACCCGTTCGGCGACCCTCGTCGCCGGGCGCGACGCGATCGGTGCGATCGGCGAGATCGCCCCCGAGGTGCTCGAGGCGTTCGGGATCACCGGCCGGGTCGCGGTCGTCGAGCTCGATCTGCGTCCTGTGCTCGGCCACGAGCCGAAGCCGGCGCAGTGGCGGCCGACGAGCCGCTACCCGTCGAGCGATCTCGATCTCGCCTTCGCCGTCCCCGACGACGTCCCGGCCGAGAAGCTCGGCAAGGCGATCCGTCAGGGCGCCGGGTCGTTGCTCGTCGACCTCGACCTGTTCGACGTGTACCGCGGGGATCGCCGAGGGCCGCCGCAGCCTCGCCTACCGGCTGCGGCTGCAGGCGCTGGACCGCAACCTGACCGACGCCGACGTCGCCGACGTCCGCCGGCGTGTGACTGCGGCGACGGCCAAGCTCGGGGCCGAGCTGCGCGGCTGATGGCGACGTCGCGCGGCGGGCCCGGCTGGCTCTGGGTGGTCGTGCCGATGGCGCTGTCGGCGTTGGTCGTCGGCGGCATCGCCGTGGCCGTGCGCGGCGGCGGTGAGGACGACGGCGAGTCGATCTCCGGCCCGGCAGGTGAGCTGCCTGCCGTGGTCGACGCGGCCGAGGAGCTGATCGGCACCGTGCCGCCACCGGACGCGATTGCCACCGACCTGGGCCGGCGCTACGGCGAGGTGACCGTGGCATTGGGAGACGTCGACGACGAGCTTGCGTTCGCCGCCGAGTTCGACCGCCTGCCCGATGCCGAAGCCCGGCTGGTGGGCCGGACGTTGGGCGAGATCCAGGTCGAGCTGTCACCGACGGCGGTCGACGGCGCACGGGAGGACAGCGACCGAGCCGCGGACATCGTCTTCGCCCTGCAACTGGGACGGGCGACCGTGCAGGCGGCCGAGCCCACGGCGTCGGCGCGCGACCAGGCGCTCGCCGTGCTGCCGTTCGCCGTCCAGGACCTCGTCGGGTTCGAGGAGATCGCCGCGACGTTCGCCTCGGGTGACCTCGAGGCGCTGGCCACGCGCATCGACACCGGTGAGTCGGGAGAGACGGGTCAGGGTGGGGCGCTGACGGAGGCCGGCGCCGCCGAGCTGATCAGCTCCGTCGCCAACCTCGTCAGCGAACGGATCCCCGAGGGCGAGCTGCGTGACGAGTTCCTCGCCGGCTACGCCGCCGGATCGCAGCTGACCGCGGCTCAGTTCCAGGAGAGGTCGTCGGGGGCGTCGGCGAGCCAGGCGAGGCGACCGGGCTGGCGGCGCAGGACCGAGCGCCAGAGCTCGTCGGGCTCCCCGGTGAACAGGTCGTTCGGTTCGGGGTCGAGCACGAGCCAGGCGCCGGCCTCGATCTCGCCCTCGAGCTGACCGGGGCCCCATCCGGAGTAGCCGCGGAAGACCCGCAGGGCGCTGATCGACATCAGGACCGACGCCGGGTCGGCAGCGAGGTCGGCCGAGGCGAGGTCGCCTCCGAGCGGCGCCAGGTGCTCCTCGCTGTCGTCCAGCGGCTCGCGGACGCGGGCGAGGGCGATCAGCGCGTCCGGCTCGACCGGACCACCGACGAAGATCAGCGACGGGTCGGTCTGCAGGTCGACCCAGCCGGCCAGCGGATCGCCGAGCTCCTCCGGGCTGGGCCGATTGAGCACGACCCCGAGGGCGCCCTCGTCGTGATGCTCGAGGACGTAGATCACGGTGCGGTCGAAGTTGGGATCCTCGAGCGGCGGCGTGGCGATGAGCAGGCGGCCCTTCGTCGGCGCGGCGCCAGGGATCACGGTCTCCATTCTGCCGCGTCGCGGCGCCGCCGGCACGGCAGGATCGTGTGCATGACAATCCAGGATGATGTATGATCATGCGATGAGTCGTTCGGCCGCCGTCGATCGGCGCTTCCGGGTTCACCGGCGTCGAGCTGTTGCGCCTGCTCGCCGCGCACGCCGAGCTCGATGTCGTCGTCGCCACCGCCGACACCCAGGCCGGCCGGCCGGCCGCCGACCTGTCGCCGTCGCTCGCTGCGGCCTATCCGGCACTCCAGCTGACCGAGTTCGACCTCGACGCCGTCGACGGTGTCGACGTCGCCTTCCTCGGCCTGCCGCATCAGGTCTCGATGGCGCTCGCCCCGCAGCTCGTGGGGCGCGTCGGCTGCGTCGTCGACCTCTCCGCAGCGTTCCGGCTGCGTGATGCAGCGCAGTATCCGCAGTGGTACGGCTTCCAGCACGACCAGCCCGAGCTGCTGGCCGAGGCCGTGTACGGCCTGCCCGAGCGGCACCGTGCGGACCTCAAGGGCGCCCGCCTCGTCGCCACCCCCGGCTGCTACGTGACCGCAGCGACGCTCGCCCTCGGCCCGCTGCTCGATGCCGGACTGGTCGAGACGGCCGGCCTGATCGTCGACGCCGCCAGCGGGGTCTCGGGCGCCGGCCGGGCTGCCACCGCCACCAACGCCTTCTGCACGGTCGACGAGGACTTCGTCGCCTACGGGTTGCTCGACCACCGTCACACGCCGGAGATCGAGCAGAACCTGTCGGCGCAGGTGCTGTTCACGCCGCACCTGGCGCCGATGAACCGAGGCATCCTGGCGACGTGCTACGGCCGGCCGGCCGCCGCCATCACGAGCGAGTCGTTGCTGGCCGAGCTGCGGGAGGCCTATGCCGACGAGCCGTTCGTCGTCGTGATCGACGGTTCGCCGTCGACGAAGGCGACGCTCGGCTCCAACACCGCCCACGTCACGGCCCGCTACGACGAGCGCACCGGCACCGTCATCGCCCTGTGCGCGCTCGACAACCTGACCAAGGGGGCGTCCGGCGGCGCCCTGCAGTCGGCCAACGTCGCCCTCGGCCTCGACGAGACGATGGGTCTGCCGCTGGTGGGGGTCTCGCCGTGATCGTCCATCCGAGTGTTTGGCGCCATCCGAGTGTCGGGGGTGCGGACGCCGCACGTCACACACTCGGATGGCCTCGAACACTCGGATGGAGGCAGACCGTGACCTCTGTCGCGCACGTCCTGGTCGAGGCGCTGCCGTACATCCGGCGCTTCGCCGGCAAGACCGTCGTCGTCAAGTACGGCGGCAACGCCCTCGCCGGCACGTCCGACCACGACGCCCTCGACCTGTTCGCCCAGGACGTCGTGCTGATGCGCCTCGTCGGGATGCGCCCGGTCGTCGTCCACGGTGGCGGCCCGCAGATCAGCGCCCTGATGCAGCGGCTCGGCAAGACGCGCCGAGTTCCGCGACGGGCTGCGCGTCACCGACGCCGAGACCGTCGACATCGCCCGCATGGTGTTGATCGGGCAGGTCAACCCGCAGCTGGTGACGGCCATCAACCTGCACGGCGACTACGCCGTCGGGGTCAGCGGCGAGGACGCCGGGCTGATCCGCGCCGCAGCCCGCAGTCCCGAGCTCGGCTTCGTCGGCGATGTCGCCTCGATCAACCCGGCCATCCTCGACGGCCTCCTCGACGACGAGTTCATCCCCGTCGTCGCCACGATCGGCACCGACGAGACCGGCCAGCCGTACAACATCAACGCCGACGTCGTCGCCGGCGCCATCGCCGAGGCGTTGGGGGCGGAGAAGCTCGTCTACCTCACCGACATCGAGGGACTCCGCCGGCACGTCGACGATCCGGCGAGCCTGATCCGCCAGACGACGGCCGACGAGCTCGACGCGCTGATCGCCGACGGCACGATCGCCGGCGGCATGATCCCCAAGGTCTCCAGCTGCGTCAGCGCCGTGCGCAACGGCGTCGGCGGGGCGCACATCCTCGACGGCAGGATCGCCCACGTCCTGCTGCTGGAGATCTTCACCGACGAAGGGATCGGAACCATGGTGCGAGGAGACAGCAACCATGACCGCCCACGCCTTCCCGACCGACGACCTCACCGCCTGCCCGTTCATGCCCGTGTTCGGGCCGCCGCAGGTGATGTTCGTCCGCGGCCGCGGCACCGAGCTCTGGGACGTCGACGGCAAGCGCTACCTCGACTTCCTCGGCGGCCTCGCCGTCATCGGCCTCGGTCACGCCAACCCCGCCGTGGCCGCGGCGATCGCCGACCAGGCCGGCGAGCTGCTCCACGTCAGCAACCTGTTCGCCAACCCCGTCGCCACCCGGGCGGCGATCGAGGTCGACCGGCTGCTCGCCGAGGCCACCGGCAACCCCGGTCAGGTCTTCTTCACCAACTCCGGGGCCGAGGCCGTCGAGTGCGCCATCAAGCTCGCCCGCAAGCACGGCGGCCGCGGCCGCCACGTCGTCGTCAGCGCCCTCGGCAGCTTCCACGGCCGGACGCTCGCCGCCCTCGCCGCGACCGGGCAACCGACGAAGCACGAGCCGTTCCAGCCGATGCCGGAGGGCTTCCACCACGTCGCATGGGGCGATCTCGACGCCGTCGAGAAGGCGGTCGACGCGTCCGTCGCGGCGGTGCTGATCGAGCCGCTCCAGGGCGAGGGTGGCGTCAACCCGGCCCCCGACGGCTACCTCGCCGGCATCCGCCAGATCTGCGACGCCACCGGCGCGCTGCTGATGGTCGACGAGATCCAGACCGGGTTCGGTCGCACGGGGCGATGGTTCGGCTTCCAGCACGACGACGTGGCACCCGACGTCGTCACAGTCGCCAAGGCGATGGGCAACGGGATGCCGGTCGGCGCCTGCTGGGCGCGCCGCGACGTGGCCGCGGTGTTCGAGCCCGGCGATCACGGCAGCACCTTCAGCGGCACGGCGATCGCCACGGCCGCCGTCAATGCGGTGATCGACGAGATGCGTCGCATCGACGCCCCGGCACTCGCCGCCGCCAAGGGGCAGCGGCTGGCGGCTGCCCTGGAGTCGCTGCCCGGCGTCACCTCGGTGCGTGGACGCGGACTGCTGCTCGCCGCCGAGCTCGACGGACACGAGGCGCCGGTCGTGTACCGCCGCCTCCTCGGCGACGGCCTCGTCACCAACGCCGTCACGCCGACGGCGCTGCGCCTCGCCCCTCCGCTCACCGTCACCGACGACGAGATCGACGAGGCCGTGACGATGATCGCCAAGGCGTTGACGAGTGACGCGCCACCTGCTCGACATCACCGACCTCACGGCGACCGAGCTGGCGCCGCTCGCTGCTCGAGCCGTGACGACGCTGACCGTCGCCAGCTCGAATCACCGAGCTCCAGCAGGGCCACAACCGCCTCCACGCCGCCCGCGCCGCGCTGGCCTTCCTGCTGACGGTGGACTCGTGAGCGTCAAGCAGCGTCGCCAGCAGGCGATCGCCCGGCTGATCGGCCAGCAGCAGGTCGCCAACCAGCCCCAGCTGCTCGACCTGCTCGCGGCGGCCGGGATCACGGCGACGCAGGCCACGGTGTCACGCGACCTGGAGGAGCTCGGGGCGATCAAGGTCCGCGTGCCCGGCGGGCAGGCGGTCTACGCGCTGCCCGAGCTGGAGACCGACCGCTTCGTCCCGTTCGAGCAGCTCCGTCGAGTGCTCGGCGAGTGGGTGGGCGAGGTGGCCGTGTCGGCCAACCTGGTCGTCCTGCGCACCCCACCCGGCTGCGCTCACGTCGTCGGCTCGGCGCTCGATCGCAGCGGGCTCGACGGCCTCATCGGTACGGTGGCCGGCGACGACACGTTGCTGTGCGTCGCCGGGTCCGGGACGACCGGCGACGATCTCGCCGAGCGCCTGCGCGGGCTGGCCGGCTTGGGAGGCGACGGTGGCTGAGGAGCACCGAACGCTCTGGCACGGCCGCTTCGCGGGGGGACCCGCCGACGCGCTGATGGCGTACACCGTGAGCCTGCCGTTCGACCGCCGCCTCTGGCGCGACGACATCGCCGGCTCGCGCGCCCACGTCGGGGGTCTGGCTCGGGCGGGGCTGCTCGCCGACGACGAGCTGACCTCCGTGCTCGCCGCCCTCGACACCGTCGAACAGGAGATGGCCGACGGCTCGTTCGGCTTCGCCCAGAGCGACGAGGACGTCCACACCGCCGTCGAGCGCCGTGTCACCGAGCTCGCCGGTGCCGCCGGCGCCAAGCTGCACACCGCCCGCAGCCGCAACGACCAGGTCGCCACCGACCTGCGCCTGTGGTGCAAGCGGGAGCTCGTCGAGGTGGCCCGGCTGGCGATCACCCTCCAAGACGTCCTCCTGGCGCGGGCGGAGGCGGCCGGCGACGCCTACCTGCCGGGGTACACGCACCTCCAGCGAGCACAGCCCGTGCTCCTCGCCCACCACCTCCTGGCCCACGGCTGGGCGCTGGCGCGCGACGTCGACCGCCTCGCCGCCACCGTCGAGCGACTCGACGTGTCGCCACTCGGCGCCGGTGCGCTGGCCGGCACGTCGCTGCCGATCGACCCTGCCGCGACCGCCCAGGCCCTCGGCTTCGGGGACGTGTTCGCCAACTCGCTCGACGCCGTCAGCGACCGCGACTTCGTGGCCGAGGCGCTGTTCGACCTGGCGCTGCTCGGCCTGCACCTCTCCCGCCTCGGCGAGGAGTGGGTGCTGTGGACGAGCGACGAGTTCGGGTTCGCCCGGCTCGACGACGCCTACGCCACGGGCTCGTCGATGATGCCGCAGAAGAAGAACCCGGACATCGCCGAGCTCGCCCGCGGCAAGGCGGGCCGGCTGATCGGCAACCTCACCGGCCTGCTCGTCACGCTGAAGGGCCTGCCGCTCGCCTACAACCGCGATCTGCAGGAGGACAAGGAGCCGCTGTTCGACTCCGTCGACCAGGTCTCGCTGGCGCTGGTGGCGATCACCGGGCTGATCGAGACCGCCACGTTCGTCACCGAGCGGATGGCCGCCGCGGCCGACGCCGAGACCACGGCAGCCACGGACCTCGCCGAGTGGCTGGTCGAGCGGGGGACGCCGTTCCGTGACGCCCATGCGATCGTCGGCGAGCTCGTCCGCCGCCACCTCGATGAGGGTGTGGCCCTGGCCGAGCTCGTCGCCGGCGACGATCGGCTCGGGCCGGAAGCGGCCGGGCTGGTCGCGCCCGGTGTCGGTGTGCGCAGGCGGACGTCTCCCGGGGCGGCCGGACCGGCGGCGTTGCCCGTCCAGCTCGACCGCTTCCGCACCGCGCTGCGCCACCAGCGCGAACTGCTCCACTGACCCGTGACGGAACGGCCGCTCGACCGCTCGTTCTTCGCCCGCGAGTCGCTGGTGGTCGCGCCGGAGCTGCTCGGCAAGGTGCTCGTCTCCGGCGACTGCGCCGGGCGCATCGTCGAGGTCGAGGCCTACCGCTCGGACGACCCGGCGAGTCACTCCTTCCGCGGCCGCACGCCGCGCACCGCCGTCATGTTCGGTCCACCAGGGCACTTGTACGTGTACTTCACGTACGGGATGCACCATTGCGCCAACGTCGTCACCGGCGCCGACGGCGACGGCCAAGCAGTGCTGCTCCGAGCGGTGATCCCGCTGCGCGGCATCGACGTGATGACGGCACGCCGACGAGGGCGCGCGGCCGCCCTCGCCGACGGCCCCGGCAAGTTGTGCCAGGCGTTCGGTGTCGATCTCTCGCACAGCGGCACCGACGTGTGTGGCGCGGGGAGCGTGACGATCGTCGATGACGGGACGCCGCCGCCCGAGGATGTGCTCGTGACGCCGCGCATCGGCATCAGCCGGGCCGTCGAGCAGCCATGGCGCTGGGTCACGTCGTGACGCCACGCTCCCAATGGAGCCAGTACCCGTGGGGATGCGCCACGCCCAGGTGGTCGACGGTACGGCGGCCGTCGCGCCAGCGCACGAGCACCAGCACCGAGTCGGTCTGGGTGGGATCACGGACGGGAAGCTCCGGCGCCATGAAGGGCATCTCGAGGAAGACCCAGGACAGATCCCGTCGGGTCCCGAGCTCGTCGAGCGACGCCACGTATGCCCGCCGGTCGTCGGCCGGGAGGTAGTTGAGCACCCACGTGTTGGTGATGACCGGATGGGCGTCGAAGGAGGCGGCGAGGGTCGCGGCGTCGGCGACCGCGTCACCGCGGCGCACATCGATCTCCACGTGGGCGGCGATGTCGAGCGCCGCCCGGAGGCGCTCGAAGCGGTCGGTCTGGTCGGGCCAGACGCACGCTTCCAGCCATCGTCGCTGCGCGACGTCGTGGACGTCGACGGGGGAGCGGTCGAGCCCGCATCGCTGCGCGACGGATGGCATCGACGCCGGCACCGGCACGGGCCCTCGTGTGCCGCACTCGAGGCGCACCGTTGACGGCCCACCCAGGCGTCCTCCCGGCTCGTAGACGTACTCGTAGCGGTCGAGCAGCAGGTTGAGGCCGGCGCTGGCGCCGACGTCGACGTGGGCGAGCTCACCGACCTCGTCGGCCAGCAGGCCGAACACCGGCAGCAGCAGCGCGCAGCGCCCGATCTCGTTGGTCTGTGTGCTCCGCGTGGCGAGCAGCTGGGCGAGCTCCTCGGCGTTGTCCCGGCAGAACGAGCGGAACGCCGGGACGCGGATCGGCGGGATCAGGGTGGTCCGTCAGGTTCGGGTAGTAGCGGGCGAGGTCGCCGTCACGACCGTCGAGGAGCAGGGCGTGGACGCAGGCGAGCAGCAACACGGGTTGGCGCTGCGTCGGCGGGGCGAGGAGGACCAGCGTCGACAGCTCGTCGTCGGCGGCGATGCCCTTGGCGAGGCGGACGTACAGCGGTGCTCGCGGGCTGGCGCTCTCGGCGAGCGCGGCGAACATCCGGGCGCAGCCGGCCGCGTCCGTCGCGGTCTCGCCCGTCTCGCCACGGGCGCACGGTAATGGTCGTGCCATTCACAGCGTTCCCCGGCCACGCAGGCCGTTCACAGCTCGCGTGGGCGCTCGCTCGCTGGCGCTCGCTCGCTCGCATCGTGGAGACTGCTCCGGTGACGATGGACCTGCTCTCCGATCTCGACGCCCGCGGGCTGATCCAGGAGTCCACCGACCACGAGGCGCTCGCCGCCCGGCTGTCGTCGGGCCCGATCACGGTGTACTACGGCTGCGACCCCACGGCCGACAGCCTCCACCACGGCAACCTGATCGGGCTGATCATGCTGCGCCGGTTCCAGGACGCCGGCCACGTCCCGATCGCCCTGGCCGGGGGAGCGACCGGCATGATCGGCGACCCGAGCGGGCGGTCCGAGGAGCGCAACCTGCTCGACGACGCCACGCTCGACCGCAACGTGGCGGCGATCAAGGAGCAGATCGCCCGCGTGGTCGACCTCGAGGACGGGGCGGGACGCCTCGTCGACAACCGGGACTGGACGCAGCCGCTGACCCTGCTCGAGTTCCTGCGCGACGTCGGCAAGCACGCCACGATCAACCAGATGCTGGCCCGCGAGAGCGTCCGTGCCCGCCTGGAGTCCGAGCACGGCATCTCCTACACCGAGTTCTCGTACATGCTGCTGCAGGCGAACGACTACCTGTGGCTGCACGACCACCTGGGTTGCGAGCTGCAGATGGGCGGGTCCGACCAGTGGGGCAACATCGTCTCCGGCGTCGACCTGATCCGGCGCACGCGGCGCGTCGGCGTGCACGCGCTGGCATGGCCGCTGCTCACCGCCGCCGACGGCACCAAGCTCGGCAAGACCACCGGCGCCCGGCTGTGGCTCGACCCCGCCAAGACGTCGCCGTACCAGTTCCACCAGCACTGGATGCAGCTCGGCGACGATGAGCTGGCCACGCAGTTCCCGATGTTCTCGCTGCGGCCGATGGCCGAGATCGAGGCGATCCTGGCCGCGCACGCCGAGGCGCCGGAGCGCCGGTCCGGGCAGCGGGCGCTGGCCGACGAGGTGACGGCGATCGTCCACGGCGCCGACGCGGCACGAGCGGCGGGCGAGGCCGCCGACGTGCTGTTCGGCGGCGACCCGCTGGCGGCGTCGGTCGGGGCGCTGGAGACACTCGCCGGCGAGGTTCCCTCGAGCCGGGTCGACTCGCCGGGCGACGTCGTCGAGCTGCTCGTGGCGACCGGCCTGGTCACGTCGAAGAGCGATGCCCGCCGCCAGCTCGAGCAGGGAGCGATCCGGGCCAACGGCGTCGCCCTCGGAATCGACCACGACCTGCAGGCGTTGCATCTCCTGCACGACCGCTACCTGCTGCTCCGGCGGGGGAAGCGGTCGTACCACCTGGTGGAGATTTTGCCCAACGAGGTTGACGTTCCCCCTGGTCGTCGGTAGTGTTCCTCTCCGCCCTCAGGACCGGTCACCCGGCCTGACCAGGCGATGGCACCAACGCCGAGCGGTACCCCTCGCGGGTGACCACGGTGCGTGCCGAGAGCTTCGGCTCCTTGAAAACGGAAGAGAAGACGAACGCCAGTGCGGGCAGCGCGTCGACCGGCCTCCGGGCCGGCGGATGACGCTGTCTGTCAATTCAGTGGCCGGTTCCCACCGGTCACGACAACGAACGATCCCGGCCTCGGCCGGAGCAGTTCAACAGGCCGGAGCTAATCACCCGGCCGACAGGAGCACGGCACCATCACGAGGACATTTCCACTCGGGTGCCGGCGCTCTCACAAAAGATCGATCCGTTCTCGCACCTCGGTGCGTGGCCGGACCGGTTCTCGATGGAGAGTTTGATCCTGGCTCAGGACGAACGCTGGCGGCGTGCTTAACACATGCAAGTCGAACGAGGTCCATGCAGTCGCAAGACTGCGGAAGACCTAGTGGCGAACGGGTGCGTAACACGTGAGGAACTTGTCCCGGTCTCTGGAATAACAAGTGGAAACACTTGCTAATACCGGATGACGTCGGATCACCGCATGGTGAACTGACGAAAGGGTTACCGGATCGGGAGAGCCTCGCGGCCTATCAGCTTGTTGGTGAGGTAACGGCTCACCAAGGCATCGACGGGTAGCTGGTCTGAGAGGATGATCAGCCACACTGGGACTGAGACACGGCCCAGACTCCTACGGGAGGCAGCAGTGGGGAATCTTGCACAATGGGCGAAAGCCTGATGCAGCAACGCCGCGTGCGGGAAGAAGGCCCTAGGGTTGTAAACCGCTTTCAGCAGGGAAGAAAATGACGGTACCTGTAGAAGAAGGTGCGGCCAACTACGTGCCAGCAGCCGCGGTGACACGTAGGCACCAAGCGTTGTCCGGATTTATTGGGCGTAAAGAGCTCGTAGGCGGTTCGGTAAGTCGGGTGTGAAAACTCTGGGCTCAACCCAGAGCCGCCACCCGATACTGCTGTGACTCGAGTGCGGTAGGGGAGCGGGGAATTCCTGGTGTAGCGGTGAAATGCGCAGATATCAGGAGGAACACCAGTGGCGAAGGCGCCGCTCTGGGCCGTGACTGACGCTGAGGAGCGAAAGCGTGGGTAGCAAACAGGATTAGATACCCTGGTAGTCCACGCCGTAAACGTTGGGCACTAGGTGTGGGTCTCAACCAACGAGATCCGCGCCGTCGCTAACGCATTAAGTGCCCCGCCTGGGGAGTACGGCCGCAAGGCTAAAACTCAAAGGAATTGACGGGGGCCCGCACAAGCAGCGGAGCGTGTTGCTTAATTCGATGTTACGCGAAGAACCTTACCTGGGTTTGACATGTAGGGAAAAGCTCTGGAGACAGGGTGTCCTAACGGGCCCTACACAGGTGGTGCATGGCTGTCGTCAGCTCGTGTCGTGAGATGTTGGGTTAAGTCCCGCAACGAGCGCAACCCTTATCCTGTGTTGCCAGCGGATAACGCCGGGGACTCGCAGGAGACTGCCGGGGTCAACTCGGAGGAAGGTGGGGACGACGTCAAGTCATCATGCCCCTTATGCCCAGGGCTGCAAACACGCTACAATGGCCGGTACAAAGGGCTGCGATCCCGCGAGGGTGAGCGAATCCCACAAAGCCGGTCTCAGTTCGGATTGGAGTCTGCAACTCGACTCCATGAAGCCGGAGTTGCTAGTAATCCCGGATCAGCACGCCGGGGTGAATACGTTCCCGGGCCTTGTACACACCGCCCGTCACACCACGAAAGTCGGCAACACCCGAAGCCGGTGGCCCAACTCGCAAGAGAGGGAGCCGTCGAAGGTGGGGTCGGTGATTGGGGTGAAGTCGTAACAAGGTAGCCGTACCGGAAGGTGCGGCTGGATCACCTCCTTTCTAAGGAGTCCATTCCACACCGTTGGTGATCACTGATCACCCGGTGTCTGGACACCTAGTTGGTGCACTGGTGGGTTCGTCGCCCAGCTCGAGCAGGTTCGTAGGTTTTCCTCACCTGCCCGTGCGAAACGACGCACTTGTCTTCTCTTCCGTTTTGAAGGAGCCGGACGTAGTCCGGATCTCTTTCTGCTGGCGCCGCTGCGTCGAGCTCGCGTAGAGCTCCGCATGCGTCGAAGCCGCACCTTGAGAACTGCAGAGCAAGCACGAGCATCTTGTTCTCACGAACATAAGTATTTTGTTCTTTCCAAGCTACGAAGAGCCAACGGTGGATGCCTTGGCGCCAAGAACCGATGAAGGACGTGAGTGACTGCGAAAAGCTGCGGGGAGCCGTCTACTAGGCACCGATCCGCAGATGTCCGAATGGGGAAACCCACCACTCGTCATGGAGTGTGTACCCCGGTCTGAACACATAGGGCCGGTGGAGGGAACCACGGGAATTGAAACATCTCAGTACCGTGAGGAAAGGAAAGCAACCGCGACACCCCGAGTAGCGGCGAGCGAAACGGGTAGAGACCAAACCTCGACAGTGCCAAGCCTGGTGGCGTTGCTGTCGTGGGGTTGTGGGATCGAGGAGGCAGGGCACCAGACCTGCCACAGAGTTACCAAGCTGCTGTGTAGGAGAACGGCTCTGGAAAGGCCGGCCGGAGTGGGTAACAGCCCCGTATCCGAAACACACGCAGCCTCTGCTTCGTCATCCCAAGTAGCGCCGGGACCGTGAAAACTGGCGTGAATCTGCGGGGACCACCCCGTAAGTCTAAGTATTCCTTGGCGACCGATAGTGAACCAGTACCGTGAGGGAAAGGTGAAAAGTACCCCGGGAGGGGAGTGAAATAGTACCTGAAACCGTTGGTTTACAAGCAGTCAGAGCGTCGTCATGCCTTCGGGTATGGCCGCGATGGCGTGCCTTTTGAAGAATGAGCCTGCGAGTTACGGTGTGTGGCAAGGTTAACCCGTAGTGGGGTAGCCGCAGCGAAAGCGAGTCTGAATAGGGCGTAGAGTCGCATGCTGTAGACCCGAAGCCAAGTGATCTATCCATGGCCAGGCTGAAGCGGAGGTAAGACTCCGTGGAGGGCCGAACCCACGTCGGTTGAAAACGGCGGGGATGAGCTGTGGATAGGGGTGAAAGGCTAATCAAACTTGGCGATAGCTGGTTCTCCTCGAAATGCATCTAGGTGCAGCGTCGTGTGTTCAGTGTCGGAGGTAGAGCACTGGATGGGTAAGGGGGCCTACAAGCTTACCAACCCCAGCCAAACTCCGAATGCCGGCACTCCAGAGCACGGCAGTGAGACCACGGGGGATGAGCTTCGTTGGTCGAAAGGGAAACAGCCCAGATCATCAGCTAAGGCCCCTAATTCAGGACTAAGTGGAAAACGATGTGGGATTGCACAGACAGCCAGGAGGTTGGCTTAGAAGCAGCCACCCTTGAAAGAGTGCGTAATAGCTCACTGGTCGAGTGATCCTGCGCGGACAATGTAACGGGGCTCAAGTCCTGAGCCGAAGCTATGGGCTTCCACGTTCACGTGGGAGCGGTAGAGGAGCGTCGATGGTGCAGCGAAGCTGCGGCGTGAGCCGTTGTGGAGCGCCATCGAGTGAGAATGCAGGCATGAGTAGCGAGAGAGGGGTGAGAAACCCCTCCGCCGAAAGCCCAAGGGTTCCTGGGGAAGGCTAATCCCCCCAGGGTGAGTCGGGAGCTAAGGCGAGGCCGAAAGGCGTAGTCGATGCACAACTGGTTGATATCCCAGTACCTCCGTGCCCGCGCCAGGCCCAAGAGTGGCAACGTGGGGGCTGTTCCCTTCGGGGAGCGATCTCACCGAGCTGCTGGCGGGTAGCTGACGGGGAACGCAGGAGGGTAGGTGAACCGGGGCGATGGTTGTCCCCGGGTAAGCGTGTAGGGGGGTTCCGATGAGAGTTGGAGCCGTAACCCTGAGACGTGATGCCGAGCCGCAACAGGCGAAGTCACTGATCCCATGCTGCCGAGAAAAGCCCAGCAGTGAGCTGGCACGGAGCCCGTACCCCAAACCAACACAGGTGGGCAGGTAGAGAATACCAAGGCGATCGGGAGAACTATGGTTAAGGAACTCGGCAAATTACCTCCGTAACTTCGGAAGAAGGAGGACCCTTGTTGGTGAAAGCCTTTACGGCTCGAGCTGGCGAGGGTGGCACAGACCAGGGGGTAGCGACTGTTTACCAAAAACACAGCAGCGTGCGAAGCCGCAAGGCGCTGTATACGCTGTGACGCCTGCCCAATGCTGGAAGGTCACGGGGAACGGTTAGGCGCAAGCCCGAAGCTGTGAACCTAAGCCCCAGTGAATGGCGGCGGTAACTATAACCGTCCTAAGGTAGCGAAATTCCTTGTCAGGTAAGTTCTGACCTGCACGAATGGCGTAACGACTTCCCCACTGTCTCAACCATAGACCCGGCGAAATTGAAGTACGAGTAAAGATGCTCGTTAGCTGCGGAAGGACGGAAAGACCCCGTGGACCTTTACTATAACTTGGTGTTGAGTTTTGACCTGCATTGTGTAGGATAGGTGGGAGACTTGGAAGCATTGGCGCCAGCCAGTGTGGAGTCATCGTTGAAATACCACCCTGTGTATGTTGGAGCTCTAACCTCGGTCCGTGATCCGGATCGGGAACAGCGCCAGGCGGGTAGTTTGACTGGGGCGGTCGCCTCCTAAACTGTAACGGAGGCGCCCAAAGGTTCCCTCAGGCTGGTTGGCAATCAGCCGTCGAGTGCAATGACACAAGGGAGCTTGACTGCGAGACCTACAAGTCAAGCAGGTGCGAAAGCAGGGCATAGTGACCCGGCCATTGCGTGTGGAAGCGTGGTCGCTCAACGGATAAAAGGTACCCCGGGGATAACAGGCTAATCTTCCCCAAGAGTCCATATCGACGGGAAGGTTTGGCACCTCGATGTCGGCTCATCGCATCCTGGGGCTGAAGCAGGTCCCAAGGGTTGGGCTGTTCGCCCATTAAAGCGGTACGCGAGCTGGGTTCAGAACGTCGTGAGACAGTTCGGTCCCTATCCTCCGCAGCCGAAGGTGTATTGAGAAAGGCTGTCCCTAGTACGAGAGGACCGGGACGGACGTAGCTCTGGTGTGTCTGTTGTCCTGCCAAGGGCACGGCAGATTGGCCACCTACGGAAGGGATAACCGCTGAAAGCATCTAAGTGGGAAACCCGTTTCAAGATGAGTACACCCATGCGGTCAACGCAGTAAGGCCCGTGACAAGACCATCACGTTGATAGGCCGGAGGTGTAATCGTGGCAACACGTTCAGCCGACCGGTACTAATCGGCCGAGGGCTTGGATTGAACAGCTCGTGCTTGCTCTGGAGTCCTCAGTGTGCGTCGCGCACCTGTTGACAACTGATTTCGGTGGCCATAGCGACAGGGTCACACCCGTTCCCATCCCGAACACGGAAGTTAAGCCTGTCAGCGCCGATGGTACTTGGGGGTTGACCCCCTGGGAGAGTAGGACGCCGCCGGATTTCTCAACGCCAAGGGCGTCTCCTCCGGGAGGCGCCCTTGGTCGTTTCGCCGGCTCGCTGGCGCTCGCCCGATCGGCCGGCGGCATTGCCGCCGTAGCATCGACGTTCATGTCCCAGAGCCGGCCGCCTCGTCCACCGCGCCGCGGCGACGGGGCGCGCAAGCGGACCAGCGGCGGCCGTCCCGGCGGCAAGCGCCCGGATTCGCGGGCTCGCCGGCCACCGCGGCAGCTGACGGCGGCCGAGCGGCGGGCCGCCGAGGTCAACGCCAAGCGGCCACCCCGGCCACCTGCCGATCCGGAGGCCGAGCGGGCGAAGATCGAGGGCCGCTCGGTCGAGCAGTGGATCGACGAGGGTGCCCTGCGCTCGGAGGCATCGCACGCGGCGAGCCGGGCGGCGGCTGCCGGCCCAGCGCCCGAGGCGTCAGCGACACGTGGAGCCCGACACGTCGGCGGCGATCGCCAACGGCGCACGCGACTCGCGGCGGGCGGCCGTCCTCACGGACCGCCTGGCGCAGGCCCAGGACGCGCTCGACCGGGAACGCTTCGAGGAGGCTCGGCGCATCGCCTCGCAACTGCTCCGCGAGCTACCCAGGGTGGCCGCGGTGCACGAGGTCCTCGGGCTGGCGGCCTACCGGTCCGGACGTTGGAAGCAGGCGGCGACCGCCCTGGAGACGGCCCAGCAGCTGCACCCGACCGTCGAGCTGCTGCCCGTCCTCGCCGACGTCTACCGGGCGCAGCAGCGGTGGGCCGATGTCGATCGGGTGTGGGACGACGTGCGGGCGGCGTCGCCGGCGCAGGAGGTCCTCGCCGAGGCACGCATCGTCGCCGCCGGCGCCCAGGCGGACCAGGGCGACCTGCGCGGAGCGCTGCGCACGATGCGCCGAGCCGAACAGGTGCCCGGGCGCGTCCGCGACCACCACCTGCGGCAGTGGTACGCACTCGCCGACCTGCACGACCGAGCCGGCGACACGCTCGACGCCACCAGGTGGTTCGAGCTCGTCGCCCGCCACGATCCCGACTTCGTCGACGTCCTCGACCGGCTGCGTGCCCTCGGACGGTGAGGCGAGGCCACACGCCACCACCACACTCCCGCGCGGGCAAGCAGGAGGGCTGGCGGTGACGGTGGCCTCGCCGAGACTCTGCGAACGAGCGCGTGAGGGCCGCGTGGGGCGGCCATGAGGCACGCCCGTCAGGTGACGACGATCGTGCCGCGCATCTGGGGATGGATGCCGCAGACGTAGTTGTAGGTGCCGGGCTCGGTGAACGTGAGGGAGAAGCGCTCACCGCTGGCGAGGTCGGGGCTCTGGAAGCTGCCGTCCTCGGCCGCGATGCTGTGCGGGAACGGGTCGCCGTTGACCCACTCGACGGTCGTGCCGGCAGGGATCTCGAGCGGGCTCTCGGTGAACGTGAAGTCGGCGATGGTCACCGTGACCGCGCCGCTCTCGCTCGCCGCGACCGGCTCGGCGGGGTCCGACTGCGACCACAACACGGCGCCGGCCACGGCGAGCACGACCACGGCGGCACCGATGGGAATCGCCGCGGAGGGGCGCAGCTCGCGACCGGCGCCGATCCGGGGGATGAACGTGGCTGCCAGGGCCAGCAGGCCGACGATCTCGGCGACGAGGGCGATGGCCGCCTGCGGTGACGGGTTCAGCCCGCTCTCCGTGAACCCGAAGACCTCGATGTCGCTGCGGCTGAGGGCGAAGGCCACCAGGGTGCCGGCGAGCAGGCCCGCCGCGGCGATCCGCACGAGCACCTCCCGGCGGAACAGCAGCGCCACCGACAGCACGACCGAGGCGATCGCGTTGAGCAGGAACGAGCGGCCGAAGTTGGCGTCGCCGGCGTTGCGGTAGCCGTCGAAGTAGAGCTGGAGGTGGACGAGCCCGCTGACGAGGACGGCGGCGGCGGCGACGAGCCGCGCCGTCGTGCCGGGCACCTGGGACGCGGACGGATCAGGGGAGGCCATGCCACTACTACGTCGCAGGGTCCCGGACGGTTCGCTCACGACACCGACGTGGCCGGCAGGACCATCCCGATGGCGTCGGCGATCGACCGTGCCGTCGCCTCCTCGACCTCCGCCTCGTCGCCGTCGCCAGGCCGGCCGAGCTCGCGGAGCACGCGGCTGAGGCCGAGCCGGGCGAGCGCCTCGCTCGGCCGCAACCCGAGGTTCACGCAGGTGGCGATCGACTCACGCAGCAGCTCCTCGGCCTCCTCGAGATGGCCGGCCGCGTGCGCGGCGCGCCCGGCGTAGCCGCTGACCGGCCCCATCGTGATGCCGGCCAACCCGGCGATCGCCAGCCGGGCGTGGTACGGCGCCAGGGCGCGGTAGAGGATGTCGGCGCGCTCCTGGTCACCGAGCATGAACGCAACGTCGACGAGGGCGCACACCGACGGGAAGAACATCTGGTTGTCGCGCAGGTGCAAGCCGTCGACATCGACCAG
Organism: uncultured Acidimicrobiia bacterium; assembly: GCA_963749315.1. Classification (GTDB taxonomy): domain Bacteria; phylum Actinomycetota; class Acidimicrobiia; order Acidimicrobiales; family Ilumatobacteraceae; genus JALZMG01. Next base: position 135,428 of record CAVVMS010000017.1, read on the forward strand.
GTCGGCGAGCATCTTGGCCGACTCCTCCGCCCGTCCGGCCTCCGCCAGCGTGCGCACGAGGGCGATCTGCCACAACCGCAGGCGCGGCGAGACAGCGACGTTGCGCTCGATCTCGGGGAGCAGGTCGACGAGCCGTCCGGTGTCGAGCAACAACCGGTAGAGGATCCCGGCGTGGGTGACCTCGGCGTTGTGACCGTGGGAGCGGATGCCGGCTGCGAGCGCCTCGTCGGCGAGCCGGCGGGCGTCGGCGTACCTGCCGGCCGAGAGCTCGTGCGACGCGCGGATGAACTGGGAGTAGACCTCGAACAGCGGCAGGTGCAGCTCCGTCGCCCTCGTCCCGAACGTGTCGAGCATCGCCAGGTGCTCCTCGATCCGGCCCTGCTCGAGGAGGTCGCTCATGGCGAAGAGCATCGTCGTCAGCGTCAGCTGCACGTTCGGGGTCGACTCCGCTTCGCGCCACGGCGAGGAGGGCGACCTCCGCCCGCTCGTCGAGTTCGTCGCGCTGCGACAGGGCGAGCCGCCGAGCGAGGTGGGCAGACGCGATCAGCTCGCTGGCGCCGTCCGCCTCGGCGATCGCCAGCGCCTCGGCCGCCAGCTGCCGCCGCCGCGTCGGGTCGGGATCGGGTACGAGGACGGACGTCAGCATGCTGCGGATGCGGACCTGATAGCGCCGCTGGTCGTCAGGGAGCTCGGCGATGGCCCGCTCCATGAGGTCGACGAGCTCGGGATCGGCGGGCTCACCGATGTCGAACCCGACGCCGGAGAGTGACGTCATCCATCCCTCGGCGACGCGGGCGAGCTGCAGCGGGTCACCCGTCGACCGGGCCCACACGGCGGCCGACCGGACGGCAGCGATCGCCGCCGCGCGATCGCCCTTGGCCCGCGCCACGTCGCAGCGCAGCAGCGCCAGTTCGGCCCGGTCGTCGGCACCGATCTGGTCGGTGATCAGCGCCGACACGCGCTCGACCCACGTCGCCGCGTCCTCGTAGGCGCCGATCTCGAGCGAGTGTCGTCCGGCGACCAACCCGGCCGCGACCCGTGACTCCCGCTCGACCAGCGAACCCGCCTCGATGAGGTGGTGGGCGAGCATCGACGGCGACGACTTCGGCTCGCTGGCCTGCTCGATGGCGCTGGCGACGCGTCGGTGCAGGTCGCTGCGCCGCGTGCGTCCGAGACGCGCCCTGATGGCCTGGCCGATGAGCGCGTGGGGCATTGCCAGGCGCCCGGCACCGTCTTCGACGAGCAGCCCGGCGGCGATCGCGGCATCCGTGGCGTCGAGCAGCTCGTCGCCCTCGAGCCCGGTCGCGGCAACGAGGATCGGCAACGTCGCCGACTGCCCGGCGACGACGACCAGGTTGAGCACGCGCACGGCAACTGGGTCGAGGCGGTCCAGGCGCAGCCCGATCATCGCCCGGATCGACTCGGGGAGCTCACCGGTCATCGCCCCTTCGGTGTGCTGGATCAGCTCGGTGAGGAAGAAGGCGTTGCCGCCGGTCGCCGCGCGCAGGTCGGCGGCGGCGGCGTCGTCGTGACCGTTGATCCGCAGCAGTTCAGCGACGTTGTCGGTCGCCAGCCCGTCGACGCTGATGCGCGTCAGCAGGCCGTCCCTGGCGAGATCCGCGGTCCAGCGATCGAGATCGACGGTCGGCTCGTCGTGCGGCACGCGAACGGTGGCCACCACCATCAGCCGGCCGGGATGCTCGTGGCGCAGGACGTGCTCCATCATCGTCAGCGAGGGCACGTCGGCCCATTGCAGGTCGTCGAGCACGAGCAGGAGTGGGTGCTCGGCCGACTCGCTGCGCACCAGATCGGCCATCGTCTCGAACAGCAGGTAGCGCTCGACACTGGGATCCGGGCGCTCGAGACGGGCCTCGGGCACCAGTTGATCGAGCTCGGGGAGGAGCAGGGCGAGCAGGCCACGCTGCGACGCCACCCGGCGCCGGGCCTCCGGCGAGACGGTGCGCATGACCGAACGCACGGCCTCGACCATCGGCTCGAACGGCACGAGCACCTCGGGCGTCGCCCGGCCCCACATGACGATGGCCCCGAGGTCGTGAGCCTCCTGGGCGAACCGCGCGCCGAGGCGCGACTTGCCGGCGCCGGCCTCACCCTGCACCAGTGCGACGTGCGTCCCGCCCTTGGTGACGCCCTCCCAGATCCTGTGCATCGTCGCCAGCTGACGGTCGCGCCCGACGAACGCACCGCTGCCGGCCCTGATCACCGGAGCCGGCAACGGCACGGGCGATCGCCCTCCCGCCTCGCCGTGCTCGGCGACCGGCGCGGCCGCTGCGGCAACCACGCTGACCGGGGGCGTCCACGGGCTCGCCGGCGCGGCCAGCTCGGGATCGTGGTTGAGGATGCGCGCCTGCAACTCGACGAGTGCCGGTGTCGGGTCGAGTCCGAGCTCGTCGGCGAGCAACGCTCTGGTCTGCCGAAAGACGCGCAGTGCGTCGGCCTGCCGCCCGTTGCGGTAGAGGGCGATCATCAGCCGCCGGGCGAAGCCTTCGCGGAGCGGGTTCTCCTCGACGATGTGCTCGAGCTCGGCGACCGCCTCGCTGTGACGCCCGAGCGCGAGGAGGGCGTCGAACCGCGCCTCCAGCGCCTCCATGCGCAGCTCGTTCCACCGCGTCGCTGCCGAGCGCGCCCAGTCCTCGTCGGCGACGTCGGCGAGCACCGGTCCGCGCCACTCGGCGAGGGCGGACTCGAGATGGGCGAGGGCGGCACCCGGGTCGCCGGCCAGATCACCGCGAGCCGCGGTGACGCGGTCCTCGAAGCGGGCGGCGTCGAGCAGCTGACGATCGACAGCGAGCAGGTAGCCGGGTCCTTCGCGACGGAGCAACTGCGGGTCGCCGAGGGCGCGGCGCAGCAGCGAGACGTAGCTCTGCAGCGTGTTGACCGCCGTTGCCGGTGGGTCACCCGCCCAGACGTCCTCGACCAGGCGATCGACCGTGACGACGCGCCCGGGAGCGAGCGCCAGGCGGGCGAGCACGGCGCGTTGGCGTGGACCGCCCAGCGACACCGGCTCGCCGTCGCGTTCGGCACCGATCGGACCGAGCAACCGGATGTCGAGGACGAAGTCGCGTTGGATCAGACCGCCCGTCGTCACGCGTCGCACTCTACGGGCCTCAGTAGCGTGCGCTCGTGCCCAGTCGCCACTTCCGCGCCGGCGTCGTCATCGTCGTGCGCCGCAGCGACGGCCGCCTGCTGTCGTTCGAGCGGACGGACGCACCCGGCCAGTGGCAGCTGCCCCAAGGTGGACTGGAGGCGGGCGAGCGACCGCTCGCCGCGGCATGGCGTGAGCTTGGCGAGGAGACCGGGCTCGGCACGAGCGGAGGTCGAGCTGGTCGGTGAGCACCCCGAGTGGGTCATGTCGGAGTGGCCCGAACGCGTCTCCGGCACCGGTGCCCGCCTCGGCCAGGTGCACCGATGGTTCTTCTTCCGTGTCATCGACGACGACATCGAGCCGCAGCCCGACGGCCGCGAGTTCTCGGCGTGGCGGTGGGCCGAGCCCTCCTGGCTGATCGAGCAGGTCGTCGCCTTCCGCCGCCCCGGCTACGAGAAGGTGCTCGACGGTGACCAGTGACCTGTTCGGAGCGGCGGCCGCCGAACGCCTCCGATCCCAGGCTCCACTCGCGGCGCGGCTGCGACCACGCACGATCGACGAGGTCGTCGGCCAGCCGCACCTGCTCGGGCCCGACCGCCCACTGCGCCGTCTCGTCGAGCTGGACCGCTTGTCGTCGGTGCTGCTGTGGGGACCTCCCGGCACGGGCAAGACGACGCTGGCCCTGGCGGTGGCCGGCTCGACGGCGCGGTCCTTCGAGCAGCTGTCGGCCGTGACCGCCGGCGTCAAGGACGTCCGTGAGGTGATCGAGCGGGCACGTCAGCGCCTCGGCGAGCGCGACCAGGGCACGATCCTGTTCCTCGACGAGATCCACCGCTTCAACAAGGCGCAGCAGGATGCGCTCCTGCCCGCCGTCGAGGACGGCACGCTCGTGCTCATCGGGGCGACGACGGAGAACCCGTTCTTCGAGGTCAACCCGCCGCTGCGCAGCCGGTCGACGCTGTTCCGGCTCGACCCGCTCACGCCCGACGACCTGCGCATCCTCGTCGGGCGCGGGCTGGAGGTGCTGGCGACGAGCGCCGACGACGACGCCGTCGACCTCCTCGTCGAGCGCAGCGGCGGCGACGGTCGTGTGGTGCTCACGTCGCTGGAGGTCGCAGCCGCGCTGGCCCATCCCGACCGCATCGAGCTGGCCCATGCCGAGGCGGCACTCGGTACGAGCGCTGTGCGCTACGGGCGCGACGACCACTACGACGTGATCAGCGCGTTCATCAAGTCGATGCGCGGTTCGGATCCCGATGCCGCCGTCTATTGGTTGGCGCGCATGCTCGAGGCGGGAGAGGATCCCGCGATTCGTCGCCAGGCGGATGGTCATCTTCGCCAGCGAGGACGTCGGCATGGCCGATCCGCAGGCACTCGTCGTGGCCACGTCGGCCGCCCACGCGCTCGAGTTCGTCGGCTTGCCCGAGGCGCAGCTCAACCTGGCCCAGGCCGTCGTCCACCTGGCGACCGCGCCGAAGAGCAACCGCAGCGCGGTCGCCATCTGGAGCGCACGGGCGGATGTCGCGGCCGGCGCGCTCGGCGAGGTGCCGGCACATCTTCGCGACACGAGCTACCGCGGCGCCAAGGTGCTCGGCCACGGTGCCGGCTACGAGTACCCTCATGACCACGAGCACACCGAGCTCGGCGGCTGGATCGGCCAGCAGTACCTCCCGGACGCACTCGTCGGGCGCCGCTGGTACGAACCGAGCCGACACGGTCACGAGCAGGAGATCGCGGAGCGGATGGACGCACGGGACACGGGCGAAGGACGGGAGCCGTGACGGCCGGTGACGTGCTGCTCGTCGCCGGGATCGTGCTGTGCGCGCTGGCGTTCGCCGCCCTCGCAGTGACGCTCGTGCGGGTGCGCGACACCCTCGGTGACCTGCGTCGCCAAGTGGACACGATGCGAGTGGAGACCGCGCCGCTGCTCGCCGAGCTGCGCGACACCACCGACGGGGCGCGGGAGGTCATCGACGAGGCCCGGTCGGACCTCGCCCGCTTCGACCGGGTGCTCGGCTCGGCGGAGGCGATCAGCGCCACCGCGACGCGGGCCCGAACGACGCTGTCGGTGCCGATGATCAAGGCCGCCGGTCTGGCGACGGGCACGTCACGGGCCGTTCGCCGGTTGCGGAGGGGCGCGTGATGCGACGCGCCGTGTGGTTCGTCGGCGGCGTCGCCGCAGGCGCTGCCGGTGCCGGCTACGCCAAGCGCAAGGTCGCCGTCGCGGCGCAACGCCTGGCGCCGTCGAACGTGGCGCGCGGGGCGAGCAACTCGGTCCGCCGCACCGGCCGGCGTGTCGCCGATGCCGTGCGCGAGGGCCGCCGCGCCGCCCAGGTCCGTGAGCGCGAGCTGATCGCCGAGCGCGACGGGCGCCTCGTGCGCATCGGCGACCACCTCCAGCCCGGCGACGAGCTGCTCGTCGACGGCGAGCCGGTCGAGTCGGGGCGGGTCATCCTGATGCGCCGCCCCGAGCGCGACACGTGACGAGTCCCCAACCTCGTCGACGAACTGCGGCACGCACTTGCCGCCGATCGCGTGCGCGACGGCTCGACCGAGCTCTCGCTCTACCGCCACGACGCGTCGCACATGGAAGGCGCCGCTGTCGCCGTGTGCTTCCCCGTCTCGACGGACGAGGTCAAGGCGTGCGTCGACATCGCCAACCGCCACGGCGTGCCGTTCGTCGCGCGGGGTTCGGGGACCGGCCTCGCCGGCGGAGCGGTCCCACCGGACGGTGCCGTGGTGATCGCCACGACGAAGATGAACCGCATCCTGTCGGTCGATCCGTCGGCTCGCCGGGCGTGGGTCGAGCCCGGCGTGCTGAACCTCGACCTCAGCAGGGCCGTGGCGTCGCACGGACTGCACTTCGCACCCGATCCGAGCAGCCAGCAGACGTGCTCGATCGGCGGCAACGTCGCCAACAACTCGGGCGGGCCGCACTGCCTGGCAGAGGGCGTGACCAACGCCCACGTCCTCGCCATCGAGGTCGTGCTCCCCGACGGCGGCGTCGCCGTGCTGGGCGGCGAGGATCCCGAGCCGGCCGGCTACGACCTGCGGGGTGTCTTCGTGGGCAGTGAGGGGATGCTGGGCGTGGCGACCAAGGTGTGTGTCCGCCTGACTCCCGACCCGCCGGCGATCTGCACGATGCTGATGGACTTCGAGTCGGTCGAAGCGGGAGCGTCGACCGTGAGCGCGGTCATCGCCGCCGGGATCGTGCCGGCGGCGATGGAGATGATGGACCGGCTGTGCCTGCAGGCCGTCGAGGCGTACATCCATGCCGGCTTGCCGGTCGATGCCGCGGCGGCGCTGCTGGTCGAGGTCGTCGGGCTGCCGAACGGTGTCGAGGCGGACACGGCGACCATCACGCGCATCGCCACCGAGCACGGGGTTCGCCACGGTTCGCGTCGCCGCCGACGACGTCGAGCGGGCGTTGCTGTGGAAGGGCCGCAAGTCGGCGTTCGGGGCGATCGCCCGGATCAAGCCGAACTACTACCTCCACGACACCGTCGTGCCGCGCGCCAAGTTGCCCGCGGTGCTGGCGCAGGTCTACGAGATCGCGGCGCGCCACGACCTGCTCGTGCTCAACGTGTTCCACGCCGGCGACGGCAACCTGCACCCGCTGCTCGTCTACGACGGGCGCGAGCCCGGCGTGATGGAGCGCGTGCACGCCGCCGGCGAGGAGATCGTGCGCGTCAGCGTCGAAGCCGGTGGCGTGTTGAGCGGCGAGCACGGCATCGGGCTCGAGAAGCGTGACCTGATGCCGCTGATGTTCTCGCCGGTCGATCTCGCCGCCCAGGCGGATCTCCGTGAGGCGTTCGACGAGCGCGGGCTGGCCAACCCGGGCAAGGTGCTGCCGAGTCCGGCCGGCTGTGGCGACCTCCGCGTCGCCGCCGCCGTCGCCGAGGGCGCGTGGATCTAGCGGCGTTCGCCGCCGAGGTGGGGAGCGCTGATCCGGTCACGATCACCGGGGCCGGCACCCGCGGCGGGCCGGTGCCGGGCGTGCGCGCGGTGTCAGCACCGGCGGGCATCGAATGGATCGAGCCGGCGGAGATGACGATGTCGTGCGCGGCGGGGACGCTCGTCGCCGACGTCGACGCGGCCCTCGCCGAGCACGGCCAGCGGATCGCCGTCCCGCTGGGCGGAACGATCGGCGGCGCCCTCGCCGTCGGCCGCAGCGGGATCCGCCGGCTCGGCGACGGCCCGCTGCGCGACGCCGTGCTGCAGGTCCGCTACGTGTCCGCCGCCGGCGAGGTCGTCAAGGCCGGCGGGCCGACCGTGAAGAACGTCAGCGGCTTCGACCTGTGCCGGCTGCTGGTCGGGTCGCGCGGCACGCTCGGGTTCGTCGGCGACGTGATCCTGCGCACGAGGCCGCGCGCTCACTGCTCGCAGTGGTTCCGCGGTCGCCGTTGATCCGTCCGCCGTGCTCGGCGGCGTCGTACCGGCCGGTGTCGGTCCTGTGGGACGGGACGACGACGTGGGTGCTGCTCGAGGGCGACGAGCGCGACGTCACCGCCGAGGCGGCCAGGCTCGCCCTGTCGCCGACCGACGGCCCACCGGAGCTCCCGGATCGGCGGGCGCTGGTCGATCCCGCCGCAGCAGATCAGCGAGCTGACCGGCACGTTCGTCGCCGAGGTCGGCGTCGGCGTGGTCCACCACGCCGACCCGGCGCCGCCGCGAGCCGTCGAGCCGGCGGTCGTCGAGCTGCACCGACGGATCAAGCAGCGCTTCGACCCGACGAGCCGCCTCAACCCCGGCGTCGACCCGCTCGATGCCTGACCCGGCGGGCGCCGCGCGGCGAGCCGCCGAGGCGTGGCAGCTCCCGGAGCCGGAGCTGCTGCGTTCCGGGATGAACGTCGTCTTCGTCGCCGGCGAGACCGTGCTCCGGGTGTCGACAGCGGCACCGGCCGATCGATCTCGCTCACGTGCTCACGGCGGCAGGCGTGCGCGTTCCTGTGCCCGTGCGGGAGGAACCGTTCGTCGACGACGGCCTCGTCGTGACGGCATGGGAGCGCGTCGTCGCCGTCGATGCCGAGGCGGACTGGCGCGAGGTCGGACGGATGGTGGCGATCGTGCACGCCCTCCCGGCCGTCCCCGTGACGCTGCCGCGCTGCGACGAGTTCCCGTGGTGGCAGTTCGACGAGCTGCTCGACGACGTCGGCGAACTCGTCGACGACGAGGCGCTGGCGGGCTTGCGGGCGACGGTCGATCGCCACCGCGGATGGCAGGACTGGGTCGGCGGGGTCATCTGCCACGGCGACGTCCATCCCGACAACGTCGTGATGACGTCCGACGGCCCGGTGCTCCTCGACTGGGACACGATGTGCGTCGGGCCGCCGAGCTGGGATCACGCCATGTTGCTGCGCCTGCCTCGGTGGGGCTGGCCGGCGCGCTGGTACGACGACTTCGCCGCCGGGTACGGGCGCTCGCTCGCCGACGACCCGACCGCCAACGCCCTCGCCGACCTCCGTCTCGTCGCGGCGACGCTGATGCGCCTCCGCGCCGGCACGCGCCGACCCGGCGGCGATGCCCCAGGCGCAACTCCGCCTGGCGTACTGGCGCGGCGACCCCCACGCCCCGACATGGACCGCCGTCTGATCCATCCGAGTGTTCGGGTGCATCCGAGTGCTCAGGGGCCGGCGTCCGCGCACCACGACACTCGGATGGCGTCGAACACTCGGATGAATAGGGTGACGGGGGTGGCCATCGACCTGGGGCTCGACGACGACGAGCTGTCGTCGTGCGTGGCGTGCGGGTTGTGCCTGCCGCACTGCCCGACGTTCCGGGTGACGGGGGAGGAGGGGCTGTCGCCGCGTGGCCGGATCGACGCGATGCGTGCGGTGCAGTGGCGTGGCGCCGAGCCGGACGCCGATTTCGTGCGCTTCATGGAGACGTGCGTGCAGTGCCGGGGATGCGAGCCGGCGTGCCCGAGCGGCGTGCCGTTCGGCCGCCTGATGGAGCACACGCGCGAGACGCTCGCCGCCCGCCGGATGACCGCACCGCGCTGGCTGCGCGCCGGGTTCTCCGTGCTCGGCCGCCACCGCCTGCTGCTCGCCGGCTCGACGCTGCTGGCCCTCGCCCAGCGAGCCCGGCTCGTCCCACGACGGGCCGGCCTTGCCCGGCTGCCGATCCGGCGCGGCCCACCCGTGCGCTCCACGGGCGACGACGTCTGGCTGTTCACCGGGTGCGTGATGGACGCCTGGATGCGTGAGACGCATCGCGCCGCCGCTGCGCTGGTGGCGGCGACCGGCGCCACGCTGGCGGTCTCTCCTCCCGGCTGTTGCGGCGCCCTGCACGTCCACGCCGGCCTGGTGCCCGACGCCGGCCGGCTCGCCGAGCGCGTGGTCCGTTCGATGCCCGGAGAGGCGCCGATCCTCGTCGACTCCGCCGGCTGCGGCGCGGCGATGAAGGACTACGGCCGGCTCCTCGGCACGGCCGAGGCCGTTGCCTTCGCCGCACGGGTCGTCGACATCCACGAGTGGCTCGCCGAGCGGATCGACACCCTCCCGCAACCGACCACGCGCCCGACCGTGATCGTCCAGGACCCGTGCCACCTCCGTCACGTGCAACGCGTGCACGGCGCCGTGCGGACGGTGCTCGGACACGTCGCCGACGTCGTCGAGCTCGACGACGACGGACTGTGCTGCGGTGCCGGTGGCGCCTACTCGGCGCTGCAGCCCGCCCTCGCCTCGGACATCCGCGAACGCAAGCTGGCTGCCATCGCCAGGGCCTCGGCCCGATCGGGCGCGCGCGTCGTCGCCAGCGCCAACCCAGGGTGCGCGATGCACCTCGCCGCGGCCGGCGTGGAGGTGCGCCACCCCGTCGACATCGTGGCCGAGACGATGGTCGGATGAGCCGCTACGACGATCTCGCCGGGCGCTTGGAGGCGATCGGCGAGGAGCTCGACGAGCTCTCCTTCGACCTGCTGCAGCAGGCGGTCGCCGACGGCGCCACGCAGCGGCCGGCGGCCGATCGCTCGTTGACCCAGGCCCGGCGGGCGGTGGAGAAGGCGGCCGGCCTCCTGCGTCAGCTGGAGGTCTGATCGACCGACAGCGTCGTCCGACAACGGCGGCGGGAGATCGCTCGGCGGCGGCTGCTCGGGTGGTGGCTCGGCGACCATCGCGTTGACGGCGTCGATCAGCGCCCGCAGGTCACCCGAGCGGTGCTTGCTGAAGACGAGGCGGATGCGCGGCAGCTCGAGGTGGTCGCCGTGGCGCCGCTCGATGTCGAACGGCCCGGTGCGTTCGATGCGGCCGCGGGCGACGAGGCGCTCGAAGCGCTCGTTGAGATCGGCGAGCTGCTCGTCGGTCGGCGACTGGCGGAGGCGCACGACGAGGTGGTCACCGACGTAGCGGATGGAGTGGTAGTTGGCATAGAAGCGGTCGATCTCGGCGGCCGCCTGATCGCACGAGTTGGTGACGAGGTACAGCCCGCGGTCGCCGGGCGCCACCAGGCCGCGGTCGACGAGCTGATCGCGGATCAGCTCGTCGATGCGCTCCCAGAACGGGTCGTCGGGCGGGTCGAGCAGCACGATCGGCACCGGCAGGCCCTTGCCGGTCTGGGTCAGGGTCAGCAGCTCGAACGTCTCGTCGAGCGTGCCGAACCCACCGGGCAGGCAGACGAACGCCCGGCTCTCCTTCACCAGCATCAGCTTGCGCGTGAAGAAGTAGCGCATCGAGACGTACTTGTCGTCGCCGGCGATCACCGGATTGGCGCCCTGCTCGAACGGCAGGCGGATGGCCACGCCGATGCTCTGCTCGCGCCCGGCCCCCTCCATCGCGGCCTGCATGATCCCCGGTCCTGCACCGGTGACGACCATCCACCCGCGGGCAGCCAGCGTCGAGGCGATGAGCGTCGCCTGCTCGTAGACCGGGTCGTGCTGGGCCGTCCGCGCGGAGCCGAAGACAGTGACCTTCTGCACGTCGCGGTACGGGGCGAACACGGCGAACGCCTCGCGCATCTCGGTCATCGCGGCGGCGGCGATCTTCAGGTCGAGCGGATCGGGCTCGTCGGTCAACAGGCCGAGCGCAGCGACGAGCAGCTCGACGGCGACGCGCCGATCGCCCGGCGGGTCGAGCTCGTCGACGAGCCGCTGGGCTCGCTCGACGACGTTCGCGCCGTCCCCGCTCACGCAGTCAGCCGTCGGCCAGCTCAGCCGACTTCGCCGACAGCGTCTGCAGCAGCTCGTCGAAGCTCTTGGTGAAGCTGGCCACTCCCTCCCGCTCGAGCCGGTCGGCGACGTCGGCCATGTCGATGCCGACCTCGTCCAGGCGCTGCCAGGTCGTCTCGGCCGAGTCGACATCGGCGTCGACGCGACGCTCGAGCGTGCCGTGGTCGGCGAACGCCTCGATCGTCGCGTCCGGAAGCGTGTTGACGGTGTCCGGCCCGATCAGCTCATCGACATAGAGCGTGTCCGGGATAGGCCGCGTTCTTCGTCGACGTGCTCGCCCACAACGGTCGCTGGACGCGGGCGCCGCGCGCCGCCAGCGCCTCCCACCGCGGACCGGAGAACGTGCGGCGGAACTGGCGATAGGCCAGCTTCGCCTGGGCGACGGCCGCCTTCCCGCGCAGGTCGAGCGCTTCCGGGGTGCCGATCGCCTCCAGCCGCCGGTCGACCTCGGTGTCGACGCGGGAGACGAAGAAGCTGGCGACGCTGGCGACGCCCGGCAGGTCGGCTCCCTCGGTCGCCGCGTACGCCTCGAGGCCGTCGAGGTAGGCGTCCATCACCTCTTGGTGACGTTCGAGGCTGAAGATCAGCGTGATGTTGGTGTTGCGACCCTCGCTGAGCATCTGCCGGATCGGCGCGACGCCGGCGGCAGTGGCCGGGATCTTGACCATCAGGTTGCGCCGGGCGATGCGCTCGTGCAGTCCGCGAGCGGCCATCGTCGTGCCGGCCGAGTCGTCGGCGAGGTCGGGTGCCACCTCGACGCTGACGAAGCCGTCGCCGCCGTCGCTCGCCTCGTACACCGGGTCGAGCACGGCGCACGCCGCGATCGATGTCGGCGATCACGAGCGTCCAGTAGTCGTCGACGACGGGACCACCGTCGCCCGACAGCGAGCGGAACTGCTCGTCGTAGTCCGACGAGTCGGCGATCGCCTTCTGGAAGATCGTCGGGTTCGACGTGAGGCCACGGATCCCTCGATCGCGCAGCTCGGCGAGCTGGCCCGACGTGAGGTAGCCGCGCTTCAGGTTGTCGAGCCACGGGCTCTGCCCGAACTCCTCGTAGAGCCGGATCAGTCGTTCCATCGTGACCTCCTGGATGTCAGTCAAACGAGCGCGCGGGCGCGCTCCACCACGTGCTCGACGTTGATGCCCAGCCGGCGCAACACCTCGTCGCCGGGCGCGCTGACGCCGAAGCGGTCGATGCCGATGGAGTCGTCGGCGTAGCGCTCCCATCCGAACGTGGTCCCGGCTTCGACGGACAGCACGGGAACGCCCGGTGGCAGCACCGACTGGCGGTACTCGGCGTCCTGGGCGGCGAAGCGGTCCCAACTGGGCAGGCTGACGACCCGTGCCGCGATGCCGTCCTCGGCCAGCCGGTCGGCGGCATCCACGGCGAGCGGAGACCTCGCTGCCGGTGGCGACGATGACGAGCGACGGATCGCCGCCGGTGTCGCGGACGATCCCGGCGCCACGCTCGACCGCCGAGCCGTCGGTGCACACCGCGACGCCCTGGCGGGTGAGCACGAGCACCGTCGGGCCGTCGTGGTCGACCGCGGCGCGCCACGCCGCGGCGGTCTCGTTGGCGTCGGCGGGGCGGATCACCTGGAGACCGGGGATCGCCCGCAGCGTGGCCAGCTGCTCGACGGGTTGGTGGGTCGGGCCGTCCTCGCCGACGCCGACGGAGTCGTGGCTGAACACGAACACCGCCTTGGCCCACGACACGGTCGCCAGCCGGACGGGCGGGCGCATGTAGTCGAGGAAGACGAAGAACGTCCCGCTGATCGGCAGCACGCCGCCGTGCATCGCCATACCGACGCAGGCCGCGCCCATGCCGTGCTCGCGGATGCCGTAGTAGATCTGCCGCCCGCCGGGGTTGTCGGCGCGCTGCTGGCCGGCGTCGTCGGGCAGCTTGACGCCGGTGTTGCCGGTGAGGTCGGCGGCGCCGGAGACGAGGCCGGGGAAGTGCGGCAGCGACGCGCCGAGGACCTTGGCCATCGCCTGGCGGGTGGCGATCTTCTCGCCCGCCTCGAAGACCGGGAGGGCGTCCTCCCAGCCCTTGGTGCCGGTGCCCTGCCACGCCGCGTCCCACGCCGCCCGCTCGTCGCTGTCGAGCGCGTCGAGTGTCTCATGCCAGCGGGCTCGGGTGTCGAGGCAGCGCTCGCCGACAGCGGCGCGGTACGTCTCGACGAGGTCGTCGGGCGCCCAGAACGGCTCGTCGGGGATGCCCATCACCGCCTTGGTCCGGGTGACGTCCTCCGGGCTGAACGGGTTGGCGTGGGCGGCGGGGTCGTCGGTGTGGTCGGGCGACGGTGTCCCGATGTGCGAGCGCAGCACGAGCAGCGTCGGCCGCGAGTCGTCGGCCCGGGCGGCGACGAGCGCTGCCTCGAGGGCATCGCAGTCGTCGCCGATCTCGCCGAGCCGCTCGACGTGCCAGCCGTAGGCCTCGAAGCGGCGTCCGACATCGTCGGAGTTGGAGAGCGACGTCGAGCCGTCGATGGTCACCTCGTTGTCGTCGAAGACGCAGATCAACCGGCCCAGGCGGAGGTGCCCGGCGAGCGAGGCGGCCTCGTGGCTGACGCCCTCCATGAAGCACCCGTCGCCGGCGATGACGTAGGTGTGGTGGTCGACGAGCTCAGGCCCGAAGCGATCGCGCAGGACCCGCTCGGCGATGGCCATGCCGACGGCGTCGCCGAAGCCCTGCCCGAGCGGGCCGGTCGTCACCTCGATCCCCGGTGTGTGGCGGGCCTCCGGGTGGCCGGGCGTCCGCGACTCGTACTGACGGAAGGCCTCGATGTCGGCGAGCTCGACCCCGTAGCCGCTGAGGAACAGCATCGAGTACTGGAGGATCGAGGCATGGCCGTTGGACAGCACGAACCGGTCTCGATCCGGCCAGGCGGGGTCGGCTGGATCGTGCTTCATCACCCGGCTGTACAGCACGTGGGCAAGTGGGGCGAGCGCCATCGCCGTGCCCTGGTGCCCACTGTTCGCACGCAGTGGTGCGTCCATGGCGAAGCCACGGACGAGGGAGATCGCCTTGTCCTCGAGGTCGGAGTCGAGCAGCGCCGGCATCGTGGCGACCCTACCCAACATCCGCCCGTGGGATGCTGGGTCGCGTGTCGGTCGCGGTGGTCACAGGTGGGAGTCGGGGGATCGGGGCGGCGACGGCGGTGGCGCTGGCCGAGGCGGGTTGGGATGTCGTGATCAGCTACCGCGAGCGTGCCGACGCCGCCGACGACGTCGTCAGGCGGTGTGTCGCCGCAGGCCGCCCGGCGACTGCGGTGCAGGCCGACCTGGCGACCGTCGATGGCGTCACGGCGCTGTTCGGCGCCGTCGACGACATCCACGGCCGGCTCGACCTGCTCGTCAACAACGCCGGCGTCGTCTCGCCGGCGGGGCCGGTGACGTCGTACACGGCCGAACGCCTCGACGCCGTCCTGCGCATCAACGTCGTCGGCGCCTTCCTCGCTGCCGCCGAGGCGGTGCGCCGGATGGCGACGTCGACGGGGGCGACGGCGGCGTGATCGTCAACGTGTCGTCGCGCGCTGCGGTGCTCGGCGGACCCGGCGAGTACGTCGATTACGCGGCCAGCAAGGCCGCCGTCGATGCCCTCACCGTCGGCTTGGCCGCGGAGGTCGCCAAGGACGGCATCCGCGTCGTCGGTGTCAGGCCCGGGCTGATCGAGACCGAGATCCATGCTCCGGGTCGGCTCGAACGGCTCGGATCGACACCGCCGCTGGGACGGCCCGGGCGCGCCGAGGAGGTCGCCGCGGCGATCGTCTGGCTCGCCTCGCCCGAAGCGTCCTACGTGACCGGCACGACGCTCGACGTCAGCGGTGGCCGCTGAGGTCGATCCTGCTAGGCCGGCGGGAGGAGGGTGAACGGGACGACCGTCCACGGACCGCGGTCGATGCGGCAGTGGGCGAAGACCTGGCCGTAGTCGGGGAACTCGAGCTCGCCGCGGACCAACCGGTACGTGAACTTGCCCGGCTCGACGGTGAACGGGCTGACGTTGCGGGCGACCTGGTCGCCCTCCGTCTCGGGTGCGTCGGGCTCGCCGGTCCGACGGAACACGACCTCGAGCACACCCTGGCCGCTGCCGGTCGGCGGGCAGTAGATCAACGCCACGAGGTGCGGCGTGATCGTCAGCGGCGCCGGCTCGGGCGCGGCCATCGAGAACATCGCTCCGGTGATGTCGATGCGCGTGGACGGTCCCGGCGCCTCGCGCATCTCGAAGTTCTCGACGAACAACGCCGACACGATCTGCATGACCGCCGAGGGTACGCGAAGGTCGCGCCATGACGAGCGAGGACATCAACCGAGCGCTCTGGGACGAGCGTGCGCCGGCGCACGCCGCGTCGCCCGACTACCACGTCGCCCGCTTCGCCGAGGACCCGTCGTTCATCAGCGAGATCGTCGCCTTCGACCGGCCGCTGCTCGGCTCGGTCGACGGGCTGCGCGGCGTGCACGTGCAGTGCCACATCGGCACCGACACCGTGTCGCTGGCCCGATTGGGAGCGCAGATGACCGGACTCGACTTCTCGCCCGCTTCGCTCGCCGAGGCTCGACGCCTCGCCGCGGCCGCCGGCGTCGACGTCGAGTTCGTCGAGGCGCGGGTGTACGACGCGCCGGACGTGCTCGGCGCGGCCGGCTTCGACCTCGTCTACACCGGCATCGGGGCTCTCAACTGGCTCCCCGACATCGACCGCTGGGCGGGCGTCGTCGCCGGCCTGCTGCGGCCCGGCGGGCGCCTGTTCATGCGCGAGGGCCATCCGGTCCTCTGGGCACTGGACGAGAACCGCCCCGGCCTGGTGATCGAGCACCCCTACTTCGAGCAGCACGAGCCGAGCGTGTGGGACGAGCCCGGCACGTATGTCGCGACGGAGCACGAGTTCACGAACTCCCTCAGCCACGAGTGGAACCACGGGCTCGGCGAGATCATCACCGCCCTGCTCGGACATGGGATGCAGCTGACGACGTTCGTCGAGCACACGAGCGTGCCGTGGCCGGCGATCCCGAACCAGATGGAGCTGCTCGACGGTGGCGAGTACCGGTTGATCGACCGCCCGCATCGCCTGCCGCACACCTACACGCTGGCCGCCGTCAAGTCCTGAACGCGGGCTGCCGTTGGCGCGGGCGGTTTGAAACGGCTATGCCATGGGGACCAGTCGTACCGTTCGACCAGCGGAAGGATCCGATCGATGGCTTTCACCTTGCCCGAGCTGCCCTATGACACGTCGGCGTTCGGAGATGTCTTGTCGGCGGAGACGTTCGAGTACCACTACGGCAAGCACCACAAGACGTACGTCGACACGCTGAACGGGATGCTCGAGCCCGGCGAGGAGGACAAGTCGCTGGAAGAGATCATCATGAGCAGCGAGGGCAAGAAGTTCAACCAGGCCGCCCAGATCTGGAACCACAACCTGTACTGGGAGTCGATCACGCCAGGAGGCGGGGGCGCGCCGAGCGGAGCAGCCGGCGACGCGGTCAACGAGGCGTTCGGCTCCTACGACAAGTTCCGCGAGGACTTCAAGACCGCGGCCACCGGGCAGTTCGGATCAGGCTGGGCGTGGCTGACCCTCGACGGCGGCAAGCTGGCGATCTCGGCGACCGGCAACGCCGACCTGCCGATGAAGCACGACCAGACCGCGGTGCTCACGTGCGACGTGTGGGAGCACGCCTACTACATCGACTACCGCAACAAGCGGCCGGACTACGTCGACGCCTTCCTCGACTCGCTGATCAACTGGAAGCTGCTCGAGCAGGCGTTGTAGCCCGCGGCCGCGCCAGGCGCAGGTCGTTGAGTCGCACACGGGCGAGGCGCAACCACGTCAGTGCCTTGATGACGTACCAGCCGGGATCGATCTCGAACCAGCGGTGGGCCAGCTTGGCCGAGGTCGGCGCGGCGTGGTGGTTGTTGTGCAGGCCCTCGCCGGCGGTGATCAGGGCGAGCCACTGCAGGTTGCCGGCCGTGTTGTCGTAGGGGCGGCGGCCGAAGTGGTGGCCGATGGCGTTCACCGCAGCCGACCCGCCGAGGTACACGTTGACGTGGACGAAGGCGGCGAGCAGGCCGACGGTAGGCCCGAAGACGAGCGACGAGTGCGGCCACGCCGAGCGCCAGACCGAACAGGGCGTGGTCGTAGAACAGCCGATCCGCTGTCGTCTGCGGGATGTCCTTGGCGTAGCGGGCGATGGTCTCGGGATTCTTCGCCTCGCGGCGGTACATCGCCACGTTCATCATCTGCACCTTGACCCAGCCGTGGAGCACGGGGGAGTGGGGGTCGCCCTCGACGTCGGTGAAGGCGTGGTGCTTGCGATGCACGGCGACCCACTGGCGCGGTCGGATCCCCGTCGTGACCCACACGAGGAATCGGAAGACCTGGGTGACCACGGGGTTGAGCGTGAGGGCGCGGTGAGCGAGCGCCCGATGGAGGTACACCGTGGTGGCGACGTTGGCCACGAGCGACACCCCGAGGCCGACGACCACCGCGAGGAGGATCGTCTGCAGCATCGAACGCAGGGTACCAGCGACTACCTACTGGTCGGTAGGGAGGATCGCGGGGGTACCGTGCTGGTGTGACGGCCGACGCGCCTCCAGGGCGATCGACGAGGGAATGGATCCTCGACGAGGCGGTCACCTGCTTCGCCACCACCGGGTACGAGGGCACGTCGCTGAACGACATCGCCGCCGGAGTGGGCATCCGCCGGCCGAGCCTGCTGCACCACTTCCCGTCGAAGGAGGCGCTGTACGGCGAGGTTTTCGAGCGCCTGCTGTCGGACTGGTTCTCCCGGCTGGACGCCGCGGTGTCGTCCGACGAGCACGGTTGGACCAAGGTCGAGCTGGTGCTGCGCGCCGGGTTCCGGTACTTCGCCGACAACCCGGCCTACGTGCGACTCGTGCGCCGGGAGGCGATCGACGGCGGCGCCCACCTCGGGATCGACCTGGCGGCGGTGCTGCGGCCGATGTTCGACCTGGCTGTCGCCTACTTCCGCAGGGAGATGGACGCCGGCACGTTCCGCGTCCACGACCCCGAACAACTGCTGATCACCGGGTACGGCGCCCTGCTCAGCTACTTCTCCGACGCCCCGTTGCTCGGCGGGCTGCTCGACGTCGACCCGCTCGAGCCGCCGGCACTGGAGCAACGGTTGGCCCACGTGCTGGGCTTCTGGCGCGCCGCCCTCGTCCCTGGGTAGGCACGCGAACCGCGTGGCCGGGCCGCTCGTCCGAGCACCGGTGCAGCGAGGCGGTCACCGACGGCCTGCGTGGCCGGGGAACGCAAATCACGTATTACGAGGGCCTTCACGCGCTCATCATGTCGGCGTCATGTCGGCGCCGTGATGATCGTGACGTCCATCGTCGACCAGGAGTGCGCCGTGCACCAGCTGTCCGCCCCCCAGAGCACCGAACCAGCCCTCGAGCCGGTCACCCTCGTCCGTCGGGCCCTCGTGGCCAGCGCCACCGAGCTGAGCGGCGCCCTGCAGACCGCCCAGCCGACCGACCGCCGCCGGCTCAAGGCGCTGGACCGCTGGTTCATGGGCCTCGCCGCCCAGATCCGCCGCCACCACGAGCTGGTCGACACCCTCGTCGTCCCTTCGCTCGCCGCCCGCGGCGCGCTCGACGAGCGCTCCCTCGACACGCTCGCCGACGACCACGCGTGGATCGACCACCTGCTCGGTGACCTCGGCGACGCCCTCGGCGTGATGTCGTTCGGCCTCGGCTCGGAGTCGTGGTGGCTCGGCAAGGCCTCCGACCTGGCCGCAGCGCTGGAGCACGTGCTGAAGGGGCAGCTCGCCCGCGAGGACCGACTGCTCACGCCGCTCGTGCGCCGCTGGTTCGACGCCGACGAGCAGGACGTCCTGCGCGCCGAGACGGTCCGCTCCGTGGCGACCGGGCCGACGCGCTTCTCGCTGGCGTGGCTCAGCGCGCACATCGACGACGACGAGCGCGAGTCGCTGGCGCCGTGGATCCCGGTGACCGCCCGCCTCCGGTGGGGTTCGCGCCGCGGCGCCTACGAGCGCTCCGCCGTCGCCGCGCTCGGTTGAGCCACCGCTCACGGGTCGCGGGCTTCTAGCCTCGGGCGCCGATGGCGACCCGCACCCTGTCCGAGACCGAGTCGAAGCAGCTGCTCGCCGGCTACGGGGTGCCGATCGCCCCGGAGCGTCTGGCGGGGAGTGCCGACGACGCGGTCGCCGCCGCCGACGCCTTGGGCTATCCGGTCGTCGCCAAGCTCAACGGTGACGCCATCGCCCACAAGACCGAGCGCGGGCTCGTCCGTCTCGGGCTCGCCGACGCCGACGCCGTTCGCCGTGCCGCCGGCGAGCTCCTCGCTGCAGCACGACCCGAAGACGGCGACGTCGACGTGCTTGGTCGCTCCGATGGTGCGCGGCAACCGCGAGCTGATCGCCGGCGTGCTGCGCGACCCGCAGTTCGGACCGACCGTCATGCTCGGCGTCGGCGGGATCCTCGCCGAGGCCGTCGCCGACGTCGCCTTCCGCCCGGCGCCGGTCGATGTGGTGACCGCCCGCGAGATGATCGACCAGCTGTCGACGCAGCGCCTGCTCGGCGAGTTCCGCGGCGAGCGCGCCGTCGATCGCGACGCCCTCGCCGCGACGCTCGTCGCCCTCGGCAAGGTCGTCACCGACCGCGACGACGTCGTCAGCGTCGACGTCAACCCGCTGATCGTCACGGCGGACGGCACGGCCGTCGCCGTCGACGCGCTCGTCGAGGTCGGCGAAGAGGCCTGGCCGACCCCGCCGGCATCCCGGCCGGCACCGACCGCCGAGCAGTTCCGTGCCCTGTTCGAGCCGCGCGGCGTGCTGGTCACCGGCGCGTCGACGCACCCCGGCAAGTTCGGTTTCGTGTCGCTGCACAACCTCCTCGCCGGCGGGTACGCAGGCCGCGTGTTCGGCACCAACCTGCAGGGCGAGGAGGTGCTCGGCATCAGGACCGTCGCCGACGTCGCCGACCTGCCCGACGGCGAGATCGACCTCGTCTTCGTCTGCACCCCCGCGGCGGCCAACGTCGGTCTGCTCCGGGCGTGCGCGGCGAAGGGGGTCAAGGCGGCATTCCTCACGTCGGCGGGCTACGGCGAGGCGGGGGAGGAGGGCAAGCGGGCGGAGGCCGAGCTCGTCGCCCTCGCCGACGAGCTGGGGATCCTGCTCGCCGGCCCGAACGGCCAAGGGGTCGTCAGCACGCCGGTCGGGCTGTGCGCCCAGATCGTCGCCCCGTATCCGCCGGCGGGACGCATCGGCGTCGCCAGCCAGAGCGGCAACTTCGTCTCCAGCTTCCTCAACTTCGCCAGGGCGACGGGCGTCGGCATCAGCAGGGCCGTGTCGGCGGGGAACGCCGCCGCCGTCTCGGTCGCCGACTACCTCGACCACTACGCCGGCGACCCGGCGACCTCCGTCGGGCTCGCCTATGTCGAGGGCATCACCGACGGCAGGGCGCTGCTCGACCGCCTCGCCGGCGCCGCCGCCCGCAAGCCGCTGGTGCTCGTCAAGGGCGGGGCCACCGAGAGCGGCGCCCGTGCGGCGGCGAGCCACACCGGGGCCCTCGCCGCCGACGACAAGGTCTTCGACGGCGAGTGCCGGGCCGCCGGGATCACCCGCGCCGCCACGGTCGAGGAGGCCTTCGAGGCGGCGGCGACGTTCGCCACCCAGCCGGCGCCGGCGGGTCCCGACGTGGTCGTGCTGACGACGGCGGGGGGCTGGGGCGTCGTCACCGCCGACGCCATCGCACGCGACGGCGATCTTCGCCTGCTCGCCCTGCCCGACGACCTGCGCGACGCCATCGACAGGCTGCTGCCGCCGCGCTGGAGCCGCAACAACCCGGTCGACTGCGCCGGTGGTGAGACCCGCGACACCATCCCCGAGGTGATGCGGTTGATCGCCGAGCACCCGGCTGTCCACGCCGTCGTGTACCTCGGCATCGGCATCCAGTCCAACCAGGCCCGGATGATGCGCGACGGACCGTTCTTCCCGGGCTCCGGGCTCGACCGCATCGTCACCTATCACGAGCGCCAGGACGCCCGATTCGCCGAGGCGGCAGACGAGCTCAGCCGTCGGACCGGCAAGCCGATCCTGACTGCCACGGAGCTGGCGGTGGCCGATCCGGACAACGCCGGGCCGGCGACGGTCAGGGCCACCGGACGGCTGTGCTACCCGAGCGGCAACCGCGCCGTGACCGCCCTCGGGCACCTCTACCGCGACGCCCGGTACCGGGCGCGTCGCGCCGAGTGATGGCCCGCCGCGGCGCCGTCAGCCCGGTCATCGTCCTCATCGTCCTGGCGTTGGTCCCGACACTGCTGCTGCTGGCGTTCTGGCGGTGGGCCGACGGCAGGGCGGAGGGGTCCGACCCGCCACCGTCCACGGTCGCCGCGCCGCCGGCCCCGTCACCGCAACTGGTGACGCCGCTGCTCTCGTTCCGAAGGGCGCCGGCGGTCGTCGCCCGTGACGTCAGCATCGAGGACTTCCGGTCCGAGGTCGCCGCCTTCGGCGCCACGCTCGCCGATCCGTCCTGCGTCGCCGTCGCCGTCGACGGTGTCGACGTCGGAGCGACGCGAGGCGGCACGCCGCTGATCCCGGCGAGCAACCAGAAGATCCTCGTCGCCGCCGTCGCCCTCGAAGTGCTCGGGGCCGACCACGTGTTCACGACCGACGTGCGCTCGGCGCCACCGGTCGGCGGCACCGTCGCCGGCGACCTGTACCTCGTCGGGGGCGGCGACCCGCTGCTGACCAGCTCGACGTATCCGGTGCAGAACGACCTCAACCCGGTCACCAACCCGACGTCGCTCGACGCCCTCGCCGATGCCGTCGTCGCCGCCGGTGTGAGCCGGATCGACGGTGCCGTGATCGGCGACGGCAGCCGCTACGACGACGAGTTCTTCGCCCCCAGTTGGGTCAACGACGTGCGCGGCATCGAGGCCGGCCCGTACGACGCGCTCCTCGTCAACGACGCACGGGTCACGGGCGACCCGCTGCGGGCGGCGAACCCGTCGGAGGCTGCGGCCAGCGAGCTCACCCAACTGCTCACCGCCCGCGGCGTGACCGTGGCGGGGTCGGCGAGCGCGGGGACGGCCCCCGCCGACCTGCCCGTCCTGGCCTCGGTGCAGTCGGCACCGCTGAGCACCGTGGTCGGCGAGATGCTCGGGACGAGCGACAACAACACCGCCGAGCTGCTCGTCAAGGAGCTCGGTGTGGCGGCGGGCACGGGCGGGACCCGCGAGGCCGGGCTCGCCGCGATGGCCGCGACGATGTCGGCGTGGGGCGTCCCGATGGAGGGCGTCGTCCTCGCCGACGGGTCGGGGCTGAGCAACGACAACCGGGCGACGTGCGACGTGTTCGTCGACGTCCTCGCCCGCAGCGAGCCGTCCGGTCCGCTCGGCGCCGGCCTTCCGGTGGCCGGCGTGTCGGGCACGTTGGCCGACGTGTTCACCGAGTCGGCGGTGACCGGGCGGTTGCAGGCCAAGACCGGCACGCTCGGCAACGCGCCCTACAACGCCGACCCGCCGGCGGTGAAGACGCTGTCGGGCTACCTGCCGGTCGAGGGCGGCGGAGCGATCGAGTTCTCGCTGCTGCTCAACGCCGCCGGCACGCTGACCGACCAGAGCGTCTACCGCCCGATCTGGGACGCCTTCGTCGACGTCCTCGCCACCTACCCCGCCGGCCCCACCCCTGCCGCCCTCGGCCCGCGCTGACGGTTCTGACGACACTTGTGTCGCGCTGAGCGCGACGAAGTGTCGTCAGAACCCGCGTACGGTGGGTGGGGATGGCGGTGATGCCGATGTTCCCGCTGGGGACCGTGCTGCTGCCGGGTGGGGTCCTGCCGCTGCACGTGTTCGAGCCGCGGTACCGCCAGCTGGTCATCGACTGCCTCGCCGACGACAGCGGCGACCCCGAGTTCGGCGTGACGATGATCGAGCGGGGCAGCGAGGTGGGCGGCGGGGACCAGCGCAGCGCGGTCGGTGTCGTCGCCCGCATGGTCCAAGTGCGCGCCCTCGACGACGGCCGCTACACGCTCGTCGCCGTCGGCACACGGCGGATCCGCGTGCTCGCTTGGCTGCCCGACGATCCGTACCCGCTGGCCGACGTCGACGAGTGGCTCGACGTCGACACCGACGCCGACGGTCTCCCGGCGCGCGTGGCCGAGGTCACGTCGCGACTCGCCGACGTGCTCGCCGTCGCCGCCGAGCTCGGCGAGGTCCCTGCCGGCATCGACCTCGACGCGGTGTCCGGTGACCCGCTTGTCGCCTCCTACCACCTCGCCGCACTCTCGCCGATCGGCCCCGCCGATCGCTACCGGCTGCTCTGCGCCGACTCGCCGGCCGCCCGCCTCGACCTGCTCGCCGAGTGCCTCGACGACGTCGAAGCGATGCTTCGGTTCCGGCTGTCATGACACACGGGGGCTCTGCCCCCGTGGACCCCCGAAGAGGAGCGGGCGCCGACGGCGCGCCCGCTCTGATAGAACCTCCCGGATGACTGCCCCGCGGTCCGCACCGAGCCGCATCGACGACGACCCGACCTCGATCTCCGGCGTCGTCGATCTCGTCAAGTCCTACGCCACGCAGGAGACGATCGGCCCGCTGAAAGGCGCTGGTCGCTGGTTGGCGATGGGCTCGGCGGGCGCCGCTCTGCTCGGGCTCGGCCTGGTGGTGCTCCAGCTCGGGCTGCTCCGCCTGATCCAGACGGAGTGGGATTGGGCAGCCGGCGGGTCGTGGTCGTGGATCCCGTACGTGATCGTGCTCGTGGTCGACATCCTCATCCTCGTGTTGGTGATCAGCCGCATCAACCGCGACACCCTCAACAAGGCGACGAAGTGATGGCCAAGCGCCCCGAACCCGCACCGCAGACCCAGATCAGCCGCGACGACCTCCAGCAACGCTTCCAGGCGTTGCAGGACGGCGTGCGCAGCCAGGTCGACGACAAGAAGGGCACGTTCATGACTGCCGCCGGCGTCGGCGGCCTGCTGATCGTGGTCATCATCTTCATGCTCGGCAGGCGTGCGGGCAGGAAGAAGACCACGTTCGTCGAGATCCGCAGGGTCTGACCGTCATGGCCAACCGCTTCCCGCTCATCCCGAGCCCGGCGATGATCGTCGCCCGGCGGGCGATGTCGGACGGTGTGTTCGGCCAGAGCAGGTTGTGGAAGACGGTCGCTTTCGTCATGATCTTCCGCCGGACGATGCGCAGGCTGATGGGCTCGGACCCGTACACCGTGGCCATCGAGAAGATCCGCCCCGGTGAGACGGTCGTCCTGCGTGGCGTCACGGGGCGCAAGCCACCCAGCACGTGAGGGTGCTGCTGCGCAACCCGCGGCGGGAGGTCGACATCGAAGGCGGTCGCACGGTGCGCAACCTGCTCGGCGAGCTCGGCCTCGACCGCGAGTCACACCTCGTCATCCGCAACGGCACGCTCGTCCCTGGCGACGCCCACCTCGAGGACGCCGATACCGTCGAGATCCGCCCCGTGATCTCAGGAGGTTGAACCCGTGTCCAAGTGTCGGGTCTGCCGGGGCCCGGCCGTCATCGACCTGCCCCGCCACAACGCCAACTTCTGCGCCGAGCACCTGCAGCAGCTGTGCCGCCGTCAGGTGGAGAAGGCGATCGCCGACCACGACATGCTGCGCCCGGGCGACCGGGTGCTCGTGGCGGTCAGCGGCGGCAAGGACTCGCTGGCCGTCTGGGACCTGCTGACCGAGCTCGGTCATCGCGCCGACGGCTTGTACATCGGCCTCGGCATCGGCGGCTACAGCGACGACAGCGGTCGCTACGCGTCGGCGTTCGCCGCCGAGCGCGGGCTGCGCCTGCGCACCATCGACCTGCGCGAGACGCACGGCTACGACGTGCCGACGGCGTCGCGGGCGACGGGACGGGTGCCGTGCTCGGCCTGCGGGCTGTCCAAGCGGCACCTCTTCGACGACGCGGCGCGCGAGGGCGGCTACGACGTCGTGGTGACCGGGACACAACCTCGACGACGAGGCGGCGGTGCTGCTCGGCAACACGATGCGTTGGGACATCGACTACCTCGCCCGCCAACTCCCGGTGCTGCCGGCGGGCGATGGGTTCCCGCGGAAGGTCAAGCCGCTGGTGCGCCTCACCGAGCGGGAGACCGCCGCGTGGTGCATCGTGCGCGGGATCGACTACCAGGTCGAGGAGTGCCCGATGGCCGCCGGCAACCGTCACCTCGGCTACAAGGCGGCGCTCAACGACCTCGAGCGCACGTCGCCGGGCACCAAGGCGGCCTTCTACCTCGGCTTCGTCGAGCGCATGGCACCGCTGCTCGCCGGGCGTTCGCGCGCCGCCGTCGAGGGGCTCGGCGCGTGCACGCGGTGCGGCTCGCCGACGACGGGCGAGGTCTGCGCGTTCTGCCGGCTCGTCGAGACGGCGTCGGCCCATGAGCCGGTCCCCATCGAGTTGTTGACGCGCTCCGGTCGGCGTCGGTGAGCGAGCCGCTGCGGGTCGGGGAGCGGGTCCTGCTCCTCGACGCCAAGCGCCGCCGCTACCTCGTGGTGCTCGCCGATGGCGGGGAGTTCCACAGCCACGCCGGGTTCGTGCCCCACGGCGACGTCGTCGGCCAGCCGGAGGGTGTCGTGGTGCGCTCGACGAAGAGGTGCCGAGTACACCGTGCTGCGCCCGACGCTCGAGGACTTCGTGCTGGAGATGCCGCGCGGCGCGCAGGTGATCTACCCGAAGGACCTCGCCCCGATCTGCATGCTCGCCGACATCGGACCGCGGATGCGCGTGTTCGAGACTGGTGTCGGGTCGGGGGCGCTGTCGATGACGATGCTGCGCTGGGGCGCCGACGTCGTGGGCTACGAGATCCGTGAGGACTTCGCCAACCGCGCCCGCAACAACGTGCGGGCGTTCCTCGGCGACGACGCCCTGGCCCGGTACCGCGTCGAGCTGCGCGACAGCTACGCGGGCATCGAGGAGGACCCGTTCGACCGGGTCGTGCTCGACCTCCCCGAGCCGTGGCAGGTCGTGCCGCACGCCGAGGGCGTGCTCCGCGCCGGCGGCATCCTCGTCGCCTACACCCCGTCGATCACCCAGGCGGCGCAGGCGAGGGAAGCGTTGAAGGGCAAGTGGATCGACGCCAGGACGATCGAGGTGCTCCACCGCGGCTGGCACGTCGAGGGCCAGTCCGTCCGCCCCGACCACCGCATGGTGGCCCACACCGGCTTCCTGACGACGGCACGATTTCTCGGCCGCTGATCTGGGTGCAGATCGTCTCGGAATCCGAGACGGATCGCGCCCAGAGACGGATCGCGCCCAGATTGGGGGTTACGGCTCGATGTAGATGCACTCGCCGGGGCACTCCTCGGCGGACTCGATGACGGCGTCGAGCTGGCCGTCGGGGATCTCGGCCAAGCCCTCGGCGCCCTGCGCGTTGCCCTTGGCGGCGGCGAAGACCTTGTCGCCTTCCTTGACGTAGGCGAGGCCGTCGTCGAGCAGCGTGAAGACGTCCGGGGCGATCTCCTCGCAGAGCCCGTCGCCCGTGCACAGATCCTGGTCGATCCAGACCTTCATCATCGATGCCTTTCGTCGGCGGAAGTCCGTCATCAAGACTTTACACGGTGGACGGCGTGGAAACATGTGCAGCGGGATCCACCGAAATCATTGCCGCGACGTATCACGAACATGCGTGTAGCGTCCGGATCAGCGCGACCGAAGGAGGCGAGCGTGCCCGATCGAGGCGACGACACCACCGAGGCACTCCGCGCCCAGGCCGACGCACTGAGCGACGAGATCGCCCACCTGCGAGCCCGGCTCGCCGATGCGCCCAAGCGCGTGCGGGCGTTGGAGGAGCGGCTGCTCGAGACCAAGGGCCAGTTGGCCCAGGCCGTGGCGCAGAACGAGAAGCTCAGCTACACGTTGCGTGAGGCGCGCGAGCACATCGCCACGCTCCGCGACGAGGTCGACAAGCTGACCCAGCCACCGTCGGCGTACGGCGTCGTCGTCGGCAAGAACGACGACGGCACCGTCGACATCCTCACCAGCGGTCGCAAGATGAAGGTGGCGACGCACCCCGACATCGACCTCGACGGGCTCGACCTCGGGAGCGAGGTGGTGCTCAACGAGAGCTTCAACGTCGTGCTCGCCCGCCGGCCGGAGACCACCGGCGAGGTCGTTTCGATCAAGGAGGTCATGGAGGACGGGGTGCGCGCGCTCGTCGTCGGGCGCGCCGACGAGGAGCGGGTGTGCGAGCTCGCCGACGCGGTGCGCGGGATCCACTTGCGGCCCGGCGACACGATGCGGCTCGACCCGCGGTCGAACATGCTGCTCGAGAAGCTGCCCCGGCCGGAGGTCGAGGACCTCCTGCTCGAGGAGGTGCCCGACATCGCCTACAGCGACATCGGCGGGCTCGACGACCAGATCGAGCAGATCGCCGACGCCGTCGAGTTGCCGTTCCTGCACCAGGACCTGTTCGCCGAGCACCGCCTGCCGGCGCCCAAGGGGATCCTCCTCTACGGCCCGCCCGGCTGCGGCAAGACGCTGATCGCCAAGGCCGTCGCCAACAGCCTGGCCAAG
This sequence comes from uncultured Acidimicrobiia bacterium, assembly GCA_963749315.1. GTDB lineage: Bacteria > Actinomycetota > Acidimicrobiia > Acidimicrobiales > Ilumatobacteraceae > JALZMG01. The sequence continues at coordinate 163,211 of CAVVMS010000017.1, forward strand.
AAGGTGGCCGCCTCGACGGGCGACGAGAAGGGCCGCAGCTACTTCATCAACATCAAGGGCCCGGAGCTGCTCAACAAGTACGTCGGCGAGACCGAGCGGCAGATCCGCCTCGTGTTCCAGCGGGCGCGGGAGAAGAGCGAGGAGGGGTGGCCGGTCATCGTCTTCTTCGACGAGATGGACTCGATGTTCCGCACCCGCGGCTCGGGCATCAGCTCGGACATGGAGTCGACGATCGTGCCCCAGCTGCTCGCCGAGATCGACGGCGTCGAGGGGTTGCGCAACGTCATCGTCATCGGGGCGACCAACCGCGAGGACCTCATCGACCCGGCGATCCTGCGCCCCGGCCGGCTCGACGTGAAGATCAAGATCGAGCGGCCCAACGCGGTGGCCGCGACGCAGATCTTCGCCCAGTACCTGACCAACGAGATCCCCATCGCCGCCGGCGCCGCGGTGCCCGAGATGATCGAGCAGACGGTCGTCGAGATGTACCGCGAGGACGACGCCAACCGCTTCCTCGAGGTCACCTACCAGAACGGCGACAAGGAGACCCTGTACTACAAGGACTTCGCGTCGGGGGCGATGATCGAGAACATCGTCCGGCGAGCCAAGAAGCTGGCCATCAAGCGGGTGATCGGCGGCGGCGAGCGCGGCGTGCACATCGACGACCTGCTGGCGTCGATCAAGCAGGAGTACAAAGAGCACGAGGATCTGCCGAACACGACCAACCCCGACGACTGGGCGAAGATCTCGGGCAAGAAGGGCGAGCGCATCGTGTTCATCCGCACGCTGGTCAACGACGGCAAGGAAGACGACCCCAAGGGCGGCCGGGCCATCGAACGCGTCGCCACGGGGCAGTACCTGTGACATCGGAGTGATTCGACCCCATCGGAGTGCTGGCGGCAGCGGCGTCCGACACCTGCGGCGCTACCGACCGGACTGCGCGCGATCGGCGGATGCGCAGCTAGGGTCCGCCTCGTGGCGATCCACAAGGTGTGCGGGATCGAGACGGAGTACGGCATCGTCGTGCGCGGGGCGGAGAACAACCCGGTCTCGGCGTCGTCGCTGCTGATCAACGCCTACGTCGCCGCCACCACCAGCCGCGAGCGCGGGCGCGTCGGCTGGGACTTCGACGACGAGCAGCCGGCGAACGACGCCCGCGGCTTCTCCCTCGACGACGTCGTCGCCCCCGAGGTCGAGACCACCCTCGTCAACGCCGTGCTCACCAACGGCGCCCGCTACTACGTCGACCACGCCCACCCGGAGATCAGCACCCCCGAGGTGGCCACCGCCCTCGAGGCCGTGCGCTTCGACCGGGCGGCGGAGGAGATCATCCGCCGCAGCATGGACCACGCCTCGGCGAAGCTGGCGCGCGACGTCCGCCGGGCCGGCGGAGGTGATCGTCCACAAGAACAACTCCGACGGCAAGGGCAACAGCTACGGCTGCCACGAGAACTATCTGCTGGCGCGGGAGATCCCGTTCGGACGCATCGTCGCCCAGGTGACGCCGCACTTCGTCACCCGCCAGGTCTTCACCGGCGCCGGCAAGGTCGGCTGCGAGCTGCCGGGTGTGCCCAACGACGAGGTGCCCTACCAGCTCACGCAGCGGGCCGACTTCTTCGAGGAGGAGGTCGGCCTGGAGACCACGCTCAAGCGTCCGATCGTCAACACGCGCGACGAGCCGCACTGCGACGCCCAGAAGTACCGGCGGCTGCACGTCATCGTCGGCGACGCCAACATGAGCGAGGTCGCCACGTACCTCAAGGTCGGCACGACGGCGATCGTGCTGGCGATGATCGAGGACGACGCGCTCGGCGAGGACTGGCTGCTCGGCAACCCGGTCTCGGCGATCCGCCAGGTCAGCCACGACCCGTCGCTGACGCGCACGATCATGCTGCGCGACGGGCGGCGGGCGACGGCGCTGGAGGTGCAGTGGGGGCTGCTCGAGCGGGCCCACAAGTACGAGCAGCTGCACGGGCTGGCGTGCGTCGACGAGGCGGTCGGGCTCGACGTGCTGCGCCGCTGGGAGCAGGTGCTCGCCGGGCTCGAGCACGACACCGCCTCGGTGGCCCACTGGGTCGACTGGGTGGCCAAGCAGCGCCTCGTCGACGGCTACGCCGACCGCCACGGTCTGGCGCCGGGCGCGCCGACGTTGAAGGCGATCGACCTGCAGTACCACGACCTGCGGCCGGCGAGGGGTCTCGCCGCTCGTGCCGGCCTGGAGACACTGATCGACCAGGCCGACGTCGACACGGCGATCACCGAGCCACCGACGAGCACGCGGGCGTACTTCCGTGGGCGCTGCCTCGCCAAGTACCCCGACGAGATCGTGGCGGCGAACTGGGACTCGATCGTGTTCGACGTCGGCCGCGAGCCGCTGCGACGCGTGCCGATGATGGAGCCATTGCGTGGAACAGCAGACCACGTGGCTAGGTTGATCGACGAGAGCGACAGCGCCGTCGAGCTCCTCGATCGTCTTGGTTCGTAGGCGACGAGGCGACGGCAGCAAGGAGGCGCCAGGTGGCCGAGAGAACGCACAAGCAGAAGCAGACCCCCCGCACCACCGAGACCGAGGTCGTCGAGGACGCCCCCGCGGTGTCCGAGAGCGGCGAGAAGTTGAAGGCCGAGCTCGACGACCTGCTCGACGAGATCGACGAGGTGCTGGAGACCAACGCCGAGGACTTCGTCAAGTCGTACGTCCAGAAGGGCGGACAATAAGAGTCCGTGGCCCTGCCGTGACGATGCCGATGTTCCCCCCGGGCGACGACCCGGGGGCCAGCTTCCCTGACCTCCTGCGCCGCATCGGCGCGCCGGTCACGGAGCTGCGCGGCGATGCCGGGGCGCTCGGCGGCGTCCCCCACGCCACGACGTGCGTCGCCCTGCGCTTCGCCGACGGCGTGGTCATGGCAGGCGACCGGCGGGCGACGGCCGGCAACCTGATCAGCCACCGGGCGATGGACAAGGTCGTCGAGGCCGACCGCCACAGCGGCGTCGCCATCGCCGGCGCGGCCGGGCCGGCGATGGACATGGTGCGCCTGTTCCAGCTGCAGCTCGAGCACTACGAGAAGGTCGAGGGCGTGGCGCTGAGCCTGGAGGGCAAGGCCAACCAGCTGTCGATGATGATCCGCGGCAACCTGCAGGCGGCGATGATGGGCCTCGGCGTGGTGCCGATCTTCGCCGGCTTCGACGAGCGGCGCGGCGCTCGGGCGGTTGTGGGCCTACGACATCACCGGCGGCCGCTACGAGGAGCGCGAGTACGTCGCAACGGGCTCGGGCAGCCTGCACGCCGGCACCGTCGTCAAGCTCGGCTACCGCGACGCGACTGGATCAGTCGGCGGCCGTCGATCTCGCCTGCCGGGCGCTGTGGGAGGCCGCCGACGCCGACTCGGCGACCGGTGGTCCCGACGCACTGCGCGGCATCTACCCGATCGTCGCCACGATCACCGCCGACGGCTTCACGCGCCTCGGCGACGACGAGCTGGCGCAGCGCTACCAGGCGATCGCCGAGCAGCTCGGTGGCGAGCCGTCCGCCGGTCCCGTGACACCGGGGGTCGTGCCGACATGAGGGCACGCTCGCATGACGATGCCGTTCTACGTCGCGCCCGAGCAGGTGATGAAGGACCGGGCGGACTACGCCCGCAAGGGCATCGCCAGGGGACGGGCGCTCGTCGCCGTGCGCTACGTCGACGGCATCGCCATCGTCGCCGAGAACTCGTCCGAGACGCTGCGCAAGGTCAGCGAGATCTACGACCGCATCGCCTTCGCCGGTGTCGGCAAGTACAACGAGTTCGACCAGCTGCGCGTCGCCGGCGTCCGCGCCGCCGACCTGAAGGGCTTCCAGTACAGCCGCGACGACGTCGACGCGCGCAGCCTGGCCAACCAGTACGCCCAGATCCTCGGCCAGATCTTCACCCACGAGATGAAGCCGATGGAGGTCGAGATCCTCGTCGCCGAGGTCGGTAGCCGCCCCGACGGCGACCAGATGTTCCACATCCTCTACGACGGCACGGTGTTCGACCACCGCGACCACGCCTCGCTCGGCGGCGACGCCGACGCCATCTCGGCGCGCATCGGCGAGTCGTTCGAGGACGATCTCGACGCCGGAGCGGCCGTCCGCGCCGGGGCGGCAGCGCTCGCCGGCCCCGACCGCACCCTCCCCGCCGGCGACCTCGAGGTCGCCCTGCTCGCCCGCGGCAACGGCCGCCGCTGCTTCCGCCGCCTCGCCGACGCCGAGGTCGAAGCCCTCCTCACCGCCTGATCCATCGAGTGTTGCGCCATCGAGTGCGCGGCGCCGGCCCAGCCCCGTGGCACGCTCGACGAGGGCTGGCGTACGCTCCGAGGTGGCGTCGATCGACCTGAACAGCGACCTCGGCGAGTCGTACGGGGTCTGGAAGCTGGGCGACGACGAGGCGATGCTGGAGCTCGTCACCAGCGCCAACGTGGCGTGCGGCTTCCACGCCGGTGACCCCTCGACGCTGCGGACCGTGTGCACCGCCGCCGTGCACAACCACGTGTCGATCGGCGCCCAGGTGTCCTATCCCGACCTCCTCGGCTTCGGCCGCCGCTACCTCGACATCGATCCCCGCGACCTGCGCGACGCCGTGCTCTACCAACTCGGCGCGCTCGACGCCTTCGCCCAGGTCGCCGGCGCCGAGGTCGGCCTACGTCAAGCCGCACGGTGCGCTGTACCACGCCACGATCGCCGACGAAGCGCAGGCCGACGCCGTGGTCGCCGCGGCTGCCGAGTACGACCCGTCGCTCGCCGTGCTCGGCGCGCCCGGCTCGGCGCTGCTGCGCGCCGCCGACGCCGCCGGCCTCGAGCCGGTGCCGGAGGCGTTCGCCGACCGGGCGTACCTGCGCGACGGCCGCCTCGTCGCCACGATCCGAGCCCGACGCCCTGCTGATCGAGCCGGCCGAGGTCGCCGCCCGGGCGGTGCGCCTCGCCACCGAGCACGAGGTCGTGTCCGTCGACGGCTCCGTCGTGCACGTCGAGGCGCGCTCGATCTGCGTCCACGGCGACACGCCGGGAGCCGTCGAGCTCGCCCGCGTCGATCCGCGACGCGCTCGATGCGGCCGGCGTCGCCGTGCACCCGTTCACGGCGTGACGCGGCGCGCTCCTGCCGTGCGGCCCGCGCGCCTGGCTCGTCGAGCTTCCCGCCGACGACGTCGTCGGCTACGCCGCCGCGATCCGTGCGACGGCGACGACCCGGCGGTCGTCGACGTCGTGCCGGCGGCCACGACCGTGCTCGTCGAGCTCGCCGATCGCGACGCGACGCGAGCGGGTCGGGGAGTGGCTGCGCACGCTTGCCCCGTCGCCCGCGTCCGACATCGACGACGGTCCGTCGGTCGAGATCGCCGTCCGCTACGACGGCGACGACCTCGCCGAGGTGGCCGACGACGTGCGGGCTGTCGCGTGGACGAGGTCGTCGACCGCCACCGAGCAGCGACGTACCGCTGCGCGTTCTGCGGGTTCGCACCGGGCTTCGGCTACCTCACCGGGCTCGACCCGGCGCTGCACCTCCCGCGCCGGCCGACCCCGCGCACCCGAGTGCCGGCCGGCTCGGTCGCCATCGCCGCCGAGTACGCCGCCGTGTACCCGTCGCCGTCGCCGGGCGGCTGGCACCTGATCGGCCACACCGACGCGCCGATGTGGGACGCCGCCCGCCAGCCGCCGGCGCTCCTCGGTCCGGGCACGCGCGTGAGATTCGTCGCTCGCGTGACGGACCTCCTCGTGATCGCCGCCGGTTGGGCGACGACGATCCAGGACGCAGGCCGTCGCGGGTTCGGCGACGTCGGCGTGGCGACGAGCGGTGCGCTGGACGGCGAGCTGCGCGCCGTGCTCAACCGGCTGGTCGGCAACCCGCGAGGACGCCGCCGTGCTGGAGACGCTCGGCGGGCTGCGCGTCCGGCCGACGTCGGCGGTCGTCGTGGCGACGAGCGCCGACCGCGCTGCGACCGCGCGTGCCCGCCGGCGAGGTCGTCGATGTCGAGCCGGCGGCCGGCGAGCTGTGGGGCTACCTCGCCGTCCGTGGCGGCATCGCCGTCGAGCCGGTGCTCGGGTTCGCGCAGCCAGGACTCGCGATCGGGACTCGGGCCACCAGCGATCACGTCGGGCGCCGCGCTGCCGGTCGGGGCCGACCCCGGCACGCCGATCGTCACCGACCACGCGCCGCCGCGGCCGCGGAGCGAGGTCGTCGACGTCTGGCCGGGACCGCGCGTCGACTGGTTCGTCGACGGCGCCCTCGACCAGCTCGCGGCGTCGGTCTGGACCGTGTCGCCCGACGTCAGCCGCGTCGGCGCCCGACTCGACGGCACGCCGATCGCCCGCTCGCGCCACGAGCGAGCTGCCGAGCGAGGGGTTGGTGACGGGCGCCGTGCAGGTCCCTGCCGACGGGCGGCCCGTCGTGATGCTCGCCGACCACCCGACGACGGGCGGGTACCCCGTGCTCGCCGTCGTCGACGACGCCTCGCTCGGCTCGGTGGTCCAGGCCCGCCCGGGCTCCACGCTGCGGTTCCGCGTCCTACATTGACGGTGGGCGCCACACACATGGGGGTATCAATGTCAGACCGTCTCCGCTTCGGCATCTTCATGGCGCCGTTCCACCAAGCGGGTGAGAACCCGACGCTCGCCATCGAGCGCGACCTCGAGATCGTCGCCCACCTCGACCGGCTCGGTTGGGACGAGGCGTGGATCGGCGAGCACCACTCCGCCGGCACCGAGATCATCGCCTGCCCGGAGATCTTCATCGCCGCCGCGGCCGAGCGGACCAAGCACATCAAGCTCGGCACCGGCGTGGTCAGCGTCGCCTACCACAACCCGTACATGGTCGCCGAGCGGGCAGTCCAGCTCGACCACATGACGCGGGGGCGGTTCATGCTCGGCGTCGGACCGGGTTCGCTGCCGACCGACGCGATCATGCTCGGCCTCGACCCGACCGAGACCCGGCCACTGCTCGAGGAGGGGCTCGACGTCATCATGCGCCTGCTCACCAGCGACGAACCGGTGTCGAGCCAGACGAAGATGTGGAACCTCACCGACGCCCGGCTGCACCTGCGGCCGTACTCCAACCCGCTGTTCGACGTCGCGGTCCCGGCCGTGGCGTCGCCGACCGGACCCCGGCTGGCCGGCAAGTACGGCATCAGCCTGCTGTCGATCGGCGCCACCCAGGCCGCGGGCTTCGACGCCCTCGGGCTGCACTGGGACGTGATGGAGGAGCGGGCCGAGACGTTCGGGACGACCGCCGACCGGTCGAAGTGGCGGCTCGTCGGGCTGATGCACATCGCCGAGACCGTGGAGCAGGCGGCCAAGGACGTCGAGTACGGCATCCGCCAGTGGTTCGACTACTTCCAGCACACCGCCGCCTTCCCGCAGATGTCCGTCGGTGAGGCCGACGCGGTGCGCGAGATGATCGCCTTCGTCAACGACTCCGGGCTCGGCTCGATCGGCACCGCCGAGATGGCGTGCGAGCAGATCGAGCGCCTGCAGAAGCAGTCCGGCGGCTTCGGCTGCTACATGACGCTGTGCCACGAGTGGGCCAACCCCGAGGCCACCCGGCGCAGCTACGAGCTGATCGCCCAGCGCGTGTTCCCCGAGTTCCAGGGTCAGTCGTACAGCACGCTGGAGGCCAAGGCGCGGGCGAGGGCCGACCGGGAGCCGCTGGCCGAGCGCAACATGCAGGCGGTCGACCGACATGGTCGAGAAGCACCAGAAGGAGCTCGCCGAGAAGGGTTCGTAGTCCATCCGAGTGTTGGCGACCACGTCGGTCGCTGACACTCCGATCAACTGAAACACTCGGATGGGGCGGCACCGGTAGCCTCGCCGTATGGAGAGGCGGATCTTCGGCCTCGAGAACGAGTACGGCGTCACGTGCACGTTGCGCGGGCAGCGTCGGCTCAGCCCCGACGAGGTCGCCCGCTACCTGTTCCGGCGTGTCGTCAGCTGGGGCCGCAGCTCCAACGTGTTCCTGCAGAACGGCGCCCGGCTGTACCTCGACGTCGGGTCGCACCCCGAGTACGCCACGCCTGAGTGCGACTCGCTGTACGAGCTCGTCGTCCACGACAAGGCGGGGGAGCGGATCCTCGAGAGCCTCGTCGAGTCGGCCGAGCAGCGCCTCGCCGAGGAGTCGATCCGCGGCACGATCTACCTGTTCAAGAACAACACCGACTCGGCCGGCAACAGCTACGGCTGCCACGAGAACTACTGCACCAGCCGCCACGACGACCTCGGCCACTACGCCGAGGTGCTGATCCCGTTCCTGGTGAGCCGCCAGATCTACGCCGGCGCCGGCAAGGTCCTGCACACCGCCCGCGGTGCCACCTACTCGATCGCCCAGCGCGCCGAGCACATCTGGGAGGGCGTCAGCTCGGCGACCACCCGCAGCCGGCCGATCATCAACACCCGCGACGAGCCGCACGCCGACGCCGAGCGCTACCGCCGCCTCCACGTCATCGTCGGCGACTCCAACATGTCCGAGTACACGACGTTCCTCAAGGTCGGCGCGGCGGCGTGCATGCTGCGGATGCTCGAGGACCGCAGCGTCGTGCTGCGCGACATGACGCTGGAGAACCCGATCCGGGCGATCCGCGAGATCAGCCACGACCCGACCTGCCGGCGCACCGTGCGCCTCGGCAACGGCCGCGAGGTCAGCGCCCTCGACATCCAGCGCGAGTACCTCGACCGGGCGCTGCGCTACTCGGAGACCAAGGGGTTCCCGCCGCTCGAGCAGCGGGCGCTGGAGATGTGGGAGCACTGCGTGACGACGATCGAGAACGACCCGCTGAAGCTCGACCGCGAGGTCGACTGGGTGATCAAGTTCAAGCTGCTCGAGGCGTTCCGCGAGCGCCACGGGCTGCCGTTCGGCCACCCGCGGGTGCAGCTCCTCGACCTGCAGTACCACGACGTGTCGCGGGCCCGCAGCCCGTTCTACAAGCTGCAGGACCGCGGGATGGTCGAGCGGCTGTGCACCGATGCCGACATCGACACGGCCACCGACGTCCCGCCGCAGACGACCCGGGCGAGGCTGCGCGGCGAGTTCGTCCGCCGGGCGAAGGAGCGCAAGCGCGACTACACGGTCGACTGGGTGCACCTCAAGCTCAACGACCAGGCCCAGCGCACCGTGCTCTGCAAGGACCCGTTCAAGAGCCGCGACGAGCGCGTCGAGAAGCTGATCGAATCGCTATGAGCGACGCCAATTCCGAGATCGTCGAGGCGGAGGTCGTCGAGCGCGGAGATCGTCGAGGCCGACGTCGTCGACGCCGACCGTCGGAGACCGAGAGCAAGCGAGGACGAGGTCGGCCCGGCGACGGCGGGTGCTCTTCGACTGGGCCGTCGTCATCGTCGTGGCGCTGCTCGTCGCCTTCCTCGTGCGCACGTTCGTGCTGGCGCACTTCGTCGTCGACGGCACGTCGATGGCGACGACGCTCCACGACGACGACCGGGTGTTCGTCAACAAGCTGTCGTACCGGCTGCACGACCCCAACCGGGGCGACGTCGTCGTCCTCCACCAGATCAGCGGCACGTCCGAGCGCGACCTGATCAAGCGCGTCATCGCCCTGCCCGGCGAGACGATCGAGGTGCGCAACTGCCAGGTCTTCGTCGACGGCCGCGCCCTCGACGAGCCGTACCTCGATCCGGAGGCGCGTCGTGCCGGGCAACTGCGGCGGCGACGTGGCGCCGACGAGCGTCCCCGAGGACCACGTCTTCGTGATGGGCGACAACCGCGCCGGGTCCCAGGACAGCCGGGCGCTCGGCCCGATCTCCGAGGACGACCTCGTCGGCCGCGCCTTCGTCGTCTTCTGGCCGACCTCCAACTGGCAGTGGCTCTAGCGGCGCGTCGACCGCGAGCGCTCAGCCGCCGAGCTCGGCGGTGATGGCGTCGACCATGATGTCGACGTGGTCGCTGAAGATGCCGTCGATGCCCATCCGCAGTAGCCGGCCGCATGACGTGCTCGAACTGCATGTCCCAGCCGAAGCACACCCGATCGAAGCGGTGGAACAGCGTCGTGAGGCCGCCCGTCCAGTCGGTGTGATGGAGGTTGACGGCATCGATCCGCAGCGCCGCCAGCGTCGCCGCCCGGCGCTCGGGACCTTCCTTGATCCGGGCGAGGCGCGTGGAGTTCACCAGGCGCACCTCGTCGTCGAGCAGGCGGAGACGCGACAGCACCTCGACGTCCGGAGCGCACAGCCACAGCCGAGGCAACAGGCCCGGAGCCGCCGCCCGCACCGCCTCGATCACGGCGCCGGCGACGTCGAGATCCTTCAGGTCGAGCGACAGGTGGTAGTCGCTGCCGCAGCGCTGCAACAGCTCGTCCAACGTCGGGATGTGCGCCGGAAGGTCGTCACGCCGCACGCTCGCGGACCAATCGCTTGCGCCGGCTGACCCGAACAACACCGTCGTGATCGAGCACCACCACGCCGTCGGCCGTGAGCCAAGCGTCGCTCTCGAGCCCCGTCGCGCCGAGCCGCAAGGCCAGCGCAAAGGCATCGAGCGTGTTCTCGCGGGCATGCGCGCGGGCGCCGCGGTGGGCGAAGCCGATCGGCCGGTCGAGCAGTGACGGCAGCCGTTGTTGCACGACGACCGATCATGGCAGGACCGTAGACTGCGGCCGTGTTCAACCTGTCCGGCAGCGAGATCATCGTGATCCTGCTGCTGGCCCTGGTCGTCCTCGGGCCGGAGAAGCTGCCTGACGCACTGCGTCGGGCCGGTCGCACGTACGCCGAGCTGAAGCGGATGGGCAACTCCTTCCAGGAGGAGGTGCGCAGCGCGCTCGACGAGCCGGCGAAGGAGATGCGCGAGACAGCCAACCTGCTGCGCAACTCCGTCACCGACACGACGTCGACGATCACCGGCGCGGCGTCGGCCAAGCCGGCGGCGGCCAAGCCGGCGCCACCACGCAAGGTGACGACGACGACCACGCCGCCGCCCACCGGTGAGCCCGCAGCGTCGGACGAGGAGTTGATCAACCGGACGCTCAGCGGAGGGGAACCGCCGGCGGCCGACGAGCACACGACGACATGAGCCGGCGCTCAGGGCGCCGCGGCGAGCGGCCGGAGATGAAGACGCCCGACGACGTGATGACGCTCACCGAGCACCTCGGCGAGCTGCGCGTCCGCATCATCCGCGCCGCCCTCGCCGTCACGCTCGGGGCGGTGATCATCATCGCCTTCTACGACCCGGTCCTCGACTTCCTGACCCAGCCCTACCTCGACCTCTGCGCAGCGCAAGGGCTCCGACTTCTGCGGCTTCGACGCCAGCACCGGCGAGGCGCCGCTCAACTTCTTCGACCCCGTCGAAGGCCTCGCCACCCGCCTGCGCATCGGCACCTACGGCGGACTCATCCTCGCCATGCCCGTCGTGCTGTGGCAGATCTGGCGCTTCATCGTGCCCGCCCTGCACGCCAAGGAGAAGCGCTACGCGATCCCGTTCATCCTCACGTCCGTCCTGCTGTTCGTGCTCGGCGGCCTGCTCGCCTACCTGACCCTGGAGAAGGCGCTCGAGTTCCTGATCGCCTGGAGCGGCAACGACGCCCAGCCGCTGTTCCAGATCAGCAAGTACGTGCGCCTCGTCGCGTTGATGGTGGCCGCCTTCGGCGTCGGGTTCCAGTTCCCCGTCCTGCTCGTGTTCCTGCAGCTCGTCGGCGTCATCACGCCCCAGCAGCTGCTGCGCAGCTGGCGCTACGTCATCCTCGGCATCGTCGTGCTCGCCGCGGTCATCACACCGTCGGGCGACCCGATCTCGCTCGCCGCGCTCGCCGTGCCGATGACCGTGCTGTTCTTCATCGCCGTGCTGATCGGCTGGCTCTTCCAACGCCGCAACCGCCGCCAAGCCGCTTCCGCCTGACACACTGAGCCGGTGGTGGCCACGGACGCTGATCGTCGCGCGGCGATCGTCGGCGGCTACCCGTTCACCCTCGACCACTTCCAGGTCGAGGCCATCGACGCCATCGACGCCGGCCACCACGTCGTGGTCGCCGCGCCGACCGGGAGCGGCAAGACGGTCGTGGCCGAGTACGGCATCGAGTCCACGCGGCAGGCCGGCCGCCGGTCGTTCTACACCGCGCCGCTGAAGGCGCTGTCGAACCAGAAGTACCGCGACCTGACGGCGCGCTACGGCGCGGGCAACGTCGGGCTGCTCACGGGCGACAACGCCATCGACGGCGACGCGGCGGTCGTCGTGATGACGACCGAGGTGCTGCGCAACATGATCTACGCCGGTTCCAGCGCGCTCGACGAGCTCGGCCTCGTCGTGCTCGACGAGGTGCACTTCCTGCAGGACACCTACCGCGGGCCGGTGTGGGAGGAGGTGATCGTCCACCTCCCACGCCACGTGCAGCTGGTGTGCCTGTCGGCGACCGTCAGCAACACGGCCGAGCTGGCGGCCTGGATCCAGACCGTGCGCGGGCCGACCACGCCGGTTGTCGAGCTGAAGCGACCCGTGCACCTCCACGACTGCTACCTCGTCGGCGACCGGACGAACGACCGCGTCCACCTGCTGGAGACCTTCGTCGGCGGGCGGGCCAACCCCGAAGCGGCCCGCCTCGACGCATCGGCCGTGCGGCGCGGCGGCCGCCAGCCACGGCACGAGCGGCCGGCCAGGGGGAGTGGACGGCGCGTGCTCTACCCGCCCGGACGCGTCGAGACGACCGAACTGCTCGACCAGCGCGGCCTGCTGCCGGCGATCGTGTTCATCTTCAGTCGCAACCAGTGCGACGAGGCCGCCCGCTCGTGCCTCGCTGCCGGCATGCGCCTGACCGACGGACCCGAACGCGATCGGATCAGGGAGATCGTCGACGCACGACTCGAGGGCCTCGCCGACGACGACCTCGCCGCCCTCGGATACGGCCAGTTCCTCGCCCAGCTGGAGGCGGGCATCGCCGCCCATCACGCCGGCATGGTGCCGGCGTTCAAAGAGGTCGTCGAGGCGTGCTTCGTCGAAGGGTTGATCAAGGCCGTCTTCGCCACCGAGACGCTCGCCGTCGGCATCAACATGCCGGCGCGCACCGTCGTCATCGAGAAGCTGACCAAGTTCACCGGCGACCACCACGAGATGCTCACGGCGGGGGAGTACACCCAGCTCACAGGGCGGGCCGGGCGCCGGGGCATCGACGACGAGGGCCACGCCGTCGTGCTGTGGAGCCCGTTCGTGCCGTTCGAGCGGGTGGCCGAACTGGCGGCGAGCCGCACGTTCCACCTGCGCTCCGCATTCCGGCCGACCTACAACATGGCGGCCAACCTCGTCGGCACCTACAGCAACGAGCAGGCACACCACCTGCTCAACCTCTCGTTCGCCCAGTACCAGGCGGACCGTGACGTCGTGCGTCTGGAGGCCCGGCTGGAACGGGTGCGGGCCAACCTCGTCGTCGCCCGCGAGCAGGCGACGAGCCCGTACGGCGACATCTACGACTATCGCCGCCACGTCGACGAGGTCCGCGGCCGACGCAAGGGCCGCGACGACCTCGTCGACCTCGGCCTTGCCCGCCTGCGCCCCGGACAGGTCGTGCAGGCGACGAAGGGGCGCTACCGCGGCCCCGTCGCCGTCGTGGCCAGCGCCCACCGCAAGGGCGGCATCCGCCTGACGACGGTCACCAAGCGCGCCGATCTGCTGCTCCTCTCGGCCGGCGACTTCGACGACGTCCCACGCTCGCTCGGCACCGTGCGGCTGCCGCCTGCGTTCAGCCCGAACCGCATCGAGTATCGCCGCGACGTCGCCCGGGCGCTGAACGGCGCCCGGCTCGAACCTCCCGCGGCGAGATCGCGCGCGCCGGTGTCGAGCGGCCCGCACCCTGTCGAGTCCGACCCCGAACTGCGCCAGCGAATGCGCGCCGCCGGGCAGACCGAGCGGCTCGAGCGCGAGCTCGTCGAGCTCGACGAGTCGTGTCGACGGCCACGGCCAATCGCTCGCGCGCGAGTTCGACCACGTCCTCGATGTCCTCGCTCGCCGTGGCTACGTCGACGTGCCCGGATGGGAGCTGACGGGGCGCGGGGCGATCCTCTCGCGCCTCTTCCACGAGTCCGATCTGCTGGTCGCCGAGTGCCTGCTTGGCCGGGTTGGTCGACGACCTCGCTGCCGCCGACCTCGCCGGCCTGCTGTCGGTGTTCGTCTACGAGCACCGCTCGCCCGACCCGGCACCGGCGCCGTGGTTCCCGTCGGGTGAGGTCCGCCAGCGATGGCGGCGGATCGCCGCCTTCAGCGAGGACCTCGCCGCCGACGAGCGCTCGGCCGGGCTCGCCGAGCACCGCTCACCCGACCCCGGGTTCATCGGCGCCGCCCACGCATGGGTCGCCGGGACGGAGCTGGCTCAGGTCGTCGCCGACGAGGAGGTCACCGGTGGCGACTTCGTGCGCACGATGAAGCAGCTCATCGACCTCGCCCGCCAGATCGCCCTGATCGCGCCCGATCCGACGACGCGGGAGCGGGCGGGCGACGTCGCCCGCAGCGCCTTCCGGGGCGTCGTCGCCGACGGCGTCGTCCCCGGATGACGATCATGGCGTTCCCCGGCCACGCAGGCCGTCGCTGGCCGTTCGCTCGCTGGCGCTCGCTCACTCGCATCGGTTCGCGGGTGCACCCGTGACGATCCGTCGCGGTGAGGACTGGGGCGAGGTCGTCCCGATCCCCGCCGACGCGGTGGAGCTGGCGACCGACGCCGAGCTCGCCGCCCTGGTCGAGGCGAGCGACCCCCGCCCGCTGCGCCTGACGGGCGGCGACCTCGTGGCCACGGCCGGCGGCGCGCGGCTCGGCCACCCGGCGCCTGCCGATCGACATCGTTCGCGTCGACGCCGACGGCCGCCGGATCACCGCCGTCGCTCACGTCGTCGCGCGCGGCCGGACCTGGTGGCGCGGGCCGATCGTCGCCGTCCTCAACACCGACCGCATCGGGTCATGGGACGTCGCGCCGCGGGCCCACCCGAACGACGGCCAGCTCGACGTCGTCGAGGTCGACGCCTCGATGGGCCTGCGTGCCCGCTGGCAGGCACGCAGGCGGCTGCCCACCGGCACGCACCTGCCGCATCCGGCCATCCGCACGCGGGCGGATGACGGCGCGGGACTGGACGTTCGACCGGCCGCTGCGGCTGTGGGTCGATGGGGTGGAGCGGGGCACCGTACGCTCGCTCGCCGTGGCCGTCGAACCGGACGGCGCGCACGTCTACATCGTAGGAGGCCTTCGTGGAGGCATGGATCCTCGACGAATCACCCGGGTCGTACCGCTGGGGTGACATCGATCCGCCATCGCTGGCGCCCGACGACGTGCGCATCCGCGTCGTGGCCAGCGCGCTCAACCACATGGACCTGTGGGTGACGCGGGGCCTGCCCAAGCCACCGCTGCCGCACGTGCCCGGCTGCGACGTCGCCGGGGTCGTCGAGGAGATCGGTGAGGCGGTCGACACCGTGTCACCCGGCGACGAGGTCGTCGTCAATCCCGGCGTGTCGCCCGTCGCCGACATCGTCGCCCTCGGCAACGACAGCCCGATGGGACCGGGCTTCGCGATCTACGGCGAGCACACGTGGGGCGGGCACTGTGCGCTGGCGACGGCGCCGGCGCGCAACGTCGTGCGGCGGCCGGCGAGCCGGTCGTGGGAGGAGTGCGCGGCGTACCCGCTGGCGTCGCTGACGGCGTACCGGATGCTGCGCCGAGCCCGGCTGCAGGCCGGCCAGACGGTCCTCGTCGTCGGCATCGGCTCCGGCGTCTCCTGTGCCGCCTTGGCGATCGCCCGTCACCTCGGCGCCGAGGTCGCCGTCACCAGCCGCAGCGAGGCCAAGCGGACCGAAGCGCTGGAGATGGGGGCGTCCGCGGCCTACGACTCCTCCGACGGGCGATGGCCGGTCCAGGCCGACGTCGTCGTCGAGAGCGTCGGGGCGGCGACGTGGGACCGCTCGCTGCGCGCCCTCAAGGCCGGCGGCCGCCTCGTCGTCTGCGGCGGGACGTCGGGCGCCACGGTCGAGCTCAACCTGCCCCGGCTGTTCTTCAAGCAGCACGAGATCATCGGCTCGTCGATGGGCAGCTACCAGGAGTTCGCCGAGCTCACCGCATTGATCGACCAGGGTGTCGACGTGCGCATCGACCAGGTGTTCCCGCTCTCCGCGTACCAGGACGCGCTGCAGCGGCTGGAAGCGGGGGACCAGCTGGGCAAGATCGTGCTGTCGCACTGCACTTCTTCGGAAGATTCCCGGCCATCCGTGACCGCTGAAAACGCTTGAGAAGCAGCGTTCGGGGCATCCCTCGGGCGGGTGATGCCCGTTCCCTAGGATGCGCCGCCGTGACCGCGTACGTGCCGGAGGAGTTCGACTCCGACGAGGCCGACGTGCTCCGGCGCTACTTCACCAACCTCGACGGGCCGGTGTTCGCCCTCGTCAACCTGCCCGAGGTCGTCAAGGGCGCGCTGTTCGCCCGCTACAGCCGCAGCCCGAAGAGCCTGCGCCGCCTGTTCCTCGACGAGTTCCTCGGCGACCTCGACATCTCCGGCGACCACACCGTCGACGCCACCGTCGGCGTCCGGCGCGCCGAGGACCTGTACGAGAAGGTGTTCGTCGAGTACGGCGACGACTCGGTCGCCCAGCTCGGCGGCGTGCACCTCGCCTGCGAGCAGGCGTCGAACGTGCTGACCAAGATCCTCGAGTGGGGTCGGCTGATGAGCTACCTCGAGCAGAGCACGAGGTACATCGCCTACGACGCCCGCCTCGGCGGGCGCTATCGCTTCTACCGCGACCCCGCCGTGCTGGCCAGCCGCCTCGGCACCCGTTACGTGGGCGACATGGACCGGCTCTTCGACGCCTACAGCCATGTGCTCGGCGCGGTCACCGATCACGTGCGGGCCACCGTCGAGCGCCACCCCGACGACAGCGACTTCGTGTTCCGCCAGGCGACGCGGGCCAAGGCGCTCGACGCCGTGCGCGGCATCCTCCCGGCGGCGTCGCAGTCCAACGTCGGCATCTACGGCAGCGGTCAGGCGTTCGAGGCCCTGCTCCTGCGCCTGCGCGCCCACCCGCTGCCCGAGGCACGCGACTACGGCGAGCTGATGCTGCACGAGCTGCGCAAGGTGATCCCCAGCTTCCTGCGGCGGGTCGACGTCGCCGAGCGCGGCGTCCGCTGGAGCAACTACCTGGCGACGACACGCGAGCGCACCGCCGAGCTCGTCGAGTCGCTCGTCGGGGCCGAGGTGCCCGCGCCAGCGGAGTCGGTCACACTCGTCGACTTCGATCCGGAGGCCGAGGACAAGCTGCTGGCCGCCATCTGCTACCCGCACAGCCACCTCTCCGAGCAGCAGCTGCTCGACCGCGTCGCCCGCCTCGGCGCGGCCGAGCGACTGGCGCTGGTGCGGGCGTACGTCGGGGAGCGAGAGAACCGGCGCCACAAGCCGGGCCGGGCGTTCGAGCGCGTCGACTACCGCTTCGACGTGCTGTCGGACTACGGCGCCTTCCGCGACCTGCAGCGCCATCGCCTGCTGACGATCGAGTGGCAGGCCCTCACCCCGCGCCACGGCTACGTGCGGCCAGAGCTGGTCGACGATGCCGGCCAGTCCGGTCTGTTCGACGAGGCGATGGCCCGCTCGGCCAACCTGTACGACGCCCTCCACGGCGAGTTCCCCGAGCAGGCGTCGTACGCCGTGGCGATGGCCTACCGCCTGCGCTACGTGATGCAGTTCAACGCCCGCGAGGCCATCCACATGATCGAGCTGCGATCCGGCGCCCAGGGCCACCCGGCGTACCGTCGTGTCGCCCTCGAGATGCACCGTCTGATCGCCGAGCAGGCCGGCCACCGTGCCGTCGCCGAGGCGATGACGCACCTCACGACCGAGGCGCCCGAGCTCGAACGCCTCGAAGCCGAGCGCCGCGCGGCCGTGCGGCGCTCGCCGGGGGTGTGACGGCTGTCACGAAAACCGGTGAGCAGGCCGGCGTGCACCGCGGCCTAGGCTCCGCCCGCGTGTCGCCGAGGTGGTGCCACCACGAAGCGGGCGAGAGAGCACAAGATGGCTGCTGACGACGATGACGAACCGACGGTCGACGAGCCCGAGGACGAGCTCGACGAGGACGACGGCGACCTCGAGGTCGAGCCCGACGCCGAGGAGCTCGACGACGAGGAGGGCTTCGTCGTCGCCGACGACGACGACGATGTGGTCGCCACCGACGACACCGAGGAGGAGGAGGAAGAGGAGGAGGCCGACGAAGCTCCCACGACGCGCACCAAGCGGCGCGCCGCTGCTGCCGACGAGGAGGAGGACGACGACGAGGAGCTGCTGTCGCCCGACGACGTGGAGGCCGACCTCGACCGCATCCTGAAGGATCGCCTGGTCACCGCCGAGGAGGAGGACGACGACGAGGACGAGGAGCCCGACGAGCGAGGCGACGCGACCGATCGCCTGCAGCCGAAGCGGGCCGACGAGCAGCTGTGCCCGACCTGCTTCCTCCTCGTGCGGGCGACGGCGCCGATGTGTCCCGTCGGCGACGACAACTGCCCGATCTTCCGCTGAGGCCGCGCCCGTGCCCCGAGCTGACGATCCGATCCGCGCCGAGGTCGAGCGCATCCTCCACGCTGTCGTCGGGACGGCGATCGCCGTTCCGATCGCCGTGTTCACGGCCGTCCCGCGGTGCGTCTGGCGGCGCACCGGTGGCATCCGGCGACGGCTGAGCGAACCGGCAGCGTTCGTGCGCTCCGTGTTCGACGTCGTCGGCTCGCCCGGACCGAGCGCCGCGGCCGGCCAGGCGCCGGTGCCACCAGCCGCAGCGACGGACGACAGGTCACCGCGCCCGGCCCGGAGCAGTGCCGACTCGCTGCCGATCGAGGAGTACCAGAGCCTGGCCGCCAGCCAGGTCGTCGCCCGGCTGCCGGCGCTCACCGCGTCCGAGCTCGGCGCGGTGCGCCGCTTCGAGGCCGCCCACCGCGGGCGGCGGACCGTGCTCGGGCGGATCGACCAGCTGCTCTCACCGTCGTGATCGATCCCGTCGTCCGGCCGGCCACCGCTGCCGACGCCGGTCCACTCGGAGTCCTCGAGCGCGAGGCCCGCGCGTCGGTGGCGGCGACCCGTGGCGGGGCACGCTGGCTCGACGAGCATCCGGAGGTGGGGGAGGGGTGGGCGGACGCTGTCGCCTCGCGAAACGTCCTGGCCGCCGTGCTCACCGACATCGCCGGGTCACCCGACGCCGAACTGGTCGTCGGCTACCTCGTGCTCGACATCGACGGGCCGATCGCCCACGTCGACCAGGTCTACGTGACCCCGGAGGCGCGTCAGCTCGGCTTCGGCGACGCCATGATCGAGCTGGCCACCGAGTCGGCACGGCGCGCCGGTGCCGAGTACCTCGAGGGCCACGCCCTCCCCGGCGATCGGGAGACCAAGAACCTCTACGAGCGGGCGGGCATCACGGCCCGCCTGATCACGGTGTCCAGGCCGCTCACCGCCCCTTCCACACCGGAGGACGCTTCTCGATGAACGCCGTGAGGCCCTCCTTGAGGTCCTCCGATCGCATCACCACACGGGTCGCCGCGTCGGTCATCTGCTTCAGCGTCTCGTCGTCCTCGGAGGAGGCGGCGCGCACGACGGCCCGGCTCTCCCACACGGCGAGCGGCGCGCACTGCGTGATCTGATCGGCGAGACGGCGAGCCTCGGCGACAGCCTCGCCGGGCTCGACGAGCCGGGAGACGAGTCCCAGCGCGTAGGCGCGGTCGGCGGGGATCGGCTCACCCGTGAGGATCGCCTCCATCGCCGCCGCCTGGCCGACCGCCCTCGGCAGGCGGAACAGGCCACCGGCGCCGGCGACGAGGTTGCGCTTGGTCTCGGCCAGACCGAAGGCGGAGCGGGTGGTGGCGACCACGAGGTCGGCGGCGAGCACGATCTCACAACCGCCCGCCGTGGCCAGACCGTCCACGGCGGCGATGATCGGCTTGCGCCGCTCCCGGTAGACGAAGCCGGCGAAGCCGCCCCGCTCGGTGTTGAGCGCGGCGGCGTTGCCGGCGTTGACCGCCTTGAGGTCGGCCCCGGCGGAGAACACCGGGCGCTCCTGTCCGGCGGTGTTGGCGGTGAGGATGCCGACCCACACGTCGTCGTCGGCCTCGAGCCGGTCGACCGCCGCCTCCAAGCCGGCGGCGACGTCGCCGTTGATCGCGTTGCGAGCGTCGGGGCGGTTGAGCGTGATGACCCCGACGCGACCGTCGGCGGCGTAGGTGACGATCTCGGACATCACACTTCCTGCTCGGTGGCCGCTGGCTGCTCCGCCGGAGGCGTCTCCGCGGGGGCGTCTCGGCGGGGGCGTCTCGGCGGGCGCCGTGTCGCCTGGCTCGTCAGGCGGCGGAGGCGGCGGAGGCGGCGGACGCTCGCTCGGTGGGCGGCTTCGGCGGACGGGCGGGCTTGGCGGCGGCCTGCTTCTTGGCGTCGGGACGCCGCGGCGTCGGTCGCAGCGGCTTGGGGACGGCGGCACCGGGCGGCACCTCGATCTCGAACAGCGCGGCGACCTGGGGGAGCAGCGGACCGAGCCGGCGCACGGTGGCGACGAGCTCGTCGCTGCGCTGCTCGGGCGGGGCGGCGGGCGTGACCTGGGAACGCACCGGCGAGAACGCCGCCGCCTCCAGGACGGCTGCCCACCGATCGGGTCCGTCGGCCGGCTGCAACGACGCCGTCGTCGCCTCGGCGAGGCGGCCGGCCAGCACGCCCGGGAACGGCACGCCGGCCTTCGGCGGCACCGACGAGAGGCGCAGGGCGCGCACCACGCGACCGACGTCGAGCGCCGCCTCGACATCGGCGAGCCACAGCGCCAGCTCTTCGTCCTGCTTGGTCACGAGCGCCGCCTTCAACCCGATCGCCAGCTCGCGCGTCGATTCGTCGCGCGCCACCACCGGGTCGTCGGACGCGGCGACGACGCTGCGCAGGTCGCGCAGGTCGAGGTGGGCGAGCTGACGCTGCGCGGCCTCGGCGCGGTCGAGCCAATCGGCCACCCGCAGGCGCGGGATCAGCTCCTCGGCCATCTTCAGCACCGCCGCCTCCGGCATCGTCGGCTTGCCGTCGGCCGCCAGCCGGGCGTTCTCCTCGCGGAGGCGCTGGCGCACGGCCCCGATGCCCTGCTGGGCGAGCTCGGCCACCGGTCGCTGCTCCTCCGGCAACGACTCCAGCAGCTGGGCGACGTGCTGCTTGCCCGGCCGCAACCGCTTCGGCTTCGGTCGCTGCGGCAGCTCCGGCGGTGGCGTGAAGTGCGGACGGTGCCGCCGCTCGCCCTGCTCGCCGCTCCGCTCTCGCTGCTGGCTCCGGTCGCCCCGGCGCTCGCCGCCCTCGCGTGGCTCACCGCCGCGCTCGCGCCGCCGATCGCCGCGGCCGTCGGGTGGGCGGTCACGACGCGGCCGCCGGTCACCGTCGTCGCGCCGTCCCGGCGCGCGCTGCTGGATGACCGGCTCGAACGCCTCCTCCGTCGGCAGCAGCTCGAGCGTGCCCGCCTTCGCCGCCTTCTCCTTCGCCGGGACCACGCTGAGCACGCGGATGCCGTCGATGTTCTGCTCGGTCTCGACCCGGAACTGGTCACCGACCTCGGCGCCGCCGGGCAGGATCGAGCCGTCGAGCACACCCCGCGGCTCGCGTGCCCCGGCGGCGCGCCACGTCCACGAACCATCGGGGGACGAGCTGGTCAGCTCGATCTCGATGCGGATGGGCATGGCCTGTCACCGTACAGGCTCGCTCCGCGACGGCTCCACCTCTCACAGTGGGGGCTGCGCCCCACACCATCCCGCCCGGCGTGCTGCCGGTACGGTCGCGGTCGTGCCCATCTACGCGCTCGGCGACCAGGTGCCCGACATCGACCCGACGGCCTACGTCCATCCCGACGCCGTCGTCATCGGCTCGGTGCGCATCGGGCCGCACAGCTCGGTGTGGCCCGGTGCCGTCCTCCGCGGCGACGACGGCGAGATCCGCATCGGCGCCCGCACCAGCATCCAGGACAACAGCGTGCTGCACACCACGAACGAGGACCCGACGGTGGTCGGCGACGAGTGCGTGATCGGCCACATCGCCCACCTCGAGGGCTGCACGGTCGAGGATCGGGCGATGATCGCCAACGGCGCCATCGTGCTGCACCGCGTGATCGTCGGGACGGGCGCCGTCGTCGCCGCCAACGCCGTCGTCCTCAACGACGTCGCCGTGCCGCCCGGAGCACTCGCCGTCGGCGCCCCGGCGACGATCAAGCCCGACCGCGCCCGCCTCGACGACATCCTCCACAGCGTCGCCACGTACGTCGAGCGCGCCGAGCGATTCCGCCGCGACCTTCGCCGGCTCTCGTGATGCTCGCCCTCGTGGTGACGGTCCCGGCGAGTGAGGGCGAGCTGGCCAGCGACGCGCTGTGGGCGCTCGGCGTGGCGGCCATCGAGGAGCGCGACCCGGATGCGGGCACGACCGGGACCGAGGATCGGTTCGTCGAGCTGTGGACCTCGCTCGGCACCGACGTCGCCGCCATCACCGCCGCGGCCGAGGCCTTTCCCGCCCGCTGGCGCTGGCGCACCGTCGAGGTCGACCCCGCCGTCGTCGAGGAGTGGCGGGCGCACGCCGTGCCGTCGTGGATCGACCGTCAGCTGGTGGTCGTCCCGGCATGGCGCGACATCGACGTCGGACCGGAGGTGGTCCGCGTCGACATCGACCCGGGGGCGGCGTTCGGGCTGGGCGACCACGCGACCACCGTCCTCAGCCTGCGCCTGCTCAAGCAGGTGCTGTGGCCGGGTGCGACGGTGCTCGACGTCGGGTGCGGCAGCGGGGTGCTGTCGGTCGTCGCCGCGCGTCCTCGGCTCGCCGTACGTCGAGGCGCTCGACATCTCGATCGCCGCGATCGAGGCGACCAACGCCAACGCCGAGCGCAACGGCGTGGCCGACGTCGTCACCGCCAGCACCCGGACGCTCGCATCGATCGACGAACCGTTCGACGTCGTCGTCGCCAACCTCCTGGCACCCGTCGTCGTCGATCTCGCCACCGACCTCCGCCGGGTGGTCGCACCATCGGGTGCGCTCGTCGTCAGCGGGGTGCTGGAGCGAGCCCACGACCACGTCGTCGAGGCGCTGGCCCCGATGCACGTCGTCGACACGGCCACCCGGGAGGGCTGGGCGGCCCTCCTCATCCGGCACTGAGCTCACGAGACCAGCGCGGGCACGCACTCCGATCGGGGCGATCAGCCGGAATCCAGCGGCGTGGCGCTCGTCCTCGCTCTCGCCGCCCCAGAAGCCGTACTCGTGGTTGGCGCGAGCGAAGTCGCGACACTGCGTGGAGCACCGAGCACGTCGCACAGACCAGGCGCGCCGTCGCCTCACGACGTTCACGCGCCTGCGGACGCTCAGCGGACGACGGGAAGAACAGGTGGGTCAGCCCCTTGCACGCCGCGGTGCTCCATCCACTCGACGGGCTCGACATCGACGTACTCGGCTGTGGCCATCCAGAGATCCCCCTCAGACTGGATCGGGCGTGTGTCAGCCCATCGTAGAGATATCTTACCGAACGGTCAATTCTGTGAGGCAACTGCCTCAGTGACGCGTGTCACGCCGGCGGCGAAGGCGTCGACATCGTCCGGCGTCGTGTCCCACGCCGTCATCCAGCGCACCTGGTGACGGGCGGGGTTCCAGTCCCAGAAGAAGCACCAGTCGCGCAGGGGTTCGATGATGTCGGCAGGCAGGGTGGGGAACAGGCTGTTGACCTGCGGCGGGGCCACCTCGACGCCCGGCAGGCCGGCCGTCGCGGCATGGAGACGGCCGGCCATGGCGTTGGAGTGCGCGGCGAGCTGGAGCCAGCGATCCTCGTCGAGCAGGGCGAGGAACTGGGCGGCGACGAAGCGCATCTTGGACGGGAGCTGCGTCACCTGCTTGCGCACGTACTGGGCGCGGCGGGCGAGCTCGGGCCGGAGGAACACGACCGCCTCGCCACCGAGGATCCCGTTCTTCGTCCCCCCGAACGTGATCACGTCGACGCCGGCATCGACGGTGAACGACCGGAGCGCGGCGACGTCGCCGCCGAGTGCAGCCGTGGCGTTGGCGATGCGCGCCCCGTCGATGTGCACGGTCATGCCGAGGCGATGCGCGGCGTCGCAGATCGCGGCGATCTCGTCGGGGGAGTAGAGCGGTTCCCAGCTCGGTGCTCTGGGTGATCGACACGATCCCGGGTTGGGCGTGGTGGGGGACACCGAAGAGGTGGCCGAGGCCGCTGATCTGCTCCGGCCGCAGCTTGCCGTCGTCGGAGGGCAGGTCGATCAGCTTGGCCCCGAGGATGCGCTCGGGGGCACCGGTCTCGTCGGTCGCGACATGGGCCCAGTCGGTGCACACCACGGCTTCCGCCGGGCCGAGCAGGCAGGCCAGGGCGAGCACGTTGGCACCTGTCCCGTTGAACGTCAACAGCGTCGTCACCTCGCCGAACAGCTCGCCGAAGGCGCCCTCGCACTCCCGCGTCCAACGGTCGTCGCCGTAGGCGAGGGCATGACCCTCGTTCGCCCGGATGGATCGCCTCGAGCACGGCCGGGTGGATGCCGGCGGCGTTGTCGCTGGCGAAGGATCGCCCGGGCGGCGGCGGGAGCTGCACCGGGAAAGTATGCAGCGGGCCCGCCGGAAGGGACGTGCCGGGCAGCTCGGCGGGCGGGCAGGCCCGCTCCACTACGCTCTGGCGAGATGAGGGAGCTGGAGGTGCAAGCGCGGGTCCGCGACGCCGGACCGCAGCTCACCGGCGCCGAGCGACGGGTCGCCGCAGTCGTCCTCGAGCGACCGCAGCTCGTCGGCTTCGGCACCGTGGCCGACCTCGCCGAAGCGGCGGGGGCGGGGGCGGCGACCGTGGTCCGCCTGGCGGCCAAGCTCGGCTTCGACGGGTTCAGCGCGTTGCAGGCCTCGATCCAGCGCGACCTGGCGCACCAGCTCCGTCCGGCCGCCGAGCGGATCCGCGAGCTCGCCGGAGACCAGCCGATCTCACGGCACCGCTCGGCCGAGCTCTCCAACGTCCAGGCGACGCTCGACGCCGTCGACCCAGCGACGCTCGACGCCGTCGTCGGCCTCCTCGCCGACACCGACCGCGAGGTGCTCGTGCTCGCCGGCGACGCCGAGCGCGGCGTCGCCATCCAGTTCGCCACCGACCTGGCCTCGCTGCGCCCCGGCGTGGTGACGATCAGCGGCAGCGATGTCACCGTGCGTCGCCAGCTCGCCACGACCGTCCCCGACTCGACCCTCCTCGTGATCGACCTGCGCCGCTACGAGCGCTGGCTGCTCGACGCCTTCGCCCAGGGCAAGGATGCCGGGCACACGATCGTCGCCCTCACCGACGGCTGCTGTCGCCGCTGGCGATGGGGGCACACCACTCGTTCACGATCTCTGCGGGATCCCTCTCGCCCTTCGACAGCCACGTCGGCACGCTCGCCTTGTGCGATCTGCTCGTGGCCACGACCGCCGAACGCCTCAAGGACTCCGCAGCGGACCGGCTGCAGCGCGTCGAGACCGCCTGGGCCGAGGCGCGATCGCTCACCGATCCCTGACCAGCCCGGCGAGCAGGGGAGCGAGGTCGGCGACGGCCGGGCTCGGGAGATCGGCGACCGGGTGCCAGGCGACGGTGTCGCGCTCGACGCGCAGCGGTGCCGTCGGATCGCCGACGAACCGGTAGCCGAGGAGCCAGTGCAGGTGGGCGGGACCGCGCTCGTCGCCGGGAACGCCGTGCAGCGAGAGCGTGACGGGGTGTGGGTCGACGGGGTCGAGGACGAGGCCGGTCTCCTCGGCGAGCTCCCGCGCCGCCGACTCGCCCGGCGTCTCGCCGGGCTCGACGTGACCGCCGGGGCAGCTCCACCCGAACGTGCGGTGGTCGACGAGGAGGATCTGCCGGCGTTCGGCGTCGAGCACCCAGGCGATGGCGGCGAGCTGCCCGCCGCGCCCTCCCGGTGCCGCCGCGCAACAACGTCGCCAACTCCGCCGGATCGGCGTCGTGGGTGAGACCGATCCGCTCGACGGCCGGGGCCAGCCAGGCGAGCCGGACGTCCGGCACGACGGTCACCCGTGGCGGGTGACCCATCAGCGACCGCGCACCCCGTTGACGAACGCCATCGCCTCGGCCCGCGACCGCGCGTCGTCACGAAAGAGGCCGCGCACTGCGGAGGTGACGGTGAGCGAGCCCGGCTTGCGCACGCCTCTGATCGACATGCACAGGTGCTCGGCCTCGACGACGACGAGCACGCCGGTCGGCTCGAGCACGTCACCGAGGGCGTCGGCGATCTGGGTGGTCAGTCGCTCCTGCACCTGCGGCCGGCGGGCGAAGCCGTCGACGAGCCGGGCGATCTTGGACAGCCCGGTGATGTACCCGCTCGGACCGGGGATGTAGGCGACGTGGGCGACCCCGATGAACGGCACGAGGTGGTGCTCGCAGGTCGAGGCGAACGGCATGTCGCGGATCATCACCATCTCGTCGTGACCTGCCTCGAACACGGTCGTGAGGTGGCTCGCCGGGTCCTCGCCGAGGCCGGACATGGTCTCGGCGAACATCCGGGCGACCCGCAGGGGAGTGCGCTGCAGGCCGTCACGCCTCGGGTCCTCGCCGATCGCCTCGAGGATCTCGCGAACGGCGCGCTCGATGCGGGGGATGTCAACGGTGGTCACGTCACCATTGTGGGGTGTCGTGCTGGCATGCCCTCCCGCGGTGGCGCCAACACGGTGGACGGGGCGCTGACCAACTGACTCAATGACGGTGTGAGGGCCGTGCTGTTGCGCGTGCGGAGCGTCGTGCGACGACGATGGTCGTCGGCGCTCCTCGTCGCCTTCGTCGTGGCCCTGGTGACCGCCGTGGTGCTGGCGCTGGCTGCCGGCGCGCGCAGGACGGCCGCAGCACCCGACGCCTTCACCGCCGCGGCGGGTGGCGAGCACGACGCCTACGTCGAGCAACCGGACGGAGCACCGCGCACGGCTGAGGTGGCCGCGCTTCCTGGTGTCGAGTCGGTGACGGCGATCACGTTCACCTTCGCCGGGCTGGTCGATCCTGAGGACGGTGCCCTGGAGAACGCGATCACGTTCGCCGGTCACCGCCCGGCAACCTCACACCTCGTCGCCGGCCGCGATCCGAGCGGGCTCGGCGAGTTCGTCGTGGATCAGGGCTTCGCGTCTGCGTACGACGCCCAAGCTCGGCGACGTCTACCACGTGGCCACGCTGACCCAAGAGCAGGCCGATGCGGCCGACTTCTCGTTCAAAGATCCCGCCGGGCCGTCGTTCGACGCCGAGCTCGTCGGCATCTTCCGGTCTGCGTACGTCCTCGAGAGCGAGTACTCCGTCGCCGTGTTCGGACCGGAACTGCTCGACATCGGCGTCCCGGTCGTCACCACCAACATGTATGTCGACCTGCACCAGGGGCGGACGCTCGACCAGCTCCGCGCCCAGCTCGACGCCCTCGACGGCGGCGCTGCGTTCACCGTCGCTCCCAGTCAGGTGGTCAACACGGACATCCGCAACGCCGTCGATGCGCAGGCCCAGTCGCTCTGGCTGATGGCGGTCGTGTCGGCCGTCGCGGCCGTCGTCGCCCTCGGCCAGCTGCTCACCCGCCATGTCCGGCTCGGGCCGGCCGATCGGCACCGTCTGCTCGCCGTCGGCTACACCGACGGCCAGCTCCGCGCCGAGAGCCTCGTCCGAGCCACCGTGCCGGCCGGGGTCGGCGTCGCAGCCGGTGCGGTCCTCGCGGTGGTGGCGTCTGGGTGGTTCCCGACCGGGTTCGTCCGCTTCCTCGAGCCCGATCCCGGTCGCCGCATCGACGTGGTCGCACTCGCAGTCGGTGGCGCGGTGCTGCTCGTCGCCATCCTTGCCTGGGTGGGCGCGGCGTCGCTCGTCGCCGCTCGCAACCGGACGAGACGGTCGCCGTCCCGCTCGACGGAGATGATCTCCAGACGCGCCCCCACGCCAGCGGCGGCAATCGGCACCCGCTTCGCGCTCACTCGTCACGACGGGTCCAGCGGGGGAGTGATCTCGCAACTCGCGCTCGCCGTCCTCGTGGGCGGCGCAGTCGGGGCGACGATCTTCGGCGCCAGCGTCAACGACCTGGTGTCCGACCACTCCCGATTCGGGAGCGACTACGACTTCGCCATCGGGCTCGATCACGACGAGCTGAGCCCCAGCGACCTGCGCGGCATCTACGAGGACGAACCCGACGTCGACGGGCTGATGATCCTGACCGGGGAGGACGTGCGCGTCGGCGACACGACCGTCGGCCTCGTCGGAATCGAGCGCGTCCGTGGGGAGATCGCCCCTCCCGTCGTGGCCGGCCGGCTGCCGCAGGGTGCTGACGAGGTCGCCCTCGGGCGGCTCACCGCCAGGCACCTCGATGTCGGCGTCGGTGACTCGCTCGACTTCGTCGGAGCGGATGGGAACGGGACCTACCGTGTCGTCGGGGTCGCCGTCGTGCCGCCCATCGGCGGCATCGACGGTGTCGGTCAGGGCGGAGTCGTCACCTCCGAGGGCCTGTTGCGCCTGCAGTCGGACCCAGCGAGTGACATGGCGGCCATCGCTCTTCGTCCCGGCACGCCAGCGGGCGCCGTCGAGCAGCTGGTCAGGCTCGTCGAACCGGAGGGAGATCTCGAGCAATTCGGAAGCATGGACACACCTTCATCGATCCTCAACGTCACCCGCGTCCGCCACATCCCGATGTACCTCGCCATGCTCGTCGGCGCGCTGATGGTGCTGACGCTGGTCCATGGGCTGATCGTCTCGATCCAACGGCGCCGGCAGGATCTGGCCGTGCTGCGTGCCCTGGGTGGGGACCGCCGCTTCATCACCGGCACCGTGCACTGGCAGGCGACGGCGCTGACGGCGCTGCCGCTCGCCCTCGGCCTCCCGCTCGGGTTGATCGTCGGCTCGGTCGTGTACCGCGTGTTCGCCGATCGGATCGGCGCCGTCCCCGACGCGACGCGACCGATCGTGGTGATCGTGGCGACGGTGCTGGCGCTCGTCGCGGTGGCCAACGTCGGTGCGATCGTGCCGGCCCGCCGCGCGCGCAGCATGTCGACGGCACAACAGCTGCGCACCGAGTGAGGTGTGCCATAATTTCGTCATGACGGAATTACGCCGGTGCCGGTGGTGCCGGAGAGTGCTGCCCGAGCGGGGCGGTCGGGGCCGCCCTCGCCAGTTCTGCTCGGCGCGCTGCCGTCAGTGGGAATGGGTGGCGAGGCAGCGGGGCCGGGAGCTCGAGCTGAGCGACGGTGAGCTGGTCGTCGCCAAGGCGGCGCTCGACGAGCTGCACGACGACCTGTACGTGCTGGCGTGCGCGGTCGACGACGTCGAGCGCGATCTGGCCGGCGGCACACCGAAGCCCGCCGACGTCCGCCGGGCGCTCGACTGGCTGCTCGACGCCGCCCGCCCGCTGCGCGACCGCGAACTCATGACCTGACCCATCCGAGTGCTTGCTGCACACGGTGAGAGATCGGCGTGCATGGAGTGCACATCGCTCACCGCAGGCCGCAAACACTCGGATGGGCAACGCCCATAATCCTCGTTATGTCAGGTTGAGGGGGATCGGGCCGACCATCGGGCTCGGCGCTGCCGCGACGGCTGTGACCTGGGCCGATCCTGACGACGACGAACCCCCACGGTTGGCCGGCGCCGACGGGATGGCCGAAGTCCTTGCGTCCGATCAAGGAGGGCCCACCCGATGACCAACCCGTCGCTCTCACGCGCTCGCCGCATCGCCGGCGCCGTGCTCGTCGTGGCCACGCTCGGCGCCGGCGCGTCGACGGTCGTGCCGAGCACGCCGGTCGCCGCCGCCCCGTCACCAGCCGCACCGAACGTCGTCGGTCTGCGCAAGGGCGCTCGCGGCGACGCGGTCAAGGCGTTGCAGGAGGCACTCGTGCGCGTCGGGGTCGGGGTCAAGTACGGCGTCGACAGCTACTTCGGGTCGGCGACGGAAGCCTCGGTGAAGGCGTTCCAGCGGATCAAGGGCATCTCGATCACCGGCGTCGTCGATGCCGCCACGGCGGCGGCGCTCGGGCTGGCGACCGCGCCGGCGCCCGCAGCGCCGTCGGCCCCGGCCGCCGGCGCCGGCGACCGACCTCCTCGCCCGCGGCTCCACCGGGCCGCTCGTCGCCCAGGTGCAGCAGGCGCTGATCAACTTCGGCTTCCCCATCCCCAGCGGCGCCGACGGGACCTTCGGTGCGAGCACCGAGCGAGCACTCAAGGCGTTCCAGAAGGCGAACGGGCTCGGCGTGAGCGGCCGGACATACCCGTCGACGATGCGCGCCCTCGGCGTCGTCGCGGTGGCCCGCGGCTCCCGCGCCGGCACCGCCGCTGCCGCGCCCGCTGCCACGGCAGGTTCGCCGGCCACCGACCTGCTCGCTCGTGGCTCGACCGGCACAGTGGTCGCCCAGGTCCAGCAGGCACTCACCAAGCTCGGCTTCCCCATCGCTGCCGACGGCGTCTTCGGCGCCACCACCGAGCGCGCCCTGATGGCATTCCAACGAGCCAACGGGCTCGGCGTCAGCGGCCGGACGTACCCGGCGACGATGCGCGCCCTCGGCGTCACGGCCGCGACCGCCGCTGCTCCGGCTGCCACGCCCGCCGCGACCGGCACCACCGCCGCCGGCTTCGCCGCCTACGACGAACGTGGCGCCCGGGTCGTGGCACTGCAACAGGCCCTGATCAACGCCGGCATCCCCGTGCGCGGCGGGGCGGACGGCGTGTTCGGGTCAGGGACCGCCAGCGCGGTGATGGCGTTCCAGCGGGCGAAGGGCTTGAAGGCGTCCGGCAAGGTCGACGACGCGACGGCCGCCGCGCTCGGCCTCGCCGCCGCCGCGGCGCCGGCTCCGACCGCGGCCGTGTACGATCCAGCTCGAAGCCAAGCCGCTGCAGGGCCCGTGCTACTACGGCGACAGCTGGAACTCCGCCCGCGGCACCGGCCGCGTCCATCTCGGCGTCGACATCCTGGCGGCCGAGGGCAACGCGCTCTACGCTGCGGTCACGGGCAAGGTGATCCAGATCTACACCGACCAGCCCGGGTCGCTGTCGGGCAATGGGATCAAGATCGCTCGCCCCGACGGCACCTACATCTTCTACGCCCACCTCTCGGCGCTGGCGCCGGGGATGGCCGTCGGCGTGCCGGTGTCGGCCGGCCAGGTCATCGGCTACGTCGGGCGCACGGGCAACGCCGCCACGCCACACCTGCACCTGGAGGTGCACCCGCTCGGCGGCGCAGCGATCAACCCCTACCCCATCGTCAAGGCCTTCGGGGCTTGCTAGCACGGAGGTGATCCGCCGCGGACCGCCCGCCGCGGCGGATCCCTCCACTGTTCATGCTCGGGTTCGGGTCGCCGCCAAGCGGCTCCCCTCACCTCCCGTGCTCGCCGCCGCCGCTGCGCAGCGGCGCTCGCCCGCCTGGCCGACTTGCCGGGCGCCCACGCTCACGTCGGCGCGCTCCGCTCCCCGTCCGCTGGCCGCGCGTAGCCTGCGGTGTGCTGACGAACCCGTCCGGGAGAGCCGGGCCGCTGCGCAGGCGGGTCGGCGCCGAAGGAGCAACGACACCCCGGAATCTCTCAGGCGACTGGACCGGACGGGTGAGGCGACGCTGGAAAGCAGTCCTGCCACAGGGCTCACCGACGGTGAAAGCCCGGCAACGGCGCCGGGTGAAACTCTCAGGTACCGATGACAGCGCGGGGACCGAACATCTGCACGCCTCCGGAGCCCCAGCATGCCAACGCCCCTCGCCCAGCTCGTCGACGCCTTCGTCGAGCGGCACATCGGTCCGACGGAGGCCGAGCTCGAGCGGATGCTCGACGTCATCGGGGCCAAGGACCTCGACGACCTCCTCGACCAGACGGTGCCGGCGTCGATACGCAGCGACCACGTCCTGAACCTCCCTGCCGCACGCACGGAGGCCGAGGTGCTCGCCGCCCTGCGTGAGCTCGCCGCTCGCAACACCGCGCGCACGAGCCTGATCGGGATGGGCTACGCCGGCACGTTCACGCCGCCGGTCATCCAGCGCAACGTCCTGGAGGACCCGGCGTGGTACACGGCGTACACCCCGTACCAGGCGGAGATCAGCCAGGGCCGTCTGGAGGCGTTGCTCAACTTCCAGACGATGGTCAGCGAGCTGACGGCCCTGCCCGTCGCCAACGCCTCGCTGCTCGACGAGGCGACGGCCGCCGCCGAGGCGATGGCGATGGCCCGCCGTGTGGCGAAGGCCGAGTCCGATCGCTTCGTCGTCCACCACGACACCCATCCCCAGACGATCGCCGTGCTGGCGACGAGGGCCGAGCCGGTGGGCATCGAGCTCGTCGTCGGCGACGTCGCCGACGTCGACGCCGGCTGCTTCGGGGCGCTGTTCAGCCTGCCCACCTCGACCGGGGCGATCGTCGACTGGCGTGAGGCGATCGAGCGTGTCCACGCGGCCGGCGGGCTCGCTGTCGTCGCCACCGACCTCCTCGCCTGCGTGCTCATGACGCCGCCCGGCGAGTTGGGCGCGGACATCGCCGTCGGCTCGGCGCAACGCTTCGGTGTGCCGATGGGGTTCGGCGGCCCGCACGCTGCGTTCATCGCCGTGCAGGAGCGAGCGGCGCGGGCGCTGCCGGGTCGGATCATCGGCGTGAGCACCGACACGGCCGGACGGCCGGCGCTGCGGATGGCGTTGCAGACCCGCGAGCAGCACATCCGCAGGGAGAAGGCGACGTCGAACATCTGCACGGCGCAGGCGCTGCTCGCCAACATCGCCGGCTTCTACGCGGCGTGGCACGGTCCGCACGGATTGCGACGGATCGCCGAGCGCGTCCACCGCCTGACAGCGGTCGCCGCCGACGCCGTGCGCTCGGCCGGCATGCAGTTGCGCCACGACACCTGGTTCGACACGATCACGATCGACGGCATCGACGCCGACGCCGCCCTCGCCGCGGTCCGCGACGTGGGCGTCGATCTGCGTCGGGTCGACGACGGATCGGTGGGGCTGACGTTCGACGAGACCTCGACGCTCGACCTGCTCGAGCGTGTGCTGCCGGCGCTCGGCGCATCGCTCGACCGCGATGCCGTCGACACGTGCGCCGACGGCATCCCGGTCACGGCGCGGCGAGCCGGCGAGCTGCTCACACAGTCGGTGTTCAACCGCTACCACACCGAGCACGAGATGCTGCGCTACCTGCGCCGGCTGGCTGACCACGACCTCGCCCTCGACCGGACGATGATCCCGCTGGGGTCGTGCACGATGAAGCTCAACGCGACGACCGAGATGATGCCGATCACCTGGCCGGAGTTCGCCGACCTGCACCCGTTCGCCCCCGACGACGACTCGGCGGGGCTGCGCGCGTTGATCGGCGAGCTGGAGGCCTGGCTGGCCGACATCACCGGCTACGACGCCGTCAGCCTGCAGCCCAACGCCGGCAGCCAGGGCGAGCTCGCCGGCCTGCTGGCCATCCGCGCCTACCACCGGGCGAACGGCCAGGACCAGCGCACGGTGTGCTTCATCCCGTCGAGCGCCCACGGGACGAACGCGGCGAGCGCGGTGATGGCCGGCCTGCAGGTCGTCGTCGTCGCCACCGACGACCGCGGCAACGTCGACGTCGACGATCTCGGTGCCAAGCTCGAACAGGTCGGCGACCGGCTGGCGGCGATGATGCTGACCTACCCGTCGACGCACGGCGTGTTCGAGGAGGCGATCGGCGAGATCTGCGACGCCGTGCACGCCGCCGGCGGCCAGGTCTACGTCGACGGGGCCAACCTCAACGCCCTCGTCGGCGTCGCCAGGCCGGGCCGGTTCGGCGCCGACGTCAGCCACCTCAACCTGCACAAGACGTTCTGCATCCCCCACGGCGGCGGTGGTCCCGGCGTCGGTCCCGTCGCCGTGCGCAGCCACCTCGAGCCGTTCCTGCCCGGCCACCCGCTCGGCGGCGACGATCAACCGGTCGGACCGGTGTCGGCGGCGCCGTTCGGTTCGGCCGGCATCCTGCCGATCCCCTGGGCCTACATCGCCCTGATGGGCCCGGCGGGGCTGACGCACGCCACGGCGGTGGCGATCTGCTCGGCCAACTACGTGGCGACACGCCTCGACGAGCACTTCCCGATCCTCTACAGCGGGGCCCACGGCCGTGTCGGGCACGAGTGCATCGTCGACCTGCGGCCGATCACCAAGGCGACCGGTGTGACCGTCGACGACGTCGCCAAGCGACTGATGGACTACGGCTTCCACGCTCCCACGATGAGCTTCCCGGTGGCGGGCACGTTGATGATCGAGCCGACCGAGAGCGAGACGCTCGCCGAGCTCGACCGCTTCTGCGACGCGATGCGCGCCATCCGTGGCGAGATCGACCGCGTGGCGAGCGGCGAGTGGCCGCTGGAGTCGAGCCCCCTGCGCCTCGCCCCACACACGGCCGAGGACCTGCTCGGCGACTGGGACCGGCCCTACGACCGGCAGCTGGCGGCCTATCCGATGCGCTCGCTCCGCGTCGCCAAGTACTTCCCGCCGGTGTCGCGCATCGACGCCGCCGGCGGCGACCGCAACCTCGTGTGCTCGTGTGAGCCACTGGAGGCATACGCCAGTTCGCTAGCGTGACCTGACATGGTCGAGCCTGCCCGTACCGATCCGTTCACCGACGTCATCTCGCTCGTCGCCGGGCCGATCGCGGCGGTCATCCGCTCGTTCGACCAGCTGCGCAAGGGCGCCGACGAGATGCGCCGCGGGTTCGAGAACTTCAACACCACGATGGAGAACCTCAACGAGACGGCCGAGCGGATCAACCGTCTGCTCAACGACTTCGAGGAGCCCGTGCGGGCGATGATCCCTCAGCTCACGCGCACCGTGAAGCTGGCCGACGAGATGTCCAAGCGGCTGTCGACGCCGATCGACGAGGTCGCCCCCGGGCTCACCCGCCTCGCCAACACGCTGAACTCGCCGGTGTTCAATGCGCTCCCGACCGACCTCGGTCAGTTCCTCGACGTGATCAACGAGCTGTCGCGGCGGCTGTCACCGCTGTCGCAGTTCGCCGACCAGGCGAGCGGACTGTTCGGCGGCCTGCGCATCCCCGGACTGCCCACCCGCACGCCGACGGCCGCGCCTCCACGCCCCGCTCCCCCACCCGAGCCGGCACCCGTGGCGAAGAAGGCACCCGCCAAGAAGCGGGCGACGAAGAAGGCGCCGGCCAAGCGCAAGGCGGCGGTCAAGAAGAAGGCAGCGGCCAGCGCGCGCTGAACGTCACCGGCTGACGAACGGCGTCGCCACGACGGTGCCGGGGAGGTCGGTGCCGCGGACGTCGACGACCACCGCTGATGCCCTCGGTGACGCCGGGGGGCACGAAGGCGAGAGCGATGCCGTGACCGAGCACCGGTGAGAAGTTGCCGCTCGTCACGGCGCCGATCTTCTCCTCGCCGACGAGCACGGCACACCCGGCGCGTGGCGGGCGCCGACCTTCGGTGGCGATGCCCACGAGCCGGCGGGCGACGCCCGCCTCCCGTTCGGCGATGGCGGCCGCGCGCCCGGCGAACTCGGGCTTGTCCCACGCCACGACCCAGCCGAGCCCGGCCTGCAGTGACGTGATCCCGGGGCCGAGCTCGTTGCCGTGCAGCGGAAGGCCGGCCTCCAGTCGCAGCGTGTCACGGGCGCCGAGCCCGGCCGGGCGGATGCCGGCGTCGACGATCGCCTGCCACAGGCCGGTCGCCGCGTCCGCCGGGACGGCGATCTCGACGCCCCGCTCCCCCGTGTACCCGGTGCCGGCGACGTCGCAGGGTGTGCCGTTCCAGTCGGCGGACGCGACGCGGAACCGACCGACCGCGGCGGCCTCGGGGAAGACACCGGCGAGCAGTTCGAGCGCACGCGGTCCCTGCACGGCGAGGACGGCACGGTCGTGCGTCGTCTCGTCGCCGCCGACCGCCGCCCGCACCCGGTCGGTGTTCGACGCGTTGGGCATGACGTCGAACACGTCGTCGTCGTGCCACCACACGATGATGTCGTCGAGCACGGACGCGTCGGCGTCGTCGAGGAGGTGGGTGTACTGGGCGCGACCGGGTGCGATCTTGCCGAGGTCGTTGGTCAGCGCCCGTTGCAGCGCGTCGAACGCCCCGTCGCCGGTGACGCGGACGGTGCCGAGGTGGGACACGTCGAACACGACGGCGTCGGAGCGGCACGCCAGGTGCTCGGCGATCGTGCCGCCCGGGTACTCGAGGGGCATGTCCCAGCCGCCGAACGGCACCAGCCGGGCGCCGAGGGCGCGGTGGACGTCGTCGAGCGGCGAGTGCTCGAGCGTCATATCGCCCGGCGTGGTGCGGCGCCGTCCGGCCGGCCCGCGCCCGAGCGGCAGCAGCTGGGTGTCGATGTCGTCCTTGACGCCGGCCAGCGGGAGCACGTTGAGCACGCCCTGACCCTTGCGCAGCACGTCGACGAGCTCGTCGCCGTCGCACAGCACGACCTGTGTGCCGCTGATCACGATGTGCGCCGAGGCGATGTCGGTGGTGACGTGCTTGCGGAGGTAGGTGAACACCTCGCGCACCGACTCGAGGCGGATGCCGGCGTCGAGCAGGGTCTTGATCACGCGCAGCTCGAGCAGGTCGCGGTAGGAGTAGCGCCGCCGGCTGCCGCTGCCCGTCGCCTCGGCCAGCGACGGGCGCAACAGGTCGGTGCGCGCCCAGTAGTCGAGCTGGCGATAGGTGATGCCGACGATCTTCGCCGTCTGCGTCCCGCTGAACCCGACCTCCGCGTCGGACCTCTCGACGTCGACGACAGCTTCGCTCACGGCCCCAACCCCTCTCCACGTGCGACACCGACGTAGTTACGTCGATGTGAGCAGCCGACGCTACGACCCGGGCGTCCGCGCGTCAAGCGGTGCGCGCCGCCCTATGCGAAATCCTCCGGGTTGACGTGCTCGATGAAGTCGCGGAACTCGTCGAGGATCTCCTCGGCCTCTTCCTCCGGCTCGGCGGCGGGCTCCTGGCCGACCTCGTCGAGCAGCTCCTCGGCGGCGAAGATCGGCGCCGACACGCGCACGGCGAGGGCGATGGCGTCCGACGGCCGGCTCGACAGCACGCTGAGGTTGCCTTCGGCGCGCCGCAGGTGCAGCTCGGCGAAGTACGTGTGGTCGCGCATCTCGGTGACCACGATCTGCTCGAGCGACACGCCGAGCTCGGCGAGCGTCTGCACGAACAGGTCGTGGGTCAGCGGCCGCGGCGGCGTCACGCCTTCCAGTGCGTAGTGGATCGACGTCGCCTCGGACGTCCCGATGTAGATCGGCAGCAGCCGATGCCGGCCGGTCTGCTCGCGCAGCAGGACCATCGGCGTGTTGGCGGGCACTTCGACCCGGACCCCGACCAGCTCCAACGGGACCACACGCCGATCGTACCCCGACGGGGGGTCCCGCCGCTGGCGCGTCACCGCGCTCACTCGAGGTACTGACGGAGGCTGGCGCGCATCATCGCCGACCGCAGCCTGGCGCCGAGCCCGTCGAGCTCGTTCAGCTGTGACGCCGCGTGGGCTCGGGCCTGCGGGTTGCGCTGGCGCAGCACCGGGAGGATCAGCTGCTCGTACAGGCCGGCCTCCCGCTCGACCGACGTCCGCCACGCTCGCAAGTGGCGGGCGTCGACGCCCGCACGCAGGAACCCGCCGGCGGCGGCGGCGATCTCGACGGCGTCCTCGCCGTACAGCTCGCCGGCCCCGCCACGCCGGTTGACCACGCCGTAGTCCTCGAGCTCGGCGAGCTGGGCCGGCGTCACCGAGGCCATCGCGCACAGCTCGTCGCGGTTGACGAGCACACCGGGGAGCAGCCTGGCTGCCGCCGCCTGCGTCTCGCGCTCGGCCGGAGGCGGAGGCGACGGCTGGCGGGACGGCGACGACGATGCCGCCGGGTGCTTGGCGACCTGCGCCCGGCTCGGTTGCTCGGCGGGCGGTGCACCACGGGCCGGCGTGGCGTCGCTCGTGTCGATCTCGCCCGACACGATGCGGTCCTTGATCACCCGCAGCGGCAGGAACTTCTCGCGCTGCTCGCGGAGGATCACCCGCAGCAGCTCGACGTCGTCGTCGAAGAACTTGCGGTAACCGGACGGCGTCCGTTCCGGCTCGATCAGTCCCTGGCTCTCGAGGAAGCGGATCTTGGAGATCGTGACGTCGGGGAACTCCTCGAGCAGCAGCCCGAGCACCTCACCGATCGACAGGTGGGCCGGTCCCGCCTCAGGCATCGGTGCGCTCGAAGAGCACGAGGCGGAACTTGCCGACCTGCAGCTCATCGCCGTGGTGGAGGACGGCTCGGTCGATCCGCTCCTGGTTGACGTAGGTGCCGTTCAAGGAGCCGGCGTCGGAGACGACGTACCCCTCGTCGGTGCGCTCGATCGACGCGTGGCGCCGCGACACGGTGATGTCGTCGAGCATGATCTCGCTGTCGGGGTGCCGGCCGAGCCGGGTGACGTCGCTGTCGAGGGCGAAGCGATCACCGGCCTGGGTGCCCGACCGCACGATGAGCACCGCCTTGTCGACGGGGAGGTCGGCCATGCTCACCACGACATCGTCGTCCTGGCCCGGGGCGTCCTGCAGCGGGTCGACAGCGGTGAGCGTGATCGTTCGATCGCTGCTCACGTCGAGCGGCGACCCGCAGCTCGAGCAGAAGCTGCTGTCGGGTGGGTTGCGATGCCCGCAGTGGTTGCAGAAGACGTAGGCCATGGTCGCTCAGCCCTCGACGAGCGCTTGGTACGCCGTCGGGTCGAGCAGGGCATCGAACTGCGTCGGATCGCTCATGCGGATCGTGCAGATCCAGCCGTCGCCGTACGGATCCTCGTTGACCACCTGCGGGCCGTCGGCGAGCGCCTCGTTGACCTCGACGACGATGCCCGACACCGGCGCGTACACGTCGGACACCGACTTCGTGCTCTCGATCTCGCCGAACGAGTCGCCCGCCGTGACGTCGGCGCCGACCGTCGGCACCTGCACGAACACGACGTCTCCGAGGGCGTCCTGGGCGTAGTCGGTGATGCCGATCCGCACCACATCCCCGTCGCGGCTGACCCATTCGTGGTCGCTCGAGTACCGCAGTTGCTCGGGGACGTTCATGAGCGGCAACCGTATCGAAGTCGGCGGCGCGCCCCTGCCGTCACCGAACGGCCGAAACCGCGCGCCTGGACCGTCCGGCGGCGATGCCGGCACGGATCTTCGGCACGTAGCCGATGGCGGTGATCCAGGACAGGATCAGGCCGGGGATGCCGAGGATCCACGAGGCGATCTGGAACAGCTCGTTGCCGGCGATGTCGCTCGACCCGAGCATGAAGCCGGGGATGGCGAACATGAGCAGCGCCGTCGCCAGCTTGCCCCACCAGCTGACGTCGAAGCGCTCCATGCCGAAGACGACCGTGGCGACGGCGATGGTGACCCCGACGAGCAGCTCCCGGACGAGGACGGCGACGCAGAACCACAGCGGCGCGGCACCGTCGATGATGATGGCGACCAGGGCGACGATGAACACGACGCGGTCGACCGTCGGGTCGAACTTCTTGCCGAACTCGCTGACCTGGCCGAGCCGCCTGGCGAGGTAGCCATCGACCCAGTCCGTCGCGCTGAGACCGCCGAGCAGCCAGGCGGCGCCGGCCCGGTTGTCGCGGACGAAGAGCAGCCACAGGAAGACCGGCAGGCAGAGCAGGCGGATCAGCGTGAACAGGTTGGGGATCGTCCACAGCGTGTCGACCTCACGCGCGTCGTCCGCCACGCCGAGATCGTAGGCGGTGCCGTAGGGTCCGGGCCATGACCACGATCTTCACCCGGATCATCGACGGCGAGATCCCCGGCACGTTCGTGTGGCGCGACGACCGCTGCGTCGT
Organism: uncultured Acidimicrobiia bacterium; assembly: GCA_963749315.1. GTDB lineage: Bacteria > Actinomycetota > Acidimicrobiia > Acidimicrobiales > Ilumatobacteraceae > JALZMG01. The sequence goes on from CAVVMS010000017.1 coordinate 202,912, forward strand.
GTTCCTGTCGATCAACCCGCTGGCCCACGGCCACACGCTGGTGGTGCCGATCGAGGAGGTCGACCACTGGGTCGACGCCGACCCCGACCTCGTCGCCCACCTGTTCGAGGTCGCCCGGATCATCGGCATGGCTCAGCACCGGGCGTTCCGCTGCGAGCGGGTCGGGCTGATCATCGCCGGCTACGAGGTGCCGCACATGCACGTGCACGTGATCCCGACGGACTCGATGTCGCAGCTGTCGTTCGCCAACGCCGCCGCCTCCGTGGACCAGGCCGACCTCGACGCCGCCGCCGACGCCATCCGCGCCGAGTTGCGGGCGATGGGTCGCCGAGGAGGTCAGTCCACCCCCGCAATGAGCTCCGGTCCCTTGTTGCGGACGTTGTTGACCTCGGTGCTGACCGGGGTGACGCCGAGCAACGTGTCGGGCGCCGGGATCAGCAGGCCCGACAGCGTCTCGATGTCCTGGTTCTCCGGGTCGAGCCAGGTCGCCCACGCCGACTGCGGGAGGATCACCGGCATGCGGTCGTGGATCGGCGACATCGTGCCGTTGGCGGACGTCGTGATGACCGTGGCGCTGTGCAGCCAGTCGGCATCGGGGCTCTCGGCCTTGTCCCGCCACGCCGACCACAGCCCGGCCACCGCCAGCGGTTCGCCGTCGAGCCGGGAGATGAACATCGGCTGCTTCGCCGGCTTGCCCGCCTTGGTCAACGGACCGCCGGGCTCCCCCGCCTTCCACTCGTAGAACCCGTCCATCGGGATCAGGCAGCGGGTCTTCTTGAACACGCCCTTGTACGCCGGCTTGGTGGCCAGCGTCTCGGCGCGGGCGTTGATCATCTTCGCCCCGACCTTGCGCTCCTTCGCCCACACCGGGATCAGGCCCCAGTGGAAGATCTCCAGCCGCGGCGTGCCGTCCGGGCCGGCGACGACGGCGTAGATGTCGTTCGTCGGGGCGACGTTGTAGTTCTCGCCCAGCGTCTCGCCCTCGAACGCGGCGCCGAAGTACTCGGCGATCCGTTCGGGCGTGCTCGACGACACGAAGCGACCGCACATCGCCTCGGACGCTACCCGTCGTCGAGCGCCAGGAACCGTGCGACGTCGGCGGCGAAGCGGTCGGCGACCTCGACGAAGGGCACGTGGCCGACGTCGAAGTACACCTGCAGACCGCACCGTGGGATGGCCTGCTGCGTGGCGAGGTGGTTCCGCAGCGGGACATGGCGATCACGGTCCCCGCACACGAGCAGTGTGCGCACGGCCAGGGTGTGCAGCTCGCCCTGCCGTGTGAAGTCGCGCATCGACGTCGCCGCGCCTTCGATGTGCTCGGGCGTCGCCCGGTCGACGACCGCCATCAGTTCGGCGAGGTCGTCGTCGGCGGGTGGGTAGCGGAACGCGGCGCCGGCGAGCGCTCGTTGCTGGTCGCGGTGTCGGATGGGCCAGCGCTTCGAAGGCAGCCTCGTCGGGCAGGAAGTCCAAGCCGGTCGTCGAGGCCGGCGCCGCCAGCACGACGGCGCTGAAGCGTGTCGGGTCGACGAGCGCGGCCTCGAGCACGGTCGCCCCACCGAGGCTGTGCCCGATGGCGACGGGCGCCGCCAACCCGAACGCCGCGCACACGGCGATCACGTCGGCGGCGTACTCACCGATCGTGCACCGCTCCCACGACGAGGCGCCGGAGCTCGACCCGCACCCGACGAGGTCGATCGCGGTCACGCGGAACCGCGACAGGTCGAGCCGTTCGACGAACGGGTCCCACGCGCTGTGATCGTTCTGGAAGCCGTGGACCGCGACCACGTCGCGCCCGCTGCCAGCCTGGTAGACGGCGATCTCGGCGTCGCGGACCGGCAGCCGCTCCACCGACCACGCGATGTTGCTCATCTGTCGGGCTGGGGAGATTCGAACTCCCGACCTCTTGACCCCCAGTCAAGCGCGCTGAACCAAGCTGCGCCACAGCCCGTATGTCGCGGGCGAGGCTACCCGCGGCCCGTCACGTCGGATGGTGCGGCGAGACGAAGATGCAGAACGGGTGGCCGGCCGGGTCGGCGAACACGTAGAGCGGTTCGTCGACGTCGGCGGAGCGATCCGTCCAGCACGGTCGCGCCGAGGGCGAGCGCCCGGTCGTGCTGGACGGCCAGCTCGTCGACATCCTTGACCGTCAGATCGAGATGCAGCTGCTGAGGCACCTGCGGGTCGGGCCAGGTGGACGGCGGAAGGTCGGCCACCGACTGCACGGCCAGGCGCGGCGCGCCGATGCTGTCGGTGAGCACGAGCCAGTCCTCGCCCTGCGGATCGGGCTGCCCTGCTGGTGGCATCTCGTAACCTGGCCAGTAGGCGAACCCGAGGAGCTGGCGGTAGAACTCGGCGAGCCCACGCGCGTCGGTCGCATCGAGGACAACGGCGCCCAGCGCTGGGAACGTGTCAGGCATCGACCGCAATGTTCGCACCCGCACCCTGCGTCAGGCGAAGAACATCTCGAAGAAGCGCCAGCCGAGGTAGGCGACGAGGGCGACGACCAGGAGCTTGAAGTGCCACGGGGCCTTCTCGTCGTCGGCCGCTTCGGTGGACGGTTCGGGTGCCTCGAGGTCACGCCCGCACGTCGGGCACGCCCCCTCCGGCGTCATCGCCGATGGCGCCAAGTAGCGCTCGCAGTCGTCGCACCACGGCATGGCGTCACCCGGTGCGCCGGCGCACGCGCAGCTTCAACGGCGTCGAGCCGAACCCGAAGGCCTCGCGGATCGATCGTTCGAGGTAGCGCACGTACGTCTGCGGCAGCTCGCGGTTGGCGAACAGCGTGAACGTCGGCGGGTCGCTGGCGCCCTGGACGGCGTAGAGCACCTTGGCGCCACCGCCGGCGGGCTGGCGCTGCTGAGCCTCGACGAGGACGCGGTTGACGTCGCGGGTCGGCACCCGGCGGTGGTACTGGGTGATCGCCTCCTGGAGCACCGGGCGCAGCCGGTGCACGCCCTTGCCGCTGAGCGCCGAGATGCGCAGTACCGGCGCCTCACCGATGAACGCCAGTCGCCGCGCCAGCTCGCCGAGCACGGCCTCGCGATCGTCGGGGTCGCCGATCAGCTCCCACTTGTTGAGCAGGATCACGATCGGGCAGCCGGCGGCGTCGATGCGCTCGGCCAGTCGCTGGTCCTGCCCGGTGACGCCCTCGGTGGCGTCGATCACCAGCAGCGCGATGTCGGCGTCGTCGATCGCCCGCAGGGCGCGCACCAGCGAGTAGTACTCGGCCGAGTCGTCGATGCGCGAACGCCGGCGCATCCCCGCCGTGTCGACGAACACGATCGGACCGTCCTCGGTCTCGACCAGCGTGTCGATCGAGTCCCGCGTCGTGCCGGCGAGGTCGTGGACGACCGAGCGGTCCTCCCCCACCAGCCGGTTGAACAGCGTGCTCTTGCCGACGTTGGGCCGCCCGACGATCGCCACGCGCGGCGGCCGCGGCTCGTCGGGCGTCCACGGCTCGTCGCCGTCGGGCTGACACGTCGCTGTCCGGCCTCCTCGACGTGGCCGGCCGGCAGGCGCTCGACGACGACGTCGAGCAGGTCGCCGGCACGCCGGCCGTGGAGGGCGCTGACCGGGTACGGCTCGCCGAGCCCGAGGGCCATGAACTCCCACCGCTCGTCCTCGCGCCGGTCGTTGTCGGCCTTGTTGGCGACGACGATCACGTCGTGCGGACCACGGCGCAGCCAGGCGGCGATCGCCTCGTCCTCGTCGGTGACGCCGACCGACCCGTCGACGACGAACAGCACGAGGTCTGCGCCGCGGACAGCCGCCTCGACCTGGCGGCTGACCTTGGCCTCGAGGTCGCTGCCGCCCGGCGCCCACCCACCGGTGTCGATGATCCGGAACGGCACGCCGAGCCACTCCGCCTCCAGCTCCTTGCGGTCGCGCGTGATCCCCGGGCGGTCCTCGACGATGGCCGCCTGCTCGCCGACGATGCGGTTGAACAGCGTGCTCTTGCCGACGTTCGGCCGACCGACGACGGCGACGACCGGCAGCTCGCCGTTCATGCAGAGCGCCTCGCGCAGCGCGCGGCCGTCGGTCGCGACGACCTCGACCGGACGCGGCAGCTCGTCGACGGTGCCGCCGTCGAGGAAGCGGCCGTCGTCGGACAGGCAGACGTCGGGCAGCAGGTAGCGGTGGCCGTCCGGCTCGGCGGCCAGCACCCGCGTCAGGTCGGCGCCGGTCATCAACCCGGTCACGCCGGTGTTGCCGCCGAAGAACTCGTTGGCCACCGGGATCACGCGCACGTCGGGTCGGTCGAGGGCGTCGATCAACGGTCGCACCACGTGCGCCCCGAGCTCGCCGGAGAGGATCCCGATCGGGTGCGGTGCGGCGCGGACGCAGGACGACCGCCGACGTCGCATGGCTCGCCCGCAGGCCGGTGTAGGCCGCCGGGTTCGGGGGCAGCGTCGCGCAGCCGTCGACGGCGGCGAAGAACCCGCGGCGCGTCCCGGTCGGCTCGGCCGCCGCGCCGGTGAACTCCAGCTCGAACGTGCGGGCCATGCCGATGCCGTCCTCGTGCATCGTGAAGCCCTCGTAGCACTCGGCGGCGGGGAACGGCCGGCCCGGCCATCAGGTAGTACTCGTCGGCGGCGTGCACCATCCGGCGACCGAGCGCGGTCAGGAACACGTCCTGCCAGTCCTCCACCGCGTCGACCACCGCCACGCCTCGGCCGTGGTGTGGGCGCGCATGCCGGCCTCCGGGTTGAACCGGGAGATGCCGAGCGGCACGACGGCCACCGACGACAGCTCGGGGTACTGGTCGAGGATCCCGGCGAGCGTGTCGTCGAGCGCCCGGCCGTCGTTGACGCCGGGACACACGACGAGCTGCCCGCGCACCTCGATGCCGTGGTCGAGCAGCGCGCGCAGCCAGCGCAGGCTGGTCGCCCCTCGCGGGTTGCGCAGCATGCGCGCCCGCAGCTCGGGATCGGTGGAGTGGATGCTCACGTGCAGGGGCGACAGCCGCTCGGTGACCACCCGCTCGAGGTCGGCCTCGGTGAACCGGGTCAGCGTCGTGAAGTTCCCGTAGAGGAAGCTCAGCCGGTAGTCGTCGTCCTTCAGGTACAGGCTGCGGCGGAGGCCCTTGGGGAGCTGGTAGATGAAGCAGAACTCGCAGTGGTTGTCGCACGTGCGGACGCGGTCGAACACGGCGCTCGACACCTCGGCGCCGAGCGGCTGACCCGCCGGCTTGTGGATGTCGAGCTGCAGCTCGAGCCCGCTGCGCGACACGTCGAGCTCGACGGCCGGCTCGTCGGTCCAGAGACGCCACTCGATGACGTCGCGGGGCACGCGCCCGTTGACCAGGGCGATCGTGTCACCCGCTCGCAGCCCCGCCGTGTCGGCCGGCGACCCGGGCGCGACGGAGACGACGAGGGGCGCGGACATGCCGTTCAAGGCTACCGGCGGAGCTCGTCGGTAGCCTGGGCTGCACGATGGCTGTCGAGCGCGTCCTCCTCGCCGAGCCGCGAGGCTTCTGCGCCGGTGTGGAGATGGCGATCAAGGCGCTGGCCTGGATGGTCCGCAGCTTCCCCCCGCCGGTGTACTGCTACCACGAGATCGTCCACAACCGCGTGATCGTCGACCGCTTCGAGGCGCAGGGCGTCGTGTTCGTCGACGACATCGCCGACGTGCCGCCGGGGTCGCCGATCATGCTCTCCGCCCACGGGTCGGCGCCGCGAGGTCGTCGCCGCGGCGCAGGCGCGGGGCAGCTACGTCGTCGACTCGGTCTGCCCGCTCGTCACCAAGGTGCACCACGAGGTGCGCACCCGCGCCGGCAAGGGCTACCGCATCGTCTACGTCGGTCACGAGGGCCACGAGGAGGCGGTCGGCACGATGGCCGTCGCCCCGAGCTCGATCAGCCGCGTCGAGCGCGTCGCCGATGTCGCCGCACTGCCGCAGTTCGACGAGCCCGTCGCCCTGCTCGCCCAGACGACGCTCAGCCACCGCGACTGGGAGGGTGTGGCGGTCGCCGTGCGCGAGCGCTTCCCCGACGTCTGGTCGCCAGGACGCAGCGACCTCTGCTTCGCCACGACCAACCGTCAGGCCGCGCTGATGGCCCTCGCCGAGCGGTGCGATGCCATCGTCGTCATCGGCTCGGCCAACTCCTCCAACACCCGCGCCCTGGAGAAGCTGGCCGGCGAGGCAGGGTGCGAGCTGGTGGCGCGCGTGAACGACGCCGCCGAGATCCCCGACGAGATCCTCGGGGCGCGCATCGTCGGGGTGACGGCCGGCGCCTCGGCCCCCGACGAGCTGGTCGGTCAGGTCGTCGACAGGCTCGCTCCGGCCGATGGCGTCGAGGTGGTCACCGTCACCGACGAGGACGAGTACTTCCCGCCGCCACGCAAGCTGCGCGAACTGCAGACAGCCATCGAGTCGGCGGCGACGGTGATGCTCGGCGGCTCGATGACCGATCGCCAGCGGATGGACGACCGCGCCCTCGGCGCCAGCGACGTGCTGACCGCGCTCGCCGGTTAGGGCTGCAACCAGGAGACGATCGCCGCGGCGAGCTGCTCGCCGACGTCGTCCTGGATGAAGTGGCCCGGCCGGCGAGAACGTCTGGTGCGGCTGGCCGGCGGCGCCGGGGATCCGCCGCACGAGCGAGTCCTGCAACCGCCCGAGCACGATGTCGTCGGGTGCCCACAGCGTGAGCACCGGCTTCTCCCAGCGCTCCAGCACGTCCCACGCCGCCCGGTTGGCGGGCACGGCCGGATCATCAGGACCGGTCGGCACGAGCAGCGGGAACTGCCGCGCTCCCGCCATGTGCTGCTCGTCGGGGAACGGCGCGCGGTAGGCGTCGACCTCGGCGTCGCTGAGCTCGCGGGCGAGCGTCGCCCGCTGCAGCAGCTTGCCGGCGTCGAGGAACGGCATGGCCTGGCTCGCCTGCTGCCACTGCAGGAACCCCTCCCCCGCCGGCGCGCCGTCGGGGAGGAACGTGTTGGCGAGCACGAGGCGGTCGAAGCGCTGCGGATGCTCGGCGGCGACGCGGAGACCGATCAGGCCGCCCCAGTCCTGGCCGAACAGCACGACGTCACGCAGGTCGAGCTGCTCGACGAGCGAGTGAGAGCCAGGCGACGTGGCCGGCGTAGGTGTACGCCTCACGCGCGGTCGGCTTGTCCGAGCGCCCGAACCCGATCAGGTCGGGCACGACGGTGCGGTAGCCGGCGTCGAGCAGCGTGGGCAGCATCCGCCGGTACAGGTAGCCCCACGTCGGCTCGCCGTGGAGGAGCAGGATCGCCTGCGTCCGTCGCGCGGACCCTCGTCGACGTAGGCCATGCGCAGGCCGTCGACGTCGACGTAGCGCGGTTCGTACGGCCAGTCCGGGAGGTCGGCGAAGCGGTCGTCGGGCGTGCGGACGAAGTCGACGGTCATCGCGACGTCAGTTACGCGGAACTTCGCTCCAGGGCACCTCGCGGTCGACACGGACGTCGCCCGGCAGGCCGAGCACACGCTCGCCGAGGATGTTCTTCATCACCTCGGTGGTACCACCCTCGATCGAGTTCGCCCGGCTGCGCAGGAACGCCTTCTGCACCGTCTCGAAGCCCATCGCCGTCTCCGGGCGGACCATCTCGTAGCTGCCGTAGAGCATGCCCTCGGCGCCCATCAGGTCGACGACCTTGGCCCAGACGTCCTTGTTCAGGTCGGCCGACGCCATCTTGCCGATCGATCCCTCCGGCCCCGGGTCGCCCATCTTGCGCATCTGGTTGGCGCGGATGTTGGTGAGGCGGAGCACCTCCGCCCGGATCCACAGCTGCATCACCTCGTCGCGCGTCGCCGCGTCGCGACGGTCCTCGGGCAGCGCGTTCCAGGCCTTCACCAGCGCGGCGACCGGCCCCGAGCCCTTCGCCGGGATCGTGCCGCCGATCGACACCCGCTCGTTCATCAGCGTCGTCAGCGAGACGCGCCAGCCGTCACCGGGCTCGCCGAGGCGCTCGCCGTCGGGGATGCGGGTGTCGGTGAAGTAGACCTCGTTGAACTCGGCCTCACCGGTGATCTGGCGCAGCGGGCGCACCTCGACGGTCGGCGCCTGCATGTCGACGACGAAGGCGGTCAGGCCGGCGTGCTTGACCGCCTCGGGGGCGGTGCGCACGACGAGCAGGCCCCACTTCGACAGGTGCGCCAGCGTGGTCCACACCTTCTGCCCGTTGACGACCCACTCGTCGCCGTCCTTCACGCCCCGCGACGAGAGCCCGGCGAAGTCGGAGCCGGAACCGGGCTCGGAGAACAGCTGGCACCAGATCTCCTCGCCGGTGAACAGCGGGCGCAGGTAGCGCTGCTTCTGCTCCTCGCTCCCCCACACGACGACCGTCGGGCCGCACATGCCGTAGCCGATCGGGTTGCGGTAGGACGAGTTCGGTGCGCCGGCGGCGAACACTCGTTCGTTGACGGTCTTCTGCAGCTTGGGGTTGACGCCGAGGCCGCCGTGGCCGACCGGGAAGTGGACCCACGCCAGGCCGCGGTCGAACTGCTCGCCGAGGAACGTCACCGGGTCGGTGGACTTCGGGGGGAAGGACTCGAGCAGCTCGTCGACGAGGTCGGAGACCTGCTGCTCTTCGGTGGTGGCGGACGCCTCGGTGATCGTCATGACCAAGAAGGTACCGGGAGTACGTTCCAGAACATGTACCCCGGAGCCTTCGTCGACAGCCACCCGGACAAGCCAGCGATCGTGATGGCGTCGACTGGGGCCGTGACGACGTACCGGCAGCTCGACGACGCCGCCAACCGTCTGGCGCGGCTGTTGCGCGCTTCCGGCGTCGAGCCGGGCGATCACGTCGCCTTCTGCATGGAGAACCACCCGCGCTACCTCGAGGTGGCGTGGGGCTGCCACTACGCCGGCGCCATCTACACCGCCGCGTCGTCACGGCTGACGAGCGGTGAGCTCTCCTACATCCTGGGCGACTGCGAGGCCAAGGTGTTCATCACCTCCAAGGCCAAGGCCGACCAGGCGGCGGAGGTGCTCACCACCACGCCCGGCGTCTCGCTGCGCCTGATGCTCGACGGCACGATCGACGGCTACGAGTCGTACGAGGCGGCCGTCGAAGGGCAGACGGCCGAGCCGATGGCCGACCGCATCGCCGGCACGGACATGCTCTACTCCTCCGGCACGACCGGGTTGCCGAAGGGCGTGGCACGGCCGTTCCAGCCCGAGCCGTTGGAGGCGACGCCGAACTCCGTGCTCGCCCTGCTGCAGCTGCTGTTCGCCGCCGACGAGAACACCGTCTACCTGTCGCCGGCGCCGCTGTACCACGCCGCCCCGCTGCGCTTCTGCATGAGCGTGCACCAGATCGGCGGGACCGTCGTGATGATGGAGCACTTCGACGCCGAGCAGTTCCTCGCCCTCATCGAGGAGCACCGGATCACCCACACCCAGGTCGTGCCGACGATGTTCGTCCGCCTGCTCAAGCTCCCGGCCGACGTGCGCGCGAGGTACGACGTGTCGTCGCTGCAGTGCGTGATCCATGCCGCCGCCCCGTGCCCGGTGCCTGTCAAGCAGCAGATGATCGAGTGGTTCGGTCCGGTGCTCCACGAGTACTACGCAGGGACAGAGGGCAACGGGTTCGTCTATTGCAACAGCGAGCAGTGGCTCGCCCACCCCGGCACCGTCGGCGCGCCGATCGGCTGCACGCTGCACATCGTCGGCCCCGACGACGAGGAGCTGCCGGCCGGCGAGAGCGGCACGATCTTCTTCGAGGGCGGCGCCGAGTTCGAGTACCACAACGACGCCGAGAAGACGAAGAGCTCGCGGCACCCGAAGCGGATGGAGCACGCTCGGCGACGTCGGCTACGTCGACAGCGACGGGTTCCTGTACCTGACCGACCGCAAGGCGTACATGATCATCTCCGGCGGCGTGAACATCTACCCGCAGGAGGCGGAGAACGTCCTCGTCACCCACCCCAAGGTCGTCGACGTCGCCGTGTTCGGGGTGCCCCACGACGAGTTCGGCGAGGAGGTCAAGGCGGTCGTCCAGCCCGTCGAGATGCCCGCCGACGCCGACGAGGCGGCGGCGCTGGCGAAGGAGCTGATCGCCTACTGCCGCCAGCACCTCGCCGACGTCAAGTGCCCGCGCTCGGTCGACTTCCGCGCCGAGCTCCCCCGCCACCCCACCGGCAAGCTCTACAAGCGCCACCTCAAGGACGAGTACTGGACCGCCGCCGGCCGCTCGATCTGACCCCGGATCGGGTTCTGACGACACTTGTGCGCGCTCAGCGCGACGAAGTCGACAAGGAACCGTCGGTGACGTCGACCGGGGCGGTGAGCGGGCCGATCCCGGTGCCCAGCTCGGCGTCGGTGAAGCGCCAGAAGTCGACGCTGCGCTGCCCGACGCTCGGCCCGACCGGGGTGCGCTCAGCGGTGAACGTGGCGCGGACGAAGCCGCCGCTGGCGACGACGTTGGCGTCGACCGGGTCGTCGCCGGCGGACCAGCGCCACTCGCCGCTCTCGTAGGTGACGTCACGCCCGGCGACCTCGACCGGCGACTCGACGTGGAGCTGCCACGTGCCGCCGGCGCGTCGGGCATCGGCGTCGCCGAGGATCTGCCGCTCCAGATCGGGGGCGGTGATCCCCAGCTCGACTCCCGGCGACGACGAGGTCGAGGACGAGCGTCAGTGGAGTGTCGCCGAGACCGCGGGTGATCACCCCGAGTCCGGCGCCGAAGCGTGGGTTCAGCTCGGTCGGCCGGAACCCGTCGACGGTGGCGACCCCGTCGAGCGTGAAGGCGCCGCGGTATGCCACCTCGTCGCGCAGCACGGCGCCGACCCGCCGCGCCGCCTCGCGCATCTCGTCGCGGATGGCGTCGGGCGGGTCCCAGAACGTGGCGCAGCCGGAGTAGCGCAGCTCGTGACCGCGCCGCAGCGTGACCATCTCGACCGGGCGCAGGGCGACGATGCCGTCGGGCAGCACGATGCCGTGGATCGACGTGGCGATGCCGTCGAGGAACGGCATGATCCGCACACGTTCGCCCACGGCGCCAGCTCGGCAGCGACGGCTGCCGCCTCGTCGTCGTCGGTCACCCAGCGCGTGCCGGCGCCGCCGCCGTGGAAGCCATCGCGAGCGTCGACCGCCCACACGGTGCCCGGCACCGAGGTCGAACCGCCGCCACGTCGCCGCTGCGTCGCCGACGTCGACCGTGATCGACGGCGCCCGGGCGACGCCGGCTCGGTCGAGCAGAGCGTCGACGGTCGTCTTGTCCTCCAGGGCCACCCACTCGGGGCGCCGGTGGGCGACGAGCGGGCGGCCGACCAGCGTCGGCGACTCGGTGAGGAACGTCCCGAACACGACGGCCGTCCGGTCGGGGTCGAACGCCTCGACGGCCTCGACGATCGGCGGCGGAGGATCGGCGATCCTGGCGATGGCGATGCGCAGACGGGGCATCGGACCGACCTCGTCGGGGATGTCGACGGCGACGACCTGTGAGTCGGGCTGCGGCCCGGCACCGAGCCCGTCGGTGCCCACGACGAGCACGTCGGCGGCGCCGAGATCGCGCATCGTGCCGACGATCGGCGTCCACACCGCCGCCGGCCCGCCGGCCAGGATCACCCGCCGACCCCGCACCAGCGCCCCGAGCGGGTCGCGCCACCAGTCCATCCGCCGACGGTAGGTGTCGGCCGGCGCGATTCTCTGTCGAGTTCGTCGCGCTCAGCGGGCACAAGTGTCGTCAGAACCTGGAAGGTCACGGCGAGAGGACGACCATGCGGAGTTCGGTCATCTCGCGGACGGAGTAGGCGGGGCCTTCGCGGGTGTTGCCGCTGTCGCGGACGCCGCCGTAGGGCTGCTGGTCGGCGCGCCACGTCGGCACCTCGTTGACGAGCACGCCGCCGAAGTCGAGCGTCTGGAAGGCGCGCATGGCGTCGCCGACGTGGTTGGTGAAGATCGCCGCCTGCAGCCCGTAGCGGGTGTCGTTGGCCATCCGCAGCGCGTCGTCGAGATCGTCGTACGTTGCAACCGCAACGACCGGACCGAACACCTCCTGCGAGCACACCTTCATCGCCGGGGTCGCGCCGGTCAGCACCGTCGGCAGCAGCACGCCGTTGTCGTCGACCTCCCCGCCGTGAGCCAGCGTCGCACCCTCGGCCACGGCCTCCTCCACCCACGACGCCACCCGGTCGCGCTCACCCTCGGAGATCAGCGCCGACACGTCGGTCTTCTCGTCCATCGGGTCGCCGACGACGAGCGACGACACCTCCTTGACGAGCGTCTCGACGAAGGCGTCGGCGATGTCGTCGTGGACGTAGATGCGCTGCGTCGAGATGCAGCTCTGCCCGGCGTGGGAGAACCCGGCGACCTTGATCTTCGCCGCCGCCGACGCCCAGTCGCTGTCGGCCTCGATGATCACCGGCGCGTTGTTGCCCAGCTCGAGGCCGACCTTCTTGCGCGGCGCCCGCGCCCTGATCCCCCACCCGACGTCGGGCGAGCCGGTGAACGTGATCAGGGCGATGTCGTCGTGGTCGACGATGGCGTTGCCGACGGTCGACCCGCCACCAGTGACGACGTGCAGCCACTCGTCGGGCAGCCCGCACTCGTCGATCAGCAGCTCGGCCAGGGCGATCCCGCTGAACGGCGTCTGGCTCGCCGGCTTGAGCACCACCGGGCAGCCGGCGGCGATCGCCGGGGCCAGCTTGTGGGCGACGAGGTTGAGCGGGAAGTTGAACGGGCTGATCGCCCCGACGACGCCGATCGGCACGCGCATCGTGAAGCCGACCTTGCCGACGCCGGCGGCGATGGCGTCGAGGGCGACGACGTCACCGGCGAGCGTCCGTGCCTCGGCGGCGGCGAACTGGAACGTGCCGACGGCGCGCTCGGCCTCGGCGCGGGCCGTCTTGATCGGCTTGGCCGCCTCCCTGGCGATGATCTCGGCGAACTCGTCGCGCCGCTCGGCCAGCAGCCGGGCAGCCGTGTCGAGCACCTCGGCCCGCTTCCACCGCGGCAGCGGGCCGCCGGCCAGCGCCGCCTTGGCCGCGCCGACCGCTCGGTCGACGTCGTCCGGGCCGCAGACGGGCACCCGGCCGATCTCCTTGCCGTCGTACGGCGACGTGACGCTTGCCGACTCCGCCCCCTTGAAGCGCTCGCCGGCGAGAGGGAGTGCACGTAGCGGACTGGTCACGTGGCACTGCATGCGGCGCGACCATACTGCCGGTCGTGAGACCCACCACGCGCTCCGCGCCCTTCCTCGACTGGCCCGGGCCGATCGCCATGGCCCACCGCGGCGGCGCCAGCGAGGCACCGGAGAACACGCTGCCGGCGTTCCAGCGCGCCGTCGACCTCGGCTACCGCTACCTCGAGACCGACGTCCACGTGACGGCCGACGGCGTCGTCGTCGCCTTCCACGACAACGACCTCAAACGCACCACGGGTCGGGACGGGCGCATCTCCGAGCTCACCTGGGACGAGATCTCGACGGCGCTCGTGGACGGACGTGAGCCGATCCCCAAGCTCACCGACCTGCTCGAGGCGTGGCCCGACGCCCGCTTCAACATCGACTGCAAGGAGCCGTCGGCCGCCGACCCGCTCGCCGACGTGCTGGTCGCCGCCGACGCACTCCATCGGGTCTGCGTCGGGTCGTTCAACGACCGCACCGTGCGCCGGCTCCGCGAGCGCCTCGGCCCACAGCTGTGCACGAGCGCCGGCCGCCTCGACATCGTCCTGCTGCGACTGCTCGGCTGGGCCCGCTCGCCGTTCGACGCCGCCCAGGTGCCCTCCAAGGCGAGCTTCTTCCCGGTCGTCAACAAGCGCTTCGTCCGCCGCGCCCACCGGCGCGGCGTCGAGGTCCACGTGTGGACGATCGACGACGCCGACGAGATGGAGCGGCTCCTCGACCTGGGCGTCGACGGCATCATGACCGACCGTCCGGCCGTGCTCCGCGAGGTCCTCGAGCGCCGCGGTCAGTGGACGCTGACGATCGCCAGGACGGATCCCGCCAGCAGGACCAGTCGCCCCGCTCACCGTCACCGCCGGACCGGCGCCGATCCCCACGACCCCTGCCGCCGGGGCGGCGAGCACCGCGACACCGATCGCCCCCGCGTAGGCGGTGGCGAGGAGCCCGATGATCCCGCCGACCCGCGGCCACCACCACGCCGTCGACGGCGGCAACGGTCGCCAGCAACGGCATCACCGGCCACCAGCGCAGCGCCGTGGCCGCCGGGCCGTCAGGAGCGAACCCGAGGCGGCCGACGAGGCGGAAGAGGTCGTAGCTGTTCCGTCCGGCGCCGCCGCTGCGAACCCACGTCAGCAGCGAGCCGGCGATCGTCACGGCGGCGCCCACCGTCATCAGGACCGCCGCGCGACTCGCCGCCGGCTCGTCACGAGGCCGGAGCACTCGACGCCGAGCCGAGTCGAGCCGGCCCCAGGGCTAGCGTCGGCAGCGATGCCGCCCAGCGTCCCCGCCGGCTCCGTGCGAGCCCTGCGCGCCGTCGCCGCCACGGCGGACCAGGTCGCCACGCAAGCGGCGATGTCGATGTTCGATCGTGGCGGCAACGCCGTCGACGCGGCGATCGCCGCCAACGCGGCGATCGCCGTGACCGCACCCCACCTGTGCGGGATGGGCGGCGACCTGTTCGCCCTCGTGCGCACGCCCGGCGGCGAGGTCGTCGGGCTCGACGCCAGCGGCCACGCCGGGCAGGGTGCCGACGCCGCGGCGATGCGCGCCGAGGGGCTGACCGAGATGCCGATGCGCCACGACATCCGCACGGTGACGGTCCCCGGGTGCGTCGACGGGTGGATGCACCTGCACGAGCGCTTCGGCACGCCTCGAGCTGGCCACGATCCTCGGCGCCGGCGATCCGCTTGGCGGCGTCGGGCTTCCCGGCCAGCCCGCTCCTCGTGGCCTCGCTCGGCCTGCTCGACGACGACGCCCGCCCGCGGTTCCACGAGCTCGTCGAGCAGGCGACGGCCGTCGGGGCGCAGGGTCCGCCGTCCGGGTGTGGCGCTGACCCTGCACGCCATCGCCGCCGGTGGGCGCGAGGCGTTCTACGGCGGGGCGTTCGGGGAGGGCCTGCTCGCGCTCGGTGGTGGGCACTTCGCCGAGGCCGACCTGGCGCTCGTGCACGCCGACTGGGTCGACCCGCTCGGCGGCATCGGCGTTCGGCGTCGACCTCCTGACGATCGGGCCGGCGTCGCAGGGCTACCTGCTGCTCGGCGCCGCCCGGCTGGCGGAACGGGCCGGCCTGCCCGACGATCCGGACGACGCGAGCTGGGCGCACGTCCTCGTCGAAGCGGCCTCGACGGCCTCGCTTCGACCGGCCCGACGTGTTGCACGACTGGGCCGACGGCGCCGCCCTGCTCGACGCCATCGACGACCGGCGGTGCCCTCGTCGACGTCGAGCACGCCGGCAACCGGCCGGTCGCCGCCATGCCGGGCGACACGACGTACCTCTGCACGGCCGACGCCGGCGGGACAGCGGTCAGCCTGATCCAGTCCAACGCCGCCGGCTTCGGGTCGTGGCTCGTCGAGCCGACGACGGGCATCAACCTCCACGACCGCGGGCTCGGGTTCAACCTCCACGAGGGCCACCCGGCCGAGCTGCGGCCGGGCCGGCGACCGCCGCACACGCTGTGTCCGGCCATGGCGACTCGCGACGGTGAGCTGGCCGCCGTGTTCGGCACGATGGGCGGCGACGCCCAGCCGCAGATCCTGCTCCAGCTGGCGGCGCGGATGTTCGTCCACACCGAGTCGCCCGCCGCCGCCGTCGCTGCGCCGCGCTGGGCGCTGCGCGGGGCGCGGACGGGGTTCGACACGTGGACCAGCGGCGGACCGCCGACGGTCGCCGTCGAGGGTCACGCCCCGCCGGCGTGGCACGGACGGGCTCGCCGCCCGCGGCCACCGCGTCGAGGTGGCACCACCGTTCGACTCCGGCTTCGGCCACGCCCACGTGATCGCCGTCGAGCCCAACGGTGCGTTCGCCGCCGCCGCCGACCCCCGCTCGCGCATCGGCAGCGCGGCGGGCGTGTAGCCGGTGCCGGAGGGTCACACGCTGCACCGCCTCGCGCGCAGCCAGCGCGCCCAGTTCGGTGGCCGCGTGATCGAGGTGTCGAGTCCGCAGGGCCGGTTCGCCGGCGCCGGCCTCGTCGACGGGCGCCTGCTCGACGACGTGACCGCCCACGGCAAGCACCTCTTCGCCGCCTTCGGCGACCGCGTCGTGCACGTCCACCTCGGGCTGTTCGGCAAGTACGCCAGCGGCCCGGGCGAGCCGCCGCCGCCGCGTGGCGCGATCCGCATGCGCTGGGTCGCCGACTCGGGCTGGACCGACCTGCGCGGCCCGACGGCGTGCGAGGTCCTCGACCCGTCGGAGGTCGACGCCATCCTCGACCGGCTCGGTCCGGACCCGCTGCAGCCGCGGGCCGATGGTGAGCGGGCGTTCGCCCGCATCGCCAGGAGCAGGGCGCCGATCGCCGGCCTGCTGATGGACCAGGCCGTGCTCGCCGGCGTCGGCAACGTGTACCGGGCGGAGATCCTCTACCGCCACCGCGTCGATCCGTACCTGCCCGGTCGCCTCCTCGACGCTGCGCGATGGCCTCCGCTGTGGGCCGACCTCGTCGCCCTGATGCGGGCCGGGCTGCGGTCGGGACGGATCGTGACGACCGTCCCGGCGGACCGCTCGCGCCCCGCCGGGCGGGTCCACCGCGACGACGCCCACTACGTCTACCGGCGCACCGGGCTGCCGTGCCGCATCTGCACGACACCGATCGCCATGCAGCTGCTCGCCGCCCGCAAGCTGTACTGGTGCCCGACCTGCCAGGTCAGCTGACGAGCGGGAGCACCTCGTCGACGAAGCGGGCCATCTGCTCGTCGGCCTTCTTGTACGGGTCGCCGAGGAGGTGGGGGAAGATCGTCAGGTGCTCGAGGCCGAGCAGGTCGCGGTAGAAGGCGACGCCTTCGGCGACCTCCTCGGGCGTGCCGACGAGGATCGTCTTGTTCTCGATCGACTCGGCCAGCGTCGGGATCAAGCCGGGCTGCGCCGGCTTGCCGTCCGGACCCATGTAGCCGCGGCTCCACCCGTACGGGCCGAGGAACTTCCAGAACTCGTCGTGGCCGGGCGTCGCCGTCTCCAACGCCTTCTCGTGGGTGTCCTCGATGCGCACGGAGACGACGAGCATGCGCTTGTCGCCGGGCGCCAGCTCGTGGCCGTCGTGGGCGGCCGCGTAGCGCTCGCCGTAGGTGTCCCAGAAGCGCTTGATGAAGGCGTGGTGCTGGTTCCAGAACACCGCCCCGTGGCCGACGACCGGGACGTACTCGAGGGTCGGCGGGCTGGTGACGGCCTGCCAGATCTCGAACGGGTACAGCGGCCGGGGCACGAGGCGTGAGTGACTGCACCGTGCTCCCCCGGTCGGGGATGCCCGGCACGGGGATGTGGAAGAACTCGCCCTCGTAGGAGAACGACTCGTCGGTCGAGCGCGGCGCGCAGGATGTCCATCGACTCCTCGAACACCCGCCGGTTGCGGTCGTCGTCGGCCGCCTGGTCGGGGTTGTCGTACGAGCCGATCGACACGCCCTTGTCGTTGAGGTGCAGCACCTCGCGCGGCACCGTGCCGCGGCCGACGCCGAGGATGCCGCGCCCACCCGACAGGTTGTGCAGCGTCGAGAAGTCCTCGGCCAGGCGCAGCGGGTTCCACTGCGGGACGACGTTGAACATCGTGCCGAGGCGGATCCGGCTGGTGCGCGCGGCGATCCACGTCGAGACCTGGATGCCGTTGGGGATGACCTCGTAGCCCTCGTGCTGGAAGTGGTGCTCGGTGGTCCAGAACGAGTCGTAGCCGAGTCGCTCGGCCTCGGTGGCCGAGGCGATGTAGTCGGTCGTCGCCTTCCACACCTGTTCGTTGCTGACCCGCCGGTCCATCGGCGCCGGCGGCCCCGCGCCGGCGTCGTCGAGCTCGACCCCGCCGAAGAAGAAGGCCCCGAGCCGCAGCGGTGGTGGCATGGTCCGAGAGTACCTTCGCCGGCGATGGCCGATCAGGTGCTGCGCGGGGCGTCGTTCGCCGACGGCACGACGGGCGACGTGCGGCTCAGCGGCGACCGGATCGCCGCCGTCGGCGACGTCGGGGAGCGGCCGGACGACACCGTGGTCGACCTCGACGGTCACGTCCTGCTGGTGGCCGCCGTCGAGCCGCACGCCCACCTCGACAAGGCGTTCCTCGCCGAGCGCGTCGACGAACCCGTCCGGCGACCTGCTCGGGGCGATCGCCGCGATGATCGCCGCCGAAGCGCTGCTCGACGTCGACGACATCGTCGAGCGGGCGGAGCGGGCGGCCCGGTTGATGGCCGCCAACGGCTTCCGCGCCGTGCGCACCCATGCCGACACGACGCTGCGACAACGGGTTGCGCAGCGTCGAGGCGCTGGTCGAGGTGCGCCGGCGCGTGGCGGACGTGATCGACGTGGAGATCGTCGCCCTCTGCCACTGGCCGATCACCGGCGCCGCCGGTGCCGACCAGCGGGCGCTGCTCCGCGACGCGCTCGGCGGCCGGCGCCGACCTGGTCGGCGGCTGCCCGCACCTCGAGGAGGGCGGGACGCGCGACGCGACCGACACGTTCCTCGCCATCGCCGCCGACCACGGCGTCGGGGTCGACCTGCACACCGACGAGACGCTGGACGAGTCCGTCGACGGGCTCGCCGACCTCGCCGACCACGTGACGACGAGCGGGTTCGCGCTACCGGTCACGGCGAGCCACTGCGTCAGCCTCGGGATGCAGTCTCCGGAACGCCAGCGGCGACCGCCGAGGCCGTCGCCGCCGCCGGCATCGCCGTCGTCGCCCTGCCGGCGACGAACCTCTACCTCCAGGGTCGCGCCCACCCGCAGGCGACACCCCGCGGGCTCACGGCCGTGCGGGCGCTGCTCGACGCCGGCGTCGTCGTCCTCGCCGGAGGCGACAACCTGCAGGACCCGTTCAACCCGTTGGGACGCGGCTGTCCGTTCGAGACCGCCGCCTTGATGGTGCTGGCCGCCCACCTCTCCCCCGCCGAGGCATGGGCATCGGTGACCGGCCCTCGGGCCGATCGCCCCTGGCGCGCCGGCCGACCTCATCGCCGTGCGCGCCGTCGTCGCTCCGCGAGGCGATCGCTCTGGGCGCGCCGGATCGGACGGTGTGGCGAGCGTCAGCAGCGTCTGCAGGAGCACGTCCGCACCAGCCGTGACGTCGGCGGGATGGGTGTGCTCGCCGATGTTGTGCGAGAGCCCACCGACGCTCGGCGTGAAGATCATCGCCGCCGGGCAGATGCGGGCGAGCATCTGGGCGTCGTGGCCGGCGCCGCTCGGCATGCGTCGCGTCGAGTGGCCGAGCCGGCGGGCCGTCGACTCGACCAGATCGACCGTCGCCGCATCGAACTCGACGGGCTCGAAGCGGGCGAGCGAGCGGGTCGCCACGGTGACCTCCTCGGCGGCGGCGAGCCGGGCGACCTCGTCGGCGAGCGCGGCCTCGGCCTGGCGCAGCACCTCGTCGTCGGTGTTGCGCAGGTCGACCGTCAGCGTGGCCTCGCCGGGGACGACGTTGACCAGATCGGGTCGCACCTCGAACCGGCCGACGGTCGCCACCTGCGCGCCACCGAGCCCGGTCGCCAGGTGGCGGGCGAACACGGCGATCGCCGCGGCGACCATGCCGGCGTCGCGCCGCATGCGCATCGGCGTCGTGCCGGCGTGCGCCGATCGTCCGGTGATCGTCAGCTCGGTCCACGAGATGCCCTGCACGCCCTCGACCACGCCGATCGTGATGCCCTCGTCCTCGAGGATCGGGCCCTGCTCGATGTGCAGCTCGACGTAGGCGTGCGGGGCGGCGGCCGTCGGGCACGGCAGCGGGCCGGCGTAGCCGATGCGGGCGAGCTCGTCGCCGAGGCGGGCGCCGTCGTCGACGGCCCGGATGTCGAGCGCCTCCTCGAGCGCCATCCCGCCGACGTAGACGAGGCTGCCGAGCATGTCGGGCGCGAAGCGCGCGCCCTCCTCGTCGGTGAAGAAGCCGACAGCGATCGGGTGGACGGTCTCGACGCCGTGCTGCTCGAGCGTCTCGATCACCTCCAGCCCGGCGAGCACGCCGAGGTTGCCGTCGAAGCGCCCGCCCGTCGCCACCGTGTCGATGTGCGAGCCGGTCATCACCGGCGCCGCGGCGGGGTCGGTGCCGGCCCGGGTGGCGATGACGTTGCCGACGGCGTCGATGTCGACGTGCAGCCCGAGGTCGCGCATCCACCCGACGACGAGGTCGCGCCCGGCGCGGTCGGCGTCGGTCAGGGCGAGCCGGGCGCACCCCTCCTCGCCGTTCGGGCCCCTTGATCGCCCCGATCTCGCCGAGCTCGACGATCCGCGCCCACAACCGCTCCCCGTCGACCCGGAGGTCTTCCGGGTCGAGCGTCCGCGATCATCGAGCGAGCTCGAAGGCGGCGATCTCCGCCAAGGCTTCGCAGAACGCGGTCACCGCTCCGGCGAACAGCTCGGCGCCGCGCTCGGCCGTCGCCGGAAGCGGGTCGCCGATCACGCCGCTGTCACCGAAGTCGTCGGACAGCCAGCCGAACGAGACCGGTCCGCCGAAGCGCACGTAGCGGTTGCCGGCGAGACGCTCGGGCACGTTGCGGCGAGCCGACGACATGTCGACGAGCTCGGGGGCGAGGTGGAGCATCAGCGACGTCTCGTCGGTGCCGGCGTGGACACCCATGCCCAACTCGCCCTCCGGCGAAGCGCCACCCTGGTCGGGCGGCACGCCGGGATGGGCGAGGAACGTCATGAGGCCGTGGCGCAGGCGCAGCTCGCGGTTGGCGACGTTGACCAGCGCGCTGTTGCCGCCGTGACCGTTCATGAACACGAGCCGGCGCGCCGGCGTCAGCGCCACGCAGCGGCCGATGTCGTCGAGCACGGCGAGCATCGTCGACGCCGACAGCCACACCGTGCCCGGCGACCAGGCGTGCTCGTTGGACTTCGTGTAGGCGAGCGACGGCAGCAGCCAGACGTCGAGCTCGTCGCCGACCCGCTCGACTGCCGCGGCCGCCACGCGCTCGGCGATCAGCAGATCGGTGATCAGCGGCAGGTGCGGGCCGTGCTGCTCGACCGCGCCCAACGGCTGGACGAGGATGCTGCGCTCGCCGAGGCGGCTGGCGATGTCCGGCGCACGCAGGTGGGCGAGCACGCGGTCGGGCACGCGCGGCACGCTACCCGTCGGTCAGAATGCGGGTCCGTGGCCGACGCCGACGTGATCGTGATCGGTGCCGGGCACAACGGCCTCGTCACCGCCGCCTATCTGGCGAAAGCGGGCATGCGCACACTCGTCCTCGAGGCCCGCTCGACAGTCGGCGGGACGGCGGCCAGCGAGCCGTTCGCCGGCGGCACCGTCAACGTGTGCAACTGCGACCACATCACGTTCCGCACGACGCCCGTGATGGACGACCTCGACCTCGGCTCGTTCGGCCTGCGGTACATCGAGATGGAGCCGACCCAGGTGGCGACGGCCTGGACGGGTGGACCGCCGTGGCAGCAGTTCCGCGACGTCGGGCGCACGCTCGACGAGCTCGCCGCCACCCACCCCGGCGAGGTCGACGGGTTCCGCCGCTACCTCCGCGCGGCGCGACCGGCGGCCGAGCTGATCCTCGCCGTCGCCACCGAGCCGCCGACCGCTGCCGGGCTCACCCGCCTCGCCTGCGCCGGCGGATGGCCGGCGCGGCGACCGTGCTGCGATGGAGCCGGCGCAGCGCGGCGTCGATCATGCGCTCGTTCTTCTCCCACGACGCCTTGCTCGGTGCCGGCCTGGTCGGCGGGCCGATGGTCTGGGGCATCAGCCCGGAGCAGCCGGGTAGCGGGCTCGGCGCGCTCTCCTACGCCATGCGCCACGTCGGTGGCGTCGGCCGTCCGGTCGGCGGGAGCGGAGCGCTCACCGAGGCGCTGCGGGCGGCACTCGTCCACCACGGCGGCGACCTGCGCACCGGCACCACCGTCGACGCCGTGCTGTGCGACGGATCCCGGGCGACGGGCGTCGCCCTGGCCGACGGCACCGAGATCACCGCGCCGGTCGTCGTCTCGGCATGCGATCCGCAGCGCACGTTCGTCCGCTGGCTGCGCCGCAGTCCGGCCGGCGCGGCGTCGATGATCGAGCGTTGGCGGCGGGTCGAGCATGCCGAGGGCTACGAGTCGAAGGTCGACGCGATCGTCGACCGTGAGCCGCGACTGCGCGACAGCGACCACCGGTTGTCGTCGTCGTTCGTCGTCGCGCCGACGATCGCCGAGATGGATCGGGCAGCCTCGCTGCTCGCCTCCGGCGGCATCCTCGAGCGGCCGGCGCTGATGATCAACGTGCCGTCGATCGCCGATCCATCCGTCGCCCCTCCCGGCCACCACGTGTTCAGCCTCGAGGTGCTGCTCACCCCGTACCGCCACCAGTGGGCGGGGTCGAGCGAACCACAGCGCTGGCTGGAGCTCGTCGCCGAGTGGTGCGAACCAGGCTTCCTCGACTCGATCGTCGCCTGGCGCGCCGTGACGCCGGACGTCTACGAGCGCGACTTCCACCTCCCCGCCGGCCACGCGGCGAGCTTCGGCGGCGGCCCGCTCGCCGCCCTTCGTCATCGCCATCCCGAGCTGACCAGCTACGAGACCGCCGTACCAGGTCTCTACCTGACGGGCGCGGCGACGTTCCCCGGCTCGGGGATCTGGGGGGCGAGCGGCCGCAACTGCGCCACGGTGGTCCTCGACCGCGCCGAGCTGACGCGCCGACGCCGCGGCGGAAGTGGGCGTTATCGTGGACGTCCCCCACCATGTTCACCGGATCGATGTCCTTCGGCCGGCTCGCCGGCGCCACGCTGCGACTCCACTGGAGCGCGATCCTGGTGGCCACGTTCCTCGCCCTCGGCCTGGCCGACGAGCTCGGTGCGATCCCCGCAACCATCGGTGTCGTCGCCTTCTTCGCCTCGATCCTCGGCCACGAGCTGGCCCACGCCTACGTGGCGCGGCGATTCGGTGTCGCCACCACGTCGATCGACCTGTGGGCCCTCGGCGGCGTCGCCCGCCTCGACCGCGAGCCGAAGACGGCGAGGGCGGAGGGGTGGATCGCCGCCGCCGGGCCGCTCGCCAGCATCGCCATCGGCCTCGTGTGCTACGGCGCGGCGCTCGTCGGCTTCGCCTCGACGCGCCCGACACGGTCGTCAACGTGCTCGGTTGGCTGGGCATCGTCAACGGCGCGCTCGGCGTGTTCAACCTGCTGCCCGGCGCCCCGCTCGACGGAGGCCGCATCGTGCGCGCCATCCGCTGGGGTCGCCACGGCAACCGCCACCGGGCGATGCGTGAGGCCGGGCACGCGGGTCGCGTGATCGGCTGGGCGATCGCCGGGCTCGGGCTGGCCCTGATGCTCAACGACCGCCCTGGCCTGATCCTCCTCGTCACCGGTGTGTTCATCGCCCTCAACGCCAAGGCCGAGATCACCTTCGCCGACGTCAGCGAGCGCCTCGGCGGGATCACGGTCGGCGAGTTGACGTGGTTCGGCATCGCCGAGACGGGCGCCGACATGGACGCCGACTCGATGATCGACCAGCGCTCGCGCCTCGGTGGCGCCGGCGCCGTCGCCGTGCGTGGTGACGACGGCCAGCTCGACGGGCTGGTGCTCGAGGACCAGCTGTGGGCGGTCCCCGTCGAGCAGCGCCCGTGGGTGATGCTGACGTCGCTGATGGCGCCGTTCAGCCGGCTCGCCCGTGCCGAACCCGACGACGAGCTGGCGTCGGTCCTGCCGCGCCTCAACCCGCTGCGCCCGATCGTCACCGTCTGGCGCGACGAGCGCCTCCTCGGCGTCGTCCCGCCGAGCGCCCTCCGCCAGCAGCTGCAACTGCTCCGTCCCGGCCCTCCCCAGGTCGGCTACTGACCGCGGCTACGCGTCCCTGACCGCCCAGGCGCGCTTCGCCACCGGTTCCTTGTCGCTCCAGGGGAAGTTGATCCACAGGTCGGTGCGCTTCCAGACGTAGTCGCACCGCACGACGGAGTGCGACTTCTCGTAGAGCACGGCGGTGCGCACCTCGGCGACCTTGCCCTCGCTGAACTGCTGGACGCTGCGCAGCGTGTGCCCGGTGTCGGCGACGTCGTCGGCGATGAGGATCCTGGCGTCGTGGAGGTCGACGAAGTCGGGGGCAGGCGGCAGGATGCGCGGCACCTCGAGGCGCTCGTCGACGCCGGTGTAGAACTCGACGTTCATCGTGTACACGTTCTTCACCGACAGGGCGTAGCCGAGCGCGCCGCCGATCAGCAGACCGCCCCTGGCGATCGCCAGGATCATGTCCGGCTCGTAGCCGTCGTCGGCGACCATCTGGGCGACGTCACGCGACGCCGTGCCGAAGTCCGCCCACGACATGATCTCCCGCTCGCCACGCGGGGGGTGCGGCCATGACAGCGGACGTTACAGCGCGATGTCCTGGGGTCGCACCGGGCACCCGCGACAGGTCCCAGCGCGGGTTGCCCGCCTGGCGCAGCGCGTCGCGGATCGCCGCCACGATCGCCGGGGTCACCGAGATGCACGGCGGCTCGCCGGCACCCTTGGCGCCCAGCGGCGCCTGCGGGTCGGGCTCCTCGACGAGCGTGGCGACGACGTCGGGCATGTCGAGGAACGTCGGCAGCAGGTAGTCGGTGAAGCTGGCGTTGCGGATGTGCCCGTCGACCTGGACGATCTCCTCCATCACGGCCAGCCCGAGGCCCTGGGAGATGCCGCCTTCGATCTGCCCGAGCACCGACAGCGGGTTCAGCGCCCGGCCGACGTCCTGGGCCGTGGCGACCTGCACGACCTTCACCAGGCCGAGATCGGGATCGACGTCGACGACCGCGCGGTGAGCGACGAAGGCGAAGGCCGTGTGGCAGTTGCCCTGGCCGTCGGCGTCGAGCTCCTCGGTCGGCCGATGGCGGTACTCGACCGTCTCCTCGATCGTGACGCCGTGCGACGCGTCGGCGACCGCCACCCGGGCGTCACCGAGCGAGTCGACGACGTCGCCGCCGTCGATGACCAGCCGCAGCGGGTCGATGCCGAGGCGGCTGCCGACGAGCTCGAACAGCCGCTCGCGCACGGCACGGCAGGCGGCATCGACGGCGCCGCCGCTCATCCACGTCTGACGCGACGCCGACGTCGACCCCGACGACCCGATCTGCGTGTCGATCGGCTCGAGCACGACGACGTCGACGCCGAGCACGGTGCGGGCGATCTGCTGGGCGATCGTGACGAAGCCCTGACCGACCTCGGCGGTGGCGAACTTCAGCGTCGCCACGCCGCCGGACAGCCGGCAGCGCGCCGTGGCGTAGTCGTCGAAGCCCTCGGAGTACATCAGGTTCTTGATCGCCACACCCCAGCCGACGCCGCGCCGCACGTGCTCGACGTCGGCGGTGAGACCAGCGCCGCCGGGACGTGCCATCACGTCGTCGGGCGGGTCGTCGGGCATCGGCAGTGCGGCGGTCTCGCGGATGCACCGGGCGACGGGCGCCACGCTCTCCACGACCTGGCCGGTGATCAAGCGGTCCCCCGTGACCATCGCGTTGCGCAGGCGGACCTCGACGGGATCGAGCCCGCACGCCGCGGCGAGCTTGTCCATCTGCCCCTCGTGGGCGAAGCACGCCTGGACGACGCCGAACCCGCGCATCGCCCCGCACGGCAGGTGGTTGGTGCGCACGGCCCAGCCCTCGACGACCGCGTTGGGGCAACGGTACGGGCCCTGGCACAGGGTGACGGCGTTGACCAGCACCGCCGACGACGTCGACGCGTATGCCCCGCCGTCGAGCACGAAGCGGGCCTCCAGCTTGACGATCTCCCCGTCGGCTGTGGCGTGGTGGCGCATCCAGATCTTCGCCGGGTGACGGTGGACGTGGCCGAGGAAGCTCTCGGCCCGGGTGTAGGCCACGCGCACCGGTCGGCCGAGGCGCAGCGCCAGCAGGCACGTGTGCACCTGCAGGCTGATGTCCTCGCGCGCGCCGAACGCCCCGCCGACGCCGCCGAGGACGAGTCGCACGCGCTCCTCCGGCAGACCGAGGCAGGCGGCGATCTGCTTGCGGTCCTCGTGCAGCCATTGCGTGGCGACGTGCAGCTCGATGCCGCGGCCGTCGTCGTCGGGGATGGCGAGCGCGGCTTCGAGGCCGAGGAACGCCTGGTCCTGCATGCCGATCTCGTAGGTGCCCTCGACGACGACGTCACCGCGTGGCATCGGGATCGCCGCAGCGGATCCGCTGGTGGCGCAGGATGTTGCCGTCGGGATGGATCGGCGGGTGGCTGCCGGCGATCGCCACCTCCGGGTCGAGCAGTGGTTCGAGCACGTCGTAGACGACCTCGATGGCGTCGAGCGCCGCGACGACAGGTCTCCGGGTGGTCGGCGGCGACGGCCGCGACGGGCTGGCCGACGAAGCGCACGTGGTCGCTGGCGAACACCGGTTGGTCGGCGGCGATCAGCCCGTAGGTCGCCCGGCCGGGCACGTCGGCGGCGGTCAGCACCGTCGCCACGCCGGGGATCGCCAGCGCCTTGGACACGTCGACGGACACGATGCGGGCGTAGGGGTGCGGCGAGCGCAACGTGGCGCCCCACGCCGCGCCGTCGATCGGCAGGTCCGACGAGAAGGCGAAGCTGCCCTGGGCCTTGACGATCCCGTCCGGCCGCACCGGCGAGTCGCCGACGCGCCCGGCCTGAACCCGACTGCCGGTCAGCGTGTCAGTCATCGTCACGCCCGTTCGACGGCGACCTGTTGCACCGCGGCGATCAACCGGCCGTAGCCGGTGCAGCGGCAGATGTTGCCGGACAGCTCCTCGCGGATCTCGGTGACGCTCGGCTGCGGGATGCGCTCGAGGAGGTCGTGCGCCGCCATCACCAGACCGGGCGTGCAGAAGCCGCACTGCACGGCGCCGGCCTCGACGAAGGCCCGTTGCACGTCGGTCGGCGCGCCGGGCTCGGCGATGCCCTCGATGGTGACGATCGGGACGTCGACGGCGCTCGCCGCCAGCACGAGGCACGAGCAGACCAGCTCGCCGTCGACGAGCACGCTGCACGAGCCGCACTCCCCCTGCTCGCACGCCCCCTTGGCGCCGAGCAACCCGAGCCGCTCGCGCAGCACGTACAGCAGGCTCTCGCCGAGCCACGCATCGGCGACGTCGTGACGGCCGCCGTTGACGTGCAGCGCGTAGTGCTCAGCCACCGTCGTCCCCCGCGAACGCCGCGCCGCAACAGTCGACCGGCGAGCACCTCGACGGCGCGGCGTCGGTAGGCCGCGGTGGAGCGGTGGTCGTCGATCGGGCGGCTGGCCTCGGCGGCGAGCTCGCCGAAGCGGACGACGGCATCGGCGCCGACGGTGCCGGCGTCCCAGTCGACGGCGTCCGCGGCGAACGCCTCGGCCTCACTCGCCCGCACGATCGTCGGCGCCACCGAACCGAGGGCGACGCGCACCGAGCGGGACGGCCGGTCGACGGCGAGACAGACGCCGGCGATGGCGATGACCATCGCGTTGCGCACGCCGACCTTGGCGTAGCCCTGCCAGCCGTCGAGCAGCGGGACGGTCACCGCGGCGATCAGCTCGCCCGACGACAGCGCGGTGCGCTTGACCCCGACCATGAACTCGGCGACCGGCATCGTCCGCCGGCCGGCGGGACCGACCAGCTCGACCTCGGCGTCGAGCGCGGCCAGCACGGGCAGCCCGTCACCGGCCGGCGAGCAGGTCGCCAGGTTGCCGCCGATGGTCGCCGCGTTGCGGATCTGCGGCGACCCGACGGTGCGCGCCGCCTGGGCGAGGGCGGGGAGCATCGTCGACAGCGGGTGACGGCCGAGCTCGGCGTACGTCACGCCGGCGCCGAGGCGCACCGTCCGGGCGACGGGGTCGTGGGCCCACGTGCGCAGCTCGGCGACGCGCCCGACGGCGACGACGGTCTCCCGCCCGGTCAGCCGACGGTGCGCCTCGTTGACCGCGACCATCAGGTCGGTGCCGCCGGCCAGCACGACGGCGTCAGGGTGCTCGGCGAGCGCGGCGACAGCTTCGTCCAGCGACACCGGTGTCAGCACGCCCACGTCGGCCGACTGTACAAAGCGTCAAGGGACGACGAGAGCGGCTTCTTTGCGATCGCGCAGATTTTGGCAACGCCGATGACCAATCAGCGCGCACCTCGTGGATAATGTCGGCCGCGCTCCGTGACGGGCGTCACGACTCGATGTCGTAGCGTGCGTCGGCGGGGCGTCAACAGAACCACGGCAAGGGGGACCCACTGGTGCGACCAACGCAACCACTCAATCGGCGACGCGGGCGACGGATCGCCGCCGCGGCAATCGGCTTCGCGCTGGTCGCTGCAGCCTGCTCGGACAAGAAGGACGACGAGTCCGTCGGCGGCGCCGACGACACCACGGCGACCGAGGAGACCGAAGCCGCTGCGCCGGAGACGACGGCACCGGCCGACACGGCATCCGAGAGCGAAGGTGGCACGGCGACCACCACGGCGGGCACCGAGCGGCGACGGACACCGACACCACCGAGCGCCGACGGGGGCGAGACCGAGCAGGTCACGCTGGAGACGCTGCCGGCACCGGAGATGGATCCGGTCTACGGCGGGCGCCTCGTCGTCGCCGGCGAGGCCGAGGTCGGCAACGCCGTGGACGCCGGAGAAGGTGCAGTGCGACTCGTACTGCCAGATGCGCATCCGCTCGTTCTTCGAGCCGCTGTTCACACGCCGACCAGAACCTCCGAGGTCGCAGGGTCACCTCGCCGAGAGCATCACGCCCAACGAGGACGCCACGGTGTGGACGATCAAGGTCCGCGAGGGCATCTCGTTCACCGACGGCACGCCGCTCAACGCCGACGCCGTCATCGACAACCTCAACCGCACGTTCGGCGGCATCCTCGTCGTCCGGTGCGCTGAAGGACACGGCCAAGAACCCCGACGGCACGCTCGTCACCGAGAAGCTCGACGACTACACGTTCACCATCGCCACCGGCAAGAACGGCGATCCCGCCCAGCCCATCTCGTGGTGGCGCTTCCCGTACTTCCTCACCGCCCAGGCCGGGTTCATCGCCTCGCCGACGTGGCTGGCCGCCGCCGACGCCGATCCCGCGCTGGAGACCCAGCCGGTCGGCACCGGACCGTTCATCGTCCAGGAGTACCTGCCCGGCGACCGCATGACCGTCGTCAAGAACCCCGACTACTGGCGCACCGACGAGAACGGCAACCAGCTGCCGTACCTCGACGAGATCGAGTTCCGCGTCATCGTCGACTCGCAGGTCCGCCAGGAAGCGCTGGAGTCCGGTGACGTCGACCTGATCGCCACGTCCGACCCGAGCGTCGTCGGGCCGTTGAGCGAGAACGAGGACATCGTCACGCTGCTCCAGGACGTGCTCACCGAGACGGCGTACGTCATGTTCCACCTCACCCAGCCGCAGTTCCAGGACCGTGAGGTGCGGTGTGCGCTGGTCCAGGCGGTCGACACGCAGGACTTCATTGACTCCGTCTACGCCGGCTACGCCGACGCCGTCGAACGGACCGTTCACGCCGGGCCAGGACGGCTACCTCGAGGACACCGGGCTGCCCGAGTACGACCCCGACGCCGCCAGCGCGGCGATCGAGGCGTGGGAGGCCGCCAACGGGCCGCTGGAGATCCCGTTCTCGACGACGCCCGACCGACGACGAACCGCGCCGTCGCCGACTACCTGCAGCAGGCGTGGGGCGACGTCGGCGTCGACGTCACGCAGGACACCGTCGAGCAGTCCGTGCTGATCACCAACGCCCTGCTCGGCGCACCGGAGTTCTTCGCCTTCGACTGGCGCAACCACGCCGGACTGTTCGCCGAGAACCAGACGCACTGGTGGCACGGCTTCGCCTCCGATGCCTTCGGTGCCGAGACGGCCGACGGCGCGCTGTCGCTGAACTTCGGCCGCCTCAACGACCCCGTGATCAACGACCTGCTCGATCAGGCCCGCATCACCGAGGATCCCGAGGAGAGCAAGGCGCTCGCCCAGGAGATCAACCGCCAGTTCGCCAGCGAGTGCTGGATCCTCCCGATCTACGAGACGGTCTGGGGCATCCACATGCAGCCCACGGTGCAGAACGTCAGCCGCGACCCACTGCCCGACGGTGGGGTCATGGCCGACGGCGCCGGGTTCCCCGGCCAGGTCTGGCTCGGCTCGGTCTTCAAGTCAGGCTGACGAGGCACCCCAGCACGGCATGCGCTACGTCGGCCAGCGCCTCCTCCAGTTCATCCTCGTCTTCATCATCGTGACGTTCACCGTCATGGCGGTGACGAGGATGGGCTCGACGGACCCCGTCCGCGACCTCGCGGGCGGGGCCGTCAGCGAGGAGCAGCTGCAGCGGGTCATGGAGGACTACCCGTACCTCGACGAACCGCTGCCCGTGCAGTGGGTGATGTGGATGAAGGACATCCTCACCGGCGACTGGGGCTACTCGTACATCGCCAGCCAGTCGACCATCGAGATGTTCCAGCAACGCATGCCGACCACGGTGTTCATCGTCCTGTGGGCGATCTTCATCGGCCTGCTGATCGCCGTGCCCCTCGGGATGTACAGCGCCTACAAGCGCGACTCGTGGCTCGACCGTGGCATGAGCGTCAGCTCGTTCGCCGTGATCTCGACACCGCCGCTGGTCATCGCCGTGGCCTTCCTGTTCCTCGTCGTCAGCCGGTTCGACTTCTTTCCCAGCGTCGGGCGCTCGCGGTACGTCGCGCCGTGGGACAGCCCGATCGAGCACTTCAAGAACTTCTTCATCCCGAGCCGTGGTGCTCGGGCTCGGCATCGGTGCGGTGTGGAGCCGCCTGCTGCGCGCCGAGATGATCCTCACGCTGCAGAGCGACTCCGATCAACATGGCCAAGGCCAAGGGGATCTCGCCGCGGCGCGTGCTGTGGGTCCACGCGCTGCGGATGTCCATCCTGGTGTTGATCACGAGCGTGGCACTGCAGATGTCGGCGCTCATCGGCGGAACGGTCATCGTCGAGCAGTTCTTCGGCCCCAAGGGCCTCGGCGAGCGGCTGCTGTTCGCCATCCAGCAGAACGACCTGCTCGTCATCCAGGGGATCGTGGCCATCCTCGTCGTCGCCGTCGTGCTGGCCAACCTGATCGTCGACCTGCTCTACTCCGTCGTCGACCCACGCATCCGCCTCGCCAGGTCGCTGGGATGACGCGCATGACTGATCTCGCACCCGCCGCCACCGCCGCGGCGACGATCGCGCCGGTCGGCGTGGCCGAGCCGGTCAAGCGCGGGAAGGTGCCGCTCGGGGCTGATCTTCGGCGTGGCCTGGCTCGGGCTCCTCGTGTTCCTCGCCCTGTTCGCCGACTACCTGCAGTTCATCCGCGTTCCCGAACGCGGTGTCGAGGGTGCCGGCAACTACGCCTTCGGCCCTGGCTGGGACTTCTGGTTCGGCAGCGACCGCAACGGTCGTGACGTGTTCGCCCGCTGCGTCTACGCCGCCCGCATCTCGCTCATCATCAGCGTCACCAGCATCGTGATCGGCGGCGTGGTCGGCACCACGGTCGGCATGATCGGCGGCTACCGCCGGGGCAGGACCGACCGCGTGATGTCCGTGTTCGTCGACGCCCTGCTCGCCTTCCCCGCCCTGGTCTTCGCGGCACTCGTCGTCGGCCGGGCGCAGGCCCTCAGCGAGAGCGACATCGAGGTGCTCGGGTTCGGCTTCAGCTGGGTGACCAACGCGTGGGCGATCACGCTCGTGTTCGCCGTGCTGTCGATCGCCCCGATCTCGCGGATCGTCCGCGCCCAGACGCTGAGCGTGTCGCAGCGGGAGTACGTGCTCGCCGCCCGGAGCGTCGGCGCGAGGACGCCGCGGATCCTGTTCCGGGAGATCCTGCCCAACGTCGTGCCCGTCGTCGTGTCCGTGCTGTTCACCGGCGTCGCCATCCTCCTCGCCGCCGAGGCCGGACTGGCGCTACCTCGGCTACAGCGTCGAGGCGCCGCAGGCGTCGTGGGGACTGATGGTCGCCGAGAACCGCGACGAGATCGACACGGCGTGGTGGGCGACGATCTTCCCCTGCCTGATGCTGTTCATGACAGTGCTGGCGTTCAACCTGATCGGCGACCGGGTCGCCCGCCGGTTCGACATCCGGGAGGCGGTGCTGTGAGTGGCCGACCCAGGCGGGCCGCCGGCCGGAAGCCGGCACGCTGCTCGAGGTCGAGGACCTGCACACGTCGTTCCGCACGCCGCGAGGCAAGGTGCGGGCGGTGGACGGCGTGTCGTTCACGATGGACCGCGGCAAGGCGCTCGGCATCGTCGGCGAGTCGGGGTCCGGCAAGACGGTGCTCGCACG
Organism: uncultured Acidimicrobiia bacterium; assembly: GCA_963749315.1. Lineage (GTDB taxonomy): Bacteria > Actinomycetota > Acidimicrobiia > Acidimicrobiales > Ilumatobacteraceae > JALZMG01. The sequence goes on from CAVVMS010000017.1 coordinate 235,120, forward strand.
TTCGATCATGGGACTGCTCAGCGGCAAGTCGGTCGAGCGCACGGGATCGGTGCGCTTCGAGGGCCAGGAGCTGATCGGCCTCTCCGCCAAGCAGATGCGCCACATCTGGGGCCAGGAGATGTCGATGATCTTCCAGGACCCGATGACGTCGCTGAACCCGCTGATGAAGATCGGCAAGCAGATCGCCGAGCCGCTGCAGACGCACCTCGGGATGAAGCGCGACGAGGCGATGCAGACCGCCGAGCGGCTGCTCCGCGACGTCCAGATCCCCGAGGCGGCGCGACGCCTCGGGCAGTACCCGCACGAGCTGTCCGGCGGCATGCGCCAGCGGGTGATGATCGCCATCGCGCTTGGCGTGCGGCCCGACGCTGCTGTTCGCCGACGAGCCGACGACGGCGCTCGACGTCACGGTGCAGGCGCAGATCCTCGATCTCATCGAGGTGCAGCGCCGCGACCGCAACATGTCGGTGATCCTCGTCACCCACGATCTCGGCGTCGTCGCCGGGCACACCGACGAGATCGCCGTGATGTACGGCGGCCGGCTCGTCGAGAAGGCGCCGACGAAGGCGCTGTTCGCCAACATGATGATGCCCTACACCGAGGCGCTGCATGGCGAGCATCCCCAAGCTCGAGGACCCGTCTCACTCGCGGCTGCAGACGATCGCCGGCCGCCCGCCCGATCTGGTCAACCCACCGGCCGGCTGCCGGTTCGCCCCGCGCTGCCTGTACGCCCGAGACCGCTGCCACGTCGAGGAGCCACCGCTGATCCCGGCCGAGTCGCCGGAGCACATCTACGCCTGCTGGTATCCGGTCGGCTCGCCCGAGTACCACGAGCGGCGGGCGCGAACTCGACGCCGAGCCCGTCAGCCGTCGTCGCCGAGGACATCGCCGAGCCGGCGTTCGAGGACGTGTCCTGATGGCCGGCACCGGCAAGGCCCACCTGCGCGATGCCGAGGACACCCTGCTGCGCGTCGAGGACCTCGTCGTCGAGTTCCCGGTCGGGCGCACCGGCCTGGTGGTCAACGCCGTGTCGGGCATCAGCCTCGACGTGAAGCGCGGGGAGACGCTCGGACTGGTGGGCGAGTCGGGTTGCGGCAAGAGCACGACCGGGCGGGCGATCATGCAGCTGCTGCGGCCGAACGCCGGCTCGGTGACGTTCGAGGGCGCGCGAGCTGACGACGATGTCGACGAAGGACATGCGCGCCGCCAGGACCCGGATGCAGATGATCTTCCAGGATCCGATCTCGTCGCTGAACCCGCGGCGCAAGGTGCGCGACATCGTGATGGAGCCGCTGACGATCTGGAAGCGCGGCTCGGACGCCGAGCGCAGCCGAGGTCGTCGACCGCACCCTCGCCGAGGTCGGCATCGACCCCACGCGGGCGGCCGAGAGCCAGGCCCACCAGTTCTCCGGCGGTCAGTGCCAGCGCATCTCGATCGCCCGGTCGCTCGTGCTCGATCCGAGCCTGATCATCTGCGACGAGCCGGTGTCTGCGCTCGACGTCAGCGTGCAGGCCCAGGTCCTCAACCTGCTCGAGGACCTCAAGGCGCGCCACGGTCTGACGCTGATCTTCATCGCCCACGACCTCGCCGTCGTCAAGAACATCAGCGACCGCGTCGCCGTGATGTACCTCGGCAAGCTGTGCGAGGTCGCCCCCAGCGACGAGCTGTACCGGGCGCCGATGCACCCGTACACGAACGTGCTGCTGGCGTCGATCCCGGTGCCCGATCCGGAGGTCGACCGTTCGCAGGTCGCCGTCGTCGGCGAGCCGCCGTCACCGGTCCTGCCGCCGTCGGGGTGCCGCTTCCACCCGCGGTGCCCGAACGCCACCGAGGTGTGCACGACCACCGAGCCCGAGCTGCGCGAGCTGGCCGCTGGCCACTACGTCGCCTGCCACAACCCGGTGCTCGAGTCCCCGGTCGCCGTCGCCACCACCCCGACCGCCGACACCGCCGCCGCCACCCGGCCTGACGCCCCAAACTGGGCGCGAATCGTCTCTGGGCGCAGATCGTCTCGGATTCCGAGACAGCGTGCGCCCAGATACGGATCCCGCCCAGATCGTGGAGGGTACGGTCGAGGGCATGATCCCGAGCGCACCGTTCGGACGGACCGGACACCACTCGACCCGGCTGATCTTCGGCGCCGCCGCGCTCGGCGGCATGAGCCAGGAGCGCGCCGACGCCACGCTCGCCGAGGTCGCCGCGTGGGGCATCAACCACATCGACACGGCGGCGTCCTACGGGGCGTCGGAGGACCGGCTGCAGCCGTGGCTCGCCGACCACCGCCACGAGGTGTTCCTGGCCACCAAGACCGGCGAGCGGCGCGGCGACGCGGCCCGCGCCGAGCTCGAACGGTCGTTGCAGCGGATGGCCGTCGACCACGTCGACCTCGTCCAGCTGCACAACCTCGTCGAGCCCGACGAGTGGGACGTCGCCCACGGGCCCGGCGGCGCGGTCGAAGCGCTCGCTCAGGCCCGCGACGAGGGCCTCGTCCGCCACATCGGGGTCACCGGTCACGGCCTGCGCATCGCCGAGATGCACCTGCGCTCGCTCGAGCGCTTCCCGTTCGCCAGCGTGCTGTTCCCGTACAACCACTCGCTGCTCGCCGAGCCGGCGTACCGCGCCGACGTCGAGGCGCTCGTCGAGCGCTGCGCGGCCGACGGGGTGGCGTTGCAGACGATCAAGTCGATCGCCCGGCGCCGGTGGTCCGACGATGCCGCAGGGCCGCGCTTCGCCTGGTACGAGCCGCTGACCGACCCGGATGCGATCGGTCGGGCGGTGCGCTTCGTGCTCGCCGATCCCCGGCTGTTCCTGAACACGACGAGCGATGCCCGCCTCCTCCCGCTCCTCGTCGACGCCGCCTCCGGTTCCCTCGACCGTCCGTCCGACGCCGAGCTCGCCGCCGACGCCGACGACCTTCGGCATCGAGCCGATCTTCGACGGCGGGACGCTCGAGCGCATCTGACCGACGGCTGCCCGTCCCCCCTCGGGCGGTGCCCTGCTGGTACGTTCCGCCGGGTGCCGACCCCCGACGTGGCCAGGACCCTGTCGTGGTACCGCCACGGGCGGTACGACCCGACGACCAGGCTCGACGCGACGTCGATGACGCGGGCGTGCTGGACACCTGACGGGCCGGCGACGGTTCGCCTCGACTGGTCCACCGGTACGCCGGCGCCGACAGCGTGGGGTCCCGGCGCCGACTGGGCGGCCGAGCACGCCGTCGCCATGACCGCCTTCGACCGCCTCCCGCCGGCCGTCCCCGACGCCCATCCGCTCGTCACCGAGGCCGCGCGGCGGCTTGGTCGGGGTCAGAACCGGCGCCAGCGGCGACCTCTACGCCGCCCTCCTGCCGACCATCCTCGCCCAGCGCATCACGGCAGGCGAGGCGGTCCGCCAGTGGTCGCGGCTGTGCCACGAGCTGGGCGAGCCGGCGCCCGGACCGGAGTTCGGCGTGATCCTGCCGCCGCGTCCCGAGCGGCTCGCCGGCCGCCCGGCGTGGTGGTTCCATCCGCTCGGGATCGAGGCCAAGCGGGCCAGGCCGCTCGCCGAGATCGGCCGCCTCGCCGACCGGCTGTGGGAGTGGGTCCGCCTGCCGCTCGACGAGCTGGCCGCCAAGCTGGCACTCGTCCAAGGCGTCGGGCCGTGGACCGTCGCCAGCGTGCTCGGCCCCGTGCGTGGCGACGACGACGCCGTCATCGTCGGCGACTACCACCTTCCCAGCATGGTGTCGTGGAACCTCGCCGGCGAGGCCCGGGCCGACGACGCGCGCATGTTGCAACTGCTCGAACCGTTCCGCGGCGTGCGCGGGCGAGTCGTCCGGCTGCTCGGCATGGCCGGGCGGCGACCTCCCGCCTTCGGCCCGCGCCGGCGCATCCTCCCGATGTACCGATGGTGATGGCCCGCACGACCCCCGCCGATGCGGCGATCGAGCCGGCAACCGCCCGCCGAAGCCGTCACCCGTGATCGCCACCGCGCCGGCGAACGGTCAGCAGCGGTCGTGGGGCCAGGCCCTGACGATCGGGATCTGCGCCTTCGCCGTGTCCCGCCTCTGCGTCCTCGCCGGGGCGGGCGTGCGAGCCAGCCAGGTCACCGTCGACGCCGCGGAAGCGGCTCGAACCGAAGCCCGGGTACCCCGCTCGGCCTGATCACCGGCGTGCTCACCCAGTGGGACGGCCTGTGGTACCTGGAGATCGTCCGCAGCGGCTACCCGCGGTCGATCCCCCCGGACATCACCTACTTCCAGCTCGAGGCCCGTGCCGCCTTCTTCCCGCTCTACCCGCTGCTCGTGCGCGCCTTCGACCGCATCCTGCCCGGCGGCGACACGCTCGCCGCGCTCGCCGTCAACGACGGCGCTGGCCCTCGTCGCCGTCATCCTCGTCGGCGTGCTCGCCCGACGCCTGTACGGCAACGACGTCGCCGAGCGGGCGATGGTGCTGTTCGCCGTGTTCCCCGGCTCGTTCGTGCTCTCCTACGCCTACGCCGAGGCGCTGCTGATCGTGCTCGCCGCGGCCTGCCTGTGGTTCCTGCTCGACGAGCGGTGGCTGCTGGCCGGCGTCACCGCCGCCCTGGCGACGGCGACCAGACCCAACGGCGTCGCCCTCATCGCCGCCTGCGCCGTCGCCGCCGTTCCTCGCCATCCGCCGCAGCCGCGACTGGTGGTCGCTCGTCGCCCCGCTGCTGGCGCCGATCGGCTTCGTCGCCTTCCAGCTGTTCCTCGCCGCCCACACCGGCGAGTCGTGGGCGTGGTTCCGCGTCCAGCGCGAGGCGTGGCGGGAGGGCACCAGCTTCGGCGTCACGGCGATCAGCAACACGCTCAGCTTCCTCGGCCACCCGCTCGCCTCGCCGACGGACGCGCTCACCGCGGCGTCGCTCGCCGCCCTCGTCCTCGGCCTGTGGTGCCTGTGGCGCAAGCACCTGCCGTGGCCGATGGTCGCCTACATCGCCGTCGTCATCGCCCTGATGCTGCTGCCGTCGACGGTCACCGCTCGGCCGCGCTTCTTGTTCGCCGCCTTCCCGCTGTTCATCAGCGCCGCGGCGTGGTGGCCGCGCCGTGACCGGGCGATCTGGGACCTCATGCTCGTCGGCTGCGGCGCCGGGCTCACCGCGCTCACCGCCCTCTACGGCGTCGTTCGGCGCGATCCCGTGAACGCACGCGCGATGCCTCAGCGTCGTCGTGCCGTGCTTCGACGAGCGCTCGACGATCGAGCTGCTGCTCGACCGGATCCTCGCCTCGCCGTGGACCGCCGAGGTGGTCGTCGTCGACGACGGGTCGACCGACGGCACCGCGAGCTGCTGGAGAAGGTCGACGACCCGCGGGTCCGCGTGCTGTACCACGAGCGCAACACCGGCAAGGGTGCCGCCCTGCGCACCGGCTTCGCCGCGGCGAGCGCCGAGTACGTGATCGTCCAGGACGCCGACCTGGAGTACGACCCGACGGAGTACGGGTCGATGCTCGAGCCGCTGGAAGCCGGGCTGGCCGACGTCGTGTTCGGGTCCCGCTTCCTCTCCGGCCGTCCGCACCGGGTGCTCTACTACTGGCACTCGCTCGGCAACCGGCTGCTGACCCTGCTGTCGAACATGTTCACCAACCTCAACCTCACCGACATGGAGACGTGCTTCAAGGCCTTCCGGCGAGAGGTGCTCGACACGATCGTCGTCGAGGAGAACCGCTTCGGCTTCGAGCCGGAGATCACGGCCAAGGTCGCCCGCGGCGGCTGGCGGATCTACGAGGTCGGCATCGCCTATGCCGGGCGCACGTACGCCGAGGGCAAGAAGATCAGCTGGCGCGACGGCGTGCGCGCCTTCGTGTGCATCGTCCGCTACTCCCCCGTCGGCCAGCGCTTCCGCTGGTCGCCGATCGGTCGAGCCAGTCGACGCCGAGCGACCGCCAGCGCGTCGCGCAGACCCCAGCGGGTGACGAGCACCATCGACTCGAGCACGATGCGCCCGGACATCTTCGACTGCCCGAGGCGCCGGTCGGCGAACACGATCGGCGTCTCCATCACCCGGTACCCGCCGCGCACGAGGCGGCGCACGAGCTCGGTCAGGAACGCGTAGCCCTCGGCGGTGGTCGTCTCCGGGGCGATGCGCGGCCAGCGCCTCGGCGCGGTAGGCGCGGAACCCGGACGTGCAGTCGCGGACCTGCAGCCCGAGCACCAGCGACGTGTACCGGTTGCCCCAGCGCGAGAGCAGGCGGCGGTACAGCGGCCAGTCCGTCGTCGCCCCACCCGGGACGTAGCGCGACCCGATCACGGCGTCGGCGCCGGCGTCGATCAGGGCGAGCATCTCCGGGAGCACCGCCGGGTCGTGGGAGAAGTCGACGTCCATCGACACGATCACGTCGTAGCCCTCGTCGAGGGCGATCGGCGAAGCCGTTGCGGTAGGCGCTGCCGAGGCCCTGCTTGCCGGGGCGCAGCAGCAGCTTGATCTGCCCCAGCTCGGATGCCGCCTCCTCGACGATCGCCGCCGTGCCGTCGGGGCTGGTGTCGTCGACGACCAGCACGTCGGCATCGGGCAGCGAGCGGCGCACGCCGGCGAGCAGCGCCGACACGTTCTCCCGCTCGTTGTACGTCGGCAGCACGACGACCGTCCGGGGCACCGGCGCAGGCTACCGATCGACCGCCGGCCCACCGTGGCTCATCTGCACCGCACGGCGGAAGACGCGCAGCACACCGAGCGCCGACCGGTCCCACGTGAGCGTCCTCGCCCGGGCCAGGGCAGCCGTGGCGAGGCGCTCCCGCCTGGCCGGGTCGGCGACGAGGGCGGCGATGGCCGGGCCCAGCGCGTCGGGCGCCACGAGGACACCGGTGCGGCCGTCGACGACCGAGCAGCGGTGACCGCGGATGTCGGTCGCCACGGCGGGCGTGGCGCACGCCGCCGCTTCGGTCAGCGACAGTCCCCACCCCTCGGCGAGCGAGGCGCTGCCGACGAGCCACGCCTTGCGGTACTCGTCGCGGAGCCGGTCGCCCGCCAGGCGACCGAGCAGGTGGATCCAGTCGGCGGCACCGTGCTCGGCGATCCAGCGCTCGAGCTCGACGCGCAGCGGGCCGTCACCGACGATGCGCAGCTGCAGGTCGGGGACGTCCTGCCTGGCTCGCTCGACCGCTTCGACGAGGAGCCCGAACCGCTTCACGGGCGCCAGTCGCCCGACGGCGACGACGGTCGGGCGGTCCCAGCGCTCGCCGCCCGGGCGAGAAGAACGGGTCGACCCCGTTGTCGACCGCCGTGACGTGGTCGGGCCGGAACCCGAGCCCGATCAGCTCCTCCCGCGTCGCCTCCGACGGCGTGACCGTCAGCGACCGCCGGTAGAACGGCGGGGCGAGGCGGGACTCCAGGAAGCGTCCGGCGCCGGCGAGGGGCGGCGGCATGATCTGGTCCCACATCGGGCCGTGGACGTGGTGCAGGATCGTCAGATGCGGGCGGCGGTACCAGACGGGCGAGAACCACGGCACGCCGTTCCACACCTCGACGAGGGCGTCGGAGCGGCCCATCCGCCCGGCCAGCTCGGCGACGGCGGTGCGCGGGAACACCGTGTACCGGCTGCCGCGGCGGATCACGTCGTAGCCGTGACGCCGGGCGGTCGGCGGCAGGCCGGCCGCCGCCGACGTGCGGTGGACGATCTCCAGCCCCGCTGCCGCCCAACGCCGCATCAGCTCGTCGGCGTGGACCTCGGACCCGCCGGCATCGGGATCGTCGAGATCGCGCCAGGCGAGCACGTGCACCCGCCGCACCCCCTGCCCGATCACGTCGGCGACCAGCTCGTCGATCGCATCGCCGCCAGCCATGGGCCCGGCACCCTACCGTCGAGTACGTGCTGCCATCCGAGTACGTGATGATGGGCTGGCCGGCACCACGTACTCGGACTGCAGCAAATACTCGACGGTGAGTAACCTCCCCCCGTTCCGATGGCGACGTTTCCACCAACCACGCTGATCGCCGAGTTCTGCGACCGGCTCGTCGCCCACGACCTGCCCGACCTGCCGGCCGAGCGCCGGGCGGACGTCGTCGCCTTCGCCGGACGGCGGATCGACCACCTGCCCTCGCCGATGCGGCTCGGCGTCGGCGTCGTGGCGGCGCGTCGTCGGCGGTCGCCGGCCGGATCGTCGGGATGCGACGAGTCGCCGGCGCCCTCGCCGGACACCCGTTGCCCGTCGTCGGCGAGTACGTCCGCCTCCTCCGCTCGCTCGCCTACGCCTACGTCTGGGACACGTGGCCCGACACGAGCGTGACTGGGCGAGCGGCGTGACCGCGCACTCGGCGGAGGTGCTCGTCGTCGGTTCGGGTGCGGGCGGCGCGCCGACGGCAGCGCTGCTCGCCGAGGCCGGCTTCGACGTGCTGATCGCCGAGGAAGGGCCGCACGTCGAACAGGGCGAGGTCGCCCCGTTCTCGCTCGCCCAGATGGACCGCCAGTACCGCTCCGGCGGCGTGACGGCCGCCCTCGGCTTCCCGACCATCGCCTACACGGAGGGCTGCTGCGTCGGCGGCGGCACGGAGGTCAACAGCGGCCTCTACCGCCGACCGCCCGAGGACGTCATCGCCAAGTGGCGGACCGAGCACGCCGTCGCCGACCTCGAGTACGACGAGCTGGCGCGGATCTGCGACGAGGTGGAGCAGGTGCTCTCGGTGCAGCGGGTACCCGGCGACGTCACGCCGGCCAGCGACGCCCTGCGCCGTGGGGCGGCCGGCCTCGGCTGGCGCCACGACGAGATCCCGCGGTGGATGACGTACGCCGGCGGCACGTCGGCGACCGACGGCCGGCGCCAGAGCATGACCCAGACGTACCTGCCACGCGCCACCGCGGCTGGCGCCCGTCTGCTCCCCGGGCTCCGTGTCGACCGTCTCGTGCTCGACAGCGGCCGTGCCACCCGCGCCCTCGCCACGGACGCGGACGGGCGCCCGGTCACCATCGACGCCCGCCACGTGTTCGTGTGCGGCGGCACGATCCAGACCCCGGCGCTCCTCCAGCGCTCCGGCCTGCGCCGGCACATCGGGTCGACGCTGGCCGTGCACCCGACCGTCAAGCTGGCCGCCCACTTCCCCGACCCGATCAACCTGCCGGGAGACGTGCCCGTCCACCAGATCTCCGAGTTCGCCCCCGACCTGTCGTTCGGCGGCTCGGCGTCGGGCCCGGGCCTCGCCGCCCTGGCGCTGAGCGACTCGTGGGACCGCTTCGGCCCGGCCATCGAGGACTGGCGCCGGCTCTTCGTCTACTACGCGGCGATCACCAGCGAAGGCCGCGGCTCCGTGCACGCCGTGCCGCGACTGCGCGACCCGCTCGTCACCTACCGGCTGACGCGCCGTGACCGCGCCGCTGCTCGGTCGAGGGCTCGCCCGGCTGGCGCTGGTCATGCTCGAAGCGGGCGCGACCGCCGTGTACCCGTCGTTCCGCGGTGCCCCGATCGTCCGCTCGACGCGCCGACCTGGCGGCGATGCAGGCGACGCTTCTCGATCTCCCGGGCGAGCGTGATGACCGTGCACCTGTGCTCCACGGTGCCGTTCGGCGAGGGACCTCGCTCGGCCGCCGACAGCTTCGGGCTCGTGCGCGGCACGAGCAACGTCCGGGTCAACGACGCCTCGCTGCTTCCGACGGCCCCCGGCGTCAACCCCCAGGGCTCGGTGATGGCCATCGCCATCCGCAACGCCCGCCGCTTCATCGAGACGACCAAGCGGGGCTGATGCCACTCGACCCGCCGGCCACGACGTCGTCACGGGCGCCAACGGCTGGCTCGGCCGCGCCCTGCTCGACCACCTCCGGCGACCGGAGGGGCCCTACGCCCGGCCCGGCCGCATCCGGGCACTCGTGCGCACCGCCGACGAGGCGGCCGAGCTCGCCCGCCTGCCCGGCGTCGACCCGGTCGTCGGCGACATCCGCCGGCCCGACCTCCTCGCCCCGCTGTTCGCCGACCTCGGCGGGACCGTCGACCTGATCCACACCGCCGGCATCATCCATCCGGCGCGGGTCGACGACTTCACCGAGATCAACGAGCGGGGCGCTGCCAATGTCGTGCGCGCCGCGGCGACGGCAGGTGTCCGCCGGGTCGTCCACGTGTCGTCGAACAGCCCGTTCGGCACCAACCCCCACCGCGCCGACACGTTCACCAACGACGAACCGTTCGACCCCTACTACGGCTACGGCTGGTCGAAGATGCGCGCCGAGCTGCGCGTGCAGGATGCCGTCGCCACCGGCCTCGACGCCGTCATCGTCCGCCCGCCGTGGTTCTACGGGCCGTTCCAGCCGGCCCGCCAGACGACGTTCTTCCGGCTCGTGCGCACCGGCCGGTTCCCCGTGATCGGCGATGGCCGTCAGCGCCGCTCGATGGTCCACGTCGACAACCTCGTCCAGGGCATCGTGCGCGCCGAGCTCTCCGACGCCGCACCCGGCTCGGCGTGGTGGATCGCCGACGAGCGCCCGTACGAGGTCGCCGAGATCGTCGACACCGTCGGGCGCTGCCTCCGCGCCGAGGGCTTCGACGTCAAGCCGAACCGGCTCCGCCTCCCCGCCATCGCCGGCCGTCTCGCCGAGCGAGCGGACGCCGTGATCCAGCGCACCGGCCGCTACGTCCAGCAGGTCCACGTGCTCGGGGAGATGGACAAGACGATCGCCTGTGACATCTCCGTCGCTCGCGCCGAGCTCGGCTACGCCCCGACGATCGCCCTCGAGGAAGGGATGCGCCAGAGCATCCGCTGGTGCGTCGAGCAAGGCCTCGAGCTGTGACGCGGACGAGCTTGGTCACCGGAGGCAACGGCTACTTCGGGCGGTTGCTGGCGGAGCGCCTCGTCGCCCAGGGCGACGCGGTGCGCATCCTCGACATCGACGTCAGCGGCGCGGGTGGCGATGGCATCGAGGTCGTCGCCGCCGACATCCGCGACCGTGATGCGGTGCGCGCCGCTGTCGACGGGATCGATGTCGTGTTCCACAACGTGGCCCAGGTCCCGCTGGCCCGCGACCGTCGGCTGCTGCGCTCGGTCAACGTCGAGGGCACGGTGACGCTCCTCGACGCCTGCGCCGACGCCGGCGTCGGCAAGGTGGTGCACACCTCGTCGAGCGCCGTGTTCGGAGTCCCCGAGTCCAACCCGGTGCTGCCGTCCACGGTCCCCCGCCCGCGGGAGGACTACGGCCACGCCAAGCTGGCCGCCGAGTGGGCCTGCCTGCGCGCCGCGGCTGGCGGGCTCGACGTGACGATCGTGCGCCCGCGCACCATCCTCGGCCACGGCCGCCTCGGCATCTTCGCCATCCTGTTCGACTGGATCGCCGACGGCGCCGACCCGATCGTGCTCGGCGACGGCACCAACCGCTACCAGTTCGTGCACGCCGACGACCTGGCGGCGGTGTGCGCGCTCGCCGCCGACAGCCCGGGACCGGCGGTGTTCAACGCCGGCACCGACCGCTTCGGCACGATGGCCGAGGCGCTGACCAACCTGTGCGCTCACGCCGGCACGGGCTCGACGGTCCGGTCGCTGCCTGCCCGCCCGGCCGCGGCGGTGATGCGGGCGAGCGCAGCGGCCCGCCTCACCCCGTTCGCCCCGTACCACTGGCTGATGTACGCCCGTTCGATGTGGTTCGACATCGACCACGTGACCGACGCCCTCGGATGGTCGCCGCAGTGGTCGAACGACGAGATGTTCGCCCACAGCTACGACTGGTACCTCGCCAACCGCGGGCGCAGCGGTGACGGCGGGTCGCACCACCGGCGGCCGGCGCGGGCGGGCGCCCTGAACGCCGTCAAGCGCGTCGCGTCGCTGCTCCCGCGCGCCGGCCTGGGTGGCCGGGGAACGCAATGACGTGATGCGCCGGCTCCCGGCCTGGGTGGCCGTCGCCGTCCTCGCCCTGCTCGCCTACGTCCCCGCGCTGCGCTCGTCACCCGGCCGGATGCCGGCCGACACCAAGCTGTACCTCTACCTCGACCCGGGCCGGCTGATCTCCGACGCCCCGTGGACGTTCGACGGGCGCCAGTTCGCCGGCTGGGTGCCCCACCAGGTCATCGCCTACCTCTGGCCGCAGGGGCCTGGTACTGGCTCGCCGAGACCGTCGGACTCCCCGACTGGGTCGCCCACCGACTGTGGATCGGCACGCTGTTCCTGGCCGCCGGCACGGGTGTGCTGTGGCTCGGGCGGCGCCTCGGGCTCACGCTCGCCGCCGCCCTCGCCGCCGCCCTCGTCTACCAGTGCACGCCGTACCTGCTCCCCTACGTCTCACGCACCTCGGCGATGCTGCTGCCGTGGGCCGGGCTCGGCTGGATCGTCGGGCTGACGGTCCTCGCCGCGACCCGCACCCGCTGGCGCCACGCCGCCCTCGCCGCGCTGGTCGTCGCCACCGTCGGCGCGGTCAACGCCACCGCGCTGATGATGATCGCCCCCGCCCCGGTGCTGTGGCTGCTCGCCGCGGCGTGGCAGCGGCAGATCGCGTGGCGCCGCGCCGTGTCGACCGCCCTGCGCATCGGCGTGCTGTCGCTCGCCGTCTCGCTGTGGTGGATCGTCATGCTGGCCATCCAGGGACGCCAAGGGGCCGACGTGCTCGCCTACTCCGAGTCACTGGAGTCGGTCAGCCTGACGTCGACATCGCCGGAGGTCTGGCGCAACCTCGGCTACTGGCTGACCTACGTCCGCGACGCCTACGCCGCCACGACCACCGCGGCGCGCGACTACATGGTCTCCGGGCGGCTGATCGCCACCGGGTTCGTCGTGCTGCTCGTCGGTCTCGCCGGGCTCGTCGCCACGAGGTGGCGCGACCGCGTCTTCGCCGTCGCCCTCGTCGTCGTCGGCGTCGTGCTCGGTGTCGGCGTCCACCCGATCGACGACCCCTCCCCCGTCATGGACCTCCTTCTCGGCGACGGCACGTCCGGTGCCGCGCTGGCGCTGCGATCGAGCACCCGCGCCGTCCCGATGCTCGTGCTCGGGCTGGCCCTCGGGGCGGGCGCGCTGGCCGACGCGCTCGGCGGCGTCAGGCTCGCCGGCCGCACGTCGTGGCGCCCGCTCGCCGTCGTCGCGGTCGGCCTGCTGGCCGTCGCCAACCTGCCGGTGCTGACGGGGCACCGACTCGTCGACCCGGCGCTCGAACGCGACGAGGATCCGCCGGCGTCGTGGCAGGAGGCGACGGCGGCACTGGACGCCGGCGACACGGCCGCACGCGTGCTGCAGCTGCCCGGTCAGGAGTTCGGTGCCTTCCGCTGGGGCTACACCGTCGATCCCCCACTCCCGGGGATGACCGCCAAGCCGATGGTCACCCGCGACCTGCTCCCGCTCGGCAGTGCGGCGGCGATGGATCTGCTGTACGCCCTCGACGACCGGTTCCAGTCGGGCACGATCGAGCCGGAGGCGATCGCCCCGCTCGCCCGCCTGCTCGGCGCCGACACGCTCTGGCTGACCGAACGACGCCGCCTTCGACCGCTTCCGCACCCCGCGCCCGGAGATCGTCCGCGACCTCGTGCTCGGCGCGGCCGGTACGGCACCACCGCAGTCCTACGGCGAGCCCACCGCCAACGTGCCCGACATCTCGATGATCGACGAGCAGTCCGTCTCGGATCCCCGCGTCGCCGGCTCGATCCCGCCGGTCGACCTCGTCCCGATCGACGACTCCGTTCCGGTCGTGCGGGCGAAGGACGACGTCGTGCTCGTCGTGGGCAGCGGCGACGGCATCGTCGACGCCGCGGCCGCCGGGCTCCTCGACGGCCACGAGCTGATCCGCTACAGCGGCTCTGGGACGACGGCCGCCGGCGAGATCGTCGTCACCGACACCAACCGCGCCCGTGCCCACCACTGGCGCGGCTCGCAGGACGTCGTCGGGTTCACCGAGGACGACCAGCCGGAGTCTCCGGACGTCCTCCGCGAGGACCCGGCCGACGAGCGCCTGCCCGTCTTCGGCGACGCCGACGCCGCACCGACCGTCGCCGTGCAGGTCGGTCCGGTGCGGGCGCGGGCGACGGCGTACGGCGAGCCGTTCGCCTACCGACCGGAGGACCGCCCGTACATGGCCGTGGACGGCGACCCGGCGACGGCCTGGGTCGTCGCCGACCGGTCTGATCCGGTCGGCGAGCTGATCCGCTTGGACGTCGACGAACCGATCGACCACCTCACGCTGCAGCAACCGGACGGCTCGGCGGCCGTCCGGCACATCGGCCAGGTGTCGGTCCGCGTGGACGGCGGGGAGCCGACCGTCGTCGACCTCGACCAACGGTCGTTCGAGCCGGGTGGGCAGCGCGTCGACCTCGACCCGACCACCGGACCGAGCACGGTGACGGTCACCATCGAGTCCGTGGTCGTCCCCGACCCGACGATCGGGCCGGCCCTCGCCGCGGTCGGCTTCGCCGAGATCGGCACCGGGCTCGAGCCGACGATCGAGGTCGTGCGCCCGCCGGCCGACGCGGTGGACGCCATCGCGCGCCGCCGGCGACACGCCCGTGTCGTTCGTGCTCACCAGGCTGCGCACACGCCCGAGCGACCGCTGGCGCGCCGACCCCGAGCCGACGATGGTGCGCGAGATCGAGCTCCCCGACGACCGATCGTTCGTCCCGACGGTGACGGTGCGCCTCGACCAGCGGGCGACCGACGGGGTGCTCGCCGAGCTGCTCGGTGTCGACGGACCTGTGGCCACGAGCCGGCTGACCGGCGTCGCCACCGCCGCCGGGTGGAACGTCGCCGACGGCGACGCGGCGACGTCGTGGATCACGCCGTTCGGCCAGGTCGTCGGCTCGGCGCTGTCGTTCCGCGCCGACGAGGCGTTCGACACGTTCGAGCTCGTCCAGCCCAGCGGCGACTACTCCCCGATCACCGGCGTCCGTGTGTCCGGGGTCGACGCCGAGGTCCCGACCCCGGACGGCGATGGGCGCAGCACCGTCACGCTGCCCGACGCCCGTGGCCGCCGGTGACGTGACGCTGGAGATCACGTCGATCGAGCCGCGCATCACGCTCGACCGCCGCTACGCCGAGCCGGTCGTGCTGCCGGCGGCCATCGCCGAGCTGTCCGTGGCGCGACCCACCGTCGTGCCGACGGACGTGTCGCACCGGGTGCCGTGACGATCTCGTGAGCATCGACGGCGCCGGCCTCCCGGTGGCGATCCGGGCGACCGTCGCCGAACTGCTCGCCGGCGACCCCGTCGAGGCGGTCCCCTGCGCCGGTGGCGAGCTCGACCTGGCAGCCGGCACCCACCGCATCACCACGTCGGCCGACAGCGGTCTCCAGGTCGACCGCATCGTGCTCGCCGCTGCCGACCGTCCCTCGGCGCCGAGCGACCGCGAGCGCGACGGCGACGGTCACCGAGCGCACCCGCACCAGCCGCGACGTCACGGTCGACGGCTGCCACGGCCGGCTGCTGGCTGGTCCTCGGTGAGGGCTTCCACGAGGCGTGGGAGGCATCGGCCGACGGGCGCGATCTCGGCCCGCCGCAGCTCGTCGACGGTGGCTTCAACGGGTGGTGGATCGAGCCGAGCGACGGTCCGGTCGACGTGTCGATCCGCTGGACCGCCCAGACCCCGCTCACGATCGCCCTCGGCGCCACCGTGGTCGCCGTCCTCGCCTGCCTTGCCCTCGCCGTCGCCGACCGGCGGCGTGACGTGGTGGCCGGCATCCCGAGCGCCCGGCTGGCCGTCGGGGAGGGTCCTGCGCCGATGCGCCTGCGCTGGATCGCCAGCGGGTTCTGGGTCGCCGCGGCGGCGCTGTTCGTCGGACCGGGTTGGGGGCTCGTCGCCGCTGTCGCGGCAGCCGTGCTCGTCGTGATCGCAGGGCGGCCACGGCTCGCCGGCGCGCTGGCCATGGCCATCGTCGGCGTCACCGGCATCGTGATGGTCCGCGTCGTGCAGACCGAGCGGCCGTGGCCGGACGCCGGCTGGCCGTCACGCTTCGAGTGGCTGCACGGCCTCGGCCTGTTCGCCGCTGTCTCCCTGGCAGTGGTCGCCTTCGCCGCGGTCAGGATGCCGACGGGCAGCTCGGCAGACCCTCGGCGAACAGCGCGTACGTCGAACCCACCCACGCCCGGATGACCTCGAGCGTGCCGATCAGGTCGGCATCGTCCAACCAATGCGGCGTCAAGCGTGCCGTCCATGATCAGCCGTCGGGTGAGCGTCGGATCCTCACCGACTGCCAGCTCCACGGCCTCACGCGCCGCAGGGTCGACGGCGTCGATGTCGACGGTGACGTCGCCGCGGGCGAGCGCCAGAGCGAGCGCGTCGAGGTACGCGCGGGCCTCGTCCTCCGCGGCCGGATCCAGCGCGCTGGCGATCGCCACCCGGCACGCCGGCCCGGTGTAGTCCAAGGCCGCCGCGTGCTCGAGCTGGAACACGCGCGTGGTCTCGGTGCCGTCGGCGCGGCGGGACTCACCCAGCTGGCGGACCATGCCGTCGTCGGTCACGCGGAACTCGATGCCGAGCTCCTGGAGGCGCATCATGACGGCCGAGCTGTACGGCTCGAAGACACGGGCGCCGGTGAGGTCGTAGACGACGGGCTCGCCGGCGCGCAACGGTTCGAGCTCGCGGAACACCCGGCGCAACGCCGGCATCGCCGCATAGTCGGCGACGGGACCCTGCGGTTGGGCGTGGTACGGAACCGCGGCGACGGACAGCACCGTCGCCAGCGCGATCGGCACGATCGAGACGGCGGTGACGGCGCCTCGCCAACGAAGCGCGACGAGCTCGGCGAGCGCCCACAGCACGACGACGTTGACCAGCACCGCCAGGGTCCACAGCCAGCGGACGTGGTGGGGGGCGAAGAAGAACCCGACGGTGACCACGGCGAGGCACGCCGGGGCGCCGAGGACGGCGCCGGCGGTGACCCAGCACGCCGCCGCGACGGGCCGCTGCTGACGCCGGTGGAGCAGCCAACCGAGCGCGCCGAGGGCGACGACCAGCGCCACCAACAGGACGAGCGCGGGCCATCCGCCGATGAGCGCCGACACGACGGTGACGACGGGGCCGTCGTCGCCCTCGACGGGGCCGGCGCGCGGAACCAGGCTCGAGAACCCACTGCGCAACCGCCACAGCGGCTGGGGCAGCACGTTGCCGCTCAGGCGTATCCCGAGCGCTGGGCCCAACTGGACATCGCCACCGGACGCGTTCGTCAGCAGGCGGGCGAGGTTGCCCTTGCCGGTGCCGAACAGCTGCTCCCAGATCGGCTGCG
Source organism: uncultured Acidimicrobiia bacterium (assembly GCA_963749315.1). Classification (GTDB taxonomy): domain Bacteria; phylum Actinomycetota; class Acidimicrobiia; order Acidimicrobiales; family Ilumatobacteraceae; genus JALZMG01. The sequence goes on from CAVVMS010000017.1 coordinate 252,225, forward strand.
CCCAGCACACGGCCAGCACGACCGCGGTCCATGCGGTCACCCTCGAGCGAACTGCCCGCCGCCACGGCCAGCCGCTCGGTGGCCACCGCGTGGCGGCGAGCACGGCGAGCGCGGTGACGGTGACGACGCCGAGGGCGAACACGTAGCTGATGTGGGTCTGCACGAGCACCGACGCCACGCCGGCGGCGACGGGGATCCAACGGGCCTGACCACACGCCAGGCCGATCATCAGCACGAGATACAGCAGGAACGGCAGCAGCAGGGCATGGGCCTGCCAGATGTCGATGAGCAGCTCGCTCCCGAGCACCCACGACATCGCCGCGCACGCCACGAGCATCCACCGCTGCATCGCCCAGCCGCCGATCGCCCGTGACGCAGCCGAGATCCCGAGGACGCACGCTGCGTTGACGGCGCCGACGGCGATCGCCGCCGCCGACGAGAACGGCAGCAGCCGGGCGATGGGCGCCAGCAGATCGTCGTACAGCGGCCCGGGGTTGTTCATGTGCTCACCGACGGACAGCGACGCCGACGTCCACGAGCCGAGCAACGGGTGGTGCGTCGTGGCCACGTCGCGGGCACGGACGTAGAGCAGCGCCGAGTCCCCGATGGGGAACCAGTCGTGGAGGAGGGCGCGGGCGACGGCGACGACGATCGGCAGGAGCACGACGGCGATGAGCGCGGCGCGCGCCGCCCTGGGCGGCTCGCGGCCGGCCCGGCTCACGCTGGCGCCGTCTCGGTCCGGGTTCTCGACCAGGTCGGATCCCTCGGGTTCGACGATCGTCACGTGACCTCGACGGGCGCCCGCTCGATGCGGCGCGCCACGGGAACCGTCACACCCTTCATGGCGATCGCCGAGGCCTGGCTGAAGCCGGAGAACAGCACGACGAACCCGGTGAAGGCGGCGAGGAAGAGCACCGCCAGGGCGATGCACGGGGCGAGGATCGCCGCCGTCAGCGGCTGACCGATGACGCTCGTCGCCAGCAGCACGAGGAACGTCGTCAGACCGACGAAGCTCGCCGCGGCGAGCACGAGCATGCGCACGGCGATGTTCTCCGAGAACGGCAGCAGCATCCGCATGCCGTGGGCGACGAGCGCGTAGCGATTCATGCGCGATGTGCCGGCGAAGCGCGGCCCACGCTCGCACGGGACCATCACGGCCGATCGCTTCAGGGCGAGCAGCGTCGCCGAGTAGCACAGGTCGAAGCTCGGGTGATCGATGGTCGCCACGAGCGACTCGCCGCGCTGGGCGGCGAAGTTGCCGGAGCGGATCCGGCGCCCGGTCAGGACGCGGAACAGGAGCCGGAAGCACACGTACATCGCACGGAACCCGAGCGGTTCCGAGCGCTTCGTGCGCTCGGCCAGCACGAGGGCCGCACCGGTCTCACCCAACGTGTCGACCAGGCGGGGCAGGTCCTTCGGTTGGTCCTCGCCGTCCGAGTCCATCGTGACGACGACGTCGTCGCCGGTGATGTCGGCGGCGATCGACCGCAGCCCGAAGACGATCGCCCGCTGGTGGCCGAGCCCGAACGGCGGCGTCAGCACGGTGACGTCGGGGTGTGCGGCGAGCTGCGCCACCTCGTGGTCCGTGCCGGCCGAGTCGTCGACGACGACGAAGCGCACCTCGCCCGTCCAGCCGTCGGCCTGGCAGGCGGCAATGGCCTCCTCGTGCAGACGCAGGAAGGACTCCGTGTCGCGCAGCATCGGGCAGACCACCCACAGCCGGCGGTCAGCGGCCGAGACGGCGGTCACGGGCGCCGGGTGGCGACGGCCACGACGGACGTCCCGAACGGCCAGGCCCGACGCGTCGCCGTCGTCAGCGAGGCGATCCCGTGGCCGAGCGCGTCGATGCGCGGTGCGAGCTGGGGGAAGTCGACCTGCTCGCGACGGCGCCCGGCGCAGCCGGCGGGCGACCAGCAAGGGGAACAGCTCCGGGAACAGGTACGTCACCGACCCGACCTCGAAGCCGGCCGCGGCGAGGACGGCGCGCAGCGCGCGGCGGGAGTAACGGCGGTGGTGGCCGAGCTCGGTGTCCCACGAGGAGAAGGCCCACTGCATCGCCGGCACCGTGATCGCCAGCGTGGTGCCGGGCGCCATGCGCGCGGAGAGCGCCCGCAGGGCCGCAGCGTCGTCGGCGATGTGCTCGAGCACGTCGAGCATGGCGACGAGCGTCCCGTCGGCGATCGGTGCGTCCGGGCCGACCTCGGCCGACGCGCCGAACCGGCGCACGAGCGAGTCACGCAGCACGTCCGAGGGCTCCTCGAACGAGTACGCCAGCTCAGGGTGGGCGGTGGCCAGCCAGTCGCCGAGCAGCCCGGCTCCAGCACCGAGGTCGAGGATGGCGCCGGCGCCGGCGCGCTCCGCCTCGCGCCCGACCAGCTCGAAGCGGATCCGATGCCAGTAGGTCGCGTCGCGGCCCACGCAGGCTCTCCAGCTGCTGGCGCTCGAGCGGCGACACGGGCGCGGCGACCATCGGGGCGGCAGCCTACTGGCCGCGTCAGAGCGCGCCCGGGTCATCGTCGGCCGATGCGGGAGCGATGAACACCGACATCGGCTGGCCGAGCTCGATCAGGCGGGCGAGGTCGGCGTGGTCGGCCGCGGTGAGGCGCGTGTCGACGGAGATGCCGAACAGGTTGACGTCGACGAGCGGGACGAGCTCGCCGAGGCCTTCGGCGGTGAGCCGGTCGATGAACGACTGGCGTACGGCGGCGAACTCCTCCCGCTCGGCTGCGGTGCGCGGGTCGTACGACGCCACCTCGACGGCGCCGGGGACCTGCCGCCACCGATCGATGTACGCACCCGTCGCCAGGTGGATCTGCGCATCGGCCTCGTCGGCTGCGGCGGGTCCGGTGCTCCGTGACCTGGACGCGGAAGTTCTCGTCGGCGGCGACATCGAGGCCGCGCCGCTCGAGCTCGTTCAGCAGGCCGTACCCGGGGCTGCCGATGTCGGCCGCATCGCTCCAGCGCACGAGGTACCGACCGTCCGTCCCCGTCGCCTCCCCCACCGCGTCGGCGACGGCGTCATAGGTCGGACCGGCGAGCGCACCGACGGCCGTGCTGAGGCGGTCCTCGGGGTGCTCGGCGCCGGCGAACGACACGGCGGTGGCGACCGACGCCACGACCGCGACACCGGCGCCGACGAGGGCGACCCGCGCGCCGACCGGCCGCTCCGGGCGAACACGTTGCCACCACGCGACGGCGGTCCACAGCACGGCGCCGGCCAGCAGCGCGGTCACGCCCCAGGCCCACAACGTCAGGTAGTACCAGGGCCGGCCGAAGATGCGGGCCATCGACACGGTGCCGAGCAGGAGACCGGCGCCGACCACGACGTGCAGCGAGCGCAGCGCCGGGGGACCGACCCGCCAGGCGACGACTGCGGCGATGGCCCACACGACGAGGGTGGCCGCCCCGCTCCACGCCGACGCGGTGTCGACGAAGCGCCCGGTGCCGGTGAGCTGCGTGATCAGTCCACCCCAGGCGTCGAGGTGCCGGAGGGCGAGTCGGATGCCTTCGGTGAACCCGAGCGGGGTCTCCGGTGGCGAGCCGAAGTGGTCGACGAGCTGGCGGAGGTTTCCCGGCTCCTCGGTGAGCTGGTCGGCGACCGGTGGCAGCCACAGCGAGCACGCCGAGGCCGACACCCCAGGCGACGCTGCGCAGGGTCGAGCGGCGGACGGCGTCGCTCGCCCCCCGGGCACGCCACGCCGCGCCGGCGATGCCCAGCACGACCATGCCGACGCCGAGGGCGAGGTACGGAACATGGGTCTGCGCGCAGTACGAGGCGGCCACGACGAGCACCACGACCATGACGTGGTCACCGCAGAGGACCGCCCACGTCGCCAGCAGCACGAGGACCCACGCCAGCAGCGGCAGGTACGGGTTCCACGGCTGGGTCAGCGGCAGCTGCCCGTATCCGCGCACGACGAGGGCGAGCAGCGCGGCGATCACCGCGACGCCTCGCCAGCCGAGCCGGCGCCACCCGATCCACAGCGACGCGGCGATCGCCGCCAGGTGGACGACGACCGTCGCCGCCTCCATCGCCCACGACGACGAGCCGAGCGCCCGGTACGTCGGCGCCAACAGGTAGAAGCTGAGCGGTCCGGGGTGGCTGCCCTGGTCGGGGAAGGTCCCGATGCGGCCGGGCAGCCCGATGAGCGGCGTGTGCACGCCGAAGACGTCGCGGATGCGGTACTCGGTCATCGCCAGGTCGAGCACCGGGTACCAGGGATCGCCACGCAGGGCGACGAGCGCCACGACCAGCGGGAGCCCGACGACCGCCGTGGCGACGGCGATCGTCCGCACGGGATGCCGTTCGGCGGCGTCGGTGACGGCGCTCCACCAGGGCCGCTGACGGCGCGCCGGTGCGGGCGCGCTCGTCTCGATCACAAGGCAGGGATGGTACCGGCAGTAACCTCCGCCGCTCGTGCGCGCCGATCGCTTGCCAGCGCGACGGGCGCAGCTCGTCCTGACGGCGTTCCTCATGCTGTTCATCGAGCTCGCCCTCATCCGCTGGCTCGGCGCCAACGTGCTCTACCTGGCGTACTTCTCCAACGTCGTGCTGCTCGGGAGCTTCCTCGGCATCGGCCTCGGGTTCCTGTGGACGAGTCGCGGGCGGCCATCGCTGTTCCCGTACGCGCCCGCGGCGCTGGCCACGCTGATCGTGCTCGTGCGGCTGCTCGAGGTGAAGGTGGGCATCGCCGGCGGCTCGCTGATCTTCTTCGGCCTGGACACCTCGGGACCGCCCCGCTGGGTGATCCTGCCCGTCGTCTTCCTCGCCGCCGCCGCCGTGATGACGTGCATCGGCGACGGCGTCGCCCGCGCCTTCGGGCAGCTCGCCAACCTCGATGCCTACCAACTCGACCTCGTCGGCAGCCTGCTCGGCATCGCCGCCGTCGCCCTGCTGGCGTTCTGGCGCGCCGAGCCGATCGTGTGGGGCGCGATCGCCGCCGTCGGCCTCGTCGTCGCCATCCGACCGCGGGCGTCGGCGCAGGTCGCCGTCACGGTGCTGCCGCTCCTCTTCGCGCTCGGCTTCCTGTTCGTCGAGTCGAGCGAGGCGGACACCCGCTGGACGCCGTACTACAAGGTGCACACGGTCCCCATCGAGGGCCAGGGAGGTGTCGTCGCCGAGGTCAACGGCATTCCCACGTGGCTGCAGATCAGCGCCGTCGGCAACCCGATCTACGAGACCGTCTACGACCGCATCGCTCGGCAGGATCCCGGCGACGTGCTGATCATCGGTGCCGGCTCGGGCAACGACGTTGCGGTCGCCAACGCCCGCGGAGCGTCCCGCGTCGATGCGGTCGAGATCGACGGCGACCTCCTCGACCTCGGCCGTGAGCATCCCGACAGGCCCTACGACGACCCGCGAGTCGTCACCCACGTGGCGGACGGCCGCGCGTTCCTCGAGCAGACCGACCGCACATGGGACACGATCCTGCTCGCCCTCCCCGACTCGTTGACCCTGCTGCAGGGCCAGTCGTCCGTCCGCCTCGAGAGCTACTTGTTCACCAAGGAGGCCGTCGAGTCGTATCGCGACCACCTCGCCCCCGGTGGCACGTTCGCCATGTACAACTACTACCGCGAGCCGTGGCTCGTGGCGCGCTACGCCGGCACGCTCGAGGAGGTCTTCGGCAACCCGCCGTGTGTCAGCACGCCGACCACGACCCTGTCGGTGCTCGTCGCCAGCGCCGACCCGGCGGCGGTGACGTGCCCCGACGGCGAGCTGTTCACCCGCCTGCCCGGCACGCCCGACCCGGCGACCGACGACCACCCGTTCCCCTACCTGCGTGTGCCCGGGATACCCGGCTTCTACCTGGTCTCGATCGCCGTCATGCTGCTGCTGTCGCTGATCGCCGTCCGCGCGGTCGGAGGTCCGCTGCGCCAGATGCGCCCGTTCGCCGACCTGTTCTTCATGGGCGTCGCCTTCCTGCTCCTCGAGACGAAGAACGTCGTCCAGTTCGCCCTGCTCTTCGGCACGACGTGGTTCGTCAACGCCCTCGTCTTCATGGGCGTGCTGGTCTCGGTGCTGCTGGCGGTGGCGATCAGCAAGCGCGTGGTGATCCGGCGCACGGCGTGGTTGTACGGCTTCCTCCTCGCCAGCATCGCCGTCAACTGGCTCGTGCCCGGCGAGTGCCCTGCTCGAGCTGCCCTACCTCCCCCGACTCGTCGTCGCCGTCGTCCTCGCCTTCATGCCGATCTTCGCCGCCAACCTCGTGTTCGCCAACCGCTTCCGTGACACCGTCGACTCGACGGCCGCGTTCGGAGCGAACCTGCTCGGCGCGATGGTCGGCGGGCTGCTCGAGTACACGTCGCTGGTCGTCGGCTACCGCAACCTGCTCGTGCTGGTCGCCGCGCTCTACGGCGCGGCGTTCCTGCTGCGTCCACGCGAGGTGGCGGTGGCGCGGTCCCTCGGCCGTGCCCGTCTGCCCGGATAGCGTCGGGCGATCGTGGAGCTGTTCGTCGACGACCGGGTGCCGGCGACGTCGGACGAGACCGCCGAGGGCAGCGACGGGCACGACGACCTGACCGCGTTCGTGCTCGGCGGGTCGGGTGGCCTGCGGCGGCGAGCGGCGGGTGCGTTCGGGACATGGGCCGGGCTCGCCCTGATCGGCGTGCTCGTGGCGATCCCGCTGCGCGGGCTGTACCGCTTCACCGGGGGGACGATGGAAGAGGGCTTCATGCTCTACTTCCCCGAGCGCGTCGCCCGCGGCGACGTCCCCAACGTCGACTTCCTGCACCTCTACGGACCGGGGTCGCTGCACGTGCTGGCCGGCTGGTACGGCGTGTTCGGCCACAGCCTCGCCGCCGAGCGCACGTTCGGCCTGCTCCAGCACCTCGGGATCATCCTCGCCCTGTTCACCCTCGCCAGGCCGTGGGGTCGCGCGGCGGCGACGATCGTCGGCGGGCTCGCCGTGTTCTACGTGATGACGCCGATCGCCCTGACGGCGATGGCGTGGAACGGCGGTCTGGCGCTCACGCTGTGGTCGACGGTGTTCGCCGTGCGGGCCGTCCACCTCGACGATGCCCGCCGCCGGCGGCGGGCATGGGTCGTCGCCGGGCTGCTCGCCGGGCTCGCCCTGACCTACCGGCCCGATCTGGTGATCGCCATCGCCCTCGTGCTCGGCTGGATGCTCTGGCGCCACCGCGACGCCCGCCGGCCCGTCGTGCTCGCCGGGATCGTCGGGCTCACCCCGCTGTGGGTCCACCTCGTGCTGGCCGGCCCGGCGCAGGCGTTCGAGGGGATGGTGCTCGATCCGGTGTTCCGGCTGCGCGACGGGCGCGAGCTGCCGCGCCCGCCGTCGTGGGACCGTCTCGACGGCGGGCTGCAGGCCGTCGCCGAGGAGATCCCACCGTGGTGGAAGGTGCCCCACCTCTCGGCGTCGCACACGTTGTTCCTGTGGTTCTTCCTGATGATCATCGTCGCCGTCGGCGTGCTCGGCTTCGCCGTCTGGCTGCGCCGCCGGGCCGGCGGCCGGACCGCCCGTTCGGTCGCCCTGCTCGCCGTGGCCCTCGTCAGCGTCGGCATCCTGCCCCAGGCGCTGCAGCGGCCCGACTCGGCGCACCTGATGTGGGTGACGTGCGTGTCGTTCCCGTTCAGCGCCGTCGCCGTGACCGAGGCGCGTGCGCCGGTGGCGACCGCAGATCGACGCGCGGGCCGCCGTCGCCGCCGGCGGTGCCGCCGCCATCGCCCTGACGTTCGTGTTCACCGGCATGTTCACGTTCCGCTACTACCTGCTGCACACCCGGGTCGGTCTCGGCCAGGTGCCGAGCGCCTTCGCCGTGCAGCGCGGCGACCGCAACTTCTACCTCGGTGACCACCGGGCCTACCTCGGCGTCCAGGCGGCGGTCGACGAGCTCGAACGCCTCGCCCAACCCGGCGACCGGCTGCTCGTCGGGCCGAGCGACCTGCGGCGCACGTGGTACAGCGACGCCTTCCTCTACTGGCTGTTCCCGGAGCTGGAGCCGGCGACGTACTACGTCGAGATGGACCCCGGCCTCGCCAACGCCGAGGGCTCCAGCCTCGCCGGCGACGTGGCGTCCGCCGACTGGGTGATCCTCACCGGCCTCTGGGACGGCTGGATGGAGCCCAACTCGTCGATGGACTTCGGCTCGGACGCCCCCAACCAGGTGCTCCGCGACCACTTCTGCGTGGTCGGCGACTACGAGGACGGCCAAGCCGTCCTCTACCGCCGCTGCCGCTGACGGTCAGCCGAGCGGCATGCCGGCGCCACACCGCGCCCGGCAGGTGACGGAACACGCTGAACACCGGCCGCAGCGTGGCCGGCACCCAGACCGTGCGCCGGCCCCGGCCGAGGGCGCGGACGGTCGCCTCGGCGACGGCCGACGGTGTCGTGGCGAACGGCGCCGCCTTCATCCCCTCGGTCATCTGCGAGTGGACGAAGCCGGGCCGCACGACGAGCACGCTGGCGCCGGACCCGGCGAGGGCGTCGCCGAGACCCTGGGCGAAGCCGTCGAGGCCGGCCTTGGACGACCCGTAGACGAAGTTGGCCTTGCGCACACGCTCGCCGGCGACGCTGGACAGCACGACCAGGCGGCCGTGGCCCTGGCGGCGGAACTGGGCGGCGACGGCGAGGCGACGTGCTGACGGCGCCGGTGTAGTTGACGGTGACCATCGCCGCCGCCGCGGCCGGGTCGCTGTCCAGCTCGGCCTGGTCGACCGAGCTGCCCGAAGGCGACGATGACCACGTCGAGGTCGCCGTGGCTGGCGACGAGGTCGGCGACGAACGCCTCGTGCGCATCGGTGTCGGTTGCGTCGAAGTGCACCGTGTCGACGGTGACGCCGGGCCGAGCGAGCTCGTCGGTGCGCATCTCCCCCGGCCGGCGCCCGGCGAGCACGATCGTCCTCGTCGCCGGCGTGACGAGGCGCTCGACGATCGCCCGGCCGATGTCGCTGGTGCCACCGAGCAGCACGATCGTCTGTGGTTCGGCCAGGGCGTTGTCCATCGGATCCTCCGGACCGTCAGTCGTCGAGCAGGTGCAGCCGGCGGCTGAGGTCGCTCGCCCAGACGCCGGCCGGGTCGACGCCGGCGCGCACCGCCCGCCACTCGTCGAGTCGGGGGTAGCCGCGGCGGATCGCCGCCGGCGTGGTGTGGGCGTCCTTGGCGAGGTAGTGCCGGCCGCCGGCGTCGAGCACGAGCTCGTCGAGGCCGTGCAGCAGGGCGGCGAGGCCGTGGCGGCCGGCGGGCACGTCGAGTGCCAGGGTCCAGCCGGGCGCCGGGAAGCTGAGCGGCGCCGGGTTCGCCGCGCCGAAGCGCTTGAGCACGCCGAGGAAGCTCGGCGCACCCGGAGGCCGCCAGACGCTCCATCGCCTCACGGAGCGCGCCCTCGGCGCCGAACGGGAGCAGGCACTGGTACTGCACGAAGCCGTGGCGCCCGTACAGCCGGTTCCACGAGCCGACCGAGTCGAGCTGGTGGAAGTAGCCGGGGATCGACACGATCTGGGCGATGCGGCGGCGCGGTGCCTTGCGGTACCACAGCTCGTTGAACGCCTTGATCGTGGCGTGGTTGATCACGCCCGGCGGTGGCACGAGCGGAGGGACGGTGAGGCGCTGCCGCGGGTCGTAGGCCAGCGGGTCGACGGCGAGCCGAGGCGGCAACTGGTCGGTGCGGGCATGGTCGCCGCGGGTGAGCACGCTGCGCCCGAGGTGACGTCCCTTGGCCATCGGGTCGATCCAGGCGACCGAGTAGCGGTGGTAGCGGTCGCCCTCCTCCATCGCCGTGAGCAGGGACTCGAGGTCGGGCATGCGCTCGGTGTCGATGGCGCAGCGGCTCGTCTCGATGCGCAGCAGGCGGATCGTGGCGTCGACGATGATCCCGGTGAGGCCCATCCCGCCGACCGTCGCCCAGAACAGCTCGGGCCGCGTGTCCGGCGACGTCTCGACGATCGATGCCGTCGGCGAGGAGCAGTCGGACGCCGAGCACGTTGGAACCGAACGAGCCGTCGAGGTGGTGGTTCTTGCCGTGGATGTCGCTGGCGATGGCGCCGCCCACGGTGACGAAGCGGGTGCCCGGGGAGACGGGCACGAAGAAGCCGCGGGGCACGATCACCCGCAGCAGCTCGTCGAGGCTGACGCCGGCGGGGACCGTGGCGGTCGCCGCCGCCTCGTCGATCACCGACTCGTGGGCGTGGCCGACGAGACGGACACCGTGCCGCCACCGTTCTGCGCCGCGTCGCCGTACGAACGGCCCATCCCCCTGGCGATGCCACCGCGCGCCGGGAGCTCCTTGACGGCGGCGACCACGCGCTCGGTGCGGCCGACCTCGACGACCTCGGCGGCCGACGGCGCGGTGCGACCCCAGCCGGTGAGCAGCGATCGATCCGGGGTCACAGCCGGGCGAGCCTACCGACGAGGGTCACCCTCAGTACGGCCACTCGGGCTCGGCGCAGGCCGAGGCGGCGGGCGAGCTTGCCGTAGCCCAGCGAGAGGATCACCTTGAGGGCGACGTTGCGGACGAACCACGGGAGCTGGCGGAGCTGGCGCAGTGCGTTGCCGAGGCGATCGTCGCCGGCGAGGTCGGCGCGGTACTCGGCGAGCGACCGCGACCGGCCGACGTAGCGGAAGCGCCGGCCGAGCAGCAGCTCCCGAACGATGGCCAGGGTGACGCCGATCGAGGAGAACGAGTCGTGGATCAGCATCGTCCCGCCGTCGCTCACCCGCCGCCCCCACTCGCGGATGTCGGCGCGGGCTGGTCCGTAGCGGTGGGCGCCGTCGATGTAGAGCACATCGATCGGGTCTTCGACGTCGCCGTGGGCGGCGTCGGAGAAGCGACGCGACGTGACGCACCCGGCCGGCGACACCGGCGCGGGCGAGGTTGGCCTCGAACACCGCCCGGTCGCTCGCCGCCTCGTCGACGTAGCCGGCGATCTGCTGCGGGCCGCGGTCGTTGCCGGCGTGCGGATCGATCGCGACGACCTCGACCCCGGGTGCCGCCGCCGACGCCAGCACGATCGTCGAGCGGCCCTGGAAGCTGCCGATCTCGACGATCCGGCCCCCGGCCGGGCAGCCTGCCGCGGCGGTGTACAGACGCCGGCCCTGCTCGTCGCTCATCCACCCCTCGACATCGGCGGCCAGGGCCAGGGCGTCCTCGACCGTCGTTCATCGCACAGTACACGGCGAGGCCGAACAGCACGACCCACGCCAGGCCGAGCAGTTGCAGCACGCGGTCGCTGGCGAAGACCTCCTCGGGCGCGGCGCCCCGACCGCGCTCCAGCACCAGCGCGTAGCGCAGCAGGGCGGTGAGCATCGGCACGATCGACAGCTCGTAGAACGGCCACTCGGCAGCCGTCCGGTCGCTGGTCTCGAACGCCCACTGGCAGTAGCTGAGGAGCGCCGCGCCGCACGACACGATGAGCACGATGCGCAGGTAGCTGGCGCTGTAGTCGGCGAGCGTCGCCCGCACCAGCTGGGCGTCGTCGCCGATCTCGCGCAGCTCGGCGTAGCGCTTGCCGGCGACGATGAACAGCGACCCGAACACGGTGACCAGCACGAACCAGTTGGACATCGGCACGCCGACCGCGGCAGCGCCGCCAGCCGCACGCAGCACGAACCCCGATGCCACCGTCACGATGTCGACCACGGCCACGAACTTGAGCCAGGCGCTGTAGAGCATGACCAGCACGACGTAGGCGGCGACCACGGCGACGGTCTCCCACCGACCGGTTGCCGCCGCGGCGCCGAGCGAGAGCACGACCAGCACCGTGCCGACGACCTTGGCCGTGGTGACCGGCACGATGCCGGCGGCGATCGGCCGGAACCGCTTCGTCGGGTGCAGCCGGTCGGCCTCGACATCGAGGGCGTCGTTCCAGAAGTACACGCCGCTGGCGGCCAGGCAGAAGGCCACGAAGGCAGCGAGCGTGGCGGCCAGGTCGGCGGCGTTGTCGAGCACGCCGGCGGCACCGGGCGCGGCGAAGACGAGGACGTTCTTCATCCACTGCTTGGGGCGGGCCGTGCGCACCAGCCCGTGGACCAGCGACGGGTCGACGACCTCGGCCCCGGGGATCGACGACTTCACACCCAGACCGGCCTGTCGGCGGTGGCCAGCAGCTCACGGTCGCCCGGCGAGTCCCCGTAGGCCCACAGCTCCACGGCGTCGCGGCCACCGTGGTTGGTGTCGAGCCAGGCGAGCAGGCGCCGCGCCTTCTCCGGCCCGCGGCAGTTGCCGTCGACGAGGGCGCCCGTGCAGCGTCCGTCGGCATCGACCTCGAGCTCGGTGGCCACGACGTCGTCGACGGCGAGACGCTCGGCGAGCGGCCGGAGGTACACCCCGAAGGACGCCGACACGAACAGCACGCGGTGGCCCGCCGAGCCGTGCCAGCGGATGCGCTCGACGGTGTCGGCGCGCAGCATGTCGCGGGCGATGTGCTCGGCGAACGCCGCCCCGGCCTCCTCGACGTCGGCGATCCGTCGTCCCGTGAACACCGCGCGCGTGGCCTGCGCCTTCAACTCGTCGCGGTCACGTCGCGCCAGCGCCGGCACCAGGCGGTGGATCGACAGCCCCAGCCGTGCCGCCATCGGCACCGTGCCGGCGACGCGCCGGAGGAACGGCACGACGCAGTCGCGGGTCGTCACGGTGCCGTCCACGTCGAAGGCGGCGACCACGGTCATCCGATGATCGTCTCACGGACGGACCAGAAGTCGGGCCAGCTCTTGCGCACCACATCCGGGTCGTCGACGGCGATGCCCTCGACGGCGGTCGCCAGAACGCCGAAGGCCATGGCCAGGCGGTGATCGTCGTGGGTGGCGAGCGCCGCGCCGTGCAGATCGCCGGGCTCGATGTGCAGGCCGTCGGCCTCGACGATCACGCGCGCACCCGCCTTGGCCAGCTCGGCGGCGAGGTCGCCGAGGCGATCGCTCTCCTTCTCGCGGATGAACCCGACTCCGCCGATCGTCGTGGGCGTCGACGCCGTGGCGGCGACAACGGCCAGCGTCGGCACGAGGTCGGAGATGCCGGCCATGTCGACGTCGATGCCGCGGAGCGCGACGGCCGGGTCGCGTTCGACCGCCAGCCCGGTGCGGCCGTCACCGACCGTGCAGCCCATGCTGGCGAGCAGGTCGACGAAGGCGGCGTCGCCCTGGAGGCTGTGGCGGTGCAGGCCGGTGACCTCGACACGGCCTCCGGCGACGGCGGCCATCGCCAGCGGGTAGCTCGCCGACGAGGCATCCGGCTCGATGTCGACCACGGTGCCGGTGTAGCGGCCCTCGGGCACGTCGACGCGGTCCTCCCCCACGCTGACGCCGGCGACCCCGAACCTCGCCATCACCTCGGCCGTCACGGCGAGGTACGGCGCCGACACCAGGGGCGTGGTCGGGTGAAGGCGCAGCCCACCTTCGAGCAACGGCCCGATCAGCATCAACGCAGTGAGGAACTGGCTGGACACGTCGCCGGGCAGGTCGACGGAGCCGCCGCGGCGGAGTGGTCCGCGCAGCGTCACCGGCAGGTGGCCGTCGGACTCGACGACGGCGCCGAGGCGGGCGAGCGCTTGATGGAGCGGGCGCATCGGCCGCCGACGCAGCGGCGCCCCGCCGTCGATGGTGACCGGTCCGCCGGCGAGTGCGGCGACGGCGGTGACGAACCTCGACGTCGTGCCGGCGAGGGCGGCGTCGAGACGGACCTCGCCGGACCGCAACCGGCCACCGGTACCGCCGACCACGGCATCGTCCCCATCGACGGACACCGCCGCGCCGAGCGCGGACAGGCAGCGGACCATCGCCTGCGTGTCGTCACCGGGAGGCAACCCGCGCAGCGTGCTGTCACCATCGGCCAGCGCGGCGCAGACGAGTGCGCGGTTGGCGATGCTCTTCGAGCCCGGCACCGTGATCACGGCGTCGAGCGGTCCGGTGGCCGTCCGCAGCCGCACGTCAGCTCAGGCGGGTGACGGCCGGGCGGAAGCCGCGGGCCAGCAGGCCGCCGCGGTACAGGTCGGCGACGTCGGCGGCGACCAGCACGACGGCGACGCCGACGTTGCTCTCGGCGAGGTGGACGACCTCGAAGCTGGCGATGTTGACGCCCAGCTCGGCCGCCAGCGTGAAGATCTCCGCCGCCGCGCCGGTGCGGTCGGGGATCGGGATGCGCACCTCGGCCAGCTCTTCGGGATGGGTGGCATGGATCGGCAGGTTCGTGCGAGCGTCACGGGCCTGTTGCAGAAGACGCTGGAGGTCGTCGCGGGCGTCCGAGCGCACGATCTCGCGCATCTCGTCGAGGCGGGCGAGGAGCGCGTCGAGCGCGGAGAGGATCGCCGGACGGTTCTCGGCGCAGATGTCGAGCCAGATGTCGGGGTGTCCGCTGGCGACGCGCGTCATGTCGCGGAATCCCCCGGCGGCGAGGCGCAGGAGGGCGGCATGCTCCTCGGCGCGGTCGGCGGCGACGCCCATCAGGCTGGCGGCGGTCAGGTGGGGGACGTGGCTGACGACGGCGACCATCTCGTCGTGGCGGTCCGGAGCCATCGCCACGACCTCGGCGCCGAGCTCGGCGACGACGCCGGCGACATGGGCGAACGTGACGTCGTCGGTGCCGGCGACCGGCGTGAGCACCCAGACGGCGCCGTTGAACATCGCCGCGTCGGCGCCGTCGAGCCCGTCGAGCTCGCTGCCGGCCATCGGGTGCCCACCGACGAACCGCGGGTCGTTGACCGCGGCGGCGATGGCGCTCTTCACGCCGCCGACGTCGGTGACGACGCCGGTCGTCTCGGCGAGCGCCCGCTTGACCTGGTCGGCCACGGCGAGCACTGGCACGGCGACGAACGTGACATCGGCGCTGGCGTCGAGACCGACACCGTCGATGCAGCCGAGCGTCCTGGCCGCCTCGACGCGCCCGGCGTCGATGTCGTCGCCGCTGACGTGCCAGCCGTTCTCGCGCAGGGCGAGGGCGATCGAGCCGCCGATCAGGCCCAAGCCGATGACGTTGGCACGTCGCTCCACGGGCGCGAAGCGTACCGGCGGGGTTCGGCGGCCCTCAGGTCGTCGCCGCGGCGAGGCGAGCGCAGCTCGTCGGCGCGTGAGCGCCCGCCACGAGCCGGGACGGAGGCGGCGGTCCTGGATCGGCCCGATCCTCGTCCGCACGAGGCGCGTCACGGGATGGCCGATCGCCTCGCACATCCGCCGCACCTGGCGGTTGCGGCCCTCGTGGATGGTGATCCGCAACACGCCCGGGCTGGGCTGGGAGACCCTGGCCGGCGCGGTCACGCCGTCGTCCAGCTCGACGCCGTCGCGCAGGCGGCGAACGGCGCCGGCAGCGACAGATCCGCCGGCCACCGTGGCCAGGTACTCCTTGTCGATGCCGTGACGTGGGTGGGCGATGCGGTTGGCCAGCTCGCCGTCGTTGGTCATCAGCAGCAGGCCTTCGGTGTCGGCGTCGAGCCGGCCGACCGGGAACACACGCGGCTCGGCGGGCACCAGCTCGACGACGGTGGGACGGCCGTGCGTGTCGCGTGCCGTCGTGACGACGCCGCGCGGCTTGTTCAGCAGGTAGTGGACGAGGCCGGCCTTGGTGCCGACGGGCGCCCCGTCGACCTCGACGAGATCGACCTCCGGGTCGACCCGCCGTCCGAGCACGGCGACGTCGCCGTTGACCGTCACCCGGCCGTCGGCGATCAGCTCCTCGCACACCCGCCGGCTGCCGAAGCCGCGGGCGGCGAGCACCTTCTGTAGACGTTCATGCTGCGTTCCCCGGCCACGCAGGCCGTTGCTGGCCGCTCGCTCGCTAGCGCTCGCTCGCTCGTATCGGCGACAGTCGTCCACGAGTCGTCAC
Source organism: uncultured Acidimicrobiia bacterium (assembly GCA_963749315.1). Taxonomy (GTDB): domain Bacteria; phylum Actinomycetota; class Acidimicrobiia; order Acidimicrobiales; family Ilumatobacteraceae; genus JALZMG01. The sequence continues at coordinate 267,987 of CAVVMS010000017.1, forward strand.
GATGGGGGGAGCCGCAGGCCGGCTTCGAGGGCCTCGACCACGTCGGCACCGGGGATGTGCTCGGCGATCGGCGGCAGGTCGTCGACGCTGTCGAGGCCGAGCTTCTCGAGGAACGACGGTGTCGTGCCGTAGAGCACCGCCTGGCCGGGGCCGGGGTCGCGCCCGGCGACGTCGATGTAGCCGCGGCCCTGCAGCGTGCGCAGCACGCCGTCGGGGTCGACGCCGCGGATCGAGGCGATCTGGGCGCGGGAGATCGGCTGCTTGTAGGCGACGATGGCCAGCGTCTCCAGCGCCGCGCCGGACAGGCGGGCACGCTGGTCGTGGAGCACGAAGCGCTCGACGTACGGCGTCAGGTCAGGATGGGTCTGGAAGCGGTAGCCGCCGGCGACCCTGACCAGCTGGAAGCCCCGCCCTTCGGCCTCGTATGCCGCGGCGAGCTCGCCGCACCAGCGCTCGATGTCGCTCACCGGCTGCTCGAGCAGTTGGGCCAGCAGCTCGGGCGGCACGGGGTCGTGGGCCACGAGCACGACGGCTTCGATGGCGCGGAGGGACTCGTCGTTCACCCGTTCACCCTTCGTAGTCGTCGATCTCGATGGCGTCCGGGCGGTCGTCGGCGCCGCACCACTCGATGCGGATCTCGCCGAAGCGGTCGCCCTGGTCGACCTCGACCAGGCCCTGCTTGTACAGCTCGAGCACGGCGAGGAAGCGGACGATCACGTCGAGTCGCTCGACCAGCTCCGACGTCAGCCGGGCGAACGTGATCCGCCCGGCGCGCGGCAGCTCGTCGACGAGCTCGGCGACGGCGTCAGCCACGCTGGCGCGGATCGGGGCGACGTGGAACAGGTCGATCTTCGGCACCGGGCGCGGGGTCAGCGCGGTCAACGCCGCGTCGCGCAGGCGCAGCGGCGTCAGCCCGGCGAGCAGGTCGGGCGCCAGTCCGGCGAAGCGCTCGTCGGGTCCGACCCGCCGCGGGAAGCTGCGTCCGGCCTCCTCGGCCAGCGACCCGAACAGGCGGGAGACGTCCTTGAACGTCTTGCACTCCAGCAGGCGGGCCAGCAGGAGGTCGCGCTCCTCCCACAGCGCCAGCTCGTCGTCGAGGTCGACGTCGGCCCGGCCGGGGAGCAGGCGTCGCGCCTTGAGCTCGACGAGCGTGGCGGCGATGAGCAGGAACTCCGTGGCGACGTCGAGGTCGAGCGACTGCATCCGCTCGACCTCGACGAGGTAGGCGTCGACGATCCTGGCCAGGCTGACCTCGTGGATGTCGACCTCCTCGGCGAGGATCAGCTGCAACAACAGGTCGAAGGGACCCTCGTAGGTCCGATCGGGCAGCTCCGCCGCGACATCGATCGCCATCCGCCGCGACGCTAGGGCATCGGAGTGCTGGATGCGCGGACGCCGGTCTTCCAGCACTCCGACGGACTCAAACACTCGGATGGGTACCCTGCTGGCCGTGACGAGAGTGCTGTCGTGCATCCAGCCAACGGGCGATGTCCACCTGGGGAGCTACCTCGGGGCGTTGCGCCCGTGGGCGCTGAGCCAGCACCACGATGCCTTCCACGGGATCGTCGACCTGCACGCCCTCACGGTGACCGAGGAGTCAGGTGTCATCGGCCAGCGCACCGTCGAGCTCGCCGCCATGCTCTTCGCCGTCGGTCTCGATCCCGATGTGGCCACCGTGTTCGTGCAGAGCCACATCGCCGAGCACAGCCAGCTGGCGTGGGTGATGGAGTGCACGGTCAGCTACGGCGAGCTGTCGCGGATGACCCAGTTCAAGGACAAGGCGGCCACGCGCGACTTCGTGTCGGCCGGGCTGTTCACCTACCCGGCACTGCAGGCGGCGGACATCCTGCTGTACGACGCCAACCACGTCCCCGTCGGTGACGACCAGCGCCAGCACGTCGAGATCACGCGCGACATCGCCGTTCGCTTCAACCACCGCTTCGGGGAGACGTTCGTCGTGCCGGAGGCCGTCACGCCGCCGGTCGGCGCCCGCGTGATGGACCTGCTCAACCCCGTCTCCAAGATGTCCAAGTCGCTCGAGTCCAGCGGGTCGATCCAGGTGCTCGACGACCCCGACATCATCAGCCGCAAGTTCAAGCGCGCCGTCACCGACTCGGAGAACGAGGTCCGCTACGACACCGGCCACCAAACCGGGCGTCAGCAACCTGCTGGAGATCCTCGGCGCGGCGACCGGACAGAAGCCCGTCGAGCTGGCCAAGGGGTACACGCAGTACGGACCACTGAAGACGGATGCCGCCGATGCCGTGATCGAACTGCTGACGCCGATCCAGGCCCGCTACCGCGAGCTCGCCGGCGACCCCGGCGAGCTGGCCGCGCTGCTGCGCAAGGGCGCCGACAAGGCCCGCGCCGTCGCCTCGGTCACGCTCCGCCGGGCGTACGACGCGGTCGGCTTCCTCGGCCGGGTGAACCCGACCGACCGCCGGATCATCAGGCTCGCCGTCCCGGCGCTCGGCAGCCTGGCGGTCGAGCCGCTCTACGTGCTCGTCGACACGGCGATCATCGGTCGCCTCGGCACCGCCCAGCTCGGCGGGCTCGCCCTCGCCGCCACCGTGCTCGCCCTCGTCGTCGCCGGATGCAACTTCCTGACGTACGGCACGACCGAGCGTGTCGCCCGCCGGCTCGGTGCCAGCCAACCGGACGCGGCGGCCGACGTCGCGATGCAGACGATGTGGCTGTCGGCGATCGTCGGGCTCGTCCTGGCACCGCTCGTCGCCCTGGCTGCACCGCTCGTCGCCGGATGGTTGGGCGGGAGCGGCGACGTCCTCGACTTCGGCGTCACCTACCTGCGCATCGGGGCGATCGGCGTGCCCTTCGTCCTCGTGTCGATGGGTGCCGTGGGCGTGCAGCGCGGCGCCGCCGACTACCGCTCGCCGCTCGTCGTCCTGCTCACTGGCCAACCTCGTCAACGCCGTGCTCGAGGTGCTGTTCGTCTTCGGGTTCGACTGGGGCGTGCCCGGCTCGGCGTGGTCGACGGTGATCGCCCAGGTCGGCGCCGGGGTCGCCTTCCTCCTCCTGGTCCGCCGCCACCTCCACGCCGCGACGCACCGGCGACCGAGCTGGCGCGGCATGGCCCCGCTGCTGGCCGCCGGGCGCCACCTGTTGCTGCGCGTCGGTTCGATGTTGGCCGTGACCACCGGGTTGACGGCGATCGCTGCTCGGGTCGACGACGCCACGCTCGCCGCCCACCAGATCGCCGCCAGCATGTTCCTGTTCCTCGCCCTCGTCCTCGATGCCCTGGCGATCCCGGCCCAGACACTCGTCGCCGACGAGCTCGGCCAGGGCTCGGCCACCGGCGCCGCCGAGCTGTCCAACCGTTGTGTCCGGCTGTCGGTCGTCGCCGGCGCGGCGATCGCCCTCGCCCTCGCCGCGCTGGCGCCGGTGCTGCCCGGCGCCTTCAGCAGCGACGCCGCGGTGGTCGAGCGGGCGACGACCGCCCTCTGGTGGCTGGCCGCGATGCTCGTTCCGGCGGCCATCGCCTTCGCCTACGACGGCGTGCTCATCGGCGCCGCCGACTACCGCTTCCTCGGCTACGCCGCGCTCGCCTACCTCGCATCGATGCTGCCGGTCGGCGCCGCGCTGGTGGCGACCGACGCCGGCATCGGGGCGATCTGGGCGGCGTTCGCCCTGTGGATGGTGCTGCGCGCCGTCTGCAACCACCTCCGCGCCCGCCACGTGCTGCGCCCATCCGTCGCCCTGCGGGTCGTGGCGTGAGCCGACTCCTCGTGACGGGCGGCACCGGGTACCTCGGCGCCGTCGTCGCCGAGGTCGCCCGGCTCGACGGCTGGGACGTCACCGCCATCGGGTCGGCGGACCTCGACGTGCGCGACCACGACGCGGTCGCCGCGTTCGTCGGCATGGCCCGGCCGGACGCCATCGTCCACACCGCCTACGTGCGCGACGGCCCGACGGCGCGACCTGTCAACGTCGACGGGAGCGCGGCGGTCGCCGAGGCATCCCGCACCGCGCGCCTCGTCCACGTGTCGAGCGACGTCGTGTTCGACGGTCGCCTCGGCCGGCCCTACCGCGAGGACGACCGGGCCTCGCCGGTCACCGCCTACGGGCGCACGAAGGCCGACGCCGAGCTGGCGGTGCTGCGACTGGCCCCCGCCGCCGTCGTCGTGCGCACGTCGCTGATCTACGGCGGGCCCGGCCGGCCGCCGAGCACACACGAGGTGGCGGCCGCCGACCCCGACGCCGTCTTCTTCACCGACGAGCTGCGCTGTCCCGTCCAGGTCGACGACCTCGCCGCGGCGCTCGTCGAGCTGTGCCGCCACGACATCGGCGGCATCCTCCACGTCGCCGGTGCCGAGGGGCTCTCACGCCACGCGTTCGCCGACGGCGATCACCGGCCGACCGGTCCATGGCGCCACCGCCCCGCCCGACCGCCCGCTCGACTGCCGCCTCGACTGCTCGCTCGCTCGCACGGTCCTGCGCACACGTCTGCGCGGGGTCACCGAGGTCGTGGTGACATATCCTGACGGACCCAGCTCCGCCACCGATCCGTCTCTGGGAGGCTCCGGTTCCGTCCAAACTCGCCGTCCTCACCAGCGGAGGCGACTCCGCAGGGATGAACGCCGCCGTGCGGGCCGTCGTCCGCGCCGCGCTCGACGCCGGGTTGGACGTCTTCGGCGTGTACGAGGGACTGCAGGGCCTGGTGGACGGCGGCGAGCACATCCGGCCACTGTCCTCGGCCGACGTGGGCGGCATCATGCAGCAGGGTGGGACGGTGCTCGGCACCGCCCGCAGTGCCGACTTCCGCACCCGCGACGGTCGTCGCCGTGCGGCCCGCAACCTCGTCGAGCTCGGCGTGGACGCGCTGGTGGTGATCGGCGGCGACGGCAGCCTCAGCGGCGCTGCCGAGTTGCGCACGCAGTGGCCCGACCTGCTCGACGAGTTGGTCGACGAGGGAACCATCGCCCGGGCACACGCCGATGCGCATCGCGACCTGTCGCTGGTCGGCCTCGTCGGATCGATCGACAACGACATGGTCGGCACCGACATGACGATCGGGGCGGACACCGCGCTGCACCGCATCACCGAGGCCGTCGACGCGATCCAGAGCACGGCATCGAGTCATCAGCGCACGTTCGTCATCGAGGTGATGGGGCGGAGTTGCGGCTACCTCGCGCTGATGGGAGGGTTGGCGACGGGCGCCAACTTCGTGCTCATCCCCGAGAACCCTCCTGACGAGGAGTGGGAGGACGCGATGTGTGACGTGCTGCGGGCGGGGCGCGACATCGGACGGCGGGCGAGCATCGTGCTCGTGGCCGAAGGGGCACGCGACAGCCGCGGCGATCCGGTGACGGCCGATCAGGTACGGGACGTGCTCGAGAAGCGTCTCGGCGACGACACTCGTGTGACCAAGCTCGGGCACGTGCAGCGGGGCGGCTCGCCGAGCGCGTTCGACCGTTACCTCGGCACCGTGCTCGGTCACGCCGCGGTGCGCCAGCTCCTCGACTCGCCGAGTGCCGAGCCGCAGCTGATCGGCATCCGCGGGCACCGCCTGCGCTCGTCGCCGCTGCTCGAGTGCGTCGCCACCACACGGTCGATCGCCGGCGTGATCGCCGCCCGGGACCGAGACAAGGCGATGCAGCTGCGCGGTGGCAGCTTCCGCGACTCGCACCGGCTGCTGCGGACGATGACGCAGTCGCGGCCGCGCCGCCCGGAGCCCGGGCAGCGGGCGCTGCGACTCGCCGTGCTCCACGCCGGTGGGCCGGCACCCGGGATGAACACCGCGGTGCGCGTGGCGGTGCGGGTGGGCATGGACCGCGGCCACACGCTCCTCGCGGTCCGCGATGGCTTCCGCGGGCTGGCGGAAGGCCGCGTCGAGGAGATGACGTGGATGACGCGTCAGCGGCTGGGTGTCGCGACCGGGAGCCGAGCTCGGCACCGACCGGTTCGTGCCCGGGCCCGACGACGTTCCGCGCATCGCCGCCCAATTGGCCGCCCACGGCGTCGATGGGCTGCTGCTGATCGGCGGCTGGGCCGGCTACGTCGCGGCGCACGAGCTGAGCACCCGAGCCGGTGAGCACGCCGGGTTGGACGTCCCGATCGTGTGCATCCCCGCCTCGATCAACAACAACCTCCCGGGCTCCGACCTGAGCATCGGTTCGGACACTGCGCTGAACAGCATCACGACCGACGTCGACAAGATCAAGCAGTCGGCGGTCGCCTTGCATCGCTGCTTCGTCGTCGAGGTGATGGGCCGCGACTGCGGCTACCTCGCCCTGATGGGCGGCCTGGCGACGGGCGCCGAGCGGGTCTATCTCCCGGAGGAGGGCATCACGCTGGACCGTCTGCAGCGCGACCTCGACGCCCTGCGCAGTGGCTTCGATCTCGGCAAGCGGCTGGGCCTCGTGATACGCGGTGAGGGCGCTGACGACGTGTTCACGTCGAGCTTCGTCGAGTCGCTGTTCGAGCACGAGAGCGGCGGCCGGTTCGACGTGCGCCGGGCGATCCTCGGCCACGTCCAGCAGGGAGGCGCACCGTCACCGTTCGACCGGATCCACGCCACCAGGCTGGCCTCCGCCGGCATCGACCGCCTGATCGACGAAGCCCTCGCCGATGGTCGGGGGTCGGCGATGGTCGGGCTGCGCGCGGGCAGAGTCGAGTTCACGCCGTTGCAGCGGTTCCCCGACCTCGTCGAACGCGGCGTCCAGCGGCCACGGGCTCCGGTGTGGTGGACGGCCCTGCGACCGCTCGCCGACATCATGGCCGAGCCCCGCCCTGGGCCGGCCCCTCAGTAGAGGAACATCGGCATGCCGTCGACCTCGCGGATCAGCGGCCGGTAGGCCGTCGAGTCGTAGAGGGCGTCGACGTCGACGCGCTTGATGCCGTGCCCGATGGTGTCGATCGGCACCGAGGTGTACATCCCACGCTGGAGCGACACCATCCGGCCCGGCTCGCCGCGGTCGATCAGGTTCAGCGTCAGGTTGGCATAGTTGACCGCAACCATCAGGTCCAGCGCGTCCGGGGCGCCGGACCGCATCAGGTAGGAGACCTGCTGGTAGACGATGTCCTCGCCGGTCAATCGCTTCAGCATGTCCCCGGTGACCAGCCCGATCCCGCCGAGCCTGCGATGGCCGTAGGCGTCCTGCTCGCCGCGTTCCTCCACGGAACCTTCGATCATGTGGGCGCCTTCGCTGACCGTGACCATGGCGTAGTTGGAGGGGTTGGCAGCCTTGTCCGCCACCACGTAGTGGGCCAGCCGCTCGGGATCGAACGGGACCTCGGAGATCAGGGCCCGATCGACGCCCGCCAGGTAGGCGGCGAGCAGCGACGTCTCGCCGCAGTTGCGCCCGAAGAGCTCGACGACCGCGATGCGCTCGTGCGACCCGGCCGAGGTGCGCAGCTGGTTGATGAACTGCACGCTGCGGGTGACCGCTGTCGAGAACCCGATGCAGTAGTCGGTGCCGAACACGTCGTTGTCCATCGTCTTGGGAACAGCGACCACGGGGACGCCTTCGCGGGCGAGCCGTGCGCCGTAGGACAGGGTGTCGTCGCCGCCGATCGGGACCAGCCAGTCCAACCCGAGCCGGTCGATCACCGCCAGGCAGTGGTTGGTGAAGTCGAACGGGCCGTCGGACTCACCTTGGCCCTGTCCCTTGAGGAACTCCGGTACGTCCCGGGACCTGACCTTGCCGGGGTTCGTGCGGCTCGTGTGGAGGAACGTCCCGCCGGTGCGATCGACGGTGCGCACATCCTCCTTGGAGAGTCGTTGGGCGGTGTTCGGCTCGGCCGCGTCGAGGTCGTAGTCGAGCAGGCCCGCCCAGCCTCGCCGCAGGCCGATGACCTCGTAGCCGCGGTCGACGGCGCCATAGACGAGCGCCTTGATGCACGGGTTCAACCCGGGGACATCGCCACCACCGGTCAACACGCCGATGCGGGTACTCATCGTGACTCCCTTCGGACACAGTTCACCAGAAGACTCACACGTCGTCGGCAGCCCGGAGGTCGGCGGCGGCCGGACCGCGACCCTCGATGAGGGCGATGGTGACCGGGTCGGAACCGGCGGCGTCGGCCAGCCGGGCACCGAGCTGCTCGTGATCGTGGTACAGGCGGAAGCGGGGCGTCCGCGGCCCGACGACGGTGGCCACGACGCGGGTGAAGGTGCCGAGCCCCGCCTCGACCTTGCCGGCGTCGTGCAACAGCGCTCCTGCCATCTCCGCCGTCGTCGCACCCGGGCGTCGCGCGGCGAAACGGCGGGCGACCTCGATCGAGTGCCGCCGGTCGGCGGCCGACATCGCCGCCCACAGCTCGCGCTCGGCGCCGTTGAGCCACCGCTCGGCCCACTCGACGTCCGGCGCCGGTGGCGGGACCGGCGACAGCGACGTGGCGAAGCGCCGCGACAGGTGGACGATCTTCACGCCCGCGCCCGCGGGTGGGCAGCGCGGTACACCTCGAACAGTCGCTCCTGGCTGACCTTCGTGTACACCTGCGTGGTCGAGATCGAGGCGTGCCCGAGCATCTCCTGGACGACTCGCAGGTCGGCGCCGTGATCGAGCAGGTGGGTCGCGCAGGAGTGGCGCAGCACGTGCGGCGACAGCTCGGCGCGGATCCCGGCGCGCTCGCCGTACCGCTTGACCACCGCCCACGCCGCCTGGCGCGACAGGCGCCCACCACGGCGGTTGAGGAAGACCGCCTCGGCGTCCTCCCGGCGCCGCCATCGCGCCGGCACCATCGCCACCCGACCACGCGGCGAGAACCACTCGTCGAGCGCCGACCCGGCTGCCCGGCCGAACGGCACGATGCGCTCCTTGGCACCCTTGCCGAAGAGGCGCACCAGCCGGCCGTCGAAGTCGATGTCGCCCATCGACAGACCCACACGCCTCGGAGATGCGGGCGCCGGTGGCGTAGAGCAGCTCGAGCAGCGCACGGTCGCGGACGGCGGCTGGGTCGTGGCCGGCGACGGCGTCGAGCAGCGATGTCACCTCGGCCTCGGTGAGCGGCTTGGGAAGGCCGCTCGGGACGCGCACACCCTCGACGTCGGCCATCGGGTCGTCGGGCCGCTCACCCTCGGTGACGAGGTGGCGGTGCAGCGTGCGCACGGCGGCGAGCTGGCGGGCGATGCTCGACGGCGCGGCGCCACTGGCTCGGCGCTCGGCGACGAAGTCGACGAGCGCTTCCGAGTCGACCGAATCGAGGTCGTGCCCGTGCGCCGACAACCAGGCGACGTAGCCGGCGAGGTCGCGGCGGTAGGCGGCGATCGTGTTCGCCGCTCTCCCCCGCTCGGTCACCAGCCACGACAGGAAGTCCTCGACCTCCAGCGGCAGCTCGACGGACAGCGTGGACATCACGCCTCCGCGCGGAGGCGGAGCTCGGTGAGCAGCAGGCCGGCGACCGACTTGGCGTCGGCGATGCGACCGTCGACCACCATCGCCACGGCCTCGGCGAGCGGGAGGTGGATCAGCCGGGAGTGCTCCTCCTCCGGTCCGTGCAGCTCCCGGGCCACGGGCGTGCACCCGGTCGCCAGGTAGACGATCGTCACCGAGTCGGTCATCCCCGGCGACGGGTACAGCTCGGTCAACAGCTCGAGGTGCGCAGGCGCCAGCCCAGCCTCCTCGACGAGCTCGCGGCGCGCCGTGGTCTCCGCCGGCTCGTCGGTGACGTCGCGCATCCCGGCGGGGATCTCCAGGATCGCCCGGCTGTACGCCGGCCGGTACTGCTCGACGAGGACCACGGACGGATTGCCTTCGGCGTCGAACAGCAACGGCACGGCGGCGACGGCGCCCGGCGAGCGGACGATGTCGCGCTCGAATCGTTTCCCCCTGGCTCCTCGAACTCGGCGACGACGACGCGCCAGATGCGCCCCTGGTGCACCTCACGGTCGCCGAGGTGGCGGAAGCTCACGTGGTCCGGGCGACCTCGTGCCCGCGCTCCGCACGGACCTTCCGCGCCGCGCCGAGCAGGTCGCGGAACAGCGGGTGCGGACGGTCCGGGCGGCTCTTGAACTCGGGATGGGCCTGGGTGGCCACCCAGTACGGGTGATCCGCCAGCTCGATGAACTCGACCAGCCGGCGATCCGGCGAGTGACCGCTGCACACGAAGCCGGCCGCCTCGAGGCGGGCTCGGTAGTTGGGGTTGAACTCGTAGCGATGGCGGTGGCGCTCGCTGACGACCGGCTCGCCATAGGCCTCGCTGACCTTGGTGCCCGGCATCAGCACGGCGTAGTACGCCCCGAGGCGCATCGTGCCGCCCTTGTCGGTGACGTCGCGCTGGTCGTGCATCAGGTCGATCACCGGGTGCTGCGTGGTCGGGTCCATCTCCGTCGAGTTGGCGTCGGCGAGGCCGAGCACGTTGCGGCAGAACTCGATCGTCATCGCGTGCAGCCCGAGGCACAGCCCGAGGCACGGGATCAGCTCCTCGCGTGCGTAGCGGGCCGCGGCGATCTTGCCCTCGAAGCCGCGGGCACCGAACCCGCCGGGGATGACCATCCCGTCGAGGTGGGCGAGGCGCCCGGCGGCCAGCAGACCCTCGACGTCCTCGGCCTGGATCCAGTCGATCTCCACCTTGGCACCGTGGTGGAACCCGGCGTGCTTGAGGCTCTCGACGACGGAGAGGTAGGCATCGGGGAGCTGCACGTACTTGCCGATGAGGCCGATGCGCACCGGCTCGGTCGCCGCCTCGACGAGGTCGACGACCTGCTCCCACGGCCGCAGGTCGAGCTCGCCCGACTCGATGCGGAGCACCTCGCAGACGACGTCGTCGAGGCCCTCGTCGTGGAAGATGAGCGGCAGCTCGTAGATGTTGCGGGCGTCGGCGGCGTTGACGACCGCCTTGGCGTCGACGTCGCAGAGGTTGGAGATCTTGACCTTGAGGTCGTCGCTGAGCGGTTGCTCGCTGCGGCAGACGATGAGGTCGGGCTGGATGCCCCGGCTGCGCAGCTCGGTCACCGAGTGCTGCGTCGGCTTGGTCTTCTGCTCGCCCGACGGCCCGATGAACGGCACGAGCGTGACGTGGACGTAGCAGACGTTGTCCCGGCCGGCCTCCTTGCGGAACTGGCGGATCGCCTCGAGGAACGGCAGGATCTCGATGTCGCCGACCGTCCCGCCGACCTCGGTGATGACGACATCGACGTCGTCGGTGGCCACCCGCCGGATGCGCCGCTTGATCTCGTCGGTGATGTGCGGGATGACCTGCACCGTCTTGCCGAGGTAGTCGCCACGCCGCTCCGCGGCGAGCACGGACTGGTAGATCGAGCCGGTCGTGGCGTTGGACGCCCGCGACAGGTTCTCGTCGATGAACCGCTCGTAGTGGCCGAGGTCGAGGTCGGTCTCCCCGCCGTCGTCGGTGACGAAGACCTCGCCGTGCTCGAACGGGTTCATCGTCCCGGGATCGACGTTGATGTACGGGTCGAGCTTCTGCAACGTCACACGCAGGCCGCGGAGCTTGAGCAGCCGGCCCAGTGAGGACGCCGTGAGACCCTTGCCGAGCGAACTGGCCACCCCGCCTGTCACGAAGATGTGCTTCGGCACGGGATCTCAGCGTACCGCGTCCGCGGGCGAGAGACTGTGACCGTGGCCAACCAGCGGTTCGGTCGGTGGCTGTTCGAACGCAACGGCAACGCCGTGGCGTCGCTCCTCATCGCCTTGGCCGGCGTGCTCGGGCTGTTCAGCCTCGGGGTGATCCTCGGACCGATCGCCATCGGCCTCGGCTTCCTGGCCCGCAGCCAGATCCGGCTGACGGGACGACCAGGGATCGGCCTGGCCAATGCCGGCATCGCCATCGGCGCCGTCGCCTTCGTGGTGCCGATCCTCCTCGCCGTCACCTGACGGCGTCACTGCGGAGCAGCTCCAGGGCGTGGCGGCGGGCGGCCTCGCCGCCCTCCTCGCCGGACAGCATCCGTGCCAGCTCACCCACGCGGTCGTCGTCGGTGACGACCGTCGCGGTCGCCGACGTCACGCCGTCGACGACGTCCTTGACGACGACCACCTGCGTCGCGGCCGACGCGGCGACCTGGGCGAGATGGGTGACCACCAGGACCTGGTGGATCGCCGGCGACGTCGGCGAGCGCCCGTCCGACGGCTGTCGCCGCCGCACCACCGATGCCGGCGTCGACCTCGTCGAAGACGAGCGTGCGCGTGCTCTCGTCGTCGTCGCCGAGCACCAGCCGCAGGGCGAGCATCGAGCGGGCGAGCTCGCCGCCGGACGCCACCTTGGTCAGGGCCAGCGCCGGCGCGCCCGGGTTCGCGGCGAGCAGGAACTGGACGTCGTCGCCGGGGTCGTCACCGACCGATCACGGAGACCGTGGCGTGGGGCATGGCCAGCTCGCGCAACCGCGCCGTGACGGCCTCGCCGAGGATCGGTGCCGCCGCCCGCCTGGCCTGCCCGACCGCGGCGGCGGCGGTGCGTTCGAGGGACTCGGCACCGGCGCGCTCGGCGTCGATGGCTGCGGCACGGATCTCGTAGCCCTCCAGCTCGGTGAGCCGGCGTGCGGCGTGCTCGCCATAGGCGATGACCTCGGCGACGTCGTCGCCGTACTTCCGGCAGAGGTCGCGCAGCAGCTGGCGGCGCTGGCGCACCTCGGCAAGGCGGATCGGGTCGTCCTCGATGCCCTCGGCGGTGTCGCGCACCTCGGCGAGCACGTCGTCGAGCTCGGCGAGCAGGGCCGCCATCCGGTCGACGGAGGCGTCGAACGGTGTGCGGCCGCTCAGCGCGGCCGCCGCCGCGGCGACGGCGTCGCGGGCGCCGCCGTCGGCCGCCAGCGCCTCGTGCGCGGCCGCCCCGGCTTGGCGGTGGCCCGATGCGTCGGCGAGGGCGTCCTCGAGCAGCTCGAGCCGGCGCTCCTCGTCGGGATCGTCGAGTCCCGCCGCGGCGAGCTCGTCGACCTGGTAGCGCAGCAGGTCGATCTCCCGTGCCCGCTCACGCGCCGCCCCACCGAGCGTGGCCAGCTCGGCGTCGAGCTCGGTGAGCCTGGCGCGGGCGGCCCGCAGCGGCGCCAGGTCGACGTGGCCGAAGTGGTCGAGCGCGGCGCGCTGGGTCGCCGCGGCGAGCAGGCTCTGGTGGTCGTGCTGGCCGTGCAGGTCGAGCAGGCCGGCGGTGGCGTCGGCGAGCGCGCCGACGGTCGCCGGCCGGCCGTCGATGTAGGCGCGCGACCGTCCCTCCGCCGGCACCACGCGGGTGAGGACGAGCTCGGTGTCACCGGTGACGAAGCGACCGTCGACGCGGGCCTCCTTGGCGCCGGGTCGCACGATGGTCGCATCGGCCCGCCCACCGACGAGCAGCTCGAGCGCCTCGACGAGCATCGTCTTGCCTGCTCCGGTCTCGCCGGTCACCGCCGTCAGCCCGGCGCCGAGCGAGAGGTCGACCCGCTCGATGACGCCGAGGTTCTCGATGTGCAGTTCGGTCAACATCAGCGATCGGCGAGGCCGAACTTGCGCTTCAGGATCTGATGGAAGTGGTGCGGTGCGAGGCGGACGAAGCAAGCCGTCGCCTCGGCGGTGCGGCACGTCACGATGTCGCCGTCGGTGAGCGTGGCGACGAGCTGACCGTCGACGGCGAGCTCGGCCGGGCGGAAGCCGTCGACCTCGATCTCCACTCGCTCGGTCGGATCGAGCACGAGCGTGCGGTCGAACAGCATGTGCGGCGACACCGGGGTCAGCAGCAGCGCCCGGTGGCGGGGCGAGACGACCGGCCCGCGGGCCGACAGCGAGTAGGCGGTCGAACCGGTCGGGGTGGCGACGATCAGCCCGTCGGCGGCGTAGCTCGTGAACGGCTCGCCGGCGATGCGCGCCAGCAGGCGCACGGTGTGACCCGACTCGTGCTTCTCGACGACCGCCTCGTTGAGCGCCCGCCAGGCCCCCGATGTCGAGCCGGTGGCCGTGACCTCGAGCATCATCCGTTCGTCGAGGTGCCACGATCCTGCGTCGCTGCCGGCGACGAACCGCTCCAGCGCCTCGGTGACCTGCGGCGGTTCGATCTCGGTGAGGTAGCCGAGCACGCCGACGTTGACGCCGAGCAGTGGGACGGGCGCGCCGTCGAGCACGCGCACGGCCCGCAGCATGGTGCCGTCGCCGCCGACGCTGACGACGAGATCGGCCTCGCTGACCGGCCGCTCGGCGGCGAGATCGGCGAGGTCGAGCGTCGCCGCGTCCTCTGCCACGACCCACGCCGTGTGGCCTCGATCGACCAGCCAGTCGACGATCGAGCGGGCGAGCGTGGCGGCGATGTCACGCTCGTGGTGGGCGACGACCGCGACGGCCGTCACGGCGGTCCCTGCGGGCTGCGGGCGTGGACGAGGAACTCGCGGTTTCCCTCGCCGCCGAGGATCGGTGAGTCCATCCAGCCGACGACGGAACACCCGGCGGCGTCGAGCGAGTCGCCGATCGTCGTCCGCACGCGGTCGTGGATCGCCGGGTCGGTGATGACGCCGCGACCGCGACCGACCTCGGCGCGCCCGGCCTCGAACTGCGGCTTGACGAGCAGGACCATCGGCGATCCAGGCTGGCACAGCGAGACGAGCACCGGGATGATCACGGTGAGCGAGATGAACGAGACGTCGACGACCACGGCGTCGACGAGACCGCCGATCGTCTCGGAGGTGGCGTCGCGGACGTTGGTCCGCTCGATGACGGTGACCCGCTCGTCGCCGCGCAGCTTCGGGTGCAGCTGGCCGTGACCGACGTCGAGGGCGACGACGCGGCACGCGCCACGCGACAGCAGGCAGTCGGTGAACCCTCCGGTGGACGCACCGACGTCGAGCACGACCATGCCGGTGACGTCGACGCCGAAGTGGGCCAGCGCGGCATCGAGCTTGTCGCCGCCGCGGCCGACGAATCGCGGCGGCGGTCCGCTGACGACGACGGCGTCGCCGGGTGCGACCAGCCGCGCCGGCTTGTCGGCGACGGCGCCGTTGACGAGAACCCGTTGGGCGTCGATCGCGGCGTGGGCGTCGGCGCGGCTGACGACGAGACCGCGGCGGACGAGCTCGGCGTCGAGCCGCCGGCGGGCCGGCACTCAGGTGGGCGGTGGTGTCGCCGCGAGCCTTCTTGGCCGGGGCCTTCCTCGCCGGGGCCTTCCTCGCCGTCGCCTTCTTCTTCGCCGGAGCACGCTTGGCCGGGGCCTTCTTCGCTGCCGCCTTCTTCGCCGGCGCCTTCTTCGCTGCCGCCTTCTTCGCCGGCGCCTTCTTCGCCGCTGCCTTCTTGGCCGGCGCCTTCTTGGCCGGTGCCTTCTTCGCTGCGGCCTTCTTGGCCGGCGCGACGGCAGCGGCCGGGCGCGAACCGGGTGACGATCGCCTCGACTTGGTCCTCGACGTCGTCGACCCGGTTGGCCAGCCAGCCGAGCTGCTTGGAGACCTCGGCCTGGATGGCCTCGGCGATGCTCGTCGCCGTCTCCTTGCCGCGGGCGAGCAGGTTCTGCACCGTCGCCTCGGCTTCGGAGCGCCTGACCTCGCCGGCCTTGACGAGCTTCTTCACCGTCGACTCCGCCTGCTTGCGCGACATCTCGGTGAACTGGACGCCTTCGTCGAGGAGCCGTTGCAACGTGTTCTTGGCCATCGAGTCAGCCTAACCACGGTCATGGGGCGGCAGCATCGAAACGACCGCGGCGAGATCGGCAGCGTCGGCGACAGCGTCGACGTCGACCGGCAGCACCTGGCGGGGTGACACCACTGCGGACGAGCGCGAACGGGCAACCGAGAGTCGTTGCAAATGCACCGTCAGTGTCGAGGCGATCGCCCACGACGAGCAAGCGATCGAGCGGCAGGCCGTCGAGCATGTGGACGACGCGCGGCCGCCATCGGTCGATGCGGCTTGCCGGCGACGACCGGTGAACGCCCGCCGGCCGCGGCGACCGCGGCGACGATCGCTCCGGCGCCGGGGATCAGCCCGTCCGGCGTCGGGAACGTGGCGTCGTTGTTGGTGGCGATGAACCGGGCGCCTCGGCGCACCGCGGTGGCGGCGATGCGCAGCCGCTCGTAGTCGAACTGACGGTGCAGGCCGACCATCACCGCGTCGACCGCCTCGCCGGACGGATCGTCCCCGGGAACGGCGATCGCGCCGCGGGCCGTCAGGGCCTCGACGATGCCGACGCCACCGCACACCAGCACCCGCTCACCGGGCTCGACGAGCGCTGCCCCGGCGACGGCCGAGGTCAGCACGTCACCCGTCGCCGGGATGCCGACCGAGGCCAGCGCCGCCTCCTGGTCGGCGATGCGGGCGGAGGAGTTGTTGGTGACGAACACGACGCGCCGGCCGTCGCGGCGCAGGCGGGCGATCGCTTCCACCGAGCCGGGGATCGGGTGGTGGGCGAGCCAGACCACGCCGTCGAGATCGCAGATCACGGCCGTCGGGGTCGAGGGCGCACGGAGGAGAGTGAACAGCCAGAATGGGCGGGTGCCCCGCTTCGAGCCGTTCCGCGCCGTTCGCTACGCGCCGGGGGTCGACCTCGACGCGGTCGTCGCCCCGCCGTACGACGTGCTGTCCGACGCCGACGTCGACGACCTCGCCGCCCGCGATGCGCACAACATCGTCCACGTCGACGTGCCACGTGGCGGACCGGACCGCTACGAGCGGCCGGTGAGTTGCTGCGGGCCTGGCTCGCCGACGGGTGTGCTCGCCGTGACGACGCGCCGACGTTCACGCTGTACCGGATGCGCTTCGACGACGCGACGGGGGTGCGCCGCGACCTCGTCGGCGTGGTGGGCGGGCTGGAGGTCGTCGACGATGGTGCCGGTGGCGTGCTGCCCCACGAGCGCACGACACCCAAGGCGTCGACGGACCGCCTCGACCTGACGCGGGCGACCGATGCCAACCTCTCGCCGATCTGGGGACTGTCCCTGGCGACCGGCCTCACCGAGCTGCTGCTCGATCCGGCCGAGCCGGTGGGCGCGGTGACCGTCGACGGCGTCGAGCACGTCGTCGAGCGCGTCGCCGACGCCGAGCGGATCGCCGCCATCAGCAGCCACCTCGGCCGCGACGACGTGCTCATCGCCGACGGCCACCATCGCTACTCGGTCGCCCGGACGTTCCGCGACGAGGCGCGGTGCGCACCGGCCGGCGTGACACGGCGGCCGAGGACACGCTCGCCTTCGTCGGCGAGCTGGTCGCCGAGCAGTTGAGCATCGAGGCGATCCACCGCCTGTACAGCGGCGTGTCGTTCGAGCGGGTACGTGCCGCACTCGCCGAGCACTTCGAGCTGGCGCCGGCCGCACCGCCGTCGCCGGCGACGCTGGCCGAGATGGTCGACCAGGGGCGGCTCGTGCTCGTCGCACCCGACGGGTCGGCGGAGTGGCTGATCCCGCGGCCCGGCGCGTTCGACGGCGTCCGAGCGCTCGACGGGGCGTGGCTCGAGCACGCCGTCGCCGGGTCAGGGGCCGACGTCGACTACCAGCACGGCCTCGACGAGGTCCTCGCCGCCCTCACCGGCGGCGGGCGACGGCGGCCGTGCTGATCCGCCCCGTCGACATCGCCGAGATCGAGCGCACCGCTCGCGAGGGGCTGCTGATGCCCCCGAAGTCGACCTTCTTCACCCCCAAGCTGCGCACCGGGCTTCGTCGATCCGCGCCTGATCGTCGATCGGCCGGGACGGCCTGATCGTCGACTGGGTCTACGCCAGGGTGCCGACGTTGTTCAGTTCGGCGAAGGCTTGCTTGAGGCGTTCGACGAACGACTCCTCGCCGCGGCGGAGCCACACCCGCGGGTCGTACTGCTTCTTGTTCGGCTGGTCGGGACCCTTGGGGTTGCCGATCTGGCCCTGCAGGAAGTCGTGGTACTCGGACTCGTAGCTGCGGATGCCGTCCCACAGCGCCCACTGCAGGTCGGTGTCGATGTTCATCTTCACGACGCCGTAGCTGATCGCCTCGGCGATCTTCTCCGGCTCCGAGCCGGACCCGCCGTGGAACACGAAGTCGACCGGCTGCGGCCCCGTGCCGAACTTCTCGGCGATGTACTCCTGGCTGCGCAGGAGGATCTCCGGGCGCAGCTGGACGTTGCCCGGCTTGTACACGCCGTGCACGTTGCCGAAGGCGGCGGCGATCGTGAAGCGGTCGCTGACCTCCATGAACTGCTCGTAGGCGTAGGCGACCTCCTCCGGCTTGGAGTACAGGTCGTCCTGGTCGGCGGACGTGTTGTCGACGCCGTCCTCCTCGCCGCCGGTGATGCCCAGCTCGACCTCCAGCGTCATCCCGATCGGCCGACGTGCGCTCGAGGTAGCGCTTGCACGTCGCCACGTTCTCCTCCAGCGGCTCCTCGGAGAGATCGAGCATGTGCGAGCTGAACAGCGGCCGGCCGTGCTCGGCGAAGTGCTTCTCGCCGACGTCCAGCAGGCCGTCGACCCAGCCCAGCTTGTCCTTGGCGCAGTGGTCGGTGTGCAGGATGACGCGCGCGCCGTACGCCGCGGCGAGCGTGTTGACGTGCGCCGCACCGGCCAGCGAGCCGAGGATCGACGCCCGGTCGCCGCCGCCGATCCCCTTCCCGGCGATGAACGCCGAGCCGCTGTGGGAGAACTGGATGATGACCGGCGAGTTCACCGCCGCGGCCGTCTCCATCACGCCGTTCATCGTGTTGGAGCCGGTGCAGTTGGCCGCCGGGAGGGCGAACCCCCTCGCCTTGGCCAGGGCGAACACGTCCTTGACGTCGGACCCGGTGAGCACACCGGCGTCGAACTCGGTGCGGATCTCGCTCATGCACCAAGCGTACTCAGCCACCGCGACGGCTGATCCAGCGACCGCTGCACCTCCTTCGTGCGTCGTGCCGGCACGACGCGGTCGGCGACGACCTCGGTCCGGCTCTGCGTCGACGCCCCGGCACGGAAGAAGCGTCGGCGGACGGTGCCGACGACGACGACCTCGGTGCCGGCGGCCAGGTCGCCGGCCGCCGCCGGCGGATCGAACCACGCCACCGGCACCGACTGCGTGCCGGCGTCGTCGCGCGTGGTCAGGTCGAGTTGCAGCAGCGTGCTGCCCGACGGCAGGTCGCGGGCCCGTGGCTCACCGGCCAGCGTGCCGCGCAGCACGACCAGGTTGTGTTCGCTCATCGTGAGCTCCCCTCATCGAGATGGTGATGCGGGGGATGCCGGTTGCGCCGACCGTACCGAAGGGGTGCGCGAGCGAGCCGTCGGCCCAGAGCTGTCAGTCGGCGTCGTAGGCGGTCGGATGGCGTGGCTCGTAGAGCATCATCTCGCCGCCGCCCGGCACGACGAACATCGCCGTCAGCCCGAACCCGTCGTCGCGCACGTCCTGGGTGAACTCGACGCCCTTGTCGCGCAGCTCGGCGACGGTCGCCTCGATGTCGTCGCACATCAGCGAGATCTGGTGGTGCTCGCCGCCGCCGTGGTCGGTCGGGTGGACGCCGAGCTCGCTGGCGCCGGTGCGGAAGATCAGCCAGCCGCCGCCGGCATCGACATGGGGCCAGCCGAGCACATCGCGGAAGAAGGTCGCGGGCCCTCTCCGCATCGTTGGCGTAGACCAGCGTGTGCACGGCGGTGATCATCGCCAGATGGTACGTCGGCTATCTTCGCCGCCGGCGGGCGCGAACGACCAGGACTGGGGGGACCGATGGATCGACGCGACTTCCTGCACCTCGGCGGCGCCGCCGTTGCCGGCTTGGGGCTCGCCGCCTGTTCGGGCAAGGCCGACGACGACGATGACGCCGGCGGCGCGGCCGAGGGCACCGGGGGCGCCGGGGCGACCACCGGCACGGCCGCCACCAGCGACAGCGACGTCGTCGTCGAGGTCGCCGGCGATCCCGACCTGCCGGAGATCGAGTGGGAGATGCCGACGAGCTGGCCGGCCAACCTGGACACGATCTACGGCGGCGCCGTCGTGTTCGCCGAGGCGGTCGCCGCCCTGTCGGGCAACCGCTTCCGGATCACCCCGCGCCCGGGCGGCGAGCTGGTGCCGCCGCTGGAGGTGCTGCAGAACGTGCAGTCCGGCGCCTACCCGATCGGCCACACGGCGAGCTACTACTACACCGGCCTCGCCGAGCTGACGGCGTTCGGCACGTCGCTGCCGTTCGGGCTCAACGCCCGCCAGCAGAACGCCTGGCTGTACGAGGGCGGCGCGCTGGAGCTGCTGCAAGGGATGTACGCCGACCGCTTCAACGCCATCCAGTTCCCCGCCGGCAACACCGGCTGCCAGATGGGCGGGTGGTTCAACACCGAGATCGGCTCGGTCGGCGACCTGGCGGGGCTGAAGATGCGCATCCCCGGCCTCGGCGGACGGATCATGGACCGCCTCGGCGTCTCCGTCCAGCAGATCGCCGGCGGTGAGATCTACCAGGCGCTGCAGACCGGCGCCATCGATGCCGCCGAGTGGGTGGGACCCTACGACGACGTCAACCTCGGCTTCCCCGAGGTCGCCTCGTACTACTACTACCCGGGGTGGTGGGAGCCGGGCCCGACGCTCGAGGTGCAGATCGGCCTGAGCGAGTACGAGGGGCTGCCGGAGATCTACAAGCAGATCATCCAGGCCGCGGCGTTCAAGGCGAACACGATCATGATGGCCCGCTACGACAAGCTCAACCCGGAGTCGTTCGCCGAGATCGAGGCCAACAGCGCGATCACCGTGCTCCCCTACCCCGACGACGTGCAGACCGCCGCCCGTGACGAATCGCTGGCCCTGTACGACGAGTTGGCGGGCGCCGACCCC
This sequence comes from uncultured Acidimicrobiia bacterium, assembly GCA_963749315.1. GTDB lineage: Bacteria > Actinomycetota > Acidimicrobiia > Acidimicrobiales > Ilumatobacteraceae > JALZMG01. Next base: position 288,592 of record CAVVMS010000017.1, read on the forward strand.
GACTTCAAGACGTTGCTCGACTCGTGGAACGCCTACCGCGAGTCGGCGGCCCGCTGGTTCGGCATCGCCGAGGCGTCGATCACCAACTTCGCCGCCCAGGGTTGACGCGCTGAGCACCACCGACGTCGCCTTCAACCCGTTCGATCCGTCGTTCCGGGCCGACCCGTACCCCTTCTACGCCCGCTTGCGCGACAGCGAGCCGGTGCACGTGTCGCCGCTCGGTTTCGTCGTGCTGACCCGCTACGACGACGTCGCGCGGACCTTGCGCGGCAACGAGTTCTCCCGCGACATCGAGGCCAACGCCGACGACCGCGGCGACCCCGTGCGGCGGATGCGCCTCGATCGGCTGCGCCAGCGGCGCGAGTCCGGAGAGGCGGCGAAGAACATCCTCAACCTCGACCCGCCCGACCACACCCGCCTGCGCCGGCTCGTCTCACTCGCCTTCACGCCCTCGGCGATCGAGCGCCAGCGGCCGCGGATCGAGGCGCTGGTCAACCGCATCCTCGACCGGGCCGCGGAGCAGGGCTCGATGGAGCTCGTCGACGAGCTCGCCTTCCCGGTCCCGTTCCAGGTCATCTCCGACCTGCTCGGCATGCCCACGGAGCGCCAGGTCGAGATCCGCGACTGGTCCCAGACGCTCACCGCGGCACTCGAACCGACCGCCGACGAAGCGACGCTGCTCGCCGCCGATGCCGCGGTCAGCGCCCTCGGCAGCTACCTCGACGACGTCATCGCCGCGCGTCGCGGCGATCTCGGCGACGACCTGCTCTCGCAGCTGCTCGTCGTCGAGGCGGAGGGCGACCGGCTGACGCCCGCCGAGCTGAAGTCGTTCGTCGTCCTGCTGTACGTCGCCGGCCACGAGACGACGGTCAACCTGATCGGCAACGGCGTGCTCGCCCTGCTGCACCATCCCGACGAGCTGCGCAGGTGGCGCGACGACCCGTCGCTCGACGCGACGGCGATCGACGAGTTGCTGCGCTTCGACGGGCCGGTCCAGCAGACCGTGCGGGTGCCGCTGCAGGCGGTGCGCTACGACGACGTCGAGGTCCCGGCCGGGGCGACCGTGATGACGGTGCTCGGGGCGGCCAACCACGACCCGGCGATGTTCGCCGAGCCGGACTCGCTGCGCCTCGATCGGTCCAACGCCAACCGTCACCTCGCCTTCGGCTCCGGCGTCCACTACTGCCTCGGTGCGGCGCTCGCCAAGCTCGAGGCGACGATCGCCATCACGTCCGTGATCCGTCGCTTCCCCGGCCTCGAGCTCGCCGGCGAGGCGCACTGGCGCGATCGGCTGACGATCCGCGGTGTCGACCACCTCCCACTCACGTGGTCATGACGTTCGACTGGCCGGCGATCGTGGATCGGGAAGGGGCGGCGTTGGCAGACGCCGCGGTGGTCGATCTCGGCGCGCCGGTCCCGGCGGCTCCGGGCTGGGACACGACCGAGCTGCTGCGCCACGTCGGGGTGATCCTCGCCCGCACCAGCGTGATCCTGCGCACCGGGACGCTCGAGCGTCCGACGCGGGACAACGGTCTGCTCCCCGAGGCTCCGGCGGACGGCCTCGTCGACTGGTACCGAACGAGCCTCACCGAGGTGGTCGCCGACCTCGAGGCGATCGACGATGTCGACCGGCCGGTGTTCGCGTTCTCGCCGGCCCATCGGCGCGCCGGTTTCTGGCCACGGCGCATGGCCCAGGAGACGACCGTGCACCGGGTCGATGCGGAGCAGGCGGTCGGGCGGCCGGTCGGGCCGATCGAGCCGGCCTTCGCCGTCGACGGCATCGACGAGCTGCTGTCGATCTTCGTCGCGGCACTCGGTGCCGCCCGCTCCCCGGTGACGGCCGCACCGTCCACCTCCACGCCACCGACGTCGAGGGAGAGTGGCTGATCCGCTTCGAGCAGGGTGAACGTGGTCGTCGAGCCGGGCCACGCCAAGGGCGACGCCGCGGTGCGCGGCCCGGCCGCCGACCTGCTGCTGTGGCTGTGGGGTCGCCGGCCGCTCGACGGGTTCGAGGTCTTCGGCGATCGCAGCGCCGGCCGAGGCCCTCCGCGCGGTGACGACGTTCTAGGACGTCACGTGCCGGCGAGCCAGGTGACGGTCGGCGAGAACAGCATCACGATGACCAAGGCGATCAGCTGTAGGCCCATGAACGGCAGCGCACCGCGGTGGATGTCGGAGGTCTTGACCTCGTCGGGCTTGACGCTCTGCAGGTAGAACAGCGAGAAACCGACAGGCGGCGAGATGAAGCGATGTTCAGGTTGACCGCCATCATCACGAGGAACCACACCAGGTCGATGCCCAGCTCGGCCGCGATCGGCGTGAAGATCGGCATGACGATGAAGCTGATCTCGAGGAACTCGAGGTTGATGCCGAGCAGGAACACGGCGATGTTGGCGATGATGACGGAACGTCCAGTAGCCACCCGGCAGGCCGGTCAACCAGTCGGCACCAGGTCCTGGCCGCCGAGCAGATCGACACACGTAGGCGAAGAACGTTCGACGCCGAGCGGAGCCCCACGGACTGTGGCGGTTCGACGTCAAGGGCGGTTCTGGAAGCGCCCGATGTAGCGCAGCAGGACGTTGGTGAACCCGACGAGGACTGCACACCGGGACGAGCCACTGGCGACCCAGGCGAGCGTTCGCGGGATCGCAGTCCAGCACACCCGACCGAGGACCGACGCGGCGATCGGCGACCCCCGTCATCACGTCGGCGGACCCTCGTGCGACGGCGCTAGCGAATGACGAAGACCGCTTGGCCGGGGACGAGGTGGCGCAGCACGAAGGCCAGGTCGTCGGCGTTCAACGACACGCAGCCGGCGGTCGGCTTGGCGTTGCCGGCCGCGTCGTACGAGTGGCGGTGGAGGAAGATCGCCGCCGCCAGGGGCGGCTCGCCGGGCTGGCCGCCGGACCGGTTGGGACCCATGTTGGCGTCGATCAGCGCGGCCTGCGAGTAGGCGCCGGTGATGTTGGGCAGGTACTCGTCGTCGCCGGTGCAGTTGCCCGCGCTGCGCGAGACGAGCTGGTTGTAGTCGGCCGTGCCTGGCGTCGCGCCCCAGCAGTCACCGGCCCGGACCTGCCGCCACCCGCCGTTCACGCCGGGGTTGGCACCGTTGCCGAAGAACTGGAACGTCTGCCCGTCCGGCGCGGTCATCGTGCCCAGGCCGAACACGCCGCCCGGCGTGGTGCCGTCGCCCGAGCGGCGGTCGGCGAGCAGGCGGACGCCGTTGCGGCCGACCCGGCCGGGCATGCCCGTCCGCGCGAACTCCCACCCGCTCCCGTTGTTCACCAGCAGGTCGACGTCGGCCGTGGCGCCCGATGAGTTGACGACCACGACCTGACGTGCCCCGGCGGGTACTCCGGCAGGCGGAGAGCCGCACGTGCCAGGCGGCGCTTGCACGGCCGCGACCGTACCCGTGACCAGCCGGCCATCGGGTCGTCGTGACACCCCTTTCGTACGGTGCGCGGCATGAACGGCGGAGCCGAGCTCGATCCTTCGGTTGACATCGAGGAGCGTCTGCGGACGGTGTGTGGCCATCTCAACGTGCTGCACGCGCAGTTGGTCGAGCTGACGGCGGAGGCGTTGGCGACGGATGCGTGGGCGGGGTGGGGTGTTCGCTCACTGTCTCACTGGTTGACGTGGCAGGCGGGGATCTCTCCGGGTCATGCCCGCGAGGTGGTCCGGCTGGCCGAGGCCCGCGACACCCACCCGGCGATCATGTCGACCTTCGCGGCGGGGGCGATCTCGATGGATCAGGCGGCGGTGGCGACCAAGGCGCCGGCGTATCTCGACGAGCACCTCGCCGAGACCGTGACGTACGCCACGGTGCCGCAGCTGCGCACGATGGTGCGCGGGGCGGCGGCAGCGCGCCACCGGCACCGAAGAATCCGCAGCTCGCCGCCCCCGTCGAGTCGTTGTCGTGCTGGTTCGACGATGACGGCCGTTACCACCTGCGCGGCGAGCTCGATGCGGACCGCGGTCGGATCGTCGACGCCGCCCTCACCGAAGCGCGTGACGCCCTGTTCCGGGCCGAACACACCAACGCCGGCTGGGCCGATGCCCTGGTGGAGATGGCACAGCGGTCGCTGGACGCCGCCGGCGGGGAACGCGCAGAGCGGTTCAGGGTCAACTGGTATGTCGACCCGACCGATCCGGTCCCCGCCCACTGGTCCGACGGCCGTCCCGTCCCCGCCTGGCTGCGCGAGATGTTGAGCTGCGATGGGACGGTGTCCCCGGTGTTCACCGACGGTGCCCTGCCGGTCTCGGTCGGGCGTACGCAGCGCACGGTGCCCGAACGCACCCGGCGCATCGTGTTGGCGAGGGATCACAAGTGTCGGGTTCCGTGGTGCTCACAGGCCCGGTGGCTGCACGTCCATCACATCGTGCACTGGGAGCACGGCGGGTCGACGGACACGACGAACCTGATCGCTCTGTGTCCCGCCGATCACCGCCTGCATCACCAGGGTCAATTGGGGATCGCTGGCAACGCCGATGAACCCGACGGGTTGACGTTCACCGACCGTGACGGTCGGGTGCTCGACCCCGCCGCCCATCCGATCGTGCCTACCGGGCCACCACCGGCCCCGGCCAAACCCTACGAACACCCCATCGGCGAACGACTCCAACACTGGGCCGTCGTCTACCCCGACCCACCCCCACCCGCCGCCTGAGCGCGCACGATCGAGTCGAGGGCGATGCGCGGGCCGTCGGCTGTCTCCACGGGGCGCTCGATCATCTCGGCGCGCACGACGTCCAGTCCGAGCTCAGCGAGGGTGGCGGCGATGGCGTCAGGATCGTGGAGGACAGCGACGCTCGTCGGACCGCCGTACCCGTGCTCGATGTTGTCGACGTGGTGGCCGACGACGAGCACCGTGGCGCTCGGCGCGCACGCCTTGGCGATGCGGTCGAGAGTCGCCGTGAGCTCGGCCTCGGCCAGCTGCAGGTAGAACACGATCACCAGGTCGAAACGGCCGGCAGGGTCGTACGTGGTGACGTCGGCGACGGCCCAGTCGATGTCGACGCCGGCGTCGGCGGCCAGCCGGCGGCCCTTGTCGATGCCGGCCGCGGCGAAGTCGACAGCCACGACGTCCCAGCCCTGGCGGGCGAGCCAGATGGCGTTGCGTCCCTCTCCGCAGGCGACGTCGAGTGCCCGGCCGGGCGTCAGTCCGGCGACCTCGGGTGGCAGGAAGCGATTCGGTTCCGCCGACCAGACCAGCTCGGCCGCCGCGTAGCGCTCGTTCCAGGCTGACGGGTCCACGTCAGGCGGGGGGCAGGACGCGGATGCCGAGCAGGGCGAGCTGGTCCGGTTCGACCGGCGAGGGCGAGCCGGTCATCGGGTCGGCTCCCGACTGCGTCTTGGGGAACGCGATCACCTCGCGGATGTTCTCCTCGCCGGCGAGGATGGCGACGAGGCGGTCGAGTCCGAAGGCGAACCCGCCGTGGGGCGGGGCCCCGTACTCGAACGGGCTGAGGAAGAACCCGAACTTGCGCATCGCGTCCTCGTCCGTGATGCCGAGGGCGGCGAAGACCTGCTTCTGCAGCTCGGTCTCGTGGATCCGGATCGAGCCGGACCCGAGCTCCCAGCCGTTGAGCACGAGGTCGTAAGCCTGCGAGCGCACCGCCATCGGATCGGTCGCCAGCAGGTCGATGTCGTCGAGGTGGGGCATCGTGAACGGGTGGTGGCCGGGCTTGGGTCGGCCGTGCTCGTCGCGGCCGACGAACATCGGGAAGTCGACCACCCACACGTAGCGGTACGGCCCCTCGTGCACCGGCGGGCGGCCGAGGTCGTTGCGCAGCTGACCGAGCACCTCGCACGTCGTCGCCCACTCGTCGGCGACGACGAGCACGAGGTCGCCGGCGACGGCACCGGTGCATGCGGTCACGGTCGCCACCTCGTCTGGCGAGAGGAACTTGGCGACGGGCGAGTCGAACGAGCCGTCGTCGGCCACCTTCAGCCACACGAGGCCCTTGGCACCGAGCGACTTGGCGCGGTCGGTGAGCTTGTCCAGCTGGTTGCGGCCGTACTCCCCCGCCGCGCTCGGCACGCGGATCGCCTTGATCGCCTCGGCACCGGCGAACGCCTTGAAGGCCGTGGCGGCGAACGCATCGGTGAGCTCGACGAGCTCCATCGCGAACCGCAGGTCGGGCTTGTCGACGCCGAAGCGGTTCATCGCCTCGTGCCACGTGATCCGCTCGATCGGCTGCGGCCGCTCCCCTGTCGCCGCCTCGGCGGCGGCCAGGACGGCCTCGCTGATCGCCGCCAGCACGTCGTCCTGGCCGACGAAGCTCATCTCGGCGTCGAGCTGCATGAACTCGTACTGGCGGTCGGCGCGCAGGTCCTCGTCGCGCAGACAGCGTGCGATCTGGTAGTAGCGGTCGACGCCGGCCACCATCAGCAGTTGCTTGAACAGCTGCGGCGACTGCGGAAGGGCGTAGAACGAGCCTGGCTCCTTGCGTGAGGGCACGAGGAACTCACGGGCGCCCTCCGGTGTGGACGGCACCAGCATGGGCGTCTCCACCTCGACGAACCCCTGCGCCTCCATCGAGCGGCGGACGGCCGAGTTGATCGCCGCACGGACGCGCAGGTTGCGCTGCATCCGCTCGCGCCGCAGGTCGAGGTAGCGGTACTGCAGCCGGATGACCTCGTCGACGGTGTCGGCCCTGGCATCGATCGGGAACGGCGGCGATGCTGCCGTCCGCAGCACCTCGACCGCGCAGTCGCCGATCTCGACCTCGCCGGTCGGCAGGTTCGGGTTGACGGTGCCCTCCGGGCGCATGCGCGCGACGCCGGTGATGCGCACGACGTACTCGCTGCGCACGTCGATCTCGTTGTCGACCACGCACTGCACGACACCGAGGTGGTCGCGCACGTCGACGAAGGCGAGGTGCTCACCGTGCTCGCGCCTGCGGGCGACCCAGCCACAGACGGTGACGGTCTGGCCGGCGTGCTGCGGGCGCAACTCGCCACAGAGGTGGGTGCGCATGGACGTTCTCATGGCAGCTTCTCCAGGTGCGTGAGCAGGTCGTCGCGGGCGACGACGGTCTGCGGCTCGTCGCCGCGCAGCGGACGGACGATGGCGGTGTCGGCGGCGAGCTCGTCGGCGCCGATGATCACGGCCACCGTCGCACCGCTGCGGTCGGCGGCCTTCATCTGCGCCTTCATGCTGCGCCCGTCGTAGGCCCGGTCGGCGGAACGGCCGGCGCGACGCAGCTGCTCGGTGACGGCGAGCGCCTCGCGCCCTCCGACGGCGTCGACGACGAACACGTCGACGGCTCGGTCGACGGCGGGGAAGACGCCCTCGTCGTCGCACGCGATCAGTGTGCGGTCGAGCCCGATGGCGAAGCCGATGCCAGGAGTCGGTGGCCCGCCGAGCGCCTCGACGAGCCCGTCGTAGCGGCCGCCACCGCCGAGCGCGTTCTGCGCGCCCTCGAGCGTGCCGCCTGCGAACTCGAACGTCGTGCGCAGGTAGTAGTCGAGCCCGCGGACGAGACGCGGCTCGACGCGGTAGGGGACGCCGAGCACGTCGAGGCCGTCGCGCACACGCTCGAAGTGCGCGGCGGCGGCCTCGCTCCAGAAGTCGGCGAACGCCGGCGCGGCGGCGATCAGTTCGGCGTCCTGGCGGCGCTTGGAATCGAGGACCCGCAGCGGGTTGCGTTCGAGCGTCTCCCGGCTCTCCGGGCTGAGCGCGTCACGCTCCGCGGCGAAGTGGTCGGCGCAGGGCGTCGACGTAACGGGCGCGGTCCGCCGGCTCACCGAGCGAGTTGAGCAGCAGCGTGACCTGGCGTAGGCCGAGTGCCTCGAAGAAGCGCCATCCGAGGGCGATCACCTCGACGTCGAGGTGCGGATCGTCGACGCCGAGCACCTCCACGTCGACCTGGTCGAACTGGCGGAAGCGACCGCGCTGGGGCTTCTCGTAGCGGAACTGCGGCCCGGCGCACCACACCTTCCACGGCACCGGCGGTCGGTGCTGGGCGAACGCCCGGCAGACCGAGGCCGTCAGCTCGGGTCGCAGGGCGACGTGGCGGCCCCCCTTGTCGACGAAGTCGTACATCTCCTTGCTGACGACGTCGGTCGCCGTGCCGATGCGCTGGAACACGCCGAGGTCCTCGAGCATCGGCGACACGACCTGGCGGTAGCCGGCCGCCTCGACGACGTCGGCGAAGACCTCGACGAAACGTCGCCACCTGCCCGACTCCGGCGCCAGGATGTCGCGCATCCCGGGACTGGTCTGGAACTCGGGCACGGCCGGCCAGGCTACCGGCGCGCCTCACCTGCTCTACGAGGTGATCACGGCCAGCGGGGCGTCGGTCTCGACGCTCGCCTGGCCGGACGCGTCGACGTGAACGTCGAGTCGGTGCTCGCCGACGCGCAGCCCGGTCACCGTCAGCGGGAACAGCGCGGCGAAGCCAGCGTCAGGACGGACCGCGAGCGTGCCCGCCGGCACGTCGGCGTGCAGGCCGAGGGCGGCGCGCACCACGACGAGCGCGGCGCCGGCCGCCCATGCCTGTGGTCGACACGAGGCCGGGTACGCCAGCGGCCGCCCGGCGCTCGACGGCCAGCCGCCGAACAGCTCGGGCAGGCGATGGTCGAAGTGCGCGGCGGCGTTCAACAGCCCGATCGCCAGGCGTCCGGCGACGCCGCCGTGACCGGTCCTCGCCAGCCCGTCGACGGCGATGGCCGTGTCGTGCGGCCACACCGTGCCCGTGTGGTAGCCGAGCGGGTTGTACCGCGGGTGGTCGTTGGCCAACGTGCGCAGCCCGTAGCCGCTGTCGAGGCGCCCCGACCGAGGTGGGCGGCGACGGCGGACACCTCGTCGTCGTCGAGGATGCCGGTGGCCGGCAGGTGGCCGATGTTCGACGTGAGCGAGTCGACCGGTCGCCCAGCCCCGTCGAGGGCGACGGCGGGGAACGGGCCTCCAGGACCGTCGACCCAGAAGCGCTGGCGGAAGCTGGCCGCCAGCCGATCGGCGAAGCGACGCGACTCATCGCCGCCCGGGCGGTCGAAGGCATCGAGCAGCCGGCCGGCGTCGAGCGCGGCGCGGAACGCATAGCCCTGCACCTCGCACAGCGTGATCGGGGGCACGGCGATGTCGCCGTGAGCGTCCTGGATCGAGTCGCCGGAGTCCTTCCAGCCCTGGTTGCTCAGGCCGTGGCCGCTCTCGTCGCGGTAGGACAGGAACGGTTCGTGCGACGTCAGCCAGGCTGTCGCCGCATCCAGCGGGGCGAGCAGTCGAGCGACCTCGTCGTTGCCGAATCCCCAGCACCACGCATCGTGGAGCAGGCTGATCCACAGCGGCGTCGCATCGACCGTCCCGTAGTAGACGGGCGGCAGCTCGAGGCCGTCGACCAACGGCCCGGTGCGCACCTCGTGGAGGATCTTGCCGGGCTCGGCGGCCGTCGTCACGTCGTGCGTGCTCGCTTGGCGTCGAGCGAGGGTGTGCAAGGTGCCGGCAGCCAATCGCACGTCGACGGGCAGGGCGAAGCGCGCCGCCCACAGCGAGTCGCGCCCGAACAACGTCATGTACCAGGGCACTCCGGCAGCGACGAACGACCCATCGCCGGACCCGTCGGTGAGCAGCATCCCACCGAGGTCGTCGAGCGAGCGATCGACCAGTGGGGCCAGCGCCGGGTGGGCGGAACTCGACGCGCACGGCCCACGACGGCCTGGGGGCGGCCACGAGCTCGCGACTCGCACCCGCCGCGGTGACCACGACCCGCAGCGCGGCACGTCGGCGGGACGCGATCGCCGTCGTCCAGCGGATGACGAGGTGCGCTGCCTCGATCGTGCTCGTCACGTCGCCGTCGGCCGTGTCGGCGTGGATCGTCGTCGCCCGCTCGCCGGCGGCGAAGCCCGTGGCGAGCGCCGGGGCGACGAGTGGCGTCATGGCGCCGCGCTTCACCGCGCCGACCGGCGCGAGGTCGGTCGCCGCGTGTACGGTCACCTCGACGGCGATGCCGGCCCGGCTGTCGTTGACCAGCTGGATCTCGTCCGTGAACCCGTCGACGGTTGCCTGGCGCCTGCGCTCGACGCGCACCGTCGGGTCGGCGATCGGGTCGCCAACCGTGGTGACGGCGCCGACGAAGGCAGCCGCGCCGCCGTCGAGCAGCCGGTAGCCGACCGGCCAGGGCTCGACACCGTCGACCGTGACGACGAGCTCGGCGAGATGGCGGACGTCGGCGTGGAACAGCCCGTGGGCACCGTGCCCTCGGAGCTGGCCGTCGGCCGACGACAGCACGCACGTCGGAGCACGTGCACAGCAGACCGCCTCGTGCAGGAACGGCTGTCCCACGGCTTGCATCGTCGCGCAGTGCGGTTTATCGTTCAAATCCTGTGGCCAGGGGGTATGAACGTTCAACAATGGCCGATCACCCCACGCTGACCTCGGTCGCCGAAGCCGCAGGCGTCTCCCGCCAGACGGTCTCCAACATCTTCAACGCCCCGCACAAGGTGCAGCGCGAGACACGCGCCAGGGTGGAGGCGGAGATCGTTCGCCAGGGCTACCGGCCGAACCGTTCGGCCCGCTCGCTGCGGATGCGCCAGAGCCACTGCATCGGCTACTGCGTGCCGGCGCCTACGGCGTCCGGCAACCCGGTGATGGACCGCTTCCTACACGCCATCACCGAGGCCGCCGAGCGTCGCGCCTACCACGTCCTGTTGTTCACCCAGGCGCTCGACGGCAGCGAGCCGCGCTCGGCCTACGAGGCGCTCCTCGGCCAGCGGGCGATCGACGGCTTCGTCCTCTCCGACACGACCGTCGGCGACCCGCGCCAGCCGTGGCTCCGCGCCCGTGGGACCGCGTTCGCCGCCTTCGGGCGGCGCTTCGCCGATGGCGAGGTCGGCTCGTGGGTCGATGTCGACGGCGCGGCCGGCATGGCCGCCGTCGTCCGCCACCTCGCCGCGCTCGGGCATCGGCGCGTCGCCTTCGTCGGGTGGCCGGAGGGGTCCGGCGTCGGCGACGACCGCTACCGCGGTTGCGTCGAGGCAGCAGCGGGTACCGATCTGGCGATCGTCACCGTGGAGCGCAGCGAGAACACGATCGAGCGCGGCCGGGAGGTGGTGACGCGCCTGCTCGCTGGCCCCGACGCGCCGACCGGGTTCGTCTGCGTCAGCGATGTGCTCGCCCTCGGATGCGACGCCGCGGTCCGCGTCAGCTGGCCTGGTTCCCGGCCGCGACGTCGCCATCACCGGCTTCGACGACTCCCCTGCCGCCGCCCTTGCCGCCGTCTCGCTGACGAGTGTCCGCCAGCCCCTCGACGTGGCCGGTGAGCACGTCGTGCGGCTGCTCGTCGACCAGCTCGTCGACCGCCACGCCGAGGACGAGCAGATCCTCCTCGCGCCCACGCTCGTGATCCGAGGGAGCAGCGACCCGAACCACTGACCGCCACCAGAAGGGGGACCCTGCCATGACACCTCTGACCCCATCCGCACCGACGCCACCGGCTCGTCGCCGGACTCGCCGTCGCCGTGCTCGTCGTTGCCTCGTGCGGAGACGACGACGATGACGATGCCGGCGGTGCAGCGCCGACGGAAGCGAGCGACCCCTTCGCCGGCACCGACACCGAGCCGGCGGCGACCTCGGGCGCCACAGGCGGTGGCGGCGGAGGCGACGGGCTGACCGTCCTGTTCGGTTCGTCCGGCGAAGCCGAGACGGCCGCCCTCCAGGAGTCGGCCGCCCGCTACACCGAGGCGACCGGGACGCCGGTCGAGGTCATCCCGGCCCAGGACCTGGACCAGCAGATGACCCAGGCGTTCGCCGGCGGCTCGCCGCCCGACGTGTTCTACGCCAGCCCCGAGCAGACCCGGCAGTGGCAGGACTCGATGTTCGCCGTACGGCGACCAGATCGAGGACGTCGACGACTTCTACCCGGCGCTGATCGAGGCGTACACGATCGACGACACGCTGTACTGCCTGCCGAAGGACTTCTCCAACCTCGCCCTGGTCATCAACAGCGCAGCGTGGGAGGCGGCCGGGTTGACCGACGAGGACATCCCGACGACGTGGGACGAGCTCGCCACCGTCTCCCAGACCTTGACGACCGGCGATCAGACCGGCCTCGTGTTCACCGGCGAGGCCGACCGGGTCGGGGCGTTCATGGTCCAGGCCGGCGGCTGGTTCACCAACGAGGAGCAGACCGAGGCGACGGCGAACACACCGGAGAACGAGGAGGCGCTGACCTACCTGCAGGAGAACCTCACCGCCGGCAACTTCAAGCACGCCGCCGACGTCGAGGCCGGGTGGGGCGGCGAGGCGTTCGGCACCGGCAAGGGAGCGATGACCGTCGAGGGACCATGGATCGTCGGCGCCCTCGGCGCCGACTGGCCCGACGTGCAGTGGCAAGCCGCCGAGCTCCCCGAGGGGCCGGCGGGCAAGGGCACGCTGACGTTCTCCAACTGCTGGGGCGTCGCCGCCGACGGTGACACCGAGGGCGCCGTCGAACTGGTCAAGCACTTCACGTCGCCCGAGGAGCAGCAGGCGTTCACCGAGGCGTTCGGCGTGAGCCCGTCGCGGGTCAGCCTCGAGGAGTGGAACGCCGAGGCGCAGCCGGAGAAGGCGGCGTTCAACGCCGGCGTCGCCTACGCCAAGGCACCGCCGTCGCTGCCCGGCTTCGCCTCGGTGAAGACCGACTTCAACGCCCAGCTCGAGGCGCTGGCGACTGGCGCGGCGACGCCGGCCGAGGTGCTCGAACGCCTGCAACAGACCACCGAGGAAGTCATCGCCGACCAGTGAGTGGTCGACGCACGGAGGTGCGCGCCGCCGAGCGCCGGCGAGCGGCCGCCGGGCGCCACGGCTGCGGGACGTCCCCCGACCGGCAGCCGTGGCACCGCCGGCCGTCGACGCGCGAGGGCGCCGCCGGCTGGCTGTTCATCGCCCCGGTGGTGATCGTGTTCCTCGTCTTCCTGGTGTTCCCGATCCTGATGTCGCTGTGGGTCAGCCTGCTCGACTGGAACGGGCAGACCAACCCGCTGCGCGAGTTCGACTTCGTCGGCCTCGACAACTACCGGCGCCTGCTCACCGAGGACACCCTGCTCCGCGAGGACTTCGCGATCAGCGTGCGCAACACCTTGTACTACGTGCTCGTGTTCGTGCCCGGGGCGACGGCGCTGGCGTTCTTCCTCGCCCTGGTCGTCAACAACCGGGCACTGAAGGGACGCGGCTTCTTCCGCACCGCCTTCTACTTCCCGTCGATCACCAGCTCGGTGGCGATCAGCATCACGTTCCTGTTCCTGTTCCAGAGCGCCGGCGTCATCAACACCATCCTCGGCTGGTTCGGCATCAACGGGCCGAGGTGGTTCAACGACCCCCGCGGGTTGATCCACATCGGGCTCGACAACCCGGCATCGTGGATCCGCTGAACCCGCCGGGCTGGCTCGCCGACACCGAGGTGTTCGGGCTCTCGCTCTGGCAGTGGATCTCCGGACCGTCGGTGGCGATGTGCGCGGTGCTGTTCCTCGCCATCTGGACGTCGTCGGGCACGTTCATGCTGTTCTTCCTCGCCGGCCTGCAGAACATCCCACTGGAGGTCGACGAGGCGGCATCGGCCGTCGACGGGGCGACGAAGTGGCAGCGCTTCCGCTACGTCACGATGCCGCTGATGCGACCGAGCATCGCCCTCGTCGTCACGCTGGCGATCATCGGCAGCTGGCAGGTCTTCGACCAGGTGTTCATCATGACCCAGGGCGCGCCCGGGAAGACCACGCAGACGCCGGCGTACATCAGCTACACGAAGAGCTTCGGCGACGGCGAGTTCGGCCAGGGCGCGGCGATCGCCTTCGTGCTGTTCATGATCATCATCACGCTCGCCGGCCTGCTGCGGTTCATCGGCCGGGAGAGGAAGGTGACGTGAGCGCCGTCGGCTCCACGCGTCGCCGTTGGACGTTGATCCTCGGCTACCTCGTGTTGCTCCTCGGGCTGCTGCTCTACCTCGGGCCGTTCTTCATCCAGGTCGCCAACTCGTTCAAGACCGATCCCGATGCGGCTCGCCAACCCGGTGTCGCTGATCCCCGACCCGTTCACGACGGCGGCGTGGAAGACCGCGCTCGGGCGAGACCCGACCGTCGACTCCCCCGTGCCGCGTTGGATCGCCAACAGCTTCTTCGTCACGACCATCCGTGACGCTCGGACGGGTGCTGCTCGCCAGCATGGCCGGCTACGCCCTCGCGCGGTTGAGGTTCCGTGGCCGCGGCGTCGTCAGCGCCGGGCTGATCGCCGTGCTGGCCGTGCCGGGGATCGTGCTGTTGATCCCCAAGTTCCTCGTCCTCAACCGCCTCGGCATCTGGGACACCTACTGGGCGATGACGATCCCGCTGTTCGCCGACGCCGTCGGGATCCTGCTGATGAAGACGGCGTTCGAGGCGGTGCCGATCGAGCTCGAGGAGGCGGCGCGCATCGACGGTGCCGGGATCCTCACCCGGTGGTGGCGGATCACGCTGCCGCTGACCGTGCCGGCGTTGATCGCCGTGATCATCATCTCCTTCCAGGGAACGTGGAACGAGTTCGCCTACTTCCTCGTGGCGACCCAGGATCCCGACCTGGCGACGCTGAACCTCGGCATCGCCCGGCTGACGGCCGGGCAGCCTCGGCCAGGGTCAGCAGTTCCCGCTCAAGCTGGCGCTGGCGACGTTGTCGATCCTGCCGATCGCCATCGTCTACATGTTCTTCAGCCGGCGCTTCACGAGGTCGATCGCCAGCACCGGCATCAAGTAGCGCAGAGCTCGCCGTCGCGCGCGACGACGCGGCCGGCGTGGATGACGACGGTGCGCGGTGGGTGATCCATGACCGCGGCAGTGACGGTGTCGGCGTCGACCACGACGAGGTCGGCGGGTGCACCGACGGCGAGACCGGCCCGGTCGTCGTCGACCACGGCGCCGGCCGGCCACGGCCCACCGTCGACCACGGCGCGCCCGCCGCGCGAGGCGACGTCGACGCAGCCCTCGATCAGCTCGTCGCGCCGGTAGCCGGACCGGAACGCCAGCTGCCAGGCCCGCTCGAGGACATCGCCGTTGCCGTACGGCGACCAGTAGTCACGGATCCCGTCCTGGCCGAGCCCGACGCGCACGCCGGCCGCGCGCAGCGCCTCCAGCGGCAGCGGTTCCCGTGTGCCCGGAGCGACCGTCGTGACGGCGATGTCGTGCGCGGCGAGGAGCTCGACGAGCGCTGCCTGCCGGGAGCGGCGACCGACGAGAGGGCGAAGGCGTGGCTCACGGTGACCCGGCCGCCCATCGCCAGCGCGGCGACGCGCTCGGCGATCAGCTCGAACGTGAAGGCGCCGAGCTCGCCGGCCTCGTGGAGGTGGATGTCGATGCCGACCTGGTGCCGTTCGGCGAGCCCGAACACGGCGTCGAGATGAGCGACGGGATCGCGGTCGAAGGCGCACGGGTCGATGCCGCCGACGAGGTCGGCCCCCGCCCGGATCGCCGCGTCGAGGAGATCGGCGGTCCCGGTGTCGCGGAGGATGCCGGACTGCGGGAAGGCGACCACCTCCACCCGGCACCGGTCGGCGTGCGCCGCACGGGCGGCGAGCACCCCTTCGAGGCGCTCCAACCCGCAGTCGGTGTCGACCTGGACGTGGCTGCGCACCAGGGTCGCGCCGGAGGCGATCGTCGCCCCGAGCGTCCTGGTCGCCCTGTCGGCGACGCCCTCCTCCGCCGACCGCCAGTTGCGCCGATCGTTGTCGACCAGGCCGGCCAGCGTCGGCTCGGCGGTGTGCGGGCGGAACGGAAGTCCGAGCCGCGTCGAGTCGAGATGGGCGTGGACGTCGGCGAGCGCCGGGAGCAGCACGCCACCTCTGCCGTCGACCTCGGTCGCCGATCCATCGGCGGGGGCGTCGATCGCCGCGATCAGGCCATCGCGAACGAGCACGTCGACGGCCTCACCACCCGGCTCCCGCGGCCACAGCCGCACATTGCGCAGCAACAGTTCGCTCACACCATCGATTCTGCCGCCCACGCGAGAGACTCAGTGGACGTGCGCCTGGGCATCGCCCACCACTTCGGCTGGGCCGTGGCCGTCACGGCCTCGGCCGACCACCAGGTGGTCGACCGCAGGCGGATCGAGCTGATCGAGCCCGGCATGCCGGCCGCGCCGATCCACCACGACGGCAAACCGCTCGACGACGCGGCCGCCGAGGCGCTGGTGGCGAAGGTGCGAGCGTCGGCGGTTCGAGCGACGTCGGCCGCACTGGACGAGCTCGCCGCCGCGGTGCCCGCACCGATCGTCTCGATGTCGCTGCGAGCCTGGCCGCTCGACTTCCCCCGCGACATCGCCGTCCAACGTCGCCCGCCGTACGAGGCCCGCGCCGACTCCGTCATGTACCGCGAGGTGCTGGCCGAGCTCGCACGCGCACGCGGGTGGGATGTCCACCGCTACGACGCCAAGGACGTGGAGTCCCTCGCGGCCGGCAAGCTGGCGGAGCGGGCCGACGAGGTCCTCCTCGGTCCGCGGGCGACGCTGGGACCGCCCTGGACACGAGACCATCGGATGGCGCTGGCGGCGACGATCGTCGCCGACTGACCGTCAGGTGCGGGCGCCGCCAGGCACCAGGCGGTAGGCGTCGTAGACGCCGTCGATGCTCTTGATCGTGCGCAGGACGGCGGCGAGGTGGTTGGGGTCGGCCAGCTCGAACTCGAAGCGCATCTTGGCGACGCGGTCGTTCCCCGTCGAGGTGTCGCAGGCGACGATGTTGACGTGGTGGTCGGACAGGGCGTTGGCGACGTCACGCAGGAGCCGTGACCGGTCGAGGGCGACGACCTCGACGCCGGCGCGGAACAGCGCACCCGAGCGCTCGCCGTCCCAGTCGACGTCGATCAGCCGGGTGGCGTGGTCGCTCATCAGCGACACCGCGTTGGCGCAGTCGGCGCGGTGCACGCTGACGCCACGGCCGCGCGTCACGAACCCGATGATCTCGTCACCGGGTACCGGCATGCAGCACTGGGCGAGGCGCACGAGCAGGTCGTCGAGTCCTTCGACGTGCACGCCGACCCGATCGGCCTGCGTGCGGTGCCGGCGCGGGCGCAGCACGGTCGCCGGGAGCTGCTCCTCGTCGTCGCCGCCGCGGAACCCCCTGGCGATGCGCTGGGCGACACCACGCGCCGAGACGTGGTGCTCGCCGATCGCCGCCAGCAGGGCGTCGAGGTCGATGTAGCTGTAGTCGGCGATCACCGTCTTCAGCTGGTCCGAACCCCACATCCGCTGCACCGGCAGACCTTCGCGACGCAGCTCCTCGGCCAGCTCGTCGCGACCCTGCTCGATCATGTCGAGGCGTCGCTCGCGGCTGAACCACTGGCGGATCTTGTTGCGCGCCCGCGGCGACTTGACGAAGCCGAGCCAGTCCTGCGATGGACCGGCGGTCTCCACCTTGGACGTGAAGATCTCGCACGTGTCGCCGCTCGACAGCTGGTTGTCGAGCGACACCAGCCGGCCGTTGACCTTGGCCCCGATGCAGGCGTGGCCGACCTCGGTGTGCACGGCGTAGGCGAAGTCGACCGTCGTCGACCCGAGCGGCAGCGTGACGACCCGGCCCTTGGGCGTGAAGACGAACACCTCGTCCTGCTCGAGGTCGGTCTTCAGGCTCTGCATGAACTGCGCCGGGTCGCTGACCTCGGCCTGCCAGTCGATGATGCGGTTGAGCCAGTCGATGTCGTTCGACGGTGAGCCGTCCTTGTACGCCCAGTGCGCGGCGACGCCCCACTCCGCCCGCTGGTGCATCTCGCGCGTGCGGATCTGCACCTCGATCGGCTTGCCGGCGGGGCCGATGACGGTCGTGTGCAGACTCTGGTAGAGGTTGAACTTGGGCATCGCGATGTAGTCCTTGAAGCGGCCGACGACCGGCCGCCAACGCCCGTGGATGCACCCGAGGGCGGCGTAGCAGTCCTTCATCGAGTCGACGATCACGCGCACCGCGACGAGGTCGAAGATGTCGTCGAACTCACGGCCCTTGACGACCATCTTCTCGTACAGGCTCCACAGGTGCTTGCCCCGCCCCGTGACCTCGGCGTTGATGCCGAGCTCGGCGAGCCGGTTGCTCACCTCGGCCACGGCGACCGTCAGGTACTCCTCGCGCTCGGGCTCGCGGCTGCTGACGAGGTGGTCGAGCTCGGCGAAGCGCTTCGGGTGCAAGGCGGCGAAGGAGAGGTCCTCGAGCTGCTGCTTGAGCTCCTGCATGCCGAGGCGGTGGGCCAGCGGGGCGTAGATGTCGAGCGTCTCGTGGGCGATCCGCTGCTGCTTCTCGATCGGCATCGCGGCGATCGTGCGCATGTTGTGCAATCGGTCGGCGAGCTTGATGACGAGCACCCGCAGGTCGCGCGCCATCGCCACCAGCATCTTGCGCATCGTCGCCGCCTGCTGGGCCTCGCGCGAGTCGAACTGGATGCGCTCGAGCTTGGTGACGCCGTCGACGATGGCTGCCACCTCCGGGCCGAAGTCGGTCTCCACGTCGCCGAGCGTGATCTCGGTGTCCTCGACGGCGTCGTGGAGCAGCGCGGCGGCGACGGAGATCTCGTCGAGCCCGATGTCGGCGACGATGCGGGCGACGGCCAGCGGGTGGTTGATGTAGCTCTCGCCGCTCGAGCGGAGCTGGCTGCGGTGCGCCTCGGCGGCGACCTGGTAGGCGCGGTTGATCGTGGCGACCGGCGCCTTGGGGTGGCGCCGCCGGTAGCTGGCGAGCAGCGGTGTCAGCTCGGCGGGTGCCGCAGCCTCGTGGTGCCGGCGCCAGGGCAGGACGCGATCGACCGTGCCCATCAGTAGCTCGCCACGGTCTCCAGCCGGCGCTCACCGAGCGCGGCCCGTCCTCCCAGCGCGCTCGAGCTCGATGAGGATGCCGATGCCGACGAGATCGCCTCCGAGCGCCTCGACGAGGCGGGCGGTGGCCGCCGCCGTGCCGCCCGTCGCCAGGACGTCGTCGACGATCAGCACCCGCTCGTCGGGGTGGATCGCGTCGCGGTGGATCTCCAGCTTGTCTGCGCCGTACTCCAGTTGGTACTCCTCGCGGACCACCGCCCACGGCAGCTTGCCGGCCTTGCGCACCGGGACGAACGACGCGCCGAGCCGGTAGGCCACGGGCGCGGCGAGGATGAAGCCGCGGGATTCGACGCCGACGACGCGGTCGACGCCGAGGTCGGCGAACGGCGCGGCGAGCTCGTCGACAGCACGGCGGAACGCTTCGGCGTTTCCGAGCAGCGGGGTGATGTCGCGGAAGGTGACACCCGGTGTCGGGAAGTCGGGGATCTCGCGCACCAGTGAACGCAGCCACGCCGGTTCGACGAGCACGTCCCCGCTCATGTACCCAGGCTACTCAGCGCTTCTTCTTCTTCCGAGGGCGCGGTGGGTGCGTGAGCAGGCGCTCCGGCGGCGCCGAGACGACCGTCGCCGCAGCGGCGGCCGCTTCGGTGTCGGGCGCCGTCTCCGGAGTGGGACGCCGGCGTCGCGAGACCCCACGCACGCCGCCGGGCCCGGCGACGACCACGGCGCGCAGGTCCTCGCCGGCGAGGTGACCGGTCCTGCCGGCGAAGGCCGCCGAGCGTCCCTTCAGCCAACCGAGCAGCGGCGCGGCCACGAAGATCGACGAGTACGCCCCGGTCAGCATGCCGACGAGCAAGGCGATGGCGAACTCGCGCAGCGTCACCTGGCCGAACAGTCCGGCGCCGACGAGCAGGAGCGAGGCGACGGGAAGCGCCGACGCCAGCGTCGTGTTGATCGACCGCAGCAGCACCTGGTTGGTCGACACGTTGATCAGGTCACCGGCCGACAGCCCGGCCGCGGCGATGCGCCGCTCGTTGTCGCGGATGCGGTCGAACACGACGATGCTGTCGTACAGCGAGTAGCCGAGCACGGTGAGGAAGGCGACGATCGTCGCCGGCGTGACCTCGAAGCCGAACACCGAGTAGATCCCGACGCTGATCGCCACGTCGTGGATCATCGCCAGCAGCGCGGTGAGCGCCATGCGCCACTCGAAGCGCAGCGAGATGTACGAGGGCGATGAGGACGAGGAACACGACGAGCGCCCACACCGCCTTGCGGGTGATCTCCTCGCCCCAGCTGGCGCTCACCGACGCCACGCTGACGTCGGCGGGATCGACGCCGGCGGCCTCGGCGAAGGCCTCCTGCAGCTCGATGCGGACCGCTTCGGGCTGGTCCTCGACCTGGACCTTGATGATGTCGCCGCTGTCGGAACGCCGTTCCTGGATCTTGGCCTGATCGCTCTCCAGCCCGGCGTCGTCGAGGATCGATCGGGCGTCGTCGATGCTCAGCTCACTGGCCGGCACGTCCCACGCCACGCCGCCCTCGAAGTCGATGCCCAGCTCGAGGCCACGCTGCCACAGCGACAGCACCGTGATCACCAACAGGACGATGGAGATCGCCATCCACAACCAGCGTCGACCCCAGAAGTCGATCGACGTCTGGGCCCGGACGAGGCGACCCCACTTGGTCGAGGCGACCGGACGGACGGTGTCGCGGAGCAGCTCTGAGGTGCTCATGTCGTGCCCAGGCCGAACGGATCGTGGCGGTCGAGGCGCCCGGTGTCGGCCATCAGGATGATGGCCGGACGGGTGAAGAACCACAGCACGATCACGTCGCACACGGTCGTCACACCCAGGTAGAGGGCGAACCCGCGGACGGAGCCGACGCTCATCACGAACAGCACGGCGGCGGCGATGAACGACACCAGGTTGGCGGCGAGGATCGTGCGCCAGGTCGACTTGAAGCTGCGCGCCGCCGAGTTCTTGAACGTCCGCCCGTGGAGCACCTCGTCCTTCATCCGCTCGAAGTAGACGACGTAGCTGTCGACGGTCATGCCGATGGAGACGATGATGCCGGTGACGCCGGCGAGCGTGAGGGCGTAGTTCGTCTGCTCGGAGATGAGGATCGACACGCTGTAGATCAGCATGCCCCACACGATCATCCCGGCCGCGATGAGCAGGGTGAGCCGCCGGTAGAAGGCGACGAGCAGGACGAGCAGCAGCACGATGCCCACGAGCCCGGCGACGATCGACGCCTGCATCGAGTCCTCGCCGAGCGTCGGCGACACGGTGTCGACGCGCCGCACTTCGACGTCGGTCGGGAACGCACCGCGGTTCAGGACCCGCGACAGGGAGCGGGCTTCGTCCTCGGTGAAGCTGCCGCTGATCTGGACGGAGTCGGTGAACGACGCCTGGTTGACCGTCGGTGCCGACTGCACGACGTCGTCGAGCACGATCGCCAGCTGCCGGCTCGGGCACGTCGCGGCGCCGGTGTTGCACTCCAGGGCGAGGACGTTCCACGCGTCCTGGCCGCTGGGGCTGAGGTCGACGACGACCGTCCAGCCGAACTGCTGGGAGAGCTCGACGCGGGCGCCGTTGCGCTCGAAGATCTCCTCGCCTCCCGCCCCGGACGGACCGACGAGGCAGGAGCCGCCGCCGAGGTAGCGCAGCACCTCGGTCTCCGGTTGCGCCGTGACGGCAGTCGTCGTCGTGGCGCCGGGCACCGTGGTCGTCGTCGACCCGTCGGACGTCGGCACGGTCGTCGTCGTTGTCGTCGTCGCCGGCTCGGTGGTCGGCGGCGCAGCGTTGGGGTTGGCGAACCCGGCCGGCGCCACGGTCGCCGAGGTCGACGGTGCGCCGGTGTCGACCGAGCCCCGGCCGAGGTCGCCGGCACCGAGCGACCGGGACCGACGACGGCACCGACGACGAGGACGTGTCCTCGCCGAGGGCACAGGCGAAGACGGGCCGCAACGTCACGATGCCGGCGACGTCGACGGCGTCGAGCGCGTCGCGCTGATCCTTGACGCCCGGCAGGTCGACGATGATGTTCGAGCCCTCGACGCGCACGTCGGGCTCGGCGATGCCACGGTTCTCCAGCTCGTCGCGGATGAGGTCACGGATGACGATCAGGTCGTCGCCGGACGCTCCCTCCTCCGGCGCCAGGACCACCGACACGCCGCCCTGCAGGTCGAGCCCGAGCACCGGTGTGTTGCGGAAGGCGAGGTTGAAGATCAGCAGGAGGGCGGTGATGCCGACGCAGCCGAGCAGCGACGCCCACAGGCGGCGGCGCATCATTCGTCGGGCGAGGCGGCATCGGCCGCCGCGCCATCAGGGCGCGTGTCCGACGAGTCACGCCGTGTCCGCACTGGCGGCCGCCGACGGCGTGCGCCGAAGCGCTGGTGTCGACCTTGCCCTGGACGAAGCCGCGGTTGACGCGGATCTGCACGTCGTCGTCGATCTCGATCCAGATGCGGTCTTCCTCGAAGGCGGTGATGAACCCGTAGATGCCCGACGCGGTGAGCACCTCGTCGCCGACCTCCAGTGACGACTGCATCGACTGCTGCTCGCGCATCCGCTTGCGCTGCGGGCGGATCATGAGGAAGTACATCGCCAGCGGGATCAGCAGGAGGATCCCGAACGACAGGAAGGAACCACCGGAGCCGGAGTTGTCGTCGCCGGCGAGGATCATGAGGGCGTGCATGCGGCGGGCAAGCCTACCGGTGGGTCGCTCGCGACCGGCAGCACCTCAGCCCCATGTCGCGACCACCTCGGCGCGCAGCGCAGCGAACGTGCCGGCGGCGATCGTCTCCCGGCAGCGGGCCATCAACGCCAGCGTCCACGCGATGTTGTGCAGGCTGACGAGCCGAGCGGCAGTCGGCTCTCCGACCGAGAACAGGTGGCGGATGTAGCCCCGCGAGTGGCGGGCGCAGACGGCGCAGGCGCACCGTTCGTCGAGCGGGGCGTCCTCGTCGCCGTGGCGCGCCGCCTTGACCTGCACGCGGCCGGTCCCCGTCAGCGCCGTGCCGTGGCGGCCGAGGCGGGTCTGCATCACGCAGTCGAACTGGTCGACGCCGATGGCGACGGCCTCGACGAGCGATGCCGGGTCGCCGACGCCCATCAGGTAGCGAGGGCGGTCGGCCGGCAGGTGGTCGATGGCCGCCGCCAGCGCCGGGAGCATCTCGTCCCGCGTCTCCCCGACCGACAACCCGCCGATGCCGTAGCCATCGAAGTCGAGCTCGACCGTGCGCCGCGCGCTCTCCCCGCGCAGCGCCGTGTCGGTCCCGCCCTGGACGATGCCGAACAGCGACTGGTCCTCGCGACGATGCGCGGCGCGGGCGCGCCCGGCCCACACGGCGGTTCGCTCCACGGCGAGCTCGACGACGCCCGGCGGGCTCGGCAACGGCGGGCACACGTCGAGCACCATCTGGATGTCGGCGCCGAGCAGCTCCTGGGTGGCCACGGCCGCCTCGGGCGTGAGGCGATGGGACGAACCGTCGTAGACGCTGCGGAACGTCACGCCGTCGTCGTCGATCTTCGGGCCGAGCGAGAACACCTGGTAGCCGCCCGAGTCGGTGAGCGTCAGGCCGTCCCAGCCGGCGAACGCGCCGAGGCCCCCGAAGCGAGCGACGGCGTCGGCCCCGGGCCGCAACATGAGGTGGTAGGCGTTGGCGAGCACGATCTCCGCGCCGAGCTCGTCGTAGTCGGCCGAGCTGAGGTACTTGACCGCACCGCGGGTCCCGACCGGCATGAAGCACGGCGTGCGGTAGGAGCCCCTGGCGGTGTGGGCGACCCCGGCGCGCGCCGTGCCGTCGCATGCCTCGATGTCGAGCCGGACGGGGTGCAAGGCAGGGAAGCTAACTCGGGCGTGACGATCGAGGAGCATCGCGTCGCCGAACGACAAGAAGCGGTAGCCGCTCGGCCAGCGCCGTCTCGTACAGCGTGCGCCAGCGCGGGCCGACGAAGGCGTCGATCATCATCAAGAGCGTCGTGCGCGGGAGGTGGAAGTTGGTGAGCAGGACGTCGACGACGTGGAACGTCGACCCGCGGTGGAGGAACAGCTCGGTGCGCCCGCTGAGCTGTCCCGTCGCCGCCGCGCTCTCCAGGGCGCGGACGCTGGTGGTCCCGACGGCAACGACCCGGCCGGCCGCGTGGCACGCCTCCCATGTGGACTCCGGGACGCGATAGCGCTCACCGTGCATGGCGTGCTCGAGCGGGTCGGGTTCGGTGACCGGCTGGAACGTGTCCAGGCCGACCGCGAGCTCGATCGGCATGGACGGCGGCTCCCCGCCGGGTGATCTCCTCGATCAGCTCGGGGGTCAGGTGCAACCCGGCCGTCGGCGCGGCGGCCGAGCTCGGACGGCGGGCATAGACGGTCTGGTAGCGGTCGGGCCGATCGAGGCGGGTCGTGATGTACGGCGGCAACGGCATCTCGCCGATCCGGTCGATCGATTCGACGTCGTGCAGCTGCACGCGGAACGTGTCGCCGGCCGCGGTCCGCCCGAGCACGGTGGCGACGCCGGCGCCGGCGCCGTCGAACAGGTCCTCGCCGGGGCGAAGCCGGCGCGCCGGCCGCACCATCGCCTCCCACGTCATCGACCCGAGCGCTTCG
This sequence comes from uncultured Acidimicrobiia bacterium, assembly GCA_963749315.1. Lineage (GTDB taxonomy): Bacteria > Actinomycetota > Acidimicrobiia > Acidimicrobiales > Ilumatobacteraceae > JALZMG01. The sequence goes on from CAVVMS010000017.1 coordinate 312,933, forward strand.
AGCAGCAGGACCTCGACGGCGCCCCCGGTCGCCCGGTGCAGGCGCAGCCGGGCGGCGAGGACCCGCGAGTCGTTGACGACGACGACGTCGCCGGGGCGCAGCAGGTCGGGGAGGTCGGCGACCGTGCGATGGTCGGGCGGTGCACTCCCCCGGTCGACGAGGAGGCGGGCGGCGTCCCTGGGCTCGATCGGCACCTGGGCGATGCGCTCGGGCGGCAGCTCGTAGTCGAACTCCTCCAGCCGCACGCCGACACTCGGATGTAGCCGGCGGGAAGGTGCTCGCCCAGGAAGGCCATCGTCTTCGACCACGCCGCGCGTGCCGCAGCCTCGTCGTGGAACATCGGTGCCTCGTGGTTGTCGAAGGCGTGGCCGGCGGCCTCGACGTTGAGCAGCGAAGCCCGGCCTGCCGGCGATCAGGGACTTCGGCGAGCGCCTCGACACCCTCGGCGGGGATGTAGCGCGTCGTCGGCGCCGAAGTGGAAGATCGTCGGGCACGTGACGTCGTCGAGGCGCTGGCGCATGTCCGGCACGCCGGACCCGTAGTAGCTGACGCACACCGACGGGTTGTCCTCCGCGGCGACACCGAAGGCGAGCGTGCCGCCAAGGCAGAAGCCGAGGACGCCGCTGACGAGCACGTCTCGGTGAGCCCGTCGAGGTGCTCGGCCGGGCGGCGCGGACGCAGTCGGCGACGGCCTTGGCCGGGTCGAGGTTGCCGACCTGCCGCAGCGAGGACGTCAAGCCACTCGTCGTCGTGGCCGGCGTCCCAGCCCGCGTCGACGAGGCGCCAGAACACGATCTGCCGCGCCGACGACGTAGCCGGCGCCGCCAGCCGCTCGGCGACGGCGCGGATGTAGGCGCCGACGCCGAAGATCTCCTGGATCACGAGCAGCGCCGGACCGCTGCCGCCGTCCGGGAACCAGACAGGCATCGCCATCTGGCCCTCGTCGCCGATGGTCACGTGCTGGTCGAAGACGATGGGTGGTCACGGGCGCAGATCGTGGCCCACCGCGCTGGGCGATGTCAGTCGAACAGACCACCTTGCGGCCCGTGCGTGGTGCGGGCAGGCCGAGGTGGTCGTAGGCGGCGGGCATCGCCACACGGCCACGGGGGGTGCGGGCGAGCAGGCCCTGCTGGATGAGGAACGGCTCGTACACGTCCTCGACCGTCTCGGTCTGCTCGCCGACCGAGATCGCCAGCGTCGACAGGCCGACCGGCCCGCCGCGGAACTGCTCGCAGAGTGCGCCGAGGATCGCTCGGTCGACCTTGTCGAGCCCACGGTCGTCGACACCGAAGACGGCGAGTCCGGCGCGGGCGACGTCGGCGTCGACGGTGCCGTCGCCGCGCACCTCGGCATAGTCGCGCACGCGTCGCAACAGCCGGTTGGCGATGCGCGGGGTGCCGCGCGAACGGCGGGCGATCTCCCACGCCCCATCGGTGTCGACGGACACCGCGAGGATGTCCGCGGCACGCACGACGATCGCCTCCAGCTCGGCGGTGTCGTAGTAGTCGAGGCGGGCGACCAGTCCGAAGCGGTCGCGCAGCGGCCCGGTGATCATGCCCGTGCGGGTCGTCGCCCCGACGAGCGTGAACGGCGGCAACGTCAGGCGGATGCTCGACGCCGCCGGGCCCTTGCCGACGACGATGTCGAGCTGGAAGTCCTCCATCGCCGGGTACAGGATCTCCTCGACCGCCCGCGACAGCCGGTGGATCTCGTCGATGAACAGCACGTCGCGCTCGTCGAGCTTGGTGAGGATGGCGGCGAGGTCGCCGGCCCGTTCGAGCGCCGGTCCGGACGTCACGTGCAACGTCACGCCCATCTCGGCGGCGGCGATGCCAGCGAGCGTCGTCTTGCCCAGTCCCGGAGGGCCGGCGAACAGCAGGTGGTCGACCGCCTGACCGCGCCGCCGCGCCGCCTCGATGACGATGCCGAGGTGCTCTTTCAGCTCGCGCTGGCCGACGAACTCGGCGAGCCGGCGCGGGCGCAGCCCGACCTCGACGGCATCCTCGCCGTCGTCGGAGACGCCCGGCTCGAGGAACTCGTCACGCACGACGCGCCCCGAGCAGCTTCAGCGCGTCGCGCAGCAGGCGCTCGGCATCGGCCTCGGCCGGCAGCTCGCGCAGCGCGTCGCGGATCTCGTCCGGCGCATAGCCGAGCCCTGCCAGCGCCTCCCGGACGTCGCCGATCGCCGAACCGCCGGAGGGCGCGCCGACCGGGTCGAGCACCGGGACCGACAGCCGGCTCTTGAGCTCGATCAGCAGTCGCTCGGCGGTCTTGCGGCCGACGCCGGGCACGAGCGTGAGGGCGCCGACGTCGGCCCCCGCCACGACGTCGACGAGGGCCGCCGGTGAGTGCGTGGCGAGGATCGCCATGGCCAGCGCCGGACCGACACCGTGGGTGGCGATCAGCACCTGGAACGTCGCCCGCTCCTCCCGCGTGGCGAAGCCGTACAGCGTCTGGCCGTCCTCGCGGATGTGGTGGTGGACGTGCAGGAACACGCCGGTCGTCGGCTCCAGCTCGGCGAGCGTGCGCGGGGAGACGACGACCAGGTACCCCACGCCGCCGACCTCGATCAGCACGGTGCCGTCGAGCCCCCGCTCGAGCACCTCGCCACGCAGCGAACCGATCACCGCACACTCCCGGTCGCCGCGGCGACGCTCGCCCGCAGCGGGGCCGACGCGAGGTGGCACAACGCCAGCGCCGCGGCGTCCGCGGCGTCAGCTGGTCGCGGGGGGCGTTCGAGCCGGAGCCGCGCCTGCACCATCCGCTGCACCTGCTCCTTGGTCGCTCCGCCCCAGCCGGCGACGGCGTCCTTCACCTGGTTCGGGCTGTACTGGGCGACGTCGCAGCCGGCTGACGCGGCCTCGGCGAGCGCCAACCCGCTGGCCTGGCCGACGCTCATCGCCGTGCGCACGTTGACCTGGAAGAAGACGTGCTCGACCGCCACCGCCGACGGGCGGAACTCGGCGATCAGCGCGGCGAGCTCGTCGCGCAGCGCGGCGAGGCGCTGCGGGAGCGCCGCGGTCGCCGGCGTGCGGATCACGCCGAGCGCCACCGCGTGCGGGCCGGCACCGTCGACGACGGCGTACCCGCAGCGGGTCAGGCCGGGGTCGATGCCGAGGACTCTCCCTGCGAACACAGGTTCGTAGGGTAGCCGGAGCGCGGCGGCCGCTGGTGGACCATCCGCTGCACCTGCTCCTCGGTCGCTCGCGCCCCAGCCGGCGCCGGCGATCCTGTCACCTGGTTCGGGCTGTACTGTGGCGACGACGCCAGCCGGCTGGACAGCTGGCCTCGGCGAGCGCCAACTCCGCTGGCCTGGCCGACGCTCATCGCCGTGCGGAACGTTGACCTGGAAGAAGACGTCCTCGACCGCCAGCCGCCGACGGAGCGAGAACTCGAAGCGATCAGGCGCGGCGAGCTCGTGTCGCGGAGCGCGGCGAGGCGCTGTCGGGAGCGCCGCGGTCGCCGGCGTGCGGATCACGCCGAGCGCCACCGCCTGCGGACCGGCAGCGTCGACCACGGCGTACCCGCAGCGGGTCAAGCCGGCGGTCGATGCCGAGGACTCTCCCTGCGAACACAGGTTCGTACGGTAGCTCGGTGGTGGAGGTGCTTGGTGCGACGGTGCGAACATCTCATTCGATGGGGTGGTGGTCGACGGCGCGCGGAGTCGGTGCCGCGTTCGGGTTCCTCGAGCCGACGTACCTGCCGCTCGCCTGCACGCTCGGGCAGAACATCTATCGGGAGACCAAGCGGTCGGCGCAGATCGCCAACGTCCGCCGTCCAACGCATCGCATGCAGCCGGCGACGGAACGGCTGATGGCCCACCTCTTCCCCGACCTCGACGTCGAGCGCATCCGCTACCGCACCGCGTTGCCGCTTGCCGCCGAACCGGTTCAAGGCCGACGGGAACATCCTCGCGATGACGTTCGGCTACTCGATCTACTGGCGCGGCGAGCTCGACGAGGACAGCCCGCGTGACGTCGTCAACCTGATCCACGAGGTGCTCCACGTCGACCAGGTCCGCCGCTACGGCGGGGAGAAGGAGTTCGCCTGCGCCTATGGCAAGGGGTACGTGGAAGGCGGCGGCACACTGCCCGGCTACATCACTCGCCCGACCGCCTACCACCGCAACCCGCTGGAGGCCGAGGCCTACACGTTCGAGGCCCGCTTCCAGGACGCCAAGGGCCGCGCCGTCCCCAGCCTCATCCCCTGGCAGGACGCCTGAGTTTGGCCGATCGCGTCAGAGCGTCGAGAGGACGCCGACGAGCTCGCTGATCGGGCGGTAGGTCAGCCCGGCGATGGCTCGGTGGGCGTAGCGGATGACGCCCTCGGCATCGACGATGAACACGCTGCGCCGGGGGAACCCGATCGGCCCGAGCGTGCCGTACGCCGCGGCGACGGCCTTGTCGGTGTCGGCGAGCAGGGGGAAGGCGAACCCGCCGTGCTTGGCGGAGAAGCGCTCGTGGCTGGTGATGTCCTGCGCCGAGATCGCCAGCACCTGCGCCCCGAGCTGGGTGAACTGGTCGAATCCGTCGTTGTAGGTGTTCAGCTGCTTCGTGCACACCGGCGTGTCGTCGCCCGGGTAGAACACCAGCACCACGGGTCGCCCGGCGTAGTCGGCGAGCGAGTACGTGCGATCGCCCGTGCCCGGCAGCGTGAACGCAGGGGCGCGATCCCCGACTCCGACGCCGCTCACGAGCTCGCGTCCATCGCTTGCTCGATCACGTCGTCGGGGATGTCGAAGTTGGCGTAGACGTCCTGCACGTCGTCATTGTCCTCGATCGCCTCGACGATGCGCAGCACCTTCTTGGCGTCCTCGACGGTGGTGACGGGCACGACGTTCTCCGAGACCATCGGCGCGTCCGCCGACTCGACGACGAAGCCGGCCGCCTCGAGGGCGTCGCGGACGTCGAACGTGAGCGATGCGTCCGCCGTCACCCGCCACGAGCCACCGTCGTCGGAGACGTCGTCGGCACCGGCGTCGAGCGCGGCCAGCATCAGCGCATCCTCGTCGGCGGCGCCATCGACGACCACGATCCCGCGGCGGGCGAACTGCCAGCTCACCGATCCCGGTTCGGCGAGCGACCCACCGTGACGCGTGAACGCGCCGCGGATCTCGGCGCCGGTGCGGTTGCGGTTGTCGGTGAGCACGTCGATGAGCAGGGCGACCCCGCCGGGCGCGTACCCCTCGTACATGATCGCCTCGTACGTGCCGGCGTCGCCCTCGCCCGTGCCCCGCTTGATCGCCCGGTCGATGGCGTCGTTGGTCATCTGCCCCGCCTTCGCCTTCTGCACGGCCGTGCGCAGCGTCGGGTTGGCGTCGGGGTCGCCCCCGCCGGCGCGGGCGGCGACCTCGAGCTGTCTGGCGAGCTTGTTGAACAGCTTGCCCCGTGCCTTGTCGGCGGCGCCCTTCTTGTGCTTGATCGTCGCCCACTTGGAGTGACCGGACATCTCAGCGCTCCCCTTCCACCAGCTCGACGAACAACTCGTGCAGCCGGCTGTCCGGCGTCAGCTCCGGGTGGAACGACGCGGCCATGGTGCGGCCCTGGCGCACGAGCACCGGAACATCCTCGTGGCTGGCCAGCACCTCGACCGCCGGCCCGGCGCTCTCCACCCGTGGGGCGCGGATGAACACCCCGTGAAAGGCCTCGTCGAGGCCCTCGATCTGCAGGTCGGACTCGAAGCTGTCGAGCTGCCGGCCGTAGCCGTTGCGGCGCACGGTGAGGTCGATGGCTCCGAACGTGCGCTGGTCCGGCCGGCCGTCGAGCACCTCGGTCGCCAGCAGGATCATCCCGGCGCACGTGCCGAACACGGGCAGGCCGTCGCTGATGCGCGCCTTGAGCTCGTCGAACAGCCCGCTCGACGTCAGCAGCGACGACATCGTCGTGCTCTCGCCACCGGGCATCACGAGGCCGTCGATGCCGGCCAGATCGGTCGGGCGGCGGACGTCTCGTGTCTCGACGCCGAGCTCAGCGAGACGCCTGGTGTGGACCCTGAACGCGCCCTGCAGCGCCAGTACAGCGATCAGCACCTGGAGGCTCGTTCATGACGCAGCCGCCGAAGCGCCTGGAGGCGCCGGCGTGCTGGACCGGGTCTTCGCCTCCGAATTCGGGAGATCGCCCACCGGTGTCACCAGCCGCGGTCCGCATAGCGCTCGGCGACGTCGTCCATGCCGATCCCGGTCATCGGCGTGCCCAGCCCGCTGCTGACCTTGGCGAGGATCGCCGGGTCCTGGAAGTGCGTCGTCGCCTCGACGATCGCCTTGGCCCGCGGCGCCGGATCGTCGCTCTTGAAGATGCCTGATCCGACGAACACCGCCTCCGCTCCGAGCTGCATGGCGAGCGCGGCGTCAGCGGGTGTGGCGATGCCGCCGGCGCAGAACAGCGGCACTGGCAGCCAACCGGTCTCGGCGACCTCCTGCACGAGTGGCAACGGCGCCTGCAGGCGCTTGGCCCAGTCGAACAGCTCGGCCGAGTCGGCCTGGGTCAGCTTGCGCATGTCGCCCACGATCGAGCGCAGGTGGCGCACCGCCTCGACGATGTTCCCGGTGCCGGCCTCGCCCTTGGAGCGGATCATCGCTGCTCCCTCGGCGACGCGGCGCAGGGCCTCGCCGAGGTTGGTCGCCCCGCACACGAACGGGACGTCGAAGGCGAACTTGTCGATGTGGTGGGCTTCGTCGGCGGGGGTCAGCACCTCGCTCTCGTCGACGAAGTCGACGGCGAGCGCCTGGAGGATCTGGGCCTCGACGAAGTGGCCGATGCGGGCCTTGGCCATCACCGGGATCGACACCGCGGCCTGGATGCCGGCGATCATCTCCGGGTCGCTCATCCGGGCGACGCCACCGTCGCGGCGGATGTCGGCGGGCACACGCTCGAGCGCCATCACGGCACACGCCCCGGCGTCCTCGGCGATGCGGGCGTGCTCAGCGGTGACGACGTCCATGATCACGCCGCCCTTGAGCATCTCGGCGAGCCCGCGCTTCACCGGGAACGTGCCAGTGGCGCGCGACGAGCTGGTCATGGCATCGATCCTACCGACGGTCGCGCCGGCACGACCTCAGGAGATCGTCGGTGCTGGGTCGACCGGATCGCGCAGCTCGACCCACGTGCGACCGGGCAGCAGCTCCAGCACGCTGCCGTCGTCGGCGAACAGGGCGATGGCGTCGGTGCGCGTGTTGCGCAGCCAGGACCCGGTGCGCACGGTGCCGCCGCTGAGCACCGTCGCCGGGCCGCCACCGATCGTCACGGCCTCCGGGCTGCGGCGGTCGACGTAGCTCGGCTGGTAGGGCGTGTCGAGGATGACGACGTTGGTGGCGTTGAGCTGCTCACCACTGTTGGCGTCGTCGTGGCGCTGGCCGTTGGTCGAGCGCCAGTAGGCGGTGGTCGCGGGGTCGTACTCCCACAGCACGTTGTCGCTGTCCATGCGTATCTCGGCGCGCGTGGCCGGGTTGCCCGCCGGTGCCTCGCCCGGGCGCAGGTACGAGAACATCGGCACCGGTCGGCCGGCCTCCGGCGTCGTCAGCGCCCACAGCGCGTCGGTGTCGGAGTACAGGTTGTGCGGGGCACCATTGTTGCCCTGGCGCCGATACGTCCCTCGCGGGGCGCTGTGGTAGGTGTCGATGAAGTCGGAGTCGGCGATCGCCCGGGTGACGCCGGCATTGCCGCCGCTCCAGGCGAACAGCGGTTGCTGCAGCCCGCCGAGCAGGTCGACGTCCTGGGTCCGCCCCGACCGGATCGGACCGACCGGATTGGCCCCGTTGCTGTGGAACACCGCGGCGAAGCGGGTGCCGACCTCGACGATCTCCTCGAACACGATGTCGGTGGAGTTGAGCCCGCTCTGCGGGCGGGCGGCAGGGTTGTTGTCGATCTTGACGACCAGCGCCGGGCGGTCGGGCGGCAGCTGCCCGTACGCGAGCGGCTCGCCGGTGAGCGGCATCCGGGGGATCGCCGCCTCGGTGGTCGTCGTCGCCGGCAGCGTCGTCGTCGGCTCGGCCGTCGTGGTCGTCGCCTCGGTCGTGGTCGTGGTCTTCGCGCGTGGTCGTCGGCGCCTCGGTCGTCTCGGGGACGGTCGGTGCGGTCGTCTCGTCGGCTGCTTCGCTGTCGCCGCTGCAGGCAGTGGCCAGCGCGGCGAGGCTGCCGACGAGCAGCAGGGAGGCGAGCGTTCTGGCTCGGCCGGGGGTGGGACGTGGGGATGGAGACGTGGGGGTCATAGTTCTCTCAGCAGGCTGATCCGCTCTTCGAGCGGGGGATGCGTGTCGAACAGTCTGTGGATCGATCCGAGCCGACCCTGGTCGCCGACACCGCTCATGGGCTGTTCGATCCACAAGTGTGCCGTGGCGGTGGACGCCGCGTGCGTCACCGTCGTGTCGTCTCGCAATTTTTCCAGGGCCGAGATCAAACCTGGTGGATACCTCGTGAGCTGGCACGCGCTGACGTCTGCCAGCGTCTCTCGGCGCCGTGAGATCGTCGCCTGCATGGCCCGGGCGACGAACGGGGCGAGGATGAGGAGGACGAAACCGACGATGGCCAGGGGGTTGCCGCTGTCGTTGTGATCTCCGTCACGGTGCTGGCGGCCGCCGTTCCACCACATCATGCGGATCGCGATGTCGGTGACGATCGCCACCGTGCCGACGAGCGTCACGGCGAGCGTGGAGACGAGGATGTCGTAGTTGCGGATGTGCGACAGCTCGTGGGCGATCACGCCCTCCAGCTCGACCCGGTTGAGCTTCTCCAGCAGGCCGCTGGTGACGGCGATCGCGGCGTGCTTGGGGTCGCGGCCCGGTGGCGAAGGCGTTCGGCGCCGGGTCGTCGACGACGTACACGCGCGGCTTGGGCAGGCCGCCGGCGATGCACAGCCCCTCGACGAGGTTGTGCAGGCGGCGGTACTGCTCGGGGTCGGCGGGCCGGGCCCGGCTGACGGCGAGGGCGATGGCGTCGGACTTCCAGTACGACGCGAAGGCGAAGCCGGCGGCGAGGACGAGGGCGAACACCGCGCCGATCCATCCGAACCCGGCGAGGTACCCGGCCACGGCGCCGACGAGCACGGTGATCAGCACGAAGCCGGCGACGAGGAGGACCGAGCGCCGCTTGTTGGCGCGGATCAGCTCGAACACGGGACGCGTGCCGCGAGAGTGGTGCCAGAAGACGGATTCATGGCCGGATCAGAACTCGACCGTCGGCACGGTGCGCGCGGCCTCGTCGGCCTCGAAGTACTCGCGCGGCTCGAACTTCAGCATCCGGGCGTAGATCATCGTCGGGAACTGCTGCAGCTTGTTGTTGTAGTCGAGCACGCTGTCGTTGTAGAACTGCCGCGCGTAGGCGACCCGGCCCTCGGTGGCGGTGAGCTCCTCCTGCAGGGCCAGGAAGTTCTGGTTCGCCTTGAGGTCGGGATAGGCCTCACCGAGGGCGAACACCTGGCGCAGGGCGCCGGACAGCTGGGTGTCGGCCTCGGCCTGGGCGTGCGGGCTGGATGGTGCGGCGATCGCCGAGTTGCGGGCCTGGATGACGGCGTCGAGGGTCTCGCGCTCGTGGGCGGCGTAGCCCTTGACGGTCTCGACGAGGTTGGGGATGAGGTCCAGGCGGCGCTTGAGCTGCACATCGATCTGCGACCAGGCGTTCTCGATCTGGTTGCGACGCCGGATCAAGCCGTTGTAGGCGGCGATCAGGTAGACGATCAGCAGCACGACCAGCACCGCGAGGATGATGAGGGCGATGGTCATGGCCGATCAGTGTACGAGCGGACCCGCCGGGTCCGCCGGCCCGTGCGAGTCGCCCGCGAGCACCGGTCGTCAGGTCTGGCAGGAGTTGGCGGTAGATGGCGACGTACTCGGCGGCGAGGGTGCGCATCGAGAAGTCGCCGGCCCGGTCGTGTCCGGCCGCCCGCAGCGACTGGGCCAGCGTGCGGTCGCCGAGCACCTTGCCGAGCGCGGCAGCCAGGGCGCCGACGTCGCCGGGCTCGACGAGCACCGCGTCGACACCGTCGGTGGCCACGTTGCGGTAGCCGTCGATGCCGCTCGCCACGACGGGAGTGCCCGCCGCCATCGCCTCGATCAGCACGACGCCGAACGACTCGCCGTGCAGCGACGGTGCGCAGAACACGGCTGCCCCACGCAGGCGGGCGAACTTCTCTGCCTCGCTGATCCGCCCGAGCCATGTGATGCGGTCGTGGCCGGCGTACTGCTGGCGCAGCCGCGGCCCGTCGGGCCCGTCACTGGCGATCCACAGCTGGACGTCGTCGGGCAGCGTGGTGAACGCCTCGAGCAGCACCGCCAGGCCCTTGCGCTCCTCGTGGCGCCCGCAGAAGAAGATCGTCGGGTGACTCGCCGGCGTCGGCGCGGCGGCGGCGATCTCGTCGATCTCGACGCCGTTGAACAGGATGTCGTACTCGCCGCCGAGGTGCGACTGCACCAGCTCGAGGGCGTTCCTGGACACCACGACCTTGCGATCGATGTGCCCACCGACCCACTTCAGGAACCAGTAGAACACCTGGTAGCCCGACGAGCGCCCGGCCGCGTGGAACGTGCCGATCGTCGGCGCCCGCTTGAAGATCACCGCCGTCATCGGCGGCCCCGGCACCATCGGCTCGTGGACGTGGATGACGTCGAACGCCTCGTCGTTGAGGGCGCGGATCGTGCGCAGCGCCGCCGACGCGTCCGGCGCCAGCGGGGCGACCGAACCGTTGGCCGCCGTCGGCAGGCTGTTGCCGAGCGGCGTGACGAACGCCTCGGGCGGCGGGCCGTCGCACGGGCCGAGCACACGGGCCTCGTGGCCCTGCCGGCGCAGCTCGCGGGCGAGCCCGAGCACCTGCGCCTGCACACCGCCCGGGACGGTGAGGCTGTACGGGCAGACCAGACCGATACGCAGCATGCGTCCGGCGTCGCTCATCCACCGGCACGGTAGCGGTGTGCTGTACTCGCTGACCATGGTGCGCGGCGGTCGGGGCGGTTTCGCCGCCGGTGCGGTCGGGGCGGCGCTGTTGGCCGTGGCGGCGTCCGTGCTCGCCCTCCCCGCCCATTCGGCCGCTCGCCGAGACGACGATCGAGATCGAGGTCGGCGTCAACGGCCACGCCGAGCCGGGCGACCATGCCGTGGTCCGTGCCCGGGTGAGCGCCGACGAGCTGATCGACGGGGAGGTGGTCGTCGGCCGCACGGACGGGTCGGCGTCGGTCCGCCAGCCGCTGCACGTCCCTGCCGGGACGACGAAGGAGATCGTCCTCGTCGTCCCCGGCCCGGTCTTCGACGAGGCACTGCGCGTCGACGTCCGCGATGGCGACCGGGTCGTCGCCACGCAGGACGTCCGCGTGCGCACCGCCGACGACGTCGAGCTGGTCGGCGTGCTCCCCCGCCTCGTGACACGCGTCGGCGAGCTGCCCGAGCAGGTCACCCTGTCGAGCGGCACCGGGCGCGCCGAGCTGGCGCCGCTGACGTCCGACGTGATCGAGCTCGGACCGATCGGTCTCGAGGCCTACGACACGATCGTCGCCACCGGCGCCGACCTCGTCGACCTCGACGGCACCGACCTGACGGCGCTGCTGCTGTGGGTCGATGCCGGCGGCCGGCTGCTCGTCGACGACGCCACCGGGTCCGACGTGCTCCCGGCAGCGTGGCGCCCAGGAGCGGCCGGCTACTCGTGGGCCGGGCGCGGCGAGATCCGCATCGTCGACGGTGCGGCCGCAGGCGGTCGCTGGGACACGATCATCGAACCGTCCGGCGGGGCGTCGGAACGCCTGGCGTTCGGGACCGAGGGTTTCGTCAGCCCCGAGCGCGACCTCGCCGCCCGCGCCGACGTGCGCCTCCCGAGCCTCGTCCCGATGGTGATCGCGCTCGCCCTGTACGGCTTCGTCATCGGCCCGGTCGTGTACCTCGCGCTGCGCCGCGCCCGGCGCTTGACGCTGGGCTGGGTGGTGGTGCCGCTCGTCGCCGTGCTCACGGCGACCGGCATCCTCGTCGCCGGCGGGCGATTCCGGTCCGGCGGCAACCCCGCCGTGGCGACGTTCGTCGAGATCTCCCCGGCCGGCGCGATGGCCGTCACCAACACCCTCGTCTACCGGCCGTCCGGCGGCGACGTGCGCATCTCGACGCCGCCCGGCTGGCAGCTCGACGCTCCGCTGCCGATGTTCGGCGACGGGTTGGACACGACCGGCGAGCTCACGGTCGGGGCCGATGGCGCCGGCCAGCTCGGGTTCCGGCTGGAGGCCGGCCAGGCGGCGACGAGCACGCTGAGCGGGCCGGTGGCGTCGGCGGGCCTCACGCTCACGGCGGCACTCACGGACGGCGGGCGGGTCGCCGGATCGGTGGTCAACGACACCGACGTGACGATCCGCGACGTCGCCGTGTTCGCCGGCGACCGCGGCCGTCGCGCTGGGCGACCTGGCGCCGGGTGCACGCGCCGAGTGGGACCTCGCCGAGCCGACGTCGATCGAGCGCTTCTCGTCGCGCGCCGATCAGGTGTGGACGTCGCCGTTCGCCGATCGACCTGCCGACGGCCAGGTCGCCGAGTTCGGGATCTGGGGCACAGCGGCGCAGCGGTGGGAGCTGTTCCCGACCGGCTTCGCCCGCGTGGTCGGTTGGAGCGACGGCCTGCAGCCGCCGGTCGAACCCGGCGAGCGAACCTCGTCGCGGGCCGCGGTCAGCTCGATGGTTGCGATCGACCCGGCGGGTCGACCCGTCGGCGCGGCGACCGTCCGGGCGGCCATCGTGCGCAGCCCGCTCGACCCCTTCGGCGACGGCAGCGGCCAGCATCAGGTCGTCCGTTACCTCCTGCCGCCCGGCGGCACGGTGGACGGCCTGGTGGTCGACGATCTCGACCCGGTCGCGCTGACCAGCGTCGAGTTCTGGGACGGCGAGCGGTGGATCGACCTCGACATGCCCGACGACGGCGATCCGGTGGACGTGCCGACCGCCGCGGTCCGCGGTGGCGTCGTGCTGCTGCGCAGCGGCGTCAACGGGATGGCCGACCCGTCCTCGGTCCCCGTGCTCGAGGCCGCGCCGTGAACGCGCCGGCGGTGTCGTCCGTCGGGCTGACCAAGCGCTACGGCGCCCTGACCGCGGTCGACGGCGATGGATCTCGTCGTGCCGGGCGGCTCGATCTTCGGCCTGATCGGCCCCAACGGCGCCGGCAAGTCGACGACGTTCTCGATGATCGCCACGTTGCTGCAGCCGACGAGCGGCGAGCTGACGGTCCTCGGCGTCGACCCGTCGAGCCATCCGCGCGACGTGCGCCGCGGACTCGGCTACATGCCCGACGTCCTCGGCGTCTACGACAACCTCCGCGTCGACGAGTACCTCCAGTTCTTCGCCGCCACCTACCACATCCCCCGCCGCCAGTGGCCCGAGCTCATCGGCGGGTTGCTCGAGCTCGTCGACCTGGTCGCCGAAGCGGTCGGCGATGGTCAACTCGCTGTCCCGGGGCATGAAGCAGCGGCTCAGCCTGGCCCGCACGCTCGTCCACGACCCCGAGCTGCTGGTGCTCGACGAGCCGGCCAGCGGTCTCGACCCCCGTGCCCGTGTCGAGCTCCGCGAGCTGCTGCGCGGCCTGAACGCGATGGGCAAGACGATCATCATCTCCAGCCACATCCTCGCCGAGCTCGAGGAGGTGTGCACGGACGTGGCGATCATGGAGGCCGGCCGGCTGCTGGCGTCGGGCCCGCCGCGGCGGATCCTCGAACAGCTCGGCGCCGCCCGCCGCATCGCCGTGCGCTTCGCCGACGGCGACCACCGAGACGTTCACGGTCGCCGACGACGCCGAGCAGGCCGCCCTGCTGCGCCGCCTGGTGGCTCGACGACGGACGCGACGTCGTCGAGTTCGTCGAGCAGCACGACGGCCTCGAGCAGCTGTTCCTCTCACTCACCGAGGGCGTGGTGCAATGAGCATGCACGGTCAATCCGGTCATCGGACGCGAGCTCACGGAGCGCCTGCGCGGGCTGCGCGCGTTCGTCGCCCTGTCGTGTTCGTCCTCCTGCTCACGTTGACCGCGTTCCTGGTGTTCGAGGGGTCGCAGGCCGGGCAGTCGGCGTTCGACCTCGCCGAGCGGACCCGAGCCGGCCGCCTCGTGTTCGAGTCGGTCGTCCTGGTGATGACCGTGCTCGTGCTGTTCTTCGTGCCCGGCATCGCCGCCGGGGCGATCGCCGGCGAGCGTGAGCGCCAGACGCTGGCCACCCTCCAGGTGACGCTGCTGCGACCGCGCTCGATCGTCGCCGGCAAGATCATCGCCGCCCTCGCCTACCTCGTGCTGCTGATCGTCGCCTCCCTGCCCGTGCTGGCCGCGGCGTACGTGCTCGGCGGGATCCGCGTCGCCGACATCGTGCGCGGCGTGCTCGCCGTGTCGGCGGTCGCCCTGTTCGTCGCCACGATCGTCGTCGCCGTGTCGGCGTTCGCCCGCCGCGTGCAGACGGCGACCGTGCTGGCCTACGCCGTCACCGTGCTGCTCGTCGTCGCCGGGCCGCTGGCGGCCGGCATCGCCGCCGTGTTCGACGCCCGCTCGGAGGACGCCGGCCGCGACGAGGTCGTCCCGCCGGCCGTGCTGCTCACCGTGACACCCCTCGCCCTCGTCGCCGATGCCGTGGCGGGCGTCGACGACAACGGTCCGCTGTCGGCACTCCACGAGGGGATCCTCGAGGTCAAGGACGCCAACGACGGCCGCTGGTTCGCCCTGTTCCCCGACACCGCTCCCGACGTGCGCCTGGACGACGAGCGACAGGACTCAGGGGCACCCATCTGGCTACTCTCGATGGTGTCGATGACGGTGCTGGCTGCAGCGTCGTTCGTGGGTGCGGCACGCCGTTTGCGCACCCCCGCATCGGTCGAGCGATGACCGGACGACGCTGGGGAGGAGCGATCACGGGAGGATTGGCGCAGACGACGGGTTCGCCGCCGTGACCCTCGGGGAGCTCGGCCGGCTCGGCGAGCTGCTGCGCGCCGTGCGCCACCGGCTGCGCGCCGTGTGGGCGCTCGACACCGTCCAGGTGCTGGCACCGGCGCTGGCCATCGGCGCGTTGGTGCTCGTCGCCGCGGGGTGGGTGCTGCCGTGGGCGTGGACGGAGTGGGCCGCGCTGTGGCTCGTGCTCGCCCTGCTCATCGTCGTCGGCGTGGCCGCCGTCGTGGTCCGCCTGCCGGACATGGTCGTCGCCCG
This sequence comes from uncultured Acidimicrobiia bacterium, assembly GCA_963749315.1. GTDB lineage: Bacteria > Actinomycetota > Acidimicrobiia > Acidimicrobiales > Ilumatobacteraceae > JALZMG01. The sequence goes on from CAVVMS010000017.1 coordinate 328,060, forward strand.
CGCCGCCGACCGCGGGACTGGCCACACGCGACGCCTTCGCCACCGCCCTCGAGTTCCCGGCCGACATCGAGCACTTCGGGTCGCGCATTCGGGAGCGGGCCGTGCGGCTGGCCGACGATGCCCGCGCCGCCGATGCCGTGCCGGTGCGCTGGCGGCGGCGCTCCCTGCTGGTCGCCGCCGTGGCGATCCCCGCCGTGCTGGCGCTGGCCCTCGTCGCCAATCCGCAGGACGCCCGGCGCGCCGAACGCCGGCGCGAGGCGGCGCAGATCGGCGCCACCGCCGACGCGCTGGCGGCGACGGCGGATCGCCTGCGCGAGGACCCGGCGGCTGCGGAGGCCGTTCGGCGCCTCGACGAGCTGACCAGCGAGCTGCGCAGCCTCGACGACACGGCTGCCGCCGAGGAGCTCGCCCGGCGGGCAGCCGCCGAGCTCGCCCGCCAGCAGACCCGGAGTCGCTGGCGACGCGGGCTGCGACGCAGGGACTCGACCGCAGCCTCGCCAACGAGCCGCTGCCGGGGGCAGGAGCATCGACCGATGCCGCCGCCCAGCTCGACGCGCTCGGCGCCGAGCTGCCCGCCCTCGACGCGGCCGAACAGGCCGAGCTCGCCGAGCGCCTCGACGACCTGGCGGCGACCCAGCAGGCGGGCGACCCGACTGCCGCGGCGGCGCTCGCCGCGGCGGCGGCGGCGATCCGCGCCGGTGACCTCGCCGGCGCCCAGGCTGCGCTGGGCGACGCCGCCGCGGCCAACGCCGCGGCGAACGCCACGGCTGCGGCGTCGGCGGCGCTGGGCGAGGCGGCGGCCGCCGCCAACGCTGCCGCGGACGGCCTCACCGACTCCCCCGGCAGCGGCCAGGAGCAGGGGCGCGGCGACGGCGCGACCGGTGCCGAGCAGCAGGGCAACGGCCAGGGCCAGGGCGAGACCGGTGAGGGTCAGGGCCAAGGGTCAGGGTCAGGGCCAAGGACAAGGACAAGGTCAAGGCCAGGGTGAGGGTGACGGGCAGGGCCAGGGCAGCGGCGGCGGCGGTGGCGGCAGCCCGTCGGGCGACATCGCCGGAGGCGGCAGCGGTGACGGCACCACCGACGGTGGTCAGGGCGGCCGCGGCCAGGGCGCCGGGACGGCGGGAGGCACGGGAGGGCGAGACACCGGACCTGGACACGATCTTCGACCCGGCGCAGGGCACCGACGGCGACCAGCTCGTCGCCGGCGGCGGTGAGGGCTCCGGCGAGGGCGGCGTGATCGGGCAGCGTCGACGGGCCGACCAAGGCCGGCGCGTCGCGGGTGCCGCTCGCCGACACGATCACGCGACTACTCGCAACGGGCCACCGAGGCGATGGACCGCTACCCCGTCGCCCCGTCGGACCGCGATCTCGTCCGCGACTACTTCGACCGCCTGCAGGGACGTGACTGATGATGAACGAGCAGTCGCGATCGGACATGACTCCACCGCCGCCGATGTCGCCGGACGCCTACGCGGCGATCGCCGAGCGCATCGAGCTGGAGGTCGGGCGGGTCATCGTCGGCCAGCGCGAGCTCGTGCGCAGCGTGCTGACGTGCCTGCTCGCCGAGGGCCACGTGCTGCTCGAGGGCATCCCGGGCGTCGGCAAGACGATGCTGCTGAAGACGCTCTCGCTGGTCGTCGACCTGCCGTTCAGCCGGATCCAGTTCACGCCCGACCTGATGCCGGCCGACATCATCGGCACCCAGGTGCTCGAGGAGGACGAGCACGGCCACCGCTCGTTCACGTTCCGGTCGGGCCCGGTGTTCGCCAGCTTCCTCCTCGCCGACGAGATCAACCGGGCGTCGCCGAAGACCCAGTCGGCGTTGCTCGAGGCGATGCAGGAGCGGGCCGTCACCGCCGGCGGGTCGACGCGGAACCTGCCCCGCCCGTTCCTCGTGATGGCGACGCAGAACCCGCTGGAGATGGAGGGCACCTACCCGCTGCCCGAGGCCCAGCTCGACCGCTTCCTCCTCAAGGCGCTCGTCCCGTTCCCGTCGGCCGACGACCTGGTCACCGTGCTCGAGCGGACGACCGGGTCGGCGTCCGCCGCGCGCCAACCGCGTCGCCGACGCCCCGACGCTGCAATCGATGATCGACCTGACCCGGCAGCGTCCCGATCGCCGGCCACGTGCTGCGCCACGCCGTCGACCTCGTCGTCGCCACCCAGCCGGGCGCACCGGGGAACCCGGAGAGCCTGGCGCGCTACGTGCGCTTCGGCGCCTCGCCGCGCGGCGCCCAGGCGCTGGTGCTGGCGGCCAAGGTGCGCGCCCTGCTCGACGGGCGACCCGAACGTCGCCGTCGACGACATCCGCGCCGTCGCCCCCGCGGCCCTGCGCCACCGGCTCGTGGTCGGCTACGAGGCGGTTGCCGACGGCGTGACGACCGACGTGCTGATCGACCAGCTCCTGCACGCCGTGCCCGCACCGGGTGCCGGCGTGCGCGGTGCCGGATAGCGCCATGGACGCCAACGAGCTGCTGCCGGCGACGCTGCTGGCCGAGCTCGAACGGCTGCAACTGCGCACGAGGCGCCGGCTCGCCGGCCGCTTCGCCGGCGAGCACCGCTCGCCGCACTTCGGCACGTCGGTCGACTTCGCCGACTACCGCGAGTACCACCCCGGCGACGACTACCGGCGCATCGACTACCCGCTGTACGCCCGCACGGGGCACCTGTTCATCCGCCTGTTCGAGGCCGAGGACGACGTGTCGGTGCGCATCGTCCTCGACCGGTCGGCGTCGATGGGCTTCTACGGCAAGCTCGACCAGGCCAGGCGGATGGCGGCGGCCATCGGGTTCGTCGCCCTCCTCCGCCGTGACACGGTGACGTTGCACACCGAGCCGCGAAGCGCACCCGCCGCGCCGCTACGTCGGGCGCCACGCCACGCGCAGCCTGTTCGCCGACCTCGCCGCGCTCGACGCCGCCGGCCCGACCGACCTCGCCCGCGCCGCCGGCGACGTGCTCGCCCAGCCCGGCCCGGTGGGGGTGACGGTCGTCATCTCCGACCTGCTGAACGACGGGTGGGACCGGGCGATCGACCGGCTGGTCGCCCGCGGCGGCGAGACGACCGTGCTGCACGTCCTCGCCGACGACGAGCTGCACCCCGAGCGCGCGCGGCGACCTGGAGATGGTCGACGTCGAGACCGGCCAGCAGGTGCCGGTGAGCATGGCCCTCGACGGCATCGCGCGACTACGAGCGGGCGGTCCAGGCGTGGCTCGACGAGACCGCCGCCCACTGCCGCACCCGCGGCGCGACGTACGAGCGGGTGATGGCCGTCGACGCCTGTCGCCGACGTCCTGCTGCGCTCGTGGCGGCGGTCCGGGAGTCGTTCGATGAGGTTCGCCAACCCCGCCGGCCTGGCCCTGCTGCTGCTGGCGATCCCCGTCGTGCTCTCGCACATCCTGCGCCCGCGGCGCACGCCGATGACGGTGTCGTCGGTCCTGCTCTGGCGGCGCGTCGAGCGTCCGGTCAGCGCGGCCCAGCCGTGGCAGCGGTTCCGCTGGAGCCTGCTGCTGCTCGCCCAGTTGCTGGCCGTCGCCCTGCTCGCCGCCGCCGTCGCCCGCCCCGAGCGGCTCGAGGCCTCGCCCCTGGCCGAGCACACCGTGTTCATCGTCGACGCCTCGGGCTCGATGGCCGCCACCGACGGCTCCCCCGACCGCCTGGCCGACGCCCGGACGCGCGCCCAGGAGCTGCGTGACGAGCTGCCCGACGGCGGCGTCGCCTCGATCGTCGTCGCCGGCGACCTCGCCCGGGTGGCCCTGACGGCCAGCGCCGACGGCGCCGAGTTCGAGCGGGCGTTGCGCACGATCGACGTCGACCGAGGGACGCGCCGCCTTCGACGACGCCTTCGCCCTGGCCCAGAGCCTGGAGACGGGCACGACGCCGATCGGTTTCGTCCTCCTGTCCGACGGAGGGATCACGCCGGAGGAGGCCGCCCTGCTGCCGGCCGGGACCCGCGTCGAGCAGATCGGCCGCGACGACACCAACCGCGGCATCTCCCGCTTGTCCGTCGAGCCGCGCGACGGCGCGCTGCACGCCAGGGTGACGGTCCGCAACACCGGCGGGCCGGCGGTGACGCAGCCCGTGCGCGTCGACGTCGACGGCGCCACGGCGGCGGCGACCGAGGTCAGGCTCGGTCCGGGTGAGCAGCGCGACGTCGAGCTCGACGTGCCCGCCGGTGATCTCGTCGAGGCCTTCCTCGGTGGCGACGACCTGCTCGCCGCGGACGACCACGCCGTCGCCGTCGTCGGGCGGCGGGCCGCGATCGACGTCGGTGTCGTCGGTGACACCCTGTTCTGGCAGGAGGCCGCTGGAGGCGATCCCGGGCGTGACCGTCACCGACGGCACGGTGCGCCGCTGATCACGACCTCCTCGTCTTCAGCGGCGTGCCGGTCCCGGCCGAGCCAGGGGCGCCGTTCATCGCCGTCGCCCCTCCCGGCGGCCTGCCGGCGACGGCGGACGGCTCGGGGCATCGCCGTCACCGGCGTCGCCACGACCCCCGCCGTCACCCTGGTGCGTGCCGACGACGCCCTGCTCGCCGGGCTCGACCTGTCCGACGTCGCGGTCGCCGAGGCGCAGCAGGTCAGCGCCGGCGACGCCGAGGTGCTCGTCGCCGCCGAGGCCGCTCCCCTGCTGCTGCGCGGCACCTCCGCCGGCCACTCGTTCGCCTACGTCACGTTCGACCTGCGCGACTCCAACCTCGCCGTGCAGCTGGCGTTCCCGCTGCTCGTCGACCGGCTGCTCGGCGAGCTCACCGGCGTGACGACGCTCACCGAGTCGCTCGACGTCGGCGAGCGCCTGCCGGTGCCGCGGACCGGCGCCGAGGTGATCGGACCCGACGCCGAGGTGCGCACCGTCGCCGCCGGCGACGCCGCCCCGATCGCCGACAGCAGCGGCTTCTGGACGATCCGCGCGGCAGGCGTGCCGGATGTCGTGGTCGCCGTCAACCCGCCCTCCGACGAGAGCGCGATCGAGCCGGCCGTCGGTGCGCCCGCCGGCGCGGGTCGACCCGCGGACCGACGAGCCGGTGCGCCAGGCGTCGTCGCTGCTGGCCGTGGGTGCTGTGGCCACTGCTCGCCGTCGTCGCCGTCGAGGCGTTCCTGGCGTGGCGGCGCGTCGGCGTCGGACGCCGCCAGTGGCGGGCGGCCGTCGCCGTCCGGGTGATCGTCGCCGCGCTGATCGTCGCTCGCCCTCGTCGACCCGACGATCCACCGCCCCGTCGGACCGTGTGGCGGCGGTGTTCGTCGTCGACGGCTCGGCGTCCGTCGGCGAGAACGGCGCCGAGTCGGCAGCGGCGTTCGTCGATGAGGCGGTGTCGTCCAGACCCGGCGACGCCAGCGCCGGCGTCGTCGTGTTCGGCGGCGACGCCCGCGTCGACCAGGTGATGGCCGACATCGACGACTACGCCGGGTCCTCGACGGTCGTCGACCCGGCGGCCACCGACGTGGCGGGCGGGGTGCGACTCGGTGCCGCACTGCTGCCGAGCGACGCCCGCCGCCGAGTCGTGCTGCTGAGCGACGGCCGGGCGAACGCGGGCGACCTCGAGACCGAGCTCGAGCGCCTGCGGGCGAGCGGCCTCCCGGTCGACGTCGTCACGCTCGAGTCGGCGGCGGGGCCGGACACCGCGGTCGCCGCCGTCGACGTCCCCCGCCTCGCCCGTGTCGACGAACGGATCGCCGTCGTCGTGCACGTCGTGGCGTCGGAGGCGACGACGGCGACGGTGACGCTGCGCCGCGACGGCAACGATGTCGAGACCCGGACGGTGCAGGTGCAACCAGGCGACAACGCGGTGCGCTTCGAGGACGCCGCCGGCGCCGACGCCGGCGCCGTCGTGCGCTACCAGGCCGTGGTCGCGTCGAGCGGTGACACGGTCGCCGACAACGACGCCGGGTTCGCCGCCGTGCCGGTCGACGGGCCGGCGCGGGTCCTCGTGATCGAGGGTTCGCCGGACGGGTCCGACACGCTGGTCTCGGCGCTCGAAGCCGGCGGCGTCGGCACCGAGGTCGTCGGCGTCGGCGACATCCCCGACGTCCAGGAGCTGATCACCTACGCCGGCATCGTCATGGTCGACGTCGACGCCCGCACGCTCAGCGGCAAGCAGATCGAGACGTTGACGACCGCCGTCCGCGACCTCGGCCGCGGGCTGGTCACGATCGGTGGGCGCCAGAGCTACGGCGTCGGCGGCTACCGCGAGTCGCCGCTGTCGGATCTGCTGCCCGTGGACAGCGAGATCCTCGACCCGCAGCGCCGCCGGACGGTGGCCGAGGTGCTCTCGATCGACACGAGCGAGTCGATGAGCGCGTGCCACTGCCGCGACGACCAGATGATCAACCAGGTCCAGGAGGGCGGCGTCAACAAGACCGACATCAGCCGTGCCGCCGCCGAGCGCACGATCGCCGCCCTCGCCGACAGCGACGAGGTCGGCGTGCTGGCGTGGAACAGCAGCGCCGAGTGGGTGATCCCGCTGCAGCAGCTGCCGCCGGCCGACGTCGTCGAGCGCGGGCTGCGCTCGCTGCGGCCGTTCGGCCAGACCGACATCCGCGACTCCCTGCACGACGCCGCCGAGGCGCTCGTCGCCAGCGACGCCGAGCTGAAGCACATCATCCTGTTCACCGACGGGTTCACCGACCTGGCGCTGATCAGGGCCACGGCGGCCGAGGCGGCCGCAGCTGTACGAGGACCACGGGATCACGACGTCGGTGCTGGCGACGGGCGAGGGGGCGGCGCCGCTGCTGGAGGACATCGCCATCGCCGGCAAGGGTCGCTTCTACGCCGGCACCGACCTCGAGCAGGTGCCGCAGATCATGGCCGAGGAGGCCGTGATCGCCAGCCGCAGCTTCATCACCGAGGGCGAGTTCCTCCCCGAGGTCGTCAGCGACGACGACGTCGTCGCCCCGCTGACCGAGTCGCCACCGCTGCTCGGCTACGTCGCCACGACGGCGAAGGGTCAGGCGAGCACGCTGCTGCGCATCGGGCCCGACCGCGACCCGCTGCTGGCCACGTGGCAGGCCGGGCTCGGCCGCGTGTCGAGCTGGACGAGCGACGTCACCGACTGGTCAGCGGCGTGGTCGTCGTGGGACGGCTACGTCGACTTCTGGTCGCGGCTGGTGAAGGACACCTTGCCGCTCGGCGACGATGCCGGTGCGGTCCAGGCCAGCGTCCGCGACGGGCGGATCGAGGTGACCGTCGAGCAGGCCGAGGCGTTCGCCGACGGCACGTCGGCCGTCGCCCAGGTCAGCGGCCCCGACGGCCAGTCCATCGAGGTCCAGCTCGAGCGCACCGCTGCCGAGCGCTTCGAGGGAGCGGCCGACGCGCCGCGTCCGGGCACCTACGCCGTCGGGGCGACGGTGCGCGGTGACGACGGCGGCGTCACGCTCAGCAGCTCGACGCTGGCCAGCAACAGCTACCCCGCCGAGTTCGTGCCGGGCGAGCGCCGATCCGGAGTTCCTCGAGCGCATCGCCGCGGCGACGGGAGGCTCGCCGATCGCCGCCGACGACGTGTGGGACGCCGAGGGTCTCTCGGCGGGCACGCGGCCCGTCCGCCTGCTCGTCCCGTTGCTGCTGGCAGCCGCCCTGCTGTGGCCGATGGCCGTGCTGCTGAGTCGCATCTCGGTCCGCGGGGCGACCGTCGCCGGTGCCGTCGCCGGCTCGGCGGCCGCCGTCAGGGGACTCGGCCGCCGCGTCCGCGACGCCGTGCCGAGCATCGGCGGCCTCGACCCGGACAACGCGCCGCCGCCGCCATCGCCACCGCCGCGCCAGCGCCGCCGCCGCCACGCCGCCGACGTCCCGAGGAGCCCGACGGAGGAGGCGTCGCCGTGCAGCTCACTCGACGAGCTGCTGGCGAGGAAGCGCCGACGGCAGTCGTGAGCGGATGGCCAAGGCGACGGTGGCGACGGCAACGGCCGTCGCGCCGAGCCAGATCAGCCACATCAACCGGCGCACGTGGACGGTGACGACGACCGTGCCGTCGTCGGCGGCATCGTCGAGCACGACCTGGACATCGGTGAGCAACCCGGTCGTCGCCGCCACCTCGGCGAGCCGGCCGCCCCGATCCGGATGGACGACGAGGGCCGGGCGCATCACCCGGCCGTCGACGCGCAGATCGGCAATGACCGCGTCGGTCCCTTCGCGGGGCCCGGCGGCCACGCGCACACCGTCGTTGACGACTCCCGGCCAGCCGCCCGGGCCGTCGCCCCTGACGCGATCGGCACGGTGGTCACGCGGTCGAACGTCGACGCGGCGATGCCGACGAGCAGCACGAGCGCACCGGCGTGGGCGACCGAGCTCCACCCGTCCCAGCGACGCAGGCGGGCGGCGATGAACGGGATGGCGATCAGCGCCAGCGGACCGATCGTGCGGCTGTAGAACTCGCCGCGCACCGCGCTCGACCGATCGCCGGTGAGATCAGTGAGCAGCGGCAGGACCGTCCCGGCGAACACGACGACGGCGGCCGCCGCCACGAGCACGACCGTCAGCGGGCGTGGGTCGCGGCGCTCGGTGTCCGTTGACGGCCCGCGAGCCGGCGAAGCCGCCACGGCCAGGCCGACGCCGACGGCGGTCGCCACGGCGAGCCCGGCCAGCGCCCACCCGACGGCGCGCTGCTCGGCGAAGCCGTGGATCGACGGGGTCGCCCCGGAGCGCACGAGCACCGACCCGATCGTCGCCAGCAGCCACGGCGCGGCGGCGAGCACGACGGCCACACGGGGACTGGCCAGCGGCCCGCCGTGCACGGCGGCGAGCGCGGCCAGCCACACCAGCAGCGAGGTGTTCTCCACCGGGTCCCACGCCCAGTACCCGCCCCAACCCTGCTCGAGGTAGCTCCACGCCGCACCGAGCGTCATCGCCGCGGTCAGCGCGCCGACCGTGGCCAGCAGCCAGGGACGCGCCGACCGCCACGGTGCCGGGGCACCGACGGCGACGACGGCGGCGCCGAGGGCGGCGGCCAGCCCGGCGTACAGCAGCGGCGGGTGGATCGTCATCGCCGGGTGCTCGAGGATCGGGTTCATGCCGAACCCGCGGACGGCGGGGACGTCGAGCCGCCCGAACGGCGAGGCCAGCGCGAGGTCGACGGCTGCGACGGTGAGCACCGTGGCGAGCGCTCCCCATCGAGCCGACCGTCGAGGCGCGTCGAGCGGCGATCGTCGCGGCGACGGCGAGGATCCCGGCGAACAGCAGCAGCGAGCCCTCCATGCCCGCCCACACGCCGGCGAGGCGGTACGGCAACGGCGCCCCGACGCGGCTCTGCTCGGCGACGTAGCGCCAGTCCAGCTGCTCGGCGACGAACGCCCATGCCAGGCGGCACAGCGCCAACCAGATGGCGATCGTCACGGCGAGCAGCAGCACCAGCGGCAGCGAGGACGAGCGCCGAGCGGTGCGCCCGCCGACCGCGCCATGCTCGACGACGGCCCCGGTCACCCCTCCAGCCTCCCATGTGCGCCACACTCGGATGGATGCGACGGCGCTTCGCCCAGGTCGACGTGTTCTCCGCCGTGCCGTACGCCGGCAACCCGGTCGCCGTCGTGCTCGACGGCGACGGCATCAGCGGGGAGGACATGCAGCGCGTCGCCCGGTGGACGAACCTGTCGGAGACGACGTTCGTCCTCCCGCCGACCGAACCAGATGCCGACTACCACGTGCGCATCTTCACGCCAGCGGTCGAGTTGCCGTTCGCCGGGCACCCGACGCTCGGCACGTGCCACGCCTGGCTCGCCGCTGGCGGGGCGCCGCGGGGCGACGGCGTCATCGTCCAGCAGTGCGCGGCCGGCTCGATCCGCGTCCGCCGGACCGACCACGGTCTGGCGTTCGCCGGGCCACCGCTGCGTGCGCAGCGGACCGGTCGACGACGAGACGGTCGAACAGGTCGCGACGGCGTTCGGCATCGACCGCTCGATGATCGAGGCGGCCGAGTGGGTCGACAACGGGCCTGGCTTCCTCGCCCTGCTGCTCGCCGACACCGATGCGGTGCTCGCCGCCGAGCCGTCGTTCATCGATCTCGCCATCGGCCTCGTCGGCGTCCAACCGTCCGGTTCGGAGACGGCGATCGAGGTGCGCGGCTTCTTCCCCTACCGGGCCGCGATGGTCGAGGACCCGGTGACCGGCAGCCTCAACGCAGGCGTCGGGCAGTGGCTGACGTCGACCGGCCGCATCGCGGCGCCGTACGTCGCCAGCCAGGGCACGGCCCTCGGGCGCGCCGGGCGGGTGCACGTGTCAGTCGACGACGGTGGTGCCGTCTGGGTCGCCGGCGCCACCGTCACGTGTGTCGACGGCACGATCGACATCTGACGGGCGCAGCACCTTCGCCAGCTCGTTCAGTGCCCGGCGCGATCGTCCCCACGCCGGGCCGAGGTCGCGGAGGATGCGCTCGATGCGGACCCGCTCGACGAGCAACGTGGCGCACGTGTCGAGGAGCTGCTCGGCGTCGTCGTGGGTGAGCGATCCGCCGATGGCGAACGAGCGCCGCATGGACTCGACCTCGTGCAGGTGCACGGAACCACCATAGCGAACACGTGTTCGTGGATGCCAACCGGCGCCACATGAGCGCTCGCCGCCCTCGCGACAAGGCCCACCCCCCGAAGGGGATGGGCCTGCCGCCTTCCCATTCCGCCCGTGGGGAGTCTGGGCGCGAGGGGAGGTTGGGTGCCACGGTACGGATCAGCGCGCAGCGCGTCTTCCGCAAACGTGATGAATCACCGGCGGTCAGCGAGTCATCAACTTTGGGGATGTGCGGGCCGGCGTTCGTACGTACGGTCATCCGCACCATGACCTCGATGTATGAGTACGACGAAAGCGCTCCTCGTGACCGTTCGCGGTTCTGGAAGCGGGGCTTGGTGGTGGCGACGCTCGTCGCCGGCGGCATCGTCATCGCTGACCTGATCCCGATGGTCGAGCCGCTCGTCACGCACGCCCAGCACCGCATCAACGGAGACTGACGGGCCGGCGCTCCCCGACGTCAGTGCGGGTAGCCCGGGTCGCTGGGCCAGTTCGGTTGGAACAGGTGCCACTGGTCGGGTGCCCGGCGGATCAACGCTTCCAGCTGGTGGGCGAGGTCCTGTGTGATCCGTGTGACGTCCTCGCGGAGCGAGCCGGTGCGCTCGGTCGGGATGGCCGGGCGAATGACGGCATGATGGCCGTTGTAGCGGCGCGTGAAGTACACGGCGACCGGGAGGATCGGCGCCCCGGCGCGCAGCCCGAGCGTCGCCGGACCGGCGGGCAGCGTCGTGCGCTCACCGAAGAACTCGACCTCGATGCCCCCACCTTGGAGGTCACGGTCGCAGAGCAGGCACACGACCTCGTTGTCGCGCAGCGCGCGCAGGACGGCCGTGGCCGCCGACGGGCCGAGCGGCACCACCTTCATCCCCAGGTCGTTGCGCAACCGGGCGAACCAGTCGAACAGCTCGGGCGGCTCGATGCGCTCGACGACCACGGTGACCCGATGCCCCGTGTCGGCCAGCCATCGTCCGGCCCACTCCCAGCCGCCGAGGTGGGGCAGGGCGAGGATCACACCGCGGCCCTCGGCGAGGCCGTTGGTGACGTGGAAGAAGTCGGTCTCCCTGAACCCTGCGGCCACCACCCGCTTCGACAGCGTCGGCAGCCGCAGGCTCTCGATCCAGTAGCGGGAGTACGAGTCGAACGCCTGCTGCACGGCGTCGCGAACCTGCCAGGACGTCCACGTCGGATTGACCCGCCGCATGTGCCGGGCGACCATCGCCCGTCGTTCGGCGTTGGCGAAGCTGGCCCCGAAGCCGATCGGCGTCGCCAGGCCCTCGGCCACGAACCCGGGCAGAGCCCTGGCGAGCAGCGCTCCGGTGCGGTAGCCACCAACGGTCGCCGCGTCGGACAGGCGCTGCAACTGGCGACGAACGTCGCCGGTCGTCGCGTCGGACACCGTCAGGAACGACGCCGCGGCACGTGCGTGCGGCGGCGTTCGCGCCGGGCGACGCGGCGGGTCTGGCGGCGCGAGCGACGCAGCTCGATCCGCGCCGCCGTGACCGGGGCGACCTGCGCCTGACGCCACACCTTGACGAACCGTTGCCCCGCCGTGATCGCCGTCAGCGCCAGCATCAGCCACAGCACGGGGATGAGCAGGGGCTCGAACAGCAGGCCGATGCACAGCAGCGCGACTCGCTCGGCGCGCTCCATCAGCCCGCCCTTGGCATCCAGACCCAGCGACTCGGCCTTCGCCCGCTGGTACGAGATCAGCGACGACAAGGCCATGATCGAGAACGGCAGGAGCGTGAGGTGGGCCGACTCGTGACCGGCGACGTACCACGTGACGCCGCCGAGCAGCACGGCGTCGGTGATCCGATCGACCGTGGAGTCGAAGAACGCACCGCGCTGGCTCGCCGCGCCCGACGCCTTCGCCAACGCACCGTCGAGCAGGTCCGGGAGCGCGGCGAGCACGACCAAGCAGCAGGCCCAACTGCAGGTAGCCGGCACCGATGGCGAAGGCGGCGCCGACGCCGACGACGACGCCGGCGATCGTGAGGTGGTCCGGTGTCAGCCGCGTCCGACGAAGGCCGTCGCCGATCGGCTTGACGGCCTTCTCGATCGGCTTGCGGAACCTGCCGTCGAACACGCATTCCAGGATACCCCGCGTGAAACCACCAGGCTGGCTCCCTGGCAGGCTGGGCGGATGCGCGATTCGACCCCCGACGACCTCGCCGTCGCCTTCCGATCCCTCGCCAGACGTCAGCGCGAGGCCCTCGGGGACGCCGACCCGTCGGCGTTCAGCGATCTCGGCGCCGAGCTGCAACGTCACGTCGCCGATGCTGCGGCCGTCGTCGGCTCGGCGTCCGACGGTGGAGCGGTCGCCGCAGCCATCGATGCACGCCGCGACTGGGACGACGCCACGCTGGCGACGCTGCAGCGCTCCGCACTCGACGCGGGGGCCGTCCTGCGCCGCCTCGCTGCCGCCGCCGAGTCGGGCGACGACGAGTGAAGAGCGCTCCGTGGTGGCGTGAAGCCGTCATCTACCAGGTCTACGTGCGCAGCTTCGCCGACGGTGACGGAGACGGGCTGGGCGACCTGCCGGGCGTCCGCGCCCGGTTGCCGTACCTCGGCCGGCTCGGCATCGACGCGGTGTGGCTGAACCCGTTCTACCCCTCACCCCAGGCGGACGCCGGCTACGACGTCGCCGACTACCGGGAGGTCGATCCCCGGTTCGGCTCGCTCGACGACGCCGACGGGCTGATCGCCGATGCCCACGCCCTCGGCATCCGCGTGATCTTCGACATCGTGCCCAACCACACGTCCGACGAGCACGCCTGGTTCCGCGCCGCCGCTGGCAGCAGGGCCGGGCACCCCGGAGCGGGCCCGCTACCTGTTCCGCGACGGGCGGGGCAAGGCGGCGCGAGCCGCCGAACGACTGGGCGAGCATCTTCGGTGGTCCGGCGTGGACGCGCGTGACCGAGCGCGACGGTCGCCCCGGGCAGTGGTACCTCCACCTGTTCGATCGCAAGCAGCCCGACCTCGACTGGAGCAACCGTGAGGTCCACGAGGAGTTCCTCGCCATCCTGCGCTTCTGGTTCGACCGTGGTGTCGACGGGTTCCGGATCGACGTCGCCCACGGGCTGGCCAAGGAACCGGGGCTGCCGGACCTCGCCGGGCGCTTCGCCTCCGACGGTCCCGCCGATGTCGCCCACCCCCACTGGGACGTCGACGCCGTGCACGACGTGTACCGCGAGTGGCGACAGGTGAGCGACACCTACGAGGGCGAGCGGGCGTTCGTCGGCGAGGTGTGGGTGGCCACGCCGGAACGCCTCGCCCGCTACCTCCGACCCGGCGAGCTGCACACGGCGTTCAACTTCGACTTCCTGCTGGCGCAGTGGGATGCGGTCGCGCTGCGCGAGGCGATCGACCAGAGCATCGACGCGCTCGTCGGCGTCGGCGCCCCGGCGACGTGGGTGCTGTCGAACCACGACGTCGTGCGTCACGTCACGCGTTACGGCGGTGGCGACATCGGCCGGCGCCGGGCCCGAGCAGCGGCGATGCTGATGCTCGCCCTCCCTGGCGGGGCGTACGTCTACCAGGGCGAGGAGCTCGGACTGGACGAGATCCTCGACCTCCCCGACGAGCTGCGCCAGGATCCGACGTTCCACCGCACCGCCGGCGCCCAGATGGGTCGCGACGGCTGTCGCGTCCCGCTGCCGTGGTCGGGCGACGAGCCGCCGTTCGGCTTCGGACCGGGTCCATCGACGTGGCTCCCGCAGCCGGCCGAGTGGGCCGACCTCACGGCGGAGCTGCAGGAGGCAGACCCGGCGTCGATGCTGTCGTTGTACCGCCAGGCGCTCGACCTCCGCCGCCGGCTGCCGGCGCTCGGCGACGGCACGATGGAGTGGCTCGACGTCGGCGACGATGCCCTCGCGTTCCGCCGGCAGCCGGGGTTCACCTGCGTCGTCAACGTCGGCGATGACGACGTCGCCCTGCCCGACGACCTCGTGGCCGGTCTGCGCGTCGTGCTGGCCAGCCAGCCGCTCGACGATCCGCGAGCCATCCCCGGCGCGACGAGCGTCTGGCTCCAAGCAGGCTGATGCGCCTCCTCCTGGTCGAGGACGACGTGAAGATGTCCGACGTGCTCAAGCGCGGGCTCGAGCGTGAGGGATACGCCGTCGACGTGGCGGTCACGGGTGAGGACGCCATGTGGGCGGGCCGGGAGGTCCCGTACGACGCGGTCGTGCTGGACGTCATGATCCCGGCACCCGACGGGTTCGAGGTCTGCCGCCAGCTCCGCGCGGCCGACAAGTGGATGCCGGTCATGCTGTTGACCGCGCGGGACTCGGTCGACGATCGCGTCCGCGGTCTCGACGCCGGTGCCGACGACTACCTGCCGAAGCCGTTCGCATTCGCCGAGCTGTTCGCCCGGCTGCGCGCGCTGCTGCGTCGGGAAAGCGGTGTGCGGCCGGCCGTGCTGGAGGCGGGAGATCTCACGCTCGACCCGGCGACCAAGGTCGTCACCCGGGGCGACACCACCGTCGACCTCTCGGCGCGTGAGTTTGCGCTGCTCGAGCTGTTGTTGCGCCACCAGGACGAGGTGCTCAGCCGCACCGCGATCCTCGACCACGTGTGGGACTTCGCGTACGACGGCACCTCGAACGTGGTCGATGTGTACGTCCGCTACGTGCGCGAGAAGGTCGACCGGCCGTTCGACCGCCACGCCATCGAGACCGTCCGTGGCACCGGGTACCGGCTGCGCAGCGACGGCGGGTGAAAGGTCGCGTCACACCCTCTCCGTGTCGCGCCGGTAGACGGAGACGGCGAGCGCGGTCAGCCCCACCGTCCAGAGACCGACGACGAGCCACGCCGTCGCCGGCCAACCGTTGCCGGTGACCACGGAGGTGCCCGCCTGGACGAGCCAGTACGACGGCAGCCCTTCGGCGAGCACGTGCAGGAAGCCGTCGCCCGTGATCGGACCCCACGCACCGCCGAGCAGGGCGAACAGCGCAGTCAGGCCGCCGATCGCGGGACCCATGGCGTCGACCGAGAGCAGGTGACCGACGAGGATGCCGAGGACGGCGAAGGGGATCAGCCCGACCAGGATGAGGCCGGTCATGGTCAGCCAGTCGCCGGCCGGGAGTCGCACGCCCAGCCAGACACCGGCGAGGTAGAGCACGGCGATGGTCACCGCCGCCATCAAGTAACCCGTGAGCACCTTCGCCCAGAAGTAGGTACGCACCGGCAGCGGCGTGACGCGGAGCTGGCGGTGCCATCCGACCGAGCGTTCGGCCGCGATGCGGGCGCCGGAGGCGATGACCGCGCCCATCGCTCCCCAGCTGATCATTCCCGCCATGTAATAGGTCGCGAACGGGATGCCGTCGAGCTGCTCGTCTCGGTTCGGTCCGGCGATGAGCACGAACAACAGGAGCGGGAACACCAGCGAGATCACGAAGAACCGGGTGTTGCGCACGGCACGTAGCAGCTCGTAGCGGGTGTAGACGGCCGTGTTCATCGTGAGGCCTCCAGGACAGGCGTGCCGCCGTCTTCGGCAGTGAGCTCCAAGAAGGCGTCCTCGAGCGCCGCCCCTCGAATTTCGATGTCGTGCGCCGCGGGACACGTCGCGAGCAGTGCTCTCACGGCCGCGTCGGCGTCGTTGCAGTGGAGCGTGATGCCGTCGCCGTGACGCTCCACCGCCGCCACACCGGGCAGACCGCTGAGGACGAAGGGATCGGCGTCGGCGAGCGTCGCGCGGATGATCCGACCCCCGACTCGTGCCTTGATGTCCGTGGGTGGACCATCTGCGACGACCCGTCCCCGCGACATGAGCACGACACGATCGGCGAAGGCGTCGGCTTCCTCGAGGTAGTGGGTCGCGAAGACGACGGTCTTGCCGCTCGCGGCGAAGGAGCGCATCATCCCCCAGAAGCTGTGGCGAGCCTCCACGTCGAGGGCGACGGTCGGCTCGTCGAGCACCAGCAGGTCCGGCCTCGACACCAGCGCCAACGCCAACCGAGTCCGCTGTGCCTGCCCGCCGGACAGCTTCTGCGTGCGTCGGTCGGAAATCTCCTGCAGTCCGCCGGCGTCGAGCAGTTCCTCGACCGCGAGTGGCGCTGCGTACAACGAGGCCATCATCGTGAGCAGCTCGCGCACGGACAGGTCGCGAATCAACGAGCCCGTCTGCAGCATGACGCCGACAGCTCCCGCCTCGATGGCGTCTGCCGGGGGCCTGCCGAAGATCAGGACGTGGCCACGATCAGGCCGGGCCAGGCCGAGCATCATGTCGATGGTCGTCGACTTGCCGGCCCCGTTCGGTCCGAGCAAGGCCACGGTTTGGCCCCGCTCGATCGTGATGTCGACTCCTTGCACCGCCCGCACGGCGCCGAACGACTTGGCGAGGTCGACGAGCTCGACCCCGGCGGGTGACGGGTTGGACGTGAGACTCATCATCGACTCACTGATACGCCCGGGTCGATGAGAGCAGGATGAGAACCCATGGCACGTGCCGTCTCACTCCGAATGCGGCTGGCGCTGCTCGCCGCGGTCGGCGCGATGGTCGTGCTCAGCGTGGGCGCGCTCATGCTGTACCGGGACATCAGCACAGCAGCTCAGCGACGCCATCACGGACGAGCTCACGATACGAACCGACGACCTCGCCGCAGACTTCGACGACGGCTCGATCTCGCTCAGCCCGGGTGCTGTCGTCGCCCAGGTCGTGGACGCGGACGGCGGCGTGCTGTCGCCGGCCGGTGCAGATCCGGTGCTCAGCACCGAGGAGCTCGACCGAGCGTCACGTGGCGAACTGATCGTCGACCGCAGTGTCAACGGCATCGGCGAGCACGCCCGGGTGCTGGCGCGTCCGATCGCCGACCGCTTCGATCGGTGTGGTCGCGACCAGCACGGCGCCGCTCGCCCAGGCGCGACAGCGCCTGACCGTCGTCCTCGTCGTCGCCGGCCCCCTCCTCGCGGCCGCCATCGGCGCCACGGCGTGGCTGCTCACCGGAGCTGCGCTGCGACCCGTCAGGCGGATGACGAACGAGGCGGCGACGATCTCGATGGCTGAGGACCGGCGTCGTTTGCCGGAACCCCCAGGTGACGACGAGATCGCCGAGCTCGGACGCACCCTCAACGCGATGCTCGCCCGGATCGAGGCCACGGTCGCCCACGAGCGGGCGTTCATCGACGATGCCGCACACGAGCTCCGCAGCCCGATCGCGGTGCTGCGCGGCGAGCTCGAGCTGGCGGCTCACGATGTCGGCGACCCTGAGGCGGTCGCCAACGGACTCGCGAGCGCGCTCGAGGAGGCCGATCGGCTGACCAGTCTCATGGAGGATCTGCTGACACTCGCCCGCGTCGAAGCCGGCGAGCTCCCCCGAGCCGACGCCACCACCGAGCTGCTCGCCGCTACCCGCGAGTGCGTCCGACCGCCTCCCCCACCGCGACGGGGTGCGCGTCGAGGTCACCGGCGAACCCGTCGTCGTGCGCGGCGACCCGAGCTGGGTCGAGCAGATCGTCACCAACCTCGTCGCCAACGCCAACCGTCATGCGACCGGCCGAGTCCTGATCGCCACGTCGACGGCGGGAACGAACGGGCGGCTGTCGGTGGCCGACGACGGCGCCGGCTTCGCGCCGGAACTGCTGCCGAGGGCGTTCGAACGCTTCGCTCGCGGCGACAGCGCGCGCGGCCGTTCCGGCGGTGGCGCCGGCCTCGGTCTGGCGATCGTTGCCTCGCTCGCCGAGGCACTGGGCGGGACGGTCACGGCCACCAATGGCGACCCGCTCGGCGGCGCCCACGTCGAGGTCGAGCTCCCCGCGCTCGTGAGCTCTCATCGTCCTCTCAGGGCACCCCGACCAAGCTGCTCCCATGCCGCACTGCCGTGTCCTCGTCGTCGACGACGACCCCAAGTTCGTCAGCGTCGTCGTCCGGTACCTCGAGCGGGCGGGCTGCGACTGCCTCGTGGGAGCGTCGGGTGACCAGGCCTTATGGGCGCTCCTCACCGACCCGCCCGATGTGATCGTGCTCGACGTGATGATGCCGCACCCGAGTGGCATCGAGGTCTGCCGGCACCTGCGCGCGAGTGGATGGACCGGTGGCGTCGTCATCGTGAGCGCGCGCAGCAGCGCCGCCGACCGGGCCGCTGCCGAACGGGCGGGCGCCGATCTGTTCCTCGCCAAGCCATTCGCGTTGCACGAACTCGCCGTCGCCGTCGAGAGGCTTGCCCCCTCTACTCAGGGCAACTGAGCGATGTTCTCGGTCTCGCTGCCGTCGGGCTCGGTGGCGAGGAAGGCCTCGGCGATCTCGATGGCCGACGTCTCTGACGTCAGTCGCAGACCCATCGCCACGACGTTGGCGTCGTTCCATCTGCGCGCGCCGCGCGCCGTCTCGGCGTCGGTGCACAGTGCGGCGCGCACGCCAGCCACCTTGTTGGCGGCGATCGACACGCCGGTGCCTGTCCAGCACCACACGATGCCCCGGTCGGCGTCACCCGCCGCCACCGCCTCGCCGACCACCCGACCGACGTCGGGCCATCGAGCGCCGTTGGCCGCGTCGACGATGTCGTGACCGGCCTCGACGAGGTGCCGTTCGAGTGCCTCGGTCACCGCGGTGACCTCGTCGGTCCCGACGGCGATGCGCACCTCAGGCCTCGGGGTTGTCCTCGGCGAGGCACTCGACGACCTCGCCATCGATGGCGTCGACGAGCACGAGTCCGCGCCGGACGGGCGGGTCCTCGATCGAGTAGCACAGCACCCGCCACGTCGGCCGGCTGCGCAGGCCGCGCCACACCTGCTGCGCCGAGGCGTGCCCCACGGCGAATCCGACCGCCTGCTGAGCACGCACCAGCGCCTCGCGCTCGTCGATGTGCATCCGCCAGCCGGACGTGATCGTGATCACGGCCATCACGGTGAGCAGCAGCGCCGCCCACAGCCACCCGTCGTTGACGATCGGCGACGAGTCACGCCCGACCAGCCACACCGCGACGCACAGGGCGGCGACGACGAGGTAGATGACGCCGGGGATCCGCCGCCGCGAGTTGTCGGGGAACTGGTACGGGCCGACGTAGCCGGTGGCGTCGAGGTCGTCGGGCAGCTCGTCCCGGTGGTCGGTCATCGGCGTCCAGGTTACGGAGCCGGTGGATGCACCGGCCAGGCTGCGCGCAGCTTGGCGGCGGTGTCGGGGAGCGCCTCGGGCAGGGTGCGCGTGTTCGCCGTGGCCGTCATGAAGTTGGCGTCGCCGGTCCACCGCGGCACGACGTGGACGTGCAGGTGGTCGCTGACGCTGCCACCGGCCGGGCGCCCGAGGTTGACCCCGACGTTGACACCTTCCGGGCGGTACGCCTGCTTCACCGCCACCACGGCATCGGTGACCGTGCGCCACAGCTCGGCGGTCTCCTCGGGGTCGAGCGCCTCGAGGTCGCCGACCTCGCGGAACGGCAGGACGAGCAGGTGACCGACGGAGTACGGGAAGGCGTTGAGGATGGCGAAGCAGTGCTTGCCGCGATGGACGATGTGGGTGTCGACGTCGGGCAGTCCGGAGTGCAGGATGCGGCTGAACACGCTCCCCCGTCCCGACGACACGTCGTCAGCGGCGACCCCGCCCGCCGCGCCACCGCTCGTGACGTAGGTGGCCCGCCAGCCGTTCCAGAGCCGTTCCAGCATCAGCGAACGCCGGCGCCTGCAGGCGCTTCGGCGGCCGCATTGCAATTCATCCGCGAAGCGCTCGACGAAGACGGCCAGGTCGACGCCCCGCTCCGGCTTGTCACTCCCCCGGGCGTTGACGCCGACGGTGCCGGCGGCCACGTCGTCGTCGCCGACGACGAGGATGTACGGCAGCTTCTCCAGCTTGGCGGCGCGGATGCGCTTGCCCAGCGGGTCACCGGCGCCGACCACGTCGACTCGCCCGTCGACGGCGCGCAGGCGGTCGGCGACCTTCTCGGCGTACTCCTCGTGGGCCGTGGCGACCGGCAGCACGCGCACCTGGACGGGCGACAGCCACGTCGGCAGGGCGCCGGCGTAGTGCTCGAGGAGCACGCCGAAGAACCGCTCGACCGAGCCGAACAGCGCCCGGTGGAGCATGATCGGCCGGTGGCGGGCGTTGTCCGGCGCCGACGTACTCCAGCTCGAAGCGCTCCGGGTGGTTGAAGTCGTACTGGATCGTCGAGAGCTGCCACGTCCGGCCGATGGCGTCGCGGACGTCGATGTCGATCTTCGGTCCGTAGAACGCGGCGTCGCCCTCCTTCATCGAGTAGGCGAGGCCGTGATGGTCGAGCGCCGAGCGCAACGCCTCGGTGGCCGCCTCCCAGTCCTCGTCCGAGCCGACGTACTTGTCCGGGTCCTTCGTCGACAGGTTGAACGTGAACTCGTCGAAGCCGAACGCGCGCAGCACGGACAGCACGAAGTCGAGCAGCGAGGCGATCTCCTCGGCCGCCTGCTCGGGCGTGCAGTAGATGTGCGCGTCGTCCTGGGTGAAGCCGCGGATGCGCATCAGCCCGTGCAGCGTGCCGGCGCGCTCGTAGCGGTAGACCGTGCCCAGCTCGAACAGGCGCAGCGGGAGCTCGCGGTAGCTGCGCTGCCGCGACCGGAAGATCAGGCAGTGCATCGGGCAGTTCATCGGCTTCATGTAGTACGTGCCGTTGTCCATCTCCATCGGCGGGTACATGCCCTCGGCGTACCAGGAGAGGTGCCCGCTGGTCTCGAACAGACCGGCCTTGGTGAGGTGCGGCGTGAACACGAACTCGTAGCCGCCGTGCTGGTGGCGCGCCCGGCTGTAGTCCTCCATCAGCTTGCGCACGAGGGCGCCCTTGGGGTGCCACACGGCGAGGCCGCCACCGAGCTCGCTCGGGAAGCTGATCAGGTCGAGATCGGTCGCCAGCCGGCGGTGGTCGCGCTTCTCGGCCTCGACGAGCATCTCCAGGTGCGCCTTGAGGGCGGCGTCGGACTCCCACGCCGTGCCGTAGATGCGCTGCAGCATCGGGCCCTTCTCGTTGCCCCGCCAGTAGGCGCCGGCGACCTTCTGCAGCTTGAAGCTGCCGAGCCGGCCGGTCGACGGGACGTGCGGCCCCTTGCACAGATCGACGAACTCGGGCGTGTTGCGGTACACGCTGATCGTGCCACCGGCAGCGGCCTCGCCGGAGTCGAGCTCGTCGGCGCCGTCGCCTGCTGACTTCACCCGCTCGATGATCTCCACCTTGTACGGCTGGTCGGCGAACACGTCGAGCGCCTCGTCGGCGGACACCTCGGAGCGCTCGAACGGCTGGTCGGCGGCGATGATCTCGCGCATCTTGGCGTCGATGGCAGCGAGGTCGTCGTCGCTGAACGTCTGCCCGCCGGGCAGGTCGAAGTCGTAGTAGAAGCCGTGCTCGATCGCCGGGCCGATGGAGAACTTGGCGCCGGGGAACAGCTGCGTGACGGCCTGGGCCATGACGTGGGCGGTCGAGTGGCGCAGCACGTGGCGTCCGGCGTCGGAGTCGGCGGTGACGATGGCGACGCTGGCGTGGTCGGGCAGCGGCCGCGTGAGGTCGACCTCGTCGCCGTCGACGGTGGCGGCGACGGCGGCCTTGGCGAGGCGGGAGCCGATCGACGACGCCACGTCCGCGGCGGTCGTCCCGGCGGGGTACTCCCGCTCGGAACCGTCGGGAAGGGTGATCGTGATCTCGCCGTGACGATCGTTCGCTCGCTCGAATACTCGCTCGCTCATGGTCCGCTGAAGTCTACGAGCGGGCGCCTCAGCCGACCGACGGAGAGGAAATCGACGAGCGCCTCGTTGACGTCGTCGGGACGCTCCTGCTGGGTCCAGTGGCCGCAGCCGTCGAGGATCAGCGAGCGGTGCAGCCGCGGCAGCGTCGTGGCGAAGCGCTCGATCGAGCGGGCACCCCAGATCGTCGGGCCGTCGCGGTCGCCGCCGATGAACAGCGCCGGCACCTCGATCGGCCGGCCGCGGAACGCCGAGAGGTCGTGCCAGTCGCGGTCGACGTTGCGGTAGCGGTTGAGCCCGCCGGCGAAGCCGGTGCGCTCGAACTCCCCGGCGTAGACGTCGAGGTCGTCCTCGCTCAGCCACGCCGGCATCGCGTCGGGGTAGGTGAAGCGGTCCACCAGCTGCCCACCGCGAGGCACGGTCGCCATCGTCCCGCTGCCGGGGAGCGGTCGTTCGGCGTCACCCGACGCCGACCAGTAGAACCCGAGCAGCCATCTGCGCACGTCCTGCTCGATCTCCGCCTCGGCTCGCCCCGGCTGCTGGAAGTACTCGATGTAGAACTCCTCGTCGCCGCCCATCGCCCGGAAGGCGTCGCTCGGGCGCACGTCGCCGGCCGGGGCGAACGGTACGGAGAGGCCGGCGACGGCACGGAACACGTCGGGCCGCAGCAGCGCCGAGTTCCAGGCGATCGGCGCGCCCCAGTCGTGGCCGACGACGACGGCGCTGTCGGCGCCGAGCGCCTGCACGAGGGCGACGTTGTCGGCGACCATGCGCAACATCCGGTACTCCTCGATCGCCGCCGGCGCCGACGAGCGCCCGTAGCCGCGGACATCGATGGCGACCGCGCGGTAGCCGTGGTCAGCGAGGAACGGCAGCTGGTGGCGCCACGAGTACCACGACTCGGGAAAGCCGTGGACGAGGAGGACCAGTGGTCCGTCCCCGGCCTCGACGGCGTGCAGGCGGATGCCGTTGGCATGGACGGTGCGATGGGTGAGCTCGGACACGCCGGGAGCATCGCGCGTCGACCACCATTCCCCCATGTACGAAGATCTGCGCTTCGCGGTCACCGACCACGTCGGCGTGCTGACGCTCGACCGACCCGACGCCCGCAACGCCCTGCGCCGCCAGACCTACCGGGAGCTGGAGGGTGTGGTGCGGTCGCTCGGCGATCAGGACGTGCGCTGTCTCGTCATCACCGGCGCCGACCCGGCGTTCTGCTCCGGCGACGACGTCAAGCTGATCATGGCCGGACCAGAACGACCGACGGCGGCGCTGGCGACGGCGCCACGGCTGACGCCGGCGGCTGACGCCCTCCTGCACACGGACGTCCCGGTGATCGCCGCCGTCAACGGCGCCGCCGTCGGCTGGGGGATGGAGCTGGCGCTGATGGCCGACATCCGTGTGGCGTCCGAACGCGCCCGCTTCGGGGAGCTGTTCGTGCTGCGCGGCCTGGTGTCCGACGCGCCTGGACTGGGACGCCTCGCCCAGCTCGTCGGTCGCGAACGGGCAGCCGAGCTGCTGTTCACGGGCGAGATCGTCGACGCCGCGTCGGCGCTCGACATCGGCCTCGTGTCACGTGTCGTCGCCCACGACGACCTGCTGGCGTCGGCCACAGCGCTCGCGCAGCGGATCGCCGCCAATCCGCCGCTGGCGGTGCAGGCACTGAAGCACGGCCTCCGACGCGCCGTCGACCCCGACTGGAACGAGCTCGGCGCGTGGGTCTCGACCAACCTCGCCAGGCTGTTCCAGACGGCCGACCACCACGAGGGGGTCGCCGCGTTCTTGGAGAAACGTCAGCCGAACTACACGGGCGAGTGACTAGCGTGCTGGCGCCGACCAACTCGCGCTCGTCGATGCGCTCGACGGGATCGTTGACGAACGCCGGCAGGGCGACGACCTGCTCGTCGGATGTCTCGATGCGCTCGCCGGAGTAGTTGTTGCGATACGCCTGGCCGGTCAGCTCGCGGATCTCGAACATCACCTCGTCGATCATCGACCGCCAGGCGAGGTGCTGCTCGCTGCGGCGGGCGTAGCGGTCGGGGCGGACCGGCCGGCCGATGGTGATCGAGCACGACTTGCGCAGCTTCGGCATGCTGGCCCCGGGCGGCTGGATCTCTGTCGGTGCCGACGATGCCCACGGGGTAGATCGGGCAGCCGACCTCCAGGGCCAGGCGCGCCGCTCCGGTGCGTCCCTTGTAGAGGTTGCCGTCGCGGCTGCGTGTGCCCTCGGGGAACATCCCGAACAGCTCCCCCCGGCGGAGCACCGCAGCAGCGGTATCGAGTGCGGCGCGCGACTTGGAACCGCCGGAGCGGTCGATCGGGATCATGCCCATCGCCGGGAACAGGTGCTTGGTCTTCCACGAGTCCATGTACTCGGCCTTGCCGACGAAGCTGATGTTGCGCGGCACGGTGAGCATCAGGAACGCCGAGTCGAGGAACGAGATGTGGTTCGGGCAGAGCAGCGCCGGGCCCTCCTCGGGCAGCCGTTCGTAGCCCTTCGTCTCGATGTGCCACAGCCGGCGGGCCACAGGAGCGGCGACGCCGCGCATGCGTTCCTGGGCCTTGCCTGCTCCTGCTGCGGTCACCATGACGACTGATCGCTCCTCGCGGACTCGTCGCTCTCCATCGGGACGACATGGTAGGCCTCGATTGTTACGGGAGTTCGCGCGGCGGGTCAGCAGCAGGTGAACTGTCGTCAGACAACGAGGCCGAGCAGCTCGGCTGCCGCCCTGATGTCGTCGCCGCGTTCCGCGGCCGCATCGATGGCGGCGACCGCCTTCGGGGTGTCGAGGTCGTCGTCCAGGGCGGCCCGCACCGACGCGATCACGTCGCAGGGCCGGCCGTCCGCGGCGCGCCGCCACGACTCGAGCCGCGCGGCCGAGCGGGGCATCAGCTCGTCGTCCCACTCCCACTCCGCGCGGTAGTGGTGCTCGATGATGGCGAGACGGACCGCCATCGGATCCCACTCCTTGCGCAGGGCGTCGACGAAGACGAGGTTGCCGAGGCTCTTGGACATCTTCTCGCCGTCCTTGGCGATCAGGCCCGTGTGCATCCAGTGACGGACGAACGGCTCGCCGGTCGCCGCTTCCGACTGCGCCCGCTCGCACTCGTGGTGGGGGAAGATGAGGTCGGTTCCGCCGCCGTGGAGGTCGATCGTGGTGCCCAGCTCGCGCAGGGCGAGGGCGCTGCACTCGATGTGCCAGCCGGGACGGCCGGGGCCCCACATCGTGTCCCAGGACGGCTCGTCCGGCGCCGAGGGCTGCCAGAGCACGAAGTCGAGCGGGTGCCGCTTGTCCGGGTTGTCGACGTCGCCGCCGCGGGCCCGGGCGAACGAGAGCATCTCCGACTCCGTGTAGTGGCCGATCGAGCCGAACGTGCCGAAGCGACTGACGTCGAAGTACACGGCGCCGCCGGCCTGGTAGGCGAAGCCGCGGTCGAGCACCATCCCGATGAAGCCGCGGATGTCGGGGATCGCCGAGGACGCTCGCGGCGACGAGGCAACTGGCAAGCGCGTTCGAGCGCCTCCATGTCCGCCTCGAACCGCGCCTCCTCCCCCGCCGCCAGGTCGAGGTAGTGCACGCCGAGCTCGCGGGCCTTGGCGAAGAGCGGGTCGTCGATGTCGGTGACGTTGCGCACGCACGTCACCGTGTGTCCGCGGTCGATGAGCCGCCGCTGCAGCACGTCGTAGGCGAGGTACGTCGCCGCGTGGCCGAGGTGCGTGGCGTCGTACGGGGTGATGCCGCACGTGTACATCAGCACGTGCTCGCCCGGCTCGAACGGCACGACGGCGCGCCGGGCCGTGTCGTGCAGACGCATCGGCGGGCTGGGCATCGTCAGGACGCAACCGACCGCGGGTCGCCCTTGATTCCCGTCAGCTTGGGCGCCACGCGCGTCTTGTAGCGCACGTTGAGCTGCAACAGCACGGCCGTGAACGCCTCGATGGCCGTGGCGTTGGACAGCTCACCGGCGTCGAGCGGCCGGCAGCCCGGGATGCGGTCCACGATCTCGCTGACCACCTTGACGGCGGCAGGTTCGTCGCCGCAGATCAGCACGTCGGAGTCGATCGGCTCGCCGAGGTGGCCGAGCTCCTTGGCCGGCAGGTGGTGCAGCGCGGCGACGACGTGGCAGCCCGGCACGGCCGCCTGGACGTGTGCCGCCACGCTTCCCCGCGGTGGAACGAGCGGCTGGAACTCGTGGCCGACGCGCACGAGGGCGTTGGCCATGCTGATCACCGTCTTGCCGGCGAGCGCCTTGGCGTGCTCCTGCGCCGTCGTCGCCGCCGAGTCCCACGGCGTGGCGATGACGACCAGGTCGCAGTCGGCGGCGGCGATGTTGTCGCCGTACTGCAGGCGTTCGGCGAGGTCGGGCCACTTCTCGATCATGTGGTCGCGCGCCTCCATCGCCCGGTACTTCGACCGCGACCCGATCACGACGTCGTAGCCGATGCTCGCCAGGCGGGCCGCGAGGCTGCTGCCGGCGGGGCCTGTCCCGCCGAGGATGCCGATGCGCATGGGCCGAGAGCCTACGCATGGGGGCCTGCGAGCGACCCACGGACCTGACCGACTTGGCACGTGGGCGAGCGCCGCTGCGTAGCGGCGGCGGCGAGCTCGGCGAGGTGAGGCGAGCAGCTTGCCTGCGAGCGGAACCCGAGTGAGTACGGTCGCCGGTCATGGGTCTCCTCGACGGCAAGAAGATCGTGGTCACCGGCGTGCTGACCGACGCGTCACTGGCGTTCGCCGTCGCCCGGCTGGCCCAGGCCGAGGGTGCCGACATCGTGCTCACCGGCGCCGGGCGGGCGCTCAGCCTCACCCAGCGCACGGCGCGCAAGCTCGCTCCCGACGGCCAGCTCGACGTGTTCGAGCTCGACGTCACCCAGCCCGAGCACCTCACGGCGGTGCGTGACGCGCTGGCGTCGAAGTGGGGGCGCGTGGACGGCGTGCTCCACGCCATCGGCTTCGCCCCCGAGGTCGCCCTGGGCGACGACTTCATGGCCGCGCAGTGGGACGACGTCGCCGTCGCCCTGCACATCTCGGCGTACTCGCTGAAGGCGCTGGCCGACGCGTTCGTGCCGCTGATGGGCGCCGGCGGGTCGTTCGTCGGCCTCGACTTCGACAACCGCGTCGCCTGGCCGGCGTACAACTGGATGGGCGTCGCCAAGTCGGCGTTGCAGAGCGTCAGCCGCTACCTCGCCAAGGAGCTCGGCCCGCAGGGCATCCGCTGCAACCTCGTGGCCGCCGGACCGATCAAGACGATGGCCGCCAAGAGCATCCCCGGGTTCAAGAAGTTCGAGGACATCTGGGACGAGCGGGCGCCGCTCGGGTGGACGATCACCGACGCCGAGCCCGTCGCCCGCGCCTGCGTGGCGCTGCTCTCGGACTGGTTCCCCGCCACCACCGGCGAGATCGTCCACGTCGACGGCGGCTTCCACGCCGTCGGCGCCTGAGCGGCCGACTCGGACGGCGTCACGAGCCGTCGAGCGCGCTCAGCAGATCGCGGCGGCTGCGGTCGAGCAGCACGAGGCCGACGGCGAAGATGGCGCCGACCAGGACGATGACGAGGCGGGCGAGCCAGAGATCGAGCTGGACGCGGTCCTTGGCGTCCTCCACCCGTGCGGCGAGCGTCGCGGCGGTCGCCGACAGCTCGGCGATCGTCGGGCTGAGGGCGACGAGGTCGTCGCCGAGCGCGGCCACCGTCGTGCCGAGCTCGGCCAGCGTCGGGTCGACGGCCTCGAGCTCTGCTCGCCGTCTCCTGCAGCTGGGCGCCGAGCGTGCGCAGGTCGTCGGGGACAGGCGCCAAGCCGTCGGCGACCTGGCGGAGGTCCTCGGCCGCCGACTGCGTGTCGCCGGGGATGAAGCGTTCGATGGTCTCGATCACGGCGGCGATGTCGTCGGCCACGCTGGCGAGCCCTGCCGCGATCGCTGCGAGGTCGGTCGCCGCCGACTCGCCGAGCTGATCGATCGACACCTGCGCCGAGGCGACGATCGAGCGCGCCTCCTCGATCCCCGTCTCGGCGACGCGGGCGAAGTCGACGAGGTTGTCGGTCATCGAGGCCAGCGGCTCGGCGGCGTCGACGGCCAGCGCCGCCGAGTCGGCGGCGACCTCGAGGCCGTCGGCGTAGGTCGTGCCGAAGCGCTGGACGAGCACCAGCCCGACGACGACGAAGGCGGCGACGGCGACCAGCCCGACGATCAGCAGCCGTGAGGGCGAGCGCATCGAGCGGACAGCCTTGCAGGCGGGCTCGGTAGCGTCGGCCCGGTGAACCGGCTCGCCGGCGAGACGTCGCCCTACCTCCGCCAGCACCGCGACAACCCGGTCGACTGGTACCCGTGGGGCGATGAGGCGTTCGCCGAGGCCCGCCGACGCGACGTCCCGGTGCTGTTGTCGGTCGGCTACTCGGCGTGCCACTGGTGCCACGTGATGGCCCACGAGTGCTTCGAGGACGACGACGTCGCCGCCGACATGAACGCCCGCTTCGTCAACATCAAGGTCGACCGCGAGGAGCGCCCGGACGTCGACGCCGTGTACATGGACGCCGTGCAAGCGATGACCGGCCGCGGCGGCTGGCCGATGACGGTGTTCCTCACGCCGGAGGGTGAGCCGTTCTACGGCGGGACCTACTTCCCGAAGCCGACGTTCGGGCAGCTGATGGCGGCGATCACCGACGCCTGGCGCAACCGTCGCGACGAGCTGGACCAGAACACCGTCGCCCTGCGCGAAGCGCTGTCGCGCACCGGCGCGCCTGCGTCCCGCCGACGGCACGCCGGGCACCGCCCACCTCACCCGTGCCGTGCAGGCACTGGCGACGAGCTTCGACGCCGAGTGGGGCGGCTTCGGCGGGGCGCCGAAGTTCCCGTCGACGATGAGCCTCGACCTCGTGCTCGCCGCCCACCTCCGCTCGGGTGACGAGAGCTTGCGCGAGATCGTCACCACCTCGCTCGACGCGATGGCATCGGGCGGCATGTACGACCACATCGGCGGCGGGTTCGCCCGCTACTCCGTCGACCGCGAGTGGCTCGTGCCGCACTTCGAGAAGATGCTCTACGACCAGGCGTTGCTGGTGCGCGTGTACGCCCACGCCGCGGTCGCCCTCGATGCGCCGCGCTGGCGGCAGGTCGCCGCCGAGACCGTCGAGTACGTCCTGCGCGACCTCCGCCAGCCCGACGGCGGGTTCTCGTCGGCGGAGGACGCCGACTCTCCGGGGCCCGACGGCCACGGCCACGAGGGTCTGTTCCACACCTGGACCGTCGACGAGGTCCGGGACGTGCTCGGCTCCGAGGCCGACGTCGCCCTCGAGCACTACGGGATCACGCCCGCGGGCAACTTCGAGGGGCGCTCGATCCCCAACCGCCTCCACGCCCGTGGCGTGTACGCCCGGCCGGCGGCCGTCGAGGCGGCGCGGCAGCGGCTGTTCGAGGCGCGCGAGGAGCGTCCTCGACCGGGTCTCGACGACAAGGTGCTGACCGAGTGGAACGCGCTGATGATCGCCACGCTCGCCGAGACCGGGAGCCTGCTCGGCCGGCCGGACTGGATCGACGCCGCCGAGGAGGCGGCCGAGTTCCTGCGCCTCGAGCTGCGCCGGCCCGACGGACGATGGTGGCGGTCGTGGCACGTCGACGGCGAGCCGAAGGCACGGCACGACGCCTTGGCCGCCGACCACGCCTGCCTGGTCGATGCCTTCACGCGGCTGGCGCGAGGCGACAGGCGCGGCGCACTGGGTCGACGAGGCCAGATCGGTGGCCGACACGATGCTCGAGCACTTCTGGGACGGCGACAACGGCGGGCTGTTCACGACCCCGGACGACGGCGAGGTGCTCGTCGCCCGGCAGAAGGACCTCTTCGACAACGCCACGCCATCGGCCAACTCGACCGCTGCCGTCGCCCTCACCCGCCTCGCCGCGCTGACCGGCGACACCCGCTACGCGACGCATGCCGACGGCATCCTGCGGCTCGTCGGCGCCGTCGTCGACCAGGCGCCGACGGCCTTCTCCCATGCCCTCTCGGCCGTCGCCCTGAGGGAGCAGGGCATCATCGAGGTCGCCGTCGTCGGCGATCGCCCGGACCTCGTCGAGGTCGTCAACGAGCGGTGGCGGCCGAACGTCGTGCTGGCGTGGGGCGAACCGTACGAGTCACCGCTGTGGGAGTCGCGCGTCGACGGCCTGGCATACGTGTGCCGCGACTACGCCTGCCAGGCACCGCAGGACACGCCGGACGGCCTGCGCGCGCAGCTCGGCTAGGCGCCCGGGCCGCCAGCGCCCGCGATGGATGATCTCGTCGGGGGTGCGCCGCTTGCGCGGTGCCGACCGGCCGGGGCCGCCGGGGCCGGTGTCGTCGGCGCCTCCGGTGGGATCGACGACGTCGGCCGGCCAGCCGATGGCGAGCGCACCCAGCACCTGCATGACCGGCGGGACGCCGAGTGCCTTGCGCAGCTGCCGCTCGCCGCGGAACACGCCGAAGAAGAGCGCCCCGAGTCCGAGCGACTCGGCGGCGAGCAGGATCGTCATCACCGACATCGACGCGTCGACGGTCCAGTAGGGCGCCGGCCAGGCGTCCGGCCCGGCACCGAGGCCCGTCGCCTTCTTGTCCGCCTCGGAGTAGCGCTCGACGTAGGCGCGGGGGTCGGCGAGCGGGACGGCGATGATCGGTGCGTCGAGCAGCCGCTTCCAGCGGAACGCGCCGCGCCGCATCGTCGGCAGCGTGATGTCCCAGAAGCGCGCCGTGTCCGGCCCTTCGAGCACGACGAGGTGCCAGCCCTGCGTCTTGCCTGCGCTCGGCGCACGCGAGGCGAGATCGACGATCTCGTCGAGCAGCTCAGGGTCGACGGGGCGCGTGTCGAACGCCCGCGTCATCCGCCGCCGACGCACGACGTCGGCGAACTCGGGCACGTTGTGCGCTTCGTCTACGAGCGGGCGCCGAGCTTGACGAGGTCCTCGGCCATCGTCCAGCCGTAGACGATCAGCGACCCATCGCCGCCGTTCGGGCAGCTGGGCGAACAGCTCACGTCTTCGCCGGGTCGATCGCCTCCGGCTTGGCCGACTCGAAGTCGATGAAGCCCTCCTGGCCACCGGAGCGGGCGAGGAAGGACTTCTCGTCGTACGACCCTTCGACCTCGAAGCGCTTGGCCAGACGGCGACCCCACGCCCGCTCCTCGCCGACGGCACGGCTGCCCGGGCTCGGCGTGACGTCGTCGAGCTCCTTGAAGGCGTCGAGCGCATCGGCCTTGACGAAGCGCGAGCCGACGACGACATCCTCGTCGGGGAACGCCATCAGCGCCCGGTGGTAGGCCTCGGCCATCAGGCCGCGCAGCACCTGGTCGCGGCGGGACGTGCGCTTCACGCTCATCAGCCCGAGCAGCACGCACGGCGTGCCACCGATGCGCTCGAGCGTGGAGAACGTGAACCCGTGCAGCTTGCCGTCGATGCGGGCGATGGTGACGAGGACCCAGTCCTCCTTCGCCTTCGACAGCTCCCCGATGCCGAACGCTCCACCCATCGACGCCAGATCGTCGAGGTCGGCGTCGGTGAGGGCCGCCGAATCGTTCGTTTGCACCTGAACTGCCATGTCCCCTCTTCCGTTCGAAGACTGCTGGGACGAACATTCTACAGGTCAGGCTCGGCAGGTGCCGAAGGGTGCGCGCAGCGAGCCCTGGCAGCGGGCTCAGGACTGGGTGACAGCGACGGGCTTGACCGACGTCGGCTGCACATGTGCAGGGGGCCGGAGGCCGCGGAGTGCGGCGGTGGCGATCGCCACAAGCGTGCGCCGCGGTGGGCGAGCGCTGCGGGCGAGTTGGCGCTCGGCGGCCGCCTCGACGAGCTCGCGGTTGTGCTGGCGACTGAGGGCGAGACAGGTGTCAGGGTGGTGCTGGATCACGGGCCGCATCGTGCGCGCCGGCGAGGCGCGCGGTCTGCGTCACACGACCAGCCAGGACGTGTCGTCGGTCATGCGCACCCTGCATGCGCATGTCTCACCTCGGGCCGACACTGGAGGATCACAGCACGACGGCGTCGTGGCCGAAGGCCATGCGCAGCTCGCCGACGACCAGGTCGAGATCGACGCGGAACTCGTCGGACAGGCGCAGCACCTGCGTGCCCAGGTCCAGCGTGACCATCGAGTCGCCCGGGTGGTCGCGCAGGATCCGCTTCAGGCGCTGGATGCTCAGCTCGTCGAGTGCCGAGCTGCGGGATGCGCACGCGCAGCGGTGGGGCGGCGATCGACTCGAGGCCGGACAGCACCTCGATCGACTGGCAGATGAGGTTGATCCGGCTCTCGTCGCGCCGGTCGAGCCGGCCCTTGACGGCGACGATGGCATCGTCGCTCAGCTTGTGGCCGTGCTCGACGAGCGTGCGCGGGAACAGCGTGACCTCGATGCTCGACTCGAGGTCCTCGAGCACGAACACGGCCATCTGATCGCCACGCTTGGTGAACTTCCGGGTCAGGCCGGTGATCACACCACCGACCTGGACCGTCGCCCCGTCGTCGAGCTCGACGGCGTCGACGATGGCCTGCTCGACCTTGCGTCGCAGCGCCGCCTCGACGCCGAACAGCGGGTGGTCCGACACGTACAGCCCGAGCATCTCCTTCTCGTGGCGCAGCTTGTCGACCTTCTCGAACTCGACGTCGGGGATCGGCAGTCGCTCGTCGAACGCCCCGTCGTCAGCGGAGTCGCCGAGCTCGCCGAACAGCGACATCACGCCGCGCTCGCGCTCGCGCCGGCGGGTGAGCGTGACGTCGGTGACGTGCTCGAAGACGCCGAGCAAGCCCCTTGCGCGTGTGCCCGAGCGAGTCGAAGGCGCCGGCCTTGATCAACGACTCGATCGCCCGCTTGTTGAGCACCGGCTCTGGCACCCGCTCGGCGAAGTCGTGGAAGCTGGCGAACGGACCGTTGGCGTCGCGCTCGACGAGCAGCTGGGCGACGAGCCCGGCGCCGACGTTGCGCACCGCGGAGAGACCGAACGTGATCGCCCCGGGGCTGCCGATCGGCAGCGTGACGCCGTCGGGAACCTGGTCGGGCGGCAGGGCGGCGAAGTCGGTCACCGATCGGTTGATGTCCGGCGTCAACACGCGGATGCCGAGGGCGCGGCACTCGGCGATGTACACGGCGGCCTTCTCCAGCGAGCTCTTGACGCTCGTCAGCAGGCAGGCCAGGTACTCGACCGGGTGATGCGCCTTGAGGTACGCCGTCTGGTAGGCGATGAGGCCGTAGCCGAACGAGTGGCTCTTGGCGAAGGCGTAGTCGGCGAACGGCTCGATGATGTCGAACAGCTGCGTCCCGAGCTCGCGGCCGTAGCCGGTGCGCTCGGCGCCGTCGATGAACTTCACCCGCTCGGCGGCGATCAGCACACGGTCCTTCTTCCCGCACGCCTTGCGGAGCAGGTCGGCGTCGGCCAGCGAGTAGCCGGCGATGCGCTGGGCGACCCGCATCACCGACTCCTGGTAGATCATCAGGCCGTAGGTGTCGCCGAGCAGCTCCTCGAGATCGGGGTGGAGGTACTCGATGGGCTTGCGGCCGTTCTTGCGGTCGGCGAAGTCGTTGTGCATGTTCGCCGCCATCGGCCCCGGCCGGTAGAGGGCGATCAGGGCGCACGACGTCGGCGAAGCTGGACGGCTTCAGCGACTTCATCAGCGCCCGCAGCGGCGCACCCTCGAGCTGGAACACGCCGATGCCGCTCCCCCGCTGCAACAGCTCCAGCGTCGCCACGTCGTCGAGGGGGATCGTGTCGATGTCGAAGTCGGGTGCCTTGCCGCCGCGCAGCATCTCCACGGTGTCGGTGATCACGTCGAGGTTGCGCAGCCCGAGGAAGTCCATCTTCAGCAGGCCGAGCGCCTCGACGCCGTGCATCTCGAACTGCGTGACGACGGGCGCCTGCTCGGGGTCCTGCCCGGTCTCCGGCTTGCGCTGCACCGGGAGGTACTCGGTGAGCGGTTCCTTGGTGATGACGACGGCGGCGGCGTGGATGCCGTCGGACCGCTTCAGGTTCTCCAGCCCCTTGGCGACGTCGACGACCTTCTTGACGTCGGGATCGGCGTCGTACATGGCCCGCAGCTCGGACGCCGCCTTGTACCCGTCGACGTACGTCGGGTGCTGCTCGAAGCAGTACTTGAGCGGCGTGTCGCGACCCATCACGAGCGGCGGCATCGCCTTGGCGATGCGGTCGCCGACGTTGTACGGGAAGCCGAGGACGCGTGCCGCATCGCGCACCGCGTTGCGCGCCTTGATCGTGCCGAACGTGATGATCTGGGCGACGTGGTCGCGGCCGTAGCGCTCGGCGGCGTAGCGGATCATCTCGTCCCGGTAGCGCGAGTCGAAGTCCATGTCGATGTCGGGCATCGAGATCCGGCTCGGGTTGAGGAAGCGCTCGAACAGCAGGTCGTAGCGGATCGGGTCGAGGTCGGTGATCTGCAGGGCGTAGGCGACGGCGCATCCCGCGGCCGAGCCGCGGCCCGGTCCGACGCGGATGCCCGCCTCCTTGGCGTGGCGGATGAGGTCCCAGACGATGAGGAAGTACGAGCTGAACCCCATCGCCGCGATCATGTCCAGCTCGTACTGCACGCGCTGGCGTGCCGTGTCCGACATCGCCTCGCCCCATCGCTTGCGTGCCCCCTCCCACGTGACGTGGGCGAGGTACTCGGCGTCGCTCGGTGAAGCCGGGCGGCAGCGGGAAGTTGGGCAGCTGCGGGGCCCCGAACGTGATCTCCACGCCGGCGCGCTCGGCGATCCACAGCGTGTTGTCGCACGCCTCGGGCACCTCGCGGAAGAGGTGGCGCATCTCGTCGGCGGTCTTGAGGTAGTGCTCCTCGCCCTCGATCTTGAACCGCTTCGGGTCCGACAGCATCGCCCCGGTCTGCACGCACAACAGGGCGTCGTGGGACTCGTGGTCCTCACGATGCGTGTAGTGCGAGTCGTTGGTCGCCAGCAGCGGCGCGCGCAGCGTCTTGGCCAGCTCGACCAGCTTCGGGTTGGTGTCGCGCTGCGCGGGCAGGCCGTGGTCCTGGAGCTCGACGAACAGGTTGTCGCGGCCGAAGATCTCCTGCAGCCGGCCGGCCTTCTCGAGCGCCCCGCGCTCGTCGCCCTTGAGCAGTGACTGCAGGACGTGCCCGCCGAGGCAGCCGGTGGTGGCGATCAGCCCCTCGCTGTGGGTGGCGAGCAGCTCCCAGTCGAGCCGCGGCTTGTAGTAGTAGCCCTCGAGGAACGCCTTGCTGGCGAGCTGGATCAGGTTGCGGTACCCGGTGTCGGTCTCGGCCAGCAGCGTGAGGTGGTAGTAGAGCTTCTGCCCGCCCTCGGTGTCGCCGCCGGAGTCGTCGATGCGGCCGCGGCGGGTCGGGCGCTCGCTGCGGTGGTCGTGGGCCATGTAGGCCTCGGTGCCGATGACCGGGCGGATCCCCTGGCGCCGGCACTCCTTGTAGAACTCCAGCGTGCCGTACATGTTGCCGTGGTCGGTGATCCCCAGCGCCGGCTGGCCGTCGGCGACCGCCTTGGCCACCAGCTCGTCGAGCCGGGACGCCCCGTCGAGCATCGAGAACTCGGTGTGCACGTGGAGGTGGGTGAATGACGCCGATGTGATTCGGCGAGATTAGCGCCATGGCGCGTCTCGTGACCCCCGCCGACGTCGAAGCCGCGGCCGGCCGGATCGCCGGGTACGTCCGGACGACGCCCGTCGTCGAGGTCGCCGCCGGTGAGCTGGGGCTTGCCCGTCCCGGCGACGCTCAAGCTGGAGCTGCTGCAACACACCGGCTCGTTCAAGCCGCGTGGCGCGTTCCACCGGGTGCTGCGGGCCGACGTGCCCGCAGCCGGGCTGATCGCCGCATCCGGCGGCAACCACGGGGCCGCGGTCGCCTACGTCGCCGGCCGCCTCGGGCACCACGCCGAGGTCTTCGTGCCCGCCACCAGCCCGGCGATGAAGCGCGACCGCATCGCCGCCCTCGGCGCCGACGTCCAGGTCGTCGAGGGCTACTACGACGACGCCCAGGCGGCGTGCGAGACCAGGGCGCTGGAGACCGGAGCCCTGCTGGTGCACCCCTACGACCACGTCGACGTCGTCGCCGGACAGGGGACGATGGGCCGCGAGCTGGAGCAGCAGGCCGGCCCGTTCGACACGGTCGTCGTGGCGACGGGCGGCGGCGGCTTCGTCGGCGGCCAGGCCGCCTGGTTCGCCGGGCGGGTGCGCGTCGTCAGCGTCGAGCCGGCGACGAGCCGCTGCCTGCACGCCGCCCTCGAGGCGGGCCAGCCGGTGCCCGTCGAGGTACGCGGGGTCGCCGCCGACTCGCTCGGCGCGGCCAAGCTCGGAGACGTCGCGTGGGAGTCGGTCCGGCGCTACGTCGAACGGGCGGTGCTCGTCGACGACGACGACATCAGGGCGGCGCAGCGGGCGATCTGGGACGGCCTGCGCCTCGTCGCCGAACCGGGTGGCGCGGCCGCCCTCGCCGCCTTGCGCACGGGCGCCTACGTGCCGGCACCCGGCGAACGGGTGGCCGTCGTCATCTGCGGCGCCAACTGCGACCCGTCGACCGTGACTGACTCGGTGACGTCGACGGTCCAGAGTCATCCGGTCGGCATCGGCGAGGTGGTCGCGGTCGATCAGCTGGTGCTTGAGCACCAGGCCGATGTGGGCGGCGACGACGACGAAGAAGGCGATGTGGCCGGCGACGTGGACCGCGACGGCGTCGTCGGACACCAGCACGAGCCACAACCCCGTCGCCGGGATGACGAACAGCAGCACGTAGAGCAGCGCGCTCGGTCCAGTGGGCCAGCGTCCGCTCGGCCGCCGACAGCCCGGGAGCCCACGGCGGCAGCGTCGAGTGCCGCCGCCACAGGAGGCGCACCGTCGCCAGCACGAGGATCGTCACGCCGAGCAGCACGTGGACGGTCAGCAGGGTGTCGTCACCGAAGACCTCGAGGTCATCGCCGCCACGACCGCGTCCGCGCCCCGAGCCGCTGCCGCGGCCGCGCCCGCGCCCACGGCCGCTGTCGTCCGCCTCCATCGTGTAGCCGACGACGAACTGGCTGATCAGGGCGACGACGGTGAGCCAGTGCAGCGTCCTCGTCACCCGCCCGTAGGCGGCCGTCACAGGTAGGTGCCGGGGCGCTCCTGCGGTGGCAGCTGCGGACCGCCGCCCGGCGCCGCCGCCCGGCGGGAGCTGGCGGATCTGCTCGAGCTGCTGGCGGGCCGCCAGCTGCTGGGCGAACAACGTGGCCTGGATGCCGTGGAAGAGCCCCTCCAGCCACCCGACGAGCTGCGCCTTGGCGACGCGGATCTCCCCCTCGGTCGGGATCTCACCGTCGCGGAACGGCAGGGCGAGCATCTTCAGCTCGTGCTGCAGGTCGGGCGAGAGGGCCTCGGACAGCTCGGCGATCGAGCGCTCGTAGATCTCCGCCAGGCGCTCGCGGCTGGGCTCGTCGAGCGGCGCCGCACGGACCTCCTCGAGCAGCATCTTGACCATCGAGCCGATGCGCATCACCTTCGCCGGCGATGTGACGGCGTCGCCCTCGCCGTCGCCGACGTCCGCTCCGACGGCCTCGACCTCGTCGACGACGAGCTCGCCGTGCTCGGGCTTCGGTGGGCACGGCCTCGGGATGGGGATCGGTCATGACGGTCCTTTCGTGGTTCAGCGGGTGCCGGCGAGCAGCGGGACGAGCACCTCGGCGGGCGTCAACGAGCCGTGCCGGCAGACGAGGGGGAACGGGCCGGTGTCGGCGGGGTCGTGGAAGCTCACCGGCTTGGTGGGCGACGAGGGCGACGTCGCCCAGCCGGGCGGCGACCGGTGGGGCGATCGCCGGTCCGAACCAGTGCTCGTCGACGACCTGTTCGCGGGTGACCACCCAGGCCATGTCGGCGTACAGCTCGGCGGCCGCCCGCGCCAGCTCGGCCGCCGCGTCAGGCCTGGCGTGCCACCACCGGAACCGTCCTTCGCCGGACTGCTCGCCCACCATCGCCAGCACCTCGGCCGGCGGGTCGATGATCCGGTCGCCGACGTCGACCTGGCCGTGGTCAGCCGTGACCATCAGCACCGCGCCGCTCGGCAGGGCGTCGAGGGCATCGCCGACGAGCCGGTCGGCGAAGCGCAGCTCGGCGTCGTAGTAGTCGCCGAAGCCACGCTCGTGGGCGGTCTTGTCGATGCCGCCGTAGTAGGCGTAGACGAAGCGCTCCCCCGCCGCCAGCTGCTTGGAGATCTCGACGGCGATCGCCGACGGCGCCCGCCAACCGACCGGACGCGAGCCGCGCAGGTGGGCCTCGGTGAAGGCCGTCGTCTGCAGCTCGGCCGGCGAGATCACCGGCACGCCGTGACCCATGAAGGCGGCGTAGGGCTGGACGTCGCGGGGCGGGTGAGCGCGCCGGCGATCGCCGGCGGTCGTGGTCCAGCGGAGGATGTTCAGCACCTCGCCCCCGAGCAGCACCCGATACCCCAGCAGGCCGTGCTCGGCCGGTGTCAGCCCGGTGGCGATCGAGCACAGCGCCGTCGCCGTCGTGGTCGGCGCCACGGTCGTGATCGGCCCGCCGACGAGCGAGGTCAGGGTCGGCATCAGGTCGCGCCGGGCGTCGAGTTGCTCCCACCCCAGCCCGTCGAGGATCAGCAGCACGGCCTGCTCGGCACCGGCCACGGGCGCGGGGATCCACTCCGGCAGCCCGTTCGACCACGCGCCGGGGCCGAGCATCGCCGGGATGATGCCGCGCACACAGGCGCCGAGGTAGTCCGGGATGAGCGGACCGTGGTCGGGGGTCACCGCCGCAGAGTCCACCATCTTCGTCGCCGCCGGTAAAGCCGAGCCGGACGCTGCGTTGATGGCGGCGCAGCGCCGCCCTACCATGGTCGGCGTGCGCGTCTCGACCCGCGGTGACTACGCCTGTCGGGCCCTGCTGTCGCTGGCGCTCCACGCCGACGGTGACGGACCGACGTCGGTGCGCGACATCGCCGAACGCACCGGACTGCCCCAGCCGTACCTCGAGCAGATCCTGCTGGCCCTGAAGGGCGCCGGGCTGGTGCGCTCCAAGCGCGGGGTCGGCGGCGGCTACGTCCTCGCCAGGTCGCCCGAGGAGATCCGCCTGTCGGAGATCGTGTCGGCCGTCGACGGCCCGATCACGCTCGGCGACTTCGGCCAGCCGCACCAGGACGGAGCGTGCGACCACGAGGGCCAGTGCGTGCTGATCGCCGTCTGGAACCGCGCCGGCGAGCACATGCGCCACCACCTCGACGGCTACACGCTTGGCGGCCGTGGCCGAGATGGCCAGGGGCAACGCCGCCTGGCCGGACACCGCGCCCGCCCTGCGCTGACTCACCGCAGGCCGGCGAGGAACGTGGCCAGGTCGTCGGGCAGCGGCGCTGGTCAACGACATCCGCTCGCCGGTGGCCGGATGGTCGAAGGACAGTTCGGCGGCGTGCAGGAACGGCCGCGACAGCCCGAGCGTCGGGCGCCGGTCGCCGTAGGTGGTGTCGCCGACGAGCGGGTGACCGATCGCCGCCAGGTGGACGCGGATCTGGTGCGTGCGTCCGGTCTGCAGGCGGCAGGTGAGACGAGCGAGCGCAGCCGGGGTGTCGAAGCGACCCATGACCTCGTACTCCGTCCGCGCCGGCTTGCCGTCGACCACCACCGCCATGCGCAGCGGATCGGAGGGGTCGCGTCCGATCGGCGCGTCGACGATGCCGTGCGCCGCGCTCGGGTGCCCCCACGTCACGGCGTCGTAGCGCCGTCCGGCGGTGCGCGTCGCGAACTGCTCGACGAGCGCAGCCGGCGGCACGCTGCGGTGCGGGCGACGACGAGCAGCCCCGAGCTGCCGGCGTCGAGGCGGTGGACGATGCCCGGTCGCATCGGGTCGCCGACGTCGGCGAGGGCGCCGAAGCGATGCAGCAACCCGTTGACCAGCGTCCCGTCCGGGTTCCCGGCACCGGGATGGACGACCACACCGGCCGGCTTGTCGACGACCACGACGTCGTCGTCCTCGAACACGACCTCGAAGCGGACCGACGCGTCAGCGGTCGGCGGCTCGGTCCGCGGGATGGCCGATGGATCGACCGCCACCGACGCGCCCTCGGCCAGACGGACCTTGCCCGACGTCGCCGGCTCGCCGTCGACGCGCACGCCGCCGGCGGCGATGGTCGCCGCGGCCACCGAGCGGCTGACGTCGGCGAGCAGGGCGACCACCCGGTCGAGGCGCTCGCCGGCGAGCGCGGCGGGGACGCGCTCCTCGATCATTCGGCGCTGTCGGCCGGAGCGGCGCGCCGCGCCGGCGGGCGCAGCGTGCTCAGCACGAGCAGCACGCCACCGGTGGTCACGGCGATGTCGGCGACGTTGAAGATCGGCCACCACTGCACGTCGATGAAGTCGATCACCGCGCCGCGGAACCAGCCCGGGTCGCGGAACAGGCGGTCGACGAGGTTGCCCACCGCGCCACCGATGATCAGCCCGACGGCCAGTGGGTAGATCGGGCTGTCGGCGCGGCCGATCGACACGAGCAGGCCGACGACCACGAACAGGGCGACGATGCCGATGACCGGGCCGAGGCCGGTGCCCTGGGAGAACGCCATGCCGGTGTTGAACGCCAGGTTCAACCGCAACGAGCCGATGAGGTCGATGTTGCGGTCGGCGAGCGTGTTCAGCGCCCACTCCTTCGTCAACTGGTCGATCACCACGACCACCGCGGCGATCACCAGCGGCAGCGCGCAACGAGCGCTTCAAGCGATCACCTGCGGCCGATGCCGCCGACCTTCTCCTCGACCAGGACGGTCGCCCACGGGATCGCCTCCAGGCGCTCACGCGGGATCGGGCGGGCCGACACCAGGGAGTAGCCGTACGTGCCCTCGGCGAGCCGCTCCAGGGCGGCGTCGATGTCGGCGATCGTCTGGCGCGCCTGCGCCGACAGGGCGAGGTCGCGCTCGCGCTCGACCACCATCGTGTCGCCCTCGCCGCTCTCGTCGTCGAACTGCACGTCGCCCATCTCGCCATCCTCGATGAGCGAGTTGGCCTCGTCCTCGAGCCGGTTCGCCTGCCCCAGCAGGGCGGCGCGCTCGGAGATCAGCCGGTCGTGCTGGAGCTTGAGGAACTTGACGTCGAAGTCCTTGGTGTACTTGATCCCGTCCTTCGTCTTCCCGCGCGGCGCGGGGATGCCCTCGGCGCCGTTGGTGGCCGGCGGGGCAGGGGCGGCCTTCTGCGTCGATGCCTTCTGGTCGCTGCCGGTGCCTTCGGCGTCGGCGCCTTCGTGGCCGGCGCCTTCGTGGCGGCCTTCTTCGCCACGGCCTTCTTCGCCGGCGCCTTCTTCGCTGGCGCCTTCTTGGCGGGCGTCTTCTTCGTCACGGCCATGCCCTGCAGACCTCCCGGGGGCGGTGGTGGACCGGGGACTCTATCGCCGGTGGACGGCGATCCCGGGGGTATCCGACCCGGTCGCGTCGGTCGTGATCTCGACGGCGAGCGTCTCGCCGGCGATCAGCTCCTCGTGGGCCAGCACGGCGTCGATCCACGTCGCGTCGGCCGTGATGTGCAGCGAGATGCGGTCGGTGACGGCGAGGTCGGCGTCGCGCCGGGCCTGCTGGACGAGGCGGATCGACGTCACGCGCCCTGCCCTCCTGCTCCAGTTCGGGTGTCAGGTCGACGTCGAGCACGATCACGCCGGTGCCGCCACCGAGCGTCTGGCTCGGCCGTTCGCCGTCGGCGACCATCGTCAGCGTGAACTCGCCGGGCTCGAGCCAGTGGCCGCCTGCCTCGACCCGGTCGCCGTCCAGCCGCCACTCCCCGGCCTTGACGGCGCGGATGACGTCCTGGGTGTGCCGGCCGAGGCGCGGCCCGAGCGACGCCGGCAGCACCTGCAGCACCTGCCCGGCGACGGCGCCGACGTCGTCGGTCAGGGTGATGTCGCGGACGTTGACCTCGTCGGCGATGATCTCGACGAACGGCGCCAGCTTGTCGGCGTCGGGGACGGCCACCGTCAGGCTGGACAACGGCTGGCGGACCCGCCGGCCGTGGGCCTTGCGCACCGACAGCGTCGCCGAGCAGACGTCGCGCACGTGGTCCATCGTCGTGACCAGCTCGTCGTCGGCCGGCAGTTCGTCGGCGCGGGGCCAGTCGCGCAGGTGCACGCTGCCGGCACGGCGCCCGCGATGGAGCCCGCCGTGGATCTCGTCGGCGACGAACGGCAGCAGCGGCGCGGCGACGCGCACGACGACGTCGAGCACCGTGTGCAGGGTGTCGATGGCGTCGTGGTCACCGTCCCAGAAGCGTTGCCGGCTGCGGCGGATGTACCAGTTGGTGAGCACGTCGACGAACGCACGGACCCTGGCGCAGGCGCCGAAGAGGTCGTAGGCGTCCATCGCCGCCGTCATCTCCTCGACCAGCCGGCGACTCTTGGCGCGGATGTAGCGGTCGAGCACGTGGTCCGACGGCTCGTCGGTGACCCGCCCCTGGTGCCCGGCGACGTTGGCGTAGAGGGCGAGGAAGTACCACGCGTTCCACAGCGGCAGCAGGACCTGGCGGGCCGTGTCCCTGAGCCCGGCCGCGGTGACCGAGAAGTCGCTGCCGCGCAGGATCGGCGACGAGAGCAGGTACCAGCGCATGGCATCGGCGCCGTGCGAGTCGAACACCTCCATCGGGTCCGGGTAGTTGCGCAGGCTCTTGGACATCTTCAGGTTGTCCGAGCCGAGCACGATGCCGTGGCTGACGCACGTCTTGAACGCGGGGCGGTCGAACAGCGCCGTGGCCAGGACGTGCAGCGTGTAGAACCAGCCGCGGGTCTGGCCGGTGTACTCGACGATGAAGTCGCCCGGGTAGTGGTCCTCGAACCACTCACGGTTCTCGAACGGATAGTGGACCTGGGCGAACGGCATCGATCCGGACTCGAACCAGCAGTCGAGCACCTCGGGCACCCGGCGCATCATCGAGCGACCCGTCGGGTCGTCGGGGTTGGGCCGGACCAGCTCGTCGACCATCGGCCGGTGCAGGTCGCCGACCGCCACGCCGAAGTCGGCCTCCAGCTCGGCGAGCGAGCCGTACACGTCGATCCGCGGGTGCTCCGGGTCGTCGCTGCGCCACACCGGGATCGGCGAGCCCCAGAAGCGGTTGCGGCTGATCGACCAGTCGCGGGCGTTCTCCAGCCACTTGCCGAAGCTGCCGTGCTTGAGGTGCTCGGGCACCCAGGTGATCTGGTCGTTGAGCTCGACCATGCGGTCGCGGAACTTGGTGACCTCGACGAACCACGACGAGATCGCCCGGTAGACGAGCGGCTGCGAGCAACGCCAGCAGTGCGGGTACGGGTGGTCGTACGTCTCGTGGCG
Source organism: uncultured Acidimicrobiia bacterium (assembly GCA_963749315.1). GTDB lineage: Bacteria > Actinomycetota > Acidimicrobiia > Acidimicrobiales > Ilumatobacteraceae > JALZMG01. Next base: position 371,427 of record CAVVMS010000017.1, read on the forward strand.
CAGGACGACGCCGTCGTCCTTGAGCCGGCGGATGATGTGCGGGTTGGCCTCGAAGACGTGCTCGCCGGCCCAGTCGGGGACCTCGGCGGTGTAGCGGCCGTGCTCGTCCATCGGCACGAGCGTGGGGATGCCGACCGCGTTGCAGGCGATCTGGTCGTCCTCGCCGAAGCCCGGCGCCATGTGCACGATGCCGGTGCCCTCCTCGGTCGACACGAAGTCGCCGGCGAGGACCTGGAACGCCCGCTCGGTGGCGAAGCGCTCGGTGTCGGTGAAGAAGTCGAACAGCGGCCGGTACGTGGCACCGACGAGCTCGTCGCCGCGCACCGTCGCCACCGGCTCGACGTCGCCGAGCTCCGCCGCGTAGGCGGGCAGGCGGTCGGCGGCGAGGACGAGGCGCCGGCCGTCGTGCTCGACGACGGCGTAGGTGATGTCGGCGCCGACGGCGAGGGCGAGGTTCGCCGGCAGCGTCCACGGCGTCGTCGTCCACGCCAGCAGCCGGGCGCCCGCCCACGGACCGTCGAGCAGCTCGAAGCCGACCGTCAGCGCCGGGTCCTGGCGGTCGACGTAGACGTCGTCCATCCGCGTCTCGGTGTTGCTGAGCGGGGTCTCGCAGCGCCAGCAGTACGCCAGCACGCGGAACCCCTCGTAGATCAGCCCCTTGTCCCAGAGCGACCTGAAGGCCCACATGACGCTCTCCATGTAGTCGAGGTCGAGGGTCTTGTAGTCGTGCTCGAAGTCGACCCAGCGGGCCTGGCGGCGGACGTAGCGCTCCCACTCGTCGGTGTAGCGCAGCACGCTCGTGCGGCAGGCGTCGTTGAAGGCGGCGATGCCGAAGGCGGTGATCTCCGGGTGCCCGGCGATGCCCAGCTCGCGTTCGGCCTCCACCTCCGCCGGGAGCCCGTGGCAGTCCCAGCCGAAGCGGCGGTGGACGATCTGGCCGCGCATCGTGCGGTAGCGCGGCACGGCGTCCTTCACGAACCCGGTGAGCAGGTGCCCGTAGTGCGGCAGGCCGTTGGCGAACGGCGGTCCGTCGTAGAACACGAACTCCTCGGCGCCGGGCCCAGCGTCGCGCTGGTCCTCGCGCTGGGCGATGGAGAGCCAGAACGTGCCGTCGCGCTCCCACTGCTCGAGGACCGCCTCCTCGATGCGAGGGAAGTCCGGCTGGGCGGCGACCTCGGGATAGCGTCCGGGCTGGCTCATGTGGAGGCGAGCCAGCGTAGCGGTCAGGTTCGCTCGGCCTGCTCGCCGAAGAGTGAGCCTCCCGATGACGGTGTCGAGTCGGCGCCACCTGGCTCGGCGTCGCCGGCCCCGGCGACCCGGCGACCTTGGTGATCTCGGCCAGCTCGTCGTCGTGGTCGCCGGCCTCGCCGTCGTCCTCGTCGTCGGCAGGTCCGGCGTCGGCCGGCCCGTCCTCGGAGGGAACGGACTCGGCGTCGGCGTCGCCGCTCGGCCTCGGCAGCTGCCGACATCAGCGGCCGGCGCATGTCGGCGAGCCCTCCGGGACGCGCTGCACCATGTCGGAGAGCTGGGCGGCGACCTCGGTGATCCGTTCCCGCTGGGCCAGCAGGTACTGCTCGAGGTGGTCGACGTCGGACTCGAGGAAGTCGCGCCGGGCGAGCAGCGCCTGCACCTCGCCCTCGACCTGCACCCGCTCGGACTCGCCCGCCCTCCTGGCCTCGGCGCGGGAGTCGTCGATCATCTTCGCCGCCTCGTCGCGGCCGGCGGCGATCAGCCGGTCGGCCTCGGTCTGCGCCTCGGCGACGGTCATGTCGGCGGTGCGCTGGGCGAGGAGCAGGGCGCGGCTGATCGTCTCGGACTCGTCGACCGTCGGGTGGACCTGCTCGCTCGACCGATCGGCCTGCGGCGTCCGGCGCCTGCTGGGAGAGCTCCTGGAGGCGGGCGACGGCGGCCCGTGCCCGCGCCTCCATCGCCGTCGCCTCGTTCTGCGCCGCTTCCAGGGCGGCGGCGACCTCCTCGACGAAGGTGTCGACCTCCGCCTGGTCGTAGCCGCGCCGCGACCCCTTGAAACGCGTGTCTCTGATCCGTTGCGGGCTCAGTGGCATCGGCCTCAACTCTCGTAGTCGTCGAACCGGTGGACCGTGTTCGGGGCCGGCTTGAGCAGGTAGACGCCGGTGGCGACCTTCTCCATCGACCCGTCGAGGGAGTAGCACACCCCACTGGCGAAGTCGATCAGGCGGCGGGCGACGTCTCGTTCGGTGGCCTCGAGGTTGAGGATCACCGATTGCCCGTCCTTGAACTTGTCGGCCAGCTCCTGGGCCTGGTCGAAGCGGCGCGGCCGGACGGTCGCCGGCTCGGCCGGGCTCGTCGACGACCCGCGGCGTCGTCGGCCGCTGGGTCGGCCGGCTGTGCGCGCCGGAGTCGTCGCCGGGCGCCCGGCGGGTGGCTCGGCGACTCGAAGTCGCGCGACGGGATACGACGGACGCGACGGCACGGCGCGGATCGTCGTCTCGTCGGACTCCGCCGGCCACGTGGTCTTGGCGGAGGAACGGCCACCGCGCGACCCGCTGCCACCCGACGACTGTGACGATCGCGACGCCGGATCGGGCTCGTCCTGGTCGTCGTAGTCGTCGTACGCGTCGTCAGGGCCGAGACCGAGGTAATCCATGGTCTTCTTCCAGAATGACATCCGGTTCCTCCTGCGCCGCGCAGGCTATCCGATCAGGTCAGACCCGCCGCGGACGCCGCGCTCAGGCTCGCTGCGCTCGCCTGGGTCCGAACAGCGCGGTCCCGATGCGCACCCGGGTCGAGCCCTCCTGGACGGCGACCTCGAGGTCGTCGGTCATGCCCATCGAGCACGTCCGCAGGCCGAGCTCGTCGACGAGGCGGCGCAGCGTGCGGAACGCCGGGCGGGCGGCCTCCGGCCCGCCGACCGTCGGCCCGACGGTCATCAGCCCGTCGACGTCGAGCCCGGCCGCGACGCACGCCTCGACCAGCGCGCCGACGGCGCCGGGGTCGCAACCGCCCTTGGCTGCCTCGCCGGTGGCGTTGACCTGGACGAGGACGGTCGCGCCCGGGTGCCCGCTTGGCGACCTCGCTGACGAGCGACGGCCGATCGATCGTCTCGTAGACGTCGACGTGGCCGGCCAGCAGGCGCACCTTGTTCGATTGCAGGCGCCCGATGAAGTGGACGGCGAGCCCGCGGCCGCCGCCGGGCCGGCCTTGGTCGCCAGCTCCTGGGCGTAGTTCTCGCCGATCGCCGTGCAGCCGGCCGCCGCCGCGGCGACGACGGCGTCGGGCCCGAAGCCCTTGGTCACGGCGACGATCTCGACCCGCGGATCACCGCCGGCGACGACGATCCGCTCGGCGGACCGCGGCGAGGTTGCTCGCTACGTCCCTCAGCGGAGGAACGACGGCACGTCGAAGTCGTCGTCGTCGTCGGTGTCGAGCGGATCGGCGGCGTCCTCGGCGAACAGCTCGGAGATCGAGCTCGGCGACTTCGTCGACGCCGCGCTGAGCCCGTCGAGGCGATCGAAGCCGGCGGCGATGACGGTGACCTTGACCTCGTCGCCCATCTCGTCGTCGATGACCGTGCCGAAGATGATGTTGGCGTCGGCGTGGGCGACGCCGTGGATGATCTCGGCGGCGGCGTTCATCTCGAACAGCCCCATGCTCGACGGGCCGGTGATGTTGAGCAGCACGCCGCGCGGCACCGTCGATCGCCGACTCCAGCAGCGGGCTGGAGATCGCCGCCTTGGCGGCGGCCACCGCTCGCTCGTCGCCACTCGCCTGGCCGATGCCCATCAGCGCCGAACCGGCCTGCGACAGGACCATCTTGACGTCGGCGAAGTCGGTGTTGATCAGCCCCGGGGTGGTGATCAGGTTGGTGATGCCCGACACGCCCTGGAGCAGCACCTCGTCGGCCATCTTGAACGCGTTGAGCACGCTGGTCTTGTCGTTGGCCACCGTGAGCAGGCGGTCGTTGGGGATGACGATGAGCGTGTCGACCTTCTCCTTCAGGCGCTGCACGCCGGTGTCGGCCTGGACGGCGCGGCGGCGACCCTCGAACGAGAACGGCCGGGTGACGACCCCGACGGTCAGGGCGCCGAGGCCGCGGGAGATCTCGGCGATCACCGGAGCCCCGCCGGTTCCCGTCCCGCCGCCTTCGCCTGCGGTGATGAACACCATGTCGGCGCCCTTCACCATCTCCTCGATCTCCTCGTTGTGCGCCTCGGCGGCCGAACGTCCGACCTCCGGGTCGCTCCCGGCGCCGAGCCCGCGGGTCGAGTCGCGGCCGATGTCCAGCTTGAGGTCGGCGTCGCTCATCAACAGCGCCTGGGCGTCGGTGTTGACAGCGATGAACTCGACGCCCTTCAGGCCGGCGTCGATCATCCGGTTGACCGCGTTGACGCCGCCACCGCCGACGCCGATGACCTTGATCACGGCGAGATAGTTCTGGGGCGCGCCGGCCATCAGCGTGACCTCCCTGTCCCGGAGCCTGTCCATGAACCGCACATGCAGGCCCATCCTCGCACGTCGCGGGCGAAATAGCGTGCATCCCTCACGTCGGCATCACCCCGTCGTCACCTCGTTCGTCGACACGTCGATGTAGGAGAACCCGCCGCCCTCGAGCTGGTCGAGTCGCGTCTGCAGCCGCACGAGCTTGGTCACGAGGTCCTGGGCCACGCCGAAGCGCACCTCGAGGCCGTCGTCGAGCAGCAGCCGGAGGTCGCTGCCGTCGGGGGTGACCGACACCGACTGCGCCCGCGACCGCAGCTCGGGTGTCAGTGCCTGCACCAGGCTGGCGGCGGCGCCGAAGCCTGGCGGGGTGCCCTGGCCGGCTTCGCTCGACGGCGGGTCGGCGCTCAACACGAGGAGGTAGTCGACCGGTTGGCTGTCGAGCACGTCGAGCACCCTGCCGTCGTCGTCGATCACCCGCCAGCGGCCATCGGGACCCTCGAAGGTGGCCGCCGGGAGCACGCTCGCGGATCTCGATCTTGGCGCCGTGCGGGAAGTCCGGGTGCACCCGCGCGTCCTCGACCCACGGGATCGCCTCCAGCTCGCGTTCGGCCCGGTCGGTGTCGGCGCGGAGCACGGGGGTGCCGAGGAGGTCGTCGACGACCGCAGCGAGGCGTTCCTCGTCGGTGTACACGGCCCCCTCGACCTCGACGTCGTCGATGGCGAACAGCGACGAACCGAGCACCGCCAGGGCGGCGATCACGACGAGCACGACGACGAGCCCGAGCAGCAGCCCAGCGCAGCCGCTTGCGCCCGGCGGCGCGGCGCACGGCGATGCGCCGGTCGCGGAACCGTGGCTCGACCCGCGTCGTGCCGGTGGCCGCCTCCAGGGCGACGGTCTCGCCGGTGAGGCGATCGTCGATGAAGATCGTGCCCTCGGGCATGCTCGGTGGCGTCGGGGTCGGCCGGTTCGTCGGTGGCGTCGATGACGATCGGCTGCCGGCGGTCGGCGCAGCCTCAACCTCGACCTCGACCTCAGGTTCAGAGCTCAGGTTCGAGGTTGAGGCTCAGTCGAGGCCCGTGGTGGCGTCGCCTTCCAGCAGCTCCTGCACCGCGGCGCTCTCCAGATCGACCTGCTCGAGCCGCTCGGGGTGGCTGGTGTCGACGGCGAACGCCTTCAGCAGCTCGTCGAGGATCTCCGCCGACGGGACGTCGGGACCCGGGCCGGTCCTTCACGCGCACGCTCGAACCCGACGAGGCGGACCTCGCTGCGCAGCAGCACGCCGGTCTCCTCGGCGACACGCGCCCGCACGGCCTCGATGACGGCGCGCACGTCCGCCGCCGAGCCGCCTTCGGTCGCCTGGATGAAGTTGGCGTGCTTCTCCGACACCCATGCCGAGCCGATCCGCAGCCCGCGCAGACCCGAGGCCGTCGACGAGCAACCCGGCGCTCACCTCACCGGGCACCGGGTTGACGAACACCGAGCCACAGTTCTGCCCTCCCGGCTGGTGCTCACGGCGCCAGCGGACGATCTCGGAGATCGTCGCCTCGGACGACCGCTCGGTCGCCGGCCTGCAGCCGCAGCCGAGCCGAGACGACCACGTGCCGGTCGCCGAGGTCCGAGCCACGGAAGCGCAACCCGAGGTCGTCGACGCCGCGCCGGACGACACCAGGCTCGTCCCCGTCGAGGTCGACGACGTCGACGTCGGCGAGCGACGCGGCCATGTCCGATCCGTGCCCGCCGGCGTTCATCCGCACGGCCCCACCGATCGAGCCGGGCACGCCGACGGCCCACTCGAACCCGGTGAGTGCGGCGGCGGCCGTCCGCCGGGCGACGACGGGCAGCGCCGCTCCCCCGCCGGCGGTGACCACGCGTGCCGGCGATGTCGACGTCCGTCGGCGAACTCGGCGATGCTCACGCCGATCCCGGCGAAGCCGGCGTCGGCGACGAGCAGGTTGGAGCCACGGCCGACGACGAGCACCGGCAGGCCCGAGGCTCGTCGGGCCGCGGCGACGGCCAGCAGATCGTCGACGGTGCCGGCGCGGACGAACAGTGCCGCCGCGCCACCGACCTTGTACGTCGTCATCGGCGCCAGCGGCTCGTCACGCGTCGCCAGCGGCCCGAGGACCCGCGCCGCGATGTCGACAGCCGTGGTCATCGCCGTGCTCACGACAGCCTCCGGTCGGCCCGCCGGGCGAGGATCTCGTCGGGGAGCGTGGCGATGTCTCCGCAGCCCATCGAGATGCACACGTCGCCGGGGCCGACCTCACCGGCCAGGAACGACACCATGTCCTCCCGCCGCGGCAGCCAGACGACACGGGCGCGCGGGTGGGCGTCGAGCACGGCGTTGACGATCAGCCGGCCGGTGACACCGGGCATCGGCGTCGTGCCCGACGGGTAGATCTCGGTGAGCACCACGACGTCGGCCCCGACGAAGGCGTCGGCGTACTCGCGCCACATCTCGGCGATGCGGTTGAACCGGTTCGGCTGGAACGCGACGATGACCCGCCGCCACCCGTCGCCGCTGTCGCGGGCGGCGGCGATGTCGGCGGCGATCTCGGACGGGAGGTGGGCGTAGGTGTCGACGAACGTGGCCCCACCGTCGACGCCGCGGATGTCGAACCGCCGGGCGACGCCTCCGAAGCGACCGAGCGCCGTCACGCACGCCTCGAACCGCACGCCCAGGCAGCGGGCCATGGCGATCGCCCCGGTGGCGTTGACCACGTTGTGCACGCCACGCAGCGGCAGCCGCACCTCGCCCAGGCGACGGCCCGCCTCCTCCACGGCGAAGCGTGAACGACCCACCGCCCGAACGCACGTCGACGGCGCGGACGTCACTCCGTTCGGCGAGGCCGTAGGTCGTCGCGCCGTGGCGCGACGCCAGGTCGACGCACCGCGGATCGTCGCCGCACACCACCTTGGGACCGTCGATGTGACGCAGGTAGGTGTCGAAGCTCTCGCGGAGGGCGTCGAACGTGCCGTAGTGCTCGAGGAAATCGAGCTCGATGTTGGTGACGATGGTGCCGTGGAGCGGGAGCTCGAGGTGCGTGCCGTCACTCTCGTCGGCCTCGACGACGAGCCAGTCCCCGCCGCTCCAGTGGGCGCCGGTGCCGGCGTCGGCGACGTCGCCGCCCACGATGAAGCTCGGCGCCAGCCCGGCTTCGGCGAGGATCAGCATGAGCATCGACGTCGTCGTCGTCTTGCCGTGCGTGCCGGCGACCGCGACCGAGCGGGCGCGGCCGCAGATCGCCGCCAGCATCTCGGCCCGCCGCAGCGTCGGGATGCCCCGCTCACGAGCGGCCCGCAGCTCGATGTTCGTCGTCGGAACGGCGGTCGAGGCGGTCACCGCGTCGCATCCGACGACGGCGTCGGGGTCGTGGCCGACCGTCACGGTGACGCCGGCCGCCCGGACCCTGTCGAGGACCGGCTGGTCGCGTACGTCGCTGCCGGACACGGTGTGACCCATCTCGGCCAGCACGATGGCGATCGCCGACATCCCGGGCCCACCGACGCCGACGACGTGCAGGCGCCGCGGCTCGACCGAGGTCGAGGGATGCCTGCAGCTGGGTCGTCGTCACGGTGACGTAAGGCTAGGAGGTCGGACCGCCGCGCGACCGGCCACTCGCCACCCGGTCGATGACGTCGACGATGATGCCGCGCCGGTGCACCTCGCCCGCCCGCCGGGCTCGGTCGCCGAGCTCGACGAGTCGCTGCGGGTCGGCCCGCAGGCCGTCGACCACCGCGCCGAGCCCGCCGAGGTCGGATTCGGCGAGGAGCACCGCCGCGCCCTGATCGGCGAGCCAGCGCACGTTCGCCGTCTGGTGGTCCTCGGCGCTGGCGGCCCAGGGGACGAGGATCGCCGGTGTGCCGGTGACGGCCACCTCGTTGACGGTGGACGCTCCCCGCGCCCGACCAGCAGGTCGGCGGCGGCGTAGACGAGCTCGACGCGGTCGACGAAGCCGACGACGCGGTGGAGCACGCCGTCCGCGCGGCGCGACCGCTGCGACGTCGTCGAGGAACCGGTCACCGACGACCTGGAGGACAGCCAGTGAGGCGTCGCCCGCCCGCTCGCCGACGAGCTCGGAGACGGCGGCGTTGAGGGCTCGCGAACCCTGAGAACCTCCCGTGACGGCGAGCACGAAGCGGTCGCCGGGGAGGTCGAGCTCGGCGCGTGCCGCGTCCCGGTCGCGCCGGCGGTCGAGGGCGAGCACCGAGCGGCGGATCGGAGCACCGGTGACGACGGCGCGCGGGAGCGCCGAGCCGGGGAAGGCGACCGCCGACGCGGCGGCCAGCCGTGCGGTCAGTTGCGACGCCCGACCGGGCCGGCGGTCGTAGCTGACGACGACGATCGGCACGTCGAGGCGCCGAGCGGCGAACACGGCGGGCAGGCTGGCATAGCCGCCGACGGACACGACGACCTGTGGCTGGAGACGCCGGAGGAGCGCCCGAGCCTGCCGTGAGGCCGCGGCGAGCTTGGGCAGCATCGCCGCGTTGAGCCGGATGTTGGCCACGTTGAGCTCGCGCTGCAAGCCGGCGACGTCGAGGAACGTGTGCGGGAACGGTGTCGGCGGGAGCAGGGCCGTCTCGATCCCCCGCTGCGCCCCGACGTAGTGGATCTCGTCGGGTGACCGCCCGGCGTCGACGAGCGCCTCGGCGATCGCCAACGCCGGCAGCACGTGTCCCGCGGTCCCGCCCCCGGTGATCACGGCGTACGTGGCCACGCGGAGTCGACCATCCGATGCGAGCGAGCGAGCGCCAGCGAGCGAGCGGCCATCAACGGCCTGCGTGGCCGGGGAACGCAGTCATGGTGCGCGGCGGGCGACGTTCAGGAGCAGGCCGGCGGCGGTCATCGAGACGAACAGCGACGACCCGCCGGCGGAGAAGAACGGCAGCGTCAGGCCGGTCACCGGCATCAGCCCGGTCACCGCCCCGAGGTTGATCACCGCCTGCACGCCGAACCACGCGGTGATGCCGCCGGCGAGCAGCATCCCGAACCTGTCGGGCGCCGAGAGCGCGGCCTGGATGCCGAACCACGCCAGCAGCATGAACCCGCCGACGACGGCGATCGACCCGACGAGACCGAGCTCGTCGGCGATGACGGCGAAGATGAAGTCGCTGTGGGCGAGCGGGAGGTAGCCGAGCTTGCCGTTGCCGGCACCGATGCCCGAGCCGGTCAGCCCGCCGTCGGCGATCGACAGGGCGCTCTGGTACGCCTGGTAGGAGAGGTGGTCGCGGTGACCGGTGATGTCGAGGAACGCGGTGAACCGCTGGTAGCGGTACTCGGTCGAGAACACGAACCCGACGGCGGCGACGGCGGCCAGCAGGCCGGTCAGCAGCATCGGGGTCATCGGCACGCCGCCGATGAAGGCGACGGCGAGCACGATCGCACACATCACGATCGCCGACCCGAGGTCGCCCTGCACGAGGCAGGCGCCGGCGGCACACGCCGCCACCAGGGCGATCGGGCGCAGGCTGCGCCGGACGTCGGCGAGCACGTCCTGCCGGCGCACGAGCAGGTCGGCGCAGAACACCACCAGTGCCAGCTTGAGGAACTCTGAGGGCTGCAGGCTGAACGAGCCGACGGTGATCCAGGCCCTGGCGTCGTTGATCGTGGCGCCGACGGTCGGCACGAACGGCAGCGCCATGCCGATGGCGGCGAGGGCGACGAGGGGGATCGCCAGCCGGCGCACCCAGGCGAGGTGCATGCGCATCGCGACCAGCATCCCGACCAGCCCGAACGCCGCCCACGTCACCTGGCGGCCGAACACGTGGTACGGGCTGTTCCCCTTCGCCGCCTCGACGGCCGACGACGCCGACAGCACCATCACCAGGCCGAGCATCACGAACACGGCGACGACGACGCCGATCACGTAGTAGGCGACCGGCGCCGGGCCGCGCTGGACGTCCCACACGCCGGGGCGCGGTGCGCGCTCCTGACGGTCGTTGCGCTTCGCCCGCGTCGGGACCTTGCCCTGGTGCAACCGCTCGAGCGCCTGCCTCCTGCGATCTTCAACGGTGGCCGGTCCGGGGATCGTCATGCTCATCGCGGAGTTCCTTCCAGTCGTTCGCTGACGAGGCGGCGGAAGTCGTCGCCGCGCGCCGGGTAGCCGCCGTCGGGGTACCAGTCGAAGCTGGCGCAGCCCGGGGACAGCAGCACGACGTCGCCCCGGCGGGCCAGCCGCCCGGCCTGGTCGACGGCGTCGGCCATCGACGTCGCGGTCACGACCGGCGCGACCGGCGCGAACGTGGACGTGACGACCTCGGCGGCCTGGCCGATGGCGACGACGGCGCGCAACCGCGCCGGCTCGGCGGCCATCGGCGCCAGGTCGAGGCCCTTGTTCAGCCCGCCGGCGATGAGCACGACGTGATCGAACGCCCTGATCGCCACCGACGCAGCGTGCGGCGTCGTCGCCTTGGAGTCGTTGAACCAGCGCACGCAACCGTCGTCGCCGACCAGCTCGATGCGGTGCGGCGGACCGACGAACGTCGCCAGCCCGGTGGCGACGGCGTCGGTTCCGACGAGCCCGGATTCGAGCACGAGGGCTGCCGCGGCGAGCCCGTTCGTGAGGTCGTGGGGCAGTGCCCGCCGGAGCGTGGCGACGGGGGCGAGCGACCCCTGCGGGCCGGCCAGGTCCTCTCCGGCGACGTGGTAGTCGGCACCTGCGGTGGCGAACGTGCGACGGCGGGCGGGCGCCCGATCGAGGTGGGCCATCACCGCGGCGTCGCCGGCGAAGCCGATGGCGACGTCGTCGGATCGCTGCTGGGAGTAGATCCGCGCCTTGGCGGCTTCGTAGGTGGCCATCGAGGCGTGCCAGTTGAGGTGGTCCGGCGCCAGGTTGAGCCACGCCGCGGCGTCGCCACGGAAGCGCTCGGTCCACGCCAGGCGGAAGCTCGTGCACTCGACGACGAAGGCGTCGACGTCGAGGTCGAGGGCGGCGACGAGCGGCACATCGGTGTTGCCGGCCGCGACGGATCGCACGCCGCCGGCGGTGAGCATCTCGACGGCCCACAGCGTCGTCGTCGTCTTGCCGTCCGTCCCGGTGACCGCCAGCATCGGCCGCGCGCCGCCGGGCCGCTCCTGCTCCCAGCGGTAGGCGAGCTCGAGCTCGCTCTGCACCGGCCGGCCGGCGGCGGCCGCCACGGCGAACAGGCGATGGGTCTCGGGGACGCCCGGAGCCGGCACGACCAGCTCGCAGGAGGCGACGAGCGATGCGAGCCGATCCTCGTCCGGGGCGACGACCAGCTCGACGCCGAGCTCGTCGGCGAGCGCTCGCCGCTGCTCGTCGTCCGCGTCGTCGACGGCGAGCACATCGGCGCCCCGCCCCCGCAGGGCACGCACGGTGCCGCCCCGGCGACGGCGAGGCCGTAGACGAGCATCACGGCAGGTCCTCCGACGAGATCCGCGTGAAGTCGGCGATGAACAGCCCGAGTGCGGCGGCGACACATGCCGCGGCGATGAGCCAGAAGCGGATGATCACGGTCGTCTCCGGCCAGCCGACGAGCTCGAAGTGATGGTGGATCGGGGACATGCGGAACAGCCGCTTCTTGCGTCCACTGGCCTTGAACACGCCCATCTGCAGGGCGACGGAGCCGGCCTCCATGACGTTGAGGCCGCAGATCAGCACGAGCAGCAGCTGCGTGTTCATCGTCAGCGCCAGCAGGGCCATCGCCGAGCCGAGGCCGAGCGCGCCGACGTCGCCCATGATGATGCGCGCCGGGGCGGCGTTGAACCACAGGAAGCCCATGCACGCCCCGGCGAAGGCGGCGGCCAGGGCAGCCAGGTCGAGCGGGTTGACCACGGCGCCGTAGATCTCCGGGTTACGGAACGCCCAGTAGCCGATGATCATGAACGCACCGAAGCCCATCAACGCCGACCCGCCGGCGAGCCCGTCGAGGCCGTCGGTCACGTTGACGGCGTTCGTCGTCGCCCAGATGATCAGCCCGGCCCAGATCACCCACACCGCCGTCGGCAGCTCCCACCCCGGGTAGTCGGCGCGGGTCAGCGAGATCGTCGTCGAGATGCCGGTGGCGTCGACGAGCCACCAGGCGATCCCGAAGCTCAGCAGCATCGTCACGTAGTTCTTCTGCTTCCAGAAGATGCCCCGGTTGTGCCGCCGGCGGACCTTGATGAAGTCGTCGAGGAAGCCCATGAAGGCCATCGCCAGGACGCCCACCCACACGATCAGCGCCTGGTCGGAGAACGGCAGGCCGCGGCGGACGTGGGCGACCGTCCACCCGATGAAGGCGGCGACGACGATGGCGATCCCGCCCATCGTCGGCGTGCCCTGCTTGGCCATGTGGTGCTCGGGACCGAGGTCCTCCTTGCCGAGGATCGGCTGGCCGAGGCCGCGGGTGCGGAACGCCGTGATCAGGAACCTGGTGAGCAGCAAGGACAGGATGCCGGCCACGATCCCGGCGATCATGACGGCGATCACGATCATGCAGCTCCCGCACCACGGCACGGTCGTCGAACGGCAGGACGCGGTCGCCGATCGTCTGCGTCGTCTCGTGGCCCTTGCCGGCGACGACGACGACATCGCCGGGTCCTGCCTGCTCGAGGGCGACGGCGATCGCCGCGCGGCGGTCCGGCTCGACCTCCACCTTGGCGCGGTCCGCTGCCGCCACGCCGCCGATCACGTCGGAGATGATGGCGGCCGGATCCTCCGAACGCGGGTTGTCCGATGTCACCACGACCCGGTCGGCGAGGCTGCCGGCGACCGCACCCATGGCCGGCCGCTTGGCGTGGTCGCGGTCGCCGCCGCAACCGAACACGACGAGCACCCGGCCGGTCGCCACCCGGCGAGCCGCGGTGATGACCTGCTCCAGCCCGTCCGGGGTGTGGGCGTAGTCGACGATCACCGTGGCTCGATCAGCCCGCCCGTCGATGCGCTCGAAGCGACCGGGAACAGGACCGGCTGCGGCGAGTCCGGCGACGATCTCGTCGAGCCCGATGCCGAGCACGTCGGCCGCCGTGGCCGCGGCGAGCGAGTTGGCGACGTTGAAGTCGCCCCCGAGGCCGACGGTGATGCGCCGGTCGCGCCATGTGTAGCCGTGGCGGTCGACGGCGACCTCGACGTCGGCGAGTGTCGGCGACCGAGTACGGCACCATGTCGATGCTCGCCGCATCGAGCAGGAGGCGTCCATGGGCGTCGTCGACGTTGGTCACGCCGACGGCCGCCATCTCCGGCGTGAACAGCCCGGCCTTGGCGCGGAAGTACTCCTCGGTGGTGCCGTGCAGATCGAGGTGGTCGGTGCCGAGGTTGGTGAACACGGCAGCGGCGAACCACGTGCCGTCCACCCGGTGCATCGCCATGGCGTGCGACGAGACCTCCATCACGGCGGCGTCCGTGCCCTCCCGCCGTGCGTCGGCGAGCTGCGCGCTGGAGGTCCGGCGCCTCCGGGGTCGTGTGCGCGCCCGAGAGCGTGCCGATGACCGCCGTCGGCATCCCCGCCGTGCGCATGATCGACGCCAGCAGGTGCGACGTGGTCGTCTTGCCGTTCGTGCCGGTGATCCCGACGAGCGTCATCGCCCGGCTCGGATGGCCGTTGACGGCGGCGGCGACGGGACCCATGGCCAGCCGGACGTCGTCGACGACGAGCTGCGGGACGGCGACGTCGAGCTGGCGGTCGACCAGCAGTGCGGCCGCGCCGGCCGCCACCGCCTCCGGGGCGAAGTCGTGGCCGTCGTTGCGCGCGCCGCGGACGCAGGCGTACAACGAGCCCGGCCCGACGCGGCGGGAGTCGTGGGTCATCGCCGTCACCGTCGACCGACGGATCGCCGACGACGCGCCCACGGCGGGCCGGCGCGAGCTCAGCGGCGAGGCCGGCGACATCCACGCCTCGCTCACTCCTCACTCACTCGGGGCAGCCCGTCGAGCCGGGAGGAGGCTCGATGCCGAGCTCGTGGATCATCGTCGGCGCCAGCTCGCGGAAGACCGGGGCGGCGGCCGTGCCGCCGAAGCGATCACCGGAGTCGGCCGGCGGCTGGTCGATCGACACGAGGATCGTCACCTGCGGATCCTCGGCCGGCAGGAAGCCGACGAAGCTGGCGTAGTACGCCTTCGTGCCGTCCTCGCGCTCGTAGCCACCGTCGGGCTGGGCGATGAAACCGGTGCCCGTCTTGCCGGCGATCGACAGCCCCGGGACGCGGGCCTGCTTGGCGGTTCCCCGGCACACGACCTCGCGCATCATCCGCTGCATCTGCTCGGCGACCTCGGGCCGGACGACCTCGTGGGTCTCGGCGGCGGGCACCTCACGGACCTCGCCGTCGGCGTCGACCGTCGCCTCGACGAGCGACGGCGCGACGTACGTCCCGTCGTTGGCGATCGCGTTGACGGCAGCCGCCAGCTGGATCGGGCTGCTCGCCACACCCTGGCCGTAGGCGACGGTGTACTTCTCGGTGCCCTCCCATTGCTGCCACGGCTTCAGGATGCCTCGCGTCTCGTCCGGGAAGTTCAGCGCCGTCCGTTCCCCGAGGCCGAACAGGCGCATGTAGTGGTCCTGACGCTCGAAGCTGGAGATGCCCTCGTGTGCCATCGTCTCCGAGACCGTGATCGTGCCGATGTTCGACGACTCGACGAGGATCTGCTCGACGGTCATCACCTCGTCACCGTGCATGTGCGAGTCGTGCAGACGATCGCCGCGCTTGGTGTACACCTTCTGCCACGGCACGACGAACGACGACTCCGGGGTCACCGTGCCTTCGTTGAGGGCGGCGGCGACGGTGATCACCTTGCCGACCGAGCCGGGCTCGTAGGCGTCGACCGCCGAGTAGTTGCCCGACGTGACCTCGTAGACGCCCTGCTCGTTGATCCGCACCGACGCCATGGCGACGATCTCGCCGGTCTTCGAGCTCATCACGATCGCCTGTGCGCCGCGGGCGCCGAGCTGGGCGACTCGCCGCAGCAACGCCTGCTCGGCCGCGTACTGCACGGAGCGGTCGATCGTCAGGACGATGTCGTTGCCCGGGACCGGCTCGGTGACGACCTGGCCGCTGCCGGCGATCGTGCGGCCGCCGGGCGCGACCTCGAGGGTGAGCTCGCCCGGCTTGCCGGCGAGCACGTTGTCGTACTGCTCCTCGAGCCCGGCGGTCCCGACGCCGTCGATGTCGGTGCGGCCGATGACGCTGCGGCCGGTGTCGCCGCCGGGCAGGGTCCTGCGGTCCTCCCGGTACACCGACACCCCGGCGAGCTGCAACGCGCTGATCTGGCCGGCGAGGTCGTCGTCGACCTGGCGGGCGACGTAGAGGAAGCCGCGGTCGGCCTCGGCCATCTCCGTGGCCAGCTCGTCGCGGCGGTCGGCGCTGAGGTCGAGCACGTCGGCGAACGTGGCAGCCAGACCCTCGGGGTCGTTCACCTGCATCGGGTTGACGGCGATCGTGCTGGCCGGCACCGACAGGGCCAGCTCCTCGCCGTCGCGGTCGAAGATCGATCCCCGCTGCGCCCGCAGCGGGCGGTCCCGCGTCCATTGCTGCGTCGCCGCGCTGCGCAGGGCGTCGCCCTCGACCGTCTGCAGCAGGCCGACTTTGACGAGCACGGCGGAGAGGATCAGCAGCATCACGACGAGCGTGGTGATCAGGCGGCGTCGTGGCTGGCCGGCGGAGAACCGGTCGGCGAGCCGGCTCGTGCGGGCGCGGATCGTGCGTCGCGCGCGCTGGCGAGGATCGGGGGCCTTGATCGTCCTGGGCGGCCGTCGATGGGCGACGGGACGGCGCTGCGGCGGCCGCTTGGCGGGCAGCTTGCGCGCCGGTGGGCGGGGAGATCTGCGGTGGGCCGTCGCGGCCGGGGCGGAACGGCCCGACGGCCCACCGGCGCGACGACCCGAGGTGGCAGCCCGACGGGTCGTTGCGTGCTGTCGTGGCGAGGTGTCGCTCATCCGTTGCCACCGCGTGACTGCCTTGACGCGGCGGATCTGCTCGAGTGGATCCTCGGTCGACACGGTGCCGGTGTCCTCGTCGACGATGCCGGCGGCGGCGACGACGCGGGCCAGCGTCGCCGGGTCGATCGCCATGAACTCCGTGTTCGCCGCGGGGACCATGCCCAGCTCGCCCGCCTCGATCGCCAGACGGGTCGGCGAGCGCAGCTCGGCACGCTGCTGGCGCAGCACGTCGAAGCGCTCGCGCGACTCGGTGACCAGGCCCTCCAGCCGGTCGATCTCCAGCTGTCGCTCGGCGATGCCGCGTGTGCAGGACGACGGCGAAGAGCATCAGCACGACCACGACGCCGGCGAGGAGGATCGCCGCGTTCACCGCCACGCGGGGCTTGGGCACGAGGGAGAGGACGGCCGGAGAGCCGGTCGATGGTGTCGGCGTCCGGCGCACGCCCGACGAGCGCGGCCGCGGCGCCTCGACCCTCCTGACGGGGAGTGCGGCCATCGTCAACGCACCCGCTCGGCGACACGCAGGCGCGCCGATGCGGCACGCGGGTTGGCCTCACGCTCGGCCGCAGACGGCCGCTTGGGAACACCGCGCACGAGGCGGACCGTCTGCACGGCGCCGCACACGCACGGCAGCTCCGGAGGGCAGTCACACGCACCGGTCGCGCGGCGCAGGCGATCCTTGACGATGCGGTCCTCGCCGGAGTGGTACGAGAGCACGGCGATGCGCCCACCGGGCGCGATGGCCTCGATCGCCGCGTCGAGCGCCGTGGGCAGCGCCTCCAGCTCGGCGTTGACCTCGATGCGGATGGCCTGGAACGTGCGCGTCGCCGGGTGGCCACCGGTGCGGCGGGCAGCGGCAGGGATGGCGGCCCTGACGATCGTGGCCAGCTCGACGGTCGTCTCGATCGGTCGGGCTGCGACGATCGCCCTGGCGATGCGACCGGCGAAGCGCTCGTCGCCGTAGCGACGGATCACCCGCGCCAGCTCGTCGACGTCGTAGCCGTTGACCACGTCGGCTGCCGACCACGGTGCGGTCGTGTCCATGCGCATGTCGAGCGGGCCGTCCTGGCGGTACGAGAAGCCGCGCTCGGCGCGGTCGAGCTGCGGCGACGACACGCCGAGGTCGAACAGCGCGCCGCTGGTGCGATGGCGTCTCGTCGATCTGCGTCGAAGCGGGCGTGGACGGCGCGGAAGCGGTCACCGAAGCGCTCCAGGCGAGCCGAGGCGGCGGACGAGCGCGGCCGGGTCGCGGTCGACGCCGACGATCGACAGGTCGGGTCGTGATTCGAGCAGCGCCTCGCTGTGGCCTCCCCCACCGAGCGTGGCGTCGAGCACGACGCCGGGCGGCACCGGCGTGAAGACGGCGACGATCTCGTCGACCATCACGGGTCGATGGGTGAACGGTTCCGGCATCGGCTCATCGCTGGCTTCCCGCGAGCTCGCCGCGGCCCTCGGCAGCGATCCGTTCGTAGAGCTCCTCGCTCCACACCTCGGCCCACTCGAAGGCGCCGGCGACGACGACCTTGGAGCCGGGGTGCAGGTCGGCGTAGCTGCGCAGCTTCTCGTCGACGGTGACCCGGCCCTGCTTGTCGAGCGCTGACGCGGGTGGCCGAGTGGGCGAGGGCGCGGGCACGAGTCAGGGTGACCTCGCCGTTGCGGACCCGGGCCATCATGTCGCGCGCCCATCGCCTCGAACGCCTCGGTCGAGTACACGTTGACGCAGCGGTCGTCGCCGTGGACGAGGTAGCAGGCATCGCCGAGCAGGGAGCGGAACGCCGACGGCAGGGCGAGTCGGCCCTTGTCGTCGAGTTGGCGTTCGTGGACCCCGACGAACATCGCGCCGCTACCCACACCTTCCTGGTGGTCGCGTCCCGGACGGCTGCCTCGTGGGGGACCCGGGACCGTCCCCCACCGGCCCCCACTTTGCCCCCCGGTTCCCCCCTTTGTCAACCACTACGCCCCACTCACCCCCACAATCTGGGCGCGATCCGTCTCTGGGCGCGATCCGTCCCGGATTCCGGGACGATCTGCGCCCAGATCAGGAGGGCAGCGGTAGGCGGCGGCGACGGCGCCGGGAGCTCCCGGGCAGCGTCGGCCGGCAGCGTGGCGACGTCCGGGAGCGGCCGGTCGGGCAGCGGCCGGGCGAGCAGCGCCGTCAAGCGGTCCGGCGACCACTCCACGTGCACGGCGCACTGGAAGCGCGCGCCCGCACGCGTTCGCCGCTGGCTGATGCCGACGAGCTTGCGCCCGCCGGCCAGCACTTCCCCGGGTCCGACGCCGGCGAAGCACACCAGCGGGCACCACCCGGTGCATGCCATCGCGCCGCGGTGCACCGTCACGTCGTCCAGGACCGTGGCGATCCGCTCGCCGAGCCACACCATCGACGCACCGATGTCGTCACCGACGCCGACCTCGTGCAGCACCGACGCGGGCACGACGACGTCGAACCACACCAGCCCGCCGGGCTCGACGAGCACGACGCCACCCCCGCTGCGCCGGCGGACGACCTCGACGCCGGCGTCGGCACAGGCGGCGAGGTCGAGCACGTCGTCGCGCTGCGTCGAGCCGAGCACGATCGCCGGCCGGTCGACCTCGAACACCCACACCTCCGGCTGCGGGTCGTCGCCGATGGTCCGGGCGTGGAACTCGGCCGCCGACCCGCCGAACCTCAGGACGCGATGGCCAGGTACGGCTTCCACGCCTCGGGAACACGGGCGACGCTGACGACCACCCATGCCGTGGCGCGGGGCGCATGGCACGGGCGGGCGAGGCGCATCCCGGCCTCGTCGGGCGTGCGGTCGCGCTTGTGCAGGTTGCACGGCCGGCACGACGCGGCCACGTTCTCCCAGACGTGCTCGCCGCCCCGCGAGCGCGGCATCACGTGATCGATCGAGTCGGCCTGACGGCCGCAGTACTGGCAGCGGTAGTCGTCGCGGGCGAAGACCGCCCGGCGCGACAGCGCCGTCCGGCGATGGAACGGCACCTTGACCATGTAGCGCAGGCGGACCACCAGCGGGCTCGGCAGGACGATCGACGGCGAGTGCAGCTCGGTGCCGTCCTCCTCGATGATGTCGGCCTTGTCGGCGAGCACGAGGCATGCCGCCCGGCGCGCCGAGACCACGCTGAGCGGCTCGTAGGTGGCGTTGAGGACGAGCGCGCTCCGCATCTCGACCCTACGGTCTCCGCTTCACGAGAAGTCCCGGCACCACGCCAGGTAGTTCACCACATCCGCGCCCGACGCGCGAGCGTCCGTATCGCCGTACTGGGTGAGGAGGCGGAAGCGCAGGTACTCGCGGGACGGCACCGGCAGGAACGGCGCCTGCCGCCACCACCCCGACGGCACGGTCCGCCGCCACTGGCGCACCGCCACCGGCCACAGGCGCGGGTGGCGAACCACGGCGCCGACGATGCGGATCACTTCGGCAGGGGCTCCTTCGGCAGCCCGAGCACCATCTCGCCGATGATGTTGCGCTGGATCTGCGACGAGCCGGCGTAGATCGTGCCGGCGCGGGCGTTGAGGAACGTGTCGACCCACGACGACGAGGAGTTCGGGGCCCCGGCGTCGTCGGCCTGGAACGCGCTCGACGGCTTGCGTCCGGTCGGCGTCAAGGCCTCGGCGCCGAGGATGTCGACGGCGAGCTCGGTGACCATCTGGTGGTACTCGCTCCAGTACAGCTTGGTGATGCCACCCTCGGGCCCGGGATGGTGTCCGGCGAGGAACCGGGTCAGGGTGCGCATCCCGAGGTAGCGCATGACCTGCACCCGCTCGTGGCACCAGGCCAGGCGCTGGCGGATCAGCGGGTCCTGGTCGACGCCGCGCTCCTTGGCCAGCAGCAGCAGGCGGTCGAGCTCGCCCTGGAAGCGGATCGGCATCGTCGCCGCGTTCTCGCCGCGCTCGTAGCCGAGCAGGCTCATCGCCACCGCCCAGCCGTTGTTGACCCCGCCGACCACGTGATCCTTCGGGCACACCGCGTCGGTGTAGAAGACCTCGTTGAACTCGCTCTCGCCCGAGATCATCTTGATCGGCCGCACCTCCACGCCCGGCTGGCGCATGTCGACGAGCAGGAACGAGATGCCCTTGTGCTTCGGTGCGTCCGGATCGGTGCGGGCGAGCGTGAAGATGTGGTCGGCCAGATGCCCTGCGGACGTCCAGATCTTCTGCCCGTTGAGGATCCACTGGTCGCCGTCGAGCTCGGCCTTCAGCGCCAGGCTGCCGAGATCGGACCCGGCGTTGGGCTCGGAGTAGCCCTGGCACCAGCGGTCCTCACCGGACAGGATGCGCGGCAGGTAGTGCCGCTTCTGCTCCTCGGTTCCCCAGACGAGCAACGTGTTGCCGAGCATCTGGATGCCGAACACGTCGTTGTGGCCACCGGTCGGCACGCCGGCGCGGGCGAACTCCTCGGCGATGATCACCTGCTCGAGCGCGGTGAGCCCACCGCCGCCGTACTCGACCGGCCAGCCGGGCGCGAGGTACCCGGCCTCGTACAGCACGCCGCGCCACCAGGCGACGAACTCGCGCAACTCGTCGCCCTCGAGCCGGCCGATGCCGGCCCAGTCGACCGGGAGCTTCTCGGCGAGGAACGCCTGCACCTTCTCGCGGTAGACCTCGGCGTCGGGCGGATAGGTGGGATCCATCAGCCGGACTGTACCGACGCGACCTGCGCCGGCTCCCACCGCGCCAGCGCGGCGGCACCGATCAGCGGGGCGACGCTGCCGAGCGTGGACAGCTCGAGGCGGGTGCGGTGCTCGGAACGGTCGGCGCCGGCACGGACGTGGGCGAGCCGGCTGCGCTGATCGAGCTCGCGGCGGGCGGCGTCGAGCAGCGGGTGTCCGAACGACGACGCCACGACGCCGGCGAGCAGCACGAGCCGCAGGTCGAACACGGCGACCGCCGATGCCACGGCTCGGCCGATCATCATCCCCGTGCGTTCGACGACCGATGCCGGCGCCCGGCGCAGCGGCCGGTTGGTCTCCTCCTCGATCGCCGCGGCCGAGACGTACGACGTGAGGCAGCCGGCACCGCCGCACGGGCACGGCAGCCCACCCGGTTCGACGACGACGTGACCGATCTGGCCGGCGTTGCCGAGGCGCCCGCGCAGCAGCCGCCCGTTGCAGACGACGCCGGCCTCGACGGCGTCGGCCAGCAGGAGCAGCATCACGTCCTCGACGTCGACCGCCGCGCCGGCCCAACGCTCGGCGAGCACCCGCGCCTGGGCCGCCGCGCCGAGCACGGTCGGCAGGCCGGTGAGGTCGCGCACCCGCTCGCGCAGCTCGAACCCCTGCCACACCGGCAGGTGCATCGGCGACACCGTGCCGCGGTCGCGGTCGATCGGCCCCTCGCAGCTGACGCCGCACAACTCGAGCGGATCGGCGTCGTCGGGACGTGCGGCGACCACGCGGCGCACGAGGCGGTGCAACGCCGGCCACACGTCGCGCGGCGGTGTGGCGACCCGATCGCGCACGACGACCGAACCGGCGTCGTCGACGATGCCGGCGGCGAGCCGGTCGTTGCCGACGTCGATCGCCAGGTACGTGGTCACTCGGGTACACGGTATGCGAGGCCTCGTTGCGGCGTTGACCGTCTACCCTTGCCGCAGTGACCGTTGCATCGAGTCGCGCTGCGGGCGGCGAACTCCAGACACCCCAAGGATCGGCCGAGGGCTCGAACGCGCGGTTCGCCTCGCTCTTCGACGCCATCACATCGAACATGGCCCAGGTCGTCGAGGGCAAGATGGAGCCGATCGAGCTGGCGGTGATCTGCCTGCTCGCCGAGGGCCACCTGCTCATCGAGGACGTGCCGGGGGTCGGCAAGACGAGCCTCGCCAAGGCCCTCGCGGCGTCGATCGACTGCTCGTGGAAGCGCGTCCAGTTCACGCCCGACCTGCTGCCGGCCGACCTCGTCGGCGTCAGCATCTACGAGCGCTCGAGCGAGAAGTTCCGCTTCCAGCCCGGTCCCCTGTTCGCCAACATCGTGCTCGCCGACGAGATCAACCGGGCCTCGCCGAAGACGCAGTCGGCGCTGCTCGAGGCGATGGAGGAGCGTCAGATCACGGTCGACGGCACCACCCGCCTGCTGCCCCCGCCGTTCATGGTCATCGCCACCCAGAACCCCGTCGACCAAGA
Organism: uncultured Acidimicrobiia bacterium; assembly: GCA_963749315.1. GTDB lineage: Bacteria > Actinomycetota > Acidimicrobiia > Acidimicrobiales > Ilumatobacteraceae > JALZMG01. The sequence continues at coordinate 393,844 of CAVVMS010000017.1, forward strand.
GGGCACGTACCGCCTGCCGGAGAGCCAGCTCGACCGCTTCCTGCTGCGCATCGGCCTCGGCTATCCGGGCCGGGCGGCGGAGATGTCGATCCTCGACGGGCGCGGTGCCATCGACTCGCTGCCCAAGCTGGTCCCGGTCGTCTCGGCATCCGAGGTGATGACGATGATCGAGGCCGTGCGGGCCGTGTTCCTGGCCGACGCCCTGAAGTCCTACCTCGTCGACCTCGCCGAGGCCAGCCGGCGTCACCCGGCGATCGAGCTCGGACTCTCGCCGCGTGCGACGCTGCAGCTCGCCGCCGCATCGCGGGCGCACGCCGCGGCACGCGGCCGCCGCTACGCCACGCCCGACGACGTGAAGACGATGGCCGTGGCCGCGCTCAGCCATCGTCTCCTGCTGCGCACCGACCGTGGGGCCCGGCTCGATGCCGTCGACGCCGTCGGCGAGATCCTCGCCGAGGTTCCCGTGCCCATCGCTCGCTGAGGCGGCGACAACCGTGCACGCCCGACCGACTCGCCAGGGGATCGTCGTCGCCGTCGCCGCGGTGCTGGCGGTCGTGGCCGGTCGCCTGTTCGGCGTCATCGAGCTGTACCTGATCGGCGCGGCGATGGCGATCGCCGCCCTTGCCGCGCTGATCGTCGTCGCCGTGCGGCGCCCCCGTGTCGACGTCCACCGGTGGATCCGCCCGGCGGTGCTCACCGCGGGCGACGTCGGCCGCGTCGAGGTGCTCGTCGAGCACGTCGGCCGCGGCCGTTCACCCGGGTTCGAGCTGATCGAGCCGGTCGGGCTGACCCGCACGGCGCGGATGGCCGTGGCGCCGCTCGCCGCCGACTCCGAGGTCAGCGCCGGGTACCGGATCCCGACGGACCGGCGCGGCGTGCTGACGATCGGCCCGCTGACGGCGGTCCGCAACGACGTCCTCGGGCTGGCGCGCTCGGTCGTCGATGTCGCCGGCACCGAGGAGGTGCTGGTCGCCCCGCGAGCCCACCTGCTCGACATGCCGCAACTGGGCCAGGGCGTGCTCGGTCGCCACCTCCTCGCGCTCGCCCAGCGGCTCGGGCCCGGCGACTTCCACAGCCTGCGCGACTACGTCGAAGGCGACGAGCCGCGGACGATCCACTGGCGGGCGTCGGCGCGCTCCGAGGAGCTCAAGGTGCGCCAGGACACCGTCGAGGGCCTCCGCCGGTGCCTCGTGCTGCTCGACCAGCACGCCCCGCCTGGCGACGCCGGTGCCGAAGCGTTCGAGCGGGCGGTCACCGTCGCCGCCAGCATCGTCCACAGCGCCGATCGGGCCGGGCTGATGACCCGGTTCGTGACGACCGACGGCGCCGACATCAGGGGTCCCGACGTCGCCGTCCAGACGCTCCACCACCTCGCCCGCATCGACGTCAGCGGTCAATCGTCGTTCCCCGTCGAACGCGATCCGGGCGAGGGGCTCGGGCTCGTCATCGCCATCACGACCGCGCCCGGGGCGGGGATCGGCGCGCTGCTCGACCGTGTCGGCGAGCCGTCGCTGACGTCCGTCGACGTGTTCACGATCGCCCTCCCGACGCGCACGTCGATCCTCGCCGTCGACGCCCGCTCGGAGGCGTCGTTCCTCGCCGACTGGAACGTGCTCATCGGCGCGACGCGCCAGCCGGTGCGACGCCAGCTGGCCGGGGCGAGCCGATGATCGAGCTCGGCGAGCGCCGCGACGTGCTCGACATCGCCGCCACGATCGCCCTCGCCGTCTACTCGTTCGTCGCCGCCCTCGGCTTCGCCAGGGTGTTCGGCGACTGGGAGTTCGTGTCCGACGTCGCCGTGGTCGTGCTCGTCGGCCACGGCCTGTCGCTCGTGTTGCGCCGGCTGTCCGTCCCCGGCGTCGGCGCCGTGGCGATGACGGCCGTCGCCCTCGGCTGGACGATCGCCTGGCTCGCCTACCCGTCGACGTTCGCCGCGGTGTTCCCGACCGGCGCCACGTGGGACGTCGCGTTCGCCGATCTCAGCCTCGTGCGCGACCAGTTCCAGACGGCCGTGGCGCCGGTGGAGTACGTCGGCGGCTGGGCGCTGCTGGCGACGATCGGCACGGCGTTCGTCGTGCTGACGTCGGACACCTTCGCCTTCTACGCCAGGGCCCGTGGTGAGGCGCTCGTGCCCGGTGCCGTGCTGTTCGTCTTCGTCGCCGCCCTCGGCGCCGACCGCCACCGCGTGGTCCTCACGCTGTTGCTCGTCGCCGCCGGGTTCCTCGCCGCCGCCCTGCTGCGCGTCCGGTTCGCCCAGCCGCCGAGGACCCTGCTCGGCCGGGCCCGCCATCCGCTGTCGATCGCCCTGCCGTCCGTCGCCATGGCCGGCACCACCGTGGTGCTGGCGGCGTGGTTCGTCGGGCCACGACTGCCCGGGGCCGGCGAGGAGGCGCTGATCGACACGCACAACGAGCAGGGAGGGGTGACCGAGGTCCCCAGCCCGCTCGTCGACATCCGGGGGCGGCTCGTCAACCAGCGCGACACCGAGCTGTTCGTCGTGCGGGCGACGGAGCCGGCGTACTGGCGGGTGAGCGGCCTGGCGAACTTCGACGGCTCGACCTGGAGCCTGCCCACGCGAGACACCGACCGAGCCGGCGGCGGGTTGGGAGATGCCGCACCGGGTTCGCGGGGGAACCGCCAGGAGATCCTGATCGCCGCGCTCAGGGATCGGCTCGTCCCGTCCGCCGCCGAGCCGGTGGCGGTGACCGGCGAGGGACTGCGGTGGAACGCCGAGACGTCGACGCTGGTGCGCACCGATCGTGACCTGGAGACCGGAGATCAGCTACGAGATCGACTCGGCGATGCCGACGTTCACCGCCGACGGCGCTGCGCGCGGCGAGCTCGGCCGAGCCTCCCGACTCGATCTACCTGCAACTGCCCGGCGACTTCCCCGAGACGGTCGCCACCACCGCGGCGGCGGTCACCGCCGGCGCGCCCACCACGTACGACGCCATGCTGATGCTGCAGAACTGGTTCCAGACCGAGTTCGAGTACAGCCTCGACGTGCCCGCCGGGCACGGCAACAGCGCCATCGAGGCCTTCCTCCGCCAGCGCATCGGCTACTGCGAGCAGTTCGCCGGCACGTTCGCGGCGATGGCCAGATCGCTGGACATCCCTGCCCGCGTCGCGGTCGGCTACACCCCGGGCATCGATCAGGGCGACGGCACCCGCTCGGTGCTCGGCCGCAACTCCCACGCCTGGCCGGAGATCTGGTTCGACGGGCTCGGCTGGGTGCGCTTCGAGCCGACCCCGGGACGGGGCGCGCCCGGCGACCAGGAGCACACCGGGCTCCCGGCCGGCCAGGACGAGGCGGCGGGGACGCCGGCGCCCGCCGACGAGGGCGAGGCGCCGCCGGCGACGGTCGCCCCAGCGCCGGCCCAGCCGCAGCCGATCGAGGACCCCGAGTCGGCGCTCGACACCGGCGCCCCGCCCGAACCGCTCGGCAGGACGACCGTCCCCGAGCCCGGCCCGCCGTGGGGGGTCGTCGGCCTCGTCGTGCTGCTCGCGCTCGTCGCCCTCGCGCTGCCCGGCGATCGTCCGCCGCTGGCGCCGGCACCACCCGCCCGCCGACGTCGCCAAGCAGGTCGGCGGACTCTGGCGACGTGCGCTCGGCGCGCTGGAGGCGACCGGACTCCGCGTCGATCCCTCGCTGACCCCGAACGAGCAGGCCAGGGTGGCCGCGCCGCGCCTGCCGGTTGCCGCCCGCCCGTTGAAGTCGCTGGCCGCGGTGGCCACCGCTGCCACCTACGCAACACCCGACGAGGTCGCCGAGCTCGCCGCGCCGCCCCACCTCGGCGACCCCGGCCCGAGCCGCTGGTGCCGGCAGATCGAGCACATCGCCGCCGACTCGATGACCACCGGCGGCCGCATCCGCCGCTACTTCACCGTCTGGCAGTAGACGATCGGTGCACACCGGGTGGCGCGAGCGCTGGGCCGCTACTCCGACTGGTCGTCGTCGTGCTTGGCGCGGCGGGCGCCGCCGAGCCAGGCGCTGATCGGCAGCGTGCCGAGGCGCTCGCGGGCGAGGAGGCGGACCTCCCGCTCGAGGGCGACGGCGACGGCGAGCACGACGAGGAACCCGCCGAAGGCGAGCCAGAAGCTGACCGACAACCCGAGCACGGTGAGCGCGACGGCGCCGAGCAGGGCGACGATGAGCAACGCCAGCCGCGACCGCGACACCCGATAGCCGCGCGTCGCGAACGTCGGGTCCTGCTCGAGCTGCTGCTCGATCTGGCGGAGGATGCGCTGTTCGTGCTCGGAGAGCGGCATTGCCCACATCATCCCATGTTCTCGGGCTTCCCTCAACGCGAGGAATCGAGAGAGGAATCGAGAGAGGAATCGCCGATCGTGCTCGCCCGACCGATGGCGCCGTCGCCGAAGCGCCGGCGGATGCCGTCGACGGCCCGGCTGGCGTCGGTCCGGACGGCTGCGTCGTCGAACGACAGCTGCTCGGCTCGGCGTGGCGAACTTGGACGCCGACACGCCGAGCAAGCGCACCCCGGCCGCCAGGTCGACGTGGTCGAGCAGTGGCACGACGGCCTCCAGCACCGCGTCGGCGGTGTCGACGGCCTGCGGCAGCGTGGCCGCCCGAGTGATCGTGCGGAACCCGCCGTCGCGCACCTTCAGGGTGAACGTGCGTCCGCCGGTGCCCGCCGCGCGCAGCCGTGCGGCGACGGAGTCGGCCATCCGCACGACCTCGCGCCGAACGTCGTCGAGGTCGTGGAGGTCGTGGTCGAACGTCTCCTCGTGGCCGATCGACTTCGTCTCCCGGTCGGGCTCGACCGGGCGGTCGTCGCGTCCGGACGGCGAGATCGAGCAGGTGCCGGCCACTCGCCCGGCCGAGGCTCGCCACGACGGCCACCGGCTCCAGCGCGGCGAGGTCGCCGACGGTGGACACCCCCATGCGACGCAGGCGCTCGAGCGTCGCCGGCCCGACACCCCACAGCCGCTCGACCGGCATCGGGTGGAGGTAGGCGAGCTCGTCGCCGGGCCGCACCTCGACGATGCCCGGCCCGGGCTCGACGCCCTGCGGCGTCGCCCGCGGCTTGGCGTCGACCGACGCCAGCTTGGCGAGGAACTTGTTCGGGGCGACCCCGACCGAGCACGTCAGGTCGAGCTCCCGGCGGATGTCGTCGCGGAGGCGGCGGGCGATCGTCACGCCGTCTCCGAGCAGGGCGCGGGCACCGGTGACGTCGAGGAACGCCTCGTCGAGCGCCAGCGGCTCGACGAGCGGCGTCACCGAGGCGAAGATCGCGTGCACCTCGCGGCTCGCCCTCCCGTAGGCGGCGTGATCGCCGGGCATGAACACGGCCGACGGGCACAGCCGCCGGGCGATGGCCGTCGGCATCGCCGAGTGCACGCCGTACCGCCGCGCCTCGTAGGACGCTGCCGCCACGACCCCGCGCCTCCCCATCCCGCCGACGACGACCGGGCACGCCACGCAGCTCGGGCCGGCGGCGCCGCTCGACGGCGACGAAGAAGGCATCCATGTCGACGTGGAGGATGGTGCGCACCACCACCGATGAGTGTGCCAGGAGCGCTACCCGGACAGGCGGCGGCGCGTGCGGCGGTCGCGGCGGTCCTCCACCCAGAGGCGGGCCACGAGTCCGAGCGCTTCGCTGACGATGCCCTGCGACAACTTCGACGCGCCGGCCCGCCGGTCGCGGAAGGCGATCGGGAACTCGACGATGCGTCCACCGGAGCGGACGAGGCGGTGGGTCATCTCGATCTGGAAGCCGTAGCCGTCGGCCGTCACGGTCTCGAAGTCCATCGCCTCCAGCGACGTCGCCCGGTACGCCCGGTACCCGGCGGTGGCGTCGTTGACCGCCAGGCCGAGCACCCCGGCGGCGTAGCGGTTGCCCCATCGCGACAGCCAGCGCCGGCGCCACGACCAGTTCTCGGTGCGCCCGCCCGGGACGTAGCGACTGCCGATCGCCAGGTCGGCGCCGTGCTCGACGTTGGCCAGCAGCGCCGGCAGGTCGGCGGGATCGTGGGACAGGTCGGCGTCGATCTGCACGCACACGTCGGCACCACCGTCGATCGCCCGGCGGAACCCGTCGCGGTAGGCCGAACCCAGCCCGCGCCGCCCCGAGCGCACGAGCACGTCGATCCAGTCGTGCTCGGCGGCCAGCTTCTCGGCCAGCTGTCGCGGTGCCGTCAGGGCTGTCGTCGTCGACGATGAGCAGCTCGACGTCGGGCGTGGTGTCGTGCACGAGGCGCGGCCAACTCCTCGAGGTTCTCCGCCTCGTTGTAGGTCGGCACGACGGCCACCACACGCACGCGCCGGGAGAATACGGGGTCGTATCCTGCCGACCGTGGACGCCCCGATGTCGGCACTGCCGTCACCCGCAGCCAGGGCGGCCGCCTTCGTGGCCATCTGCCTCGCCGGCGTCGCCGGCGCGCTGATCGGCTACAGCCTCGTCGAGCTGCAGTGCGACGGCGACTGCGGGCTGCCGCTCGGCCTCGGCATCCTCGCCGGCGCCGTGATCGCTGCCGGCGGGATGAGCATCGTCGCCGTGCTCGTGCTGCGCGCCCTCGGCGAGTGGCGCGAGCTCAACGATCGAGACCGCGTGACGACCACGTGATCGCCGAGCTGACCGAGTTGGCGTGCCGGCTGGCGGTCGAGGCCGGCGACCAGGCGCTGGCCGGCCGACGGGCGGCGGAGCTGGAGCCGTCGACGACAGACCCGGCGACGAAGTCGACCGCCACCGACCTCGTCACCGTCCACGATCGGGCAGCCGAAGCGACGATCGTCGCCGGCCTCGCGGCCGCTCGCCCCGACGACGGCATCGTCGGCGAGGAGGGGACGGCCCGCCCGGGAACCTCGGGCGTCACCTGGCTCGTCGACCCGATCGACGGGACGACCAACTTCGTCTACGGGCTCGCCCACTGGGCCACGTCGATCGCCGCCGCCGACGCCGACGGCACGCTCGCCGGCGCCGTCTACGTGCCCGTGCTCGGCGAGCTGTACGCCGCCGGCCGTGGCCGCGGGGCGACCCTCGAACGGTCGCCCGATCCGCTGCAGCGATCGCCACGAGCTGGCGCTCGCTCTGGTCGCCACCGGCTTCGCCTACATCCCGTCGACGCGGATCGAGCAGGCGCGCGTCGTCGTCGATCTGATCGGCGCGGTGCGCGACATCCGCCGCCTCGGCTCGGCGGCCATCGACCTGTGCCACGTCGCATCCGGTCGCGTCGACGCCTACTTCGAAGCCGGACTCAGCCCGTGGGACGCCGCTGCCGGCGAGCTCATCGCCCGCGAGGCGGGCTGCCGAACGGGCGACTTCGCCGGCGGGCCGGTCGACCCGGATCAGCTGCTCGCCGCGACGCCGGCGATCTTCGACGACCTCGCCAGGCTGCTCACCCCGATTCCGTCCCGGATCAGGCATCATGAGGGGCGTGGGAACACGAATCCTGGCCGTTGAGGACGACGAGCGGATCCGCGAAGCGGTCAAGCTGGCGCTCGAGGACGAGGGCTGGACGGTCCAGGGGGCGGGCTCCGGCGAGGAGGCCGTGGAGGCCTTCTCCCAGCAGGTTCCCGACGTCGTGCTCATCGACATCATGCTCCCCGGCATCGACGGCTTCGAGCTGTGCCGCACGCTGCGCCGCACGAGCGATGTCCCGATCGTCATGGTCACCGCGCGCAACGACACCCACGACGTCGTGGCCGGCCTCGAGGCCGGCGCCGACGACTACCTCACCAAGCCGTTCGCCCCGAAGGAGCTGTCGGCGCGCATCCGGGCACTGCTGCGGCGGGTCCGCCCGCTGCAGCCGGGCCACGAGCGTCTGGTGTTCGGCGACCTCGAGCTGATCCCGGAGGAGGGCAAGGTGCTCCGCGGCGGCTCCGAGGTGCACCTCACCAAGACGGAGTTCCGGCTGATCTGCGAGCTCGCCGACAACCGCGGCAAGGTCTTCAGTCGCGAGGAGCTGCTCGACAAGGTCTGGGGGTACGACTACTTCGGCGACGGCCGGCTCGTCGACGTCCACATCCGCCGCCTGCGCACCAAGGTCGAAGCCGACCCGGCGGCGCCGCGCCACGTCGTCACCGTGCGCGGGCTCGGCTACCGCCTGGAGTGAGGATCCCGCCGTGACGGACACGGTTCCGGCGGCGGACGCGCTCGGGCCGGCGGCGGCAAGGACATCGGCGCGCCCTGAGCCCGTCGTCGATCCGACCTCCCCGTTGCCGGCCGGCACCCGGCCGCGATCCGACCACCCGCGGGTGGCTTCGGCGTTCGAGCGTCGGTCTGCGCCGGCGGATCCTGTTGATCTTCGCCCTCGGATCGCTCGCCCTGTCGGTCGTCCTCGCCGTCACCACCTACGGGCTCGTGCGCTCGAACCTCATCGAGCAGCGTTACTCGGAGAGCAACCAGGATGCCGCCGGACCACGCCCAGGTCGCCTGGCGGGCACTGCAGAACGGACCCGTCGACGCCCAGGATGCGAGCTCGCAGCTGGAGAGCCTGGGCGTCCAGCGCTCGGTCATCAACTATCGCGACGAGTGGACGGCGGGCAACAGCCGCTTCGGCTTCGAGTCGATCCCCGACGAGCTCGAGGAGCGCGTGCTCGTCGACGGGGTGCCGGCGCGGATGATCACCGACGTCGACGACGAGACGTGGATGCTGTTCGGGATCCCGCTCCCCGGCATCGGCGGGTACTTCGAGTTCTTCGACGTCAGCGAGGACGACCGCACGTTGTCGAACGTGGCGCTGTCGCTGCTCCTGGCCAGCGTGATCACGACGCTCCTCGGCGCGCTGCTCGGCGTGTTCGCCGCCCGCCGGGCGGTGCGCCCGGTGGCCGAGGCGGCACAAGCCGCCAAGGCGATCGCCGGTGGGCACCTCGGTACCCGGTTGCCGCCGACGAACGATCCCGATCTCGGCGTGCTGGCGAGCTCGTTCAACGACATGGCATCCGCACTGCAGGTGCGCATCGAGCGCGACGCCCGCTTCGCCTCGGACGTCAGCCACGAGCTGCGCTCGCCGCTGATGACGCTGTCGGCGTCGGTCGAGGTGATGGAGGCGCGGCGCCACGAGCTGCCCGAGCGGTCGCAGGCCGCGCTCGATCTGTTGACGAGCGACGTCAGCCGCTTCCAGGGTCTCGTCGAGGACCTCCTCGAGATCAGTCGCTTCGACGCCGGCGCCATCCGCCTGCACCTCGAGGACCTCCCGGTGGTCCAGTTCGTCTCCAACGCGGTCGCCGTCAGCTCGGCGCCGCACGCCCCGATCACCGCCACCGAACGAGCCGAGGATGCGGTGATCCGCGGCGACCGTCGTCGCCTCGCCCGCGTCATCGCCAACCTGATCGACAACGCCAAGGCGTATGGAGGCGGCGAACCGGAGGTCACGATCTCCGAGGGCAACGCTCCCGACGAGCCCGTCTCGCACATCCGCATCGGCGTCGAGGACCACGGCCCGGGCGTGCCGGTCGAGGAGCGGGCGTTGATCTTCGAGCGCTTCGCCCGCGGCGCCACCGCGGGGCGCCGCAGCGGCAGCGAGGGAGCCGGGCTCGGGCTGGCGCTGGTCGACGAGCACGTGCGCATGCACGGTGGTCGGGTCTGGGTCGAGGACCGCCTCGACGGTGAGCCGGGCGCCCGCTTCGTGATCGAGCTGCTCACCGTGGAGGTCGCAGCAGAGGAGGATCCGCTGCCGTGAGGCGGGTGCTGCTCCTCGCGGTCGGCGTCGGCGCACTCACGGCGTGCGCCATCCAGCCCGACGCCCAGCCGCGCGACATCCCGGCCGGCGACATCATCCCGCTCGACCAGGTCATCCCCGACGCCGGTGAGGCGGAGGGATCGAACCGCGTGTTCCTCCTCGTCGATCCCGACGGCGACGGTGAACGGATGCTGCGATCCGTCGCCCGCACCATCGATCCCCCGACACCCGACGCGCTGCTCGAGGAACTGTTCAAGGGACCCAACCCGCTGGAGTTCGAGGCCGGCTTCGACGAGCGCGATCCCCGAGACCCTCGTCCTCAACTCGGCGGTTGCCGTCGCCGGGACGCTGAACGTCGACGTCTCACCGGAGATCCTCGAGCTGCCGCTGGAACGGCTGCAGCTCGCCGTCGCCGAGATCGTGTTCACGGCCAGCGAATGGCCGAACGTCCGCGAGGTCCGCCTGCGCGTCGACGGCGAGCCGCAAGCCTGGCCCGACGGTCGCGGCGAGCTGCAGACCGAGGCACTCACGGTCTACGACTTCCCTGGCCTCGCCGAGTCGACGCAACCGGCCTTCCCGGCGATCCCGAGCGAGCCGAGCGCCGTAGCGCTCAGGCGAAGAAGACCTCGGCGACGTCGTGGTAGAGCGTCATGTCGACGGGGCGCGTCTTGCCGACCGTCAGCTCGAGCGGCGCCGGCACGATGTCACTGCCACGCGACACGACCATCTGGCCCCATCCCCGCTCGTGGGCGAGGTCGATGGCGGCGACCCCGAAGCGTGTCGACAGCACCCGGTCGTAGGCGGTGGGCGTGCCGCCGCGCTGGACGTGGCCGAGCATCACGACCCGCGTCTCGAACCCGGTGCGGTCGCCGATCTCGCGGGCGATCACGTCGGCGATGCCGCCGAGCCGGACGTGGCCGAACTTGTCGAAGACCTTCTCCTCGACGTCGAGCGTGCCGGGCACCGGCTCGGCGCCCTCGGCGACGACGACGATGGACGCGTAGCGGTTGCGCTCGTGACGGTGGCTGAGCCGCTTGCAGATCTCGCCGATGTCGAAGGGGATCTCCGGGATCAGCACCAACGTCGCTCCCCCGGCGATGCCGGCATAGGTGGCGATCCAGCCGCTGTGGCGCCCCATCACCTCGACCACCATCACCCGGTCATGGCTCTCCGCCGTCGTGTGCAGGCGATCGATGGCGTCGGTGGCGATCTGCACGGCCGTGTGGAACCCGAACGTCACGTCGGTGCCCACGATGTCGTTGTCGATCGTCTTCGGCACGCCGACGATCGGCATTCCGCGCTCGGCGAACAGCTGGTGAGCGATGCTCAGCGACCCGTTGCCACCGATCACGATCAGCGCGTCGATGCCGAGATCGGCGATCGTCGCGGCGACCTCGTCGACCCCGGTCGGCGTGTCGAAGGGGCTCCCCCGCTTCGTGCCGAGCACGGTGCCGCCGCGCGGCAGCGTGCCGCGCATCGTCTCCACGGTGAGCGGGATGGTGCGCCGTTCGCGCACGCCGTCCCACGCGTCGAGGAAGCCGATCAGCTCGTCGCCGTGGACGCGCTCGCCCTCGCGCACGATGGCGCGGATCACCGCGTTCAGTCCCGGGCAGTCGCCGCCACCGGTGAGCACGCCGACACGCACCGTCACGAGCGTACGACCCCGCCGTCACTGCTCGCGTGCTAACAATCGCCGGCGTGGGATGGGACGCCAGCCGGCCGGTGCCGTGGCGCCGGCTGACCCGGGAGTGGCTGATCTACGCCGGGATCATGACCGTCGTGTTCGCCGTCCTGCTCCGCGGTGGGGTGTGGCCGATCATCGGCGGGCTGCTGGCCAGCGGTCCGCTGTACCTGTCGCTCGGGTACGTGCTCGCCAAGTTCGGCTACCAGCGCAAGACGTTGGCCGAGATGCGCACGCCGCGCGCCGAGCCGCACGGCACGGCGACGACGCGAGCCGGGAGCCCGCCCGCGTCCGGCGCCGACCCGCCGCACCTCGACCGGCCCCAACCGGCCGGCTGCGAAGTCGAGGAAGCGATGACGCCGGCCACGTGTGTGATCGCCATCGACGCCGGCACGACCGGGATCCGCAGCCGTTCGGTCCCGATCGACGGCTCGCCCGGCGTCTCGGCGTACCGCGAGTTCACCCAGCACTTCCCGCGCCCCGGCTGGGTCGAGCACGACGCGGTCGAGATCTGGGATGCCGCCCGGGCGACCCTGGTCGAGGTCGTCGAGCGCGCCGGCGCGGCCTCCGTGGCGGCGATCGGGATCACCAACCAGCGCGAGACCGTCGTGGCGTGGGACCGTTCGACCGGGCGGCCGTACGGCCACGCGATCGTCTGGCAGGACCGCCGGACGGCACAACGGTGCGACGAGCTGGCGGAGCAGGGCGCCCTCGACCTCGTCCGGCGGCGCACCGGGCTCGTGCTCGACCCGTACTTCAGCGGCACCAAGTTCGAGTGGCTGCTGGGCGACGGCGGCGTCCCCGTGTCGGACGACCTGGCGCTGGGGACGGTCGACACGTGGCTGATCTGGAACCTGACGGGCGGGGAGGTCTTCGCCACCGACTCGACGAACGCCAGCCGGACGATGCTGTTCGACATCGGAGCGGCTGGCATGGGACGCCGAGCTCTGCGACCTGCTGCACGTCCCGATCGACCGCCTCCCGGACGTGCACCCGTCGAGCGGACGGGTCGGCGTGACGTCCGGCCGCTGCGGCGCGCCGGCCGGCATCCCGGTCAGCGGCATCGCCGGTGACCAGCAGGCGGCGCTGTTCGGCCAGGCGTGCTTCCGCCCCGGGATGGCCAAGAACACCTACGGCACGGGCAGCTTCGTGCTGCTCAACGTCGGGGAGCGAGCTGCCCCCTCCGGCCGAGGGCCTGTTGACGACGGTGGCCTGGACGCTGGGCGACGGCACCGTCGCCTACGCCCTCGAGGGGGCGATCTTCTCCACCGGTTCGGCGATCCAGTGGTTGCGCGACGGCCTCGGCATCATCGGTGAGTCCGCCGAGGTCGGCCCGCTGGCGGCGAGCGTCGACGACACCGGCGGTGTCTTCGTCGTCCCGGCGTTCACCGGGCTCGGCTCGCCGTGGTGGGACGCCTACGCGCGGGGCACGGTCACCGGCATCACCCGTGGGTCCACCCGGGCCCACCTGGCCCGTGCCGTGGTCGAGTCGATGGCCTACCAGACCCGCGACGCCGTCGAGGCAATGGTCGCGGTGAGCGGGCGCTCGGTCACCGAGCTGCGCGTCGACGGCGGGGCGTCGGTGATGGACCTGCTGTTGCAGATCCAGGCCGACCAGCTCGGTGTGCCGGTGCTGCGGGCCACGGAGCGAGAGACGACGGCGGTTGGTGCCGCCTACCTCGCCGCGCTCGCCGAGGACGTCGCCGACCTCGACGGCCTGAGCGAGCGCTGGCAGCTCGACGCCACGTTCACGCCCAACCCCGATCGCACCGCCGCCGACGCGGCCCACGCCATGTGGCGCCGCGCCGTCGACCGCTCGCGGTCCTGGGAGCTCCCCTGATCGCTCGAGTGTCGCCTGCATCGGGTGTCGGACGCGTACGCCGACCGCAGTGCCCGGCGGATCAGGCGGCGGCGACGAACGACGGCGTGTCGGCCGTCACCTGAGCCGCAACCATCTCGCCGCGCCGCTTGCTCTGGAACGGGCGCAGGAGCATCTGCTCGGCGGTGGCCAGGAGGACCACGACGTCGAGGAGCAGTGAGGTGTTGGCGACGTAGAACAGGTCGAGGCGCTGGTAGGCGTCGAACGCCGGGTTGTCCCTGGCCTCGACCTGCCACAGCCCGGTGATGCCGGGGCGGACCTGGTGACGGGCGTGCAGCTCGGCGGGGAACTCGTCGACCTCCCGCTGCAATGCCGGGCGGGGACCGACCAGGCTCATCTCGCCCTTGAGCACGTTGAGCAGCTGCGGCAGCTCGTCGAGGCTCGTGCGGCGCAGGATGTGGCCGATGCGGGTGACCCGGGGGTCGACGGCGAGCTTGAACAGCGGGCCGGAGCGCTGGTTGTCGCCCTGCACGGCGGCCAGCCGAGCCTCGGCGTCGACGACCATCGTGCGGAACTTGACCATGCCGAACCCGACACCGTCACGACCGACACGCTGCTGGCGGAACAGGACCGGCCCGCCGTCCTCACGCTTGACGAGGATGGCGACGAGGGCGAACACGGGAGCGGCGGCGAGCAGCAGGACGCCGGCGACGACGATGTCGAACGCCCGCTTGACGACGCGGCCGATCATCGAGGGCGAGGACGGGGCGACCCGCAGCAGCGCCTCGTTGGCGACGGCCGAGACCGTGATGCGGCTGGCGTCGATGCCCGGCAGGCCGGCATGGACGACGACCTCGGGGCCGCCCAGCTGCTCGCGACCGAGCAGCGTGGCCAGGTCGAGCGATCCGACGGCGCCGGCGCAGACGACGACCCGGTCGATCGACGGCGACTGGTCGATGATCTCGATGACGTCGCCGATCTCGCCGACCCAGAGGTGCCCGATCCCAGCGGACTCGGCCTCGAAGCGGTTGCCGACGACGCCGACGTACTCGGCACCGGCCTCGGGGTGGACCTGGCCGAGGCGGACCAGCTCGGCCGCACGGCGGTCCGTGCCGATCACGAGCGTGCGCTGGACGAAGCGGCCCTGGGCGCGGTTGGCGGCGACCCACATGCGCAGCGCCGAGCGCCAGGCGACGAGGGACACCAGGCCGGAGACGGCGATGCCGGCGGCGGCCGCCAGCGGCGTGCCGAGGTTGAACAGGCGGTCGAGCAGCAGCGCCCCGGCGCCCATGATGGCGGCAGTGCGGAGGAGGCCGGCCAGTTCGAGCGAGCGGACCGACGAGCGATGGCCGTCCCAGAGGCCCTGGCTGCGGAGGCCGACCAGCCCGATGGCGGCTGCGCCGAGCGTCACGGTGGCGACGCCGGCGCCGGCCCCGAGCAGGGCGGCGATGGCCAGCACGACGGCGGTGGCGGCGAGCAGGGCGGCAACGTCACCGGTGGCGACGATCCGGCGAAGGCGGCGCTGGCTGCTCACGGCCTGGACGCCGGTCCATCCGGCGGCCACCCCCTGGCTCCAGTTCGTGGCCTCGATCATCGTGCTCATGTCCTCGCCCGCTTCCCCTCGTAGGTCCGTTCCCGGAACCGGAGCTACCGGTCGGTAACTTGATACGAAGTTTGCGTGACCAGGTGGTTTCCCGTCATCGGTGGAACCCCGTGCGGGAACCCGTGCGACCCCGTGGGGCTGCGAGGGCGCAGGGCCTCGGCCGCGGCGGTGATCAGAGCACGTGGTCGACGACGCGGGCCAGCAACGCGAGGCGCGAGCGCTCCCGCTCGTGCACGGCGCGTGTCGCCCGGCCGGCGGCGATCGTCGCGTCGGCGGACGGCAGGCGGGCCCACATCACGTCACCAGGCTCGTTGGCGGACGGTCGGGCCGGGTCGAGGTGGCCGCTCCCGGCGAGGAACGCGACCAGCCACCCGGAGTCCGGCGGATGCGCCGTGGGGGTGCACGAGCTCTCCGTCGCGAACCGCCACGGCCCAGTCGGCATCGGCGACGACGAGCAACCCGGCGACGAGCACCTCGAGGCGGTCGCCGGATGCCGTCTCGGCGACCTCGGCGGCGAGCTGCAGGACGGACGTCGCCGAGTCCGGCCGTTCCCCGGCGACCGGACGGATGTGCTCGACCGAGACGCCGTCGACGGCGTTGATCTCCTTCGCCAGCAGGTCGATGGAGACGTCCTCGGGCAGCGCCACGGCGAGCTCGTCGATCACCCGCCCGCCGCCGCGCTCGAGGATGTCGATCGCCGTGACATCGCCGTGGACGGCACCGATCCGGCTGGCCACCTGACCGAGCGCACCGGGCCGGTCGGGCAGCCAGACGCGCACGACGAACGTGCGGGCGGTCATCCGTCGGACCGTAGCCAGCCCCGTCGCCCCCATGTTCCCGTCGTGTGACGAGCACGTGAACCGCGTCAGGCGGCGGCGTCGGGTGGTGCTCGTTGGGCGATCAGTCGGTTGATGCGTTGGCGGGTGAGGTGTTCGAGGTGGCGGCGTTGGCGTGCGGCGTCGATGACGTCGGCCGGGCAGCGGTGGTGGAGGTCGGAGTGGCGGTTGTGGGCTGCGCATTGCAGTTCACCGTTGGCTTCGGCGGTGCGCCCACCTTCGTTGTGGGCGAGGCGGTGGTCGATGTCGCAGTCGACGATCGGGGTGTCACAGCCTGCGGGGTGTTGGCAGTGGCGGTCACGGACCTGGATCGCCCGGCGCAGCATGCCGCGGAACGTGCGTGTCGGAGAGGCGGCGACGACCCGGTCGGCACCGTCGAAGATGAACGTCTGCACCTGTGCGGCAGACAGGTGCGGCACGACCAGCTGGGGGGCGATCACGGTGCCGGTGGCCAGCTCACAGAGCTGTTCGATGGTCGCTTCGCCGGCGAGGATGCACAGCAACGGCTCCGGGCGCCGCCCGTTGGTGGGGACCGTCTGGGAGCGCACGGCCATCTCCACCAGCGCCGCCGCCAACCGCTCGCTCGTCGGTGCGGGTGATCCCGTCGGCCTGGTCGGCGCGGTACAGGTCGCGTTCGATCCGTCGTAACGCCTCTCCGACGGTGGCCCCACCGATCGGGTCGAGGGTGAACTCGCCGCTCACCGTGCCGTCGAAGGTGGTCGACAGGCGCAACGACCCGACCGGCGGTGGTGGGCTGCCGTCCCGGTCGAGTTCGGTGTCGGCACGAAACGTCCAGTAGCGCAGCGCCTTCACCGCCTGACCCCAGGTCAGCTCGCCGCAGTGTCTGACGAGCGTCGTCTCGTCACGGGCGAACAGCGCGCCACGACCCGCCGCCGCGTCGGCGAGCAGGTCGACGTGATCGGTGCCGATCTCCCCACCCGCCCACGCCCGCGCGGTTGCGTGGCATCGACGCCACGGCGTGCCCGCGGCGCAGGATCCCGCGGGCGGTGCCCGGCAGCGACGCCGGCGGTTCGTGACAGCCGCGCCCACGGTGCCCGCGACCCGTCACCACGCCACACCGAACGCCGATCCCAACGAGCGGCCCGGCGGGCGATCTCGGCATCCAACCGGTGCCGCTGGCCGCACCAACCCGACCAGCTCACCATCCAACTCGCCGTCGCTCAGCGCGTCGAGGTCGACACCGGCGACGGCATCGAGCGCCTCGCCGAGCGAGTCGACAGCACCAACCATCCACCCATCATATCGAACTGGTGTTCGACTTGTCAAGTGGAGCGACGAAGCTCCCACCGCCCCGCGGCCAGGTCCTCACGGGTGATCTCTCCGATGAGCGTCCAGCGCTCGGCGAGCGAGGTCAGCCCGATGTCGAGCACCTGCTGCTCGCGTCCCGCCGGCGGACGTGGGTGCTGAGCCGGCCGGCGAAGACCGTCAGTGCGTGCCACTCCCCGGCGTGCTCCTCGACGTAACCGCAGAGCTCGTTGTCGCTGGCACGCCGAACCTCGAGCATGTCGCGATGGTGCCACGAGGGTGCCGACCTGGACGTCACTGGATCTCCACCCCATCTCCAAGACATCGGGCGGTGCGAGTGCGTACTGATGGAGTGCCGTGGTGTGACCCCACAGCCATCCACCTTGGAGGGAGCACACAATGGGCACGTTTCTGGTCAATGGTTCTCTGTGGCCGCGCCTGGACCCATCCGCCACGTCCGCCGAGGCGAACGGCTGCCAACAGACCCATCCGACGAGCACGTTGTGAGCCACATCATCACCCTCCACGAAAGCCGACCGGTCGAGCGCGGCCGATGACCCGACACTGCTGTGGATCGGGTGCAGCGGCTGCTCCGGCGAGACCCAGGCGCTCCTCGGTGTGGAAGGGCAGGCCTCGGACCTCGTCGACTTGATCGACGTGGACGGGTTGCGCCTGCTCTGGCATCCCTCGCTGGCCGAACGGGATCTGTGGCCCGTCTTCGACGACGTCGTGGCCGGTCGCGAGCCGTTGACGGTACTGTGCGTCGAGGGGTCGATCGCGCTCGCCGAGGACGGGATGTACGACATCGCCGGGGACGTCGGGAAGTTCGAGGTCGTGCGGTCGCTGTGCGAGGTCGCCGACTACGTCGTGGCGATGGGAGCGTGTGCGGCGTACGGCGGTTGGCAGGCGCAGCCGCCCAACCCGAGCGGGGCGGTCGGTCTGCAGTACACCCTCGACAGCGCCGGCGGGCTGCTGCCCCCGGAGTGGCGCTCCCGGGCCGGGCTGCCGGTCATCGCCCTGGCCGGATGCCCCGTTCCGGCCGACACGCAGGTCGCCGCGCTGCGTTGGGTGTTGAGTGGCGCTCCTGGTGGCCCTGGCCGGTACGGCACGGCGCCGATGGTGCAACCCTGCCTCGCCAGCACCGAGTACCGGGGCTGCGGGACACCGAAGCAGATCGGGATGCGCTGCACGGGCTGCACCGGCCCGAAGTTCCCCAACTTCGCGTCGGACCGAGCGATGGTGCGGTGGGCGGCGTGAGCACGGTGCACATCCACGAGGAGATCCCGCGCAGCGAGGGCGACCTGCGCATCTACTGGGACGAGCGGGACGGCCTGATCGACGAGGCGTGGTGCCAGGGCACCATGTACCGGGGCTACGAGATGATCCTCATCGGTCGCCACCCCGAGGACGCGCTGGCGACCACGGCCCGGCTGTGCGGCATCTGCTCGACCAGCCACGTCGTCGCCGCCACCGACGCACTGGAGAACGCCTGGAACATCGTGCCGCCTCCCCAGGCGGTCCGGCTGCGCAACCTGTTCCTCGCCGCCGAGTCGCTGATGTCCGACGCCCGCCAGGGCGCCCTGTTCTTCGGACCCGGTCTCTGCGACCCGTCGTTCGCCGACCATGACCTCTACGACGAGATCGTGCAGGCCTTCCAGTCCCCGTTCGTCGGGTGGCTGCCCCGGCAGGTGATGACCTTCTCCAAGCGGATCCTCGGCGTGATCACGGCGTTCACCCAGCAATGGCCGCACTCGATCCCGTTCCGGCCAGGCGGGACGAGCTGCCCGGTCGGAAGGAGGAGATCCGCCAGGCGCGAGCTGCCGTGGACGATTACACGAACTGGTATGCCCCGACCATCCTCGGCGGCAGCCTCGACGACTGGGCACAGGTCACCACCGCCGAGCAGTTCCGGCAGTGGGTCGAACAACGCCCGCACAGTGTCATCGGCCTCTACACCCGCTACGCCACGGAGGCGGCCGGGCTGCATCGGGTCGGTCGCGGCAGCGACAACTTGCTCAGCGGCGGGCTCTACCGGAACCCGACGTCGCCGGCCGACCCACTGATCTCCGGCGGGGTCGTGGTCGACGGCCGCCGCGACGCAGTTCGACCAGGCCGAGGTCCGCGAGCACAGCCGGTTCTCCTGGTTCGCCGACGAGGGCCCGCGCCATCCGCTCGAGGTCGTCGTCACCCCGGACCGCAGTCGGCCCGAGTCCTACAGCTGGGCCACCGCAACCCGGTACGGAGCCGACGACCTGGTGATGCAACTCGGCCCACTGGCCGAGCTGCTCGTCGCCGGCGACCCGCTCGCCACCGACCTCGCCGCGGAACATGGCATCAACGCCTACCTGCGCCAGCTCGTCCGCTGGACACGCGGCGCGGCGACGCTCGTCCTGATGCGCGAGTGGTTCGACGAGCTCGAGCGTTCATTGGGAGATCCCCTGCTCGAGCCCTTCGAGCCGGGGGACATCGACCCCGACTCCGCCGGATTCGGCGTCACCAATGCGACTCGCGGCACGTTGATGCACTGGGTCACGCTGCGCGACGGCCGGATCAGCACCTACCAGGTGATCACGCCGACCACGTGGAACGCGAGCCCTCGCGACTCGCACGCCGTCCCCGGCCACTTCGAACAGAGTCTGGTCGGACTGCCGGGCGACGAGACCGGCCGTGCGGTGCGTGCCCTCGTCCTCGGCAGCCACGACCCCTGCCTCGTCTGCACGACCCAATGACTCACATCGCGTCGACCTTGGGCATGATCTCCTCCCTCAGACGCTTGAGGTCGTCGAGCGTCTTGGCGACCGGCACGTCCTGGAACGGCGGCCAGAGGAGCGGCATCGTCAGCCCGGCCTCCTGGTAGCGCTTGAGGGTGTCAGTGATCTGCGCCGCGGTTCCCGCCAGCAGGTTGGTGCCCTTGCCCATCGGCGTCTGATCGGTCTCCTCGTCCGTGATGACGAACCAGATCATGCTGCAGATCTCGAGATCGTCGACCGAGCGGGAGCTCCCGAGCTCGTCGAGCTCTCGCTGGATGGCGCCGCGCCACGCTTGCAGCTCGTCCGGCGTGTCCTGGATCCCGATCCAGCCCGACAGGCCGTACTTGGCGATGCGGTTCGCCGAGCGCTTCGGGTCCTTGAGCCCGCTGAAGAAGATGGGCGGGTGCGGCTTCTGGACCGGCTTCACTCCGAACCCGCACCGGTCGAAGTCGGCGAACTCGCCGTGGTACTCGAACAGGTCGTTCGTCCAGATGCCCTGCATGATCTCGATCGTCTCGCGGACATGCTGTGTGCCGCTTGGGAAAGATGTGCGCTGCGCTCGCGGCCGCGAACTCCTCGGGCATCCAGCCGGACCCCACGCCGACGTTGACCCTGCCGTTCGAGAGGTGGTCCACGGTGGCGATCTCCGCCGCCAGCACGCCGGGCGCGCGGTATGGCGTGTCGGTGATGCTCATGCCGATCCGCACCTTCGTCGTCTTCGCCGCCAGCCACGGGATCAAGGGCCAGCCTTGGAGCCACTCGCCGCGGGAGGACACCGGCAATGCCTTCGGGAACTCGACCATCATGCCGAACGAGTACTGCAGCTCGGCGCGATCGGAGGCTTCCGGGACGACGATCCGGTCGAGCGTCCAGACGGAGTCGAAGTCGAGCTCCTCGGCGAGACCGGTGAGCTCTTCGAGCTCCTGAACGGTCACCTTGTCGCGGAAGTTCGGCAGGTAGAGAGCGAGCTTCATGAGAGACGG
Source organism: uncultured Acidimicrobiia bacterium (assembly GCA_963749315.1). GTDB lineage: Bacteria > Actinomycetota > Acidimicrobiia > Acidimicrobiales > Ilumatobacteraceae > JALZMG01. The sequence continues at coordinate 414,424 of CAVVMS010000017.1, forward strand.
CCTCCTCACCGAGCACGACGGCAGGTGGACAATAACTGCTCTCCGTTGCGGTGAAAGACTGAGGCTGGCGCACCGCGATGAACAACACACCCACGACCTACCGGACCTTCGCCGACATCTGGCAGCGCGCCGTCGACGAGCACGGCGACCGCACGTTCCTCGTGTTCCGCAGCGAGCACGGCGAGATCGACACATGGACCTATCGCCAGTTCGACGTCATCGTCCACGACACGGTGGCGCTGCTCACGGCGAACGGTGTCGCGGCCGGCGACCCCGTGCACCTGTGCCTGCGCAACTGCCCGGCGTTCATCGCGATCTGGCTCGCCATCGCCGAGCTCGGCGCCTGGATGGTGCCCGTCGACCCGGCTTCGAGCAGCCGAGACATCGAGACCCAACTCGCCCGCGTGTCTCCGAAGCTCGGGTTCTACGCCGCCGCAGCGCGCCGGTACCTACCTTGCCGGCGTGGCGGAGGGCACCGCACTGCGGACCGTCGCCCTGGAGGAGACCGCCGCCGACGTCCGACCGGGTGGACGACTGCGCGCCGATGACGGCGCGCCCCACCCGCCCGTCGCCGCCGGCCGTCGTCGAACCGTCACGCCCGTCTCGCCGTGATGTTCACGTCCGGCACCACAGCGCAGCCGAAGGGCGTCGTGCTGACCCAGGCCAACTACTGCCACGTTGCCGAGGTCATGGCGGCGGCGGCGAACCTCGGTGTCGACGACCGGTGGCTGGTCACCTTGCCGCTGTTCCACGCCAACGCGCAGTACTACTGCTTCGCGCCGGCGATCAACGTGGGCGCATCCGTCGCCCTCACCGCCACCTTCTCGGCGAGCCAGTGGATCGACATGGCCAACGAGCTCGGCGCCACGCACGCCAGCCTCTTCGCCGCTCCGATCCGCATGATCCTGGCGCGAACCCCCGACGACACCACCCCCTGCCGGCTGCGCCACACCTGGTTCGCCCAGAGCCTCGGTCCCGACCATCACCGCCGCTTCGGAGAGCTCACCGGCACCTTGCCACGCCAGCTGTACGGGATGACCGAGACCGTCGCCATCGTCACCGCCGACCGCAGCGACCCACCCGGCCACGACGTCATCGGCGAGCCGGTTGCCGGCCGCTCGGTTCGCCTCGTCGACCCGACCAGCCGTGCCGACGTCGACGTCGGCACGCCCGGGATGATCATGGTCTGCCGGGGAGCGCGGCGTCGACCTGTTCGCCGAGTACCTCGATGATCCTGCGACCACCGATCGCTCCTTCCTCACCGACGAACACGGCGCCACGTGGTTCCTCACCGGCGATCTCGCCGTGCACACCGCCGGCGGAGCGCTGCGATTCGTCGGACGCGCCGACGATGTGATCAAGGTCGCCGGAGAGAACGTCAGTCTCACCGAGGTCGAAGCGATCCTCGCCCAAGCCCCAGGCGTGCTCGAAGTCGCCGTCATCGCCCGTCCTGACGAGATCCGAGACCACGTGCCCGTTGCGTACGTCGTCGCCCGCGACCAGCTCCACCCTCCAACTGCTGACGACCTCGCCGCGTGGGCCAGCCAGCAGCTGGCGCCGCAGGCACGGCCCCGCGAATGGCACTTCATCGACAGCCTCCCGCGCACCAGCGTCGGCAAGGTGCGACGGTTCAAGATCGGCAACGACACCGCCGGCTGACGTGGCCGGACGAGGCGTCAGCCGGGCACGGCGCTCGGAGCCTGGGCCCGGCCGAGCGTCTGCGCAGCGGCTCGGTGGAGGCGGCCGAAGTTGTAGTAGGCCGCGCAGGCACCCTCCGATGACACCATGCACGTCCCGATCGGCGTCTCCGGCGTGCAGGCGGTCCCGAACACCTTGCACTCCCACGGCTTGATCACGCCCTTGAGGACCTCACCGCACTGGCACGCCTTGGGATCGGCGACGCGCACGTTGGGCAGGGAGTGGTGGCGCTCGGCGTCGAACTCGGCGAACTCCGGGCGCAGCCGGAGGGCGCTCTGGGAGATGAACCCGAGCCCACGCCACTCGAAGTGCGGTCGCAGCTCGAACACCTCGGCGAGCACGGCGAGCGCCTTCGGGTTGCCCTCGTCACGCACGACGCGGGTGTACTGGTTCTCGACCTCGCACCGGCCCTCGCGGATCTGGGCGAGGAGCATGGCGACGGCCTGCAGGATGTCGAGCGGCTCGAACCCGGCCGTGACGAGCGGCTTGCCGTACTTCTCGGCGACGAACCGGTACGGCCGGTTGCCGACGACCGTCGACACGTGGCCGGGCCCGAGGAACCCGTCGAGCCGGAGGTCGGGCGACTCGAGGATCGCCCGCAGCGGCGGCACGATCGTCACGTGGTTGCAGAACACCCGGAAGTTGGTCACGCCGAGCTCGCGCGCCCGCAGCAGCGTGAGCGCCGTCGACGGCGCGGTCGTCTCGAAGCCGACGGCGAAGAAGACCACCTCGCGGTCAGGGTTCTCGATCGCCAGCCGCAGCGCATCGAGCGGCGAGTACACGAAGCGCACGTCGGCGCCCCGCGCCTTCGCCTCGAGGAGGTTCCCGTTCCCCCTGGCACGCGCATCATGTCGCCGAACGACGTGAAGATGACGCCGGGCGTCTCGGCGACCGCGATCGCATCGTCGACGCGACCCATCGGGATCACGCACACGGGACAGCCCGGGCCATGCACCAGCTCGACGGTCTCGGGCAGGATGTGCTCGATGCCGTGGCGGTAGATGGTGTGCGTGTGCCCTCCGCACACCTCCATGAACTTGAAGTGCTGGTCACCGGCCAGTTCGGTGATCCGCGCGACGAGCGCTCGGGCGGCGACCGGGTCGCGGTACTCGTCGACGAAGCGCATCACCCATCCCCTGCCGGTCGTGATGTCGGACGTCGCCATGGCGATCAGCTCGTCGTCGTAGGCCTGGCCCATCAGCTGCAGCCCTTCCAGCGCCCGCGCCGCCTCGGACTCGTCGATCTTGGACATCGCGAAGCCGACGTGGATGAGCACCCAGTCACCGGCAGCCAGCTGCTCGTCCTCGAGCAGCCCGATGTTGACGACGCGACGGACCCCGCTGACCTCGACGCGGGCGAGGTGCTCGTGGCCGGTCTCCAGCTCGACGATCTGGCCGGGGATCCCGAGGCACATCGCGATCAGCCTTCCTTCCTGGCGACGATCGTCACCGTGACCGCGACCTCGGGATGCACGCGGAGCATCAGGATCCGCGGCGGCTCCATGCCGAAGTCGCGGATGTCGAACGTCGAGCGGCCCTCGAGGTGCAACGTCTCGTCGTCGGAGCGGGCGATCGTCATCTCGTCCTCGTAGGAGTTGGTGACCCCGCGGAACGTCAGGTCACCGCGCACGACGTAGCGGTCGTCGCGGCCGGTGTCCTGCAGCGTGGTGAGGCGACCGTCGATGGTGGGAAAGCGGCGGGTGTCGACGCGCCGCCGGAGCTCGCGATCCTCGAGGGCGTTGCCCGACGACAGTCGGTCGACACGCAACGACAGCTCTCCCTTCGGCTCGGCCGTGGTGTCCACGCGGCCGCGTCTCGCCGACCTCGAGCTCGACGAAGCCCTCCAACCCGTCGGTCCGCGAGTTGATCGGGTGCACGCTCGACGTGGCCTCGATCAACACCTGTGAACGCTCCGGGACGATGTCGTAGCGGGCCACGTCACATCCCGCCGCGACGGTCGATCACATCTGCCTGATCTTGACGTACCGCGCGACCTCGGGCGTGGACGTGACGACCAGGGCGAGGACGAGGATGGCGAGCACGCCCAAGCTGAGGCGCGAGATCAGGCCCATCTGGGCTCCCTTCCGTTGACGAGACTACCGGTGAGCACGTCGAGCACGAGATCCGTTGCGCCGTCGACGGCGGCGGCGACGGCCGGTGAGAGACCGATGCCCTCCTCGATCGCCGCGGGCTGGCAGGCGACGACGACGATCCGCTCGACGTGCCCTCCGAGCCGCGCCAGGTTGGCGAGGACGGTCGCCGGCGTCATCGTGTGGGCGTCGAGGCCACCGACCGGTTCGGCGTCGTCCGCCTCGACCTCGACCAGGGCCAGCGTTCCCGGCGGTTCGCCGAGCGGCATGGCGTCGACGAGCACGAGCAGGTCGTAGCCGTCGAGCAGCTCGTAGGCCAGGTGCACGCCGCGGATGCCGAAGTCGGCGACCCGCACGCCTGCCGGCACCTCCCGCTCGTCGAGCCGTCGGGCGACCTCGACCCCGAACCCGTCGTCGGCGAAGAAGATGTTGCCGATCCCGGCGACCAGTGCCCTCATCGGTCCGCGCTCGTTCTCACCTCGACCTCGTCGGGGTGGAAGAACAGGTAGCGACCCTGCCACGCCAGCTCCTCGGTCGCCGGGTCGTCGTCGACGGTCACGGCGACGTGCTGCTGACCCTCGGCGTCGCTGAACACGCCGGCGACGGTGGCCGTCATCCCGGCGAGGAAGATGTCGTGGGCGTCGGCCCGCCGATGACCGGGACGGAGGACGACCTTCGTGCCGGCGGCGACCTCGACGCCGGCGATCACCACCGACTCGGTCCACGGGTCGATCGCCGCGTCGGCGTCGGGGTCCCACCACGGCGTCGGCTCGGGCTCGGCAGCGGCGGTCGGGGCGATCGAGCGGACCGCGCCGTGCAGTCGCGCCCAGACCTCCGGCGGGAGGTCGTCGAAGCGGTCGATGATCTCGGCCGCCCGGGCGTCGGTCCCCCTGGCCTCCGCCTTCTCCTCGTCGGTGAGGGTGAGCACGCGCAAGCCGAGGATCTCGTCGATCTCGGTGGCGTCGAAGAGGTCGCCGATGCTCTCCGGGGCGATCTCCGGCTGGTCGTAGAGGATGATCGGAGACGACAGCACGACGTCGCCGTGCGGTCCGACGAGCACCGGGAACGTGCCGTCGTTGCGGCAACCGGCGACTGCCTCGGCGGCGCCGTCCGGTGGTTCGAGCAGCGACACGAACGTGCCGTCGTCGATGGCGAGCAAGGTGTGCACGGCGACGAGCGAGTGGCGGGCGACGTCGTCGCGCATCGCGCCCGGATCGCACCAGTCGGTGACGTTCTCGACGCTCACGGCGACCGCGAGGTACGCCCCTGCGCCGTCGGCCCAACGCGTCTCGACGCGCACCAGACCGTCGACGGCCTGCCGGGTCCGCACGGCCCGGCCGGCAAGCTCGCCGGCGCGTCGTCGCAAGGACGTCGACGTACACGCCGGCCGGGAGGTTGACGGATACCTCCCGACCGGCGTCGGCCGTTGGCAGCAGATCGAGCTCGGCGATCGTCAGCTCGTGCTCGACTGCCTCGTCCCACTCGACCCATGTCGCGTCGTCGACGGAGAGCGACTCCGTCGGGCGGAAGTGGCCACCTTCGGTCGCTTCCTCGATGCGGCGGTGCTGGACCTGCAGGCAGCGCACGCGCACGTGCAGCCGTGGCGAGCTCCCGGGATCGACGATGCACTCGGTGCGCAGCGACGAGCGCTCGGAGTCGTCGAACTGGACCTGGCGCTGCGGCACGAGCACGCCGAACTGCCAGCGCAGCTGGTTCTTGCGGGCCGAGGCGCGGTACGGGTAGAGGACGTAGCCCTCGTAGAGCACGGCATCGGCGATCGCTCGGGCAGCGGCGAACCGGTCCTCGCTCACTCGTCTGCCCCGGCTTCCTTGAGCAGGACCTCCAGCGTCTCGTCCCACGTGACCAGCGCCCGCCGCGCCTTGAACCGGGCGAGGTCGTCGAGCACGTGCCGGCTCACGGTCACCCACCCGCTGTTCGGGAAGTAGATGTCCATCATGTCCCGCCACACCCGCACGGGCAGGCGGTATGCCGCCTCCTCGTGCCAGGCGACCGGCGTGACGCTGAGTCCGTCACCGCGGCGGATGAACGTCGTGCCGGAGAACAGCAGGACCAACGGGATGTCACCGTCGTCGGCGAGGGCGTGGAAGAACTTGGTGCCGGCGATCTCCATGTCGTAGGTGCACGGCACGGCGAGGTCGATCTCGGTCGAGCCGTTGAAGCCGCCGACCGTGGTGGCGACATGGGTCCAGAGGAACGGACGCAGCGTCTCGCCCCAGCGTTCCCTGGTGCCGAACAGCTCGACCAGTGACCCCTCTTCCTCCTCCACGTAGTGCCGGCGCTGCGGCTCGATGCGGATCTGGCACTGCAGGGCGACGGCGTGCACCACGTCGTCACCGGCCGAGATGCGCAGCCGCAGCACGAGCGTCGGCTGGACGGCGTAGCGCTCGGCCCGTCGCGCCGACCACCTCGAACGAGAGGTCCGTCATCGGTCGGCCCGCTCGCGCGACGTTGGCGAAGAAGGCGTCGAGCGCGGCGCGCGCCTCGGCTCCTCCGTCGAAGCCCCTCCACAGCCGGCGCAGCTGCCCGACGAGCTCGTAGCACGCGTCGATCGGCACGACGAAGCACTCGGCCTCACCGGCGCGGTCGTCGACGCGGACGAGCAGCGCCTCGACGTCCGGGGCCATGTCGGCGAGCTCCGGGTGGTCGGCGACGAGGTCGTCCCACGCGTCGAGCGGCAGCAGCGACTCGGTCGCCCCGGCCGGGCTCGGGTAGAACGCGGCGACTTGATCGACGACGGAGTTGACGAAGAAGAAGGCGACGCCGACCGGGACCTGCATGGCGTCCCAGCGGGTCGCCGAGAGACGCACGTCGGGCAGCGATCGGTACGCCTCCGGGACGGCACGGAACCGCGATCCGCCCGCTCCGTCGACGGTGAACAGCAGGTAGCAACCGCGGCAGGCGCACATGAGGCTGCGACGCTCGCGGTCGACGACGTGCCCGTGGGTGTCGGCGATCGGCTCGTTGCACAGCTCGCAGATCTCGCCGGGTTGCGGCTTCGGTACCGACGCGCCCGCACGCACCCGCCGCAGCACGGCCAGCGAGTCGCCGTCACTCGCCGCACACCAGCTCGGTCGGGCAGGCGTCGTAGACCGGCTTGCGGATCAGCGCCACGGGTGTCACCGGGCCGGCGACCACCGGCTCGGGTCCGGCGTCGTCGACGTCGATGCAGACGATCTCCGGGGCGGCCTCGACGATGGCCCGCTCGACGGCGAGCTTGAGCGTCACCGACGACGACGGGCAGCCGTCGCAACTGCCGAGCAGCCGCAGCCTCACCGCGCCGGCATCGGCATCGACGTCGAGCAGCTCGACGTCGCCGTCGTGATGGGCGAGGAACGGACGCACCGATTCGAGCGCCGCCTCGATGCGCCCGGTGAGGTCGGAGGGGTGGAGCCCGTGGACGATCAGCAGGCTGGCGACCAGCTCGTCGTCGGCGAGACGGTCGAGCAGCTCGGGCGACACCTCGCCCGCGAGGTCGACGACTCGCGCCAAGCCGCCGCCGTAGAGGTCGGTCAGCAGGCGGACGAGGTCCTCGACCGCTCCGTAGGCGCGTGGATCGAGCCGCGAGTGGAGATCGTCGAGCAGCCGCTCGATCCGGTCACCGACGTCTCGTGGGTCCGGCGCGTCGTCGTGCATGGCCTCCTAACCAGCCAGCTCGGGGTGAGCGACCTGGGTCGGCGAGTGCATCGTGCGCAGCACCTTGCCCTTGCCGAGGTACATGTGCACGCCGCACGGGAGGCACGGGTCGAAGCTGCGCACGGCGCGCATGATGTCGATGCCCTTGAACGTGTCCGGGCCGTTCTCCTCGAAGATCGGCGTGTTCATCACGGCGTCCTCGTACGGGCCCAGGTGTCCCGAAGGAGTCCCGCGGGTTGGCGTTCCACGGCGTCGGCGGGTACGGGTGGTAGTTGGCGATCTTGCCGCCCTTGATCACGAGGTGGTGGGAGAGCACGCCGCGGACGGCCTCGGTGAAGCCGCAGCCGACGCCCTCGTCGGGGACCTCGAACGGCTCCCACGTCTTGGTCTTGCCGGCGCGGATGTCGGCGATCGCCTTCTCGATGAAGTCGAGCGCAGCTGCTGCGGCGTACGCCTGGAAGTACGTGCGCGAGCGGTCGCGCTCGATGGCGTTGGACCACTGCGGGATCTTCCACTCGAACGTGACCTCGGGCTTGAGCGCGGTGCGCGGCAGGTGGATCTGCACGCTCTCCCCCGTCGCCTTGAGGTGCTCGGTGTTCACCAGCCCGGACAGCGCGGTCGACCACAGGCGGGCGATCGGGCCGCCGCCGGTGTCGAGGGCGAGGTGGTCGGTCCCGTCGAACCAGCGCGGCGACATCACCCAGCTGTACTTGTCGTCGAAGTCGCGCTTCTGCGGCTGCGGGTTCGTGTGCTGGTTCCAGGGGTGCCGGCGGTCGACCGGGTTCCCCAGCGGGTCCCTGGTGACGAACATCGGCTGGTCCTCCCAGTCCTCGTAGAACGAGTGACCGAGGAGGATGCGGATGCCGAGGTTGATCTGCACGAGGTCGTTGGTGACGAGCTTGCCGTCGACCACGACGCCGGGCGTCACCCCCATCGCGCGGCCCCAGGCCGTCATGTCCTTGTAGTTGAAGTTGCACACGTCGGGATCCTGGAAGGCACCCCAGCAGCCGAGCATCACCCGGCGCCGGCCGACCTCCTCGTACCCCGGCATGGCCTCGTAGATGAAGTCGAACAGGTCGTCGTGGAGCGGCACGACGCGCTTCATGAACTCGACGTAGCGCATCAGCCGCGTGTAGTAGTCGGTGAACAGCTGGATCGTCGCCGTCGTGCCGACGCCGCCTGGGTACAGCGTCGACGGGTGGACGTGGCGCCCCTCCATCAGGCAGAACATCTCCCGCGTCCAGCGGCTGACCTGCAGGGCCTCACGGTAGAACTCGCCGGAGAACGGGTTGAGCGCCCGCATGATGTCGCCGATGGTGGCGTAGCCGTGGTCGGCGGCGTGCGGGGACTCGGTGCGGTTGGCCTGTTCGAGCACACCGGGGTTGGTCTCGGCGACCATCTTCTCGCAGAAGTCCACGCCGACCAGGTTCTCCTGGAAGATGTTGTGGTCGAACATGTACTCGGCGGCCTCACCGAGGTTGATGATCTGCTCGCCGAGTGCCGGCGGGTGCACGCCGTACGCCATGTTCTGGGCGTACACCGAGCACGTCGCGTGGTTGTCGCCGCAGATGCCACAGATGCGGCTGGTGATGAAGTGGGCGTCGCGCGGGTCCTTGCCCTTCATGAAGATGCTGTAGCCGCGGAAGATCGACGACGTGCTGTGGCAATCGACGACCTTGCCCTGGCCGAAGTCGATCTTGCAGTAGATGCCGAGGCTGCCGACGATGCGCGTGATCGGGTCCCACGCCATCTCCACGACACCGGCGTCGGCATGCTTGGTGACCATCGCTGCTACCTCCAGGTGGCCTTGTGGCCGGTCGTCAACTCGGCGCCCTTGCTGCGCCACTTCGGCTCTTCGTTCACCGTCTTCTGGGTGATCCCACGCAGGCGGCGGATCATGCTGCCGTAGAGGCGGCTGCCGGCCGTCGAGGTCTTGGCGCCGGGCGGTTCGTCCATGAACGGCATGAACTTGTCCGGGAAGCCGGGCATCGTGCAGCCGATGCAGATGCCGCCGACGTTGGGACAGCCGCCGACGCCGTTGACCCAACCTCGCTTCGGCACGTTGCAGTTGACGACCGGGCCCCAGCAGCCGAGCTTGACGATGCACTTCGGCGAGCCGTACTCGGTGGCGAAGTCGCCCTGCTCGTAGTAGCCGGCGCGGTCGCAGCCCTCGTGCACCGTCGAGCCGAACAGCCAGCGCGGGCGCAGGGCGTCGTCGAGAGGGATCATCGGCGCCTGGCCGGTGGCCTGGTAGAGCAGGTACAGGATGGTCTCGGAGAGGTTGTCGGGGTGGGCCGGGCAGCCGGGCACGCACACGATCGGGATGCCTGCCTTCGACTTCCAGCCCCATCCGAGGTAGTCGGGCACGCCCATCGCCCCGGTCGGGTTGCCGGCCATGGCGTGGATGCCGCCGTAGGTCGCGCACGTGCCGACGGCGAGGACGG
>CAVVMS010000018.1:0-346636 GCA_963749315.1 uncultured Acidimicrobiia bacterium
AGCGTGTCGGCCCAGCACATCACCTCGACCGGACGATTGCCCTTGCCGGCGTACGACCTGATGAGCTCGATGCAGTGGCAGCCGAGGTCGACGATGCATCCGCCGCCGGCCTGGCCGGCGTCCGGAAAACCACGCGCTGTGCGGCCCCGGGTGGGGTCTCCCGGCTGCGCACCCACATCACGTCACCGATCGCGCCGACCACGCACCGACGCCGAGCGCCTCGGCTTCTTCGGCGTGTACACCAGATCCTCGAGGTAGCCGGCGAACACTCCCGCTGACTCGACGACGTCGAGGATCTCCTTGGCCTCGGCCGCCGATCGCGCCAGCGGCTTCGTGCACAGCACCGGCTTGCCGGCCACAACCGCCGCGCCGATCGCCTCGGCGTGCATGTGGTTGGGCAGGCCGACGATGACGGTGTCGACATCGGGATGCTCGACGGCATCGGTGAGGTTGGTCGTTGCGTGTGCAACGCCCCACCGATCGCGGAACGCCTCGCCGCGCTCGACTGATCGGGAATACACGACCTCGACCCGGTCGCGACCGCGCCGTCCATTGAGCGTCATCGTGTAGAAGTCGCCGATCAGCCCGGTGCCGAGCATCGCCACACGGTGTCCATCCATGGGTGGATTCAAGCACAGCGGGTTTCTTCGCCCACAGTGACGGGTACGGGAGGCCGGTCATCTCCACCATCGACGCGCTCGAGCCGGTCGACGACCGTCGGCTGCGCCGCCGCAGAGGTACGGCGTGACGACCGGTTCCTGGTGGCGGTGATGGCGCTCGGCATCGTCGACGCGCTCGGCTGGGTCGACACCTACGGGGTCGACACCGGACGGGTGGCGGCGTCCGGCGGCGGGTACGAGCTGTGGTGTGCTACGGCACGGTCTCGCGCCCGGCGCTGGCGACCCCGTTCGAGATCACGGTCACCCGCGCCGGCGGGATCAGCGACCGCTGACCATCGCGGTCGATCGCCACTACCTCGAGATGTGGGACGAGAACGGCCTCATCCGGCTCCGAGCGCCGAGACGACGCGGCGGCGACTGGGTGGAGTGGGAGTTCGACCCGCCCGACGCCGACACGCTCACCGTGTTCTACGACGCCGCGGATCGAGCCGGGTGTGCAGTCGGGCCGCGATGGCGCGGTCGCGGTGCTCACGGACGGCGTCCCGGTTGTCCGGTCGAGTTCCACACGAGGGTGCTGCCCTAATGGAGATCATCCTGCGCTCCACCGTCGTGTTCGTGTTCCTCTTCCTCCTCACCCGCGGGCTGAAGCGGCGGACGCTCGGCGATCTGGCCCCCTTCGAGTTGCTCCTGCTGGTGACCTTGGGCGACATCGTGCAACAGGGCGTCACGCAGGAGGACTACTCGCTGACCGGGGCGGTGCTGGCAGTGTCGACGTTCGCTTTCTGGGTCACCCTGCTCTCGTACGCCACGTGGCGGTGGCGGCGCGTCGGCGCCGTCGTCGACGGCGTGCCGGTCATCATCGTCCGCGACGGCCACCCGATCGACGCACGCTCGCCGTCGAGCGCCTGCCGCTCGACGAGGTGCTGGAGGCCGCCCGCCAGCGCGGCATCGACAGCCTCGATCGCGTCGAGCTGGCCGTGCTCGAGCCCACGGGGCGCATCTCCTTCATCGAGCGCAGACGACTGATCAACCGACCACGATGTCGAGGTCGTCGTCGTGGTCGACGTGGGGCGAGCCCGACGTGCTCGTCGGCGGCGACGTGGTGGTCGTGGTCGTCGTCGACGTCGTCGTGGTCGTCGATGCGGTGGTCGACGTCGTCGTCGTCTCCGGCGGTGCGTCGGGGAGGGCGGCGGCGAAGAACTGCGGCCGGTAGCGATCGGGTGCGGCCAGGCGTCGCGGGGCATGTCCCGGGCGTTCTGCGACACGCTGACGACGAGCGCCGCCGTGCCGTCCACGGCAACAGGTGGGCGTGGTAGGTGTTCATCAGCGGATCGTTGCCGCGCGGCGACAGCACGACGGGTCGTGGTCGTCCACGGGCCCCACGGCGCCGGGGCGACGTCGATCGCCAGCTCCTCGCCCCAGTAGCCGTCGACCTTGGTGACCGACACCCAGCGCCCGTCGAGGAAGCGGGGCTGCATCGGGTTCTCGGCGTGGTAGCGGTCGACGATCGGCACGGCGGCCGCCGGGTCGGCTCGACCAGCCGTCCGCCGTGCGGAACTCGGGCGAGGCGTCGAGCGCGCCCCCGGCACCCGGGCCAGGTACATGCGGGTGGCCGAGCACGGGCAGGCGTGGTAGCCGCCCTGGCGGGCGAGGTTCTGATCGAACGTGTTGCCGAACAGGTAGCGTGTGCTCGGCGTCGCTCGCCACGGCGAAGCCGTAGATCGGCTGGACGCCGGACGCCGGCGCCGGCCGGAACGCCAGGCGGGCCAGCGTGGCGGCGTCATAGGTGGCCAACCACGTCCGGACCGGCACCCAGCCGAGGCCGTCGGGCGGCGTGCGGGTCGGCGGTCTTGGCCATCTCCGCCCAGAACACCTGCAGGCGACCGCCGACGAGCTCGCCGCCGAGCGGCCAGAACCAGCGGCTCAGGATCCGCTCGCCGGTGCCGGGCTCGAACGACGTCGGTGCCGTCGCCGTGCCGCGATGGAGCAGCGTGAAGCAGGCGCCCTGCTGCACCATCGCCGTGTTGTGGGCGAACGAGGTCTGGTCGAGACGAGGTGGCCCGGCCGGTGTGGTCGATGAAGGTGTCCTGGAACAGCCACAGGTGGCGGTCGCCGCCGAGCGGGTAGACGTGCTGGTAGTCGTGGCCGATGACCGGGCCGATGCGCTCGCGGAAGAAGGCGTCGAGCGCGGTCGGCCGAGGTGCCGTAGGCGCAGCCGACGTCGGTGGCCAGGTGACCCGCCGCCGTCATCCGCGACGGGAAGGCCGCCGGTCCGGCCGGCGGCGACCGGGGACGGCGGCCGGCACCGGCCGGGCGACGACCGCCGCCGGCGCCGGCGCGGGGGCCGGCGGGCGCGGGTGGGGGCGGTGGCGGTGGCGGGGCGGCGGAACGAGCGGCGCGACGTCGACGTGGCGGCCACCGGTGCGGTCGTGCTGGTGGGCGCGCCGGGGTCCGCATCGCGGACGACGGCGGTCGTTGCGGTGCGGCCGGTGGCGCGGTCGTCGTCGTGGCCGTCGACGGCCGGTTGGCGCGGCGTTGCCGCGCCGGGCGGAAAGCGGTCGGCTCGTCGGGACGCCCGGCGGTCACGATCGTCACGAGCAGGGCGCACGCCAAGCTCATCGCCGCCGCGGTGAGCACCCGTCGCGCCGACAGGGCTGTCCCGGTGCCGGTCGGTGTCGATCTCGACGGTTCACGACGGGTCGGGCGCCGCGAGCTCGGCGGCAGCTCGTCGCGCTCCTGGAGCACGACGCCGGCGAGCACGAGGGCGATGCCGACCACGTCGAGCCCGACGGGCGCTGGTCGAGGACGAGCCAGCCGATGACCACGGCGGTGACCGGCAGCAGGGCCAGCAGGACGGAGAAGCGGCGGACGGGGATGCGCCGCAGGACGTGCTGGTCGATGCCGTAGCCGATGGCGTTCGAGCACACGCCGACGAGCAGGCAGGCCAGCAGCAGGCGGGGCGAGCTCCACACGTCGCCGCTGCCGGGGCGCCGAACGGCGTCAGGGCGACGGCGCCGATGGCCAGGCCGACACCGAGGCCGGCGACGCCCGGGCGCTGCCGGGCCACGCGCGATCCGACGACGATGTAGGCGGCCCAGCACGCCGAGGCCGCCAGGAGGTAGCCGATCCCGGCGGCGTTGCCGTCGAGCTCGACGCCGCCGAGCACGACGACGCCGATCGCCGCCAGCACCAGGGCCCCCGCGTTGCGTCGTGTCCTCGTCATCGCCGCGGCGACGGCGATCGGGCCGATGAACTCGATGGCCACGCTCTTGCCGAGGTCGGTGCGGTCGATGGCCAGGTAGAAGAACGTGTTCATCGCCGCCGTGGCGATGCCGAAGATCGCCGCCGCGCCGAGCTCTGCTCGGGTCCAGCCGCGCCAGAACGCGCCGGACACGGCGAGCACGGCGATGGCCGCGCCGATCATCCGCAGCCAGGCCACGGTCTGCGGGGCGACCTCGTCGAAGAGCAGGACTGCGATCGCCGCCCCGACGTACTGGGCGATCGCCGAGAGGACGAACAGCGCCTCGGGCGATGCGGTGTCGAGGTACCGGGTGACCGGTCCCGGTGCGGCGGGCGCCGCCGGACGCGCCCGGCCGTGACGATCGGTCGGCTCGCCTTTCGGCTCGCCTCCTGCGTCACTCGAACAGTTCGGGATCGGTGCGACAGATCTCCTGCCAGAGCGGCTGGAAGCTGAACCAACCGGCGAGCGGGAACCCCGTCTGCTGGGCGGTGTAGGACGCGAACTCGTGGCGGATGTGCTTGGGCTCGCCGGCGGCCATCGCCATCAGCTGCGCCTGGCAGGAGCGCTCCATCGAGACGAACCAGAACACCGCCTCGTCGACGGTCTGGCCGACGGTGAACAGCCCGTGGTTCTGGTGGATCGCCGCCTTGCCGGTCGGGAACGCGGCGGCGAGCTGCTTGCCGGCCTCGACCTCGAACACGACGGCGCCGCCCTGCTCGGTGATCACGGTGTGGTCGTCGTAGAAGATGCAGGCGTCCTGGGTCAACGGGGCGAGGGGGATGCCGAGCGACGCGAACGACTTGCCGTACGGCGAGTGCGAGTGCGCCGCGGCGACGACGTCGGGCCGGGCGCTGTGGATCGCCGAGTGGATCACGAACGCGGCCCGGTTCACCGGCTGGTCGCCGTAGACGACGTCGCCGTCGTGGTTGACGAGGATGAGGTCGCTGACGCGGATGTGGCGGAAGCTGAGACCGAACGGGTTGACCCAGAAGTGGTCGGGGAACTCGGGATCGCGGACGGTGATGTGACCGGCGACGCCCTCGCCGAAACCGAAGCGACCGAAGATGCGCAGGGCGCCGGCGAGCTTCTGCTTGCGGTGGAGGCGCTCCTCCTCGACGGTGGCGAACGTCTCCGGGCCCTGCAGGCTCACCTGCTTCGGCGTCAGCTCGACGCCGTCGATCGTCTTGGTGGGCTGCTCGGTGACGGTCATGGGGGAAGGGTACCCCTCGCCCGGCTGCGGGAGAATGGCGGCGTGAACCGCATCGTCAGCCCGAACGACATCGCCCCGCCTGCCGCCCGCTACGCCCACGGCGTGCTCACCGAGGGTGCCGGGCGGCTGCTGCACACGGCGGGCGTGGTGGGGGTCCGCGCCGACGGCTCCGTCCCCGACGATCTCGCCGGGCAGGCCGCCGTCGTGTGGGAGAACATCACCGCGATCCTCGCCGAGGCGGGGATGGCGGTGACCGACATCGTGTCGATGACCACCTACGTCGTCGCCGGCGAGGACCTCGCCCCGGTGATGGCGGCTCGCGACGCGGCGGTGGGCGACCACCTCGCCGCCTCGACGCTCGTCACCGTCCCGGCCCTGGCCCGCCCGGCGTGGCGCGTGGAGGTCGCCGTCGTCGCCGCCATCCTGAGTCCAGCATCCGAGTGTTCGACGCCATCCGAGTGTCCCGGTGCGCCGTCCGCACCCCCGACACTCGGATGGCTGGAACACTCGGGTGCGGCGAGCCTGCTAGGAACGGCGGCGATGGACGCCTACACACCGACACCAGCGGACAAGTTCTCCTTCGGGCTGTGGACCGTCGGCTGGCAGGGCGTCGACGTGTTCGGCACGGCGGTCCGTCCGCCGCTCGAACCGACCGACGCCATCCTCCGCCTCGCCGACCTCGGCGCCTACGGCATCAGCTTCCACGACAACGACGTGTTCCCGTTCGGCTGCCCGGCGGACGAGCGCGAGCGCAACGTCAAGAAGCTCCGCCGGGCGCTCGCCGACACCGGGCTGTGCGTGCCGATGGTGACGACCAACCTCTTCTCGCATCCCGTGTTCCGCGACGGCGGGTTCACCAACAACGACCGCGACGTGCGCCGGTTCGCCATCCGCAAGGTCGCCGACAACCTCGACCTCGCCGCCGAGCTCGGTGCCAGCACGTTCGTCGCGTGGGGTGGGCGAGAGGGCGCCGAGTCCGGCGCGGCCAAGGACGTGCGCACCGCCCTCGACCGCTACAAGGAGGCGTTCGACGTCCTCGGTCAGTACGTCATCGACCGCGACTACCCGATCGTGTTCGCCCTCGAGCCGAAGCCGAACGAGCCACGCGGCGACATCCTCCTGCCGACCGTGGGACACGCGCTGGCGTTCATCGAGGCGCTCGAGCACCCCGAGCTCGTCGGGGTCAACCCGGAGGTCGGGCACGAGGAGATGGCCAGCCTCAACTTCGCCCACGGCCTGGCCCAGGCGCTGTGGCACGGCAAGCTGTTCCACGTCGACCTCAACGGTCAGCACGGGCCGCGCTACGACCAGGACCTGCGCTTCGGCGCCGGCAACGCCCGTGGCGCGTTCTGGACCGTCGACATCCTCGAGTCGGGCGGCTACGACGGTCCCCGCCACTTCGACTTCAAGCCGCCGCGGACCGAGGACATCGAGGGGGTCTGGGTGTCGGCCGCTGCGTGCATGCGCAACTACCTGATCCTCAAGGCCAAGGCGGCGGCGTTCCGCAGCGACCCTGAGGTCGAGCAGGCGCTCCGCGACGCCCGTGTCGACCAGCTGGCCGTCCCCACGCTTGCCGACGGCGAGACGATCGCCACGCTGCGCGCCGAGCAGTTCGACCCCGATGCCGCAGCGCAGCGCGGGATGGCCTTCGAGCGTCTCGACCAGCTCGCCCTCGAGCACCTCTACGGCACACGCTGAGTCGATGACACTGGTCGCCGGCGTCGACTCGTCACCAGCGCGACCAAGGTCGAGGTCCGCGACCTCGACGACGGCCGCGTCGTCGCACGCGGGGCTCGGCCGCACCAGCCGACGCAGCCGCCGAGGTCGGAGCAGGATCCCGCCGGTTGGTGGGAGGCGTTCGAGGGCGCCTGGTCCGATGCCGGCGCACCACCGGTGGCGGCGATCGCCGTCGCCGGCCAGCAGCACGGCATGGTCGCCCTCGACGCCGACCGGGAGGTGGTCCGCCCGGCCAAGCTGTGGAACGACACCGAGTCGGCGGCCGACGCGGCGTGGCTGCTCGACCAGCTCGACGGTGGCGCGGCGGCGTGGGCCGCGGCGTGCGGCTCGGTGCCCGTCGCCGCCTTCACGATCACCAAGCTGTCGTGGCTGCACCGCAAGGAGCCGGCGTCGTGGGAGCGCCTCGCCCACGTCGTGCTGCCCCACGACTGGCTGACGTTCCGGCTCACCGACCGCCTCGTCACCGATCGTGGTGACGCCTCGGGCACCGGCTACTGGTCGCCGGCGACCGGCGCCTACCGGTTCGACCTGCTCGGCATCGTCGACGCCGACCGCGACTGGTCGACCGTCGTGCCGGAGGTCCTCGGTCCGTTCGATCGGGCAGGGGAGTGGCGTGGCGCCGTCGTCGCCCCGGGCACGGGCGACAACATGGCCGCCGCGTTGGGTGTCGGGCTGCGGCCCGGCGACGTCGCCGTCTCGATCGGCACGTCCGGCACCGTGTACACGATGAGCGAGGGGCCGACGGCGGACGACACCGGTGCGGTTGCCGGCTTCGCCGATGCCACCGGACGGTTCCTCCCGCTCGTCTGCACGCTGAACGCGAC
Source organism: uncultured Acidimicrobiia bacterium (assembly GCA_963749315.1). Taxonomy (GTDB): domain Bacteria; phylum Actinomycetota; class Acidimicrobiia; order Acidimicrobiales; family Ilumatobacteraceae; genus JALZMG01. The sequence continues at coordinate 7,633 of CAVVMS010000018.1, forward strand.
GAAGGTCACCGAGGCGGTGCGCCGCCTCCTCGGCGTCGACCACGCCGCGTTCGACGAGCTGGTGCTGGAGGCGCCGCCCGGCGCACGGGGGCTGACGCTGCTGCCGTACCTCGACGGCGAGCGCACGCCGAACCGGCCCGACGCGACCGGCGTGCTGGGCGGGCTGCGCGCCGACGTCGACCGCGCCGACCTGGCCCGGGCGTCCGTCGAGGGCGTGATCTGCGGGTTGCTCGACGGGCTCGACGCCCTCGCCGCGTTCGCCCCGTGCGACGGTCGGCTCGTCGTCGTCGGCGGAGGCGCCCGCTCGGCGGGCTACCGCCGAGTGCTCGCCGACCTGACCGGGCGGGCGGTGGTCGTGCCGCGCTGCCGACGAGCAGGTCGCCGCCGGGGCGTGTGTCCAGGCCGCGGCCGTGCTCACGGGCGCCGACCCGTCGGCGATCGCCGACGCGTGGGGGCTCGGCGCCGGCGACGTCGTCGAGCCGGCCGGGACGCCGACGGCCGACGACGTGCGTGCGGCGTACGCAGTCGCTGCGTGACTCCTGATCAGGCGCACAGGCGGGCGATCGGCACGACCACGGTCAACTGCGTGCCGGCAGGGATGGACGCGCCGTTGGCGTAGATGAGGGTCGAGTCGTTGGAGTCGACGACGACGAGATGTACTCGCTGCCGACGCCGGCCGGCCGGCAGGGCGGGCGACCGCCGTGACCGGCAGTCCAGCGCTGCACAGCGCGTCGACGCCACGTGACCAGTACTGCCCGACGGCGTTCCATCCCGTCACGGGGGGTCCGGGGACGGTCGTGGTCGGCGGCGTCGTCGTCGTGGGAGCCGCGGTGGTCGTCGTGGCACCTGGCGTGGTCGTCGTCGGGCTCGGCTCGGGCGGCACCGGCGGGCAGGAGGGGATCTGGCCGATGCTCACGCCGGTGCTCACCGAGGCGACGAACGAGCCGGGCGTCGACGGGTCCGGGCGGGCGAGCCAGGGCTCGAGGCCGGCGATCCGGACCCTGAACTCGGCATGGACCCCGGGGACCGTCGCCGTGAAGTCGAAGAAGCAGTTCCACTGCTCGCCGCCGTTGGCCATGTCCACCCAGCGGCTGGCGACCACCGAGCCCGTCCCGATCTCCTGGTTGACCACGGGGTCGAGGATGGCGACGGGCGCGCCGACGGCGAGGCCGGCGGTCGAGCCGCCCTTGGAGTCGGGCCAGCCGACACACGTGCCGTCACTCAGCCGCACGGCCTCGGAGAACGGATCGGTCTGCGTGAACGGAGGGCCGGCGGCCTCGACGCCGCCGAGGGCGCCGGCGATGGCGCTGCCGGTGACCGTGCCCGGGGTCCCCGCCACGGTCGTCGACGTCGGCGCCACGGTCGTCGTCGTGGACGACGTGTCGGGAGCGGTCGTCGTCGTCGACGAGGTGGCGGGCGACGACTCGTCGGTGGACTCCGCTGACGGCGGGGTCGACGGGTCGCCGGCCTCGCGGCTACTGGAACAAGCGGCCAGCAGCACCAGCGCGCCGGCGATGACTTCGTCCTCCCCGTCTCATCGCCAGAGTGTCGCACGCCTCGGTCACCGTCCGGCCGGCAGGTCCCGGCAGAACGGTGACCAAGGCTTCGGCTCAGGCGGTGACGAGGTCCTCGAGCCGGTCCATCGAGACGTTCATGCCGCCCTCCATGCCGGACTGGATGTGGCCGTCGCGGTGCTCCTTGGTGACGTGGCGGACGAGCGTCGACATCGTCGTGACGCCGTCGACCTCGTCGAGCGTGACGGTGTTGAGGGACGCCACGTCGTCGGGATCGTCCATCACGCCGAACGCGGCGAGCCCCTCGAACGCCTCGGTGGAGACGATGCGGTGGGGTGCGTCGATCTCCCGGTAGACGCCGTGGAAGCCGACCTCGGTGTCGCCCTCCTTGATGACGTAGCGCCACGAGCCGCCGACGCGGAGGTCGATGTCGCAGACCTCCCAGACCGACGTGTCGAAGCCCCACCAGCGCTTGACGAGATCGGGGGTGGTGAGGGCCTCGAAGACGGCGGACGCCGGGGCGTCGAACTGGCGGGTGATGAGGATCTCGGTGTCCGACGGCAGGGTGACGACGGCGGATCCGTGGCGGTTGCGGGTGGTGGTCATTGCGGTTGCTCCTTCGGTGTGAGCTCGGCGAGCAGGTCGTCGAGCCGGTCGAGGCGGGTGTTCCAGGTGCGCTCGAACGAGCTCACCCAGTCGTGGATCGGCTGCAGCACCGGACCGTTGACCCGGTACCAGCGGTGCCGCCCATCCTTGCGAACGAGCACGACGCCGACCTGCCGCAGCACGGCCAGGTGCTTGGACACCTGCGGCTGGCTGAGGCCGAGTCGTTCGACGAGCTCGTTCACCGTGACCTCGCCGGTGCCGATGGCATCGAGGAGGTCGCGGCGGCTCGCTTCGGCGACGGCGTTGAACGCGTCCGTCGTCGTCGGGGTGCGAGCCATGTCCACATTATATTCCGATATGGGAATATGTCAAGGCATCCGAGTGTCAGGTGACCGGCGTCCGCACGTCCAGCACTCGGACGGCCGTGAACACTCGGATGGTCACGGCCAGACGTCGTCGGGGAGGGTTTGGGGGCGCTGCCGCCGCCGATCACGGCCTGGTCGACGTCGATGCAGGCGCCGGTCATCAGGCCGGACTCGTCGGAGAGCAGGAAGCAGATCGTGCGGGCGACCTCGGCCGGATCGATCAACCGGCCGAGCGGCTGCTCCGCGCGAGACTCGCGCCAGCCAGTCGTCGCCGCCACCGTGGTAGCGGCGCTGGATGGCGTCCTCGGCCGGCGTGTCCATCCACCCCGGGTTGACGAGGTTGACGCGGATGTGGTCACGCATGAGGGCGTAGGCGGCGTTGCGAGTGAGGGCGTGCAGCGCGCCCTTCGAGGTGGCGTAGGGGAGCAGGAACACCTCGCCGCCGTAGCCGGCGAGGCTGCCGACGTTGACGATCGAGCCGGCGACGCCCTCGCGCTTCATGATCCGCGCCGCCGCCTGGGCGAGCAGCAGCGGCGCCCGCACGTTCACCGCGATCAGCCGGTCGACGAGCTCGGCCGTGGTGTCCCAGATGCTGCCGCGATCGGTCTCGGCGGCGGCGTTGACGAGGCCGTGGACGACGCCGAACCGCTCGTCGACGGCCGCCATCACCGTCGACGCGGCGTCGGGATCGCCGAGGTCGACGGCGACGAACATGGCGTCGGGCGAGCGATCGCGGCGACGCCTTCGCCGCGGTCGCGGTCACGACCGACGACGGCGACCGGCGGCGCCGCGATCGGCGGCGAGTCGAGCCGTCGCCTCGCCGAGACCCTGGGTCCCGCCGGTGACGACGACGACCCTGCCCGTCAGGTCGGTCAGGTCGGTCACCAGCCGACCCGTTGGGATCGACTTGCCGGCGTCCATCGCCGCCCGGGCGTCGCGGATCGACGTGCGCTCGCTGACCTCGGGCACGCCGACCTCCCAGAACGCGCCGCCCTCCGTCCAGTCGTGGGCCGACGTGCGGATGGCGATCACCGTGGTCCGGTCCGCGGCGCGAGCCCGCCCGAACGCCGCCTCCAGCTCGGGGATCGTCGCCACCGTCTCGGCGATGCAGCCCATCGACGCGGCGTGGGCGGCGAAGTCGACGGCGACGACCTCCGTCACCTTGGAGTCGACGAGCAGGTTGTTGAACGGCGCCCCGCCCTGGTTGACCTGCAGCCGGTTGATCACGGCGAACCCGCCGTTGTCGCACACGATGACGATCAGCTTGTGTCCGGACAGCACCGAGCTGTACAGGTCGCTGTTCATCATCAGGTACGAGCCGTCGCCGACGAACACGATGACCTCGCGGTCGGGGAGCGCCATCTTCGACCCCCACCCGCCGGAGATCTCGTAGCCCATGCACGAGAAGCCGTACTCGGAGTCGAAGCTGTTCAACGCCTTCGCCCGCCAGCCGTTGTTGAGCTCGCCCGGGAACCCGCCGGCGGCGGAGCACCGCGTAGTCGGCCGGCTCCGCGAGGCGGTCGATCGCACCGATCACCTGGGCGTACGTCGGCCGCTCCTCCTGCGACGAGATGTCGGGACTGGCGATCTTGTCGATGTAGCGGTGGTACTGCGCCGTCTCCGCCGCCGCTCGCTCGGCCCAGCCATCGGACCCACGCCAGCCACGCAGGCGCGTCGACAGCTCGGCGAGCCCCTCGGACGCGTCGGCGACGAGCGGGAGGGCGAGGTGCTTGACGGCGTCGTACCCGGCGGTGTTGAGCCCGATGAAGCGCACGTGCTCGTCGCGGAACAGCGTCCACGAGCCGGTCGTGAAGTCCTGCAACCGCGTCCCGACGGCGAGCACGACGTCTGCCTCGGCGGCGAGGGCGTTGGCCGACGTGCACCCGGTGACGCCGATCGGTCCGGCGTTCAAGCGGGTGGGTGGCGAGCAGGCTGGCCTTGCCGGCGACGGTCTCCACGACGGGGATGTTGTGCTGCTCGGCGAAGGCGGCCAGCGCCTCCTCGGCGAACGAGTAGTGCACGCCGCCGCCGGCGATGATCAGCGGGCGCTCCGCCTCGGCGAGCGCCTGCGCGGCGCGCGCCAGCTGACCGGCGTCGGGTCGCGGGCCGGGCGATCTCGTGGATGGTCGCCTCGAACAGCCGCTCGGGGAAGTCGTAGGCCTCAGCCTGGACGTCCTGCGGGAGGGCGAGGAACGCCGGGCCGCACGTCGCCGGGTCGAGCATCGTCGCCACGGCGTGGGGCAGCGAGTGGGCGACCTGCTCGGGCCGCACGATGCGGTCCCAGAACCGGGTCACCGGCTTGAACGCGTCGTTCACCGTCACGGACGGGTCGCCGAATCCCTCGATCTGCTGCAGCACGGGGTCGGGGATGCGCGATGGCGAACGTGTCGCCGGCGAGCAGCAGCACGGGCAGCCGGTTGGCGTGGGCGACGGCGGCCGCCGTGATCATGTTCGTGGCGCCAGGCCCGATCGAGCTCGTGGCGACCATGATCCGCCGGCGCCGGGACGCCTTGGCGAAGGCGACGGCCGCCAGCGCCATGCCCTGCTCGTTCTGGCCGCGCCACGTCGGGAACACGTCGCGCACCTCCTCGAGCGCCGGGCCGAGGCACGTCACGTTGCCGTGGCCGAAGATGGCGAAGGCGCCGGGGAAGAGCGGTTGCGGCGAGCCGTCGATCTCGATCTGCTGGGCGATCAGGTAGCGCACGATCGCCTGCGCCGTCGTGTAGCGAACCGTCTTCACGCCGTGACCTCCATGGCTGTCACTTCCTCCCACCGCCGCTGTCGCACGAACGCAACCAGGCCGCCTGGAAGGCGACGTACGCCAGTGCCTCGTCGAGGCCGGGTTGGTGTTGTTCACCCGCGCGCCACGGAGTCGAGGAACGCGTAGTCCTCGATCGTGACGACGTCCTCGAACCCGATGGCGTTGCCGTCGCCGGGCACGAAGTGACCGTGGAAGGGGTAGCGATCGCCGCCGTACACCGTCGTGAAGCCACGCGGCGCCGACGTCGTCGTCGACGAGGTGGACACGCAGCTCGTTGAGCTGCTCGAGGTTCCAGGCGAGGGCGCCCTTCGTGCCGTACACCTCGAACGCCATCTGGCTCTCCGGCCCGACCATCGACCGCGAGCGACTCGAAGCTGCCGACCGCCCCGCCGGCGAAGCGGACGAGGGCGCCGGCGTAGTCCTCGTTGGTCACGGCTCCGGTCGGATCGCCGGGGCTGCCACGCGCGTAGTGCGTCCCTCCGGCGCTCGGCAGTGGGCGCTGGCGGATGAACGTCTCCCGCGTCCCGACGACCTCGGTGATCGGGCCGACCAGCAGGTGGGCCAGGTCGACGGCGTGGCTGAGGATGTCGCTCGACACGCCGTGTCCGCCCTCGTCCTGGAGGAAGCGCCACGACAGCAGACCCATCGGGTCGTTGCCGTACATCGAGAAGAAGCCGCCCGCGGTAGTTGGTGATCTCGCCCAGCCGCCCGGACTCGATCAGCGTCGCGGGCGTGCATCACGAGCGGCACGAAGCGGTAGTTGTACCCGACGCCCGTGATGATCCCGGCCCGCCGCGTCGCCGCGCCGATGCGCGCCGTCTGCTCGGGTGTGCCGCCGACCGGCTTCTCGCAGAACAGGTGCTTGCCGGCCTCGGCGGTGGCGACGCACAGCTGCTCGTGGAGCATGTTCGGGGCCGTCACGACGACGACGTCGACGTCGGGGTGCTCGATCACCCGCCGCCAGTCGTCGCCGGCCTCCTCGAAGCCGAACGACGACGTCGCCTCGTCGCAGCGCGCCGGCACGTTGTCGGCGCAGGCGACCAGCCGTGGCTCGAACGTGCGCTCGGGGAACAGCGTCGGGATGCGCCGGTACGACCGGCTGTGGGCCTGGCCCATCCAGCCGAAGCCGATCACGCCGATCCCGATCGAGCGTCGCTCAGGCATGGCGTTCATCGGGCAGCGCGGATCGGTGGCCATGTCGGCCCAGGACTCGCGGACCCAGTGGTGGGCAGGGTCGTCGCAGAACGCCATCGATCGCTCGCCATCCGGACCGGCGAGGACGTTGAGGTAGTACATCGTGTGGCCGGGCGCGGCGATGCACGGCCCGTGGTAGCCGCGGGGGATCAGGAACACGTCGCCGTCGCGCACGGTGACGGTGTCGTCGATCTTGCCGTCCGACGTGTACAGCCGGTGCAGCGCCGAAGCCGTCGGTGCCGCTCGATGCGGAAGTAGTAGATCTCCTCGTTGTTCACCGGGCACTCCGGCGAGTCGTCGTGCCTGTGCGGCGGGTACGACGACCAGTTGCCGTCCGGGCGTGAGCAGCTCGACGGCCATCAGCCGGTCGGCGTGCGGCCACGACTCGGGGCTGAGGAAGTTGGTCACCTGGCGCGTGCAGACGCCCGCGCCGCGGACCTCGATCGGCACGTCTTCGGCCGGCCCGTAGCGCGGCGGCAGGCGCCGCTCGCAGCGCGCCGTCGGCGACGCGCGACATCGCCGCCGGCGCTCGCGTGCAGCGTCACCGTGCTGTCGCGGCCGACGTACAGGAAGTCGGTCACCCGGGCGAACACGCTCGTGCGGCCGGCGAGCTCGAAGCGCTCGCCGTCGACGTCGACGGTGAGCCCGGTGATCGACAGCGGCAGGATCGCCACCTCGTCGTCGCCCGTCTCGATCGTCCGCGTCTCGCCCGTCGGCGAGCCGCAGCACGCGTAGCCCGCTGCGCGCCCAGCCGGCCTGCTCCGGCGTCAGCGCCACGGGTCCGCCCCGGCGTGCCAGCGTGCCGTCCGGCCGATGGCGTCGCCCGTTCATCGGGCGCACGATCCGGGCGGCGCGCGGATCGATGGCCGCCGCGACGTCGCCGTCGGGCGGGTACAGCAGCGCCCGGCCGACGACCAGGCCGCGGACGTTGGGCACGTCCATCGCCTGCTCCCACGAGGCGTACGTCGCCTCGGGGTCGGGACCCGGCGCACCACCGAGGATCAGCGCCGGCAGCGTCGTCACGCCGAGCATCCGGGCGACGTCGCGGCCGGCCGGCACCTTCAGCCACGTCGACGTCGACGTGGTGCCCAGCCCGGCGGCCACGGCGACGGCGCGCAGCAGCTTGTCGTCGTCGTCGAGCAGCTGCGCCCGCCCGTTCTCGCTGACGTGGTAGGGGAGCGGCTCGACCATGATCGGCAGGCCGTGGCGGGCCAGCGCCGACACCGCGTCGGCGCACGCCTGCGAGCGTCGATGCGGTCCCGGCGTCGTCGTCGGCGATGCGCAGCAGCACCTTGCCGCCGTCGAGGCCGCCGCTCGGCGATGGCGTCGGCGTCGTACGCCGTCATCCGGTCGTCGAGCTCCCAGCGGGCGCCCTGCAGCCCGCCGCGGTTCATCGTCCCGAACGCCAGCTTGGCGTCGAGCGCGCCGAGCAGGGCCAGCTCCTCGAGGACGTCGGCGCTGCCGAGCACGCCGTCGACGCCGGGGTGGTCGAGGGCGACGAGCAGGCCCTCCAGCAGCCGGCGGCGGTCGGCCATGGCGAACGGATCGGCCGCCGACGCCGAGCATCCCGCGTGCCGTGTGGTCGGCGGCGACGATGAACAGCCGCCCGTCGACGAGCAGCGGCCGCCGCTCGCGCTCGCGGAGCGCGGTCGCCGCGGCGAGCGGCTCGGTGGCGCGGCGCTCGAGCAGCTCGGCCCACCGGTCATCGGTCAGCAGCATGGTGCTCCAGCTCGTCGATCTCCGCCAGCGTCGGCATGTCGTCGGCGCACATCAAGCGTCCGGCGACGATCGCTCCTGCGGCGTTGCCGTACCGGGCGCACTCGTGCAGCGGCCAGCCCGACAGCAGCCCGTGGCACACCGCGCCGCCGAAGGCGTCGCCGGCGCCGAGGCCGCACACGACGTCGACGGGTACGGCCGGGACGCGCCGGCGATCGTCGGCGGTGGCCGCCAGCACGCCGTCGCCGCCGAGCTTGACGATCGCCCCGGTCATGCCGCGAGCGAGCAGCCGGTCGGCAGCCTCGTCGGGGTCGGACGTGCCGACGGCGACCTCGCACTCGGCGCGGTTGCCGATGGCGATCGTCGCGCTCGACAGTGCCGTGTCCAGCTCGCGGGTCGCGCTCGACGGCGCGTCCCAGAGCTGCGGCCGCCAGTCGAGGTCGACGATCGTCTCCGGCCCGACCGCCCCGCGCGCGGAGCAGCCCGTGCACGGTCGATCGGCTCGGCTCGGCGGCGAGGGCGCCGGCGGAGACCCACAGGATCGGCACGGTCGCCGCCACGTCGGCGTCGACGTCGCCGGGCTCGATGCTGAGGTCGGGCGCCGCCGGCTCGCGGTAGAAGATGATGCGCGGATCGTCCGGCGGGTCGAGCTCGGCGAAGGCGAGCGGCGTGCGCAGCGTCGGGTGGACGCCGACGAAGCGGGTGTCGACGCCGAACGTGTCGGCGAGCGCCCAGCGGACGTAGTCGCCGAACGCGTCGTCGCCGACCTTGGTCAGCACCGCGGCGCGGTGGCCGAGGCGGGCTGCGGCGACGGCCACGTTGGTCGCCGTCCCGCCCACCGACTTGCGGAACGTTCGCACGTGGCGGATCGGCACGCCGAGCTGCTCGGCGTAGAGGTCGACGCTGACCCGCCCGATCGTCAGCAGCTCGAGCGGGCGCGTCATCCATCGACCGGCGTGGTCCGGTCCCTGGACAGTTGCGCCGACAGCTCGTGCTGCAGCTCCTTGAGCTCGGAACCTCCGGCCATCAACCCGGTCAGCTCCTCCTGGCTGATCTCCTCCTTGGCGAAGTTGCCGAGCGAGTGGCCGCGGTTGAGGATCAGGAACCGGTCGCCGACGGGGTAGGCGTGGTGCGGGTTGTGGGTGATGAAGATCACGCCGAGGTTGCGCTGGGCCGCCTGGACGACGTACTTGAGCACGACGCCGGACTGCTTGACGCCGAGCGCGGACGTCGGCTCGTCGAGGATCAGCACCCGCGCTCCGCGGTAGGCGGCGCGGGCGATGGCGACGGACTGCCGCTCGCCGCCCGACAGCGTGCCGACCGGCTGCTCGGTGTCGCGGATGTCGATGCCCATCTTGCCCAGCTCTTCCTTGGCGATGCGCTTGGCGCGGGGGATGTCGATGCGCTTGAACGGACCGAACCCCTTGCGCGGCTCGTCGCCGAGCCAGAAGTTGCGCCAGACCGACATCAGCGGCACCACGGCGAGGTCCTGGAAGACCGTGGCGATCCCGGCGTCGAGGGCGTCGCGGGGCGAGGTGAACTTGACCCGTTCGCCGTCGAGCAGGAGATCGCCCTCGCTCTGCTGGTGGACGCCGGAGAAGATCTTGATGAACGTCGACTTGCCGGCGCCGTTGTCGCCGAGCACGCACGTGACCTGGCCGGCGCGCACGGTCGTCGTGATGCCGTTGAGGGCGATGACGTTGCCGTAGTACTTGCAGAGGTTGCGCACCTCGAGCAGCGGCGTGTCGGTGTCGATGTCGGTGTCGGTGTCGGTCATTTCGATTGCGCCGCCTTGTTGCGGACGAAGTTGTTGGCGATCACGGCGAGCAGCAGGATCACGCCGAGGAACAGGAAGCGCCAGTTGGTGTTCCAACCGGCGAACGGGATGCCCTGGGTGGACATCGACATGATCAGCGAGCCGATCGCCCCGCCGGCCGCCGAGCCGTAGCCGCCCGTCAGCAGGTTGCCGCCGACGACGGCGGCGATGATGTACTCGAACTCCTCGCCGTCGCCGACGTTCGCCTGCACGGAGTTGAGGCGGAAGGCGATGAGCATGCCCGACAGCCACCCGGCGCCGGAGACGATCATGAACAGCGTCGTCTTCGTGCGCGACGCCGGCACGCCCTCGGCGCGGGCGGCCTCCTTGTTCCCGCCGACGGCGAAGATCCAGTTGCCGAACCTCGTCCGCACCAGCAGCCACGTGCCGAAGGCGGCGAAGAGGATGAACCACAGGATCGAGATGCGGTAGCGGATGACCCCGCTGGCGACCGCGTTCTCGGCATTGGTGGTGAAGAGCATCTGGATCGCGGTGGCGACGACGATCAGCACGACGCCGCCGATCGCCAGCCGCTGCCCCAACGTGTCGGCGGCGGCGTCGGTCGTGGTGCGTGCCTCGAAGAGGTAGCCGAGCAGCGCCGAGCACACGAGGGCGAGGGCGATCAGCAGCATCACCGTGAACAGCTCGGTGCGGAACTTGGGCGAGGTCGACTCGGAGCGGATGAAGAACGCCAGCCCGGCGACCACGGCCGCGGTGATCAGCTCGACGACGAGGCCGGCGGATGCCGACACGTCGGCGGCCTTCACACCGGCGACGAGCAGCATGATGACCCCGGCGACCGCCAGCCCGACGAACATCACGGCGCGTGCACCCTGCCGCGTCATCAGGAAGCCGACGGCCGGGACCGCCGAGATGACGATGCCGGCGAGCGGCGACGGCGACCGGGACCTTGCCGGCGGCGACGAGGATGGCGAGGACGCCGGCGACGCCCAGCCCGATGGCGAACAGCGCCGCGACGAAGCCGTCGGACACGCAGCAGCCCGACCGCGTTCGTGGAGTCGGCGTTGGTCAGGGCGGCGAGGACCACGCTGACGGCGACCACGACCAGGCCGAGCACGGTCGAGCCGCCCGCTGCCGTTGCCGAACGAAACGGCGCCGCGGCGACCGAGCGGCGGGAACCGCCACATCGCCCAGCCGAGCACGGCTGCAAGGATCCCAGCGCCGAGGAGGGCGCCGTTGACGATGTTCTTCTGCACGCCATCGCTGTTGAGCAAGCCGTAGAACCCGGCGAAGGCGACCACGACGCCGACCGCCGCGACGATCAGACCCTTGGCGTTGCGCTGCTCGGCGCGGCGGTAGCTCAGCTCGAGGACGCCGATGGCGACCAGCGCCGCCCCGACGATGAGGAGGATCGGTCCACGCCACATCGCGGTCCTCCCACAGGTGGTCGTTGCGGATCCACGAGGCGGCGAAGATCTTGCTCCAGAAGTCGTAGCCGTCGGACTCGTTCAACCCTTCGACGACGACCTGGCCCGCCAGCAGCCGGGAGAAGCCGGCCTTGGCGCCGATCAGGATGAAGAACGTGCCCAGCGTGACGATGAAGCTGGGCAGCCGGGTCTTGTCGACCATCGTGCCGTTGAACCAGCCGATCATCATGGCGAAGGCGAACGAGAGCGGGACGGCGATGAACAGCGTGAGCCCGGCGCCGCCCAGCTCGCCGACCTCCTTGGACAGCAGGATGACCAGCATCGCGGTGGCGCCGGTGATCGAGCCGGACGACAGGTCGAACTCGCCGCCGATCATCAGCAGCGAGACGGCGACGGCCATGATCCCCAACGTGGCGGCCACGTCGAGGTAGTTGGCGGTGCCCGCCGCCGTGCCGAAGACCGGCGGCGACGGCCCAGAAGAACACCCAGACCGCCGTCGTGCCGATGAGGGCGCCGATCTCCGGGCGCAGCAGCAGGCGCTGGATCGGCCCCCGGAAGGCGAGCGCTCGTCGACGGGCGCGCCGGCCGGCTCGGCCGGCGGTGTCCTCACATCGGTGACGGTGGCCACGGTGTCCTCCGGATGGTGATGCGGACCGCGGGCCGGCCGGCCCGCGGTCCGCGCGTGCCAGTTACCGGGTGCCGGCTTCGCACGAGCTCGGCGACCTCGGCCACGTTCTCGGCGTCGACGAAGCCGGGTCCGGTGAGGATCGGCAGGCCGCCGCCGGCGGTGTTGAGGTTCGTCGCCTGCAGGTACATGAGGACGATCGGCAGGTAGCCCTGGAGGTACTGCTGCTGATCGACGGTGAAGGCGACGGCGCCGGACTCGATCGCTGCGATCACGTCCGGCGAGATGTCGAAGCCACCGAGGACCAGTTCGCGTCCGGCGGACTCACCGGCGGCGATCGCCCGCAGCGGCAGGTTCGGGCCGGTGCTCATCACGCCGTCGATCTCCGGGTCGGCCTGCAGGATCGCCGAGATCTGGTTCTCCTGCTCGGTGGGGTCGGCGTCGAGACCGACGAACTCCGAGACGGTCTCACCCGAGAACGTCGAGGCGAACCCCTCACACCGCTCCTCGAGGGCGATGTTCGTCTGCTCCTGGCGGGCGCAGAGGACCTTCGTCGCCCCGAGCTCGTTGAAGCGCTCGCCCGCACCCTCGCCGGCGACCGTCTCGGTCTGGCCGATGTGGGTGACCGCGCCGAGCTCCTCGTAGTTGTTGAGTCCGGAGTTCAGCGTGTACAGCGGGATCCCGGCGTCGGTGACGGCTTGCGCCGCGGCCGCAGACGCCTTCGGGATCGGCGAGCGAGATGGCGATGCCGTCGGGGCCTTCGGCGATGGCGGCCTCGATCGCCTGCGACTGCGCCTCGGCGTCGTTGTTGGAGCCGAAGAACTTGACCTCGACGCCGAGGTCCTCGCCGGCCTGCTCGGCGCCCGCCTGGACGACCGACCAGAACACGCCGCCGTCACCGTGGGTGATCACGTGGAACAGGAGGTCCTGACCTTGCACCACGTCGACGGTGTCGCCGGGTGCGGTGGTGCCGGCTCCGCCGGCGGTGGTGGCCGAGCCGGCCGTGCCTTCGCGTCCCGCCAGTGGTCTCGCCGGTCGGTCGCCGCCGACGTGTCGTCACCGCCGGTCTCCTCGGGAGCCGAGGTGGTGTCGGCGTCGTCGTCGTCGCCCGTGCAGGCCATCAAGGGCCAGCGACAGTGCGGCGGTCGCCGTCAGTGCACGGCGGAGTTTGGTTCTCATGGATGGGTCCCCCTCTGATGATCGGTGGTTGGTGACGAACCGGTCGATGCGTTCCCCTCGCGCAACATAGTGCTCAGGGCGGGCTCCAATGACCGGAGGTACGCGACGCTCTTGGCGACGTCGCGAACGGGGCCCTCGCCGGCGGGCGGTTCGCCGCCGGTGATGGCCACGTCCTGCTCGAGCACGTACAGGCCGTCGTAGCCCTGACGCTCGAGAGCGATGATGACCTCGGCGACGGGCACGTCGCCCTCGCCGAGGGGGGCGAACAGGCCGGCCTGGACCGCGGCCATCAGGCCGAGGTCGCCCGCGCCGAGGCGGGCGGCGACGTCGAGGCGCACGTCCTTCAGGTGGACGAGGCCGACTCGTGACGCGCAGCGCTCGGCGACGTCGACGGGGTCGGCGCCGCCGAGCGTCAGGTGGCCGGTGTCGAGGCAGATCGGGACGTTCGACGCGTCGAGGAAGCGCTCCAGCTCGCCGGCCGTCTCGACGAGCGTGGCCACGTGCGGGTGCACGACCTGGCGCAGGCCGTGGTCGGCGGCGACGGCGTCGACCTCGTCGATGACGTCGACCATGTGGTCCCACTGGGCGTCGGAGAGCGCCGGGCGCGACCAGTCGCCGGGGTCGTTCACCAGGGCGGTGACGAAGTGCTCGGCATCGACGGCCTCGAGCAGCGTCGCCATCTGCACCGCCGTGCCGATCGCCTCGTCGCGCCGAGCCGGGTCGTGGGCGACCAAGCGGGACGAAGGCGCCGGTGGCGTGCATCTCGTGGGCGTCGAGCATCGACCGCAGCTGGCCGGCGTCGGTCGGCAGCCACCCGATGGCGCCGAGCTCGGTGGCCGCCAGCCCGACGGCGCGCATCTCGGTCGAGCACGCGATCGACGGGCAGCTGGAGGCCCCAGCCGGGGACCTCGCAGACCCCCCAGGAGATCGGTCCGCCGGCGACCCGCTCGATCAGACTCACTGCAACGATCCCCCTGCTCCAACCGGGTCGAGGCCCTTTGCTTTGGAGCGCTCTAACTCTTATGCTCCGCCCGTCGCTCTGTCAAGGGTCCCGCTCGTCGCTGCCTCTGCGCCGTCGCCATCGGCTGCGCCGGAGCGGCGTCGGCGGACCCGGCGGCGTCCGTCGTGGCGATCACGGCGACCGGATGCCGGCCGACGCTCGAACATCGCCCACGGCGTCGTCGTCGGTGACGACCTGGTGGCGACCGTGGCCCATGCCGTCGCCGGCGAGGACGAGATCCTCGTCGATGGGCGCAGCGCGGTCGTCGTCGCCATCGACACCGTGCTCGACGCCGCGGTGCTGCGCGTCGATGGCCTCGACGCGGAGGAGGCCGAGCGTCGTGACTACGCCGACGGCGAGGAGGTGTCGCTGTACACGGACGGTCAGCAGCCTGCGGAGGTCACCCGGCGGGTGACGATCCGCACCAGCGACATCTATCGCGACGGCGAGCACGCCCGCCCGGCGCTCGACATCGTCGCCGACGTGCGCGCCGGCGACTCCGGGGCGCCGATCGTCGGCGAGGACGGCAGCGTGCTGGCGCTCGTGTGGGCCACGAGCCGGCGCACCGACGACCGCGCCTGGGCCCTCCCGATCGAAGCCATCGAACCACTGATCGCCGCCGCCCAATCCGGAGCACCGCCCCCGCCAGTCGCCTGCGCCCGCTGAAGACAGCTTCTCAAGCGTTTTCAGCGGTCACGGATGGCCGGGAATCTTCCAGAGAAGCTCGGATCGCGTCGCGAACGCACGCATCCCGACGCGCTCGACGTCCGGACCGAGCATCGCGGCGACGTCGACGCTGCGCAGCAGCTCGTACTCGGCGATGCGGATGTGCGCGGTGTCCGGCTCGATCACCTCGAGCTCGCCGGGCGCGTTGGGGTGCAGGGCGAGGAACGTCAGCCCATCGGGGACGTCGGCGAACAGGGTGTGCGTCGCCGGCCGGTCCCACGGGGTCTCGCGGACCTCGTCGAAGATCGGCAGGCCGACGTCACGCGCCCGGTCGACGAACACGGCGTACTCGGCTTCGGTGACGCCGGTGAGGTGGTTGCTCGGCCCGTACCCCGCCAGCGTCCCGGTGAGCAGGATCGGGAGCCGGTGGTCGATCCCCGAGCTGGAGGTAGATGGCGCAGAACTCCGGCGCCAGCGCCGTGCCCATGTGGGCATCGAGGTGGGTGACGTCGATGCCAGCGCCGAGCGCGGCGTCGACCTGCGCCCGCAGCTCCACCTCGACGGCCGCCGGATCGGCGTGGCGGCGCACATCGCCCACCGAGCGCCACATGTAGCCGGACGCATCGACGAGCCCGGCCGACGCCGGTGGGCCGCTGATCGGCCGCCACCGGTAGTGCGCCTTCTCCGACGTCAGGGTCAGGTGCACGCCGAGGTCCAACGCGCGCGTCGGCCGCGGCGACCTCGGCGATCTCGGAGAACCACGGGCACGGCACCATCACCGACCCGCTCGTCACCGCGCCGGCACGGGAGAGCTCGACGAACGCCACGTTGGCGCCGTGGCACATGCCGACGTCGTCCTGGTGGATGACGACCCGCGACGTCACGGCGCCACCGCCACTCGCCGCCCGAGGCGCGCCGCCTCGATGACGGCGTGCCCGATGCTCGTGGCGCGAGCGCTCGCCGTCGCGCCGGGCACGTCCTCGGCACCACCGCGGACCGCCGCGGCGAACGCCCGCGCCTGCTCGGCGACGCCGGCGCCCATCGCATCGTCAGCCGTCGAGCCAGGCACCTCGCGCACGCCATCTCCGTCGCCGAGTCGCGCCCGGCCCGTCGGCAGCAGGTCGACGAACACCGCGCCGGACGACCCGAGCACCTCGGTGCGCACGTCGTCGGCGTAGCGGGCGTTGCGCGAGAGATCGACCGTCGCCACCGCACCGTCGTCGAGCTCGAGCACGGCGACGAGGTTGTCGACGTCACCGGCCGAGCCGACGCCGGCGTCGACGATCGGCAGCGACCACGCCGCGACGCCGACGACTCGGCGGCCGGTCAGCCACTCGGCGAGGTCGTACTCGTGGACGCCGCAGTCGATCGCCAGCCCGCCGCTCACGGCCGGGTCGCAGAACAACGCCGGCGGCGCGGCGGCGTCCCACTGGGCCAGCCGTACCAGGACCGGCGTGCCGATGCCGCCACGCTCGATGACCTCCTTCGCCGCCCGCCACGGCGGCGCGTACCGGCGCCAGAACCCGACCTGCAGCACGAGATCCAGGCTCCGCGCCAGCTCGCCCAGCCGCGCCGACTCGGCGACGTCGAGCGCCAGCGGCTTCTCGCACAGCACGTGCAGCCCGGCACCCAGCGCCGCCTCGACCACTGCCGGGTGGGTCGGCGTCGGGGTGGCGACGAGGCACGCCTCGACACCTGGATGGGCGAGCGCGCCGGTCACGTCGGCGTACGGCGCGGCCGCGGAGTGCAGGGCGCGAGCGGCGGCCATCGAGTCGGCGGACGGTTCGGCCAACGCGACGACGTCGATCTCGGCGACGCCGGCGAGCGCCGCCAGATGGAAGCGGCCCATCCGGCCGAGGCCGATGACGGCGACGCGCACCGGCGGGGACACGGCCGGCGAGCGTACCGCGCGAGTCTGTCCGGCCATGGACGACGAAGAACCGGTTCGAGTCGGCGTGCTCGGCGTCGGACGCATCGGCCGGATGCACGCCGAGCTGCTCGCCCACCGCGTCGCCGGGACGACGCTCGGCATGGTCTACGACGCCCACACGCCGAGCGCCGAGCAGGTCGGCGCGGCACTCGACGTCCCGGTCGCCGCCTCTGCCGATGAGCTGCTCGCCAACGACGACCTCGACGCCGTGGCCATCTGCACGAGCACGGACACGCATGTCGAGCTGCTCGTCGCCGCGGCGGCGTCGGGGAAGGTGATCTTCTGCGAGAAGCCGATCTCGCTCGACCTCGCCGAGGTCGACCGGGCGCTCGCCTCGATCGACGAGGCCGGCGCCCGCCTGCAGATCGGCTTCAACCGCCGGTTCGACCCGGCTCACCAGTTCGTCCACGACGCCGTCGCCGCCGGCACGCTCGGCGCCGTCCACCTCGTTCGCATCTCCAGCCGCGACCCCGCCCCGCCGCCGATCGCCTACATCGCCGTGTCCGGCGGCATCTTCCTCGACATGACGTGCCACGACATCGACATGGCCCGGTACGTCACCGGCAGCGAGATCGTCGAGGTCTTCGCCAGCGGGTCAGTGCGCGTCGACCCGGCGATCGGCGAGGCGGGCGACCTCGACACGGCAGTGCTCACGCTTCGTCACGCCGACGGGTGCCTGACCGTGATCGACAACAGCAGGCGGGCGGCGTACGGCTACGACCAGCGCGTCGAGGCGTTCGGCGACGCCGGCATGGCCAGCTCGCAGAACCCGCCGGCCCACACCGCCACGCTTGCTGACCGCCGACGGGATGCAAGGACCGCCGCTTCCGCACTTCTTCGTCGAGCGCTACTCCGCCAGCTACGTGCTGCAGTGGGAGTCGTTCTGCCGCTACGCCCGCACCGGCGGAGCGTCCCCGGTGTCCGGTGCCGACGGACGGGCGCCGCTCGCCGTCGGGCTGGCGGCATGGCGCTCGGTGCGCGAGGGCCGGCCCGTCGAGGTCTGATCGGACTCCGCTGCCGACAGGTCGGCGACGAGCCGGCCGTCCACCGCGCTGACGGGGTAGGTGCCCAGCGGGATCTTCACCGGCCGGCGCAGCGGTTCACCGGTGCGCAGGTCGAAGCGACCGTTGTGCTTCGGACACTCGATGCAGCCGTCGATCAGCAGGCCGCCGGCAAGATGGGTCTGGGCGTGGGTGCACATCCCGTCGAGCAGCACGTAGCCGTCGTCGGGGCGGCAGAGGACGAAGGTCGCGCTGCCGACGTCGAACGCGGGTGAGGTGGCCCGGTTCCAGCAGATCGACCGGTCCGAGATCAGTCAGTCCGGCAGGCCCGTGGTCGGCGACGTGCCCGGTGTCGGGGTCGACGAACGTGCTCGCCGCCGGACCGTCGGGGATGACCCGTCCGGGGATCTGCCAGTCGGGGTCGTGGCGCTGGTGGCGCAGGGCGTCGACGATCTCGCGGTAGGCGTCGACGACGGACGTGTTCGGCCGGGGGAGGTGCGATGCGACCTCGCGGTGCAGGTCGGGGAGGGCGTGGTACGGCACCGTCGGGAAGAGGTGGTGCTCGAGGTGGTAGTTCATGTTCAGGTAGAGGAACCGCAGCACCGGGTTCATGTACACGGTGCGCGTGTTGAGCCGGTGGTCGAGGACGTCCTCGCGCAGGCCGGCGTGCTGGGTCGTGGCGAAGAACCACAGCATCCAGGCTCCGTAGAACGACGGCAGCCCGATGAACAGCAGGGGGACGATCGAGCCGACCGACAGCGACCACACCACGACGCCGCCGAGGATGGCGAGGAACGCCCGCGCCTCCCACACGACGTGACCGAGCTCGTCGTCGGGGACGAAGTCGCGCGCGTCGTCGTCGATCGACCCGGCGGCATGGCGGGCCATGCGCCAGAGCATCTTCGGACCGTTGACGAGGTTGAGCAGGTTCGGCAGCACCGTGCTCCACTGGAACGGCCGCGTGAACAGGACCTCCGGGTCGCGCCCGACGATGATCGTGTCGGAGTGGTGGCGGACGTGCGACCAGCGCCACAGCGTCGGCTCGCGCAGCAGCATGAACGAAGCGAGGTAGTAGACGGCATCGTTGGCCCAGCGGGAGCGGAACGCCGTCCCGTGGCCGCTCTCGTGCCAGCGCGAGTCCGACGACGACCCGTACAGCGTGCCGTAGGCGAGGAACGCCGGGATCGCCCACCACGAGCCCAGGCTCCACCAGGCGAGCAGCCCGGTGGTGGCCAGCACGGCGAGCCACAGCAGGACGTCGCAGGCAGCGCGACCGTTGGAGCGCGCCGTCAGCTGCTGGAGGCGGCGCGGGTCGATCGGTGGGCGGTACCACTGGGCGTCGGCGAGGCCACGCTCGATGGCCCGTCGTGAGTCCGCCCCCGTCAGGCTGTAGTCGCGTTGCGCCGGCGGCCGCTCGAGCACTGCCATGCGTACAGTGTGCCAGGCTTGGAGCGCTCCATAGCGAGCGGCTTCACTGTCTGCGGGAGGCCCGGCACCGAGATGGACGGCGTGGTGCACACGACGATGGAGGATGTCGCGCGGCGCGCGGGTGTCTCCCGGTCGCTCGTCTCGCTCGTCATGCGCGACAGCCCCCACGTCAGCGCGGAGCGACGCAAGCGCGTCCTCGCCGCGGCGGCCGAGTTGGGCTACTCACCCAACGCGATGGCGCGCGGTCTCGCCAGCCGGCAGTCGGGTGTTGTCGCCGTCCTGCTCAACGACCTGCACAACCCGTTCTTCGCCGAGACGTTCGACGGACTGCTGCACGCCAGCGAGTCGATGGGCTACCGGCTGCTGCTCGGTGCCGGGAGCGATCGGCGCCAGACCGAGCTGGCGGCGATGCGTGGCTTCCTCGAGTACCGCCCGGACGGCATCGTGCTGGTCAGCCCGCGCCTTCCCTCGGGCGCCATCGCCTCCGTCGCTGCCTCTGTTCCCGTCGTCGTCATCGGCCGGAGCGTGCGCGCCGACGGCGTCGACAGCGTGATGACCGACGAGCGCGTGGGGGCGCGCCTCGCGGTCGACCACCTGGCGGCGCTCGGGCACCGGCGCATCGTGCACATCGACGGCGGTCGCGGCGCCGGTGCCGCCCCGCGGCGGCAGGGCTACCGCCGGGCGATGGAGCAGGCTGGACTGGGCCGCCACGTCGAGGTGCTGGGCGGCGACTTCACCGAGCGGGCGGGGACGGAGGCGGGGGCAGCGATCGCCGCCCGCAGCCGCCTGCCGACAGCGGTGTTCGCCGCCAACGACCTGGTCGCCGTCGGCGCCATCGACGCCATCGAGCGCCGGGGCATCGGGGTGCCTGCTGAGGTGTCCGTCATCGGCTACGACAACACGTTCTTCGCCCGCCTCCGCCCCATCTCGCTGACGACGATCGATCAGCCGCGGGCGGAGATGGGGAGGATCGCCCTCGGCGTGCTCACCGACCGGATCGGTGGAGGGCACCGGACGTCGGAGCTGGTGCTGACGACTCCGACGCTCGTGCCTCGCGACACCACGGGCCCACCCCGCGCTCACTGATACAGCAGGGGGGTGGGGGGCAGAGGCCTGCTTGCCAATGTTCTGCAGTGCCGGCCGAAGGCCGGCTCCGTCAGCTCGCCGAGCAAGCTCTGCTTGCGAGCGCGAAATCTTCAGCGCCGGCGCGTGGCGAGGGCGACGATGCCGCCGGCGAGGGCGATCGCCGACCCGGCGGCGGCAACGGGTAGGCCGGGCCCCATCTCGGCGATGCCGCTGTCGACGTGCTGCCGAACGTCGTCGAGGTCGACGAGTGCCGCCAGCAGGCCGAGGGCGCCGAACACGACGGCCAGGATGGCGATCGTGAGGACCCTGCGGGCGGCGAGGAGGGTGATGCCGAAGCCGGTCAGGGCGACCGCCAGGGTGAGGAAGAACGGGCCGTCGGACTCGGTGCTGGTGAAGCCGGTGAACTCGCGGCGGAACGTCGTGAACCAGGGCAAGAAGGCGCCGATCGCCAGGAGGACGCCACCGACGACCAGCAGCGAGCCGCCGACCGCGACCCTCGGGCGGGCCGGCCGCGCACCGGATGCCCACGTCGGCGGCAGCGCCCAGGGCGGGAGGAGGGGCGCGCCGGTCGGCGGGGCGGGCGGCGGCGGCAGCGGCGATCCCGGCGGCGGCATCGACATGGCGGCCGATCGTACGGCCAGCTGTCGTCCGGCGGCGTGGCCGATCGTTCAGCGGGCGATCGAGCCGGTGCCGACCGTGGCGGGAGGACGCGAGGCGACGAGCGGCTCCCGGTCGCGTGCGAGCGTCTCCAGGAGGTCCAGCGCGTGGTCGAGTCCCGGCCGACGGCGGCTGTCGCTGGCCACCCGCTCGGCGGCGGAGCGGTACCGGCGGTCGGTGAGCACCGCCCGGGTGGCGCGGCGAACGGCGTCGGGTGTTCGTTCGTCGGGACGGACGATCCGCCCGACGCCGAGCGCGGCGCAGCGCTCGGCGTTCTGCGGTTGGTCGGCGGAGATCGGGATGCAGACGACGGGCAGTCCGGCGCTCAGCGTCGCCGAGAGCGTGCCGTATCCGCCGTGGGTGACCACGGCGTCGCAATGCGGCAGCAGGTCCTGCTGGCGGATCCACCGCTCGATGCGGACGTTGGGCGGACGCCGGCCGAAGCGATCCGGGTCCTGCGTGGCGCCGACCGTCACGACGAGGTTGACGTCCTCCGTCTCCAGGCCGTCGATGATCGCGGCGAGCAGCTCTGGCCCGTTGTAGACGGTGCCGAGCGTGGCGTACACCGTCGCTCGTCGCGGGAGCTCGGCGAGCCAGGCCGGGGGCACGTCCGGACCGTTGGCGGCGAGATCGATCGGCCGGAAGCGGTGGCGGGTCGGCGCCGCCTCGTCGTCGGGCTCGTCGAGCCCGGCCGGCGCGAACGACAGCTGGAGGTATCGAAAGGGCATCTCGACGGTCGGGTCGGCCGGCAACCCGACCTGCGCGCGGAGCTCGCTCAGCGGCGACGGCGACATGATGCCGCTCGGCTGTACGACGAGCTGCCCGAGTCGGTCCGCACGACAGCGTGCGGCACGTCGAGCAGCTCGGCGGCGACGCACCCGCCGTACTCGGCC
This sequence comes from uncultured Acidimicrobiia bacterium, assembly GCA_963749315.1. Taxonomy (GTDB): domain Bacteria; phylum Actinomycetota; class Acidimicrobiia; order Acidimicrobiales; family Ilumatobacteraceae; genus JALZMG01. The sequence goes on from CAVVMS010000018.1 coordinate 29,458, forward strand.
GCGTCGCGGACGATGAGATCGGGACGCCATGCGTCGCCCACGGCGAGCAGATCGGGCACGGCTGCGCTGGCTGTGTCGCCGGCGAAGATGGCCGACCGGGCCCACGCGTAGCGACCCGGGCCGGGCGGTCTGGAGATCATCTCGGGGAACGCAGCCAACATGTCCACCGACAGCCAGTCCCGTCCGACGGGAAAGGCGTCGAAGCCGGCGGCCCCGATCTCCGCGGCGAAGGATGCCGACGAGGCGAACGCCACCTCATGACCGCGCTCGGCGCATGCCGGCGGCGACCGGGAGCAACGGGTGGAGGTGCCCGGTGCCCGGCTGCGTCGTGAACAGGACTCGCATCGGTCCGTGCTCAGGCCCAGCGCGGGCGGGTGGCCTCGGCGCGGCGGGCACGGCGCGTGGCCCTCCACATCTTCGCCAGGTAGCCGAGCGACGGCGGGATCCAGCCGAGCTGCATCGCCGTTCCCTGATCGTCGCGGTTGGCCCAGTGCTCGACGACGAGGCCGTCGCGCAGGCGGAACCAGTGGGTCTGCGTGGTGGCGAAGTGCTTGCCGGTCGGCGGCATCGCCTGCTCGATCCCACCGTCGGCGCCGTAGATGGTGGCGACACCGGTGTGGCGTCCGGACATCGTGTTGTGCACGACGACCAGGTCGCCCTCGGCGACGATGTCGTGGACCTCGAAGGCGAGGTCGTCGAACCAGCTGCGCAGCCACAGTGCTGTGGCGTAGAACGCTTCCGGACCATGGCCCCGCGTCTCCGGCGGTTCGTCCTTGGCCTCGCGGTTGGTCGCATCGGGGTGGACGACGGCGACGAAGTCGTCGAGATCGCCGTCGACCATGATCTGCATCGACCGCACGCACAGCGCCTTGGCGGCGGCGTCGGCGGTCATCTGGGGGCGCGTCGATGTCAGGCTCACTGTCCACACGATGCGTGAAACGGTGCCGGCCGCTTGGAGGCCGCCGGGAGATTCCGTGGAGAACGTCAGCCGCGGAAGTTGACGAACTCGGGCGTCGTCCAGATGCGCCGATTGAGGTAGTCCTGCACGGCGGCGATGTAGTCGACCGCCGGGCCGGTGTACCAGCGTCCGGAGAACCAGCGGCCGATGCAGCCCCACGCGTCGCCGGCGGCGTACTGCCGGCCTCGTTCGACGTCGTTGAGCCAGGTCTCGCGGCCCTCGTAGCAGTCGCGCCACACGGCGAGGGCGACGTCGAGGTTGTACGACGACGAGACCAGCGACCCCTCCACCGAGTCACGGAAGTACGGCGTGCGCACCTGCATCATGCCGACGGACTCCGGGCACTCGCCGGCCCGGCCATCGGCGCCGATCGGGTGGTGCGGCGCGCAGTTCGCCGGGTTCGTCGTCCAGTCGCCGAGATTGGTCTGCGTCCACCACGACTCCTTGGCGACCTGGGCGCGCAAGGTGTCCTCGTCGAAGCCCCACTTGCACGCGGCCCACTGGATGATCTGGTCGGTCGTGCCGGTGAAGCTGCCCGTCGAGCGGGGGAAGCTCGCCGACCACGCGCCCCACGTCGTGGCGTTGTAGCCGGCGTTGCCCGGGCGGATCTCGGCGGCGCCGCGCACCGCGGCGGCGCACGCCGCGTCGTCGGGCAGGGCACCGCCGACGCCGATCCACCCGAAGTAGCCGGGCGCTGGAGCCGGAGCCGGAGCGGGAGCCGGCGCCGGCGCCGGTGCGCACTGGGTGGGCGCGCACTGGGCGACCAGCAGCGGTGCGGCGGCGATGGCCAGGAGCCTGTTCTTCAGGCGCATGACGAAATGATGACAGACGTCGTGGCTACTCGGTGTCGGGTCGAGCCCGGCTGGGGTTCACGCGGCGGGCCTCGTCGGGCATCTTCGGGTACACGGGCGGCCACGGGGCGTCGGGGATGCCCCGGGCGAGGTCGTCGCGATAGCGGGCGACGAGCGGCTCGATCGAGTGCTGCACGTCGTCGATGGCCTGCCACGGGTCACCGCCGGCGGCGACCCGTTCCGGCACCGTCGCCATCGTGAGGTGATCGGGGTGGATGCCCGGCAGCTCGTCCCAGCGGAACGGCGCCGAGACCTGGGCGCCGGGGCGGGCGCGCACGCACCACGCCCCGAACACCGTCTTGTGCGGAGCGTTCTGGTTGAAGTCGATGAACACGCGGGCGCCGCGCTCCTCCTTCCACCACTTGCCGGTGATCAGGTCGGGCCGGCGATCCTCCATCGCCCGGGCGACGCTGACCGCCGCCTGGCGCACGCCGTAGGAGTCCCACCCTGGCTCGACCCGCACGTACACGTGGAGGCCGCGGTTGCCGGTCGTCTTCGGGAAGGCGACGATGCCGTGCTCGGCCAGGAACGCGCGCACCTCGGCGGCTGCCTCGCGGACCATCTCGAACGTCGTGCCCGGTGACGGGTCGAGGTCGATGCGCAGCTCGTCGGTGTCGTCGGGGTGCGCGGCCCGGTACGGCCAGGGGTGGAACCCGAGGCAGCCCTGGTTGGCGGCCCACAGCACATGGGCGACGTCGGCCATCACGATGGCGCGCGACTCGGTGCCGTTGACCGTGGCCACGGTCGTCGTCTCCAGCCACTCGGGAGCGCTGTCGGGGATGCGCTTCTGGAAGAAGTTCGGCCCGCCGACGCCGTTCGGCCAGCGCTGCAGCAGCGTCGGACGGCCACGCACCGTGCGCATCAGCGGCTCACCGACGGCGACGTAGTAGTTGGCGAGGTCGAGCTTGGTCTCGCCGTGCTCGGGGAACATCACCTTGCCCGGGCTGCTGATCGTCACCGACCGCCCGTCGACCTCGATGTCGACCGCCTCACCGTGGTCGACTTGGCCATACGTCGCCGACAGTACCGTCGGCGCTGAGTCTGTGCGCAGTGAGTCCTGCCGCTCTGCAGGGCGGCGTTGAGGCCGCCCCAGGTGCCGGTGCGCGGGCGGGCGACGACGGCGCCGGTCTGGCTGTGGCGGATGAACATCATCCCGGTGATGCCCGACAGCTCCCTGGCCTTGACCACCTCGCCGTCGGGGAGCTGGACGAGCGTGCCGGCGGTGACGTACAGGCCGGCCTCGACGACGCAGTCGTCACCGAGGCTGATCCCGATGCCGGCGTTGGCGCCGAGCAGACAGCGCTCGCCGATCGTCACCTGCTCGGTGCCCCCGCCCGACAGCGTGCCCATGATCGACGAGCCGCCGCCGAGGTCGGTGTCCGCCCCGACGAGGACGCCCTGGCTGATGCGACCCTCGACCATCGCCGTCCCGAGCGTGCCGGCGTTGAAGTTGCAGAAGCCCTCGTGCATGACCACTGTCCCGTCGGCGAGGTGGGCGCCGAGACGCACCCGCGTGGCGTCAGCGATGCGCACGCCGCTCGGGGTCACGTAGTCGGTCATCGGCGGGAACTTGTCGATGCTGCGCACGACGAGCGCGCGGCCCTCCGCGCGCAACGTGAGGCGCACGTCGTCGAGGTCGGACTGGCGCGACCGGCCCACGGTCGGTCCAGGCCACGGTGGCGAGCTGACCGAAGATGCCGTCGAGGTTCAGCGTGCGCGGCGTGGCCAGCCGGTGCGACAGCAGGTGCAAGCGGAGATAGGCGTCGGCGGCCGACGTCGGCGCGGCATCGACGTCGACGGTCAGGCGGATCGGGCGGATCGTGACGCGCCTGGCGTCGTCGACGCGGTCGCCGCCGGCGAGGGCGACGTCGACCTCGTCCGGTGCCTCCTCGCCGAGCTCACCCCAACCCAGCCAGCGGAACCAGGCGTCGAGCGTGGTGCCGTCGCCCGCGAGCGTGGTGAACCCGGCGCCCCAGGCCATCCGCGTCATCAGAAGACCTCCGGTCGCAACGTGGGGAAGAGGATGACGTCGCGGATCGACTCGACGCCGGCCAGCATCATCACCAGCCGGTCGATGCCGACGCCGAGCCCGCCGGTCGGTGGCATGCCGTACTCGAGGGCGCGCAGGTAGTCCTCGTCGATCGAGCCACGCTCCAGGTCGCCGCCGTCGCGGGCGCGCTGCTCGTCCTCGAACCGCGCCCGCTGCTCGACCGGGTCGTTGAGCTCGCTGTAGCCGTTGGCGAGCTCGCGCGAGTCGGCGAACAGCTCGAAGCGCTCGGTGAGGAAGGGATCGGTGCGGTCGACCCGGGCGAGCGGCGAGATCTCGACGGGGTGGCCGGTGACGAACACCGGCGTCACGATGTCCGGCTCGACCGTCGCCTCGAACAGCTCCTCGATCAACTTCCCGGAACCCCACTGCGGCTCCCATCGCACGCCGTGCCGTTCGGCGAGCGCGCGGACGTGATCGACGGGTTGCGACGGGTGGACCTCTTCGCCGATCGCGTCGCCGACGAGGTCGACCATCCGTCGCTGCGGCAGCCCGGCGGCGAGGTCGCACGACTCGCCGCGGATCTCGACGACGGTCGTCCCCAGGGCGTCGCTCGCGGCGCGCACGACGAGCTCCTCGGTCAGCGCGATCACGTCGGTCACGTCGGCGTAGGCCGCGTACGACTCCATCATCGTGAACTCGGTGTTGTGCCGGCTCGACAGCCCCTCGTTGCGGAAGACGCGCCCGATCTCGAACACCCGGTCCATGCCGCCGACGATGAGCCGCTTGAGGTGCAGCTCGAGGGCGATCCGCAGGTACAGCGGCATGTCCAGCACGTTGTAGTGGGTGACGAACGGGCGGGCGTGGGCGCCGCCGGCGTCGACGTGCAGCACCGGTGTCTCGACCTCGACGAAGCCGCGCTCGCGGAACGTCCGCCGGAAGCTGGCGATGACCTCGTGGCGGACGTCGAACGCCCGCCGCGCGTCGGCGTTGACGGTGAGGTCGACGTAGCGCTGGCGGAACCGGGTGTCGGGGTCGGCGAGCCCGTGCCACTTGTCGGGGAGCGGTCGCAGCGACTTGGCGAGCAGCTCGAGCCGGTCGACCTTGACGGACAGCTCGCCCGCTCGCGTCGTCATCATCGTGCCGTGGACACCGACCCAGTCACCCCGATCGAGCTCCTTCACGGCGGCGAACCCCTCGTCGCCGATCACCGCCTTGGAGACGAACAGCTGGATCTCCGCGCCGCGTTCGGCGATGGTGGCGAACACGAGCTTGCCGGCGTCACGCTTGAGCATGACCCGCCCGGCGACGCTGACCTGGTCGTCGGTCTCCGTGCCGGCCTCCAGGCCGGACCATCCGGCGCGGACGTCGGCGACGCTGTGCGTGCGGTCGAAGCGGTACGGGTAGGGCTCGACGCCTGCCCGGCGGAGCTCGTCGACCTGCGCCTGCCGGCGCGCCCGTTCAGCCGACAGCCCGCTGCCCGTGATCAGTTCGTCGGCGGGCTCGTCCACGGTTGCAGCACGGTACCGGACCCTTCGTGCCAGGGCGCGTCGTTCAGAGGCGAGGACCCGGTTCGGCACGCCGGCGCCTCCAGGCGCTTCGGCGGCCGCATCGAGCAGCGTCCCGTAGCCTGACCGGATGCCCACCCGCTTCGTCATCGTCGGCGGTGGGCCGGCGGGGAACACCGCGGCCACCTACGCCGCACGTCTCGGCGCCCAGGTGACGATGATCGAGCGCGACGTCGTCGGCGGCGCCGCCCACCTGTGGGACTGCATCCCGTCCAAGACGATGATCGCCACCGGCGGGGCGATGGCGTTCCTCCGGCGCTCGACCGGCATGGGCCTCGAACAGGCAACCGCCGAGGTCGACACGGAAGCGCTGGCGGCGCGCATCGAGGGCATCAAGCAGCACCTCCAGGAGGGCGTCACCGGCCTGCTCTCCAGCCAGAGCGTGCGCATGGTCCACGGCAGCGCGCGGTTCGTGAGCGCCCACGAGCTCGAGGTCGTCGGCGTCGACGGCAGCGAGCGCATCGCCTTCGACAACGCCCTCGTCGCCACCGGCTCGCGCCCGTGCATCCCGGAATGGTGCACGCCCGACGGTGACCGCATCCTGACGACGCGGGACTGCTACCCGCCGAAGGTGTTCCCGGAGTCGGTCACGGTGATCGGTTCGGGTGTCACCGGGGTCGAGTTCGTGCACATGTTCTCGTCGTTCGGCGCCGCCGTCACGCTCGTGGTCTCGCGTCAGCAGGTGCTCCCGGGCAAGGATCCCGAGGTCGCCGCCGCCCTCGAGGCCGACTTCCTCGCGCGCGGGGTCCGCCTGCTGAAGGGTGCCAGGGCGACGGCGATCGAGCGTGACGGCGACGGTGTCGTCGTGCGCTGCGACGACGGTCGCGTCGTGCACGCGACGCACGCCGTGCTGGCGATCGGCTCGGTCCCCAACAGCGACGGCCTCGACCTCGACGCGGCCGGCATCGCCACCGACGACGGCGGCTACATCCCGATCGACCACAACTGCGTCACCAACGTGGCGCACATCTACGCCGCCGGCGACGTCAGCGGCAAGCTGCCGCTCTCGTCGGTCGCCGCGATGCAGGGGCGCAAGGTCGCCGAGCGGCTGATGGGGCTGCACACGCGCGAGCACCGCCACCTCGACTACGACAAGGCCGCCTCGGCGATCTTCACCGAGCCGGAGATCGCCGACGTCGGTCTCGCCGAGGCCGAGGCGTTCGCCCTTGGCCGCAAGATCCGCGTCACCAAGGTGCCGTTCACCGCCAGTCCCAAGGCGCTGATCAACAACGACCCGCGTGGCTTCGTGAAGATCATCTCCGACCCGGCGACGGGCGTCGTGCTGGGCGGATCGATCGTCGGTCGCCACGCCGCCGAGCTGATCTCCGTGATCGCCCTCGCCGTGACGGCCAACCTCAAGGTGTCCGACATCGTCGAGAGCCTGCTGGTGCACCCGGCGCTCAGCGAGTCGCTGGCCGAGGCGTCGGAGTAGCCGTCGAGTGCGATCTGGTGCAGATCGATCACCTCACCCTGCTGCCGGCCTGCACCGCCACGTGCGGGCTCGAGTCCGGACGGAGTCGACTGCGGACGTCAGTCGATGACGGCGACGACGTCGCCGCCGCCGACGGTGTCGCCGGGGGCCACCTTGATCTCCCTGATCGTGCCGGCCTTCTCGGCGGCGATCTGGTTCTCCATCTTCATCGCTTCGAGCACGACGACGGCCTGACCGACCTCGACCTCCTGGCCGATCTCGACGAGGACCTTGACGATCGTGCCCTGCATCGGCACGGTCACGTCGCCACTCCCGGCCGCACTGCCACCGCCACCGCCGGCGGCGCGGCGAGGGGCGCGGGCCTTGGCGGCGGCGGCGGGTGCGGCGACGGCGCCGACCGTCTCCGGCACCCACAAGCTGACGTCGAAGCGCTTGCCGTTGACCTCGACGGTCGTCCGCCGGCGCACCAGGGGCTCGTCGCTCTCGTCACCGGCGGGCGGGCCGTCGGCCGCCGCCGCTGAGCGCACGCGCGGACAGGTCGAGGACCTCCTCGACCCACTTCGTCGAGTGGGTGACGCCGGCGAAGTCGTCGTGGCGGAGGATCGCCAGGTCGGCGGGGATCGTGGTGGCCACGCCCTGCACGCGCATCTCCTCGAGCGCCCTGATCGTCCGGGCGATCGCCGTCGGGCGGTCCTTGCCCCAGACGATCAGCTTGCCGACGAGGTTGTCGTAGTACTGGCTGACCTCGTCGCCGGCGTGATAGCCGCTGTCGAAGCGGATGCCGAAGCCGTCGGGCACCATCAGCTCGGTGATCCGCCCGGGCGACGGCAGGAACTTCCCGCCGGCGGGATCCTCGGCGTTGATGCGCACCTCGATGGCGTGCCCCCGCCGTGCGGCGAGCACCTCCGCCTGGGTCATCGGCAGCGGCTCGCCGGAGGCCACCCGGATCTGCCACTCGACGAGGTCGATGTCGGTGATCATCTCGGTCACCGGGTGCTCGACCTGCAGCCGCGTGTTCATCTCGAGGAAGAAGAAGTCACCGTCCTGGTAGATGAACTCGACGGTGCCGGCGTTGTGGTAGCCGACCGCCTTGGCCGCCTTCACCGCGGCCTCGCCCATGGCGTTCTCGACGCCGTCGGGAAGCGCAGGCGCCGGCGCTTCCTCGATCAGCTTCTGGTGCCGTCGCTGCGCCGAGCAGTCACGTGTCGACACCCAGACGACGTCGCCGTGGGTGTCGCCGACGATCTGCACCTCGACGTGGCGCGGCCACGTGAGGTAGCGCTCGACGTACACCTCGTCACGGCCGAAGAAGCTCTTCGCCTCGCGCTGCGCGCTGGCCATCGCATCGTCGACCTGCGTCGCCGAGTCGACGACCTTCATCCCGCGACCGCCGCCACCGAAGGCAGCCTTGATCGCCACGGGCCAGCCGTTCTCGTCGCCGAAGGCCCGGATCTCGTCGGCCGACTGGGCGAACTCGGTGGTGCCCGGCACGATCGGTGCACCGCCGCGCAACGCGGCCCTGCGACTCGACACCTTGTCGCCCATCTCCTCGATCGCCTCGGCGGGTGGGCCGATGAACGTCACGCCCATCTCGGTGATCGCCCTGGCGAAGTCGGCGTTCTCGCTGAAGAACCCGTAGCCGGGGTGCACGCCGTCGGCGCCGCTGCGGCGGATGGCATCGAGGATCGCCTCGGTGTTGAGGTAGCTCTCGGCCGCCGTCTGCCCGCCGAGCGCGTACGACTCGTCGGCGAGGCGGACGTGGAGGGCGTCCCGATCGAGCTCGGAGTAGACCGCGACGGTCGCGATGCCGAGCTCGCGGGCGGCCCGGATGACGCGGACGGCGATCTCGCCCCGGTTGGCGATCAGGATCTTCTGCAACACGGCTGTCAATGTACGGTGGCAGTGGACAGCTTGGGACCGTAGAGAGTCGTCGACGAGACCGGCAGCACCAACGCCGACCTGCTGGCGACCGCCCTGGAGCGGCCGGATCGCAGCGTGCTCGTGGCCCGCCACCAGACGGCGGGCAAGGGGCGGCTCGACCGGCGGTGGGACGCCCCGCCCGGCGCCAACCTGCTCGTGTCGTTCCTCTTCCGGCAGGTGCCGGCCGATCCCGGCGAGCTGATGCGACGGCTCGCCCTGGCCGCCGTCGACGCGTGCTCGTCCGTCGCCGGTGTCGACGTCACGTTGAAGTGGCCGAACGACCTGATGGTCGGCGAGGCCAAGCTCGCCGGGATGCTCGCCGAGCGCCATCCCGACGGCCCGGTCGTCGTCGGCCTCGGGCTCAACGTCGGCTGGGCGCCAGACGGCGCGGCTCGGCTCGGCGACGGCATCGAACCGCTCGACGTCCTGCACGCGCGTGCTGGCGGCGTACGACGCGCTGCCCGCCGACATCGGTCCGCGGTACCGCCAGGCGCTGTCGACGCTGGGGCGCACCGTGCGCGTCGAGCGCGCCGACGGCGTGCTGGAAGGTGTCGCCACCGACGTCGAGCCCGACGGGCGGCTGGTCGTCGTCGACGCGTGCGCCGTCACGCACCGGCTGGCCGCCGGCGACGTCGTCCACCTGCGCCCCGTGTGACCGGCCTGCGTGGCCGGGGAACGCCATGAGGGGTGCCAGGGCTCGGCGAGCCCGCGCCGATAGCGTGGTCGCCCATGTCCAGGACCAGGCGACCTCCCGGCGCGCTCGCCCTCGGGCTCGCCGTGCTCGTCGGCGTGGCCGGGAGCGCGGGCGTCCTCGTCGCCGCCAAGGACACCACCGACAACGTCGAGCGAGTGGCGCCCGAGATCCAGGAGGTCCTGGAAGCGCCGTCGAACGACGCCCCTGCCCAGAACTTCCTGCTCGTCGGGTCCGACTCGCGTGAGGGCGTCGACGCGTCCGATCCCAACGCGGCGGCGATCGGCGACGAGGAGGACGTCGTCAGCAAGCGCAGCGACACGATCATGGTGCTGCGCCGCGAGAAGGACGGCGGCGCCTCGCTGTTGAGCCTGCCCCGGGACCTGTGGGTGCCGATCGCCGGCACCGACCACTCGGGCAAGATCAACTCGGCCTACAACGAGGGCCCGCGCCGGCTCGTGGCGACGGTCACCGAGGCGCTCGGCATCCCGATCAACCACTACGTGGAGATCGACTTCGCCGGGTTCACGTCGCTCGTCGACGCCATCGGTGGCGTGGAGATCTGCGTGGACTACGCCGCCCAGGACCTCAGCTCCGGCCTTCGGCTCGATCCCGGCTGCACCACCCTCGACGGCTCGATGGCGCTGGCGTACGCCCGCAGCAGGCACTACGAGGAGTGGATCGACGGCGACTGGGTGGAGGCGGAGGGCGCCGACCTCGGACGGATCGAGCGACAGCAACTGTTCATCCGCACGACGGTGACCAAGTTGCTGCAGCAGGTCGAGAGCAACCCGTTCGCCATCCACGACCTCATCTCGGCGGCGACGTCGGCGGTGGCCATCGACGAGGGCCTCGACGTGGTCAAGGCTGCCGACGCGCTGCGCGAGGCCGCCGAGGTCGGCCTGCAGACGTACACGCTGCCGGTCGAGGGCGTGATGAAGGGTGACCAGAGCGCGCTCGAGCTGCTCGACGAGGCGCAGCCGATCCTCGACTACTTCCGCGGCATCGGCACCGCCCCGCCGACCACCACGACCATTCCTGGCTGACGCCGGCTCGACGCTGGCGCTGCCATACACTCGCAGCGCCGTGAAGGCCCTGATCCTCGCCGGCGGTGCCGGCACGCGGCTGCGGCCGATCACCCACACGCGGGCCAAGCAGCTCGTGCCGGTGGCCAACACGCCGATCCTGTTCTACGGGATCAGGGCGATGGTCGACGCCGGCATCACCGAGATCGGTGTGATCATCGGCGAGACCGGTCCGGAGGTGCGCGAGGCCCTCGGCGACGGGAGCGCGTTCGGGGCGTCGATCACCTACCTGCCCCAGGACGCGCCGCTGGGGCTCGCCCACTGCGTGCTCATCGCCAGTGACTTCCTCGGCGACGACGACTTCGTGATGTACCTCGGCGACAACCTGCTCGAGCAGGACCTCGGCGCGTTCGTCTCCGCCTTCGAGGCGGCGCGGGCGTCGGCGGACCCGCCCGTCGCCCAGATCCTGCTCAAGCAGGTGCCCGATCCCCACCGCTTCGGCATCGCCACGCTCGACGAGCGCGGGCACGTCGTCGCTCTCGTCGAGAAGCCGGCCGACCCGCCGTCGGACCTCGCCCTCGTCGGTGTGTACCTGTTCGACCCGACGATCCACACCGCCGTGCGGGCGATCGAGCCGTCGGCGCGTGGCGAGCTGGAGATCACCGATGCCATCCAGTGGCTGATCTCGTCCGGTCACCGTGTCCGCACCGAGCTGCTGACCGGGTGGTGGATCGACACCGGCAAGCTGACGCCGTTGCTCGAGGCCAACCGGCTGCTGCTGGAGAAGCTCGAACCGGGCATCGACGGCAAGGTCGACGAGCTGTCGACGATCGACGGCCGGGTGCGCATCGAGGAGGGCGCCGAGATCACCAACTCGACGCTGCGCGGTCCGGTCGCCATCGGTGCCGGCACGCGGGTGGTCGACAGCTTCATCGGCCCGTTCAGCGCGGTCGGCGCCAACTGCGAGGTCGTCAACAGCGAGATCGAGCACTCGGTCGTGATGGACGACTCGCAGGTGCTCGACATCCCCCGCCTCGAGGACAGCCTGATCGGACGCGAGGCCGTCGTGCGGCGCACGCAGTCCCGCCCCCGCGCCCTGCGCCTGATGGTCGGCGACCACTGCCAGATCGACGTCGAATGAGCGAGCGTGAGCGAGTTCGACCGGCGACACGCGATGGCGCCGCGATGTTCGGCGAGCGGGTGTCGATGAAGCTGTTCGTCACCGGCGCGGCCGGGTTCATCGGGTCCAACTACGTCCGCCACATCCTGGCGACGACCGACGACGAGGTGACGATCTTCGACGCCCTCACCTACGCCGGGAACCCGGAGAACTTCCGCGACCTCGTCGACGACCGGCGCTGCCGCTTCGTGCACGCCGACATCTGCGACCAGGACGCCGTCGGCGAGCACCTGCCGGGGCACGACGCCGTCGTCCACTTCGCCGCCGAGAGCCACGTCGACCGGTCGATCAAGGATCCCTACGCCTTCGTGCGCACCAACTGCCACGGCACCAACGTGCTCTGCGACGTCGCCCGCCAGGCCGAGGTCGAGCGGTTCGTGCACGTGTCGACCGACGAGGTGTACGGCTCGATCGAGGAGGGCTCGTTCACCGAGGAGGACCGCCTCGGAGCGCGGTCGCCGTACTCCGCCGCCAAGGCCGGCAGCGACCTGATCGCCCTGTCCTACTTCACGACGTACGGCCTGCCGGTGGTCGTCACGCGGTCGAGCAACCAGTTCGGGCCGTTCCAGTTCCCGGAGAAGGTCATCCCGCTGTTCGTCACCAACCTCCTCGACGGCGAGAAGGTCCCGCTGTACGGCGACGGGATGAACGTGCGCGACTGGCTGTTCGTCGAGGACAACGTGCGCGGCGTCGATCTCGTGCTGCGCCGCGGCGAGGTCGGCGAGATCTACAACATCGGCGCCCACAACGAGCTGCCCAACGTCGAGCTGACGCACAAGCTGCTGGCGCTGTGCGACCGCGACGAGAGCTTCATCCAGCCCGTCGAGGACCGCCTCGGCCACGACCGGCGCTACTCGATCACCACCGACAAGGTCGCCGCGCTCGGCTGGCGGACCGAGCACGACCTCGACGACGCGCTCGCCCGGACCGTCGAGTGGTACCGCAGCCACCGTCCGTGGTGGGAGCCGCTGAAGGCGCGCGCCGCGTTCTGATGGCGCGCCTCCTCGTCACCGGCGCAGGAGGCCAGCTCGGCCGCGACGTCGCGGCCGCGGCCACGGCGGCGGGCGACGAGCGTGGTCGGCGAGCGACTACCGCCAACTCGACGTGACCGATCGCGACGCCGTGCTCGGCGCGATCACGTCGATCCGGCCCGACGCGGTGATCAACTGCGCCGCCTGGACGGCGGTCGACGCGTGCGAGGGCGAGCCCGATCGTGCCTTCGCGGCGAACGCGCTGTCCGTGCGCTGGCTCGCCGAGGCGTGTGACCGCGCCGGCGCCCACCTCGTCCACCTGTCGACCGACTACGTCTTCGACGGCACCCTCGACCGGCCGTACTGCGAGTGGGATCAGACGGCGCCGGTCTCGGTCTACGGGCGGTCCAAGCTGGCCGGAGAGATCGAGGCCGCCGCGCTCGGCCCGGCCGCGGCCGTGGTCCGCACGTCGTGGGTGTGCGGCGAGCACGGCTCGAACATCGTCGCCACGGTGCTGCGCCTGGCGCCCGAGCGCGACGGCCAGGCCGGGGCGCTGGCCTTCGTCGACGACCAGCGCGGCCACCCGACGTTCACCGCCGACCTCGCCCCGCTGCTGCGGCGACTGGCCGTGGACCGTCGCTCCGGGGTCATCCACGCGACGAACCAGGGCGCTGTGTCGTGGTACGAGTTCGTCGGCGAGGTCCTCGCCGCTGCCGGCTACGACCGGGCGATGGTCCGGCCGATCACGACGGCCGAGCTCGACCCGCCTCGCCCGGCGCCACGACCCGCCAACAGCGTGCTCGACAACGCCGTGCTGCGCGCCGCCGGGGTACCGCTGCTGCGTGACTTCCGCCAGCCGCTCGCCGAGCTCGTCGCCGCCCTGCGTCGCTGATGGGGTTCACGCGCGCCGAGCTGGAGTCGTTCCGCGACGCCACGGTGCCCGACCTCGTCGGTCCGGGGCTGCGCCTGCTGTTCGTCGGCATCAACCCGGGCCTGTGGACGGCGGCGACATCGACGCACTTCGCCCATCCCGGCAACCGCTTCTACCCGGCGCTGCTGCGCGGCGGGCGTCATCGACCGGGCGATCGACCGCGGCGTGGGCATGACCGACGACGACCGGCGGGCGCTGGTCGAGCGGGGCATCGGGATCACCAACCTCGTCGCCAGGGCGACGCCGCGAGCGGCCGAGCTGTCGGTCGCCGAGCTGCGCGAGGGCGCCGAGCGTCTCGCCGCGTTCGTCGCCGTGCACCGGCCCGCCGTGGTCGCCATCGCCGGCGTCACCGCCTACCGGGACGCCTTCGACCGCCCGAAGGCCGTGCTCGGCCGGCAGTCCGAGTCGTTGGAGGGCGCCGAGCTGTGGGTCGTCCCCAACCCCAGCGGCCTGAACGCCCACGAGACGATCGACACCCTCGCCGCCGCCTACCGCGCCCCGGCCGTCGCCGCCGGCCTCTGCTGTCTGAGTGCCATCGAGTGCGTGGTGCCGGCGCTGCCCCTGCAGCACTCCGATGGCGCCGACACTCGGATGGATCAGGATGGGAGGCGTTCGGCTTCTTGGCGGTTGGCGAGGTACCAGTCGATCGTCGTCCGCAGGCCGTCCTCGAACGGCATCGCTGCCCGCCAGCCGAGCACGTGCTCGGCGCGGGCGGCGTCGACGCGGCGTCGCGGCTGGCCGTCGGGCTTGGTCGGGTCCCAGCGCAGCTCGCCTTCGAAGCCGACGAGGCGGGCGATCGTCTCGACCGTCTCGCGGATCGTGACCTCGTGGTCGGTCCCGAGGTTGACCGGCTCGGGCACCGTGCCGGGCTCGACCTCGATGCCGGCGGCGAGCACGATGGCCTCGGCGGCGTCGTCGACGTACAGGTACTCGCGGCTCGCCCGTCCCGTCCCCCAGACGTCGACCTTCTCCTCGCCGCGCTCGACCGCCTCCACGCACTTCTTGATCAGCGCCGGGATGACGTGCGACACGGCAGGGTGGAACTTGTCGCCCGGTCCGTAGAGGTTCGTCGGGATGAGGTAGGCGAAGCGCTGGCCGTACTGCGCGGCGTTGACCTGGGCGTGCACGAGGTGGGCCTTCTTGGCCAGGCCGTACGGGGCGTTCGTCTCCTCCGGATAGCCGTCCCAGAGGCTCTCCTCGCGGAACGGCACCGGCGTGAACTTGGGGTACGAGCAGACCGTCCCGAGCAGCACCGTCAGGTCGACGCCGGGGTCGTGGCGGGCCGCCTCGATGACGTGCGTGCCCATCAGCAGGTTGGCGAGGTACAACGGCGCCGGCTCCGCCTGGTTGAACCCGATGCCGCCGACCCTCGCGGCGAGGTGCACGATCGTCGCCGGCCGCAGGTCGGCGAGCATGTCCTCGGCGGCACCGGCCACGGTGAGGTCGTACTCGGCGCTCCTCGGCGTGACGACGTCGGCACCCAGCTCGCCGAGCCTGGCCACGACCCGCCGCCCGAGGAACCCGGAGCCGCCTGTGACGAGGACGCGGCAGTCGGACAACGTTTCCGGCATGCGGTCACCCTACGGGGGGAGCCGCCATCATGGGTGTCATGCGCGTCGCCTACACACTCGAGCAGTGCTGGCACGACGCGCCCGGCGGCACGGCCGTGGCGGCGATCGAGGTCGCCAGGCGGCTGGCGCCGCGCCAGGACGTCACCCTCGTCGGTGTCGCCGGACGCCACCGGCGCGCACCGACGCCGGCGTGGCGCGCCCCGATCCCCGTCGCCCAGCTCCCGCTGCCCCGGCCGTTGCTGTACGAGTCGTGGCTGCGCCTGCGACGCCCCCGTGTCGAGCAGGTCACCGGACGGGTCGACGTGGCCCACGCCACCGGCCTCGTGCCGTGCGCGACCGCCGCGCCACTCGTCGTGACGATGCACGACCTGGCGTTCCTCGCCGATCCGTCGCGGTTCAGCCGCCAGGGTCTGCGCGTGATGCGTCGCAGCCTCGACGTGACACGCGACAGTGCGGCGATGGTGATCACGTCGAGCGAAGCCAGCCGGCGCGACCTCGAGGCCAACGGCGTCGAAGCGGCGCGGATACGCGTCGTGCCGCTCGGCGTCGACCATGCGCCGGCATCGTGCGCCGCTGTCGCCGGGCTGCGCGAGCGGTACCGCCTTCCCGAGCGCTTCGTGCTGTTCGTCGGCACGCTCGAGCCGCGCAAGAACCTGCGTCGCCTGGCCGCCGCCAACGAGCCGCTGGCGATGCCGCTCGTCGTGGCCGGCCCCGACGGTTGGGGTGACGCCACCGCGGGCATCGTCGGCGACGTGCGGTTCCTCGGCTTCGTCCCTCCCGCCGAGCTGCCCGCGCTGTATGCCGCGGCGACGGTCTTCGCCTATCCGAGCGAGGCGGAGGGCTTCGGCCTCCCGGTGCTGGAGGCGATGGCGCAGGGCGCGCCGGTCGTCACGAGCGCCGGCACGTCGACGGAGGAGGTCGCCGGCGGCGCCGCCGTCCTCGTCGACCCGCTCGACGTCGACTCGATCGCCGCCGGCCTGAGCCGACGCCGAGCGTCGCGCCGACGAGCTGTCGGCGGCGGGCCGCGCCAGGGCGGCGACGATGACATGGGAGGCGGCGGCCGAGCGCACGCTCGACGCTCTACCGCGAGGTCCTGGCGTGAACGTTGGCGTCAATCTGCTGTGGTGCCTGCCTGGCGCGGTCGGCGGGTCCGAGGAGTACGTCGCCCGCCAGCTCGTCGGTCTGCACGACGTGGCGCCCGACGTCCACGCCACCGGGTTCGTCCTGCCGGGCTTCGCCGCCGCCCACCGCGACGTGGCCGCCCGCCATGAGCTGGTGGTGGCCTCGCTCGACGCCCGCCGGCGCAGCCGGCGCGTGCTCCTCGAGTCGACGTGGCTGCCCGGCCGGCTGACCGGCAGCGACGTCGTCCACCACGCCGGCGGAACGGTTCCGGCCCGATCGCCCGGACCGATCCTGCTGACGATCCACGACGTCCAGTACCGCACGTTCCCCGAGTACCTGACGCCGCTCAAGCGCCAGTACCTGCGCGTCGCCGTGCCGCTCGCCGTGCGCCGGTCGGCGACGATCGCCGTGCCCAGCGAGTACGTCCGGCGCACGGTCGTCGAGGGCTTCGGCCCCGATCCCGACCGCGTCGTCGTCGTCCCCCACGGCCTCGATCCGCCGACCGCGCCGGTCGACGCCGACGAGCTGCGCCAGCGCTACGGGCTCGACGGCCGACGCTTCCTCATCTACCCGGCGATCACCCACCCGCACAAGAACCACCGCTTCCTGCTCGAGTTGCTCGCCGGGCCGTGGAACGATCCCGAGCTGTCGCTCGTCCTGCTGGGTGGCCGTGGCCTGGCCGAGGACGACGTCGTCGCCACGATCGAGCGCCTCGGGCTCGGCCCGCGCGTCGTGCGTCCCGGACGCGTTCCGGACGCCGACCGCGACGGCCTCATCGCCGCGGCCGAGGCGCTCGTCTTCCCGTCCGAGTACGAGGGATTCGGCGCGCCGCTGCTCGAGGCGATGGCCGCCGGGACGCCCGTGATCTGCAGTGACCGGGCTGCCGTGCCCGAAGTGGTCGGCGACGCCGGCCTCGTCCGCCCGATCGACGTCGACGCGTGGAAGGGCGCGCTCGACGACCTGGACACCGCGCGCGACGACCTCGTCGCCGCCGGCCGCCGCCGGGCCGCGCTGTACACGACGGCGGCGTCGGGCGCCGCCCTCGCCGATGCCTACCGCACGACCGCCGGATCGTGAGGCCACTGCGGATCGTCGTCCTCGGCCCGCACTTCGCGCCCGACACTGCGCCGACCGGCCGGGTGCTGACCCGGATCGTGGAGGAGCTGGCGGCACGCGGCCACGAGTTGCACGTCGTCGCCTCGCTGCCGTGGTACCGCCGTCACGAGCTGGAGCCGGGTTGGGGTGGCCGGCTCGTGCGGCGCGAGCGTGACCGCGTTCGGGACGGTCACCCGTGTCCACCCGTTCCCGGGACGTAACAGGCGCGACCTCGTCCGCCGCGCCGCCGGGTTCGCCGGCTTCTCGGCGCTCGCCGGCTGGACCGGCCTCGGTGCCGGCGGCTGGTTCCGCCGCGCCGACGCCGTGCTGGCGATGTCGCCCCCACTGACGATGGGTGTCACCGGACGGATCGTCGCCTGGTCGCACCGCGCGCCGCTCATCTTCAACATCCAGGACGTCTTCCCCGATGCCGCCGTCGAGACGGGCGTCATCACCAACCGCCACGTCATCGCCGTCGCCGCCCGGCTCGAGCGCATCAGCTACCGGCTGGCTGACGCCGTGACGGTGCTGTCCGACGACCTCGGCGCCAACGTGTCGGCGAAGGCGCCGGGCTCGACGGTGGTCACGATCCCCAACTTCGTCGACACCGACGAGGTCCGTCCCGGCGACCGCATGACGCCGTACCGCGCCGAGCTCGGCATCGGCGACGAGCCGGTCGTGCTGTACGCCGGCAACGTCGGCTTCTCGCAGTCCCTCGACCTGCTCGTCGAGACGGCTCGTCGGTGCCCTGACGTGACCGTGCTGATCAACGGCGACGGCGCGGCTCGCGCCGAGCTCGAACAGCGGGCGCGAGGCGTCGCCAACCTCCGCTTCGCCGGCTACGTCCCCGACTCCCGGCTGAGCGAGCTGCTGGCGACGGGCGACGTCCACACCGTGCCGCTGCGCGCCGGCCTCGGACGGGTCAGCGTGCCGTCGAAGGTGTACTCGATCCTCGCTGCCGGCCGGCCGGTCGTGGCGGCGATCGACGAGGGCACCGAGATCCCCCGCCTGCTGGAGTCGTCCGGTGCCGGCATCGCCGTGCCGCCCGACGACCCGGAGCGCTTCGTCGACGCGGTGAGACGTCTCGCCGACGATCCCGCGCTCGGCGCCCGGATGGGCCGCGACGGGCGCGCCTGGGTGACGGCAGCGGCCTCGCCAGGGGCGGTCGCGGCCGCCTACGAGTCGTTGGTCGGGACGCTGTGAGAGGGCGCCGGGCGAGGGCTCATCGGGGCAACCCGCCGGTAGCATCGCACCCTCGTGGTTTCCTCATCGTCGACGAAGAAGGCCGCCAAGCTGGCCCAGAAGGGCAAGGGCAAGAGGGTCCGCTTCCAGGGCGGGACGCTGTTCCCGATGGTCATCCTGGGCATCTTGGTGTTCGGCCTGGCGACCATCGTCTACGCCCGCGCCTCGCAGCCCGAGGCCGATGCCTCACCGCCGACCGTCCGCGACCACTGGCACGTCGCCTACGGCTTCTCGCTCTGCGACGAGCCGGAGATGGTCAAGCTCAACGGCGCCCTCGAGGAGGCCGACAGCAACGGCCAGTTGGTGAGCACCGACTACCTGCGCACGGGTGTCCACAGCCACGACGACGGTGTCATCCACTGGCACGCCTCGACATCGGCCGCCGTCGGCAAGAACGCCACGCTCGGCCTGTTCCTCGAGAACTACGGCGTCGAGCTCGACAACGACTCGCTGAAGTTCCCGGACAACCAGCTCGGCGGCAAGGAGTACGTCGAGGGCGAGACGGAGTGCCCTGACGGCAAGGACGGCGAGCTCACGGTGACCGTCTGGGACAGCCCCGACGACACGAGCAACGGCCATCTCTACGTGTCGGACTTCGACGACATCCGCATCGACAAGAACAGTCTCGTCATCACGATCGCCTTCCAGCCTCGGGGCACCGACATCGAGATGCCGCCGTGGGCCGCCGAGCTGGAGTCGCTCGGCGCGGCGGACACGGGCTCGGAACCGACCGACAGCGTCCCCGAGCCGGATGGCTCGGCGGTGGTGACCACCACGACCGTCGCCGGCGAGCCGTCGGCGAACAACGCGTCGACCACCACGTCCGGCGCCACCACCACCACGGGCGCCACCACCACGACATCGGGCTGATGCAGGCCGTCGTCCTGGTCGGCGGCTTCGGGACGCGGCTGCGCCCGCTGACCAACGTCGTCCCCAAGTCGATGCTGCCGGTCGCCCACGTCCCGCTGATCGTGCGCCTCATCGGCCAGCTCGAGCGCGGTGGCGTCGACCACGTCACGCTGGCCCTCGGCTTCCTCCCCGAACCGTTCGTCGCCGCCTTCCCCGACGGTCGATGCGGAGGCGTCGAGCTCGACTATGCCATCGAGCCGGAACCGCTCGACACCGGCGGGGCGATCCGCTTCGCCGCCGATCACGCCGGCATCGACGCCACGTTCGTCGTGGCCAACGGCGACGTGCTCACCGACCTGGCGCTCGCCGACCTCGTCGCCGAGCACCGCCGTGCCGGCGCCGAGGCCACCATCCACCTCACCCCGGTCAGCGATCCGTCGGCGTTCGGTGTCGCCGAGGTCGACGAGGCGGGACGCATCGTGCGCTTCGTCGAGAAGCCCGCTCCCGGCACCGCTCCGAGCAACCTCATCAACGCCGGCACCTACGTGTTCGAGCCGAGCGTGCTCGAGCGCATCGCGACCGGCCGCAGGGTGTCGATCGAACGCGATGTCTTCCCGCGCGTCGCCGCCGGCGGGCGCTTCCACGGCATGGCCACCGACGACTACTGGATCGACGCCGGCCAACCCGAGCTGTACCTCCAGGCCAACCTCGACCTCGTGTCGGGCCGCCGCGAGCGAGGTGTGTGCCGCCGTCGACGCGGGGGCGATGGTCGATCCGCACGCGACGCTCATCGACACCGTCGTCGGTCGGGGTGCTTCGATCGGTCCGGGCGCCGTGGTCACCCGGTCGGTGGTCCTCCCGGGTGCCGTCGTCGGCGCCGGCGCCACGGTGGAGGAGTCGATCGTGGCCGGCTCGGTCGGGCCGGCGAGCCGGCTCGTTCGCACGGTGGTCGGTGCCGACGGCAAGATTGCCGACGGTGAGCAGTACGTCGATGCCCGCGTCCCCGCCGTCGACTGACGCGCTGACGGAAGGCGACGCCGGCTCCGAACGGGCCGGTGGCGTGTTCGTGCTCGGCGGCGCCGGGTTCGTCGGCTCGCACCTCGTGGACCGCCTGATCGCCGAGGGTGGCTCGGTCGACGTCGTCGACGACCTGTCCACGGGGTCGCTGGCCAACCTCGCCGACGCCCGTGCCGAGGCGTCGCGCCTCGATGCCAGCGATCTGCACATCCACACGCTCGACGCCTGCAGCGCCGACCTGGCGACGTTGATCGCCATGCGCCGGCCGCGCGAGATCTACCACCTGGCGCTGCTGCCGCGGCACGACGCCTCGGCCGTGTCGCTCGGCCGCTCGTTCACCTCGATGCTCGGTGTGCTCGACGCCGCCAGGCGATCGGGGGTGGACAAGGTGATCGTCGCCCTCCCGGCGACGGCGATGTACGGGCACCCGTCGGCGCGCGAGCTGCCCGTCAAGGAGGGCACGCTGTCGGCTCGCGGGGTGCGCGGCGTGGTCGCCAAGGCGATCGTCGAGCTGTTGACCGCCTACCGCGAGGAGTCGGGCATCGAGTTCACCGCGCTCGCCCTGGCGACGGTGTACGGCCCGCGTCAGCGCCCCGACGGTGGTGTCGTGTCGTCGATGGTCGCCGCCGCGGCGCAGGGACGGTCTCCGGAGCTGTCCGGTGACGGCCGCCAGACCCGCGACTTCGTGTACGTCGACGACGTGGTCGACGCCCTCGTGCGTGGCGGCCGGCGGGGGAGCGGTCTGGTCGTCAACGTCGGCACCGGGGTGCAGACCTCGGTCCGCGACCTGTGGGCGTTGGTCTCGCCCGACGGCCCGGCGCCGACGCTCGGCGCCGCTCGCCCCGGCGAGCTCGATCGCTTCACCGTCTCGCCCGTCCGCGCCCGCATCCACCTCGGTTGGTCCCCGTGGACCACCCTCGACGAGGGCTTGGCCGCGCTGCGCTGACCATCGGAGTGTTTGGCGCCGCGGTGAGCGATGCGCATGCATGCAGCGCACATCTCCCGCGCACCGGCACGAAGGGATCAGGTGAGCTCGTCGCTGCGCTCGGCGGCGATGATCCGACCGGCCGCCTCGATCAGCGCGAGGTGGGAGAACGCCTGTGGGAAGTTCCCGAGGTGGTAGCCGGTCTCGACGTCGAACTCCTCGGCGTACAGCCCGAGTGGCGAGGCGATGCGCAGCAGCCGCTCCATCAGGTCACGCGCTCGCGCCTGCTCACCCACGACCGCCAGCGCCGAGACGAGCCAGAACGAGCAGATCAGGAACGTCCCCTCCTTGCCTGACAGCCCGTCGTCCGTCTCGTCGGTGCGGTAGCGCAGCACGTACCCGTTCTCGGTCAGTTCCTCGGCGATCGCGATCACGCTGCTGTGGGCGCGCTCGTCGTCGCCTGGCAGGAACCCGAAGATGGGGGCGAGCAGGGTCGACGCGTCGAGCGATTCGGTCTCGTAGTGCTGGCGCAGCACGCCGCGATCGCTCACGCCGTGCTTCTCGACGTCGACACGGATCTCGTCGGCGATCGCCCGCCACTTCTCGTGGAGGTCGTCGGCGCCGCGGAGCCTGGCCAGCTTGGACGGCGCGGTCGAGGGCCACCCAGCACATCAACTTCGACGAGACGTAGTGCTGCGGCGCGCCCCGCGCCTCCCAGATCCCCTGGTCAGGCTCGCGCCAGACCGTGCTGGCGCACTCGGCCTGCGCCTGGACGAGCGGCCAGAGCCGGCGGGGGAGGCGCTGGCTGCGTCGCGTGTGGAGCAGGATCGAGTCGAGGGCAGCACCGAAGACGTCGTTCTGGCGTTGATCGAAGGCGCCGTTGCCGACGCGTACCGGGCGCGCACCGGCGTATCCGCTCAAGTGCTCGAGCGTTCGCTCCGTCAGGTCGCGCCGGCCGTCGATGCCGTACATGATCTGCAGGGCGCCGTCCTCGTTGACCTCGAGATCGGCGACGAACTGCATGAACTCGTCGGCCTCCCAGTCGAGGTTCAGCCAGTGCAGCGCCCGCAGGGTGAACGTCGTATCGCGCATCCAGCTGTAGCGGTAGTCCCAGTTGCGCTCACCGCCGGGCGTCTCGGGCAACGACGTGGTCAGCGCGGCGACCGTCGCCCCGGTCGGCATGTACGTGAGACCCTTGATGGCCAGTGCCGAACGTTGGATCGTGCTCCGCCACCGGTGGTCCGGGATCCGCGCCGTGTCGAGCCAGTCGCGCCAGAACGCGGCGGTGACGTCGACCCGCCTCGTTGCATCATCCACATCATCGGGTCCTGACAGGTCGGCGGCCCACGACAGCGCGCAGAACGCCCGGTCGCCGGCCCGCAGCGTGTGGCGAGCGCGCACCCGCCCGCCCTCGATGCCGACGGACATGTCGGTGTGCAGCCGGACCGTCACGCCAGCACCGTTGGCGTCAACGGTGTGTCCGGCACCGTCGACCATCGTCCACGTGCTGGGGATCTCGCCATAGTCGAACACCGGCTCGCACACGAGCTCCAGCTCGACCTGACCGTCGATGCACTCCGCCGTGCGGACGAGGACGTGTTCGGCGTCGTCGTCAGCCGGGGGGCGGGTGTGCGGCGTCACCGTGTCCGGTCCGCGGGTCGGGCCCATCGTCAGCGCGTCCTTGACCACGACCCAGCCCGATGGTGTCTTCCACGTCGTGACGAGCACGTTCGTCCCCGCCTCGTACACCCGTTGGGTCGGGACGTTGATCCCGAAGGGTCCGAAGCGGAACGTGCCCGCCTCGCGGTCGAGCAGGCTGGCGAACACGCTGGGCGAATCGAAGCGCGGGACGCACAGCCAGTCGACGCCCCCGTCGGGAGCGACGAGCGCTCCGGTGTGGCAGTCGGAGAGGAACCCGTAGTCGGCGATCGGTGTGAACGGCGACTGCATCGCCGCGCTCTGACCCTGCTTGCTGCTCATCGGCACCTCCGCGCTGTTTCCCGACCCTCATTCTCAGCGCAGTCCCCGGTGGCCCGCATCACCCAGACCGGACGATGACGCAGGCGTGCTGCCGCACGAACATCGGGAGTGACCGGGTTCGGGAGCGTCCCCTGCCGCGCCAAGCGAGCCTGCGTGGGAGGATGTCGCCATGACCGACCGGCTGAGTCCGATGGAGGCGATCATGTGGCGCGTCGGCCAGGACGCCACGCTGCGGATGACCGTCGGAGCCCTGGCAATCCTCGACCGCACCCCGACCACCGAGGCGCTGACCGAGCGCCTCGCCTTCGCCGCCGACAACGCGCCGCGGCTGCGCCGCCGGCCCGACGACCCGACGGCGATGCGCGCCCGCCCGGCCTGGGTGGACGATGACGATCCGTCCCCCGGTCGCCACCTGCGGTCGCTCTCGGTCGCCGCGCCGGGATCGATGCGGCAGCTGCTCGACCTGACGGCGCTGCTCGAGTCGATCCCGTTCGACCCCGATTGCTCACCGTGGGACGTGACGCTCATCGAGGGCCTGGAGGACGGGCGAGCAGCGCTGTACCTGCGGGCACATCACGCGCTCACGGACGGTGTCGGTGGGGTCCGCCTCTTCGGCTTGCTCCTCGACGAGCCGACGTGGCCGCGTGTCGACCGCACGGCCCCGCCCAGCGCGCCCGGGCCGCGGCCGCGCCAGGTGGGAACGGCGACCGCAGGCTGGGCACGTTCACGGTCACCGTCGATGTCCCGGACACGGTGCGGCGCCTCATCAGCGGCGTCAACGCGGCGCGCGACGTGAGTCCGACGGACACCGCGGTGCGCGGTGTCCAGCGCGTCCTCGGGGTGGCGAACTCGGTCTCCCGCCAGCTGATGGTGACCGGTGGGCCGCTGACGTCGAGGCCCGTCTCGCGATCGTTGTTCAGTCGCTTCGAGCTGATCTCGGTCGACGGGGCGCGCGCCGCCTCGCTCGCCCTCGGTGGCAGCCGGAACGATCTCCTCGTGGCCGCGGCCGCTGCCGGCCTCGGGCGCTACCACGGTGAGCTCGGACACCCGGCTGCCGAGCTGCGCCTCGCCACGCCGACCAGCCAGCGCCGCGGACACGAGGTGGGCGGCAACTGGTTCGCTCCTGCCCGCCTCGAGGTCCCGACCGCCGTGGGGCGGCCGGGACCGCAGTTCGGTGTCGTCGTCGAGCGACTGGCGCAGGCGCGGCGGGAGCCGGCGCTGCAGGTCGCCTCCACCGTCGCCGCCACGCTCGGGCGCCTGCCCACCCGCCTGCTCCTCCCGGCCCTGCACGCCCAAGCCGACTCCGTCGACTTCGCCGCCACCGCCCTCCCCGGGCTGCGCGGCGCCCGCCACATCTGCGGATCGCTGATCGACGTGCTCTATCCGCTCGGCCCGCGTCTCGGCTGTCCGATGAACATCACGGCACTCGGCAACGACGATCGCCTCGACGTCGGCATCGCCCTCGACCACGCCGCGGTCGAGCAGCCCGACCTGCTGGTCGAGTGCCTGACCGACGCCTTCGACAGCTACGTCACGACGGCTGCGAGCGTCTCCTCCCAGCGAGGCCTGACGCGGTCATGGCTCCTGCCCACCGCGGTCGCCGCCGGCGGCAACGTCGGGGGATCCTCGACTCGCTGCTCGACGGGGCGACCGAGATCGTCCAGTCGGTGGCCAACGAGGTCGCCCCTGGGGTCGTCGACGCGATCGACGTCGACGAGGTCGTCCAGCGGGTCGACGTCCAGACGATCGTCGACAAGGTCGACGTCGAGTCGATCGTCGACAAGGTCGACGTGCAGGCCGTCGTCGACAAGGTGGACATCGACGCGGTCATGGAGCGGGTCGACCTGCAGGGGTTGCTCACCCGCATCGACCTGAACGAGGTCCTGGACAAGCTCGACATCGATCTGCTCCTCGAGCGGATGGACATCAACCGCGTCCTCGCCCGGGTCGACATCGACGCCGTGCTGGCCTCGGCGGACCTCGACCAGCTCGTCGCCCGTGTCGACCTGCAGGCCGTGGTCGACCGGCTCGACCTCGATCAGGTCGTCGCCAAGGTCGACCTCAACGCGGCGCTCGAACGGGTCGACATCGACGCCCTCGTCGAACGCACCGAGGTGGGCGCGCTGATGGCACGGTCGGGGTCGGCGGTGATGGCGCAGACCGTCGACATGCTGCGCAGCCAGGGCGTCGGCCTCGACTCGTTCGTGCACCGCTGGGCCGACCGCATCCTGCGTCGCGGAGTGGTCGAACCCAGTGGCCCCCGCCTGCTCGTCACGCCCCCGGGAGCTGCGACGTGACGA
The DNA here is from genome assembly GCA_963749315.1 of uncultured Acidimicrobiia bacterium. Lineage (GTDB taxonomy): Bacteria > Actinomycetota > Acidimicrobiia > Acidimicrobiales > Ilumatobacteraceae > JALZMG01. The sequence continues at coordinate 55,073 of CAVVMS010000018.1, forward strand.
CCAGCTATCTCGGCTCGGTGCGTAGCGGCAACCTCGAGGGCACGTACGCGGGCGCGGTCTCGCGCTTCGTCGCCCTCACCATCGATCTGTTCGCCATCGGACTGCTCTTCTCCCTCGGCGGGGCCGTGGCCGAGTACGTCCTGTCGGTGCTGCTCCGTGAACCGGTTCGCTTCGCCGAGTCCTCGGTTGCCGGGAGGGTCGCGCTCGTCGTGTGGGCCTTCGTCTACATGGCATACCCGCTCGCTGCGGCCGGTCGCACGTTCGGCATGGCGATCGTCGGCGTGCGCGTGGTGCGAGCCGATGGCCGCGATCTCGATCGGCGGCACGCGATGGTGCGCGTGCTGGCGCTGCCGTTGAGCTTCCTGTTGTTCGGGCTGGGGTTCCTCCTGATCCTGCTGCGCCGCGATCGCCGGGCACTCCACGACCTGATCGCGTCGACGGCGGTCGTCTACGCCTGGGACGCCAGAGCGGCCCGGCTGCGGTTCCTCCTCAAGCAGTGACGGCCGCCGCGCTGTTCACGGCTCGGACGGCCCGAGCCGTGCGGAGGTGACGTAGGAAACGACGACGGCGACGATCACGAGCGGCGTCAGGGCGAGTGCGTCGGCTTGCAGGAGGACGGCGACGATCAGCACCGACGTCAGCGGAAAGCCCAACATGGCCACGGTCATCGCCCCGATGCCCATCGCAACCCCAGCGATCATCGGCAAACCGGGAAGGTGGGAAAGGGCGATGCCGCCGACCGCGCCGATGAACATGCCGGGGAAGGTCGGTCCGCCTCGGAAGGCGCTGAGTGAGACGCCGTAGGCCAGGCTCTTGCAGACGACGAGCAGCACGAGCGCGCCGACCGTCCAACTCTCCGCTTGCTCGATGAGCCCCGGCAGCGCGTCCTGCCCGGAGAACAGGACCTGCGAGGCGCTCTCATCGGACCACTCACCGAAGACGATCGCCAGGCCGGCGACCGCCATTCCTGCCACCGGCGTCAGCAACACCATTCTGCGCTCGACAACAGGCTGGAGCAGCAGGGCCAACCGTCGGATGCCGCTTCCGAGGACGGCAGCGGCGATCCCGATCCCGACCGCCCAGAAGAACTCGGCGACGTCCGGCGTCGTGAACGGCGGAATGTCGGGGACCGCAAGCGAGAAGTTCCCGAAGCCGGTCCATGAGTTCAGCCCGATGAAGATGAGCGAGCCCACGCCTGCGGCGAGCAGGCCCGGTACGAGCACGACGCCGAGCATCGCGCCCCCGAGCCCGGACACCTCCATGAGCAGGAAGGCTCCGGTGAGCGGAGAGCCGAAGAGCGTGCTGATCGCCGCGAAACTGCCGGCGGCCGCGATCACCACGCTCGCCCGTTGCGGAGCGTTCCGGCGGACCAGATGGACCGCCAGGACGCCCATTCCGCTGCCGATGGCGATGAGCGGAGCTTCGGGCCCGAGCACCGCCCCGCAGCTGAGCGTGGCGAAGGCGGCGATGATGATGCCCGGAAGCTCGACCGGAGGGACTGCACCGGAGGGCTTGAATCCCTCGGCGGGAGCGTGCCCGCCGGTTCCGGGCAGGTAGCGGATCGTGAGACCGACCACCAATCCGCCCAGCGCGAGGAGCGGAAGCGGCCACCACACCGGTCGCTCCGTCGAACCCGAGATCATCGGGAAGGGTCGTGAAGAGGTACTGCTGCGCCTCGGCCACGCCCTTCAGGAAGAAGTACGCCACCGTGGCCACCACGATTCCGACGACTGCGCCCAAGACGAGGAGCCCGACGTAGCTCCGACTCCTGAGGAGCTCGAGCGGTCCCGCAGGTGCCGACGGAGGTGATGCCGTCTCGCTCGTCACCGCGTCACCACGACGCTCGTACCGTCGTGCGCATCGACGGACAAAGGACGCTTGTGTATCGGGCTCGAGGGCATGACCGTCGCAACGCTACGTGAACACGTTCACGGACCGGACGATGGCGACCGAGACCGGCGAGGCGGCCGTCCGCCAACTCCCCGTGCGCATGACCTTGCCACCTTGGCGTGTGCACACGCCCTCGTTCGTGTGGTAGCGACGCGCCACCGTGCTCGGCGCCTGGTCGACGCTGCGGTCTCAACCGATGGCGCCCAGGCGGTGGATAGGCGATCGTGGTCATGGATGGGCCGACTCGGTGGGCGCGCTCGGGAACGGCACCGGTTGGACGATCTCGCGCACCGACTCGGGCAAGCTGAGGTCACCTCCGGTGTGGGCGACGCTGAACTCGCGCTCGGCGCGACCGCGTCCGATCATCGAGCGCAGCCAGCGCATCATCGTCGTGAACCGGTCGCCGAAGCCGGTGAGGAAGGCGAGGTGGACGAAGAACCACACGACCCAACCCGGGAACCCGCTGAGGCGGATCCTGTGGACGCTGGCGATGGCGCGGAACCTGCCGATCGTGGCGACGCTGCCCATGTCGCGGTACTTGAAGGCGACGGAGTCCTTGCCCTGCGTTCGCCGCCAGATGGTGTTGGCGGCGTGCAGGCCGCCCTGCATGGCGACCTCGGCGACGCCCGGGAGGTTGTTCACCGTCGCCATGTCCCCGACCGCGAACACCTCGGGATGGCCTGGCAACGAGAGGTCGGGGAGCACGGCGATGCGGCCGGCGCGGTCGGTCTCGGCGCCGCTGGCTTCGGCCAGCTTGGCGGCGAGCGGCGATGCGTGGACCCCGGCTGCCCAGATCGCCGTGTGGGCGTCGATCCGCGACTTGCTTCCGTCGGAACCGAGCACGTCGACGCCGAACGCATCGACACCGACGACGCGGGCGTTCATCTGCAGCTCGACGCCGAGACGTTGCAACTGCTTCGCCGCCTTCCCGGAGAGCCGGTCCCCGAAGGTGGCGAGCGGCTCCTTGCCTCCGTCGAGCAGGAGCACGCGCATCGACGCCGGATCGAACGTGCGGAACTCGCCCTTCAGACAGCGCACCGCCAGCTCGCGCACCTGCCCCGCCAGCTCGACGCCGGTCGGACCGGCACCGACGATGACCACCGTCAGCCATCGCTCCTTCTCGGCGGGATCGGTGGCCACTGCGGCCATCTCGAAGGCTCCGAAGATGCGCCGGCGCAGCTCCATGGCGTCGTCGACCGTCTTCATGCCGGGGGCGTAGCGAGCCAGCTCGTCGTGGCCGAAGTACGACTGGCCGGCGCCGGCGGCGACGATGAGGCTGTCGTACGGCAGCTCGAGCGGTGGAGGTTGGCGGCGGCGGTGGCGTGGACGATCCGGCGCTCGAGGTCGAAGTCGGTCACCTCGGCCAGCTCGACGCGGATGTTCTTCCACCGTCGCACCACGTGGCGGATCGGCGGGGCGATCTGCCCCGGCGAGAGCATGCCCGTGGCCACCTGGTACAGCAGCGGCTGGAACAGGTGGTGGTTGCGGCGGTCGACCACCGTGACGTCGACCGGGCGATGGGCGAAGTAGCGGAGGGCCGGCAGCCCACCGAACCCACCGCCGACGACGACCACCCGGTGCCGCGCCGCCGCCTCAGCCGATCGGTCTACAGACCCGGGCTGGAGTGCATGATGCCCCCGTCGGCGAAGACGGTCGTCGCCGTGAGGTAGCTGGCACCATCGCCGGCGAGGAAGGCCACGACGCTGCCGATCTCGTGGGGGCTGGCCATGCGGCCGAGCGGGATGGCGGCGTCGAGGGTGGCCATCTTCGCCGGGTCGTTCATCGTCGAGGTGTTGATCGGTGTGGCCACGGCGCCGGGGCCGACGCCGACCACGCAGATGCCCTGTGGGCCGAGCTCGACGCCTGCCGTGCGGGTGAGCATCCGCATCCCGCCCTTGGACAGGCAGTACGGCGTGTTGCCCGGCATCGGCCAGTCCTCGTGGACCGACGTGATGTTGATGATCCGGCCACCGTCGCCCTGGGCGATCATCTGCTTGGCGGCGATCTGGGTCCCGAAGAAGGCGCTCTTCAGGTTGATCTCCATCACCTTCTCGTACTGTGCCTCGGTGGTGTCGAGGATCGACGTGCGCGTCTCGACGCCGGCGTTGTTGACCATGATGTCGAGCCGTCCGAAGGCGTCGACGGCAGCCTTGACGAGCCGTTCGAGGTCCGCCACCTTGCTGACGTCGGCCTCGACACCGATCGACTGGTCACCCAGCGCGGCGACCTTCTTCTCCAGCTCCTCCGTGGCCTCCTCGTTGGCGACGTAGTCGATGACGATGTTGGCGCCGTGCTCGGCGAGGGCGAGCACGACGGCCTTGCCGATGCCGCTGTTGCCGCCGGTGACGATGGCGACCTTGCCGGTGAGTGTGCTCATCAGGTTCCTCCGAGTGTCGTGAGCGGGTGTTCGATGTGCGGATCAGCCGAGGCGTTCGGCGAGGTGCTCGCCGACGCGGATGGCGTTGGCCATCGCCGTGAGCGCCGGGTTCACGGCGCCGATGCTGGGAAAGAAGCTGGTGTCGACGACGTAGAGGTTGTCGAGCTCGTGCGCCTTGCAGTTCGAGTCGAGCACCGAGGTGGCCGGGTCATCGCCGAACCGGCACGTGCCGGCCTGGTGGGCGCAGCCGGCGACGGGGATGTCCATCTTCATGTAGAAGTTCTTGCGCAGGACGTGGTGGTCGGCCATCCCGACGTGGTTGAGGATCTTCTTCAGCTGGTGGTACAGCCCGGCCGCCTCCTCGTCGTTGTTCGACTTGTAGGCGAGGTGGACGTTGCCGTCACCGTCGACCGTGACCCGGTTGTCCGGGTCGGGGAGGTCCTCCGTGGTCAGCCAGAAGTCGACGGCGTGGGCGGCGACCTCGTCGAGGCTCCAGTGCGGGGCGAGCTTGGTCAGCGTGGGCTCCTCACCCTTCATCGCATCGCCGTTGGACTTGCCGACCATCTGGATGTTGCCCGAGTGGCCACCCGTCATCGGTGCCGCCGAGGTAGAAGTCGTTGAGGCCGAGCGTCTTCTGGAACACCGTGTCGTTGCGCTCCTTGGCCAGCGCCACCACAGCCTTGGAGTTGTGGTACATGTAGTTGCGCCCGACCTGGTCGGAGCCGTTGGCGAGCCCGTTGGGGTGCTGGTCGTTGGCTGACTGGAGGAGGATCTTGGCGCTGTTCGACGCCCCGGCGGACAGCACGACGATGTCGGCTTCGTACGCCTCCTCCTTGCCAGCGCGCGACACGACGACGCCGGTGACGCTGCCGCCGCTGGCATCCGTCTGCAGCTTGAGGACCTCCGCCTCGACGAGCAACGTCACGTTCGGCGCCATCAGCAGCGGCCGCACGGCGATCGTCTCGGCGTCGGACTTGGCGTGGACCATGCACGGATAGCCGTCGCACCACGTGCAGCGGATGCACGTGCTGCGGGCGCGGTCCGCCTCGTCGAGCAGGATCCCACACGGGGCCGAGAAGGGGTGGTAACCGGCCGCCGCCAAGTCGTCGGCGATCCCCTGGATGCGCGGTTCGTGGGAGACGGCCGGCCAGGGGTACTGCTTCGACCAGTGGCCCTCGGTCGGGTCTTCGCCGTGGTTGCCGTGTACCTGGTAGAGCCACTCCGCCTTCGTGTACCACGGCTCGAACTCGTCGTAGCCCACCGGCCAGGCCGGCGAGATCCCGTCGGCGTGCTTGATCTCCCCGAAGTCCTGCGGCCGCAGCCGGTACAGCGCGGCGCCGTAGAGCTTGGTCGCGCCGCCGACGAAGTAGTGGACCTGCGGCTGGAACGCCGTGCCGTCGGCGTCGTACCACGTGTCGGGCGAGATGTACCGGCCGTCGACGAACACCGGCTCGGGCTCCCAGTTCTGCGTCTCGCGCGGCAGGAAGTTGCCACGCTCCAACAGCAGGATGCGCTTGCCGGATGCGGCAAGTGTGTGGGCGAGGGTGCCGCCTCCGGCCCCTGTCCCGATGACGATGACGTCGTAGCGATCGGGCATCACGCACTCCTCGAGTTGCCTGCTGACGGTTCGAACGTTACGAGGCTGGCTGCCGTGCGTCATCGTCCAGATTGGGTGACCCGGCGCGGGCGGCGCGGGCGATGGGGAGCGACAGCACGCCCATCACCACGACGAGGACGGCGGTACCACGGAACAGGGTCGGCAGGGAGACGGTGTCCTGCAGCGCGCCACCACCGAAGGCGGCGAGGCCGTAGCCGATCTGATAGGCGGCGATGAGCCAGCCGGCGGCGAGCTCGACCATCCCAGGGAACGACGACTCGCCGTAGCCGATCGTCATCGGGAAGAACCCCGAGCAGGCGAGGCCGGCCAGGGCGAACAACGCGATGCCCCCGCCCGCAGTGTCGGCCGCCGGGGCGACGAGCAGGGCGACGGCGATGACCCATGGCAGCACGACGTAGATGTGCGTCGAACCGACACGTTCGGAGACGAGGGCGATGATCAGCCGGCCCGCGGTGACGGCGGCCCAGAACGCGGCAAGGGCGTACGTCGCCGAGGACGCCTGGACGCCGTCGTCGACGAGCAGCGTCGTGCCCCAGTTGCCGAACATCGTCTCGGCCGCGCCGTAGGCGACGAGGGCGGCCGCGAACAGCCAGAAGCGACGCGGGATCGCCGGCCGTGGACCGCCGCCGGCGGCCGGCCTCTCGGCGACGAGCGGTTGGGCCAGCGTCAGCGATCACGACGGCGGCCAGTCCGATGGCCGTGATGAGCGGGAGGTACCACCACTCGCCGATGTCGAGGAACACGGCGACGAGCAAGGGCGACAGCGCGGTGCCCAGTCCGAGCAGCACGTTCAGCGCGGTGAGCGCGACCTCGCGGCGCTGTGGTTGGAAAGCTCCGGCATACGTGCTGATCGCTCCCAGCGTCAGCCCGAAGCCGAGACCGAGGCTGCCGGTGACGACCAGCAGCATCGGGAAGGCGACCGCGTCCTCGCGCACGCTGTTGCTGACGACGAGCAGCGTCATCGCAACCGTGTCGGCGACGAGCCCGACGACCAGCACGCGCTTGAGGCCGATGCGCCGCGACAGCGACGGGAGCGACAGTGACCCGGCGATCGCCAGCAGCACCTGCGGCAGGAACAGCAGCCCGTACTGGCTGGCGGAGAGGTCGTAGCCGTCCGGGCTGGTGAGGATCGTCGCCGCGGCCGGGACGGCGACGAGGCTCAGACCCTGGAAGAGCCCGGCCGCGTAGACGGCAATGACCTCCGACCGCCGAGGTGCAGGAGTGGTCAACGGCCGTCTCCTCTCGTGCTCGCTCACCGGTCGCTTCCGATGTCTTACGACGATGCGCGCCCCGCCGTCCTCATCCGATTGGGATGAACGCGCGCCAGTCGAGCGCCGGATCATCCGCTTCGGGCGATGACCGGCGACGCTCCAGATCGACGTGCCGATTCATACATCGGCGAAGGGAGACACGATGAGTGACACCGCAGCCCCACAGGCGTCGATCCGCACGATGATCCCGGCGCGACTCGATCGCCTGGACTGGTCGCCGTTCCACACGCGCATGGTCGCCGGGCTGGGCGCGGCGTGGATCCTCGACGGGCTGCAGATCACGATCGCCAGCTCGGTCACCGGCGTGCTCACGCAGCCCGACACCCTGGGGATGACCTCGACGGAGATCGGCCTGATCGCTTCGGTGTACCTGATCGGCCAGCTGATCGGCGCGCTCGTGTTCGGGCGCCTCTCGGACCAGCTCGGGCGCAAGCGGCTGCTGATCACGACGTTGCTGCTGTACCTGCTCGGCACCGGACTGGCCGCCTTCGTCACCGGTCACCACACGGGCTGGCTGGTGTTCTTCTACGCCACCCGGCTGGTGGCCGGGATGGGCATCGGCGGCCAGTACGCGGCGATCAACTCGGCGATCGACGAGATGATGCCCTCGAAGTACCGGGGGCGAGTCGACATCTGGATCAATGGCTCGTACTGGGCCGGGGCGATCCTCGGTTCGTTTGCCTCGCTCATCTTCCTCAACGCCTTCGCCGTCAACGTCGGCTGGCGGTTGGCGTTCCTGATGGGCCCGGTGCTCGCCCTGGTGGTCATCGTCGTTGCCCGCACGCTGCCGGAGAGCCCGCGGTGGCTGCTCACTCACGGTCGGGTGGAGGAGGCCGAAGCCGAGCTGGCGAAGATCGAGGCGGCGCAGGGCCGCCCGCCCGGGCCCGTGAGCGACGACCTGGCGATCGAGCTGATGCCCGAGAAGCAGTACGGCTACCTGCGGTTCCTCCGGCTCGTGTTCCACACCTATCCCAAGCGGGCGATCCTCGGCGCGACGTTGATGATCACCCAGTCCTTCCTGTACAACGCCATCTTCTTCACCTACGCACTGGTGCTCACCAAGTTCTACGACGTCAGCGCGACGCGAGTCCCGCTGTACGGCTTGGCGTTCTCGGTCGGGAACCTGCTCGGCCCACTCCTGCTCGGTCGCCTCTTCGACACCGTCGGCAGGCGCAAGATGATCTCCGGGACGTACCTGATGTCCGGCGTCCTGCTCGCCGTCAGCGCGTTCCTGTTCGACGCCGGCTCGCTGAACGCGACCACCCAGACCCTCATGTGGGTCGTCGTCTTCTTCTTCGCCTCCGCCGGCGCGAGCGCCGCCTACCTCACGGTGAGCGAGACCTGGCCGATCGAGATCCGCTCGGAGGCGATCGCCGTGTTCTTCGCCATCGGCACGATCGCCGGGGCGCTCGGCCCGGCGTTCTACGGCGCGCTCATCGGCGACGGCACCGACCCGACCGGCCTGTTCATCGGCTACCTCGTCGGGGCCGGGATCATGATCCTTGGCGGCGTGGTCGAGTGGCTGATTGGCATCGACGCCGAAGGCAAGTCCCTCGAGGCCGTCACCAAGCCGCTCACCGCAGTCGGCGCGAGCGTATCTGGGCGCAGAACGTCTCGGATTCGGACGATGCGTGCCCAGATCAGGGATTGAGACGTTTCGCGCCCAGTTCCAGGGCAGCAGCAGGATCGCCCCGATCAAGAAGCAGATCGCGCCGACGAGCGTGCCGAGGTTCGACAGCTCGGCGTTGCGCACGTCGCCGGTCGCCGGCACGACGTAGGCGGCGACTGCGGAGACGCCGAAGGCGACGGATCCGAGCATGTTGGCGGCCCCGATCCACCAGTCCCTGGTGCGCCCTTCGCCGGTGCTGATGGCGTCCATCCACGCCAGCCCGCTGGCGACGAGGAAGGCGGCCGAGCCGAGGGCGTCGGGCCGCCACACCCGTTGGTCGGCGACCTCGGCGCTGAGGTTCATGCGCACGGCGTTGCCCGTGCTCCAGTTGAACCACAGCGTGCCGGCGAACTGCACGGCGCAGGCGAGCCAGGCGATGTTCCGTGGTGCCCACACCCAGAAGCGGCGCCTCGTCCCGTGCTGGCCGAGGCCATCGACGGCCTCGCGGTACTGCAGGAAGGCGGCAGACGTGAAGAACACCGAGCCGGTGAAGAACGTCAACGACGTCGCCAGCAGGCCGACTGCCTCGGAGTAGGAGGGCACGGCTCCCAGGGCGAAGAGGCTCGATCCGATCATGAACAGGACGGCGATCCACCACCGGCGACGCGTTGCAGATGTCACCGATCACCCGATCGGGACGATGTTCGAGCGTGCCTGACTGACCTACTCTCCGCTGGGCGACGCGGATCCGCCGTGACGCAGGGAAGAAGTGACCGATGACGCTGCACGCTCGTGAATCCGTCCGTTCCTCACTCGATGACTCCGTCTACTCCAGCAAGGACATGGCGAAGGCGGCGCCCAAGTATCGCTTTCCGGACGAGGAGTGGCGCGCCGAGGACGCCTTCGCCGTCGTCAGCGATGAGCTGATGCTGGACGGCAACTCGCGCCAGAACCTGGCGACGTTCTGCCAGACCTGGGAAGAGCCCGAGGTGCACCGGCTGATGGACCTGGCGATCGACAAGAACATGATCGACAAGGACGAGTACCCGCAGACGGCGGAGATCGAGCGGCGGTGCGTGCACATGCTCGCCGACCTGTGGAACGCACCCGAGTCCGCCAACACGGTCGGGGCGTCGGCGATCGGATCGTCCGAGGCGTGCATGCTCGGCGGGATGGCGGCCAAGTGGCGGTGGCGGGCGAAGCGGGCCGCCGCCGGCCAGCCGGCGGACCGTCCGAACATGGTGTGCGGACCGGTCCAGGTCGTGTGGCACAAGTTCGCCAAGTACTGGGACATCGAGATGCGCGAGGTGCCGATGTCGCGGGGTCACTACGCGATGGACGTCGACGACATGCTCGCCCGCGTCGACGAGAACACGATCATGGTGGTGCCGACGTTCGGGGTCACGTACACCGGCTCGTACGAGCCGGTCGCCCCGCTCGCTGCGGCGCTCGACACGTTGCAGGCCGACACGGGGTTGGACGTCGACATCCACGTCGACGGCGCGAGCGGCGCCTTCCTCGCCCCGTTCTGCGCGCCGGACATCGAATGGGACTTCCGCCTGCCCCGTGTGAAGTCGATCAGCACGTCGGGTCACAAGTTCGGCCTCGCCCCCCTCGGCGTCGGCTGGGTCGTCTGGCGGGACGTCGCCGAGCTGCCCGACGACCTGATCTTCCACGTCTCGTACCTCGGCGGGGACATGCCGGTGTTCCAGATCAACTTCTCCCGGCCGGCCGGGCAGATCGCGGCCCAGTACTACGACTTCGTGCGGCTCGGCCGCGAGGGCTACCGCCGCGTGCACATGGCCTCCTACGACACGGGGCAGTTCCTGGCCGAGGAGATCGTCAAGCTCGGGCCGTTCGAGCTGATCTGCGACAGCAAACCGCAGACCGGCATCCCAGCCGTGGCGTGGAAGCTGGAGGACGGCGCCGATCCCGGCTACACGCTCTACGACGTCGCCGACCGGTTGCGCATCCGCGGCTGGCAGGTGCCTGCGTATCCCTTGACGGGGGAGGCGTCGGACATCGCCGTGCAGCGCATCCTCGTGCGTCAGGGTGTCAGCCGCGACCTTGCCGCGATCCTGCTCGACGACATGCGCACCGCAGTCGAGCACTTCACCAAGCATCCGGTCACCGTTTCGATGACGCCCGAGGAGGCGTCCGGGTTCAGCCACCTCTGAGCGATCACGTCACGGCGATGGCGGAGACGTCGATCGTCCCGTCGTCACCGTCGTACGGCTGCGAGAACAGCCGGTAGTCGAACCCGCGGCTGCTCGCACTCGTGGTGGTCGCGAACGGCGGCATGCCCGGCGCCCGGCCGAGGCTGCGCTCGAGTGCGGCGGTCTCCACGCCCGTGATGCCCGGGCTGACCGCCTGGGTGAGCACGCCGAAGGACTCCCAGTAGAACTCGCTCGAGTCGTCGTCATCGTCGCCGGGGATCCACACCAGCAGCACCTCCTCGAGCTGGCCGGAGCCGGGCGACGTCAGCGTGCCGAGCAACCCCACTTGGGCCGACAGGGTGATGAGGTGGTAGCCGGCGTAGTCGCCGGTGAGCTCGGTCGCCTCGGATGCGGAGATGGTCGGGACGTCCGTGCCGCCGCTCGCCTCGTTCCACTGGCTCACGAAGTCGGCCACCGTCGGGAGCCCCGACGCCGGACTCTCGGTGGTCGTCGGTGGCGTCGGTGTCCGCCGGTGCATCCGTCGTGGCAGGAGCGTCGGTGGTGATCGGGGCATCGCTGGTCGCCGGGGCGTCGGTGTCCGCCGGTGCATCAGTCGGCTCCGGGGCGTCAGTGGCCTCCGGGACAGGAGTCGTTGCAGGTGCAGTGGTCGCGACCTCCGGTTCGGTGCTCGTCGGGGCGTCGGTGGGAGCCGGCGTGGCGACAGGTGTCTCGGTCGGAGTCGTCACCGTCGTCGTGTCGCTCGACCCGGTGACTCGTCTCACGATGATGATGCCCCTGAGGACCTCCTCCACGTCAGTGTCCCCGGCGAGGGAGGTGTCGGGGCTGGCGCCGTCGTCGTCGGAGCCGCCCGTTGCCCAGACGACGACACCCACCACCAGCGCCACGATGACGAGGGGGAGCAGGATCTGCAGACCCATGGGCATCGAGCGATACCACTGCCACACGCCGCCGGAGCTGGCGGCCTCGTCCGGTGCCGGCGGTGGAGGGACGTCGCTCATGTTGTCGACGACGGTACGCACCACCTCGCCGGCGAGTCGTCGTCCAGTTGGGGTGAAGCTGCCGCGGTTTCATCCGGGTTGGGGGACGACAACCGCCGGCGGTCGCGAGATGATGCCCGTGTGTCCGGCGCCCTGATCGAGCCGGTCGTGGGGTCGATCCTCGCGGTGAACCCGGTCCCCTGGGCGCGCGCCCAGATGGCGTTCACCCTCGCGTTCCACATCATCCTCGTGCCGCTCGGCGTGTCGTGGGCGTTCATGGCGCTGATCGCCAACTACCGCGGCATCAAGCGCGGCGACGCCGAGGCGCTGCAACTGGCTCAGCGGTGGTCGAAGTACATGGCCGTCACGTTCGCCGTCGGCGCCGTGACCGGCACGGTGCTGTCGTTCGAGTTCGGACTGCTGTGGCCGCGGTTCATGGGGCAATGGGGCGAGGTGTTCGGGATCCCGTTCGCCTTCGAGGGCCTGTTCTTCTTCACCGAGGCGATCTTCGTCGCCATCTACATCTTCGGCTGGCGTCGGCTGAAGCCGTGGGCGCACTTCTGGACCGGTGTGCCGGTGGTGATCACCGGCATCTTGGGCAGTGTCTCGGTGGTCGCCGCCAACGCCTGGATGAACTCCCCTGAGGGCTTCACGCTCGACAGCGCCGGCGAGGTCGTCGACGTCGACCCGTGGGGCGTGATCTTCAATGACGCGATGCCGCTGATGGCGGCGCACATGGTGCTCGCCGCCTACGTCGTCGGGGGCTTCCTCATCGCGTCGGTGTACGCGTACGCCATGCTTCGCGGGCGTCGCGATCGCTACCACCGACTCGGCTTCCTGATCCCGTTCAGCGTGGCGGCCGCGGTGATACCCGTCCAGCTGGGCGTCGGCGACTCGCTCGCCCGCTGGGTCTACAACAACCAGCCGGTCAAGTTCGCCGCCATCGAGCTCGTTCCCGAGACGGCGAGCGACGTCCCCGAAACCCTCCTCGGCCGGCTCAATGCCGACGGCAGGATCACCGGCGGGATCGAGATCCCCGGCCTGGCGTCGTGGTTGTCGGACCCGAGCGACGGAACGAGCACGGTCGTCCAGGGCCTCGACACGGTGCCCGCCGACGATCGCCCGACCATCTCCCAGGTCAACACCATCCACCTGGCCTGGGACGTGATGGTCGGACTCGGCACGCTGCTGTTCCTGCTCGCCGCCTGGTACTGGCTGTGCTGGATCTTCCGGCGGGACATGCCCAAGAGCCGCTGGTTCCTGCGCATCGCCATGTGTGCCGGTGTCGCCGCGGTGATCTGCATGGAGGCCGGCTGGGTCGTCAGCGAGGTGGGTCGCCAGCCGTGGATCGTCTACAACCAGATGAAGGTCGAGGACGCCGCCACCGGCAACACCGGCGTGTGGGTCACGTTCGTGCTCGTCGTGTTGCTCTACGCGGGGCTGGGGGTCACGACCGTGCTGATCCTGCGCAAGATGAGCAGGCGCTACCGGCAGGGCGTGCAGACTGAGGACGACGTGCCGTACGGCCCGCGGGAACCCGCCGCACCGCCTCTCGAGATGGTGGACCAATGACCAACGCGGTCGCCGCGTTGCTGCTCGCCGCCGATCACGGCCTATGCCATCTTCGGCGGTGCCGACTTCGGTGCCGGGTTCTGGGATCTCGTCGCCGGCGGTGCGAAGCGTGGTGAACGACCGCGCGAGGTGATCGACCACTCGATCGGACCAGTGTGGGAGGCCAACCACGTGTGGCTGATCTTCTGCTTCGTCCTGCTGTGGACGGGCTTCTCCGAGGCCTACTCCTCGATCACCCTGACCCTGTTCGTCCCGCTGACCCTGGCAGCGTTCGGCATCGTGCTGCGCGGGTCGAGCTTCGCCTTCCGCAAGACCGTGTTCCGGACCCGAGAGCGCCGAAACTTCGGCGCTGTGTTCGCGATCTCGTCGGTGCTGGTGCCGTACTGCTTCGGGGCGGTCGCCGGCGCCATCGCCTCGGGTCGCGTGCCCGCCGGCGGTCGGGCGGGCGACCCGTGGACGAGCTGGGTCAACCCGACGTCGGTGCTCGGCGGCGTCCTCGCCGTCGTCGCGGTGGCCTACCTCGCCGCCGTCTACCTCGTCTGGGACGCGCGACGGCTCAGCGACCAGACGATGGTGGACTACTTCCGACGCCGGGCGATCGGCGCCTCGATCGTCGCCGGCGTGGTCGCGGTGGTCGGCATCTTCGTGCTGCGATCCGACGCCGAGTACCTGTTCGACGAGCTGACGACGAGGGCCCTGCCACTCGTGATCGTCTCCGCCGTGTGCGGCATCGCATCGCTGGTCCTGCTCGTTCGTGACGCCACACTTTGGGCCCGCCTGCTCGCCATCGGGGCCGTCGCCACCATCGTCGTCGGCTGGGGTGTGGCGCAGTGGCCGTACATCCTGCCGGAGAGCCTCGAGGTCGTCGACGCCGCCGCACCGTCGGCCACGCTCGGCGCGCTCCTCGTCGCCGCGGTCGGTGCCGTGCTCATCGTCGTCCCCGGGTTCGTGCTGCTCTACACGCTCGACCAGAAGGGCCTGCTGCCGGACGAGGGCGTCGACTGACGCTTGACGCCCGCAACGGTTCGGCGTGTGATGTCGCGCCGGCAAGGCTCCGGGCCCGACCTCACGCCCGTTCCACGAGGTCGGCGAGCTTGCCGATCGAGATGCTCCACCCGAGCTCGTTGTCCGCGGGCGCGACGCCCGGCGGCACGTTGTCGTGCACCCCGATCAGCTCCGTCCCGTCGCCAACGTCGTTCAACACGTAGGTGACCGTCATCTCACCCGACATCATCGGGTCGTCGGTCTCGAACTCGATGACCTGCACGACTTCGGTATCGGGAACGAGTCGCTCGAAGCGACCGTGGTACGAGTCGGTTCGTGCGCTCGTCTTGCCGGTGTCGGTCGGGGCGTCGTAGGTCAGCGAGATCCTGAACACGCCACCTTCCCGCGCGTCGAACGAGTGCACCTCGCTCGTCATGCCGTCGGGCACCATCCATCGCTGGACCTCTTCGGCGTCGAGCAGGGCGCGGTAGATCCGCGATCGGGGAGCGCGGATCCGCCTCGTCACCCGCGTCGTGGCCATGACGGTCAACATACTCAGGCGTGCTGCTGGCTCATGGGCGGCGACTCCTACACTTCGTCGATGAGCAGCGACGAGCACTCCGAACCGGTGGCCGTGGCCTCGTACGCCACCGAGGGTGAGGCGGAGGTCGCGCAAGCGAAGCTGCGTGCCTTCGGCATCGAGTCGGCGCTCGACGATCAGATCGAAGGTGGCACTGTCCGCGTCGACGGTGAGCCGGGCGTGATCGTCCAGGTGCCGGCACGTGACGCCGAGGATGCACGTCGAGTCCTCGACACGACCAGCCGGGATGACGTCAGCGATCGTTGAACGGTCCGGATCTCGGTCAACGTCCTCACGGAGCGATCGAGTCAGGTGGCGATGACGATCGCCACGATCCCGACCAGCACGCCGAGGCTGACGACGACTGCGGTGATTCGGGAACGGGCACCCCGACGCCCCCACGGATCTTCGGAGAACGGGTGGAGCGCTCGTGCGCGCCGGTCCTCCAACTCGTACTCGTTGGCCTGCCGGGTGCCCACCTTGGGGAGGTGCGTGCGCCCCTTGCGCTTCATCCCGGACGAGCCCATCGGGCGATCGTAGACGGCGGATCGATCGTCCGCTCATGTCGAGCCGTTCACCTGGTGTTCACCGGCGGCGGATACGGGCTGGCACGTAGCATGATCGCCGCTGATGAGCGATGTCGAGGGAGCGCTGCGCAGTGCGCTGCGCATGGAGTTGGGTGCGGTCGGGTTCGTGCCGACCGCTTCCAAGCTGCACGCGCCATCGCCGGGCGTCGTGCCCCGGTCAGTCCTGGTCGAACAGGTCAGCGCCGCGCGTGCCGACGTGATCACGGTGACCGCCCCTGCGGGTTACGGGAAGTCCACCTTCATCGCCGACTTCGTTGCCGACGACCCACGACCTGCAGCGTGGGTCTCGCTCAGCGCCACGGACAACGACCCCGCCACGTTGCTCACGTACGTCGCGCTGGCGATCGACGACATCGACGCCGTGGACCCGAACTGCGTCTCGGCACTCTGGGTGCGATCACCGACGATCGGGACAGCGGAGCTCCAGCGCTTCGGTGCCATGCTCGCCGAGCGGCGTCACCCCTTCGTCCTCGTGCTCGATGACGTTCACGAGCTCGTGAGCCGCGACGTCCTCGATCTCCTCCCCGTCGCGGTCGCCGAGATGCCTGCCGGGTCGACGATCGTGCTCGGAAGCCGAACGGCGATCCCGCTGCCGCTCGGACGGCTGCGCGTCCGGCGACGTGTGGTCGAGGTCGGCCCGGCCGAGCTGGCGTTCGACGCTGTCGACGCGGCGATCTTGCTCGACCACCTCGGTCTCGCTGTGTCGCAGGAGGACACGGAGCGGATCGTCGACCGCACCGAGGGCTGGCCGGTCGCCGTCTACCTCGCTGCCCTCGCTCAGCAGCGCCGGACCATCGGGTCGGGCATCGTCGAGGGCTTCGCCGGTGATCACCGCTATGTGGTCGAGTATCTCGGCGACGAGTTGCTGGGTCGACTCGACGCTGACACGGCGACGTTCCTCATCGAGGCCTCGTGCCTCGAGCGCTTCTCCGGCCGGATGTGCGACGACGTGCTGCAGCGGCGCGGTTCGGCCGAGTTGCTCGAGGCCATCCAGCGGCGCAACCTGCTCGTGATTCCCCTCGACGACCGTCGGGAGTGGTACCGCTTCCACCACCTCATGGCGGAGTTCTTGCAGTCCGAGTTGGAGCGACGCGATCCGGCCCACCGTGCCGCCCTCCACCTCCGCGCCAGTGAGTGGTACGAAGCGCGCGGTGACGCCGATGGCGCGATCACCCACGCCTTGTTGGCCAGCGACGTTCCGAGGGCGGAGCGACTGGTGCTGCACTGGTTCGGTCGGATGGTGGCAGCGGGCCGATTCCAGACGATCGACCGCTGGATCAACCTGTTCACCGACGACGAGCTCGCTCAGCTTCCCGGCGTGATGGTCGTCGCCGCGCACACCCGGTTCGGCGCCGGGCAGCCAGGCGCCGCACTGCTGTGGTTGGCGCGAGCAGAAGCTGTTCTGCCGGAGCGCCACCCATCGAATCCACAGGAGTCGACGACGGCGCTGCAGGTCGCTGTCGCTCGGGCACTCATCGTCCCGATGAGCCCCGACGAGATGGCTGCGGAGTCGCGCTACAGCTACGACCACGCCCGCTTCGGTGAGGGATATCCGCTCTCGTGCCTCATGAGGGGCGCGGCGGCCTTCATGCTCGGCGACGAGGTCGAAGCGGTGCTGCGGTTCGGGGAGGCAGTCGAGTCGACACTGCATCGGCCGACCGTCGAAGGCAGTGCCCTCGCCCACCTTGCGATGATCAACGCCGAACACGAGCGGTGGCATGAAGCGACGGCCGAGGCCAGGCGCGCGACGGCGGCGGTCGGCGACGCCATCACGGTTCCCTCGTCCGCATTGATCCTCGCCGTCCGCGTGCTCGCCGAGACGCATGCCGGTCATGGCGACGACGTCGAGGCGGACCGGCACCTGTGCCGGCGCAATCTCGGCGACCTGGTCAACGTCGCCCCGTGGCTCAATCTGCAGGCACGCATCGCGCTCGCTCGGGCCGCCCTCATCCGCAGCGACCGCGTCGAGGCGGCGGCGCTGATCGATGAAGCAGAAGCGATCCTCGGCATGACGCCGGGGGCGGTCCGCGTCGCCGAACAGCTCGCCGGGCTGCGACGGATGGTCGTCGCGCGCGACACGTCGCACGGCTACGGACCGGCCTCACTGACGACCGCCGAGCTGCGCGTGCTCGAGCTGCTCCCGACGCACCTCACGGTGGCCGAGATCGCCGACCGCCTCTACGTGTCGCGCAACACCGTGAAGTCGCAGACGATCGCCATCTATCGCAAGCTCGGCACGTCGTCACGGGGCGGCGCAGTGGAGAGAGCGGTTGCGGCAGGCTTGCTCGACACGGCGGCGCATCCTGGCTGAGCGGCGCGGCACTACAGGTCGAGCGACCAGCGAAGATGGCTCGGCGTGCCGGGGATCGCGGCGAGCAGCTCGCTGTCGTCGAAGTAGTGGCGGAACGCTTGGATCCGGTGGTCGCGGAACTCGGCGACGGACACGCCGGGAAGGCGCACGGGACCACCGGTCGGCTCGATCAGCAGCCGGTCGTCGTACAGCACCGGCCGGGTGAACATCGCCTCGAGCCGCCACTCGCCGATCACCTTGTCGTCGTCGACGTCGTCCAAGGCGACCACGACGAGGACGACGTCGCTCAGCGAGTCCTCGGGCGAGCCCACTGCCTGCTGCAGCGAGGAGCAGCGAGTCGACTGCCAGGTGCGGGCTGGTGAACACCACGTCGTCGGTGAACAGGTCGACGAATCGGCTGGCGTCACCGAGCACGACCGCCTCCAGGGCAGCGAGGAACACATGACCGCGGTCGAACGCGATGTCGCTGACCAGCCTGAGCCAGCGCGCTCCCCGGCCTCTCTCCGGACCATCGTGGTTGGAACAGCAGACCCACTCGACCTCCCCATACGAGATGCCGCCCCTCGCGACGGTACGGATGGACGCCGAGCCGAGCATCCCCCACAGTGGGCGAAAGCAACCGCTCGCCTTCATCCCGTCAGGTCGAAGCGACAGCGGCCAGCGTGCTCCGGGCCAGGTCGGCGGCGATCTCGGGTGTCGACATCACCGACGGCGTGACGACGGCCCGCATGCCGACAGCCTCGATCTCGGTGGCCCGATCGGCGTCGACCGGGTCGATCACCAATGCCGCGGCGATCGGTGCGTAGAGGCGGGCGACGCCGACCACCGACGGTTCATGACCGAGCTCGGCCAGCATGTGGTCGGCCGGACCCTTGAGGGCGGCTCCGGCGACGATCGGTGACACGGCGACGACCCGGTCACGGCGATGGGCGAGGAGCTCGTCGATGCCCGGCAGCGAGCGCACCGGCCCGATCGACACGATCGGGTTCGACGGGGCAACGACGACGGTCGTGGCGGAGCCGAGGGCGTCGAGCACGTCGTCGGTGGGGCGCGCGGCGCCACGGAAGTGGACGGCCCGCACGGGCGGGTCGTGGCGCAGGCGCACGAAGTAGTCCTGGAACGACACCTCCTCGCCCGTCGCCAGCTCGATCACCGTGGCCAGCCGGTCGTCGGTCATCGGCAGCATGCGGATCGCCAGTCCCCACGCCCGGGCGATCTCGCCTGCGACAGCGGTCGCTGTCGCCCCCTCTGCCAGCCGCGCCGTGCGGTACAGGTGCGTCGCCAGGTCGCGGTCGCCGAGGTTGAACCACGTCGCCGCCGCACTCGAGCCGTCCGGACGGACCGCCACGTACCGTGCCAGCGCCGACATCGCCGCCCACGTCTCACCGGCAAGGCCCCAACCGCGCTCAGGGTCTGTCGCTCCGGCGAGGGTGTAGGTGATCGTGTCGAGGTCGGGCGAGATCGACAGGCCGTGCAGCACGGTGTCGTCGCCGGTGTTGACGACCGCCGAGATGGTCGCCGGATCGACCACCTGCTGGAGGCCACGCAGGAAGCGGGCGGCACCGACGCCACCGCAGATCACCGCGACGCCGCTCATGGCTGCTCCCGCAGCCGGCGGTACACGGCGACGAGCGCGTCGGCGGTCGCCGACCAGGAGAACCTGGCGACGTTGCGGTGCCCGGCGGCGACGAGCTCGGCCCGGCGAGCGTCGTCGTCGAGGAGCGTGCCGATCGCCGCGGCGAGGGCGTCGGCGTCGCCGGTGGCGACCAGCTCGGCGCCGTCGCCGGCGACCTCGGGGATCGAGCCGGCGCGCGTCGCCACGACGGGCACGCCCACCGTCTGGGCCTCGAGGATCGGGAACCCGAACCCTTCGTCGAGCGAGGGATAGGCCAGGACGTCGGCGTGGTGGAGCAGCCAGGACTTGACGTCACCGCCGATCGGGCCGGGCCGGATCACTCGCGCCCGGACGTCGGCCGGCAGCTGCGTCGATGGCCGCGTCGAGCGCCGCGCTGTCGTCGCCTGGTGCGCCGGCGATCACGAGGGCGGCATCGCCGGCGGCGGCTGCGCCGAACGCGGCGGCGAGGGCGGGCAGGTTCTTGCGCCGCTCGACCGTTCCGAGGGCGAGCACGTAGGGCCGACCGGCGAGGTCGGCGAGCCACGGGGCGGGGACCTGCTCCGGCGACTGGTCGACGGGGAGTGCAGCCGAGGTGCACGACCTCGACATCGCGCGGCGCCGAGCAGGTCGCGGACCGCGGCCGCCGTGGCGTGACTCGACGTGTGCACGGTGGCGCCGCGCTGCACCCGCCGCCGCAACACATCACCGGCCCGCCGCACGTCCGGCGAGGCTTCGCTCGGGTTGGCGAGGAACCAGCAGTCGTAGACCGACACGAGCGCCGGCCGCCGGCTCGGCGGCACGACGTAGTTGGTGCCGTGGACGACCTCGGCAGCACCGAGCCAGTGGTCGACCCGGGGGTGGTCGAGGCGCGACCACGCTCGTACCGCGGCGGCTGCCGGCAGGGGGAGGCGCCTGGCGGGCGGTTCAGGCGTCGTCCGGAAGCTGAGCAGGTACGGCATCAGCTCGACGCCGGCGTGCTCGGTCAGGGCCGAGACGAGCTCGGCGACGGCGGCGCCGACCCCGGTCCGGCGGCCGTACAGCGGGCCGACGTCGATGGCGAGGCGAACCGGGTCCATGCGGGTTGGCCACCATAACGGTCCGTACACTCGTCGGTTCGTCTGCTCATGGGAGTGTCATGCCGCGCGCGTTCATCACGGGGATCACTGGTCAGGATGGTCAGCATCTGGCCGGGTTCTTGCATGGTCAGGGTTATGACGTGTTCGGGATGGTCAAGGGGCAGAACAACCCGAAGGCGGCGGCGGTGGTGGAGGAGATGCCGTTCGTCGAGCTGGTCCCCGGTGATCTGGCCGATCTGCCGTCGTTGGTGGCGGCGTTGGAGATGGCCCAGCCCGATGAGGTGTACAACCTGGGGGCGATCAGCTTTGTCGCCTTGTCGTTCTCGCAGGCGGAGTTGACGGCGAACACGACGGGGTTGGGGGTGTTGCGGATGTTGGAGGCGATCCGCATGATCGGCGGCACCAACAACAACCCGATCCGCTTCTATCAGGCGTCGTCGTCGGAGATGTTCGGCAAGGTGCGCGAGACCCCGCAGAACGAGATGACGCCGTTCCATCCGCGTTCGCCGTACGGGGCGGCGAAGGTGTTCGGGCATGACATCACGGTCAACTACCGCGAGTCCTACGGCCTGTTCGCCTGCTCAGGGATCTTGTTCAATCATGAGGGCCCGAAGCGGGGGATCGAGTTCGTCACCCGCAAGGTGACCAACGCCGCGGCGCGGATCAAGTTGGGGTTGCAGCACGAGTTGGTGATGGGCACGTTGGACACCAAGCGGGACTGGGGGTATGCGGGGGACTATGTGCGGGCGATGTGGCTGATGCTGCAACAGCCCGAACCCGACGACTACGTCGTGGCCACCGGCGAGACCCACACCGTCGAGGAGCTGGTCGAGCGGGCCTTCGGCGAGGTCGGGATCGAGGACTGGCGGCGCTACGTCCGCCAGGACCCCAAGTTCTACCGGCCCTCCGAAGTCGACCTGCTGATCGGCGACGCCACCAAAGCACGCACCCAACTCGGCTGGCAACCAGAGATCGACTTCCCCACCCTCGTCAAGATGATGGTCACCCACGACCTCCACACCGAAGCCCGCAAAGCCGGCATCGACCTGAGCTGAGGTCGGTCTTCGGGGGACCCACGAGGGCGGAGCCCCCGCGTGCAGTTACGTCTCCAGGGGCATGTCGGTGATCGCGTCGTGCATCGAGTCGGCGTCGGGGACGACGCCACTGGCGAGGCGGTAGCGCAGGGCGAGGGCGAAGGCAGCCATCGAGGCGATCGACGAGAGCAGCAGCCCGATCTCCACGCGGCGGAAGAGGTCGTCGCTCGACAGCCACGTGCCGAGGAGGAAGGCGACGACCCCGATGAACCAGCCGAGGGCGACGAAGGCGTGGCCCTTGAGGGCGATCACGGCCTGGGCGAGCGCGAGCGCCGACCATGTAGCAGGCGCTGCCGAGCGCCAGCACCGCCAGCGTCCGGCCGGTGATGTCGTCGGCGCCGAACACCACCTCGAGCACGAACGGGCCGAGCAGGAGCGCACCGACCGTGCCGACGACGCCGACCACGAGGACCATCATCAGCAACCGCTTGAGCCCGTTGCGGAACTCGTCGAGGTCGCCGATGGCGGCCAGACGGGACAACCGCGGGAGGAGCGCCGCCTGCACCGCCTGGAACATGAACAGCGGGATGCGCGCCAGGAGCACGGCGTAGGCGAACTGTGTGGCCAGTGCCTTCTCGTCGTCGCGTCTGGGTGAGCAACGTCATGGCGATCGGGCCGGCATTCAGCAGGGACGAGGCGAAGACGGAACCGAGGAGCAGCCACCCGAGGTTCGGGGTCACCTCGGCCCACGACGCGTCGGGTCCGGGGTCCGTGCGCAGTCCGCGGTGGGTGTACACCCACGTGAGACCGACGAGCGGAGCGAGGGCGACGGCGAACCCGTAGGCGCCGACGGCCGTGACGCCGACGATGGCGAGCAGCACGCACAGGACGATGCGCACGACGCCGTCGCTGCCCATGATGATCGCGTACTCGCGGAAGCGGCCGGATCCCGAGCAGATGCCGCGCGAGAG
The DNA here is from genome assembly GCA_963749315.1 of uncultured Acidimicrobiia bacterium. Taxonomy (GTDB): domain Bacteria; phylum Actinomycetota; class Acidimicrobiia; order Acidimicrobiales; family Ilumatobacteraceae; genus JALZMG01. The sequence goes on from CAVVMS010000018.1 coordinate 77,722, forward strand.
GTGCACCGGCGCGTACGCCGAGAAGCCGGCGATGAGGGCGAACAGCATCACCCACTCGCCGTCGAAGTAGTCGTTGGCGATCAGCGGGCTGAGGGCGAGGATCGCCAGCACCACGATGGCCAGCAGCACGAGGCTGAGTCGGCCGACCTTGGCCACGGTCGGCCGGCCGCCCTGGCCGATGGCCCGGCGGTGGGCCAGTGCACGTCCGAGCTCCTGCTCGAGCGGGAGGAAGAACCCGGGCGCCAGGGCGAACATGGCGAACCACAGCGAGGAGATCGGGCTGAACTCGTCCTCGCCACCGACTGCCCACGTGCCGACCTTGAAGAAGGCGTAGGTGGCGACGCCGGCGATGAGCAGCGCCGCGGCGACGGGAACGGTCCCCTCGGGCAGCGGGGTGCGAGTGGATACCGGCGAGGACACGAGGAGCCGAGGCTACCGCCGACCATCGATCGGACGGTGCACGCTCGACAACGGCGAACGCCCGTGCCGCACGAGGCGAGGCCTCCCGCGACACGGGCGTTGCTGGGGGGATTCGAGCCGGCTGGGACGCCGGCGAGATCGGTCAGGCGGCGCTGCGGACGCGCTCGACCTGGGTCTTCAGCAGCTCGACGAGCTCGCGTCTGCCACTCCGCCAGACGCTCCGCCGTCACGACGGCGAGGCCGACACCGACGTACGCGGCGTCACGGGCGAAGGCGATGACCTGCTCGGTGCTCGGCAGCTCCGGCATGTCGAACTCGGGCAGCTCGAACTTGGGCAGCTCGAACTTGGGGAGCTCGAACGGCAGGTCGAACGTCGGAACCTCGAACTTGGGAAGCGTGGGCATGTGAGGACTCCTTGGGGGGATCGGAACTCCGAGCACTGTAACGCCATCCGCTAACTTTTGCAAGCACTCTGCGCAAGAAGGTTCTGACGACACTTGTGTCGCGCTGAGCGGGCACAACTGTCGTCAGAACCTGAGCGCATGTGACAACTGTGTGACGGCGGGCCCAGGAGCAGCGCCGATAGCCTCGCACCTCCGTGGAAACCGACGCACCGATCGCGCCGCCGGTGGTCGCGGTCGTCGTCGTCCACGCTCCTGGCAGCTGGTTCGAGGAGACGCTCGACTCGCTCGCCGAGCAGGACTATCCCAACCTCACCACGCTCTTCCTGCTGACCGCGGGCAGCAGCGGGGACCTCGATGCGCAGATCACGGCGCGCATCCCCGACGCCTTCGTGCGTGACCTCGGCGCCAACCCCGGGTTCGGCGCAGCGGCCAACGAGGTGCTGCGCCTCGTCGAAGGTGACAGCGGGTTCTTCTGCTTCTGCCACGACGACGTCGTCCTCGAGCCGGACACCGTCCGCCTGCTCGTCGAGGAGCTGTACCGCTCCAACGCCGGCTTCGTCGGCCCGAAGCTGGTCTCGTGGGACGACCCCGGCGTGCTCCAACACGTCGGTCTCGGCCTCGACCGCTTCGGCGAGGTCGACCCGATCACCGAGCCGGGCGAGTACGACCAGGAGCAGCACGACGCGGTCGGCGACGTGTTCGTCCTGCCGTCGGCCTGCCTGCTGGCCCGGGCCGACCTGTTCCGAACGCTCGGCGGCTTCGACACGGCCATCACGTTCTACGGCGACGACGTCGACCTGTGCTGGCGCGCCCACCTGAGCGGCGCCCGCGTCGTGGTCGCCCCGCAAGCTCGTGTCCGCCACCGCGAGGAGCTCGACGTCCGCCGACCCGACCTGCACCACGACCTGCTGCGCGCCCGCCATCGCATGCGCAGCGTCGCCACCCTGACGAGCGGGGCTCGGCTGCCGGTGCGCTCGCTCGAGCTCGCCCTGCTCACGATCGGCGAGCTGGTGGTCGGCCTGTTCACCGGCCGCTTCGGCGAGGCGTGGGCATCGCTGCGAGGGTTCGTCGGCCTGCTGCCGCGCACGCCGGCGCTGCTCGCCCGGCGCGGGACGATCGCCAAGCTCCGCCAGGTCGACGACGCCGAGATCATCAGCCTCCAGTCGCGCGGCAGCGCACGCCTCACGGCGTACCGACGCGCCCACGACACCGAGACCTACGTCGGCGCCCACGTGACGGTCCGCCGCTGGCGGGAGAGCTCGATCGGCACGACGATCGGCTGGATCGTCGTCGTCATCGGCATCCTCCTCGCCAGCCGCACCCTGATCGACACGCGGGTGCCCGCCGTCGGTGAGCTGCTCCCACTGCCGGCCAGCCCGCGGGTCTGGTGGAACGACTTCACCTCGGCATGGAGCGCCGGCGGCCTCGGGAGCTCGGTCGCCAACCCCACCGGGTGGGCGCTGCTGTCGGTCGGCAGCGTGCTCTGGCTGTTCCGGATGGGTCTCGGTCTCACCGTCCTCGTGGTGGGCGGCGTCATCGTCGGCGTGTGGGGCGCGTGGCGCCTGGCGACGCTGTTCCCCTCCAACCGGTCGCGCATGGCCGTGCTCGCCGTCTACGCCGCCGTGCCGCTCACGCCCGGCGTCATCTCGACGGGTCGTCTCACCGCTCTCGTCGGGTACGCCGCCATCCCGTGGTTCGTCCACCTCCTGCGGACGGCGGTCGGCATCGGCACCGCGGATCCGAAGGCATCCGACGACCTGGTCGACGGGATCATCGGCCTGAGTCGGCGCGAGCGGCTCCGCCGCACGGCGCTCGTCGCCCTCGTGGCCGCGGCCGCGGCGGCACTGGCGCCGGCGGTGCTCGTCGTCGCCGTCGTCGTCACGCTGGTGCTGGCCATCGCCGGCCTGGCGGCGGGGAGCGGACTGCGCACGGCCGGCTGGACGGCCGGGCTGGGCCTCGCCGCCTGCGCGACGGCGTGGCTGCTGAACCTGCCGTGGTCGCCGACCTGGTCGTGGGACGACGTGTCGTCGCCGGCGTTGGCGGGCCCGTTGGGGCGGGGCGTCGTCGACGTGGCGTCGATGGCGATCGGGCAGGCTCGCTTCGAGGTCGCCGCGCTGGCCCTGTACGTGCCGGTCGTCGTCGCCCTCGCCGTGGCCAGGTCGTGGCGCCTGACATGGGCGGCGCGCGCGGCCGGGCTCGTCGTCGTCTTCCTGGCCCTCGCCGTGCTGCAGGACCGCGACACGCTGCCGTTCCGTGTGCCCGACGTCGGCCTGCTGCTCGTGCCCGTCGCCCTCGGCCTCGCGTTGTCGGCCGGGGCGGTGGTCGCCGCGTTCGGCCACGACGTCGCCGGACGCCGCTTCGGCTGGCGTCAGCCGATCGCCGTGGTGGCGATCGCCGGTGTCGCCTTCGGTGTCCTCCCGGCCGTCCTCACGATCGCCGACGGCGCCTGGTTCATGCCCCGCACGGGCCTCGTCGAGCTCGTCGAGGCGCCGCTCCTGTCGGCCGACGAGGTCGGCGACTACCGCGTGCTCTACCTCGGCGACCCGCGGCTGATCCCGTTCCCGTCCGACGACCTCGGCGACGGCGTGGCGATGGCCCTCGTCGACGACGGCGGGGCCGATCTCGGCGACCGCTGGGCCGTCCCCGACCAGGACGCCGAGAATGACCTGCGGGCTGTCATCGGCGAGATCGGCGATGCCAGCACGCTGCGTGCCGGCCGCCTGCTGGCGCCGTTCGGCATCCGCTACGTGGTCGCTGCCGCTGATCGACGGAGCCACGTCGACCGCCGCCGACCCGCTGCCCGCGCCCGCCGGTCTGCTCGCCTCGCTGGAGGCGCAACTCGACCTCGTGCGCCCGCCGATCAGCGCACCCGGGTTCGCGCTGTTCGAGAACCGGGCCGTGATCCCGACCACGGCGGCCCTCGAGGGCGCCCTGGCGGAGGCGTCGACCACCGACGACCTCGACCCGCTCGTGGCCGTCGACACGTCGGGGGCGACGGCGACGCTCGTCGAGGCAGACTCCACCCGTGCTGCCGACGCCGACGTGCCGGCCGGCGTCGTCCACCTCGGCACGCCACTCGACGGCGGGTGGCAGTTGCAGATCGACGGTGACGACATCGCCGGCCGCTCGGGGTTCGGCGTCGCCACCGCCTTCGACGTCGGCACCGCCGGGTCGGCGTCGTTGCGGTTCACCCAGCCGCTCGGGCGCACGCTCTGGCTGCTCGCGCAGGCGGCGCTCTGGGCGGCGGTGCTGCTGGCCGCCAGCCGACTGACGATCCCAGCCAGGTTCCGGCGCCGGATGGCCGGGGGCGAGACGCTGATCGATCTCGACGCCGACCGAGGCGCACCGCTTCCGGACCGGACGGGCTTCTCCTGGGTCGACGAGCTGCTCGCCGCGGAGGAAGCGGGCGCCGAGGAAGGACGTCCTGGATGATCCTCCGCCGGCTGCCGATGCTCGCCGTCACCGTTGCCGCGGCAGGCGCATTCGTCGCCGTCGCCGGTGACACGCCGGCGCCCGAGTCCGCAGCGTTCGCCACGACCCGTGCGCCGTGGATGCCGTCGGTGCCCTCTGGCGCCGCGCTGACCAGCACCTGGTTCTGCCCCGGTGTCCCCGCAGACGGGGCCGAGGGAAGTGGCGGGGCGTTCGTCCTCGCCAACGCCGGCCCGGCGCCGATGCAGGCGCGCGTGACGCTGCTCGCCGGGCCGGGCCAGGCCACCGAGCTGCCGATGACCGTCGATCCGTACTCGCGCGCCACCATCGATCCCTCGGCGTCTGTCGTCGCCCCGTTCGTCGGGGCGATGGTCGAGATCGACGGCGGCGGTGGCCTCGTCGAGCAGCGGGCGACCCAGGCCGCTGGCACGTCGGTCGCCCCGTGCACGACCCAACCGTCGTCGGAGTGGTACCTCGCCGAGGGCTTCACGGCCGAGAACTCCTCCGAGCAGCTCGTGCTGACCAACCCCTACGACCAGTCGGCGATCGTCGACATCGGCTTCGCCACCGCCGACGGGTCGCGAGCTGCCGCTCGAGAGCCACCCCGTCCCGGCGCGCTCGGTCGAGGTGATCGACATGGACGCCCTCGCCGCGCGGGACGAGCCCGAGGTCGCCGTGAGCGTGGTCGCCCAACGCGGCGAGATCGTCGTCGGGCGGGCGCAGCTGTACGACGGCGGCGGGCGACTCGGTTACAGCATGACGCTCGCCGCGCCGGCACCGCGATCGCAGTGGTGGTTCGCCAACGGTCTCAAGGGACCGGACGTGGTGCAGCGGTTCAGCCTGTACAACCCCACCGAGACCGACGTCGAGGTGACCCCGCTGTTCCTCGGCATCGCCGAGGGCGTGCCCGTCGATCCGATCGCCGTGCCGGCCCGCGAGGTCGTCACGTTCTCGTCCGATGGCGTCGCCGGGCTGCCCGACGGGCGCCACGCCGTCGTCTTCGCCACCGCCGATTCCTCGGACTCGATCGTCGTCGAGCGGGCGATCACCCGCACGATCGACGAGATCCCGACGACGTCGGTGCTGCCCGGGGCGACGGCCCGGCCGGAGGATGCCTTCGTGCCGACCACGTGGACGTTCGCCATCGGGCCGGGTGAGCCGACCGAGGGGGCCATCGTCGTGTACAACAGCGAGGCCGTGCTCGCCACCGTCACCGTCCAGGCCGTCACCGCTGACGGGGTGGTCGTCGTGCCGGGCCTGGACAGTGTCAGCCTGCAGCCCGGTGAGCTGATCACGTTGTCGCTGACCGACGGCGCTGTCGACGCCCAGCTCGTCGTGCGCTCGACGTCACGGGTGTTCGTCGAGCGCTCGCTGCCACGCGAGCCGGGCGCGCAGGGGCGCAGCGCCTCGTGGGCCCTCCCGGTCGTCGGCTGACGTGGACCGGGTCGCCATCGCCGCGGCGATCGTGGTGGTGGCGGTCGCCATCGCCCTCGTCGTCCGTCGCCGGCGACCCGATCCGCCGACCCAGCCGGCGGCGCGCGTGCCGGTGCAGATCGATCGAGCGGACTTCCCACGCCCCGAGGCGCCGTGGCTCGTCGTCGTGTTCACGTCGTCCACGTGCCACACGTGTGCCGACGTGGCGGCGAAGGCGGAGGTGCTGGCGAGCGACGAGGTCGCCGTCGCCGAGGTCGAGTTCGGCGCCGCCCGTGACCTCCACGAGCGCTACCGCATCGACAGCGTGCCGCTGCTGCTCGTCGTCGACGCCGCCGGCGTCGTCCGGCGCAGCGTGCTCGGCCCGGTGACCGCCACCGACCTCTGGGCCGCCGTCGCCGCCGCCCGCGAAGGCTGACGCCGCCCGAGCGATGTCTAGGTTTCGCGGGGAGGGCGGCGGCGCTGGCGGCCTCGGCGTCGGACTCGGGGTCGAGGACGTTGCCCTCGAACCTCGACGTGTCGCCGGACTCGGTGAGGCCCTGCTGGATCAGGTTGGCGACCTCGCGGCCGTCGATCGTCTCGTGCTCGAGCAGCGCCTCGGCGATCAGCTCGAGCCCGCGGCGGTGCTTGACGATCAGCTCGGTGGCCCGCTGCTCCTGCTCGGTGAGGATGCGGGCGACCTCCTCGTCGAGCAGCTTGGCGGTGTCGTCGCTGTACTCGCGCCCGCTGGTCATCAGGTCCTCGCCGAGGAACACCTGCTGCTGGCTGCTCCACGCCATCGGCCCGACGCGGTCGCTCATGCCCCACTCGCGGACCATCCGCCGGGCGATCGACGTCGACTGCTCGAGGTCGTTGGCGGCGCCGCTGTTGACGTGGTCGAAGACGACCTTCTCGGCGACGCGGCCACCCATCGCCTTGCAGATGGTGTCCTCGAAGTACTCGAGCGAGTACGTGTGACGCTCCTGCGGGAGGCTCCACGTGACACCGAGGGCCATGCCGCGCGGCAGGATCGTGACCTTGTGCAGCGGGTCGCCGTGGGTCAGGACCGTCGCCAGCAGGGCGTGGCCGCCCTCGTGGTAGGCGGTGGCCCGCTTCTCCTCGGCCGACATGACGAGGCTCTCGCGCCGTGCGCCGAGCACGACGCGGTCGCGGGCGTTCTCGAAGTCGATCCGCTCGATCTGCTTGCCACCGCGGCGGACGGCGACGAGCGCCGCCTCGTTGACGAGGTTGGCCAGGTCGGCGCCGGACATGCCCGGCGTCGCCGCGGCCATCACGTCGAGGTCGACGTCCGGACCGACGCGCTTGTCCCGCGAGTGGACGTCGAGGATCGCCCGGCGCTCGGAGAACTCCGGCAGCGGCACGACGATCGAGCGGTCGAAGCGACCGGGGCGCAGCAGGGCCGGGTCGAGGATGTCGGGCCGGTTGGTGGCGGCCATGATGACGATGCCCTCGGCCGTCTCGAAGCCGTCCATCTCCGAGAGCATCTGGTTCAGCGTCTGCTCCCGCTCGTCGTGACCGCCGCCGAGGCCGGCGCCACGCTTGCGGCCGATGGAGTCGATCTCGTCGATGAAGATGATCGCTCGGCCCATCCGCCGGGCCTGCTGGAACAGGTCGCGGACGCGGCTGGCGCCGACGCCGACGAACATCTCCATGAAGTCCGAGCCGGTGACCGACAGGAACCCGACGCCCGCCTCCCCGGCGACGGCGCGGGCGAACAGCGTCTTGCCGGTGCCCGGGGGGCCGACGAGCAACATGCCCTTGGGCACACGGGCGCCGATCTCACGGAACCGGTCGGGCATGCGCAGGAAGTCGACCACCTCGGTGATCTCCTGCTTGACGCCCTCGTAACCGGCGATGTCGGCGAACGTCGTCGACGGCTTGTCGGTGGTGTAGGCCTTGGCCCGGCTGCGCCCGATGGACATGACGTTGCCCATCTGGCCAGCGGCGCGGCGCTGCATCCACACGAAGAAGCCGATGATCAGCAGCACCGGCAGCAGCAGCCCGGCGATGCTCAGCAGCCAGTTGTTGCCGGGCGTCTTGAACTTGTAGTTGACGCCCTGCTCCTTGAGCACCGCCTCGTCGGCCTCGGAGACCCCGCGGTCGCCGCCGCCGGTCGTCGTGAACTCGGTGCCGTCGTCGAACGTGCCGGTGATCGTGTTCGAGCTGTTGTTGATGACGATCGACTCGACGTTGCCGTCGCGGACCTGCTCCATGAAGTCGGTGTAGGTGATCTCCTCGCCGGATTCGTCGGGCAGCAGGCTGGGCACCAGGAAGGCGAGGGCGACGACGCCGAGCAGCACCCACATCGCCCAGCGCGGCCAGCTCCCGGCACGACGCGAGCCGTCACCGCCGCCGCTGCCGCCCTGCGGGGTGGGGCGCTGATCGCCCGACGGTCGCTGCTGCCCGCGGCCGCGGCCCGGCGGGGGCGGGGGAGGCGGCGGGGGCAGGTTGCTCATGGCTCAATGCTAGGGCTCGGGGCCCGGACGCGTCGCCTGGACAACGCCCTCGACGTGAGAGTTCGGAAAGAGGCGAGCTCTCGGTGAGCCGACAGTTCGTGACGGTGCAGATCCACCGATTGGTGACGTCCGTCTCCTACCGTGAGCCGCCATGTCCGGGCCGATTCGCCACTGCAGCCGGCCGGACTGCGCCGAGCCTGCCGTCGTCAGCCTGACCTACGACTACGGCCGCTCGCAGGTCTGGCTCGACGACCTGTCGCCCGAGCGCGACCCCCACGCCTACGACATGTGCCGGCGCCACGCGGCGCGCCTCTCCGTGCCGCTCGGCTGGCGGCTCGTCACACCGGAGCGGCCAGGACCCAGCGGCTCTCACACTCAGCGCCTGACCGATCATCGGTTCGCGAATCTCCGACGTGAAGTACGCGCTCGAGTCCATGACGCAGTGAGTCCTGGACGCTCTTAGGCTGGCCCGGTGCGGGTCGATCTGACGCGAACACCGATGCGCCAGGCCGGGCGCACGGTCGACGTCCCCGTCGCCGTCGTCACGTGGTTCGCCGCCTTCCTGGTCGGCCAGGTCGTGTCGACGCTCATCCTCGTCTGCGTCCGGCGCCGAGAGCACCGACGACGTCACGATCCCGACCCTGTTCGCCGCCGTCGCCGCGACCTGGCTCGCCTACCTCGCCGGGATGTGGGCGGCGTCGCGGCGGTCCGGCAGCGACGACATGGTCGAGGACTACGCCATCCGCTTCCGCGCCGTCGACGTGATCGGCCTGCCGATCGGCGTGCTCGCCCAGCTCGTGCTGATCCCGCTCGTCTACCTGCCGCTGCGGGGGATCTGGCCGGACACGTTCTCCGACGACCGGCTGTCGGAGACGGCCGAGGACCTGGTCGACCGGGCCACCGGCGGGGCGATGGTGCTGCTCGTGCTGATGGTCTGCGTCGGCGCGCCCGTCGTCGAGGAGCTCGTCTACCGCGGCCTCCTGCAGCGCTCGTTCGCGGCCCGCTTCTCCCACGTCCTCGCCTGGCTCGCCGCCTCGGCCTGGTTCGCCGTCATCCACTTCCGTCCGGTCGAGTACCCCGGCCTGTTCGCCTTCGGTCTCGTCGCCGGCGCCTGCCTCCTCGTCACCGGTCGGCTCGGCATGTCGATCGCCACCCACGTCGCGTTCAACGTCACCGGTCTCCTGCTGGCGGTGCGGTGACGGCCGATTCGCCGTCACGGCTGGCATCATTTCCTGCGCCATGAGTGACCCGACCGAACGCGAGACGCCCGGCGGCGAGGCGCACGACGACGCCGCCGTCGCCCTCGTCGACGCGCCGGTCCACGCCCCCGACGACGACCTCGTCGAGGGCGACGTCGACATCGACTGGACGCACACCCATGAGCCGGCCGACGAGCAGCGCCCGTCGTGGCCGGTCCGTGCCGGCAGGCGAATCGTGCGTCGTCCGGTCCAGTGGGCCGAGCAGCCGTGGCCGACCGAGCGCATCGTCCGCGTCACGGTCACCGGAGCGACGCTGCTCGTCGCGACGGTGGTCATGATGAGCGCCGTCCACCTGCTGTTCGGCGACCTCGTCTTCGCCGACACGACGCCGACGGGCGGCGACATGGGCGCCCACGTGTGGGGCCCGGCGTTCCTCCGCGACCACCTCCTGTCGAACTTCCAGCTGACCGGTTGGAGCATGGACTGGTACGCCGGGATGCCGGCCTACCGCTTCTACATGGTCGTGCCGGCGCTGGCGATGGTCGCCCTCGACGTGATCCTGCCGTACGGCGTGGCGTTCAAGCTCGTCGCCGTCTCCGGGCTCGTCACGCTGCCGTTCGCCTGCTGGGCGTTCGGTCGGCTGGCCCGCTTCCGCTACCCGATGCCCGAACTGTTCGCCATCGCCGGGCTGCTGTTCGCCCTCGACGAGAGCTTCAGCATCTACGGCGGCAACCTCAAGTCGACGATGGCCGGCGAGTTCTCGTTCTCCATCGCCCTGTCGTTGATGATGATCGGGCTCGGCCTGCTGGCCAGAGGGATCCGCACCGGGCAGTTCCGCAGCTGGGCGGCGATCGTGCTCGCCCTGGCGATCGTGTGCCACGGCATCGTCGCCATCTACGCCGCCGTGGCCGCACTCGTCATCGTGCTCGTCAACGTCGACGGCTGGCGGCGGCTGTGGTACGGCCTCACCGTCGGGCTCGGCGTCGTGCTCCTGTCGGCGTGGTGGATCGGTCCGTTCGTCGGCAACCACCAGTACATGACCGACATGAAGTACGGCGCCCGGCCGGAGGGCGCCAACGACTCCTTCTGGGACATGTTCTTCCCGCTCACCGCGCCGCTCGACATCCTGGTCACGACGCTGGCGGTCGTCGGCTTCCTCGCCTGCATCGCCCGCCGTCACGTCAACGGCGTCGCCCTCGGCGTCGATCGGCCTGATCACCGTCGGCCTCGTCTACGCGACGCGCGACAGCCTCCCGGTGATCGGCCTGCTGTGGAACCCGCGCCTGCTGCCGCTGATCTACCTCGTCCGCTACCTGCTGATGATGGTCGGCGTCGTCGAGGTGGTCGGCGTGATCGTGGCGATGTGGCGCAACCGCCCGGCGACCGAGACCTCCGGCTGGCTCGCCGGGTCGATCACCGTGGGCGGCGTCGGCCTGGCCGCGCTCGCCGTGCTCGGGTTCATGTTCGAGGTCCTGCCGTTCGACGGCCGGCGGGTGTTCCACGACGCCAGCAAGCCGGTGTACGCGTGGGGGCCGCTGCGCAAGACGGCCACCGCCGGCGACGCCCAGGGTGATGGGTGGGCCCGTTACAACTTCCTCGGCTACGAGGGACGTCCGCAGTACCCGGAGTACTACGACGTCGTGCAGACGATGACCGACATCGGCGAGACCGAGGGATGCGGCCGCGTCACCTGGGAGAACAACGGCGACAACGGCCAGTACGGCACGACGATGGCGCTGATGCTGCTGCCGCACTGGACCGACGGCTGCATCGCCTCGATGGAGGGGCTGTTCTTCGAGGCGTCGGGCACGACGCCGTACCACTTCCTGACGACCGCGGCGATGTCCAAGCAGAGCTCGAACCCCGTGCGCGAGCTGCGCTACGTCGACAACGACGCGTCGGTCGGCGTGCCCCACCTCCAGGCGCTCGGTGTCCGCTACCTGATGGTGCGCACCGACGAAGCCAAGCGCGAAGCAGCCGAGCAGGCCGACCTCACGTTGCTCGCCGAGAGCGGCCCGTGGGAGATCTACCGCGTCGCCGACTCCGACGTCGTCGTGCCGCTCGACGTGCAGCCCGTGGTCGTTGGCGAGCGCCCGGGCGATCAGCGCGAGCGGCACCTCGAGCTGGGCACGAGCTGGCTCCAGCACCGCGACGAGTGGGCGGCGATTCCGGCCGACGACGGCCCGGACACGTGGCAGCGCATCGAGGTCGAGCCCGATCTGGCCCGCCGTGAGGAGAACCGCGTCGACATCGTCGTGCCGTCCGACGAGATCGACGCCGTGTCCCTCCCCGCCGTCAACGTGAGCGAGGTCGAGATCGACGAGCAGGAGCTGTCGTTCACCGTCGACCAGGTGGGCGTGCCCGGTGCTCGTCAAGGTGAGCTACTTCCCGAACTGGACGGTCGAGGGCGCCGAGGGTCCGTACCGCGTGGCGCCGAACATGATGGTCGTGGTGCCGACCGAGAACGAGGTCACGCTGAGCTTCGAGCGCAGCTCGTCGGACGTGTTCTTCTACCTGCTGACCCTGCTCGGGATCGGCATGCTGATCGTCCTGCGCATCCGCGGCGACGCCGACCTGGAACCGGACCGGCCTCCGGTGTCTGCGATGGCCCCGCCACCGCCACCACCGCTTGGCGATGCGGACGGCCAGTAGCCTCTCGCGCCCGCATGACGTGCTTGCACGGGGGCCGGCGCCCCCGCACCCCATCGTCGCCCGACTCGCTGGCGCTCGCTCGGTCGACCGCTCATGGGCTGCGCCCATGAGCGTGCTCGACGAGATCGTCAAGGCGTACGACATCCGCGGCACCGTTCCGGATCAGCTCAACCCGGAGGTGGCGCGTGCGCTCGGCGTCGCGTTCGCCCGCTACGCCGGCGCGTCGGAGGTGCTCATCGGCCGCGACATGCGTCCGTCGGGTCCGGCGCTCGTGGCGGCGTTCACCGACGGCGTGCTCAGCCAGGGCGTCGACGTCGTCGACATCGGGCTGGCCTCGTCGGACCTCGTGTACTTCGCGTCCGGCCAACGCCACCGGCCGGGCGTGATCTTCACGGCCTCGCACAACCCGGCGCAGTACAACGGCATCAAGCTGTGCCTCGAGGGCGCCCGCCCGATCGACGTCGACGGGCTCGGTGAGATCAAGGCGGTCGCCAGCACCGTGCTCGACGGCCACGGCCCGGTCGATGCTCCGCGCGCCGGTCGGCGCAGCGAGGCCGACCTGCTGCCGGCCTTCGTCGAGCACGTGATGTCGTTCATCGACGCCGGCGAGATGCGACCACTTCGTGTCGTCGCCGACACGGCCAACGGCATGGGCGGTCTCGTGGTCCCTGCCGTCTTCGAGCGGCTGCCGATGGTCGAGCTGGAGGTGATGTACGGCGAGCTCGACGGCACGTTCCCGAACCATCCGGCCGACCCGCTGCAGCCGGCGAACCAGCGCGACCTGCGGGCGCGTGTGCAATCCGGGGGGTTCGACATCGGGCTGGCGTTCGACGGCGACGCCGACCGCGTGTTCGTCGTCGACGAGCTGGGCCACGGCCTGTCCGGATCGACCACGACGGCGATGCTCGCCACCGCCGTCCTGCGGACCTCGCCGGGGGCGACGATCCTGCACAACCTCATCTGCTCGCGAGCCGTCCCCGAGGTGATCCGCGAGCACGGCGGCGTGCCCGTGCGCACGAAGGTCGGCCACTCGTTCATCAAGCAGGTGATGGCGGAGACCGGCGCCACGTTCGGGGGCGAGCACTCGGCGCACTACTACTTCGCCCGCAACTACGGCGCCGACAGCGGGCTCATCGCCACCGTGCTCGTGCTCGCCGAGGTCAGCCGGGCGCACCAGGAGCTGTCCATCGTGCGCAAACCGTTCGAGCGCTACGCGCAGAGCGGCGAGATCAACACCCAGGTCGCCGACGCGGAGGCGGTGATGGCCTCGATCAGCGGCGAGTTCTCGTCCGGCGCGCAGGACCACCTCGACGGCCTGACCGTCGACTGCGGCACGTGGTGGTTCAACGTGCGGCCATCGAACACCGAGCCGCTGCTGCGTCTGAACCTGGAAGCCGAGACCCGCGACGAGTGTGATGCGCACGTCGCCGAACTGCTGGCGCTGATCACCAGCGCGTGACCTGAAGGAGCGCAACCAATGGCCCTCGATGCAGCCCTGCTGGAGATCCTCGCCTGCCCGGAGGACAAGGGCCCGCTGTACTACGTCGCCGACGAGGACCTGCTGTACAACCCGCGCCTGCGCCGCGTGTACGACGTCCGCGACGACATCCCCGTGATGCTCGTCGACGAGGCGCGCACCGTCGACGACGCCGAGCACGACCGCATCCAGGGCCGCATCGACGCCGAGAGCATCTCTCCGACGTTCGCCAGTCTGAATGCGGCCGGCGAAGGCGCAGGAGCGCCCGCCGTGCCGGAACCGAGAGGCTCGCCTCAGAACGACGCGATCCCGGCACGCCGTCACCGGTATGCTCCCCGATGCGACGGGCTGATCCGATCGGTGCCAGCAGGCCCCGGCCCGCCTCCAGTACACCAACTGTCGAGGAGAGACCATGACGACCATGCCCACCACCGACGCGCGTCGCGACTTCCGCGTCGCCGACCTGTCCCTCGCCCCGTTCGGGCGCAAGGAGATCCTGCTCGCCGAGCACGAGATGCCCGGCCTGCGCGCGCTGCGCGCCGAGCTCGGCCCGTCCAAGCCACTCGCCGGAGCCCGCATCTCCGGCTCGCTGCACATGACCATCCAGACCGCCGTGCTCATCGAGACGCTCGTCGAGCTCGGCGCCGAGGTCCGCTGGGCGAGCTGCAACATCTTCTCCACCCAGGACCACGCCGCGGCGGCCGTGGCGATCGGTCCGGACGGGACGGCGGAGGACCCCCAGCGGCGTCCCGGTCTACGCCTGGAAGGGCGAGACGCTCGAGGAGTACTGGTGGTGCACCGAGCAGATGATGACGTGGCCCGACGGCGATGGCCCGAACATGATCCTCGACGACGGCGGTGACGCCACGCTGCTGCTGCACAAGGGCGTCGAGTACGAGAAGGCCGGCGCCGTGCCCGACCCGATGAGCGCGTCGAACCCCGAGCTGGCATTGGTCCTCGGCCTGCTGCAGCGCTCGCTGCGCACGGATCCGTCGAAGTGGACGCGCATGGCCGCCGGCGTCAAGGGCGTCACGGAGGAGACGACGACCGGCGTCAAGCGGCTGTACAAGATGTTCGCCGACGGTGACCTGCTGTTCCCGGCGATCAACGTCAACGACTCGGTCACCAAGTCGAAGTTCGACAACCTCTACGGCTGCCGCCACTCGCTCGTCGACGCCATCTGCCGGGCGACCGACGTGATGCTCGGCGGCAAGGTCGCCGTCGTCGCCGGTTACGGCGACGTCGGCAAGGGCTGCGCGCAGAGCCTGCGCGGCCAGGGCTGCCGGGTGATCGTCACCGAGATCGACCCGATCAACGCCCTGCAAGCGGCGATGGAGGGGTTCCAGGTGACGACGATGGACGAGGTCGTCGACACCGCCGACGTGTTCGTCTCGGCCACCGGCAACACCGACATCTTCACGACCGACGACATGCTGCGGATGAAGCACAACGCCATCGTCTGCAACATCGGCCACTTCGACAACGAGATCGACATGGCCGGCCTGGCCCGCTCCGGCGCCGTCCGCGACGAGCTCAAGCCGGGCACCGACGTGTGGCGGTTCCCCGACGGCCACCAGGTGATCGTCCTCGCCGAGGGGCGGCTGGTGAACCTCGGCTGCGCCACCGGGCACCCGAGCTTCGTGATGAGCTGCTCGTTCTCCAACCAGGTGATCGCCCAGATCGAGCTGTTCGCCAACACCGAGCGCTACCCGCTCGGCGTCTACGTGCTGCCCAAGCACCTCGACGAGAAGGTCGCCGAACTGCACCTCGGCGCGCTCGGCGTGAAGCTGACCAAGCTCACCGACGAGCAGGCCGAGTACCTGGGCATCGACCCCTCCGGCCCGTTCAAGCCCGAGCACTACCGGTACTGAGGGTTTCGGCGCCGAACCGGAGGTTCGTCGCCGAGTTGTTGGAGCGGCCTTCGGCCGCACCCAGCTGGATCGATCGACCGGCGAGTCGGATCGACCGACGGTGGGGGCTCCGCCGGAGCCTCTGCCCCCACGCCCCCGCCCCGTGTAGAGCCTCGGCCCGACGGGTAACGGGGGGCCATGACGCAGTTCGGGTTGACCCTTTCCAGTGAGGAGCACGAGCCGCGGCGGCTGGTCGACATGGCCGAGCTCGCCGAGGGCAACGGGTTCGACTTCGTGTCGATCTCCGACCACTACCACCCGTGGGTCGACGCCCAGGGCCACTCGCCGTTCGTGTGGTCGGTGCTCGGGGCGATCGCCGATCGGACACGAGCATCGAGGTCGGCGTCGGCGTCACGTGCCCGACCGTGCGCATCCACCCGGCGATCCTGGCCCAGGCGACGGCGACCTGCGCCCAGCTCTTCGACGGGCGCTTCACGTGGGGCGTCGGCACCGGCGAGGCGCTCAACGAGCACATCCTCGGTCACCGCTGGCCGCCCGCCGACCTCCGCTTCGAGTTGCTCGAGGAGGCGGTCGACATCGTGCGCACGCTGTGGTCCGGCGAGGAGATCACCCACCGCGGCACCCACTACACGGTCGAGAACGCGCGCATCTACGACCCGCCGGCGGAGGATCCGCCGATCATCGTCTCGGCGTTCGGGCCGGAGGCGGCCAAGCTCGCCGCCCGCATCGGCGACGGCCTGTGGACCAACTCGGGCGGCGACGTGATCTCCGACTGGCGAGACGCCGGCGGCTCGGGTCCGGTCTACGCCCAGCTCACCCTGTGCTGGGCTCCGGACAAGGACGATGCCGTGAAGACGGCCCACCGCATCTGGCCCAACGCCGGCGTCCCCGGTCAGCTCAGCCAGGACCTGGCTACGCCGGCGCTGTTCGAGCAGGCGTCGGAGAGCGTGACGCCCGGAGATGATCGCCGACTCGATCCCGTGCGGTCCCGACCCGAAGCCGATCCTCGACGCAGGTGAAGAAGATGGTCGACGCCGGCATCGACCACGTCTACTTCCACCAGATCGGGCCCGACCAGGAGGGCTTCTGCTCGTTCTGGGAGGACGAGCTGCGTCCGGTGCTGACGTCCTGATCTCGGTGCGATTCGATGGGGGGATGGGCGCCCCCGCCATCGACCTCACCTCGACCGCCACCTTCGCCAACGGCCATCCCTGGGATCAGTACGCATGGCTGCGCGCCAACGACCCCGTCCACTGGCACGAGGAGCGTGACGGGCCGGGCTTCTGGGCGGTCACCCGCTACGCCGACGTGCGTGCCGTCAGCCGCCGTCCGAAGATGTTCAGCTCGGCGGCACGCGGCGTGATGATGCCCGAGTCCGACGAGGCAGGTCTGGCCGCCCAGCGTCAGATGATGCTGTCGATGGACCCACCCCAGCACGACCGCTTCAAGCTGCTCGTCAGCCGCGGCTTCACCCCGCGCAACGCCCAGGCGCTCGCCGGACGCATCGCCGAACTGGCCGCCGAGATCGTCGACGACGTCGTCGAGCGCGGCGAGTGCGACTTCGTCCACGACATCGCCGGGAGGCTGCCGTCGGGCTTGATCGCCGAGCTGATGGGCATCGCTCGCGCCGACGGCGAGCGCCTCTACGAGCTCACCGAGATCATGCACACGACCGACGAGACGGTCGCCCCGCTCGACGTCAAGCTCGCCGCGATCACCGAGATGCTGACGTTCGCCGCCGAGGTGGCCGAGCGCAAGCGGGCGCACCCGTCCGACGACATCGCCACGACGCTGGTGCAGGCGGAGATCGACGGCGATCGGCTCACCGACGGCGAGCTGCAGTGGTTCTTCCTCCTGCTCGTCAACGCCGGTGGCGACACGACGCGCAACCTGCTCGCTGCCGGTGTCCAGCTGCTCTTCGACCACCCGGACGAGCGGGCGCGGCTGATGGCCGACATCGACGGGCTCGCTGCCGACCGCCGTGGAGGAGATGCTGCGCTACACGTCACCGGTCGTCCACTTCCGACGCACGGCGATGGAGGACACGGAGATCGGTGAGCGACCGATCGCCGCGGGCGACAAGGTGATCATGTTCTACGGCTCGGCCAACCGGGACGAGGACGTCTTCGCCGATCCCGATCGCTTCGACGTCGGCCGCGATCCGAACCCGCACCTCGCCTTCGGCGGCGGCGGGCCGCACCTGTGCCTCGGCCTGCACATCGCCCGCATCGAGGCCGTGGCGATGCTCCGCGAGCTGCTGACCCGGCTGCCCGACCTCCGGCCGGCCGGGCCGCCGGAGGCGCTGGCCTCCAACTTCATCGCCGGGGTGCGCACCATGCCGGTGGCGTTCACGCCCGGCCGCGTCACGAGCTGAAGGCGGCGATCACCGGGGCGAACGCCTCGACCTGGTCGGTCGTCCCGTCGAGGTGCAGGGCGACGATCGCCTCCTGCACGCCGACCTCGGCGAACGCCCGGTAGCGGCCCATCTGCTCCTCGACGGTGCCGACGACGTCGGCGTAGCGCTCGCTCGCCGCGGCGGAGCCGCCGAGGATCGCCGCCTCCGTGAGGTTGGTCACCGTGATCGTCGCCGGGTCACGACCCTCGGCTGCACAGTGCTCGTGGAGCACCGCCAGCTTGTGGGCGACGACGTCGGGCTCGCCGAACAGGTTGCAGGCGTCGGCGTGGCGGGCGACCAACCGCAGCGTCCGCCGCTCGCCGGAGCCACCGACGAGGATCGGGATGCGCTCCTGCAGCGGTCGCGGGTAGCACGTCGCCGCCGGCACCGTGATGTGGCGCCCGTCGAACCGGGGTGTGCCCTTGCCCCACATCAACGGCAGCAGCTCGAGGGCGTCCTCGAGCCGCTCGTAGCGCTCGGCGAGCGGCGGGAACTCCCACCCGTACAGCTCGTGCTCGCGTCCGAACCACGCCGCTCCCAGCCCGCAGAACGCCCGCCCACCGGACAGCACGTCGAGCGTGGCGACGATCTTGGCCACGTGCGCCGGGTTGCGGTAGGTCACGCCGGTGACCAGCGCGCCGAGCCGGGCCCGCGATGTCGATGCGGCGAGGAAGCCGAGCGTCGCCGTGCTCTCCAGCATGTCCTCCCACTCCCGCCCGACGCCGGGGATCTGGATGAAGTGGTCCATCACCGAGATCGACGCGAAGCCGGCTTCCTCGGCGGCGGCGGCGATCGCGCCCAGCCGGGCGGCGGTCTCGGCCGGGGCGCCGGGCCACGTGAACCTGCCGATCTGCAAGCCGAAGCGCATCGTCATCGGATCCTCCTGTTGGCGGCGCGCCGCAGCGGGCGCGTCGAAGAGCCGGCGGGGCACGACGACGACCGGGCCGTCGGACACGTGGTGGACGGCGGCGAAGCCCTCGTCGCCGATGACGTCGTCGAGCGCGGCGAGGGCGCGCGACTGGCTCGTCACCACCGACGACGGCACGGCCTCCGGCCGGCCCCGGTTGCGCGCCCGCGTCTCTCGTTCCGGCGTGTCGACGACGACGGCGTGACAGGGCACGCCGGCCGACTCGGCCAGCGCCCGGTAGCGGGCCCGCACCGCCGGTTCCAGGGCGGTGGAGTCGACGACCGTCACCAGTCCCCGGCGCAGCCGCTTCGTGACCAGCAGGTCGAGCACTTCGAGTGCGTCCTTGGTGGCCTGCAGGTCGTGGCGGTGGCGGCCGACCACGGCCCGCAGGTCGTCGGACGAGACGATCGCCGTGGCGGGGAACCAGCTCGACGCCCACGTCGACTTGCCCGAGCCGGCGACGCCGACGAGGACGACGAGGCACGGGTCGGGCAGCCGCAGCACCGGCTCACACTCGCGCACCCCTCGTTCATGATCGGGACCATGATCCTCACGACCCGATGTGCCGGCTGCGAGCGGCCCGGCGCCCCGCTGTGCCGGACCTGCCGCTTCGCTCTCGTCGCCCGGGCCGAGACGTCGGCGCCACCGGGGGTGCTGGTGGCCGCCCCGTTCACGGGGCGGGTGCGCGACGTCCTGCTCGGGTTCAAGTACCGCAACCGCCGCGCGGTCGCCCGCCACCTCGCCGGGCTGGTCGTCAACCGCGTGGCGGCGAGTGGGCGCCGTGTCGACGTCGTCACGTGGGCGCCGACCGGTGCCAGGCGTCGCCACGAGCGCGGGTTCGACCAGGCCGAGCTGGTCGCCCGCCACGTCGCACGGCAACTCGGCGTGCCGTGCCGCCGCCTGCTCGAACGCCGCGGTGGTGGGCCGCAGACCGGACAGGACCGCCGCGGACGGCTCGCCGGCCCGGCGTTCCGGGCACATCCCCGGGTCCAGCCGGTGCGCATCCTGCTGGTCGACGACGTCGTCACGACGGGAGCGACCCTCGAGGCGGCGGCGTCGACACTGCGCGCGGCGGGCGCAGCCGAGGTCACGTGTGCCGCGGTGGCGGCGACGCCATACGCCCACGCGGCGGGTGAGCGGGTGGCCTGACTACCGTTTGCGGCCATGTCGCAGGACGGATGGCCACCACCGCCTCCGCCCGGCCCGCCTCCAGCCGGGCCGCCGCCGACGGCGGTGTACTCGACACCACCTCCGGCAGCGCAGGAGCCCGGACAACAAGCCGCGGGCGCTCGATCATCGCCGCCATCGTGGCCGCGCTGGCGATCGCCGGCGTCGTCGTCTTCTTCCTGACCCGCGATGGCGACGACGTCGACCACGTCGATCCCACCGGCCACCGAGCAGCCCGACGGGCTCGGCGACGACGCCGGCTTCGACGCCCTGGCCGAGGACTGCTTCGACGGCGACATGCAGGCGTGCGACGACCTCTACAACCGGGCCGAGGACGACTCCGCCTACCGCCGCTACGGCGATACCTGCGCCGGCCGCCAACCGGAGGGCACCCGCCAGTTCTGCACCGTCGCCTTCCCCGACGACTGAGCCGACGTGTGAGCGCAGACGGCGGATCTCCGCCGCTGCGGCTCACAGTTCGCCGCGGGAACGCCAGGACCCCGGGGAGGGGTACCCGGTAGGCTCGAACCCCGCATGGGCATCCTCGATCGCATCCTCCGCGCAGGCGAGGGCAAGAAGCTGAAGGCGCTGCAGGGCATGGTCCCCGACGTCAACGCCCTCGAGCCGGAGCTCCAGCGGCTCTCCGACGACCAGCTGCGCGCCAAGACCACCGACTTCCGCGAGCGGCTCGGCAACGGCGCCGACCTCGACGACATCGCCATCGAGGCCTTCGCCGTGATGCGCGAGGCGGCGCGGCGGACCATCGGCCAACGCCACTACGACGTGCAGATCATGGGCGGCGCGGCGCTGCACTTCGGCTGGGTCGCCGAGATGAAGACCGGTGAGGGCAAGACCTTGGTGTCGACCCTGCCGGCGTACCTCAACGGCCTCGGCGGCAACGGCGTCCACCTCGTCACCGTCAACGACTACCTGGCCCGGCGCGACGCCGAGTGGATGGGCAGCATCCACCGCTTCCTCGGCCTCGACGTCGGCCTGATCATCCCCGGGTTCAAGACGTCGCCCGCCGAGAAGCGCCAGCAGTACGGCGCCGACATCACGTACGGCACGAACAACGAGATGGGCTTCGACTACCTGCGCGACAACATGGCCGGGCGGCTCGTCGACAAGACCCAGCGCGGGCACAACTACGCCATCGTCGACGAGGTCGACTCGATCCTCATCGACGAGGCGAGGACCCCGCTGATCATCTCCGGGCGCGTCTCCGACGCGGCGATCCTGTACCGCAAGTTCGCCGAGATCGTCCGCCAGCTCAAGCGCGACGTGCACTACGAGGTCGAGGAGGACAAGCGCGTCGTCGTGCCGCTGGAGGCGGGCATCGACCAGGTCGAGGCAACCCTCGGCATCGAGAACCTCTACGACGAGGTGCAGCAGAACCTCGTCCACCAGATGCAGGTCGCCCTCAAGGCCAAGGAGCTGTACAAGAAGGACAAGGACTACATCGTCCAGAACGGCGAGGTGAAGATCGTCGACGAGTTCACCGGCCGCATCCTCGAGGGGCGCCGCTGGAGCGAGGGCATCCACCAGGCCGTCGAGGCCAAAGAGGGCGTGAAGATCAAAGAGGAGAACCAGACCCTCGCCACGATCACGCTGCAGAACTACTTCCGCATGTACGACAAGCTCGCCGGGATGACCGGCACGGCGGCCACCGAGGCCGCCGAGCTGATGGCCACCTACGAGCTCGGCGTGGTGCAGATCCCGACCAACAAGCCGGTGGCCCGGGCCGACCAGGCAGACCTGATCTACAAGGGCGAGGTGCCCAAGTTCGACGCCGTCGTCGAGGACATCGCCGAGCGCAACGAGCGCGGCCAGCCGATTCTCGTCGGCACGGTCAGCGTCGAGAAGAGCGAGTACCTCTCGCGCCAGCTGGCGCAGCGGGGCATCGCCCACGAGGTGCTCAACGCCAAGCAGCACACGCGGGAGGCGATGATCGTCGCCCAGGCCGGCCGCCTGGGAAGCGTCACCGTGGCCACCAACATGGCCGGTCGCGGGGTCGACATCGTGCTCGGTGGCAATGCCGAGGGGATGGCCCGTCACGAGGTGCTCAAGGAGGGCCACACCGCCGACGTGATGGTCGACACGTTCGCCCTCCCCTTGCCGCTCGAGCAGATGCCCGACGACTTCCGCGAGGCGCGGGCGAAGGCGATGGCGCGCTACGACGAGCTGCTCGCCGAGTACAAGCAGCAGTGCGCCGCGGAGGGCGACCGCGTCCGCGAGCTCGGTGGGCTCTACGTCATCGGGTCCGAGCGCCACGAGTCGCGGCGCATCGACAACCAGCTGCGCGGCCGCTCCGGCCGCCAGGGCGATCCGGGGGAGAGCCGGTTCTACCTCAGCCTCGACGACGAGCTGATGCGACTGTTCGCCACCGGCGCCCTGTCGTACGTGATGAACAAGGCGCTCCCCGACGACGAGGCGATCGAGGCGAAGATGGTCACCAAGGCCATCGAGCGGGCGCAGACAACCGTCGAGACGCGCAACGCCGAGATCCGCAAGAACGTCCTCAAGTACGACGAGGTGATGAACGAGCAGCGCAAGGTGATCTACGCGCGCCGTGACCAGATCCTCGAGGGCGCCGACCTCAAGTCGGCGGCGATGGAGTACCTGTCCGAGGCCGTGCACGCCCTCCTCGAGACGCACTGCGCCAGCGCGGCAGACGACGAGTGGGACCTCGACGGCCTGGCGAAGGAGCTGCAGACGTTCTGGCCGACGGAGATCGACGAGCAGCGCCTCACCGACTGCCGCAACACCAACGAGATGTACGAGCTCGTGATGGCCGACGCCGTCGCCTTCTACGAGCGGCGCGAGGACGAGGTCGAGGCGCAGCGGCCCCCGCACGACGCGCCGCGCGAGCAGGTCATGCGCCAGGTCGAGCGCAAGGTGATGTTGAGCGTCATCGATCAGCGCTGGCGCGAGCACCTCGAGGAGATGGACTACCTCAAGGAGGGCATCAACCTCCGGGCGATGGGACAGAAGGACCCGCTCACCGAGTGGCAGCGCGAGGGCTACGAGATGTTCGGGGCGATGATGAAGGGGATCGCCCAGGACTTCGTGCGGTACGTGATGCACGTCCAGGTCGTGCCCAGCCAGCCTCAGCCACAGGTGGCGGCGTCCTCGACGGCCTCGCCGGCGGCGGCCGCGCCGGCACCGGCGCCCGCCGTGCAGAACCTGCAGACGACGTCGTCGGACACCGAGCAGGCGTCGGCGTTCGCCGCGGCCGCGGCGAGTGCCGACGCGGCGGCGATCGTGCGCTCGGCGACGGCGATCCCGCAGACCGCGGGGCGCGCTCGCCAGGCCGTCAAGCAGGAGACCGTCGTCAAGGACGAGTGGTCGAAGACCGGCCGCAACCAGCCCTGCCCCTGCGGTTCGGGCAAGAAGTTCAAGAACTGCCACGGCGCCGGCTGAGGCCAGCCGTCCATGCGCGACTTCACCGACGACCTCCGCGAGCTGCGACGGCGGCTCGGCGAGGCCGAGGTGTACCTGCGGGTCGGCGAGGCGCGCAACCGGCTCACCGAGCTGGAGGCGGAGATGGGCCGTCCCGACCTGTGGGACGACGCCGACAGCGCCAAGGCGCTGACGGGCGAGTACGCCAACCTGCGTGACGACGTGGCCATTCATGATGCGATGTCCGGCATGCTCGACGATCTCGACGTCCTGCACGAGCTTGCTCGCGAGGAGGACGACGAGACGCAGGAGCCCGAGCTCGCCGACGGCGTCGCCGAGCTCGGTCGCCGACTCGACCAGCTCGACCTGCGCAGCCTGTTCACCGGCGAGCACGACCGGGCCGACGCCATCGTCCAGATCAACGCCAAGGACGGTGGGGTCGACGCCCAGGACTGGAGCGAGATGCTGCTGCGCATGTACGAGCGCTGGGCCGAGCGTCGAGGGCTCAAGTTCGTCGTCGACGGCGTCTCCGAGGGCACCGAGGCGGGGATCCTCTCCGCCGAGTTCACGCTCAGCGGGCGCTACGCCTACGGGCTGATGACCAGCGAGCGGGGGACCCACCGACTCGTGCGGATCAGCCCGTTCGACAACCAGGGCCGGCGCCAGACGAGCTTCGCCGCGGTGCAGGTGTGGCCGGTGATGGACGATCCCGACGTCGACCTCGCCGAGTCGGACATCCGCATGGAGGTCTTCCGGGCGTCCGGCGCCGGCGGTCAGCACGTCAACAAGACGTCGTCGGCCGTGCGCCTCATCCACGAGCCGACCGGGATGGTCGCCAGCTCGCAGGAGGAGCGCAGCCAGCTGCAGAACCGGGAGAAGGCGCTCGGCCGGCTGAAGGCGATGGTGGCAGCCAAGGTCGAGGAGGAGCGCGCCGTCGAGCTCGACGCGATCGCCGGCAAGCAGGCCCAGGTCGGCTGGGGCAGCCAGATCCGCTCCTACGTGCTGCAGCCGTACCAGATGGTCAAGGATCTGCGCACGGAGATCGAGTCCGGCAACGTGGCCGCCGTCCTCGACGGCGACCTCGACGAGTTCATGGAGGGCTATCTCCGCTGGCGTCGGGCGGGCGCCGAGGTGTGACGTCCGGCGGCGGATGTCCGCCGCGACGGCTCACGCTTCGCCTCCGCCGGTAGTCTGACGGCCGCTTCGTCACGAGACCGCAACACTTCATGATCCGCCTCGAGAACGTCACCAAGAGCTACGGCGTCGATGTCGTCGCCCTGCGCGATGCCAGCTTCGACGTGCCCAAGGGCGAGTTCGTGTTCCTCGTCGGCCCGTCCGGGTCGGGCAAGTCGACGCTGCTGCGCCTGCTCAACCGCCAGGACCGCCCTGAGCACGGTGCCGTCTGGGTGGCCGGGCGGAACATCATCGACATGCCGTCGGGGCGGGTGCCGCAGCTGCGCCGCAACATCGGCAACATCTTCCAGGACTTCAAGCTGCTGTCGAACAAGACGGTCTTCGAGAACGTCGCCTTCGCCCAGGAGGTCATCGGCAAGCCCAAGCACGTCATCCGCCAGCAGGTGCCGGCCGTGCTCGACCTCGTCGGCCTCGCCGGCAAGGAGGACCGCTTCCCGCACCAGCTCTCCGGTGGCGAGCAGCAGCGCGTGTCGGTCGCCAGGGCGTTCGTCAACCGTCCGCTGATCATGCTCGCCGACGAGCCGACGGGGAACCTCGACCCGGCGACGGGGGAGGGCATCATGCGCCTCCTCGACCGCATCAACAAGACCGGGACGACCGTGTTGATGGCCACCCACGACCAGCGCATCGTCAACACCATGCGCAAGCGGGTGATCCAGCTCGACCGTGGCGTGATCGTGCGCGACCAGGCCCGCGGCGTCTACGAGTAAGCCCTCCCTCCCTCGATGCTCTCACGCCTGACCTACACCTTCCGCGAGACCTGGGCCAGCTTCCGGCGCAACATGACGTTGACGGTGGCGGCGATCATCACGTCGGCCGTCTCGTTGCTCATCTTCGGCCTGACGTTGCTGATGCAACGAGGCTTCGACAACCTCCTCGTCGCCTGGGAGGGCGACGTGGAGATGATCGTCTACGTCAACCCGGGCGCCACCGACGCCCAGCGGACCGAGATCGAGAACGCCCTCGATTCGTTGCCCCAGCAGGTCGAGTCGTTCACCTACTGCGACACGACCTGCTCGCTCGAGGAGGCGCAGCGCCTGCTCGCCGGCGACCCGTCCACGTTGGAGCTGCTGACCGCCGAGAACATCCCGACCCAGTACAAGGTCGTGCCGACCGACGCCACCGACGTCGACACGCTGCGGCAGCTGCGCGACAGCCTGCGCGAGCTGCCCAACGTGTCGAACATCGTGCTCGCCGACGAGCAGCTCGACGTGATCTCCAAGCTCAAGGGCTTCGTCGGTCTGTACACCGTGATCCTGTCGATCACCCTGCTCTTCGCCGCCGTCCTGCTGATCTGGAACACGATCCGCACGGCGATGTTCGCCCGCCGCCGGGAGATCGAGGTGATGAAGCTCGTCGGGGCGACCGACTGGTTCATCCGCATCCCGTTCATGCTCGAGGGCTTGATCCAGGGCTTCATCGGCGGCGTCGCCGCGTGCGGTGGCCTGTGGCTGATCAACAACCGCTGGACGGCAGGGGTCAAGGACTTCCCGCCGAACAGCGGGTTCGCCGCCCTCGTCGTCACCGACGGCTACGTGCTGCGCAGCATGTTCGTCATCCTGGCCATCGGCATGATCGCCGGCGCCATCGGGTCGGGCATCGCCGCCTCCCGGTTCCTGGACGTCTGATCGGGTTCGGTTCGCAGCCAAGCTGCTCACCTCACCTCCGTGCTCGCCGCCGCCGCTGCGCAGCGGCGCTCGCCCACCTGGCCTCTTGTCGTCAGTCGTCGTCGTCGTCGCCACCGCCGTGGCCGGAGTTGTCGTCGCCGCCACTGTCGTCGTCGCCGCCGTGGCCGGACCGGAGTGGTCGTCATCCGGTCGTCGTCGCCGCCGTGTCCGGGGCCCGAGTGGTCCTCGTCGTCGCCACCACGGTCACCACCGCGGTCGTCGATCGTGGTCGGAGTGCTCGACGCGGTGACGTCGGGAAGCGTGTCAGCGGGAACCGTCAACTGGGAGCCGTGACGGTTCCCGCGGCGGTCACCGACGGCTCGGTGACGGGCGTGCTGGTCGGCACCGTGATCGTCGTCGGCACGGTCGAGGTCGAGGTCGAGGTCGAGGTCGATGACGAGTCGTCGAGGACGACGTCGACGTCGAGGAGGCGACGGACCGGGGGACGGTGATGAAGTCGACGCTGGTCGACGGACCGACCTGGCCGAGCCTGCTGGTCACGTCGGCATCGTCGGCGCCGAGCACGGTGACGCCGGCGCCGACGATCGCCACGGAGGCGATCGTCCCGGCGGCGAGGATGGAGCGACTGGTGGCACGCATGGAGAGGACACGACGCGGTGCCCGGCGAGGTTGGGTCAGTCCTCGATGATCTCCGGGACGAGCTCGCCGCCCTCGACCTCGACACGGATCTCTGTCCGCGCGTCGTCGCGCTCGAACCGGACGCGGACGCGATCGGGACCGTTGTCGTCGACGCGGGTCGTGTAGCCCGGCGCCGGCGACGGGTCGCCGACCAGGGCCACGGTGCCCCCGCTCAGGCGCACGGTGATCGAGCCGCCGATGCCGTCGTACGTCTCCGTCGACGCACTCGGTGCAGTCGTCGGTGGCGCTGTCGGTGGCGGTACGGGCTGGACGGGGACGGTGGTGGCCGGGAACGTCGGCGGCACGGCCGGCACCGTCGTGGGCACGGTCGTCGGCGCGAGCGTGCTGGGTCGCGATCGTCGGGGCGACGGCGTACGTCGGGGCCGACGGCGGTTGTCGGCGACGCCGTCGGTGGCGTGGGCGAGGTCGCCGGCGTGAGCACCGTCGCCCGGTCGCCCGTCGCGCTGGCCACGACGAGCACGCCGGCCACGGCGGCCGCCGCGGCGAGCCCGCCGATGACGGCGGTGCGGCGGCCGCGCCGGACACGCGCCCGGCGAGCCACCGCTGCGTAGGCCACCGACGAATCGGTCAGATCCTCGGTCATCCGCTCGGCGTGCGCGCGGAGCAGCGCCTCGAGCTCGCGGTCGTCGTCGTCCATCACCGGTCCTCCCGGTCGATCAGCCCGCGCAGGCGCTGGCGGGCGTCGTGCAGGTGGGACTTCACCGACCCTTCGGCGAGCCCCATCGTCTCGGCGACCTCGGCGACGGTCAGCCCGTCGACGTAGTAGAGGGCGACCGCGGTGCGCTGCTGCTGGGGGAGCGCCGCCAGCAGCACCGTCAAGCCGTCGGGCTCCGGCTCGGCGTCCACGGCCGGCGGCTCGGCCGCCAGCCGGGCGACGGCCCGGCGCTTGCGCACCGCCCGGCGGTGGTCGTCGCGCACGAGGTTGAGGGCGACGCGGCGGATCCAGCCGACCGGGTCGTCGTAGTGACGCAGCCGTCTCCACCGGACGTGCGCCCGCACGAACGCCTCCTGGACGGCGTCGGCGGCGACCTCGCCGTCACCGCACACCACGGCCAGCGCCCGGACGAGGCGGGCGTAGTGGGCGCGAAAGAGAGGCTCGATCTCATCGCCGCCGGTCAGCGCAGCGTCAGACACGTCGGGCACGACGGCGATCACCACTCCGGACACGACACAGCGGTGCCTCTGGTTGGGTCAGCGCTTGCGGATCAGGGTCAGACCGTCGCCGACCGGCAGGATGTAGCTGTCGACGCGGTCGTCGGCGGCGACCAGGTCGTTGAACGAGCGGATGGCAACCGTGTCGTCATCGTCGGCGCCGTCGTCGACGACACGTCCGGACCACAGGGTGTTGTCGGCGAGCAGGATCCCGCCCGGGCGGACCCGCGTCACGAGCTCGCTGTAGTAGGCGGGATAGTTGCCCTTGTCGGCGTCGATGAAGGCGAGGTCGATCGTCGCCTCGTCGGGCAGGGCGCGCAGCGTGTCGAGCGCCGGAGCGAGACGCAGCTCGATGACATCGGTGAGGCCGGCCGCGGCCCAGGCGTCCTTGGCGATCGCCGTGTAGTCCTCGGACACGTCGCAACACAGGAGATGTCCGCCCGGCTGCAGGCCGCGGGCGATGCAGATCGACGAGTAGCCGGTGAACGTCCCGACCTCGACGGCCTGCCTCGCTGCGACGAGCCGGGTCAGGAGCGTCAGCAAGGCGCCCTGGTCGGCACCGATCTGCATGCGGGCGGCGCGACCGAGCGCCGCCGTACGCTCCGCCAGTGCGTCGAGCACGCCGTCGGGCTGGGCCGTGTGCTCGGCGATGTACGCCGAGAGCTCGGGCGAGAGGACGTCGGGGCGGTAGCTGGCCATGTGACGGACGGTACCGTGACCGCCGTGGACACGCCGGTCGCGACGCTGTACGACCGGGTGGGCGGCGAGCCGTTCTTTCGCCGCCTCGTCGACGCCTTCTACGACGGCGTGGCCACCGATCCGGTGCTGGTGCGCCTGTACCCGGAGGCGCCAGACCTGTCCGGTGCGCGGCACCGCCTGCGGCTGTTCCTCGTGCAGTACTGGGGAGGGCCGACGACGTACTCCGACGAGCGGGGCCATCCTCGCCTGCGACTGCGCCACATGCCGTTCCACATCGGCCGCGAGGAGCGGGCCAGGTGGCTCGAGCACATGACGGCGGCGATCGACGTGGCAGTCGACGATCTCGACGTGCGAGCGTCGCCGCCACGGTCCGCGCCGAGCTGCTCGGGTACTTCGTCCCGGCGTCCGAGCAGTTGCGCAACGACACCGGACTGCCCATCTCCTCACCGCGCTCGTGAATCTGGGCGCACTCGTCTCGGAATCCGGGACGGATCGCGCCCAGTCGCGGTCTGGCACGGATCGCGCCCAGATCGGGGAGCGCGCCGCTAGCTTCCCGGAGAGCATGCCGGC
Organism: uncultured Acidimicrobiia bacterium; assembly: GCA_963749315.1. Taxonomy (GTDB): domain Bacteria; phylum Actinomycetota; class Acidimicrobiia; order Acidimicrobiales; family Ilumatobacteraceae; genus JALZMG01. Next base: position 106,871 of record CAVVMS010000018.1, read on the forward strand.
GATCAGCGTTCGCGATCTGCGCAAGGACTACGGCGAGATCCGCGCCGTCGACGGCGTGTCGTTCGAGGTCCGAGACGGCGAGGTGTACGCCCTGCTCGGGCACAACGGCGCCGGCAAGTCGACGACGGTGGAGATCCTCGAGGGCCATCGCAAGCGGTCGTCCGGCGAGGTGACCGTGCTCGGCCACGATCCCGGCTCGGCCGGCACCGACTTCCGCGATCGCATCGGCATCGTGCTGCAGTCGTCCGGCGTCGAGCACGAGCTGACCGTCGCCGAGGCCGTGGAGATCTACTCCTCGTGCTACAGCGCCGGCGTGAGGTCGCCGACGTCGTCGAGCTCGTCGGACTCACCGAGCAGCTCGACCGTCGCGTCGGGCACTTGTCCGGTGGCCAGCGTCGGCGGCTCGACCTGGCGATGGGCATCGCCGGACGGCCCGCTCTGCTCTTCCTCGACGAGCCGACGACGGGATTCGATCCGGCGGCCCGGCGCCACGCGTGGGACCTGATCCGCGAGCTCTGCGGCGAGGGGACCACGGTGCTGCTGACGACGCACTACCTCGAGGAGGCCGAGCACCTCGCCGACCGCGTCGGCGTGCTGTCGGCGGGTCGGTTGGTCGCCGAAGGCACTCCGGACGAGCTCGTCGGCCGCACGGGGACGACGGTGATCCGCTTCCAGCTCCCCGACGAGCGTCGCCGGCAGCGAGCTGCCGCTGGGTGCCCGCGCCGAGGGCGACGAGGTGGAGCTGGCGAGCACCGACGCCACCCGCGACCTGCACACGCTGACCGGGTGGGCGCTCGACCGAGGTGTCGAGTTGGGTGGGCTCAGCGTCAGCCGGCCGTCGCTCGAGGACGTGTTCCTCGGCCTCGCCGACGAGGCGAGCCGTCCGTGAGCACCCTCCCCAGCCCGGCGCCGATGCTCGGCCGCCACGTCGTGTACCAGGCGCGCACGTTCGCCCGCACACCGATCGCCGTGTTCTTCACGATCGCCCTCCCGCTGATCATGCTGGTGCTGTTCAACGCCCTGTTCGGCGGCAACGAGGTGGACACCGGGGCGGGGGAGTGGCCGCTCAGCCAGTTCTACACCGGCGGCATCGCCGCCTTCACGGCGGTGTCGGCGACGTTCACCAACCTCGCCAACGTCGTCCCCATCCGCCGCGACGAGGGCGTGCTCAAGCGCTGGCGCGGGACCCCGCTGCCGCCGTGGGTGTACATCGGCGGACTGATCGGCTCGGCGGTCGCGCTGGCCGCTGCCGGCGCGCTGCTGATGCTCACGTTGGGGGTCGTCGCCTACGACCTCGATGTCGACGCAGCCAAGATGCCGGCGGCGGTGGTCACCTTCCTCGTCGGTGTGCTGTCCTTCGCGGCGATGGGGATGGCCGTCGCCGGGCTGTGCCCATCGGCGTCGGCGGCGTCCGCGGTGGCCAACGCGATCATCCTGCCGATGGCGTTCATCTCCGACATCTTCATCCCCATCGAGACGAGCGCCCCTGCGTGGCTCGACACGCTCGGTGACGTGCTCCCGCTGAAGCCGTTCGCCCAGAGCTTCCAGGACTGCTTCAACCCCGCCGTCGAGCCACCGGCGTTCCAGTGGGCCAAGCTGGCGGTGGTCGCCGCGTGGGGCGTCGCCGGGTTGCTCGTTGCGCTGCGCTGGTTCCGATGGGAGCCTGCGCGAGGAGGTTCGACCCGACGTCGCCGGGCGCGGGTCGCCGCAGCGGACGGAGCGTGACGAGAGCGTGAGGAGAATGACGTGCACCCGGAGCTGAGCGAGGAGCACGAGGCGCTGCGCGGCGTCGTCCGTGACTTCGTCACCGCCGAGATCGAACCGCACGCCGAGGCGTGGGATCGCGACCACACGTTCCCGGTCGACACAGTGCTGAAGATGGGCGAGCTCGGCCTGTTCGGGATCCCCTTCCCCGAGCCCTACGGCGGTGGTGGCGATCTCACCGGCCTGTGCGTGGCGATCGAGGAGATCGCCAGGGCCGACCAGTCGTGGCCATCACGCTGGAGGCCGGCGTCGGGCTCGGCGCCAACCCGATCCACAAGTTCGGCACGCCCGAGCAGCAGGAGCGCTGGCTGCCCGACCTCTGCGCCGGACGGGCGCTCGGCGGGTTCGGACTCACCGAGCCCGACGCCGGCAGCGACGCCGGTGGCACGCGCACACGGGCGCGCCACGACGAGGCCGCGGGGGAGTGGGTCATCGACGGGGAGAAGGCGTTCATCACCAACTCGGGGACGCCGATCACGTCACTCGTCACGATCACCGCGCTCACCGGACCGGGCGAGATCTCGACGATCGTCGTCCCGTCCGGGACGCCGGGGCTCGAGGTGCACCCGCCGTACCGCAAGATGGGCTGGCACGCGTCGGACACCCACGGCCTGTCGTTCGTCGAGTGCCGTGTCCCGGACGATCACCTCCTCGGGCCGCGCGGCCGCGGTTTCGCCCAGTTCCTGGAGATCCTCGACGAGGGACGCATCGCCATCGCCGCGCTGGCGGTCGGCGTCCTGCAGCGATGCGTCGACGACTCCGTGGCCTACGCCAACGAGCGCCAGACGTTCGGCCGGCCGATCGGGTCCAACCAGGCGGTCGCCTTCCGCTGCGCCGACATGCAGGTCGCCCTCGCCGCCTCGCGGCGCCTCGTGTACCACGCCGCCTGGCTGCACGACACCGGCCGCCCGTTCAAGACCGAGGCGGCGACGGCGAAGCTGTTCGCCACCGAGGCGGCCATCGATGCCACCCGTTCGGCGACGCAGGTGTTCGGTGGCTACGGCTTCATGGACGAGACGGCGGTGTCACGCCACTACCGCGACGCCAAGATCCTCGAGATCGGCGAGGGCACCAGCGAGGTCCAACGGTTGGTGATCAGCCGCGCCCTGGGCTTACGCGTGTAGCCCGAGTGCATCGACCTGGCACACTGTCGCCCGTGGTCGGACGGGTTGGGGTCGCCTCGATCGTGTTGCTCGGGACGTCGTGGTCGTTGCACGCCCAACCGGTCGACGCGGCAGAGTGCGCGATGGATGCCACGGCAGCCGGGCTCGACGCCTTCTTCGCCGCCGACGACGCAGCCGGGCTCGCCGGTGCCGACTACCCGCATGCCTACGCCCTCCCGGACGGTCGCACGCTGTGGCTGTTCCAGGACGCCTTCATCGGCACCGACGCCCAGCTCGGCGACGACCGCTTCGCCCACAACGCCGCCCTGGTCCAGACCGGCACCTGCTTCGAGCAGCTGCCGGCGACGGGCGGCGACGGCACGTCGTGGATCGGTTCGTGGGTCGAGGACGAGCTCAACACCTGGTTGTGGCCGCTCGACGCCGAGATCGGCGACGACGGCCACCTCTGGCTGTTCCTGGCCGCCGTGCGCAACGAGCGCGGCGCCGGCGCCGCCACCGGTGCCGAGCCACTCGGCACGTGGCGCGCTCGCTACCGGCTGCCCGACCTCGAGCTGATCGACCTCGAGCCCGCCGAGGACGCATCCAACGAGCTGTTCGGCTTCTCGATCGTGTCCGACGACGACTGGACGTACCTCTACGGCCACTGCTACCGGCAGTTCGACGCGGACGGCGGATTCGAACCGTCGTGCTCGCCGTACGTCTACCTCGCCCGGGTGCCGCGTGGCCGGCTCGACAACCAGCCGTGGTACTGGTCGGATGAGGGCTGGACCCCGGACCGGACCAAGCGGGCTCCGGTGCTGACGGCGGCGATGTCGATGCCGGTGTCCGTCGAGCGCTTCGGCGACGTCTACGTCGCGGCGTCCGACGAAGACGACTGGCTGGGGAGTGACGTCGTCGTCCGCACGGCCTTCGCACCGCAGGGGCCCTGGCGCGAGGTGTTGCGGTACACGCCGCCGACGAGATGCGAGGCGTGCAACAACTACGGCGCCTTCGTCATGCCGCGACTGGAGAACGGGCAGGTCGTCATCGCCCAGTCGAACAACGCGTGGGACATGCTCGGTGCCGCCTTCGCCGACGCCAGCCTCTACCGCATCGACGTGCGCGCGGTCGACGTGCCCGGGGTGCCCCGTTCGCGGCGGGCCCCGACAGCGGTCGAACGACCCGACCGACCAGCCGAGCAGGTACGTGTCGCCGTCGCTCCTGGTCCCGTGAGCATCGACGGCGCCGAGGCGACCATCTCCGCCCCGGACACCGCGATCCTCGTGGTCGGGAGGATGCTCGTGCTCGGCCTGATGGGCCTCGTCGCCCTCGCCGCATCGTTGGGACTCGCCCGCTCCACGCGGCGCGTCGACCCGGCCCGCCGACACCTCGCGATGGCCAGGCTCCGCGAGTCGGGGCCGACCCGGAGTCACGGCCCGCCGCCCGGGGGGGACGATGTCCCCGTCGCTCTCCCGACGGCTGTGAGAATCGCGATCGTCGTACTCGCCGTGCTCGTCACCGCCTGCTCCTCGTCCGGGGGCGACGACGAGGGCGCCGCCGAGACCAAGCCGGCGGACACCGTGGCGCCGTCGACCGAGCCGCCCGCGACACCACGAGCGCCCCGTCGACGTCAGCGCGCCGGCGGCGAGGCCGCGGCAGCCATCTCCGACCTCAGCGGTGCACTCGGCCTGGCCATCGGCACCGGGAACTTCGTCGAGCCGGAGCCGGCGTGCTTCGACGAGGCCTACGAGGCGCTCCCGGTCGCCGCCCGGCGAACGGTCTCCGCCGTGGAGGAGGATCCGTTGGGCTGGCCGGGTTCCGTCGATCGAGACGACGCCAACGAGGTCCTCGAGGCCTACCTCGGCTGCATCGAGCCGGAGCAACTGCAGCAGTGGCTCGTGCTCTCCGTGCTCTCGGTCCTCGACGAGCAGCAGTGCGTCAGCGCGGGCTGGAAGGATCTGCTCACGGCGGATGTGATCGCGTCGTCGGTCGCCCATGGCGACGGGCTCGACGACCTCGATGCCGGGCTCGTCGAGCAGCTCACGGCGACCGCCGCGGCGTGCGTGCCTGACCGGCAATGGTGGATCGACGACCTGGCGCTCGAGCTCGAAGGGGTCGACGACATGACGGCCGACCAGGCCAGCTGCGTCGCCATCGCCTACGTCGATGTCCTTGGCGTGAACGAGGTCATCCGCCGGCGCATCCTCACGATCCCGGCGCTCGCCGTGCCGTCCGCCGACGAGGAGCGCCTCGACCTCCAACGGCGCTGCGGTGTGTCGCCGGTGCAGTCGCTGGCGCGGCTCGACGCGCCGGCGGGGACGTGTCTCACCGGCTTCGGCAGCGGGACCGCATCCACCGCGGTGATCGACTGTGCCGCGGCGCACAACAGCGAGATCGTCGCCGTCCACGATCTCGCCGCCGAGTACCCGATGTGGCCGGGGATGCAGGCGTTGCGCGAGAAGGCGATGACGCAGTGCCCCGCCGACGTCGAGGCGCTGCCGGCTGACACCGCCGACTACGCCGCCGGGTGGGACCTCCCGGATCGGGCCTCGTGGGAGCAGGCGACGCGCACGTTGACGTGCACCCTGCTGCTGCCGGACTACGCCAGCTGGACCGGGCCGTCCGGTGTCGCGCCCGCCGCGCCGACCACGACGGTGCCGGCGAACATCGGACAGGAGGTCCTCGACATCGACACGCTCACGGTCGGCCAGTGCCTCTACCGACCCGATGCCCTTCCCGGGCAGACCGACGTGGAACGGCCGCTGTTCATCGCCAGGTGCGACAGCCCGCACCACGAGGAGGTGTTCCACGTCTTCGAGCTCGACGTCGCCGGCACCCCGTACCCCGGTGACGACGTCGTCGGCACCCGCGCCGACCAGGGCTGCTTCGACGCCTTCGAGGCGTACGTCGGAGTGCCGTACGACCGGTCGCGCCTCTTCTACTCGTACTACTGGCCCGACCAGTTCGTGTGGGACTCCGGGAGCCGGCTCGTGCAGTGCGTGCTGCACAACGAGGATCCCGAGGCGGAGCTCACGACGTCGATGGCCGGCAGCGGGGAGTAGGACTCCGCGGGTCGGCAGATCAGAACACGACGGTCTTGCGGCCGTGGACGAGGATGCGGTGCTCGAGGTGGGCGCGCACGGCGCGGGCGAGCACGGCTGTCTCCAGGTCGCGGCCGGCACGGGTGAGTGCGGCGACATCGTCGCGGTGGCTGACGCGGATCGTGTCCTGGTCGATGATCGGTCCCTCGTCGAGCTCGTCGGTGGCGTAGTGGGCGGTGGCGCCGATCACCTTCACGCCGCGGTCGTGCGCCTGGCGGTACGGGTGCGCCCCGGCGAAGGCGGGGAGGAACGAGTGGTGGATGTTGATGATCCGGTTCGGATATGCGGCGATGGCCCGCGGCGACAGGATGCGCATGTAGCGGGCCAGCACGACGAGCTCGACCTCGTGCTCGGACAGCGCCGCGCAGCACCTTGGACTCCTGATCGTCGTCGCCGTCCACGGGAAGGTGGAGGTACGGCACGCCGAGACCGGCGCAGAGGCCGGCGTGGTCGGGGTGGTTGGCCACGACGACGCGGACATCACACGACAGCTCCCCGGACGCCCAGCGCACGAGCAGGTCGGCCAGGCAGTGCGGCTGGCGCGAGGCGAGCAGCGCCGTGGGGATCGGGCGGTCCGTGAAGCGCACGTCGGCCGCCATCCCGAAGCGTTCGGCGATCGGGGCGAAGGCGCCGGCGATCTCGTCACGCGGGATGCCGAACCCGGCGAGCTCGAACTCGACGCGCTGGAAGAACACGGTGCGCTCGCCGACGACGTCGCGGTGCTGGTCGGCGTGGAGGATGTTGCCGCCGTGGCGGGCGATGAAGTCGGCGACAGCGGCCACCAGCCCGCGCTGGTCCGGGCACGACAGCAGCAGGACGGCGGAGGGTGGGCTCATCGCATCAGTAGTGGTAGGGCACGCCAGCCAGGCGGGTGAGCGCCGCTGCGAAGCGGCGGTGGCGAGCTCGGGAGGTGAGCCGAGCAGCTTGGCTGCGAGGCGAACAGAAGCATCAGTAGTGGTAGGGCACGCCGGACCAGTCCGGTGGGCGCTTCTCGAGGAAGGCGTCGCGGCCTTCCGCCGCCTCGTCGGTGCCGTAGGCGAGGCGGGTGGCCTCGCCGGCGAACAGCTGCTGGCCGACCAGCCCGTCGTCGATCAGGTTGAAGGCGTACTTGAGCATCCGCTGCGCGGTCGGGCTCTTGGCGTTGACGGCTGCCGCCCACTCCAGCGCCGTGGCCTCCAGCTCGTCATGGGCCACGACGGCGTTGACCGCGCCCATGCGGTGGTAGTCCTCGGCGGAGTACTCGCGGCCGAGGAAGAAGATCTCCCTGGCGAACTTCTGGCCGACCTGGCGGGCGAGGTAGGCGGAGCCGAAGCCGCCGTCGAAGCTGGCGACGTCGGCGTCGGTCTGCTTGAACCGGGCGTGCTCGGCGCTGGCCAGCGTGAGGTCGCACACGACGTGCAGGCTGTGCCCGCCGCCGGCGGCCCAGCCCGGCACGACGCAGATGACGACCTTGGGCATGAAGCGGATCAGCCGTTGCACCTCGAGGATGTGCAACCGTCCGGCTCGGCCCGGCTCGATCGAGTCGGCGCTCTCCGCGCTGGCGTACTTGTAGCCGTCGCGACCGCGGATGCGCTGGTCGCCGCCCGAGCAGAACGCCCAGACCCCGTCCTTCGGTGACGGGCCGTTGCCGGTGAGCAGCACGCACCCGACGTCGGTCGAGGCGCGGGCGTGGTCGAGCGCCTGGTACAGCTCGTCGACCGTGTGCGGCCGGAAGGCGTTGCGCACCTCCGGGCGATCGAAGGCGATGCGCACGGTGCCGTGGGCGAGCGCCCGGTGGTAGGTGATGTCCGTGAAGTCGAACCCGTCGACGGCACGCCATGCATCGGAGTCGAACAGCTCGCTGACCGCGCTCGACACGCGCCGACGGTAGCGTGCCGCGCCATGGAGGTCGTCGGCGTCGAGGGCTTGCCCGAGATCGAGGCCGGCGACGACATCGCCGCGCTGATCGCCGGCGCGGCGACGCTCGCCGACGGCGACGTCGTCGTCGTCACGTCGAAGATCGTGTCCAAGGTCGAGGGACGGGTCGTCGAGCTCGCCGATGTCGAGCCGGGCACGTTCGCCACCGAGTGGGCGCAGCGCTGGGACAAGGACCCGCGGGTCGTCGAGCTGGTGCTGCGCGAGGCGCGCCGCGTCGTGCGCATGGTCGGGCCGGTGTTGATCACCGAGACGAATCACGGCTTCGTCTGTGCCAACAGCGGCATCGACCAGAGCTCGAGCGGCGCTGCGGGTCGCGTCGTGCTGCTGCCCGAGGATCCCGACGCGTCGGCGCGGATGATCCGTGACGCGCTTCGCCCGCCTCGGCCACGACGTCGCGGTGATCGTCAGCGACACGTTCGGCCGGCCGTGGCGGGAGGGCCAGACCGACGTCGCCATCGGCGTCGCCGGGATCGCTCCACTGCACAGCTACATCGGCGAGACCGACCCACACGGCCACGAGTTCCGCGTCCAGGAGCTGTGCGTGGTCGACGAGCTGGCTGGGGCCGCCGAGCTGGTCAAGGGCAACACGAGCCGGGTTCCTGCGGCCATCATCCGCGGCTACCCGTGGCGCCCCGACGACGCGGCGTCGATGGCGACCGTCATCCGCCCAGCCGAGCGCGACCTGTTCCGCTGAACCGCCGTGCTCCTAGGCGCGGAGGTCGGCGTACTCGGGATGGGTGTCGATGAACTGGTCGACGAACCAGCATGTGGCCACGACGCGTCCACCTGATGCCCGCACGTCGGCGAGCGCGTGACGGACCAGGTCGGCGGCGTGGCCGTGGCCGCGGTGCGGGCGATGGGTCAGCGTGTGGTGGAACTCGAGCGTGCGACCGTCGTGGAGCGGCCGGTAGTCGGCGATCGAGATCGTCTCGCCATCGCGCGTCAGGCGGTAGCGGTGGGCGCTGGCGTCGTGCTCGAAGTCCACACCGCCATTGTCGCCGCCGGGTGCACGGGCACGTCGAACGGTCGCAGCAGGTAGCGGCGGGCGACCTCGCCGTAGCCGGCGTAGAGGCCGGCGCCGGCGGCGACGAGATCGTCGGCACCCAGCGTGGCGTCGGCGGCCGGCAGCTCGAACCACGGCACGCCCGGGCGCACGTGATGGGTGTGGTGGAGGTTGTTGTTGAGGAAGAGCAGCGAGAGGCAGCGACCTGTACGCACCACCGCAGAGCGCGGGCCGGTGTCGGTCATGCGATGCTCGACGAACGATCGCAGCAGCGACAGCGCACCGCCGACGCAGACGGCGCCGATGGCGTACGTCCACACCGACATCCCCGTCGCCCGAACGACGGCGAGCACGGCGGCGACCGCGGTGACGTGACCGGCGGCATGCAACGCGCCGCGAAGTGTTCGGGCGTTGTGCAGGCCTGCCGCGATCCACCGAGCGGCGATGACCGGCGGGCCGAGCACCATCCTGCCGAGCAGGGTCCGCGTCGCGGTCAGGTACCAGCGGTGGAGCGGGCCGGCCGCCGCCCACGTCTGAGGCGGTGACGTAGAAGCTCTCCGGGTCGACCTCGGGATTCGTGAGGTCCGGTGTCCGGTGGTGCTCGAGGTGCAGCGGCGCGGTACCGGCGGAACGGTACGACGAGGCCGAGCGGGGCGATGGCGATGGCGGTGTTGATCGCCTGCCACGGCGTCGGGTGGCCGTGGATGACCTCGTGCTGCAGCGAGTTGTACCAGGCGGCCAGCAGACCGATGACGACGACCTCGGCGACGGCCGGCAGGTGCTCGTGGAGGGCGACCGTCGCCGTCAGCCCGCTGGCGATCGCCGCCGCGACTGCGACGGTCGGCCACTCCACCGCACGCTCCCTCATGGTTCGGTTGTACGCAATTGCCGCGGTCACGAGTTCGATGCATCGCCGCACATCTGATGCGTCTACGCTACGTGTGATGCCTGAACGCCCATTGCTGGGAGACGTGTTCGCCGAGCGTCTCGGCGACGCGATCCGCCGTGCGGACCTGAGCAAGATCGAGTTCGCCGAGCGGGCCGGTGTCGACCGCACCACGCTGTCGCAACTGCTCTCGACCGGGCGGCACCGTCTGCCGCGCCTCGACACGGTGGTCGCGCTCGCCGCCGAGCACGAGCTGTCGATCGATTGGCTCGTCGGGCTGTCCAACGCCGGACCGGTCGCGGCGGAGATCATCCAGCACACCTCGTTCGAGGCCCCCGGACCGTCGCCCACCGACGAGCGGTTGCTCGGCTGGCTGAGCGACGCTGCCGAGTACAAGATCCGCTACGTCCCGGCGACGCTGCCCGACCTGCTCAAGACGGATGCCGTCATCCGCTACGAGCGCTCCGGGCCAGTGGGGCCCGATCGCCGCCCAGACGATCGAGACCACGGCCGCCCAGCTGGCGTGGGCGCGCAATCCGGACACGGAGATGGAGTGCTGCTCGTCGGTCCAGGCGTTGCGGTCGCTCGCCGCCGGCGAGGGAGTCTGGAGTCGCCTCGGTGCGGCGACGAGGCGAGCGCAGCTCGAGCGGATGATCGAGCTCGTCGACGAGCTGTACCCGACGTTCCGCTGGTACCTGTACGACGGTGCCCGGCGCTACGCCGCACCGGTCACCGTGTTCGGCAGCCAGCGCGCCGCGCTGTACCTCGGCGAGCTGTACCTCGTGCTGACGTCTCGCGAGCACGTGCGCACGCTGAGCCGCCACTTCGACCGCCTCATCCGCGACGCCGACGTCCAACCGACCTCGATGCTCACCCACCTCACCCGCCTCCTCCGCCTGATCGACCGCTGAGGTCCCATCCGAGTGTTGGAGGCCGTCCGAGTGTCCGAGGACCGGCGTCCGCGCATCCAGCACTCGGATCGGCCGCCAACACTCGGATGGAATCAGGTGTAGGTCGCCGCGGACGTCAGGGTCCGGGCGAGCATTGGTTCGTCGAGGGTGAGGCCGAGGCCGGGGCGGTCGCCGAGGTGCAGCCAGCCCGCCCCGTCGATCTCGACCGTGCTCGTCAGCGGGAAGTCGCGGCGGGCGGTTGTCCACTCCGGGGGATCGAACGGGAACTCGAGGAACGGCGCGTCGACCGTGCCGGCGGTCAGGTGGGCGTTGGCCAGCAGCCCGATGCCGTTGCCCCACGTGTGCGGGGTGAACACCTTGCCGGCGGCGACGACGTCGGCGGCGAGCCGGCGCAGCCCGGTGATCCCGTGCGTGCACACGCAGTCCGGCTGGTACACGTCGAGGGACTCGGCGGCCAGCAGGGCGGCGAACTCGTAGGGCTCGCGCGTCAGCTCCCCGCCGGCGACACGGATGCCGACCCGCCGGCGCAGCTCGGCGAGCCCGGCGACATCGCCCCGGTGCAGCGGTTCCTCGATCCAGTACGCACCCTCGGCCTCGAGGGCGACGGCGACCTCGGTCGCCCGGTCGACGTCCCACGCCGGGCGGATGTCCCACGGCATCCGCCACCCCTGGTTGCAGTCGACCATCACCTCGAGGGCCGACCCCACGGCGTCGCGCACGGCGCGCACGGCGGCGAGGTCGTCGTCCGGATCGGGCCGCCCGAAGCGCACCTTGAGCGCCGGGAAGCCGAGCTCGACCACCCGCGCCGCCAGCGCGCCCATCTCGCCGACCGGACGGTGCACACCTGACGAGGCGTACGTGCGCACCGCCGCCGACCGCCCGCCGACCAGGTCCCACACCGGGCGGTCGAGGATCTTCCCGGCGAGGTCCCACAGGGCGACGTCGAGCGGCCACGGACGGCCGGCGTGGAAGTCGATGTTGGCGAGCACGGCGTGGTGGCGGTCGAGGTCGAGCGGGTCCTCGCCGATGAACCAGCGCTCGTAGTCGGCGAACCCGTACATCGCGTCCCCCGAGCCGATGCCCACGCGACCGGCGTCGTCGACCACGCGGACGATCGTCGCCGGGAACGCCGTTCGCGGCTGCGGGTCCCATGCGGCGGGGAACGGTGGGTCGAGCGGCAGGCGGTGGTGGGTGATCTCGATGCGGGCGATGGCGCTCACGCCGACCACTCCGACCACCACCGCAGCGTCGACTCCGCCAGATGGCGACGATCGTCGTCGCCGGCGAGGCGGCAGTTGTTGTCGTGCATCGGCCGGTTCTCGTCGGCGATCATCGTCGCGGCGAGCTCGCCGACGCTGATCGTGAGCGGACCGACCCGGCGCACGACATCGGCGAACCCGCAGCCGTCGAGCAACCCGTCGACGCGCGACGGCACGTCGGCGAGCGCACAGCCGAGCGCCGCGGCAACCGCGTCGTAGGAACCGTCGCAGCCGGCGATGTTCCACTCCAGCGCGGCGCGCAACCCGGCAGCGACGGCGACGCCGTGCGGGACGTGGCCCAACGTCCCCAGCGCGTGGCCGATCGAGTGGGCGATGCCCGTGCCGCCCGCGTCGATCGCCACTCCGGCGAGCATCGCCGCGTCCTGCATGGCCCGCCGCGCGTCGAGGTCGTCCGGGCGTTCGACGGCGTCGGGCAGGTGCCGGGCGATGAGCGCGATCGCCTCCATCGCCGGCGCGGCGACGTGCTCGCCGGCGCGCCGACCGGTCAGCGCCTCGACGGCGTGGACGAACGCGTCGAGGCCCGTCGCCGCCGTGACGTGCCGCGGCACGCTCACCGTCAGCGAGGGATCGAGCACGACGAGCGACGGCAGCAGCTCGGCTCCCCATGCCCACGACTTGCGGCCCGCGCTGTCCGTCAGCACGGACGTGCGGGTCGCCTCCGACCCCGTCCCCGACGTCGTCGGCACGGCGACGACCGGCGGCCCGACCGGCAGCGCCGTGGCGCTCAGCAGGTAGTGCTCGGCGCTCAGCCGACCCGCTGCCACGGACGCGGCGAGCTTCGCCGTGTCCAGCGCCGAGCCGCCGCCGGCGCCGACGACGAGCGGCCGCTCGACCGACCGGACGACGTCGGCGGCGGCATCGACCGAGCCGACGGTCGGCTCGCCGCTCGGGATGACGTGCACGACCGGCGTGCCCGACGTCCCGAGCAGGTCGAGGATCGGGTCGAGCCGGCCGACGACGACCTCGTCGGCGATGACCACTGCCGCGAGCTGCTGGAACGAGGGCGGCCCGACGACCTCGCGCTGGGTGGTCAGGCATCTCACACGAGCTGAGACTAGGGTTCGGCCAGCCGAGTGGGGGAGGAACCCAATGGACTGGAAGGCATTCGATCGGGTCAGGCGCAACGTCGGTCCGGTGCACCTCGACCTCGTCGAGTCCTATGCCCGAGGCAAGATCAGCCGCCGCAACTTCATCCGCCGCGGCACGATCATCGGGCTGTCGATGCCGTTCATCGGCGCCGTCATCTCGGCATGCGGCGACGATGACGACGACGGAGCGGGCGGCACGACCGGCACGGGCGCCGCGCCAGGCACCGGAGCGGCACCCGGCACGACCGGCGCCGGCCAGCCGGGCGGCATCATCCGCATCGCCTACCAGACGCCGGCGGCCACGCTCGACCCGATCGCCATGCAGGACCTCGGCGCCTACGGGCTGACCGCCCAGAGCTTCGAGTTCCTCGCCACCCTCGGCGACGACGGTGAGCTGGCCCCCGGTCTCGCCGAGTCGTGGGAGCCCAACGAGGACGGCACGGTGTGGACGTTCAACCTGCGCCAGGGCGTCAAGTGGCAGGACGGCGGCGACTTCACGTCGGCCGACGTGGCGGCCACGATGGACCGCCTGGTCGTCGCCGCCAACGCCGGGCTCGCCGGCGTCATCGCCGAGGGCGCGGTGGACACGACCGATCCCAACGTCGCCGTGTTCAACCTCGAGGGTGCCAACGGCAACTTCCCCTACCTCGTCTCGGTGTTCAACGCCCAGACGCTCATCACGCCGGTCGCCTACGAGACCGGCACGACGCTCGACGGCACGCCGAACGGCACCGGCCCCTGGAAGCTGGTCAGCTACGACCCGGCGACCGGCGCGTCGTTCGAGCGCAACCCCGACTGGTGGGGCGGCCAGACCCCGCTCGACGGCCAGGAGATGCAGTTCTTCGGCGACGTCGGCACGATGGTGACGGCGATGCAGGGCGGTGCCGTCGACGCCCTGGTGCAGTTCTCCGTGCTCGGCGGCGACGCCCTGCTGAACAGCCCCGACTTCACGGTGCTCGAGGTGCAGTCCTCCACGCACCGCCAGATCTGGATGCGCTGCGACACCGGCCAGTTCGTCGACAAGGCCGTGCGCCAGGCGCTCGCCTACACGTTCGATCGCGAGCAGATGGTCAGCACGCTGTTCCAGGGCCGGGCCGAGGTCGCCAACGACCACGTCTTCGCCACGTGGATGCCGTTCTTCGACGCCGCCGAGCCGCCGCAGCGCACCAAGGACATCGAGATGGCCAGGCAGCTGCTCGCCGATGCCGGCCTCGAAGGCGGCCTGCAGGCGGTGCTGCACGCCGCCGAGCTGCAGGAGATCCCCGAGCTCGCCCAGCTGATCCAGTCCGGCGCCGCCGAGGCGGGGATCAACCTGGAGCTGGCGATCGAGAGCCTGGACACGTTCTACGGGGCCCAGTGGTGCCCGGCCGAACCGGCCGAACCGCCGTGCTCGGGCGCCGCCGAGCTGGGCATCGTCGACTACGGCCACCGCCCGACGCCCGACGTGTTCCTGAACGCCGCGCTCGCCACCAACGGGGTGTGGAACTCGTCGCAGTACTCCAGCGCCGCCCTCGACGACGGGTTCAAGGCGTTCCAGGAGGCGGTCGGCGTCGATGCCCAGACCGAGGCGGCCGGGACGCTGCAGACGCTCCTCAACGACGAGGTGCCGATCGGCCTGCCGTTCTTCTACAACTACCTCTCCGGCCACTCCAACACCTTCCAGGGCGTCCGGGTGTCGGCGCTCGGGCAGATGTTCACCGAGAAGGCGTCGCAGGCCTGAATTCCAGAGGACGGCTCCGCAGATGACCCGCTACGTCATCCGGCGGCTGCTGCTCTCTATCCTCACGCTGTTCCTGCTGACGACGATCGTCTTCCTGATCGTCAACGTCCTGCCCGACGACGTCGGCCGCAGCATCCTCGGGCCGTTCGCCTCGCAGGAGACGGTGGATGCGCTGAACGAGGAGATCGGCGCCAACGACCCGCTCCTGCAGCAGTACGGGCGGACTGCTGAAGAGCGCGGTCACGTTCGACTGGGGCGACTCGTACCAGTCGCGGGTACCGGTCACCGACCTGCTGTGGCCGGCGTTCTGGCGCTCGGCGAAGCTCGCCGCCTACGGCCTCGTGCTGACGATCCCGATCGCCATCGCCGCCGGGCATGTACGCCGCTCGGCGGCGCAACACGATCGCCGATCGCTCGATCGTCACGCTCGGCTTGGCCAGCTCGTCGATCCCCGACTTCGTGTCGGGCGTGACGCTGCAGTACTTCATCGGCGTCCAGCTCGGCTGGTTCCCGGTGCTGGCCCTGGCGCCGCAGGGGTCCGGATTCCTCACCCAGCTCGACTACCTCACGCTCCCGGCGCTCTCCCTGGTCGTCGTCTACTTCGGGTACATCGCCAGGATGACGAGGGCCGGCACGATGCAGGCACTCGACGCCGACTACACCAGGACCGCCGTGATGAAGGGCTTGCCGCGTGGACGAGTCACCCGCCGGCACCTCACGCGCAACGCCCTCCAGCCGACCGTGTCGGTGATCGGCGTGCAGATCGGCTACATCTTCAGCAGCCTCATCGCCCTCGAGCTGATCTTCAACTACCCCGGGCTGGGCAGCCTGATCCGCAACGCCGCGTTGAACAAGGACTTCCCGCTCCTCACAGCGGGCGTGATCCTGGTCGGGGTCATCTACATGCTCTGCACCCTGGCCGCCGATCTGGTCATCGCCTGGATGAACCCGCGCGCCCGTCTGGGGGTGAGTGACGCGTGAGCGAGCGGAGCGAGCTCATGCCGACCGAGCGAGCGCCAGCTCGCCGGGCGGCGATGGGGTTCGGGGGCGCAGCCCCCGGTGCGTCATGAGCATGGACGTCCCGCCTCCTGAGCCGACGTCGGCCGCGGCGATCGTCGAGGCGCACGCCGAGGAGACCATCCTCGAGGAGCTCGGCGCAGAGGTCGACGCCGGCGCCATCCCGCTCGACCGGCGGGCCGATCGTCGCCAGGTGCGCCGGGAGCGCTGGCGGCTGCTGCTGCGCCGACCGGGCTTCGTCATCGGCGTGATCATCCTGTTGTGGTGGATCGTGTGCGCGATCGGCGGCGACCGGATCACGCCGTATCCCCCACTCGTGCCGGAGTTCCCGCCGCTGGAGCCGCCGAACTCGACGAACTGGATGGGTACCGACCACCTCGGGCGCGACGTCATGTCCCGGGTGATGGCCGGGGCGAGGGACGTGCTCATCGCGGCGCCGATCGCGGCGGTCCTCAGCGTGGTCGCCGGCACCCTGCTCGGGCTGCTGATGGGCTACCGGCGCGGCTGGATCGACGAGGTCCTCGGCCGCTTGGTCGAGGCGTTGCTGGCGATCCCGGTGGTCCTGATGGGCATCCTGATCGCCTCGTCGCTCGGGTCGTCGAGGACGATCGTGACCCTCACCGTTGCCGTGCTGTTCACACCGATCGTGACCCGCACCGTGCGCGCCGCAGTGATCGCCGAGGCTCAGCTCGACTACGTCACGTCGGCTCGCCTGCGTGGCGAGTCAGGGCTGTTCGTGATGACCAGGGAGATCTTCCCCAACGTCACCGGACCGATCGTCGTCGAGCTCACCGTGCGCGTCGGCTACGCCGTGTTCACGATCGCCACGCTGTCGTTCCTCGGGTTCGGGATCCCGCCTCCGTCGCCCGACTGGGGGTTGACGGTGAGCGACACCTACCGCTTCATCCAGCAGGGCCAGTGGTGGCCGACCCTGTTCCCCGCCCTGGCGATCGCCAGCGTGGTCATCGCCACCAACCTGGTCGCCGACTCGATCGAGGCGGTGCTGGCAGCATGACTGAGACGACGACCACCACGACCACGGCCGCACGCCCTCGCCGTCGAGGACCTCCACCTCGCCTACAAGGTGCGCGGCATCCCCCGCGAAGTGCTGCGCGGCGTCACGTTCCACGTCCGGCCCGGCGAGGCGTACGGGCTGGTCGGCGAGTCCGGATGCGGCAAGTCGACGACGGCGTACGCCGCGGTGCGCTACCTGCCGTCCAACGGGGTGATCACCGGCGGCCGCATCCTCGTCGCCGGCGCCGACGTGACGAAGATGTCCGAGCGCGAGCTGCGCCGGTTCCGCGCCCGCGAGGCGTCGATGGTGTACCAGGACCCCGGGTCGGCGCTCAACCCGAGCCTGAAGGTCGGCCGCAGGTCGCCGAGGCCTTCACCGTGCTCGGCCACGACAAGAAGGCGTCCGAGGAGATGGCGCGCGACGCGCTGCGCCGGGTGCGCATCGCCGACCCGGTCCGCGTGATGCAGCGCTTCCCGCACCAGCTCTCCGGCGGCATGCAGCAGCGCGTCGTCATCGCCATGGCCCTGGCGTGCGACCCCAAGCTGCTCGTCCTCGACGAACCGACCACCGGCCTCGACGCCACGGTCGAGGCCGAAGTCCTCGACCTCGTCCGCGCCCTGCGCCAGGAGACCGACGCGGCGATCCTGCTGATCGCCCACAACCTCGGTGTGATCCGTTCGATGTGCGACCGCGTCGGCGTGATGTACGCCGGCAAGGTCGTCGAGGAGGGCGATGCCGTCGAGGTCTTCGAGCAGCCCAAGCACCCGTACACGATCGGGCTGCTGCAGTGCCTGCCCCGTCACGGCGTGCGCAAGAGCGAGCGGGCGCTGTTCACGATCCCCGGCACGCTGCCGCAGATCGGGACCGACCTGCCGACATGCGTCTACGTCGACCGCTGCGCGCTCGCCGACGAGACGTGCCGCACCGTGGTGCCTCCCGAGGTCCCGGTCGGCCCGAGCGGCGCACTTCAGCCGCTGCCACCACATCGACCGCCTCGATCAGATCCCCGAACCGCCGATCGAGACGAACGTCAACCTGCTCGGTGGGCGCATCGTGATGAAGCTGCAGGACGTCTCCAAGACGTTCCACCAGCACCGTCACGACATCCCCGCCCTGGTGGCCATCGACCTCGAGCTGGCCGACGGCGAGACGCTCGGCCTCGTCGGCGAGTCGGGCTCCGGCAAGAGCACGCTCGCCAAGACGATGCTCGGGATCTACGCGCCCGACGAGGGCAGCGACATCCGTCTCGACGACGAGCCGCTGCCGGGCAAGGCGAGCGACCGCGGCACCGATGCCATGCGGGCGATGCAGATGGTCTTCCAGAACCCCGACAGCGCGCTCAACCGCACGTGGAGCGTGCGGCGGATCCTCAAGCGCTCGGTCACCAAGCTGACGGGCGTCAAGGGCAAGGCGGCGGACGAGCGGGTGGAGAAGCTGGCCGAGGCGCTGCGGCTGTCGCCGCGGCACCTCGACCTCCGACCGCGCCAGCTCTCCGGCGGGCTGAAGCAGCGCGTGGCCATCGCCAGCGCGTTCGCCGGCGATCCACGCATCGTCGTGTGCGACGAGCCGACCAGTGCGCTCGACGTGTCGGTGCAGGCGGCGATCCTCAACCTGCTCTCCGACCTGCAGACGACGGAGTCGACGAGCTACCTGCTGATCAGCCACGACCTCGGGGTCGTGCGCTACCTCGCCGACCGCATCGTCGTGATGTACCTCGGGCGGATCCAGGAGGTCGGCACGACGGACCAGATCTTCGACGGCCCGCACCACCCGTACACCGAGGCGTTGCTGTCGGCGGTGCCGAGCGTCGACGGCGAGCCGTCGCGGCGCATCCGGCTGAGCGGCGAGATCCCCAGCCCGGCCCACCCGCCGGCGGGCTGCGTGTTCCACACCCGCTGCCACCGGTTCATCCCGGGCACGTGCGACGTGATCGAGCCGCCCGTGGTCGAGCTGGAGGTCGGGCACCGCATCCGCTGCCACCTCCCGGTCGAGGAGCTCGGCCGCACGCACGTGGCCGGGTAGCCATGACGGCCCGCCACGGTGGCCGAGCGGCGCGGCTCGAGGCGCGCACGGGTCGCTGGCTCGGGTCCGGTCGGTCCGGCGTTCGTCCGCCGCCAGATCCCCGCCTACGAGCTGGTCGGCGAGGAGGGGCTGGCGCTCATCGAGGCCAAGGCCGACGAGCTGCTCGCCGAGGTCGGCATCGAGGTCCACGACGACGTCGCCCTGCGGCTGTTCGCCGATGCGGGTGCCACGGTCGACGGGCAACGTGTGCGCTTCGACGCCGGCCACGTGCGGGCGCTGTGCGCGACCGCGCCGTCGTCGTTCACCCAGGTCGCCCGCGACCCGGCCCACTCGGTCGAGATCGGCGGCGACGCCGTCGTGTTCGCCCCTGCGTACGGCTCGCCGTTCGTCCGCGACCTCGCCGGCGGTCGCCGCTACGGCTCGCTCGCCGACTTCGAGAACTTCGTCAAGCTGACGTGGGCGGTGCCGTGGCTGCACCACTCGGGCGGGACGGTGTGCGAGCCGGTGGACGTGCCGGTGAACAAGCGGCACCTCGACATGGTGTACGCCCACCTCCGCTACAGCGCCAAGCCGATGATGGGCTCGGTGACGGTGCCGAGCCGCGCCGAGGACTCCGTGGAGATGGCCCGCATCGCCTTCGGCGCCGAGACGCTGGAGTCGAGCTGCGTGATCCTCGGCAACGTCAACGTCAACTCGCCGCTCGTGTGGGACGGGGCGATGACCGGGGCGATCCGCGCCTACGCCGCCGCCAACCAGGCGCCGGTCGTCGTGCCGTTCATCCTCGGCGGGGCGATGGGGCCGGTGACGCTCGCCGGCGACATCGCCCAGGCGCACGCCGAGACGATGGTCGGCGTCGCCCTCGGCCAGCTCACCCGGCCGGGCTCACCGGCGATCTACGGCAACTTCCTGTCGTCGATGGCGCTGCGGTCGGGGTCGCCGACGTTCGGCACGCCGGAGCCGGCGCTCGGCTCGCTCGTCGTCGGCCAGATGGCCCGCCGCGTCGGCCTGCCGCTGCGCTGCTCCGGCGCCTTCACGTCGTCCAAGGTGCTCGACGGCCAGGCGATGCTGGAGTCGGCGGTGTCGATGCAGGCGGCCATCCTCTGTGGCGCCAACTTCATCCTCCACTCGGCCGGGTGGCTGGAGGGCGGCCTGGTGATGGGCTACGAGAAGTTCGTCGTCGATGCCGACTTCTGCGGCGCGCTGCACCGCTACCTCGCCGGCATCGACCTGTCCGACGAGCAGTTCGCCATGGACGGCTTCCGGGAGGTCGGGCCGGGCAAGCACTTCTTCGGCGCCCAGCACACGTTGCGCCACTACGAGACGGCGTTCTGGGACAGCTGGGTGGCCGACAGCACCAGCTTCGAGCAGTGGCGCGACGCGGGCGAGCGGCGCGTCGAGGAGCGTGCCGCCGACAAGGTCGCCGAGCTGCTGGCCGACTACGAAGCACCGCCGATCGACGACGCCGTCGACGAAGCCCTGCGCGACTTCATCGCCCGCCGCAAGGCCGCGATGCCCGACATGTGGCACTGACGATCGACTTCTCGAGCGTCTTCGGAGCGTCACGGATGGCCGCCGAATCTTCCGAAGAACTCGGTCATGCGGCTAGAACGGGGGCGTGGACGACGATCCGCTGCTGGCGCCGTTCGAGCTGAAGGGCCTCACGCTGCGCAACCGGGTGTTCTCGTCGTCGCACGAGCCGGCGTACTCCGTCGACGGGATGCCCACCGACCGCTACCGGCTGTACCACGTGGAGAAGGCCAAGGGCGGCATCGGGATGACGATGACGGCGGGATCGGCGGTCGTCGCCGAGGACAGCCCGCCGGCGTTCGGCAACCTCCACGCCTACGACGACGCCATCGTGCCGTGGATCAGGCGGATGACCGACGAGGTCCACGAGCACGGTGCGGCGTGCATGATCCAGCTCACCCACCTCGGCCGGCGCACCGGTTGGGCGCAGGACGACTGGCTGCCCGTGCTCGCTCCGTCGCCGGTGCGCGAGCCGGCGCACCGGGCGGTGCCCAAGGAGGCCGAGGACTGGGACATCGAGCGCATCGTCGGCAAGTACGCCGATGCCGCCGAGCGGATGCAGGCCGGCGGCATGGACGGCATCGAGATCGAGTCCTACGGGCACCTGTTCGACCAGTTCTGGTCGCCGCTCACCAACCGGCGGACCGACGAGTACGGCGGCTCGATCGACAACCGCATGCGCTTCGGGCTGCGCGTGCTGACCGCGATCCGCGAGCGCGTCGGCCAGGCGTTCATCGTCGGCATCCGCATGGCCGTCGACGAGACGATGCCGGGCGGCATCGACGCACCGACCGGCCTCGAGATGCTCGGGCGGCTGGAGGCGGCGGGGCTCGTCGACTTCGTCAACGTGATCCGCGGCTACATCGCCGACGAGCCCAAGCTGACCGAGGTCATCCCGATCCACGGCATGCCCTCGGCGCCGCACCTCGACTTCGCCGGCCGTGTGCGCGAGGCGACGTCGCTGGCGGTGCTCCACGCCTCGAAGGTCGACGACGTGGCGACTGCCCGCCACGCCATCCGCGAGGGCAAGGTCGACCTCGTCGGGATGACCCGCGCCCACCTCGCCGACCCGCACATCGTGCGCAAGATCATCGCCGGACGGGAGGCCGAGATCCGCCCGTGCGTCGGGGCGACCTACTGCCTCGATCGCATCTACGAGGCCGGCGAAGCGCTGTGCATCCACAACGCGGCGACCAGCCGCGAGGAGACGATGCCCCACGACATCCCTCGCGCGGCCGACCGGCGCCGGGTCGTCGTGGTCGGCGCCGGACCGGGCGGGCTGGAGGCGGCGCGCGTGGCGGGGGAGCGGGGCCACGACGTCACCGTGCTGGAGGCGATGCCGTGGGCCGGTGGTCAGATCCGCCTCGCGGCCCGCAACCCACGCCGCAAGGACCTGCTCGGGCATCGTCGAGTGGCGTGTCGCCGAGCTCGACCGGCTCGGCGTCGACGTGCGCTACGACACCCTGGCCGAGGCGGCCGACGTGCTGGCGCTCGACCCCGACGTCGTGATCGTGGCCACCGGCGGCCTGCCCCAGCTGCCCGAGCTCGACGAGGGCGCCGAGCGGCTGGTGACGAGCTGGGACGTGCTCGGCGGCGACGTCACGCCGCGCGGTGACGTCCTGTTCTTCGACGACAACGGCACGCACTCGGCGATGTCGGCGGCGGAGATGATCGCCCGCTCGGGTGCCAGCCTGGAGATCGTCACCCCCGAGCGGATGCTGGGCATCGAGGTCGGCGGGATGAACCACGTGCCGTACGCACGGGCGTTCAACGAGACGGACACCCGGATCACGCTCAACCAGCGGGTGCGTGCCGTGCGTCCGGAAGCCGGCCGGCTGTGCGTCGAGATCGGCAGCGACCACACCGCCCACCGCGCCGTCCGTCACGTCGACTGGGTCGTCGCCGACCACGGTACGGCGGCGAGCGCCGAGCTGTACTTCGAGCTGCGCCCGACGTCGACCAACCACGGTGCCGTCGACTACGCAGCGCTCCTGGCGGGCCGGCCGCAGGCCGTCGCGTCCAACCCCGGCGGACGCTTCCAGCTGTTCCGGATCGGCGACGCCGTCGCCAGCCGCAACATCCACGCCGCGGTCTTCGACGCCCTCCGCTTACTCAAAGATCTGTAGGTCCGGCGCCGCTTACATTGGCCGGCGTGAAGCGCCCGATCCTGACATCAGCTGCCCTCGTCGCCGCCGGGACCCTCGCCTTCCCGGTGCTCATCTCGGCCCAGGAGGATCCTCCGCCCGACCCGAGCGCGGCGGCGAACACGTACGGATCGGTCGAACCGATCCCCAACCCGGACGTCATCGACACGGGGCCGCTGCGCGACCAGTCGCTGGCGGTGAAGGAGGCGTTCGCCGAGCGGTCGTTCGAGTGCGGTGTCGTCGACGAGGTGATCGACGCGCTCACGTCGAGCGGCGCGGTCACCACGATCGACGACCTCAACACGTCGTTCGACGTCGCCGCCGGCGGCTTCGCCGGTGCGACCAACCCGGCGTTCGTGTACATCGTGGTCGACAGCGGTCCGAACTCGGCGAGCACCGCCGACATCGAGACGCTGACCAACAGCCTCGGCTACGTGCTCTCCCAGGGCAGCGCGTTCCTGCTCGACGGCGACAACCCGGGCGCCTTCGCCTTCCCCGCCAACTACGTCGTGCTCAACTTCGACTCGACGCCCACGATGGACGAGTCGGCGGCGCTGTTCGAGACGGTCGGGGCGATCGACCCGGAGCTGTTCGAGACGTACACCAGCGGCTACACCCAGTACGGCCGGGCATATCTGTCGTTGCAGTCGGACGTGCCCGACCAGCAGTTCATCGACGGCTACGTGGAGGCGGCCGCCCAGGCCGGCGTGGAGTACACGCCCGTCGTCGACGGCGTCCCTGGCCTGTTCACGGGTGGCGCCGACTTCCCCGCCAACGACTGGGCTGTGGACACCGACGGTCAGGCATACCTGGGTCGGATCCCGGACGAAGCCGAGGACGAGCTGGCGGAGATCCGCGACGACCACCTGCGGACCACCCGCGACGCGCTGCGCATCGTCGATCGCTGGTCGCGCCACGGCGACCGGTTCGAGGGGCACATCATCCGCGCCCTCGAACGGTTGCGCTGCCGCTACTGACGCCTCGAGCGCTACGACGCCTCCGGCGGGCTCCACGGTTGGATCCAGTCGCTCGCCGGCCAGCCCTCGGCGCCGGCCATCAACTCGTACATCGTCGCCCCATCGATCGACTCGCGGACGATGTCGGCGTGTCCGGCGTGGCGGCCGATCTCCTCGATGAGGTGGAGCAGCACCCAGCGAACCGACCAGGCGTCGATGTCGTCGGGATACCACGGCACGCCCTTGGGCACCGGCACGTCGGCGTCCAACGAGGTGCGGCGCACGGCATCGGCCGTCTCGGCGGCGACCGCGTCCATCGCCTGCAGCGCAGCGGCGAGCGTGCGGTCGGGGGCGAGGCGGAACCCGTCCTCGTAGGCCGATTCGGCCGCCGCCTGATCCCGAACCGAGGCGCCGCCTGCACGGGCGCCGGGGATCAGATCGATCCAACCTCGTTCCATCTCGGTGACATGGGTGACGAGCCCGCCGATGCTCAGCGACCCCGCGGTCGGGGTCAGCCTCGCCTGCTCGTCGGTGAGGCCGTAGGCGGCGAAACGGATCCCGTCGCGCTGCTGGGCGATGAAGGCGAGCAGCAGCTCGCGCTCGTCGCGGTGGGGAGGGGCTTGTCCGGGCAGAAGAGGCCTCCTGGATCGTGGTGACGGCACGACCGTTCTACTCGTCGGTGCCGGGTACGGTGCCCGGCGTGCTGCGCCGTCTGGTGGGGCTGATCGTCGTCGGCAGTGTCGTCGCCGTCGGCGTGCTCGGACGACGACGATGCCGGCGACGCCGCGTCGACGATGCCGGCGACCGCCGCGCCTGCGCCGACCGAGCCGACGCCGTCAACGACGCCGGCCGCGACCGACGTCGCCACCACGGAACCGGCGGAGACGACCACCGCGCCGAGCACGCCGGCCGACGCGGCCACGGTGGCCGAGATCGACGCAGCGTTGGCGGCGGCGCCCGAGGGCTGCGACCCGCTCGACACCCGCCACTGCTTCCTCCCGTTCCCGAGCAACGCCTACCTCGCCGACGACGCGGCGTCCGACACCGGGCGTCGCGTGCAGTTCCCCGCCGCCGGCGCACCGGTCAACGCCCAGGGCGTGCCTGTCGACGTCGCCGAGTGGAACCGTGCCGACGGCTTCAGCCCGAACACGACGATCCTCGCCTTCGTGCCGGATCTCGATGGCGCGGCCTCGAAGCTGCCGCCGTGGACCGATCTCGAGGCCTCGCTCGCCGACGGGGCGACCGTCGTGCTCGTCGATCTCGACAGGCGGCGAGCGCATCCCGCTGTGGGCCGAGCCCGACGCCAGGCCGGCAGACGCCGCCGATCGGGCGCTGGTGATCCATCCCGCGGTCCCGCTCGCGGCGGGACACACGTACGCGGTCGGTCTGCGCGGGCTGGTCGCCGACGGACGGCACGACGGTCGAGCCGACGGCCGTGTTCCGCGCCTACCGCGATCAGCTGGTCACCGACATCGCGGCGATCGAGGATCGCCGGCCGTCGATGGAGGCGGCGATCGCCGGCCTCGCCGACGCCGGTGTCGAGCGCGACGAGCTGCAACTGGCGTGGGACTTCACCGTGGCCAGCACGCGCAACGTCACCGAGCGGATGTTGCACATCCGCGACGAGACGCTGGCCGCGCTCGGGGACTCATCGCCGGCCTTCGCGATCACGGCGGCGACCGACGCGCCGCTCGACGACGGCGAACCGCTCGAGGGTGTCGCCAGGCAGATCACGGGCACGTTCACGGTCCCCAACTGGCTCACGGGCGACGGATCGCCGGGCAACGGCTTCCAGTACGCCACCGATCCGGTGGCCGATCCCGATGCGCTGCCGGTGCAGAACGGCACGGTCGAGGCGCCGTTCGCCTGCAACATCCCCGACGCCGTGATGGGCGGCACCGCGCCGGCCCACATCGCCTACTACGGCCACGGGCTGCTCGGCAGCGAGATGGAGGTCAACGCCGGAAACCTCCGCGACTTCGGCAACGCCCACGACACGGTCTTCTGCGCCACGAAGTGGGCCGGGATGAGCGCCGACGACATCCCCAACGCCATCGCCTCGTTGCAGGACCTGTCCAACTTCTCGACCCTGACCGACCGCCTGCACCAGGGCGTGCTCAACCAGATCGTCCTCGGCCGGCTGCTGCTGGCGGCCGACGGGCTGACCGCCGATCCGGCGTTCGCCCGACCCGACGGGTCACCGCTCGTCGACAACACCACCCTCGTGTACGACGGCAACAGCCAGGGCGGGATCATGGGATTGATGCTCGCCGCCGTGTCGCCGGACGTCGAGCGGTTCGTGCTCGGCGTCCCTGGCATCAACTACGGCGTGCTGCTCCCTCGCTCCGTCGACTTCGACACCTACGAGACCGTCTTCGAGCCCGGCATACCCGAACGACTTCGACCGGACGCTGCTGCTCGCCATGATCCAGATGCTCTGGGACCGCGGTGAGGGCGCCGGGTACGTGCAGCACATCACGCAGGACCCGCTGCCCGGGATCGGCGGCCAAGGAGGTGCTGCTGCACGTCGCCTTCGGCGACTGGCAGGTCAGCGAGCTCACCGCCTTCATCGCCGCCCGGGCGCTGGAGATCCCGATCCATCGACCCGTGACGGCGGACGGTCGAAGTCGGGAGGTCGAGGCGGGATGGGACCTCGACACGCTCGAGTACCCGTCGGACGGGTCGGCGATCCTGGTCTGGGACTCGGGGTCGGACCCGATCCCCATCGAGAACGTGCCGCCGAGCACGAGCAGGGACCCCCACGGTGACCCGCGGCGCGACGCCGAGGTGCAGCGACAGAAGGCCGCCTTCCTGTTCGACGGCGAGATCGATCGACGTCTGTCAGGGCGGCCCGTGCACGGCCGTGGCGAACTGACGAGCGCCGGTGTCGAGCACCCAGTCGTGGCCGATCCGGGCGATCGGCCGCGCCAGGCCGGCGGCCAGCCGCACCGTTCGTCCGCGCGGCGACAGCGTCGAGCGCAGGCGGATCTCGCAGCCACCGTCACGTCCGCTCAGGTCGACCCGGGCCGTGCCGGCGATGTCGCCGTCGATGCGCGCCCCGACGGTGCGCGGTGCCTCGACCTCGTGGAGGGCGATCGTGAACCGGACGGTGTAGGGGAGCGGCGGGCGCACCCGGCACATCCACTCGTCGCCAGCGGTCAGCCCGGTGGCCTCGAACTCGCGCAGCCACGGCCACCACCGCTGGTACTGGTCCGTCGCGGCGAGCGTCGCCCACACGACCTCGGGAGCCGCCAGGACGTGGTACCGACGATCGGACGTGAGCTCCACCGCTCAGCCGAGGAACAGCAACGCAGGGTGCTCCAGGAGCTCGCGGATGCGCTGGATGAAGGCGGCGGCGTCGGCCCCGTCGACGACGCGGTGGTCGAACGACGACGACAGGTTCATCACCTTGCGCGGGACGACCGCACCGTCGACGAACACCGGGCGGGTGACGATCTTGTTGACCCCGATGATCGCCACCTCCGGCGCGTTGATGACCGGCGTCGTGACGATGCCGCCGAGGGCGCCGAGGCTGGTGATCGTGATCGTCGACCCGGAGAGCTCCTCGAGCGTCACCTTCGCTGCGCGGGCGGCCTCGGACAGTCGGGCGACCTCCGCCGCCGACGACCACAGGTCGCGGACGTCGGCGTCCTTGACGACCGGCACCATCAGCCCGCGCGGCGTCTGCACGGCGATGCCGAGGTGGACGGCGCGATGGCGCTGGACGACGCCGTTGTCGTCGTCGAACCGGGCGTTCATCTCCGGGTGGTCGCGGACGGCGACGACGACGGCGCGCATGAGGAACGGCAGCACCGACAGCCGGACCTTGTCGCCCGTGTTGATCTGTTGGCGGAGCTCCTCGAGGGCGGTGACGTCGACCTCCTCGACGTACGTGAAGTGGGGGATGCGCCGCTTCGATGCCTGCATCCGCTCGGCGATGTTGCGCCGCAGCCCGACGATCCTGATCTCCTCGACCTCGTCGTCGCCGTCGCGTGAGACGGGCGCGGCCGGCGTGCCGCCGGAGCCCGCTCGGCGAGCAGGTCGTCGAGGTCGTCGTGGACGACCCGACCGTCCGGTCCGCTGCCGCCCACGCCGGCCAGGTCGATCCCCAACCGCGCCGCCCGCGCCCGCACCGCCGGCGCCGCCGTCACCCCCTCCGCCCGCGCTCCGTTCGGCGCCGCCGGAGCGGGCTCGACCGGGGCTGCTGGTGGCAGTCGGCTGCAGGGCCGGGTGGCGGCGGCAGCTGCCGGCTCGGAAGGGGTGTCGGTCTCGATGCGGATGATGTCGGCGCCGACGGCGACGATGTCGCCGACCTCGGCGCCGAGCCAGCGCACGATCGCCGTGCACGGGTGACGGCAGCTCGACGGTGGCCTTGTCGGTCATCACCTCGGCGAGCACGTCGTCCTCGCTGATCGTGTCGCCGACGTTGACGTGCCACTCGACGATCTCCGCCTCGGCGACGCCCTCGCCGACGTCGGGCAGCCGGATCACATAGTCGCTCATGACGAGGACCCGTCCATCACGCGGCGCAGCGCCTTGCCGACGCGTGCCGGGCCGGGGAAGTAGTCCCACTCCTGGGCGTGCGGGTACGGCGTGTCCCAGCCGGTGACCCGCTCGATCGGCGCCTCGAGGTGGAAGAAGCACAGCTCCTGGACGACCGCCGACAGCTCGGCGCCGAACCCGCTCGTGCGTGTCGCCTCGTGGACGATCACGCAACGGCCGGTCTTGCGCACCGACCGCTCGATGGTGTCGGTGTCGAGCGGCAGCAGCGTGCGCAGGTCGATGATCTCGGCGTCGACGCCGGTCTCGTCGGCGGCCGCCTCGGCCACGTAGACCATCGTCCCGTAGGCGAGCACGGTGACGTCGCCACCCTCCCGGCGCACCGCCGCCTCACCGAGGGGGATGTTGTAGTAGCCGTCGGGCACCTCGCCCATCGGGTGCGCCGACCACGGCACGATGGGTCGCTCGTGGTGCCCGTCGAACGGACCGTTGTAGAGCCGCTTGGGCTCGAGGAAGATCACGGGGTCGTCGTCCTCGATCGCCGCGATGAGCAGGCCCTTGGCGTCGTACGGCGTCGACGGCATGACCGTCTTCAAGCCGCACACGTGGGTGAACAGGCTCTCCGGGCTCTGGCTGTGCGTCTGCCCGCCGTGGATCCCCCCGCCCGCCGGCATGCGGACGGTGATCGGGGCGGTGAACTCGGCACCGGACCGGTAGCGCAGGCGGGCAGCCTCGGAGACCAGCTGGTCCATCCCGGGGTACACGTAGTCGGCGAACTGGATCTCGGCGACGGCGCGCAGGCCGTACACGCCCATCCCGACGGCGACGCCGATGATGCCGCCCTCGGCGATCGGCGTGTCGAAGACGCGGTTCGTCCCGTACTTCGCCTGCAAGCCTTCGGAGCACCGGAAGACGCCGCCGAAGTAGCCGACGTCCTCGCCGAACACGACGACGTCGTCGTCGCGTTCGAGCATGACGTCGAGCGCCGACCGGATGGCGACGTTCATCGGCATCGACGGCACGTCAGCCCTCCAGCTCGCGCTGCTGCCGTTGCAGGTGCAACGGCATGTCCTTGAACACGTCGACGAAGATGCTCTTCGAGCTGGCCAGCCGGCCGTCGAGCAGCGTGCCGTAGCTCTCCGCCTCCTTGGCCGCGTCGCGCACCTCGGTGTCGGCCTCGGCCACGAGCTGCTCGTGCTGCTCGTCGGACCATTCACCCGCCGCCGTGAGGTGACGGCGCAACCGCTCGATCGGATCGCCGAGTGGCCACGCCTCCCACTCGTTGGCGGGGCGGTACTTCGACGGATCGTCGGACGTCGAGTGGGCCGACGCACGGTAGGTGACCCACTCGATGAGCGTCGGTCCGTTGTTCGAGCGGGCCCGCTGCGCCGCCCAGCGGGTGGCGGCGACCACGGCGAGGTAGTCGTTGCCGTCGACGCGCAGGGCGGCGATGCCATGACCGATCGCCCGCGAGGCGAACGTCGCCGTCAACCCGCCGGCGATGCCCTGGAACGACGAGATCGCCCACTGGTTGTTGACCACGTTGAGGATCACCGGCACCCGATACGTGGCGGCGAACGTGAGGGCGTGGTGGAAGTCGGCCTCGGCGGTCGTGCCCTCGCCGACGACACCCGAGGCGATGCGCGTGTCGCCCTTGATCGCCGACGCCATCGCCCACCCGACGGCCTGGATGTACTGCGTGCCGAGGTTGCCGGAGATGGTGAAGAACCCGACGTCGCGTGCGGAGTACATCACCGGCATCTGCCGCCCGTGCAGGCGGTCCTTCTCGTTCGAGTACAGCTGGCACATCATGTCGACGAGCGGCCACTCCCGCGCCACCAGCCAGCCCTGCTGGCGGTACGTCGGGAAGAACATGTCGCCGGCTTCCAGCTCCAGCGCCTGGCCGACGGCGATCGCCTCCTCGCCGGTGCAGCGCATGTAGAACGACGTCTTGCCCTGGCGTTGGGCGCGCAGCATCCGGTCGTCGTACGCCCTCGTGCGGACCATCGCCCGCAGCGCCCGCCGCAGCGAGTCGGCCTCGACGCCGACGCCCCACGGCCCCACCGCCTGAGCCTCGTCGTCGAGCACGCGGATCATCGAGTAGGCGAGGTCGCGGATCTCGCCCGGTGCGACGTCGATGTCCGGCCGGCGGACCTCGCCGGCAGGCGGCACGTCGAGGTACGAGAAGTCCGGTTCCTGGCCGGGCCTGGCCGACGGCTCGGGGACGTGGAAGTGGAGAGGTCGGTCGTCGGTCATCGCGTCATTCCTCACCGACCACGATGTCATCCAACCATCATCGGCACAACGGCGGTCGAGCAGTATGGTGCGGCCGTGCTCGGCGCCCTGGCCGGTGTCGCTCTGCTCGCCGCAACGGGGTCGATCGACGCCCTGGATTCCCGGTCGGCGCAACCCGCTCAGCAGGCCACATGCGACGGGCTGCAGCAGCTGGCGCCGGACGAGCTCGTCGCCTGTCTGCAGGCCGGGCCGGTCGACCTCGCCGGGGCGACCATCACCGGCCCGCTCGACCTGACCGCCGTCGACGTCGTGCCGTACCCGTTCCGGTGCGTCGACTGCACGTTCAGCGGCGACGTCAACGTCTCCGACGTCACGTTCGATCGCCTGGTCGCTCTCGAACGGGTGGTCATCGACGGCGACCTCGACGCCGTCGGCGCCCGCTTCGCCGGCGCCGTGCTGGCACGCGGCCAGCGCGAGGACGAGCCGTCGGGCGTCCGCGGCGACGCCGACTTCTCGCTCGCCACGTTCGAGGAGGCGTTGCAACTGGACTCGACGACGTTCGGAGGCGAGGTGTCGTTCGACAGTGCCCGCTTCGAGGGGGCGGTGTCGATGTCGGGGACCAACCTCGGCGGCCGGGCCAACTTCGACCGGATCGTCGCCGCCGAGTCGTTCGCCATCGGCGGACCGGACCCGTACGATCCGGCCGGGCCGAACGGCGTCGCCGAGGGCGAGGTCTCGCTGCGCAACGCCACGTTCGACGGCGACCTCGACCTGACGGCGCGCAGCTTCCTCGGCGGGCTCGTGGCGACCGGGGCACGGGTCGCCGGACGCCTGACGGTGCGCAGCGCGACCGTGCGCGGCGACGCCGACTTCGAGCGAGTGACGGTGAGCGACTTCGATGCGACCGGGCTCGAGGTGACCGGATCGCAGACCGACTGCGCCCAGCGCACCAGCGGCGCGGGGAGCGGCACGCTCGACCTCTCCGACCTGCGTGCGGAGTCGATCACGCTCGCCCAGGCCGTGGTCGACGAGTTGGTGCTGCAGGGGGCGCAGGTGGCCGGGCGGGCGAACATCGAGCTCGCCCTGCTCACGTGCGAAGCATCGTTCGACGGCCTGACCGCCGACAGCCTGGCCGTCGACCTGTCCGCGGTCGACCGCGCCGGGCCCGCGGCCCGCCAGTCGATGTACAAGACCGTGGTCGAGACGGCGACGGAGTCCGGTGACCTGGAGCTGGCCAACGAGGCCACCTATCGCCGCTACGTCGATCTCAATCGCGGCGACGCGTGGCCGAAGGCGACGCTCGACACGGTCTTCTACCGCGGCATGGCGGGCTACATGGTCAAGCCGTTGCGGCCGTTCGTCTGCCTGCTCATGCTGTGGCTCATCGGGACGATGGTCAGGTACGTCATGGCGGTCCGCCAGGTGGCGGCTGGTCCCTCGCTCACCGTCGCCGACCAGCTCGGCGTCGCCCTCGGTGAGGCGGGCCGAGCGATCATCCGGCCGACGCCGAAGTTGCCCCCCGGGTCGAACCTGCTCACGTGGGGCAGCATCGCCAGGTTGGCCGAGTATCTGGCGTCGAAGATCCTGCTCGTCATCCTGGTGATCGCGATCAGCAACAACAGCAATGCCTTGGACAAGATCGTCGATGCGGTGCTGCCGTGATCCCACGCCTGCTCGTGCTCGCTGTCCTGGTTGCCGCGTGCGGGAGCGATCGCACGGCGGACGACCCTGGTGCATCGTCGACCGCAGCGAGCACGACGCAGCCGCTGGACACCGATCCGACGCGCACCACCGAGTCGACCTCGCCGCCGACCCCGCCGCCGACACCGTCGTCGACCGAGCCGCGGCCTCCCGTCGGGTCGGTGATCGAGGTCGTCACGCCGGGTGGCGACGTCGACGGGCAGACCGCGGAGAGCGGCGACCCGATCCTGCGCGCCGGCATCGTGACGACCGAGGCGGCCGGGAAGATCCACTTCAACGTCGACGAGAAGATCGAGTCGTGCATCCTGCGCGCCCAGGGCCGGGCGGTCGTCGTGCCCGGCGACGGTCCGCTGGTCCGCCTCGACCGCGGTGAGGCCACGTGCCGCACCCGGCCCGGGGGCGGGGCCGTGGAGATCCAGGCAGGCGGCGTGCGGATCCTCGTGTCCGATCCCGTGTTCCGCCTCGGCGTCGACGAGGCGGGTGGTCTCACGGAGGTCGGGCGTGGCGCAAGGGGCCGTGAGCGTCGACGGCGAGGTGCTCGTCGGTGGGCAGCAGGCGGCATGGGCCGGCGGGCTGGGAGCGCGGCAGTCCGTGCAGCTGGATGAGGATCTGGCGAGCCTCGGCGAGTCGCTGCCGCCGGTCACCTACCGCCCACCTGCGGAGGGTTCGTCGGCGACCTGGGACGCCGCCGTCGACCGTGGGTTCCTCCTGGCGCAGGTCGTCCAGCCGGAGGGAGCGGTCACCGACCTGACGAACGCGCTGCTCGGCCCGTTCGGCGCCGTGCTCGGCGCAGAGGTCGGCGTGGTCGAGACCGAGCGTGGCTCGAGCGACGTCGCCCCGACGATCGGGCGGCGAGGTCGGGGTGATCGTGACCAACGCTCCGGTCGACGGTCTGCCGTCGGTCCTGCTCTTCGAGGTCGACGGGTCGTCGTGGTACGTGCAGGCCCAGCCCGGCGACGACGCCATCATCGGCTCCCTCCAGGACTACATCGCCGGCACCCTGCAGGGGCCGTGCCCGTCCGGGCCGGGTGAGGTCACCGTCCAGGTCGGCGAACCGGTCTGCTACGTCACCCAGTACCAGGCCGCCTACGGCGGCGACCAGCCGCCCACCGTGCCGATCGACCAGTTCGCCGGACTCCTCGGCCTCTGACATCCGAGTGTTGCCGCCATCGGAGTGTCGGGTGTGCGGACGCCGAACGCCCGACACTCGGATCGGCTCGCAACACTCGGGTGTGTTCAACCGGTCCAGGCGGCGACGACGTCGGAGTTCTCTCCGATCCACTGGGCGGCGGCGTCGGCGGCCGTCATCCCCTCGCTGTCGACGAGCGCGGCGATCTCGTTCTGCTGCTCCGTGGTCAACTGGAACTTCTGGATGAAGGCGAACGCCGCCGGGTTCTTCTCCTCGAGCGTCGCAGACGCCGCCTTGTACAGCACGTCCGGTGGGTAGTCGCAGTTGTAGCTGCCGTCACCCGAAGCAGCGGCCGCGTTGCACTCCTCGGTGACCTCGGGCAGCTCGATCTCGGACAGCTCGATCTGCGACTGCAGCCAGTGCGGCTGCCAGAAGTAGAAGAGCAGCGGCTCGCCGGCCTCGACGGCCTGCTGCACGGCGGCGATCTCGGCGGCCTCGGAGCCGGCCACGACGAACTTCAGCGGCAGCTCGAGGTTGGCGATGATCTGCTCGTCGTAGCTGACATAGCTCGGGTCGCCCATCAGGAACTGCCCCAGGTCGCCGGTCTCGGCGGTGGCGAAGATCCCCGCCAGCTCGGGGTCCTTGAGGCCCTCCCACGTCGCCAGCTCCGGGTGCTCCTCGATCACGTACGACGGCACGTACCAGCCGATCTTGGCGACAGGGCCGAGCTCGCCGACGTCGACGACGGTGGCCTTGTCGGTGATGTACGTCTGGTAGTCGTCGACGTGCCCCGACGGCCACACCTCGAGCACGGCGTCGAGATCACCGGCGTCCATGCCCGGCCAGGTGGCGTTCTCGTCGATGTCGACGAGCTCGACGGGCGTGCCCATCTCCTCCAGTACGAGCTTGGCGACGTTGGCGTTCACCGCCGAGCCGGTCCACGGGTTGACGGCGAGGGTGATGCCCTCTCCGCTCGCTGCCGGCGCGTCGTCGCCCGCCGCCGTGGTGTCCGCCGCCGCCGCCGCTGTGGTCGCGGTCGCCGCGTCGCTGTCGGCGATCGTCGTCGTCGTCGTCGCCGCCGCACGCCGTCGCAGCGAGCAGCAGCGCACTTGCCGCCGCGGCCGCGAGCACCCGCCGTCGCCTGTTCGCCCTCATGCTGTTCCCCCAGTTCTGTGGCGCATGCCCCACGCCTGTGTGATCCGATCGAGTGCGATCGCCAGCAGGACGATACTCACTCCGCCCGCCACGCCCCGGCCCACCTCGCCCTTGGTCAGGCCGTAGACGGTCTCCAGCCCGAGCGCGCCGGACCCGGTGAGCCCGGCGATCACCACCATCGACAGCACCAGCAGCACGGTCTGGTTGACACCAAGCATGATCGCCGGCCAGGCCATCGGGAGCTGCACCTTCGCCAGCTCCTGGCGCGGCGTGGCGCCGAAGGAGATCGCCGCCTCGCGAGGCTCGCGCGGCACCTGGCGCAGGCCGAGGTCGACGATCCGGATGCACGGTGGCAGGGCGTAGATGACGGCGGCGACGACACCGGGGACCCGTCCCACCCGGAACAGGAAGATGACCGGCACGAGGTACACGAATGCCGGCATCACCTGGGCGGCGTCGAGCACGGGTCGCATGACGCGCTGCACGCGGTCGGACCGCCCGGCCCAGATGCCGATCGGGACGGCGAGGGCGACGCTGATGGCCACGATGACGAGGACCTGGCTCAGGGTGTCCATCGCCAGGGTCCAGTTGCGCATGGCGGCGATGCCGGCGAAGCACGAACCGCAGATCGTGGCGAGGCGCCATCCACCGCTCGCCCAGCCGATCGCCACCACGGCGGCGATCACGGCCCACCACGGCGAGTCGACGAGCACGTCGCGGACCGGGTCGAGCACGTGGATCACCAGGAAGTCGCTGAACGATCCGGTGCCGCCGACGACCGGCAGGCCCTCGCGCAGGTTGTCGTTGACCCACCCGACGGCGTCGTTCACCGGACCGGCGGCGTCGACCTGCAACGCCGACGGGAAGTCGTCGACCCCGATCAGGCGGGCGAGCCCGGCGACCGCCAGCACGATGCACGCCCCGAGCGCCGCCGTCGCCGCCGGTCCGCGAGCCGCGGCCGCACCCGGCCGCCGCGTTCGCAACCGCTCGCCCGTGCTGATCCGATCGAGGGCGATCGCCGCCAGCACGATCGCCAGCCCGGGTGCGAAGGCGAGCCCGACGTTCACCTTCTCCAGGCCGTCGACGACCCGCTGGCCGAGCCCGCCGGTGCCGACGAGCGCCGCCAGCACGACGATGGCGAAGGCCATCATGATCACCTGGTTGAGGCCGAGCAGCATCGCCCGCTTGGCCATCGGCAGCTGCACCTTGGCCAGCAGCTGGCGGCTGGTGCAGCCGAACGACGTGCCGACCTCGGTGGCCACGACCGGCACGCTGCGCAGTCCGTGGCTGGTCAGCCGCACGGCCGGGGCGACGGCGAACACGACCGTGGCGACGATGGCAGCCGGCGTGCGGATGCCGAAGATGACGACCGCCGGTAGCAGATAGACGTAGGCCGGCATCACCTGGGCGGTGTCGAGGACGCCACGCAGGCTGCGCTCGGCCCGGTCGTTGCGCCCGGCGATGATGCCGAGCGGCACGCCGATCACCAGGGCGATGGCGACGGCCACGATCATCAACGACAGCGTGACCATCGTGTCGTCCCAGAACCCGAGCACGCCGCAGCCGGCGAGGGCCAGCACGCCGGTGACCGCGGCGCGAGTGCCGCCGGTGCGCCACCCGATCAGCCCGACGAGCGTCAGCACGCCCGGCCAGCGCAGGCCGCGCAGCACCGCCAGCACGGCGTCGGTGGCCCGCTGCAAGGCGTCGGAGATCGGCTCGAAGATCCACGTGAACAACCAGTGCCGGTCGTTGTTGCGGACGGTCCAGTCGTAGAGGTCGTCGAGCGCCGGGCGCGACCTTGGCGTCGAGCCACGACGGCACGTCGGGACCGATCAGCGCACCGACCACACAGATGGCGGCGATGACGGCGACCGGGACGATCAGGCGTCGGGCTCGCGCAGCAACGTCCTGCGGCGGCGCGGGTCGCGACGGCGACGGTGGCGACGGCCATCAGTCGATCCCGGCGACGAGCCGCAAGGCCGTGGAACGGTCGATCAGCCCGACCAGCTCGCCGCTCTCGTCGACGACGCCCACCGGCCGCTCGCTGCGGGCGAGGTCGGCGAGGACGTCACGAACCTTCGTGCCGACGGGGACACGCGAGGCGACGCCGTCGACCAGCCCGTCGAGCGGGGCCATCACCGACTCGACCGGGATCACCTGCGACCTGGCGACGTCGCGCACGAACGCGCGGACGTCGTCGTCCGCGGGGTCGCCGACGACGTCGGCGGGCGTGCCGACCTGGACGAACCGGCCGTCGCGCATGATCGCGATGCGGTCGCCGAGGCGCAGCGCCTCGACGAGGTCGTGGGTGATGAAGACCATCGTCGTGGCGACCTTGGTGCGCAGCCGGATGATCTCCTCCTGCATGTCGCGCCGGATCACCGGGTCGAGCGCCGAGAACGGCTCGTCGAACAACAGCACGGCCGGGCCGGTCGCCAGCGCCCGCGCCAGCCCGACGCGCTGCTGCATGCCGCCGGAGAGCTGGTCGGGGCGGGCCGATCCGAGGCCGGGCAGGCCGACGAGCTCGAGCATCGTCTCGGCCCGTGCCCGGCGGACGTCCTTGGCCACGCCCTGCACCTCGAGCCCGAAGGCGACGTTGTCGACGAGGTCGCGGTGGGGGAGCAGGCCGAAGTGCTGGAACACCATGCTCACCCGGTGCCGGCGGAGGTCGAGCAGCTGGGCGCCGTCGGCGGCGGTGACGTCGAGATCGCCGATGCGCACGGTGCCGGCGGTGGGCTCGATGAGCCGGGTCAAGCAGCGCACGAGCGTCGACTTGCCGCTGCCCGACAGGCCCATGACGACGAAGACCTCGCCATCGTCCACGTCGAGGTCGACGCCGCGGACCGCGGCCACGTTGCCGCTGCGCGCCTCCAGTTCGCGGCGCGGCAGGTCGGCCTCGGGCGCGTCGACGATCCGCTCCGGCTTCGGGCCGAAGACCTTCCACAACCCCCTGACCGAGATGGCGCCGCCCACGGTCGGAGTGTAGAAGTCGGCAGGCCAGCCATGATGAGCCGGTGTACGACATCGTGATCGTCGGGGGAGGGTCAGCGGGTTCGGTGCTGGCACATCGGCTGAGCACCGACCGCGTCGACGCGGGTGCTCGTGCTCGAGGCGGGCCGTCCCGACCGGCGGTGGGACGTGTTCGTGCAGATGCCGGCGGCGTTGATGCTGCCGATCGGCAACCGCTTCTACGACTGGAAGTACGAGTCCGAGCCCGAGCCACACCTCGACGGCCGGCGCATCTACCACGCCAGGGGCAAGGTGCTCGGCGGCTCGTCGAGCATCAACGGGATGATCTTCCAGCGCGGCAACCCGCTCGACTACGAGCGTTGGGCCGCCGATCCCGGCATGGGTCGAGTGGGACCACGCCCACTGCCTGCCGTACTTCCGGCGGATGGAGGACTGCCTGGCGGCGGCAGCCGACGACGAGTTCCGCGGCCACGGCGGTCCGCTCGTGCTGGAGCGGGGGCCGGCGGCGAGCCCACTGTTCGGCGCCTTCTTCGAGGCGGTCCAGCAGGCGGGTCACCGGCTCACCGACGACGTCAACGGCTATCCGCCAGGAGGGCTTCGCGGCGTTCGATCGAAACGTCCACCGCGGGCGCCGGCTGAGCGCGGCACGCGCCTACCTCCACCCGGTGATGGGGCGGGAGAACCTCGACGTCGTCACGCGGGCGATGGTCACCCGGCTGGTCGTCGACGGTGACCGTGTGACCGGTGTCGAGTACACCCGCCCCGGTCGCCGTCACGAGCGGGTGACGTGCGGCGAGGTCATCCTCTGTGGCGGGGCGTTCAACTCGCCGCAACTGCTGCAGGTGTCGGGGATCGGCGACGCCGAGCACCTGCGGTCGGTCGGCGTCGACGTCCGTCACCACCTGCCGGGCGTCGGCCGGCACCTGCAGGACCACCTCGAGGTGTACGTGCAGCACGCCAGCACGCAGCCGGTGTCGCTGAACCCGTCGTTGGAGAAGTGGCGCTGGCCGTGGATCGGCATGCAGTGGCTGGCCCGGCGCGGACCGGGTGCGTCCAACCACTTCGAGGCCGGCGGGTTCGTCCGCAGCAACGACGACGTCGCCTACCCGAACCTGATGTTCCACTTCCTGCCGATCGCCGTCCGCTACGACGGCTCCGGTCCGGCGGCCGGGCACGGCTACCAGGTGCACGTCGGGCCGATGTACTCCGACGCGCGCGGCTCGGTGCTCGTCCGGTCGCCTGACGTCTCCGTCAAGCCGGCGCTGCGCTTCAACTACGTGTCGACGGCGCAGGACCGGCGGGAGTGGATCGAGGCGATCCGCCACGCCCGCCGCATCCTCGCCCAGCCGGCGTTCGTCCCGTTCGACGGTGGTGAGCTGTCACCCGGGCCGTCGGTCGAGAGCGACGAGGAGATCCTCGCCTGGGTGGCCCGCGACGCCGAGACCGCCCTGCACCCGTCGTGCACGTGCCGGATGGGCGTCGACGGCGAGTCGGTGCTCGACCCCGACTCGTTGCGTGTGCACGGACTTCGCGGCATCAGGGTCGTCGATGCCTCGTCGATGCCGTACGTGACCAACGGCAACATCTACGCCCCGGTGATGATGCTGGCGGAGAAGGCCGCCGACCTCATCACGGGCGCGACGCCACTCCCCCCGGAGCCCGTCGAGTACTACGTCCATCCGAGTGTTTGAGTGCCATCCGAGTGCTGGGTGGGCGGACGCCGCACGCCTGACACTCGGATGGCTCCGAACACTCGGATGTCGACGGCGGCTGAGCGCGTGGTCGAGCGCTTGGGTGAGCCGCCGGCGTTCGCCGGTGGCCAGCAGGTCGACGACGAGGCCGGTGAACGTCGCCTTGACGATCGACGCCTCGATGCGCGCCGCGGCCGGTTCCATCCCCTCGGCGACGAGGCGCTGCTCGATGTTCGCCCGCCACACGCCGATCTGGTCGGCGCGCACGTCACCCGGGAGCCCGCTGACGGTCGCGTCGAGCGCCGCCGCCTCGATGCCGAGCCGGACGAGGGCGAGGTTCGCGGGCGAGGCATTGGTCCACCGCCACCACCTCCGGAGCAACCCGGTCATCGACAGATCGGGCTGGCGGCGCAACCAGCCGGCCTGCACATCCTCCTGCACCTCGATCGCCCGGCGCAGCGCGGCGACGACCATCTCCTCGTGCGTCCCGAGGTGGTGGACGAGGCCGTTGACGCTGACGCCGAGCGAGCGAGCGACCGGCCGCAGCGACACACCCGCCAGACCGTGCTCGGCGAGGTAGGCGACGACACCATCGAGCAGCTGCCGGCGCCGCTCGAGATCGGGGAGCCGGCCCACTCAGGTGCGCATCCTCTCCCCGGCCGGGTCGAGCACAGGTTCGTCGAGCAGGCGGGCCGGACGGCGGTGGCCGATGATCTCGATCTCGAACGTCGCGCCCGGCACCGCCAGCGCGGCCGGGACGTAGCCGAGGGCGAGCGACCGCCGGGTGTAGTGGGCGTAGGCGCCCGACGTGACCCATCCGACGACCTGCCCGTCGTGCCAGATCGGCTCGTCGCCGATGACGTCGGCCGGTTCGTCCGGGTCGGGATCGACGTCGAGGTAGACGAGGCGGCGCTCGGGTCCACGCTCCATCTCCGCCTCCAGCGCGGCACGGCCGACGAAGTCGTGGTCGAGCTTGAGGTAGCGCTCCATCCCCGCCTCGAGCGGGGTGTAGATCGGCCGGAACTCGCGGAACCACGTCCCGAAGCGCTTCTCCATGCGCAGCGACATCAGTGCCCGGAAGCCGAACAGGGCCATCCCGTGCGGGCGGCCGGCGTCCCAGAGCACGTCGAACAGCGCCCGCTGGTACTCGGGGGCGACCCAGATCTCGTAGCCGAGATCACCGGTGTAGGTCATCCGCCCGACCCACGCCGGGACCATCCCGACGTCGATGTGCCGGAAGGCCATGAACGGGAAGTCGGCGGTCGCCAGCGACGTCGCGGTCACCGATTGCAGCACGTCGCGTGCACGCGGCCCGGCGACCGAGAGCCCGACGAGCGACAGGGCGAGCACGTCGAAGCGGACCGACGAGCCCGCCGGGCGATGGGCGAGGAACCACCGCGAGTGGTGGACCTCGGCGGCCTGCGAGCCGAACAGGAAGAACTCGTCGTCGCCGGTGCGGGCGACGGAGAACTCGCCGACGATCCGGCCGTCGGGGTTGAGCATCGCCGTCAGCGCGATGCGGCCGACCTTCGGCAGGCGGTTGGTGAACAGGCCCTGCAACCACTCGGCCGCGCCGGAACCGGTCACCCGGTACTTGGCGAAGTTCGAGCACTCCGTCAGCCCGACGCGCTCGCGCACCGCGCGGCACTCCTCGGCGACGACGGGGAAGGCGTTGGAACGTCGGAACGTCACCTCCTCGACGGGTTCGACGACCGGGTCGCTGGAACCACAGCGCGTGCTCGAGCCCGAAGCCGGCGCCCCACACCGCGTTGTGCTCGGTCAGGCGGTCGTACACCGGCGTCGTGTGCAGCGGCCGGGCCGCCGGCAGCTCCTCGTTGGGGAACGTGATGCGGAAGCGCCTGCTGTAGTTCTCGCGCACCTTGGCGTTGGTGTAGGCGAGGTTCGCCCAGTCGCCGAAGCGGGCGACGTCCATGCCCCAGATGTCGAGCTGCGGGTCGCCCGTCGTCATCCAGTTGGCCAGCGCCAGGCCGACACCGCCGCCCTGCGACAGCCCGGCCATCACCGCGCAGGCCACCCAGCAGTTGCGGATCCCGCGGATCGGCCCGACCAGCGGGTTGCCGTCGGGGGCGAACGTGAACGGCCCGTTGACGATGCGCTTGATCCCGGCCGTCGCCATCGCCGGGTAGTGCTTGAAGGCGACCTCCAGCGACGGGGCGATGCGGTCGAGGTCGGGCGCCAGCAGCTCCATGTCGAACGTCCACGGCGCCGTCCGCGGCGACCACGGCACGCACGCCTGCTCGTACGTCCCCATCAGCATCCCGCCCTGCTCCTGGCGGATGTAGATCTCGCCCTCGAAGTCGAGGGCCATCGGCATCTCGCGACCGGTCGCCGCGTTGTGCTCGGCGACCTCGGCCATGTCCTCGGTGACGAGGTACATGTGCTCCATCCCCAGCACGGGCAGCTCGAGTCCGATCATCCGCCCGACCTCGCGGGCCCACAGCCCGCCGGCGTTGACGATGTGCTCGGCATGGATCTCGCCGCGGTCGGTGATCACGTCCCACGTGCCATCGGGTCGCTGGCGGAGGTCGGACACCCACGTGTGCCGGTTGACCTCGGCGCCGCGCTCGGCGGGCGCAGATGGCGTAGGCGTTGGTGACGCCGCTCGGGTCGAGGTGGCCCTCGACCGGGTCGTACAGGGCGCCGACGAAGTACTGCTCCTCGAGCAGCGGGAACATCGCCTTGGCCTCGGCGGTGGAGATGATCTCCAGCTCCATCCCGAGGTAGCGCCCGCGCGCCTGGGCCATGCGCAGCCAGTCGAGGCGCTCGCGGTCGTTGGCCAGCATCAACCCGCCCGGCAGGTGGATCGAGCAGTGCTGCCCGGAGCGCTCCTCGATCGTGCGGTACAGCTCGATCGTGTACTGCTGCAGCTTGGACACGTTGGGGTCGCCGTTGAGCGTGTGCATCCCGCCGGCCGAGTGCCACGTCGAGCCGGCCGTCAGCTCCTTGCGCTCGACGAGCACGACGTCGTTCCAGCCGGCCTCGGTGAGGTGGAACAGCACCGACGCGCCGACGACGCCACCACCGATGACGACGACCTGGGCACTCGATCTCATCGTGCGGTGGACTCCTAGAAGTCGGTGGGCACGCCGCCCTCGGCGACGCGGCGGGCGACGAAGGCGTCGAGCTCTTCGCGGACGGCGGGGTCCATCGGCGGCGGCTCGTAGGCGTCGAGGAAGGCGCCGGCGAGCTCGGCGGCGCGGCCCGCTGCTTCGGGACGGCCCGCCTCCTCCCACGTCTCGTAGTTGCGCCAGTCGGAGATCATCGGCCGGTGGAACGCCGTGCGGAAGCGCTGCTGGGTGTGCTCGACGCCGAAGAAGTGGCCGCCGGGCCCGACCTCGCGGATGGCGTCGAGCGCCAGGCTGTCGTCGTCGACGACGATCGGGTCGAGCATGGCGGTGACCATCGACAGCAGGTCGGCGTCGAGCACGAACTTCGCCAGCGACGCCTGCAGGCCGCCCTCCATCCACCCGGCGCCGTGCATGAGGAAGTTGACGCCGCCCATCACGGCACCCCACAGCGAGAACACGCTCTCGTAGGCCGCTTGGGCGTCGAGGGCGTTGGCGGCGTTGACGTTCGACGACCGGTACGGCACGGCGTAGCGGCGCGCCAGCTGGCCGCCGAGCATCGCCGTGCGCACGTACTCCGGCGTGCCGAACGCCGGCGCACCCGACTGCATGTCGACGTTCGACGTGAACCCGCCGTACACGACAGGGGCGCCGGGACGCACGACCTGGGTGAAGACCATGCCGGCCAGCGCCTCGGCGTTCTGCTGGGCGACGGCGCCGGCGAGCGTGACCGGGGCCATCGCGCCGGCCAGCGTGAACGGGGTCATCACGACGACCTGGTTGCGCGAGGACAGCTCGATCATGCCCTGCAGCATCGGCGCGTCGAGGCGCAGCGGGGACGACGAGTTGACGACGGTGAACACCGACGGTTCACGCTCCAGCGTGTCGTCGTCGACCTGGCGGGCGATCCGCGTCATCTCCAGCACGTCGCGGTTGCGCTGGGCGCCGAGGCTGTAGGTGTGCGGCACCTTGTCGGTGAACGTGAGCAGGTCGAGCGCCGCCTCCAGGTGGCGCACCGACCAGTGCACGTCGATCGGCTCGACCGGGTAGCCACCGGGGAAGTGGACCACCTCGAAGGCCTGGCACAGCTTGAGCAGGTCGCGGAACGCGGCGCGGGTGCCGGGTCGGCGGACGCCATCGAGGCCGACGGCGTTGGGCGGGCTGCCGACGGATCCGAAGGCGATGTGGTCGCCGCCGATCGTCAGCGTGTGCTCGGGGTTCCACGAGTGCAGCTGGAACTCCGACGGACAGGTGCGGATCAGCTCGACGACCATCGCCGGGTCGAAGCGCACCCGCTCGCCGTCGACGGTGGCGCCGGCCGCGGCGAGGCGTTCGCGCGACCCGGCGTCGAGGAAGTTCATCCCGATGTCGGAGAGGATGCGCAGCGACGCCTCGTGGATCGACTCCAGCTCGTCGGCCGAGACCACCTCGGTCGGCCGGAAGCGCATGCGCGGCTGGCGGAACGGGCGCTGCTCGGGAGGCGAGCACGTCGATCGGCCGTCCGCCCGCGCCCACCGCGCCGAGCCCTCGTCGTCGCCTCCAGCTCCGTCATTCCCGGTACGACCGTACCGCGTATTTCAGGCACCGACCGCGACGGTTCCGAGGGCGACGACGGCCAGGCCGAGGCCGACCGTCTGCGGGCGGGTGAGCCGTTCGTGGTCGAGCTCGGTGGCCAGCACGACGGTGCTCGCCGGGTACATCGACGTGATCACGGCGACGAGCGACAACAGTCCCTCACGAGTCGCCAGCAGGTAGCTCACGTTGGCGGCGACGGCGAGCGCACCGGCACCGACGGCGAGGCGGCCCGCCCGTCCCACGGCACGCAGGTTGGTCCTCGTGACGGCGACGGCCAGCGGCGACGATCGGGAGCGTCGTCAGCTGGCCGATGAACAGCGGCCAGAACCCGCTCTCGTCGCTCGTGCG
The DNA here is from genome assembly GCA_963749315.1 of uncultured Acidimicrobiia bacterium. Lineage (GTDB taxonomy): Bacteria > Actinomycetota > Acidimicrobiia > Acidimicrobiales > Ilumatobacteraceae > JALZMG01. The sequence continues at coordinate 150,715 of CAVVMS010000018.1, forward strand.
GTCGAGGAACACGAACAGCAGGCCGAACCCGGCGCCGGCGAGGGCGGCGAGGGCGATCGTCCGCGGGCTCGTCGGCCGGTCGGCGCGCCCGCCGACGCCGCTGATCAGGGCGACGGCGACGATGGCGATGGCCACGCCGAGCAGGGCGAGCAACGACGGTCGCTCGCCGAGGGCGACGCCGATGACGACGGGGACGATGGCGCTGACGACGGCGGTGATCGGCGCCACCACCGTCATCGCCCCGTTGGCGAGGGCGAAGTAGAAGGCGGCGATCGCCGTCACGGACATCAGGCCGGCGGCCATGCTCCACGCGATGTCCGCGCCGCCCGGGAACGGGTCAGCGGCGACGAGCACGACCGTGCCGGTCACCGTCGCGCTGGCGAGCTGGGTGAACAGGATCACGCCGAGCAGCGGCGCCGACCGCGCGGCCCGGCCGCCGCAGTAGTCGGACACCCCGTAGACCACGGCGGAGATCAGGGCGAGGACGATGGCCATGCCGGCCTCGCGAGGTCGAGCACCGGCAGATAGTCGGCGCGGTCGAGGGGGACGAAGCCGTCGAGCAGCAGGGTCTGACGAACCTCGTGATCCAGCGCCGCGGCGATCGCGACGCGCAGCTCGTCGATCCGTCGATCCGGTGTCGTCGCCGGCACGACGATCGCCGGGCTGGGGATCCACGGGCCGTGATCGAGCACGTGGAGGTCTGCCGTCAGCTCCGGTCGCAGTCGGCGCAGGTGGGCCAGCGTCAGCGCGTCGATCATCGCCATGTCGGCGTCACCGGACGCGATCGCCAACAGGCTCGCCTCGTGGGAGCCGGTGAACATCACGTCGTCGAGATCGACGTCGGAACGTCGCCCGTGCGCTGATCCAGCCGCTGAGGCTGTCGTCGCTGTTGACGGCCAGCCGGCGGCCGTCACCACGGGACACGAGCACGCTGCGGTAGCGGTGACCGTCGGCGTCGGCCAGCCGCAGGGCGAAGGCGCCGACGACCGCCCGGTCGTGCAGCCCGGTGGCGATGGGCCAGCCGCACGCGTGGGCGACGGTGCACGACGGATCGGCCCAGTGCTCCTGCACGCTGTTCGACCAGCGCAACGAGCGCGGCGCCCACGGCACACGGTCGGCGACCCCGGCCCACAAGCGCTCCCACGCCGGCCGAAGCGCCTCGAACGGGTACATCGCCAGCGATGCGTACTCCCCGTCGTCGGACACGACGCCGACGGTATCTGGGCGCAGATCGTCCCGGAATCCGGGACGAATCCGCCCAGAGACGAATCCCGCCCAGGTTCAGGGGGTGCGGCGGGTGCGGAGGCCGGCTCGACGCAGGACGGCGGTCGGCACGCCCATCTCCCGCCAGGTCGCGATGGAGATGCCGTGCCGTCGGCTGTAGGTGCGGGCGACCTCGACGAACTCGTCCTCCAGGGCGAATGCGCTGCTCCGCCGGAGCAGGTCCTCGCGCTCCTGCAGGAGCCGCAGCTGGCGCATCGGCGGCGCCTGCGGTAGCTCCCGCTCGATCTCGGCGAGCCGGCGGGCGGTGGCGCCGCGGGACGGGTGACGAGTTCGCAGCTCGTCACCCGACCGCAACGCATCGAGGTAGTGGCGCACCGCCTCTGCGGCCGCCTGCTCGAGGGGACCGCCCGGTTGTGCTCTCGCCATGCTCGACCGCCTACACGGCGTCGATGCCTTCTTCCCCGGTCCTGATGCGGATCAGTCGACCGACGTCGGTCACCCAGACCTTGCCGTCGCCGATCTTGTCGGTGCGGGCGGCGTCGACGATCTCGTCGACGACCTTGTCGACGACGGCCTCGTCGACGACCACCTCGATGCGCACCTTGGGCACGAAGTCGATCTGGTACTCCGTGCCCCGGTACGTCTCGGTGTGCCCGCCCTGGCGACCGAAGCCGCGGACCTCGGTCACGGTGATGCCGGCGACGCCGGCGGCCTTGACGGCGTCCTTGACGTCGTCGAGCTTGAACGGCTTGATGATGGCGGTGATCAGTTTCATGTCATGGCCTCAGTTCAGCTGTCCGGTGCCGACGAACTCGGGGTAGCCCTGCACGCCCATCTCGGGCACGTCGAGGCCGACGAGCTCCTCGTCCTCCTTGGAGCGGATGCCGCCCTTGCCCAGTGCCTTGGAGACGCCGTCCTGGACCTTGAAGAACGTGAAGGCGAGGCCGAAGATCACCGTCCAGATGACGACGACGCCCAGCAGCTGGGCGAAGAACTGGCCGGCATCACCCCAGAACAAGCCCTTGACGCCCTCGACGTCCGAGCCGTTCCAACCGGCGCCGTAGCTGCCGTTGGCGAACAGCCCGACGCACAGCACGCCGAACGTGCCGTTGACGCCGTGGACGGCGATGGCGCCGACGGGATCGTCGACCTTCATCTTGCGCTCGACGAAGAACACCGCCTCGATCACGAGCACGCCGGCGATGGAGCCGATGACTGCGGACATGGCCGGCGTGACGAAGGCGCACGGCGCGGTGATCGCCACCAGGCCGGCGAGCATGCCGTTGGCCATCATGCCGGGGTCGGGCTTGCCCACCCGGCGGGTGATCCACAGCATGGCGACGATGGCCCCGAAGGCGCCGGCGATGGCCGTGTTCGTGGCGACGGTGGCGAACTGCACGTCGGTCGCCGCGAACGTCGAGGCGGCGTTGAAGCCGAACCATCCGAACAGCAGGATGAACGTGCCGAGCATCGCCATCGGGATGTGGTGGCCCGGCAACGCCCGTGGCTTGCCGTCGGGTCCGAACTTGCCGATGCGGGGGCCGAGGACGAGGGCACCGGCCAAGGCGGCGGCGCCGCCGACCGCATGGACCACGCCGCTGCCGGCGAAGTCGACGTACCCGGCGCCGAAGCCCATCGTGTCCCAGGTCTTCGACAGCCAGCCCCCGCCCCACGTCCACGCCGCGAACAGCGGGTAGTACAAGGCGCCGCAGAACAGGCCCCAGATGACGAAGCTGCCCCACTTCCACCGCTCGGCCATCGCGCCCGTCGGGATCGTGGCGACGGTGTCCATGAAGGCGACCATGTAGAGGAAGAAGGCGAGGATCCCGGGCGTGATGGCACTGCCGGACATGGCCCAGCCGCCCTGCCACAGGAAGACCCAGTTGCCGCTGCCGAGGAGGTCGCCCCCGACGGCGACGCCCTGGCCCTCGCCGAAGTACGGGCTGGCGTCGAACCCGCCGAACGCCAGCGGGAAGCCGATGAAGAAGAAGCCGATGAAGCCGAGCCCGAAGATGGCGAAGTTCGTGCTGACGACGTGGGCGGCGTGCTTGGCGCGGCAGAAGCCGGTCTCGACGAGGGCGAAGCCCGCCTGCATGAAGATGACCAGGATCGCCCCGATCACCACCCACAGCATGTTGAGGTTCCCTGCCAGCGTGGCGACGGGGTCCGCGTCCTGGGCGAACGCCACACCGCTCATCCACAGCGTCATGAACGCTGCGCCGGCCGTTCCTCCGAGGACGTACTTGAGCGCCCGTTTCCTTCGCATTCCATCTCCCTGGTTCGAGGTCTGTGTCCAGCGCCAGTTGAGAGGGTCGAGCGTTTCCCGCGTGGATCAGCCGTGTTGCGGCTGTGTTGCGTTCCTGCGCGAAACGCCAGCCGAGTCGCGACGGCGGGTACGGTGCCCGCGAGCGCCGATCGGATCTTGGCCAGCGCCCGGTCGTCGAGCTTGCGTCCGAGCCGATCGGTGAGCGCGAAGCGGTCGACGAGACGACCGTCGACGGTCGTCACGCGCGCGCTGTGCACGACGACGCCGGCGGAGGACATCGCCGCAGCCAGCGCGGCCAGGGTGCCCGGACGGTCGCGGCCCGTGACGCTGCACATCGTGTGCCACGGCAGGGCGGCGTTGTCGATCTCGATCTCGATGTCGGTGAGCGGCTCGAGTCGCAACCGCTCGTCGAGCGAGGCCTCCATCGCCCGCGCCAGCTCACGGGCGCTCGGGCGCACGGCGGAACGGACGAGGAACGTGTCGACCGCCGCGCCGTCCGGCCACGTGGCAACGGTGGCCCCGGCGATGTCGCAGCCGGCGGCCGTTCAGGGCGCGGGCGAGCCGGGCGAGCAGGCCGTCGGTGTCGCGGCAGGCGACGTCGACGATCCAGTGGTCCGGTGTGCCTTCCGGGCTCACGGCGACACGCATCGTGCCGCGCGGCGGCAGCGGCTCGATCAGGCGCGCCTGCCTGGCGAGCTCGTCGGGCTCGTGGGTCAACAGGTAGCTGGCCGGCGCCGCCTGCAAGCGGGCGATCGAGGCCTCGTCGTGGCAGAGCGCCTCGGCGGCCCGCCGCCGGACGTCGGCCAGCACGCTGGCGTCGTCGTCGAGCAGGTCGGCGTGGGCGAGCACATCGGTGAGCAGCTCGTGCAGCTGGTCGAGGCGGTCGCCGCGTTCGGGCGAGCTGGCGCGGGCGAGCAGGGTGGCCGACTCGAGCGCCGCCGTCGATCCGATCTGGGCGGCGAGCTGGAGCAGCTCGGCGCGGTCGTAGCCGTGGACGTCGCCGGCCGCAGCCCGCAGCAGCCGGGCCGAGGAGAGCACGTGCTCGACGCGGGACGGATCGTCGGCGGCGAGCTCGTCGAGCAACCGGGTGCACGCCAGCAGGTGTGGCGTCGAGTCCGAGCACGTCGAGCACGAGTGCGGCGAGCTTGACCGGCGCCGATCCCTGCGCCAGCGCTGGAGACTCGTCGAGCAGCTCGTCGACGCGGGCGACGGTGGGGAAGCGCAGCACGCGTAGTGGGTCGAGCTCGCTGGGGTCGGCGCGACGCCGAGCCACGGCGGCCGCCACGGTCGGCACTCCGCGCTCGAGCACGCCGGTCACGTCGAGCAGCCGGACGGCCCGTGGCCCGCCGCGGCGGAGCACGTCGAGGAGGGCGACGGTGTCGTCGTGGGTCCACGTCACCTCGACGTCCCGGCGCTCGCCGAACCACGTCAACAGCTCGTCCGAGGGGCGGCCGCCACGGGCCAGCGCAGCGGCGTGCAGGGCGACGGACACCACGGCGCTCGACGGTGGGCGGCCGTCGAGCACCAGCTCGTCGTCGTGCAGCGACACCCAGCCGCCCGCCGGTTCGCTGGTCACCTCCCCGTCGGCGACCGTCGCGTCGCCACGGGCACGCATGCGCACCCGCCAGCGCAACGCCGGCGGTGTGACGACGGTCGTCAGCAGGACGACGAGCAGGAGGGCGCCGTAGAGCTCGTCGTCGAGGATCGCCCTGGGCCAGGCCGATGCTGGCGAAGATCAGCCCGACCTCGCCGCGGGGGATCATCCCGATGCCGACCAGCAGGCGGTCGCTGCGCGTGCCGATCGCCCCGTACGCCGCGACCAGCTTGCCGACGATGCCGATGGCCAGCAGCACCGATGCGTCGAGCAGCACGCTCGGCCGCAGCATCGCCTCGAGGTCGGCGTTGACGCCGATGAGCACGAAGAACACGGGGATCAGCACCCCGCCGACGCTGTTCAGGTCGCCGGCGATGCGCTCGTGCTGGTCGCTGCGGCCGATCGCCAGGCCGGCCATGAAGGCACCGATGATGAAGGCCAGTTGCGCCGTGTCGGCGAGGACGGCGAGGCCGAGGACGATCACCAGGGCGGCGATCGTCAGCGTCGTGCCCGTGCGCGAGAAGCGTTCGGTCAGGGTGAGCAGTCGAGGCACGGCGAGCACTCCGACGACGCCTGACAGGGCGAGGAACCCGAGGGCCAGCAGCAGCGTCGAGGCGACCACGCCGGCGGTCACGGCGTCACCGGTCACCAACTTGACGACGACGGTCAGGATGATCAGCCCGATCACGTCGTCGGCGACCGCCGCGCCGAGCACGATGCGCGCCTCGGTGGTGGCCAGCGCACGCAGGTCGCCGAACACGCGTGCCGTGATGCCAACGCTGGTGGCGGTCAAGGCGGCGCCGACGAACAGTGCCGTCTCCGAGTCGAGGCCCAGCGCCATCCCGGCGGCCGCGCCACCGGCGAACGGCACGGCCACGCCGATGATCGCCACGAGCATCGACGCCCGACCGACCCTGCCCAGCTCGGCCAGGTCCATCTCCATGCCGACCTGCACGAGCAGCAGCAGCACGCCGAGCTCCGCCAGCATGCCGAGGCTGACCCCCCGGTCTCCTGTGACCTCGACGAGGCCGAGCACGGAGGGGCCGACGAGGATGCCGACGACGATCTCGCCGAGCACGGCAGGCAGCCCGAGCCGCTCGGCGCCCTCGGCGGCGAGCTTCGCCGCGGCGACGACGACCAGCAGGTCGAGCAGCAGTCGCGCCAGATCGAGCTGTTCCACCGGCGTGAGGGTGGCTCAGCCCAGCGACGAGATGATCATCAGGGCCACGGCCGTCACGTCGGGGTTGAGGCGCCACCCGCGGCGCCGGACGGTGACGACCGCTTCGGGCCCGAGGGCGCGGCGGATGCCGACGAGCGCCGAGTCACAGCTGCGGTCGTTGAGGTCACGGAGGCCCGCCTCACGGCGCAGCCGGTCGCGGTCGACGACCCGGCCCCCGCTGTCGACGAGCGCGCTGAGCACGGCGAGCTCCCGTGGCCCGAGCTTGACGTCGCGCACGCGGTGCAGGGTAGGGAGCCAAGATTTCCGGCGTGTGAACGATGCGCGCGTGGTGGCTAGCGAGCGGGGCGGCGGGCGTCGACGAGCGCCTTGCCGACGACCGCGATGAAGATGATCGACCCGCCGACGAGCGACTGCGTGGACGGTCGCTCGTCGAGGATGATGAGCGCCCAGATCGGGACGAACAGCATCTCGGTCTGGGCGAACACCGCCATCGCCACGGCGGGGATCTGGCGTGACGCGATGTTGAAGAGCGTGGTCCCGACGACGATGAACACGCCGCCGTGGATGACCGCCAGGGCGATGTCCTCGGCGGGGGGCACGAGCGTCCGCCCGCCGGCGAGCGTGATCGCGGTGCACAGGGCGATCATCATCAGCGCGTAGCCCGGCATCACCGGTGACCAGTCGCGGCGGACGTCGGAGCGGACGCACACGGCGTAGCCGGCGAACCCGACCGACGACATCACCGCGGCGACGTTGCCGCGCATGTCGCCCGCGCCGAGGTCGCCGGCGACGGTGACCAGCAGGCCGACGAAGGCGACAGCGACGGCGACGATGGTCACGACGGTCAGCCGCTCACCGAGCGTGAAGCGGGCGAGCACGACGGCGACGAGCGGGGTGATCGAGGCGAGGAACGCGGCGTTGGCCGGGCTCGTGTTCTTGACGGCGTAGACGAAGGCGATCGACGCCAGCAGCAGGCAGGCGCAAGCGAGGAGCATCAACGGACCGGTGCGGAACGCCTGCGGCGTGACCGACGGGCGGCGGCGCAGGCGGGCGACCGCCTCGATGACGAGCAGGATGGCGATCGACCGCCAGATCAGGTACTGGAAGGCGTCGGCGCCGTCGGCGAGGCGGGCGGTGATCGCACCGAAGCTCCACACGGCTCCCGATCCGAGGGCCAGCAGCGACGCGACGAGCGGGATGTGCTCGTGGGTGACGACCCTCGCCGGGCTGGTCGCCTTCACGTCGTGTTCGATGGTTCGCTCACTGGCGTTCGCTCACCCGTCGGCGGATCTCGGCGGAGATGGCGGGCACGACCTCGTGGAGGTCGCCGATCACGGCGTAGCCGGCCTTGGTGACCATGTTCGCCTGCGGGTCGGTGTTGATGGCGATGATGTGCTTCGCCGCCATCGCCCCGACCCAGTGCTGGATCGCCCCGGAGATGCCGCAGGCGACGTACACGGTCGGGGCGATCCTCGTGCCGGTCTGGCCGACCTGGTCGGTGTGGTTGCGCCACCCGTTGTTGGTCACCGCACGCGAACAGCCGACGACGCCGCCGAGCAACGCGGCCAGCTCCTCGAGCGGCGCGAAGCCCTCGGCGGAGCCGACTCCGCGGCCGCCGCCGACGACGACCGGTGCCGTGGCGAGGGTGATCCCGGCTTCGCGCTCGACGCGGTCGACGACGGTGCTGCGGGCGAGCACCGGGTCGAGCTCGACGGCGAGCGGCTCGACGACTCGGCGTCTCCGGAGGTCTCGACCGGCATCGCCTCGACAGCGTGGACGGCGACGGTGAGCAGCCGGATCGGGGCGTCGAGCGCGGTCTCCTCGATCAGCGACCCACCCCAGCGGACGCGGGTCAACGGTCCGTCGGTCGAGATCGCCGTGCAGTTGGCGACCATCGGCAGGTCGAGGCGGGCGGCGGCGTGGGCGAGCACCTCGTTGCCGCGGTCGGTGCCTGGTGCCAGCACGACGGTCGGGAGCGAGCGCCGTCACGAGCCTGGGCGACGACGGCGCCCCAGGTCTCCGGGCCGTAGTCGCCGAGCAGCTCGTGGTGTGCTCTGCTGGACGGTCGTCGCGCCGTGGGCGGCGAGCGTGTCGGCGGCCGAGTCGGCGGCGGCGCCGATCGTCAGGGCAGTGACCGGGAGACCGAGTCGGCGGGCAGCGGTCACCGCCTCCAGCGACGCCGGCGCCAGCTCGCCACGATCGTGGTCGACGACCACCAAGCACGGTCATCGAAGGCGTCGCGCTCTCGTGCGAGCGACCGAGCGCCAGCGAGGGAGCGTCCAGCAACGGCCTGCGTGGCCGGGGACCGCAATGAACGTCGGTCATCGGCACGACGCCGAGCTCGGTCAACAGGTCGACGACAGCCGGGGCAGCGTCGGCGCCGGTTCCGAGGATCGTCGTGTCCGACGGCCGCTCGGGCGGACGGACGAGGCGCACCAGGCGCTGCCCGCCCGCCGGCTCGTCGACGTCGATCCGGCGGATCGTCGCCTTCTTCGACGCCAGCCGTCCCTTCATCGTCGGGTAGCGGGGCAGGTTGATGCCCTCCTTGACGCCCACCGCTGCAGGCAGCGGCAGCTCGTAGCGCTCCACACCGGCGTCGGTCTCCCGCCGCACGACGGCACGGCCGTCGACGACGTCGAGACCCTTGGCACCGTTGACCATCGGCCGGCCGAGCGCATGGGCGACGCGCACGCCGACCTGGAACCCGCCGGCGTCGGCCGACTCGTTGCCGAACAGCAGCAGGTCGAAGCGGTCCGTCTTCGCCCTCCAGCGTGGTGATCGCCGTCGTGATCGCCCGAGCAGTCCGTTGCGGATCCCAGTCAGCGCCCTCGATGGGGAGCAGCACGGCGCCGGCCATGCCGACGCTGACCGCGTAGCGCAGCTGCTCCTCGGCCTCCGGCGGGCCGAGCGTGAGCACGGTGGCCTCGCCGCCGTGGGCCTCGACGAGCTGCACCGCCGCCTCGACGGCGCACTCCTCGTGCGGACTGGTGGTGAACCCGAGGTTGGTGGTGTCGACGGCGAGCTCGTCGGCCGTCAGGTTGATCCGCGCCCCGGGCGCGGGCACCCGCTTGACGCAGACCGAGCACGCGCATAGGGCGTCAGGACTTCATCCGGCTGTCGTCCGGGTCGAACAGCGGCGTGCTGCCGACACGGGCGACGCGCACCGGGAACTGCTCGTCCATGTACACCACGCCGAGCTCGGTGCCCTCGACGGCGTGTTCGGGTGGCAGGTAGGCCATCAGCAGGTACGAGTCGAGCGACGGAGCCGCGCCGGCGGTGGTCACCCGCGACACGCGACCTCGAGCGTCGACGATGCGCGCGCCGTCGGTCGTGACGATCGGCTCGTTGCCGCCGGTGGGGTAGCGGGGGATGCCGTCGGCGCTCGTGTGGTCGGTCATCGCCAGCGTGCACAGGATCGCTGCCGGCTGGCGATCGCGCGCCGCCAGGTACGGCTCCTTGCCGATGAACTCGGCGGCCTTCACCTTCGGTCGCGCCAGCCCCGCCTCGACCGGGTCGTACTCGCTCTCCAGCTCGGCGCCCATCAGTCGGTAGCCCTTCTCGATGCGCCCCGTCACGGCGTAGACGCCGATCCCGATCGGTCGGATGTCGTGCTGCTCGCCGGCCTCGCGGATCGTGTCCCACACGCGCAGGCCCTGATCCGTCGCCGTGTACACCTCCCAGCCGCTCTCGCCGACGTAGGAGATGCGGAACATCGTGCACGGCACGCCGTCGATCAGCACGTCGCGCACCGAGCCGTACGGGAACGCCTCCTGGTCGAGGGCCAGCGGGCGCGACGAGCCGGTGACGACCTGCTCCATCGTCGCCACCGCCTTCGGTCCCCACACGCCGATGGTGCACAACGCCGACGTGCGATCGGTGAACGTCACCGAACCGTCGGTGGGCAGGTGGCGGCGGAACCAGTAGCGGTCGCGCCCGCCGTCGAAGGCGCCGGTGACGATGCGGTAGCGATCGTCGCCGAGGCGCATGATCGTCAGGTCGGCGCGGAACCCGCCGCCCGGCGTGAGCAGCGGCGTGTACACGGAGCGGCCGACGGCGACGTCGACGTTGTTCACGTCAGAGCGCTGGAGGTACTCGACGGCACCGGGGCCCTCGACCTCGAACTCGTTGAACGGCGTCAGGTCGACCATCCCGACGTGCTCGCGCATGTGCAGGTGCTCGGCGTTGGTGATCGGCGACCACCACCTCGCGTCCCACTCGTGCGGCCGCGGCTCGCACCGGCCGGCGTAGCGGTCGAGCAGGTCGGCGTTGGAGCCGTACCACTGCGCCCGCTCCCAGCCGCGGGCGTCGAAGAACACCGCGCCGAGCTCCTCCTGGCGGCCGACGAACGGGCTGCGGCGCATGCCGCGCTGGCTGGCCCACTGCTCGCGCGGGTGCACGATGCCGTACGTCTTGTTGTAGTGCTCGGCGCAGCGGGCGTGGATGTGGTGCTCGGTCCGCTCGTGGTCGGCGAAGCGGCTGATGTCCGACGAGTGCGGGTCGCACAGGTGCGGGTAGCCGTGGGTCATCCACTCGGCGACGAGCTGGGCGATTGCCGGGCCCTCCTTGATCCACACCGCAGCTGCGGACCACAGGTTGCGCACCTCGACCGTCTCGCCGAGCACGGGCATCCCGTCCGGCGTCAACGACAGCAGGCCGTTGATGGCGTACTTGATCTCGGCGTCGCCGAGCACCTCCATCAGCTCGATCGCCTGCTCCATCTGCGGGTCGAAGTCGTCGGCCGTGAACGGCAGCTCGGTGGGGGAGAGCGCTGCCGCCTCGTTCGACGGGATGTCGTCGGGGTGGTGGAAGATCGGCCGGTGGGCGTACGAGCCGACCTCCATCGAGCCGGCGCTCTGGCGCTCGTAGCAGAACGTGTCCATGTCGCGGACGATCGGGTAGGCGACCTCCCGGTTGGTCTCGACGAGCGCATCGATCGGGCCGACGTCGACCATCTGGTGCACCGCCGGGGTCAGCGGGATCGTCGCTCCGGCCATCGCCGCGATGCGCGGGCTCCAGACCCCGCACGCGATGACGACGTGATCGGCCTCGATCCGGCCCGTGTCCGTCACGACCGCGCTGACCGCGCCGCCTTCGACCTCGATGTCGAGGACCTCGGTGTTGGCGAGCACCGTCAGCACGCCCTTGTCGATCGCCTCCTGGCGCATCAGCGTGCCCGCCTGCAGCGAGTCGACGACGGACACGCTCGGCGTGTAGTAGCCGCCGAGCACGACGTCGGGGTCGACGAACGGCACCAGCTCGGCGATCTCAGCGGGTGTCAGCAGACGAGCGTCGATGCCCCATGACCGCGCCGACGTCATCCGCCGGCGGAACTCCTCCAGCCGTTCCTCCGTGCGGGCGACCTCGATCCCGCCGCAGGTGGTGTTGACACCGAGCTCGACGTACTGGCGCTGGCTCTCCAGCGTCAGCAGCGCCATCTCCTTGTTGTGGTCGGTGGGGAAGATGAAGTTCGACGCGTGGCCGGTCGAGCCGCCCGGGTTGGGCAGCGGGCCCTTGTCGACGAGGACGATGTCGGTCCACCCGAGCCGGGACGAGGTGCCCGACGAGGCAGTTGCCGACGATGCCGGCGCCGATCACGACGACGTTCGCCGAAGCCGGGAGCTCGTTCACGCGCCCGAGTTTGGCACCTCCCGCCGGTGTTCCACGCTGCGGAACGATCCCGTATTGTGGAACGCATGGCCTTTCCGTCAGACCTGGCGATCGCCAGGGCAGCGACTCCGAAGCCGCTGTCGGAGATCGCCGCCGAGATGGGCATCGGCGAGCACCTCCTCGAGCCCTACGGGACGAGCCTGGCCAAGGTGCGCCTGGAGGCGATCGGCGCGCTCGCCACCCGACCCCGCGCCAAGTACGTCGTCGTCACGGCGATCACGCCGACGCCACTGGGCGAGGGCAAGACGACGACGACGGTCGGCCTCGGGCAGGCGATGCGCCACATCGGCAAGCGCTCCGTCGTCACCGTCGCGCCAGCCGTCGATGGGCCCGACGTTCGGCATCAAGGGCGGAGCGGCCGGCGGCGGCTACAGCCAGGTCATCCCGATGGAGCTGCTCAACCTCCACCTGACGGGCGACTTCCACGCCGTGACGGCCGCCAACAACCTGCTCGCGGCGATGCTCGACAACCACCTCCACCAGGGCAACGAGCTCGGTCTCGACCCGCACAACATCACGTGGCGGCGCGTGCTCGACGTCAACGACCGGGCGCTGCGCAACGTCGTCATCGGCCTCGGCGCCAAGGAGGACGGCCTCGTCCGCCAGACCGGGTTCGACATCACCGCGGCGTCGGAGGTGATGGCGATCCTCGCCCTGGCGACGTCGGCAGCGCGACCTGCGCGCTCGGCTCGGGCGCATCGTCGTCGGCTACACCACGGCCGGCGTGCCGGTGACCGCCGAGCAACTGCAGGCCGCCGGCTCGATGGCCGTGATGCTGCGCGAAGCCGTCAAGCCGAACCTGCTGCAGACGTTGGAGAACACGCCGGTCCTCGTCCACGCCGGCCCGTTCGGGAACATCGCCACCGGCAACTCCTCGGTGCTCGCCGACCTGATCGGGATCCGCGCCGGCGACTACCTCATCACCGAGGCCGGGTTCGGCGCCGACATGGGCGCCGAGCGGTTCTTCAACATCAAGTGCCGCACGTCAGGACTGGTGCCCGATGCCGCGGTGCTGGTGGCCACGGTGCGCGCCCTGAAGGCGCACTCGGGCAAGTACCGGATCGTCGCCGGGCGGCCGTTGCCGCCGGAGCTGCTGGCCGAGGGCCCCGATGATGTCGACGCAGGCGCCTCGAACCTGCGCAAGCAGATCGAGAACGTGCAGTTGCACGGTGTCACGCCGGTCGTGGCGATCAACGCCTTCCCGACCGACCATCGCTCCGAGCACGAGGCGATCGCGCGCGTCGCCGAGGACATGGGCGCCCGCTCCGCGGTCTGCACGCACTTCGCCGACGGCGGAGCAGGTGCGACCGATCTCGCCAGAGCCGTCGTCGAGGCGTGCGACGAGCGGAGCGCGTTCCGCTTCCTCTACCCGGACGAGGCGACGCTCGTCGAGAAGATCGAAGCCGTCGCCACCAAGGTCTACGGCGCCGGTCTCGTCGAGTACATGCCCGGTGCTGCGCGCCAGGTCGAGATGTACGAGCGCAACGGGTTCGGACGGCTCCCGGTCTGCATCGCCAAGACGCACCTGTCGATCTCCGCCGATCCGGCGCTGAAGGGCGCGCCCGACCGGGCACGTCGTCAACGTCCGCGAGGTGCGGGCATCGGTCGGCGCCGGGTTCGTCTATCCGATCTGCGGTGAGATGCGCACGATGCCCGGCCTCGAGCGCGCACCCCGCCGCCGCGGTCATCGACCTCGACGACGCGGGCGAGATCATCGGCCTGTCCTGACCCTCGGCCCACCCACCTGTGATCGGTGCCCGTTTGCCGCCGCCGCGGGAGGGTACGCGTGGAGGCGATGAACATGGACATGCTCGACCTCTACTCACGAGCAAGCGAGTGGACCGCCGGCAAGGTTGCTGGTGCCACCGAGAAGCTGGACGCCAGCCACGCCGTGCGACGACTGGGACGTGCGCGGCTTGCTCAACCACATGCTCGACACGCAGCGCTACTTCACCGGTGCAGCACGCGGCGAGGAAGGCTCCCCGCCGTCGCCCAACCCACCCGACCTGCTGGGTGACGACCCGGCCGCCGACTTCGAGCGCGGTCGTGCCGAGTTGCTCAGCGCGTTCGGCGAGGAAGGGGTCATCGAGAAGACGGGCCCATCGTTGGGGATCGCCTTCAGCGACCAGTTGCTGCACGGGTGGGACCTGGCCCGGGCGACCGGGCAGGACGCGACGATGCCCGACGGCCTCCCCGAGGTCGCCTACGAGATGATCCACGGCCGCTTCACGGACGAGCAGCGCAAGGGTGTCTTCAAGGCCGAGGTCACCGTCGGTGCGGATGCGTCGGCGCAGGAGAAGCTGCTGGCGTACACCGGCCGCGACCCGACCGGCTGATCGAGCGGCCAGTCGGCCCGATCGCCCTGCCCCGCCGGAGATGGGCGACTACCTGGACACGGTTCGGCGTCACGCCTACCGCGTCACCGACGGTGATGTCGAGCGGCTGAAGTCGGCCGGCCTCTCCCCGCAGTGGCGGCGGGTCTGGAGCGGCTCGACGCCGGAATGCGCGCCCTGCGATGAGACTGCAGTGCCTGTTTTGAACGAACGCCCACGCCGCGGTCGCGGCGTACGCGCTCGGCGAGGACGTCTGGCACGCGGTCGAGCGTGACTGGCGAACCGCGCCGGTCGACGAACGGCTGCGGGCGACGCTCGGCTTCGTCGAGAAGCTGACACTGCGGCCGGACGAGCTGTCGCCTGACGATGCGGACGCCGTGTTGACGACAGGCGTCACGAAGGAGGCGCTCGCAGACGCCATCCACGTCGCCGCGCTGTTCAACATGATCGTTCGGCTCGCCGACTCGCTCGGCTGGGACGTCCCGCCATTCGAGGCGTTCTCCGCCCGGGCGGCAGCGATGCTCGCCGGTGGCTACGTGCTCGAGGCTGGTCAGGCGGCAGCGGTCTCGCCGGATCCGGTGGCGAACCGGCTGACGAGCTGATCGAGCACGTCGGCGGGGTCCGGCATCGCGGCGAGCTCATCGGCAGCGGCGAGCGCGGATCGGCCGGACGTTGCCGAGCTCGGCGCCGGCCGCCCGAGTGATGGCGTCAGGCGTGATGGCGGACGGCTCGAGCACGGCAGCGAGGTCGGCGAGAGCCATCATGTCGGCGTTCCAGAACTGGTCGGCGCCCTTCGGCAGGATCAGCTGCGGCACGCCATGACTCAGCGCACCGAGGATGGTGCCGCTCCCGCCGTGGTGGACGGCGAGGTCGGCGTGGGCGAGGACGGCGGGCTGGTCCACGAAGTCCTCGACGTGGACGTTGCGGGGGATCGACCCGAGCGTCGCGCCGTCGGCGGAGCCGAGGGCCAGCAGCACGTCGGCGTCGAGCTCGCCGAGGCCGTCGATGATCGGTCGCAGCACCTCGTCGGTCGCCACGACGGTGCCCAGCGTCAGGTAGACGAGCGGTCGATCGCTCCTGCCGACCCACGCCGGCAGCGTCGCCCCGGGCTCGGCGAACGGGACCGGCCGCAGCGGCACACGACGAGGATCGGCGACGAACGAGGGCTCCTGCAGCACGGTCGGGAAGATGTCGACGTAGGCGTCGCCGGTGAACACGTCGAACGACGGGTCGATGACGCCGTGCTCGGCCCACAGCCGGGCGAGGTGGTCGCCGACCATGGCCTGCATCAACGCCGTCCGGCAGCCGCGGCGACAGGGCGTGGCAGACGGCGGGGATCCCGGCGACGTGGGCAGCGACGGCCGCGCCGAGGTCGTAGGGCTCGTAGATGACGAGGTCGGGCGGGCTGCGGTCGAGGTGTTCAGCGATCTCGCCGACCGTGCGACGAGCGATGACGTCGATGAACAGCCGGCCGCCCAGCCTCGACATCGGGCCGTCCGTCGGCCGTCTTCGGCATCTCGTGCGCCGACAGCGACGCGAGCAGCTCGGCGCGGGCCTGCTCGATGGTCATCCCGACGTCGACGGTCGCCAAGCCCAGCGCAGCCAGCCTGGGCACGAAGTTGCCGGTCGTGGCGACGGTGACCTCGTGGCCGGCGTCGCGCGCGGCGAGCGCCAGCGGCATGACCGGGTACACGTGACCGTAGGCGGGCAGGGTGCAGAACAGGATCTTCACGGCCTCGACGATCCTGCGCCGATCGGTGTGCAGACGCTTGGAGGACTGCTGACGTTGTCGTGGAGTTCGGTCGCCACCGCTGGTCCGTGTTGTGGAACTGTCCCGCATTGTGGAACACTCGCATCGGGTGGCCGGCGTGCAGTCCGTGGAGCGGGCATTCGCCATCCTGCGCTGCCTCTCGAGCGGCGCGGCCGGCGTGTCGGAGGTCGCCGACCGCGTCGACCTCCCGAAGAGCACCGTGTCGCGGTTGCTGTCGACGATGTACGACCTCGGCGCTGTCGAGCAGCTGGCGACTGGCAGCGAGTACTGCGTCGGTGACCTCGTCGTCGAGATCGCCGGTGGCGCCGCGCCGGGGCGCGGGTTGATCACCGTGGCGCGGCCGTTCCTCGTCGAATTGGCCGAGCAGACGGGCGAGGCCGCGGGCCTGTCCGTGCTCGACGGCCGGGACATGCTGTACGTCGACCAGGTCGACGTCGACCGTCCCGTGCAGGTGCGTGACTGGACCGGGGTGCGCATCCCGGCGCACGCCGTGTCGTCTGGACTCGTGGCCCTCGCCTGTGTCTCGGACGCCGCGCGCGAGGAGTACCTCGCCGGTCCGCTCGACGCCGTCGGCGCGCGCACGACCACCAACCCGGCGGTGCTGCGCCGGCGGATCAAGGCGATCGCCCGGCGGGGCACCGAGTGGGCGATCGAGGAGTTCCTCGACGGGATCAACTCCGTCGCCGCGCCGGTGTGCGGGCCCGACGGACGACTCGTCGCGGTCGTCCACGTCCACGGACCGTCGTACCGCTTCCCGCCCCCGAAGCGGGCCGACGACATCGCCGCCGTCGTGGCCGCTGGCGCGTCACGGATCGCCGCCCGGCTCGGCGGACGGCCTGCGCTCGACGCGGTGTGACCGTGGACCGGGCCGGCGGCGACTTCCCCCACGTCTTCACCCCGCTGACGCTGCGCCACCGGACGCTGCGCTGCCGGATCAACTTCGGCGCCCACACCACGAACATGGGCGAGGGCGGCCTGCCGAGCGAGCGGCACATCGCCTACTACCGCGAGCGCAGCATCGGTGGCGCCGGCATGATCGTCGTCGAGCCGGTGCCGGTCCACCGCACGGCCGTGCTCACCCGGGGCAACTTCCGGCCCGACGACGACGGCGTGATCGAGCACTTCCGCCGGCTCACCGACGCCTGCCACGACGCCGCCGACGGCGACGTGGTGATGATCCAGCAGCTGTACCACGTCGGCCAGCACGGCGACGCCGACAACTCGTTCGCCCCGAACTGGTCGCCATCCGGGCTGCCGTCGCTGCACGACGCCGACGGCAGCCATGCCGTCACCGAGGCGGAGATCGACGAGCTGATCGGCGCCTTCACGCGCGCCGCGGTCCGCGCCCAGCAGGCCGGGTTCGACGGGGTCGAGCTGTTCGCCGCCTACCACGCACTGATCGACCAGTTCTGGACGCCGTGGTCGAACCGGCGCACCGACCGGTGGGGCGGACCGCTGGAGCATCGCGTGCGCTTCTCGGCCACCGTGCTCGACGCCGTGCGGCGGGCGTGCGGCGACGACTTCGTCGTCGGCCTTGCCGTCAACCTCGACCCGGCGTCGGAGGGGTCGCTCTCGGTCGCCGAGCTGCAGGAGATCGTCGCCTGGCACGACGAACGGGCGTTGATGGACTACGTCACGTGCGGCACCGGCAGCTACTTCGACTTCAGCCACCTGATGCCGACGTCGCTGTTCCCGCAGCGCCTCGGCGAGCCCTTCGCCGCGGCGCTGAAGGAGGTCGTCGTGCACGCCGCGGTGCAGGCGGAGAGCCACATCCGCACGCCGGCGGCGGCCGAGGCCGTGCTGGCAGCCGGACACGCCGACATGGTGTCGATCGTGCGCGGCCAGATCGCCGACCCGCACCTCGTCGCCAAGGCCCGCCGCGGCACGGCCCGAGCAGGTGCGGCCGTGCATCTCGTGCAACCAGCTGTGCTGGGGGCGCCGGTCACGCGACTACTGGATCTCGTGCCTCGTCAACCCGTCGGCCGGCCGCGAGTTCGAGTGGGGCGGTGACCGCATCGAGCAGGCGCCGGCGCGCGCGGCGGGTGCTCGTCGCCGGCGGCGGCCCGGCCGGGCTCGAGGCGGCGCGGGTCGCCGCCGAGCGCGGCCACGAGGTCACCCTCCACGAGTGCGGCCGGCGAGCTCGGCGGCCAGTGGCGGCTCGCCGGTCGCCAGCCGAGCCGGGGGCAGATCCTCGACCACCTCGCGTGGTACCGGGCCGAGCTCGCCCGGCTCGGCGTCACCGTCGTGCTCTGCTCGCCGCTGGACGTCGAGGCGATCGTCGCCGCCGGCGCCGACGACGTCGTCGTGGCGACCGGTGCCGAGCCTGCGCGGCGGGCGTTCCAGCGCAGCCTCCGCCTCGCCGATCGTCTGCCGGGCATCGACGGCGACCGCTTCGCCGCCGTCGAGGACGTCCTCGACGGCACCGTGACACCGTCGGGGACGGTGCTGCTCGTCGACGACCTGGGCGACTGGCGAGGAATCGGGACGGCGATGTTGCTGCAGGAGTCGGGCTGCGACGTCACCATCGTCACGGCGGCGCCGGTCGTCGCCGGCGGGCTGTTCCACAGCGCGGCCGACGTGCCGGCGCGGCGCAGGTTCGCCCTCGCCGGTGGGCGCATGGAGCCGCACACCACCGTCACCCGCTGGACGGGGGCGGGGCCGAGTTGCGCTCGACGCTGACCGGAGCGTGCAACGTCGTCGCGTTCGACTGGCTGGTCGCCGCCGAGACCCCGACCTCCCGAAGCGCGCTCGCCACCGCGCTGGACCTCGCAGGCGTCGCCCACGTCGCCGTCGGCGACTGCGTGGCGCCGCGGCGCGCCAGCCTGGCCATCTACGAAGCCCGCCGTGTCGCCCTCACCATCTGACGCCACGACCACGATCCGCGACGCCACCCTCGGCGACGCGGCGTCCATCTCCTCGCTCTACAACGCCACGATCCCGACGACGACGGCGGCATGGACCGAGGAGCCGGAGACGGTGTCGACGCGCCGGCGCTGGCTCGAGGAGCAGTTCGTCGCCGGCCACGCGACGCTCGTCGCCGAGCGTCGACGGCGCGGTCGTCGGGTTCGCCGCCTTCGGTGACTTCCGCGACACCGTGAAGTGGCCGGGGTATCGCTACGTCGTCGAGCTCTCCGTGCACGTCGCCGAGGCGCATCGGGGTGCCGGGATCGGGCGGGAGCTGCTCACCGAGCTGATCGCCAGGGCCCGAGCTGCCGGCAAGACGCAGATCGTGGCCGGCATCGACGGCGACAACCTGGCGTCGATCCGCTTCCACGAGCGGCTCGGCTTCCGGGAGGTCGCCCGGATGCCGAGCATCGGGCTCAAGTTCGGCAGGTGGCTCGACCTCGTCCTGATGCAGCGCTCGACGACGCGACTGCTAGCATCGTTCCACGATGCGGACGGGTTCCGCATCATGGAACCCTGATGGGACCTTGATGGGCAGGCGTCAGTGAGCAGCGACGAGCACGACGACGGCGACGACATCGATCTGGCGAGCCTCGACGACGACGATCTCACCAAGCAGATGCACGACGACCTCTACGACGGCCTCGCCGACGAGATCGTCGAGGGCACGACGATCCTCCTCGACCGCGGGTGGGGCCCCGACCGGGTGCTCGCCGAAGCGCTGGTCGAGGGGATGCGCATCGTCGGCATCGACTTCCGCGACGGCATCCTGTTCGTGCCCGAGGTGCTGCTCTCGGCGAACGCGATGAAGGCGGGCATGGAGATCCTCCGCCCGCTGCTCGCCGAGACCGGCGCCGAGCCGATCGGCAAGATGGTGATCGGCACGGTCAAGGGCGACATCCACGACATCGGCAAGAACCTCGTGGCGATGATGATGGAGGGCGCCGGGTTCGAGGTCGTCGACCTCGGGATCAACAACGACGTCGACAAGTACCTCGCCGCCCTCGAGGAGCACCAGCCGGACATCCTCGGCATGTCGGCGCTGCTGACGACGACGATGCCGTACATGAAGGTCGTCATCGACACGATGGCCGAGAAGGGCCTGCGCGACCGCTACATCGTGCTGGTCGGCGGGGCACCGCTCAACGAGGAGTTCGGCCAGGCGGTCGGCGCCGACGCCTACTGCCGCGACGCGGCCGTCGCCGCCGAGACCGCCCAGCGGCTGGTCGGCGCGCGGCGGCTGGCGCGCGCCGAGCCGCCGGGGCCGTCCGTCGCGTGAGCGAGCGACCGGCCCGTCATCGTGGCGTGCGGCGCGCTGGCGACGGAGCTGCGGGCCGTGCTCGGTGAGGCGGAGGTGGAGGTGCGCTACCTCCCGGCGCACCTCCACAACCGTCCCGAGCGGATCAGCCCGGCCGTGGAGGACGTGCTCGACCGAGGTCGGCGGCGAACGGCCGGTGTTCGTCGCCTACGCCGACTGCGGCACGGGCGGTCACCTCGACGCCGTGCTCGCCCGCCACCCCGGCGTCGAGCGGCTCCCCGGCGCCCACTGCTACGAGGTGTTCGCCGGCTCGCGACGCAGTTCGCCGCGCTCCACGACGAGGAGCCGGGGACGTTCTTCCTCACCGACTTCCTCGCCCGCCACTTCGACGCCCTCGTGTGGCAGGGACTCGGCCTCGACCGCCATCCCCAGCTTCGCGACACCTACTTCGCCAACTACCGGCGGGTGGTGCTGCTGTCGCAGTCGGAGTCCGACGAGGTCGTCGCTGCCGGCCGGCGCGCAGCCGCCGCGCTCGGGCTGGAGTTCGAGCACCGCCACGTCGGCCGGGGCGGGCTCGCCGCGGCCGTTCCGGTCGAGGTGCGTGCGTGACGCCGGCGGCGCGGCGGTGAGGTCGTCGTGATCCTCTGGCGCGACATCCCGGCGCAGGTCAACGGGCAGGTCGGCCGTGACCGGCACCAGGTGCTGCTGTCGGACAAGTTCCAGCGCGCCGTCGACCGGGCCAAGCGCAAGGCGAAGATCCACACCGCCCAGGAGGACGTCGCCCAGTGGCGCCGCGAGAGCCGCCCGGTCGACGGTGACGTCGCCGCCGCGGCGCAGGCCGAGGCCGACCGCCTGGAGGCCGGGTACTCGGCCGAACGCCTCGGCGCGCTGGCCTTCGCCGGCGGATGGGAGCGCGACGTGAGTTCTTCGGAAGATTCGCCGGCCATCCGTGACCGCCGAAAACGCTTGAGAAGTCGATCCGGGAGGATTTCGTGACGCAGACGGTGGTGAGCTCGGCGACGAGGGAGGTGGTCATCGGGTTCGATCGGCCGTTCGTGATGATCGGGGAGCGGATCAACCCGACCGGGCGCAAGCTGCTGGCCGAGGAGATGAAGGCGGGCGACTTCAGCCGCGTCGAGGCCGATGCCGTCGCCCAGGTGGCCGCCGGCGCGCACATGCTCGACGTCAACGCCGGCGTGCCGCTCGCCGACGAGCCGGCGCTGCTCGCCAGGGCGATCCAGCTCGTGCAGGCGGTCACCGACGTGCCGCTGTCGATCGACTCGTCGATCGTCGAGGCGCTGGAGGCGGGGCTCGCCGTGTACCAGGGCAAGCCGCTGGTCAACTCGGTCACCGGTGAGGACGAGGTGCTCGAACGGGTGCTGCCGCTCGTCGCCCGCCACGGCGCCGCGGTCGTGGCCATCTCCAACGACGAGACCGGCATCAGCGAGGACATCGACGTGCGCTTCGCCGTCGCCCGCAAGATCGTCGAGCGGGCCGCCGACCACGGGATCCCCGCCAGCGACGTCGTCGTCGACCCGCTGGTGATGCCGATCGGCGCCCTCGGCCAGGCCGGCCAGCAGGCGTTCAGCCTGATCCGCCGGCTGCGCGAGGAGCTCAAGGTGAACACGACGTGCGGGGCGTCGAACATCAGCTTCGGGCTGCCCAACCGCCAGGTCGTCACCGGCACGTTCCTCGCCATGGCCATCGGCGCCGGGATGACGTCGGCGATCATGAGCCCGCTGCACCCCGAGGTGAAGGCGGCGGTGATGGCCGCCGACGTGCTCGCCGGCACCGACCGCGACTGCATGGCGTGGATCCGCGCCAACCGCGACCCGAACGCTCCGACGGGTGCGCGTGGCGACCGAGAGGGTCGGCGCCGCCGGCGACGATGACCGTGCTCCACCGCGTCGTGTTCACGCCCTCCGGGCTGGAGGGCAAGGTGGCCGACGGCACGACCGTGCTCGAGGCCGCACGCGCGCCTGGGCGCCGATCTCGACACCGTGTGCGGCGGGCGCGGCATCTGCGGGCGCTGCCAGGTGACGCCGAGCGTCGGGCGCTTCGCCAAGTGGGCGATCGACGCCGCGCCCGACGCGCTCGGCCCGCCGGCGCCGATCGAGGTCGACTACCACGGCAACCGCCCGCTCGCCGACGGCAACCGCCTCGGCTGCGCCGCCCGCATCCTCGGCCGACGTCGTCGTCGACGTGCCGGCGGCGAGTCAGATCCACCGCCAGGTCGTGCGCAAGGACCTCGACCTGGCGGCGATCGTCGTCGACCCGGCGTTCCGCCTGTACTACGTCGAGGTGCCCGCCGCCCGGCTCGGCGCCGTGGAGAGCGCGTCGCGGGCGTTGCAGGAAGCCGTCGCCGGCCAGCACGGGCTCGACGGACCTCGGCGGGCTCGACCCGTCGCTGCTGCCGTCGCTGCACCGCCTGCTCGCCGCCGACGAGGGCCACGTGACGGTCGCCGTGCACGAGCCGCTCGCCGCGTCCTGCAACGGATCGTCGCCGTCTGGCCCGGCTACGTCGACGCCGCCTTCGGCATCGCCGTCGACATCGGGTCGACGACGATCGCCGGCCATCTCTGCGACCTCGGCACGGGCGAGGTGCTGGCCTCCGCCGGGCGGATGAACCCGCAGATCCGCTTCGGCGAGGACCTGATGAGCCGGGTGTCGTACGTGATGATGAACCCGGGAGGCGAGCGCGAGCTGACCGCGGTCGTGCGCCGGGCACTCGACGAGCTCGCCGGCGAGCTGGTCGAGGCGGCGGGGACCCGCCGCGACCTCGTGCTCGACGTGGTCCTCGTCGGCAACCCGATCATGCACCACATCGCCCTCGGCATCGACCCGACGCCGCTCGGCCAGGCACCGTTCGTGCTGGCGACCGACGAAGCGGTCACCTGCCGGGCGAGCGACCTCGACCTCGACCTGCCCAACGCCGTCGTCTACGCCGGCCCGTGCATCGCCGGGCACGTCGGTGCCGACACGGCCGCGGCGATCCTCGCCGAAGGACCACATCGCGGCGAGGCGATGCAGCTGCTCGTCGACGTCGGTACCAACGCCGAGATCGTGCTCGGCGACCGCACCAGGGTGTTCGCCGCGTCGAGCCCGACGGGCCCGGCGTTCGAAGGCGCCCAGATCAGCTGCGGCCAGCGGGCGACAGCCGGGGCGATCGAGCGCGTGCGCATCGACCAGGACACGTTGGAACCGCAGATCGGGGTGATCGGCGGCGGGACGCGCGTGACCGGCGTGTGCGGATCGGGGATCATCGACGCCATCGCCGAGATGGTCACCGCCGGGATCATCGACGCCGACGGGACGATCCGCGGCGAGATGGCGTCGCGCACGCCGCGTGTCGTGGCCGACGGGCGCACGTTCGCCTACGTCCTCCACGACGACCCGCGCCTGCATGATCACGCAGAACGACGTGCGGGCGATCCAGCTCGCCAAGGCGGCGCTGCGCGCCGGCATCGAGCTGCTCGCCGAGCACGCCGGGAACCCGCCCGATCGCCGACATCCGACTCGCCGGCGCGTTCGGCGCGCACATCGACCCGGAGCGGGCGATGGTGCTCGGCCTGGTGCCGGAGGGTCCGCTCGAGAGCGTGCGCTCCGTCGGCAACGCCGCCGGCGCGGGCGCCGTCCGCGCCCTGCTGTCGCGCCAGCTGCGTGCCGAGATGGAGACCGCTGTCCGCGGCGTGACGAAGATCGAGACGGCGACCGAGCCGCGCTTCCAGGAGCTGTTCGTGGCGGCGATGGGGTTCCCACGCTCCACGGCGCCGACCCCCGCTGGCCGCCGCCGGCGGCGAGGGCGGACATGAGCGGACGACGCGGACGCGAGGCGCGCCGCGAGGCGCGCGCCGCTCACGTCACCGAGCGCGAGCCGTTCCTCACGCGGAAGCTGACGCCGGTCGAGCTGCTGTCGGCGGAGGGGCTGGAGCTGCTCGAGCACAACGCCGAGACGATCCTCGAGGAGGTCGGCGTCGAGGTGCGCGACTACCCGAGCGCGCTGACCCGGTTCGCCGACGCCGGCGCTGACGTCGACGGCACGCGCGTGCGGTTTCCCCGCGGCCTCGCCCGCCAGCTCGTCGCCACCGCCCCCGGCGCTGTACATCCAGCACGCCCGCAACCCGGCGAACAGCGTGCAGGTCGGCGGCGACGGCACGGTGTTCGCCCCCAACTACGGCTCGCCGTTCGTCCACGACCTCGACCGCGGCCGGCGCTACGCCACGCTCGAGGACTTCGAGAACATCGTCAAGCTGGCGTACCTGCACCCCCACCTGCACCACTCGGGAGGGACGGTGTGCGAGCCGGTCGACGTCCCGGTCTCCACGCGGCATCTCGACATGGTCTACGCCCACCTCCGCTGGAGCGACAAGGCGTTGATGGGATCGGTCACCGCGGCCGAGCGGGCGGCCGACAGCGTCGAGCTGGCGCGCATCGCGTTCGGCGGCGACCTCGCCGACCGCACCGTGTTGACGAGCCTGATCAACGCCGCCTCCCCGCTCGTGTGGGACGGCACGATGCTCGGCGCCGCCGAGGTCTACGCGGCGGCCAACCAGGCGACGATCATCACCCCGTTCATCCTCGCCGGAGCGATGGCGCCGGCGACGTCGGCCGGGGTGATCGCCCAGACGCTTGGCCGAGGCGCTGGCCGGGATGGCGTTCGTGCAGCTCGTCCGTCCCGGCGCGCCCGGTCGTGCTCGGCTCGTTCGCCAGCTCGATGTCGATGCAGACCGGTGCGCCGACGTTCGGCACGCCGGAGCCGGCGCACGTGCTGTACGCGATGGCGGCGCTGGCCCGCCGTCTCGGCGTGCCGTTCCGCTCGGGCGGCTCGTTGACGGCGTCGAAGCTGCCCGATGCCCAGGCCGCCTTCGAGAGCGCGGCGACGCTGCTGCCGACGATCATGGCCGGAACCCACTTCGTCCTCCACGCCGCCGGCTGGTTGGAGGGAGGGCTGGCCGTCGGCTACGAGAAGTTCGTGCTCGACGCCGACCAGCTGGGGATGATGGCCACGTTCGCCAAGGGCGTCGACCTCAGCGAGAACGGCCAGGCGCTCGACGCCATCCGCACCAACCCGCCGGGCAACCACTTCCTCGGGACCGCCCACACGCTGGCCAACTTCGAGACCGCGTTCTACCGCTCGGAGACTGCCGACAACTCCAGCTTCGAGCAGTGGCTGGAGGATGGCTCGCTCGACGCGGCGCAGCGGGCCAACCGCATCTGGAAGGAGCGCCTGGCGGCGTACCAGCCACCGCCCATCGACGACGCCGTCGACGAGGAGCTGCGTGAGTTCGTCGCCCGCCGGCGGACGGAGATCCCCGATGCGTTCGCCTGACGCCATCGTCATCGGCGCCGGCGTGATCGGCTCGGCGGTGGCCTTGGAGCTGGCGCGCAGCGGACGCTCGGTCTCGTCGTCGACAAGGGGCCGGCACCGGGCGCCGGCTCGACCAGCGCATCCTCCTCGATCATCCGCTTCAGCTACTCGACTCGTGACGCCGTGCTGACGGCGTGGGAGTCGGCGGCGCTGTGGCGCGAGTGGCCGGCGCACCTCGGTGTGGACGACCCCGACGGGATGGCGCAGTTCATCTCCACGGGTTACCTCGGCTTCAACACGCCGGGCTACAACAGCGCGGCCGTGCTCGCGCTGTGGGACGAGATCGGCATCCCCTACGAGCTGCTCGACGGCGTCGAGCTGCGGCGGCGCTGGAGCGGGCTCGATGTCGGCCAGTACTGGCCGCCGAAGCGGATCGACGACCCCGCGTTCAGCGAGGACGCGACGAGCGAGCTGACCGCGTTCTTCGAGGACGTGAGCGGGTACATCGACGACCCGATGCTCGCCGCCCACAACCTGGCGCACGCCGCCCGCCATCACGGCGCCGACTTCCGGTTCCGTCGCACCGTCACGGCGATCGAGCGGGATGCCGGGCGGGTGTCGGGCGTCGACCTCGACGGCGGCGAGACGCTGCGGGCGCCGATCGTCATCAACGTCGCCGGCCCGCACTCGCACGCCGTCAACGAGCTGGCCGGCGTCACCGGTGACATGCGCATCGGCCACCGACCGCTGCGCCAGGAGGTCTATGCCGTGCCCGCGCCCGCCGGCTTCCGGCTCGACGACGGCGGTCCGGTCGTCGCCGACCTCGACATCGGCCAGTACTTCCGGCCCCAGGCCGGCGGCACGCTGCTCGTCGGCGGCACCGAGCCGGAGTGCGACGAGCTGGAGTGGGTCGACGACCCGGACTCGTTCGGCGAGCTGCCGACCGTCGAGCGGTGGGAGACGGCGATGCTCCGCCTGGCGCGGCGCCTGCCGACGTTCGGCGTCCCGTCCCGGCCGGTCGGGCTCGCCGCGCTGTACGACGCCTCGGACGACTGGGTGCCGATCTACGACCGCTCGAGCCTCGACGGGTTCTTCATGGCGTGCGGGACGAGCGGCAACCAGTTCAAGAACGCACCGCTCGCCGGCCAGTTCCTGCGCGCCCTCGTCGACGCCGCCGACGCCGGGATCGACCACGACGTCGAGCCGGTGCAGTTCACCGGCCCGACGACCGGCCTGACGATCGACCTCGCCGCCTTCTCCCGCCGCCGCGACCCGTCGGTCACCTCGGGCACGGTGATGGGCTGAGTCTCCGGCGCAGCCGAGGTCTGCGTCCTCTGGAAGACTCGCCGAGGCCATCCGTGACACGCCGAGAACGCTTGAGAAGCTCCTACTCGAGGCGGCGGAGGGGGCCGGGGGTGGGGTGGGCGGGGGCGATGTGGACGGCGGCGTCGGTCACGGCGACGCCTGCCGGGGAGACGATGATCGGGTTGAGGTCGGCGGCGGTGATCGCCGGGTGGTCGTTGACGAGTTGGGCCACACGCATCAGCGTGTCGACGACGGGCTCGACCGCCAGCCCGCCCTGCTCCAGCGCCGGCCCGGCGCGGGAGCCGGCGAGGAGCGCCGTCGCGCTCACCGACGACAGGGGAGCGAGGCGCGACGCCTCGTCGCTCACCAGGTCGGCGGTGGAGCTGCCGAGCCCGATCGAGATCAACGCGCCGAGCCGGTCGTCGGCCACGCTGCGGATCCGCAGGTCGAGCCCGGGCGCGACCATCGACTGGACCAGCACCACGTCGGCGTCGGCCCCGATCGCGTCCTGCATCTCCTTCACCGCCGCGGTCACCTCCTCGGGTCCGAGCAGGTCGAGGCCGACACCGGCCCGCACCGACCGGCCGAGATGGCGGTGCTCGGCCTTCACCGCGACCGGGTAGCCGATGGCGTCGGCCATCTCCACGGCGTCGGACGCCGGACCGCGCCTGGTCTCCGGCGCGTTGACGCCGTAGGCGCGCAGGACGATGCCGACGTCGGTGACGTCGAGCGTCTCCGCCCCACGCGCCAGGGCATCGGCGATCGTCGCCGCCGCCAGCGCCCGGTCGATGTCGCCGGCCTCGGCGACGTGGCTGGCGGCCTCGGTGGCCAGCCAGTGGCCGTACAGGTAGGACCGCCCGAGCACCGCGGCGGCGGACTCGGGGAAGGCGAACGCCGGCAGCGCCGAGCCCGGTCGCACCGGTCCGGAGAACCCACCGATCGGCACGATGACGATCGGCTTGGTCGCACCGTCGGCGGCCGCCTCGATCTCGTCGACCGGGACCGGCACGTCGGCGAGCGGCGGGGCATGGACGATGAGCAGGCCGTCGATGTCGTCAGCGGCCAGCGCGGCCCGCACGGCGTCGCCGTAGTCAGCCGGTGTCGAGCTCCACATGAGGCGCACCGGCGAGTCGACCGGCTCGAGCCCGGCGGTGTGCAGCGCCGCCCGGCTGAGCGTCTCGGGGCTGCGGGCGTTGGAGATCACGGCGACCCGCGGGCCGCGCATCACCGGCTGGGTCGACAGGACCCGCGCCGTGTCGAGCATGGCGGCGACGGTCGGCACCTCGATCACCCCTGCCTGCTGGTAGAGCGCGCCATCCGTCGGGCCGACCGGGGCGGCGCTGGCGTGGACGGTGACGATCGGGCGGTTCCTCGACACCCGCCGTGCGATGCGGGCGAACTTGCGCGGGTTGCCCATCGACTCGGTGTACATGGCGATCACCCGGGTCGTCTCGTCGTCCTCCCAGAACTGCAGCAGGTCGTTGCCGGACACGTCGGACTTGTCGCCGAGCGACACGAACCACGACAGCCCCATGTCGAGCTCGTCGGCCAGGCGCAGCACGGATCCGCCGAGCGAGCCCGACTGGAGCGAGATCGCCACGTTGCCGGGCGGCAGGCTCACCGGCACGAGCGACGCCTGCAGCCCGATCGACGGACGCGACGCGGCGACGCCGGCGCTCTCCGGGCCGATCATCCGCACACCGGCGCGGCGGGCGCGGGCGACGAGGTCGTCGACATCGACGTCGGTGCCCTCGACACTGGTGATCACGACGGCACCGCGGACGTGCGACTCGATGCAGTCCCCGATGACGTCGGCGAGACGCGCCGCCGACACGGCGATCACGGCGAGCGAGATGTCGGCCGGGACGTCGCGCAGGCTCGGCCAGGAGCGGCGGCCACCGATCGACTCGTGCGCCGGGTTGACCGGGAACACGGCGCCGGTCGCCGACGCCGTGACGTTGCGCCACAACACCTCGCCGACCGACCCGGGCCGATCGCTGGCGCCGACGACGGCGATCGTGCGCGGCAGCAGGAACCGGGCCATCGCCCGGGAGTCGGCGCGCTGCTCGCGCCGCTCGACGGAGTCGAGGAACTCCTCGGTGTCGTCGAGCGGGAAGTCGAGGTCGACGACCCCGCTCTCGAAGCGCCGCTCGACCGGCCAGCCGGCGCGGCTGAACACCGCCAGCATCGGCCGGTTGTCGGCGAGCACCTCGGCGGTGAAGCGGTTGATGCCGTTGGAGCGGGCGATCGCCGCGAGGTGCTCGAGCAGCAGCGTGGCGATGCCCTTGCCCTGGTGCTCGTCGTCGACCATGAAGGCGGCGTCGGCGTCGTCACGACCGGCCCACCGCTCGTAGCTGGCCCAGGCGATCAGCTCGCCGTAGCGCTCGACGACCAGGGCCACGCGGTCGACGAAGTCGACGTTGGTGAAGTGCTCGAGGACGGGCTCGGACAGCCGCGGCTTCGGTGAGAAGTAGCGCCGGTAGATGCTCTCGGCGGACTGCCGGCGGTGGAACGCGGCGAGGGCCGGCGCGTCCGTCGGGCGGATCGGCCGGATGTGCGCCGTCTCGCCGTCGCCGAGGACGACGTCGCTGGACCAGCGCTCGTCCGGGGTCTCGGCGATCGCCATGGCGGCGATGATGCCACGGGGTCGCACGCCGGCGACGCGGCCGTGGCAGGCGTCACCGGCGGGGCGGATGCTCCTCGAGCTCGACCTCGACGACGCGTGGGCGGCCGGTGCTGGCGAGGCCGGTACCGCGTGCGGGCCGTGCAGTGGCTCGGTTCCGGGGCGGCCTCGCGTGCTCAGCTGGTCGCGGATCTCGCGGACGAGCGCCGGACCGCCGACGCTGCCGACGACGAGGTAGGCGGCGTCGAACGAGCTGGCGAGCCCGGTGCACGTCACGAACGGTGGGTCGACGGAGACGCGCTCGGCGGACACGGTCACGTCGAAGCGCTCGAGCAGTGGCCCGGCGAGCCAGTGCGTCGAGGCCGTGCGCCCGCGCAAGAGACCACCGGCGGCGAGCAACGCCGACCCGGTCGAGCTGGTCAGCACCCACCGCGGCGCCGACTCGCCGGATCCACGCCGAGATCTCCGGGTGGCGGTGGCTGCCGAGCCCGCCGGGCACGACCACCACGTCGGCAGACGTCACGTCGTCGAACGTCGCCACGACCTGCTGCGCGCCACCCGGCCCGGCGACCGTGCCGATCGCCGCCCCGACGGTGAGCACGCGTGCGCCGGGGACCTTCGACAGCACGTCGCGGAACGCCCAGCTCTCGTCGGCCAGCACCCCTTGATAGGCGACGATCGCGGCACGCAGGCTCGGCCGGGCCATGCCTCAGTCTCTCACAGCTGAGAAGCGGTGGCGAGTCTGGCTGTGTGGGGACTTGGCGAAGGCGAAGACCGTGGTCGGCTCGACCCGGAACACGAGCGCTGTGCCGGTCTCCCCGCCGGGTGCCTCGAAGGCGCCGTCGACGACGTCGAAGTGCCACACGTCGCCGTACTTCGCCTCCCATGCCGCGGCCAGCGTGCGCAGCGCGGCATCGTCACGAACAGGCGTCGCATCGCCCTCGACCACGACGTCCACGCCCTCCGCCCACGTGTTGGTGCCGGTCGTCACGGCGACGCGACTGGTGTGCTCGAGGTTGCGCGCCTTGCGCTCGTCGCCTCCGGTGCAGAAGTGCAGTCCGCCCTCGTGCCAGACCCCGATGAGCGGCGCGACGTGCGGCCGGCCGTCCGGGCGCAGGGTCGTCAGCCAGTACAGCTCGGCCCGCTCGAGGACCTGCCGGGTGTCGGCCCAGGTCGTGGGACCGGCGTCGGGCTCGCCGTAGCGGCGATCGACCTCGGTCCGTGGTTCACGTGACGCGTTCATCGCAGACACGACACCGCGAGGCGGCGGATCTCATCGGTGCCGTCAGCCTCCTCGCCGACGAGGGCGCATTTGCGACTCATGTAAGGCGGGCTTATCATCCGCCGCCATGCAGCGTCGCACACGCCGGTCAGCCATCGCCGTCCTCGCCACGATCATCGGGCTGGGCGCCTGCGGTGGTGACGACGGACCGTCCGCAGACGACGAGCGCGAGGCGGTGGAGCACTATGCCGCCGGCGTGGAGGCGGCCTACCAGGCATCGCTGGCGTCGGCGACCGAGCTCGACGTCTACCATCGACGCGTTCGTGGCCGATCCGACCGACGAGACGCTGGAGGCGGCGAAGCAGGCGTGGCTGACGGCACGCGACGACTACGGGCTCACCGAGGCGTTCCGCTTCTACGGCGGGCCGATCGACAACGAGGAGACCGGGCCGGAGGGGCGGATCAACGCCTGGCCGCTCGACGAGGCGTACATCGACTACGTCGAGGGCGACGAGACCGCTGGCGTCGTCAACGACACCGCCACCTACCCGACGATCGACGCCGAGGTGATCTCCTCGCTGAACGAGCAGGGCGGCGAGGCCAACATCTCGACCGGCTGGCATGCCATCGAGTTCCTGCTGTGGGGCCAGGACCTGTCCGCCGACGGGGCGGGAGCGCGTCCGGTCACCGACTACACCGAGGCGCCGAACGCCGACCGCCGCGCGACCTACCTCGTCGCCGCGTCCGACCAGCTGCTCGCCGACCTGACGTCGATGGTCGAGGCCTGGGCGCCCGACGCCGACAACTACCGGGCGACGTTCGTCGAGCAGGAGCCGCAGGAGGCACTGGCGGCGATCATCACCGGCATCGGCGAGCTGACCCGCGGCGAGCTGGCCGGCGAGCGGATGAACGTCGCCTACTCCGAGCGGTCGCAGGAGGACGAGCACTCCTGCTTCTCCGACAACACCACGGCCGACCTGCTCGCCAACGAGCTGGGCATCCGCATGGTGATCACCGGCGAGTACCCGGGCGTCGAAGGGCCGGGGCTGATGGCGCTCTTCGAGGCGGCCGACGAGGACGCGGCCGGCGGCGCTGAGCGAGTCGGTCGACGGGGCGGTGGGCGCGCTGGAGGCGATCCCGGCACCGTTCGACGCCCACCTCGCCGACGGCGTGCCCGACGACGATCCCGGCCGGGCGAGCGTGCTCGCCGGCATCGAGGCGTTGGAGGTGCAGGCGGACCGCATCGTCGCTGCCGCCGACGCCCTCGGCGTGACGATCGAGGTGTGACCATCCGCCCGGCGCTCGTCCTCGCCGCCGGCCTGATGGTCGTCGCGTGCGGGAGCGGCGACGCCGCCGGGCCGGACCCCGACCTCGGCGGCGACGCCACCCGCCACGCCCTGTCGCGCAACTCGCTGGCGTTTCCCGCCCCGAACCTGACGCCCGACGAGCGACGTCGCTTCGAGGTGGGTGACAGCTTCTTCACCAAGAACTGGGTCACGGCCCCTGCCTCCACGGACGCCCGCGACGGGCTCGGCCCGACGTTCATCGGTCAGGCGTGCTCGTCGTGCCACGTCCTCGACGGACGCGGTGCGCCGCCCGACCCCGAGGGCGTCGACGCCCGCCTGGGTCTGCTGCTGCGGCTCTCGGTGCCCGGCGACACGCCGACCGGCGCTCCTGCCGCGCACCCGGCCTACGGCGACCAGCTGCAGGACAAGGCGAACCTCGGCGTCCCGGCGGAGGGTCGGGTCGCCGTCGAGCTGGAGACGATCGACGGGGAGTACGGCGATGGCACCGCCTTCACGTTGACCCGACCGACGTACACCGTCGCCGACGCCGCCTTCGGGCCGCTCGGCGAGGAGACCATGATCTCGCCACGGCTCGCCCCGCAGGTGATCGGTGTCGGCCTGCTCGAGGCTGTCCCGGAGGAGACGATCCTGGCCGCCGCCGATCCCGTCGACGCCGACGGCGACGGGATCTCGGGGCGCCCGAACACGGTCTTCGACCAGCGCACCGGTCGCACCGCGCTCGGCCGCTTCGGGTGGAAGGCCAACGTCGCCACCGTCGAGCAGCAGGCAGCAGGGGCATTCCTCGGCGATCTCGGCATCACGTCGGCGCTGCACCCGGACCAGAACTGCCCCGCCGGCCAGACCGACTGCGCCGCCGCGATCAGCGGCGGCGAGCCCGAGCTGACCGACGACCGCTTGGCCGCGGTCACGTTCTACGGCCGGACACTGGCCGTGCCGGCGATGCGCGATGCCGACGACGAGGACGTGCAGGACGGCTTCGCGCTGTTCGAGTCGCTGGGCTGCACGGCGTGCCACACGCCCACGCTGCAGACCGGCCAGACCGACATCGCCGCCCTGTCGGACCAGGAGATCCATCCCTACACCGATCTGTTGCTGCACGACATGGGGCCGGACCTGTCCGACGGCCGGCCTGACTTCGACGCCGCGCCCCGAGGAGTGGCGGACGCCGCCGCTGTGGGGCATCGGCATCGTCGACGAGGTCAACGGCGCCCGGTTCCTGCTCCACGACGGCCGCGCCGCCACGCTGGAGGAGGCGATCCTCTGGCACGGCGGTGAGGGCGCGGCGGCGGCCGAGGCGTTCCGGACCGCGCCGGCGGAGGATCGCCGCGCGCTCGTCGCCTTCCTGGAGGCACTGTGAACGCACGTCCGCGTCGATCGTCGCTCGCGGCGCAGCCTCGTGCGCGTGCTGCGGCGACGACGGACCGTCCCGTGCCGACGTGATGGCCGATGTGGCCGCCGACGCCGTGACGCGCTTCGAATCGTTGGCCGCGGCGACGCACGACGTCGGCGACCTCGGTCGACACGGCGTGTGCCGATCCGACCGAGGCCAACATCGCCGCGGCGGGGGAGACCGTCGACAGCGCCCGGCAGCGCTGGATCGAGTCACGGGCGATGTGGACCGGTCCGGTGATGGACCGGCGCTCGACGGGGATCCTCGACTGGGCGGTCGACGCCGAGGGTGTCGCCGAGCTCGTCGGGAGCACCGACGCCGCCGAGATGACGCCGGACCTGATCACCGGCGCGCGTCGGCGCCGACGTCCGCGGGCTGAGCTCGCTGTACGGCGTGCTCTCGGGCGACGACGCCGCCGAGCGGCTGTCCGATCCGAGCTGGTGCGCCTACGCGACGAGCGTGGCGGCGACGATCGACGAGGAGGCGACCGCCATCGAGTCGGCGTGGACAGAGGGTGTCGACGGTGAGCCACCGTTCGCCGAGGTCGTGGCCGACGGTGATCAGGCCCAGGAGTGGCTGGCGATGTTCGTCGACGACAACATCCAGCTCGTCCGACTGCTCGGCCGGCCGATCGGCGACGAAGGCGACGTGCCCTCGACCGACCTGTTCCGCGACCGCGAGGTCCAGCTCCGCGGCGTGGCCGACGTGTTCGTCGCCCTCAGCCCGCTGATCGACGAGGACGTCAACGCCATCCTCGTCCAGCAGTTCGACGACGCCGCCGCCGCCCTGCGCAGTGGTGACCTCGAGCTCGCGCACGAGCGCCTCGAGGAGCTGGACAAGACGCTGAGCACCGACGTCGCCGGCCAGCTCGACGTCACGGTCGGGTTCTCGGATGCCGACGGCGACGGTTCAGGCTGATCTCGGGGCGGCGCCCGCCGCGCCCGGCTCGATCGACCGCGTCGCCCTCGCCGCGACGCGGCCGGTGTCCAGCGCCTCGTGTGTCGTGCACCGGGTGCTGCTCGGTCTGCTGTGTGCGTTCAGCGCCGCACGGTTCGTGTGGAAGGGGTGGGTCGAGGACCTCTACCTGGCGCCGGAGCACCACCTGACGTTCGCCTGGTTCCCGTGGGTGCGGCCGCTGCCGCCGGTGCTGATGTACGCCGCCGTGCTGGCGATGGTCCCGCTCGGTCTGGCGATCGCCGCCGGCTACCGCACCCGCGCCGCCGCGCTCGGCTACCTCGTCGCTGTTCGCCTACTGCGAGCTGATCGACGCGGCGACCTACCTCAACCACTACTGGTACCTCACGCTGGCGCTGACGCTGGCGGTCGTCCTCCCGCTGAGCGGGCGATCGTCCGTCCCGATGGCCGTCGTCTGGGTGCTGCGGGCCCAGATCGCCGTCGTCTACCTGATGGCGGGGCTGGCCAAGCTCAACCACGACTGGCTCGTGCGCGGTGAGCCGATGGCGACGTGGCTGGCGTCGCGCACCGACGTCGCCGTGATCGGCCCGCTGCTCGACGAGCCGTGGGCGGGGCTCGCCGCCAGCTGGGCGGGCGTCGTCTTCGACCTCACGATCGTCGGCTGGCTGCTGTGGCGGCGGACCCGGGCGATCGCCTACGTCGCCGTCGTCGCCTTCCACGTCGTGACGTGGCTGCTGTTCCCCATCGGCGTGTTCCCGTGGGTGATGCTCGCCGGCACGTTGATCTTCCTGCCACCGGACTGGCCCCTCCGTGCATCTGGGCGCGATCTCCGCCAGGATGGCTTCTGGGCGCGGTCCTCGACGCATGACGTCGGAGATCGCGCCCAGGTCGGGCGCGGCCGGTGGGTCGTGGTGGCGTTGGTGATGTGGGCGGTGGTCCAGTTGGCGATCCCGCTGCGCCACCTCGCCTATCCCGGCGACGTGCGCTGGACGGAGGAGGGCTACTACGGCTCGTTCCGCGTGATGCTCACCGAGAAGACCGGATGGCTGATGTTCGACGTCGCCGACCCGTCGACGGGCGAGACGTGGAGCGTGCCGCCGTCGGCGGTGCTCGCCGACTGGCAGGAGCGCCAGGCCGTCGCACGCGCCGACCTCACGCTGGCCGCGGCCCACCTCGTGGCCGACGAGATGGCGCGGCAGGGCCACCCCGACGTCGAGGTCCGCGCGGACTCGTTCGTGTCGTTCAACGGTCGCCGGCGCCAGCGGATGATCGATCCGTCCGTCGATCTGGCTGCACTCTCGCGGCGAGCGCCGGCCTCGGCGTACGTCCTCCCGCTCGATCCGCCGACAATGGACTGATGCCGTCCCGACTGCGTCGTGGCGATCGCCATCGCCGTGCCCGTCGCCGCTGCTGCCGTCGTGGCCGTCACCGCCGTCGCAGGCGAGACGACGAGCCGGCGCCCGTCGAGCTGCAGTCCGAGGGACCGTCGTTCGACTCGCTCGACGAGCTCGTCGCCGCCAGCGACGTCGTCGCCGTCGGCACCGTCGCCGGCGTCGTCCGACGGACGGGTGCTCACCGCCCCTGGTGACCCTGACGCCGGCGTGCGAACGCGACTCGTCGAGCTCGCCGTCGAGCGCACGCTCGCCGGCGAGGCGCCGTCGCCGATGGTCGTGGAGGAGCCCGCCGAGCTGCTCGACGGCACGCCCGTGATCGTGGACGGGATGAGCGCGCTCGACGTCGGCGACCGTGCCGTGTGGTTCCTCGTCGCCGGCGACTCGGACGAGCTGCCGTACCTCGCCGCCGTCAACGGGCAGGGCCGGTACGAGATCGCCGGCGCCACGCTGCGACCGTCGGGCGAGGACCGGCTGTCGCAGGAGCTGGCGGCGCTGGGCGTCGAAGGGCTGGTCGCGGCCGTCGACGAGCTGGCGCCCGGTTAGTCGGGGGCCGCCGGCGGGTCGTCGCAGTACGGTCTCTGGCCGTGGTGGAGGCCCACGACCTGACCGGGTTCCGGCGCGGGGATCCCGACGCCGTGCGGGCGGTCTTCCGCGCCTACGGCGGTCTCGTCTTCGCCGTCTGCCTCCGGACGCTCGGCTCCCGCGACCTCGCCGACGAGGCCACGCAGCAGACCTTCGTCAAGGCGTGGCGGTCCGCCGCCGGGTTCGACCCGACCCGCGAGCTGGGGCCATGGCTGGCGACGATCGCCCGGCGGACCTCGATCGACATCCACCGCCGCGAGTCGCGCCGGCCGACGACACCGCTCGACGACGTGTCGCCCGCCGACTCCTCGGTCGTCGAGCTGCCGGTCGGCGTCGAGCGCAGCTACGAGGTCGCCGAGGTGCGGGCGGCGATCGACTCGCTGCCCGCCGACGAGCGGGAGATCGTCCGCCTCCAGCACCTCGAGGAGCTGACCCACACCGAGGTCGCCGAGCGGCTGGGCGTGCCAGTGGGTACGGTGAAGTCGCGGTCGTTCCGTGCGCATCGTCACCTCGCCGCTCGGCTCGGGCACCTGCGGGAGGGGCGGGATGAGGCGAACCGTGCTGCCTCGGGACTCGTATCCCGTGACAGGGAAGATGTCATGACGAACGACGACGAACGCGTTGCCTACCTCGCCGGTGAGGAAGGCGTCGAGGTCGACGATCTGTCGCGGGCCGACCTCGACGAGCTGATGGCGCTGC
The DNA here is from genome assembly GCA_963749315.1 of uncultured Acidimicrobiia bacterium. Classification (GTDB taxonomy): domain Bacteria; phylum Actinomycetota; class Acidimicrobiia; order Acidimicrobiales; family Ilumatobacteraceae; genus JALZMG01. Next base: position 187,657 of record CAVVMS010000018.1, read on the forward strand.
TCGGCGACACCGACGTGTGGGCCGAGCCCGGCAACCACCTCGAGGACGCCGTCGTCGCCGCCATCGTCGCCGAGGGCGCTCGGCCGGCTCCCGCCGAGGTGCCCCGGCCGGCGCGTCGCCATCGTGCGCGCCGGGCGTGGAACGGTCCGCGGGCTGCGCTCGCTGCTGCTGCCGCGGTCGCCGCGATCGCCGTCGCCGGCGTGGTCGTCTCCCGGAGCGGCGGCGACGACGACGACGCCACGGCCGCGGTGGACCTCGAGCCGACCGAGCTGTCGCCCGGGCGCCAGCGGCAGCGCGCAGCTCAGCCGCACCGAGTCCGGGTGGCGCATCGAGCTCGACGCCGAGGGCCTGCCGCGGCTCGATGGTGGGCGCTTCTACCAGGCGTGGCTGAAGAACGACGACGACGTGCTGGTCGCCATCGGGACGTTCAACGAGCCCGACGACGTCGTGCTGTGGTCCGGGGTGGGGCCCACCGACTTCCGGACGCTCACCGTCACCGAGGAAGAGGCCGACGGCGACCAAGCCTCCTCCGGCCGCCGCGTCCTCGTCGGCACCATCACCATCGACTGAGCATCCGAGTGTTCGGGTCGATCCGAGTGTCAGGTGCGCGGACGCCGCACGCCCGACACTCCGATGGCGCCAAACACTCGGATGGGACGGGTCAGGGGATCAGGGTGCCGTCGGGGGCGACGGCGAACCAGAGGTCGTCGGAGCCCTGGCCGTTGACGTCGCCCGGGGCGGCGTCGCCGGCGAACGTGTACAGCGGGTGGCCGTCGACGACGAGCTGGGTGCCGCCGGCGGGGTGCTCGACGGTCGAGACGAGCGCAGCGTCGACGCCATCGACGTCGGCTCGCCGTCGACGAGGGCAGGCGGCCACGCCTCGGCGCACGCATCGACGCAGGTCGGCACGCCTTCGGTGTCGGTCATGAAGGCGTAGAGCGTCAGCCCGCCGGCGTCGACGAGCATCGTCCCGAGGGAGCCCTCGGCGGTCGCCACGGCGACGCCCGATGCTGCTGCCGCCGTCGGTGCGGACGACTCCCCGTAGCCGTAGTCGTAGCCGCCGCCCGGTGCGGCGGTGGTCGCCGGCGCCGCGGCAGGGGCCTCGGCGGCAGTGCCGTCCGGCGAAGCGTCATCGTCGTCGCCACCACAGGCGGCGAACAGGGTGAGGCCGAGGACGGTGAGGGCGGACAGGGCGCGCGTGGTTCTCATCATCTCATGTACGAATGACGAGGCCATCCGGTTCTCAGTGCGCCCGCCACGTGCCGACCACGGCGTAGTCCGGACCGTGCCGGCCGAGCGTGCTGTCGACGAGCAGCACCTCGTCCGCCCGGAACGAGCCGTCGACGGGTCGGCCGACCAGCGTCGTCGCGCCGCGTGCCCCGACGCAGCCGGGCCAGCGTCAGGTGACCATGGAACGGACCGGCGGGTTCGCCGAGGTCACCGGTGGCGTCGGCCACCACGGCGGCAAGCGTGTCGAGGCCGTCTACCGGCACGACGATGGCGCTCTGCCCGAGCCGCCTGACCGCCGGTCCGAGCACGGCCGTCGCCGCCGTCAGCGTCGCCCCGTCGAGCCGATCGCCGACCTCGCCGGCATCGGCATCGCCGAGGAACCGCAGCGTGACGTGGAGCTGGTGCGGGGCAACGGCACGAAGACCCGTGGCGTCGCCGGGACGAGCCCGGCCAGGCTGGCCACGATCGCCTCCGGTGGCCACACAGCGACGAAGAGGCGGGCCATCGGCTCATCCGGGCAGCGTGGTGGACGATGCCACGACATCCCGCCACGGCGTGGTCACCGGCTGGCCGAGATCGGCGAGCCATCCCTTGAGCACGCGATGCAGGGCGGGTGAACCGAAGATCGGCTCGTCCGGCTCGGCGAGGTCGGCAGGATGGAGCACGAACGGGTGCGTCTGCGGCCCGCCCAGCCCGCCGTGCGAGCCGACCTGGTGCTCGAACGCGGCCACCTCCTGGAGCGCCTCGTCGTAGCGGCTGTTGACCATCAGGTCGGCGACCGTGGCGTACTCGTCGACCTCGAGCACCTGCTCAACGGCACGTGGCCCGAACGGCGCCAGCGGATCATCTCCGGACACCGCGCCGGAGACGAGGTCACGGCTGCCGGCACGCGCCGAGGACGACCGACCCCCCGGCCGCCGTGCGCACGAGCACGAAGCCGATCTCCGGATGGGACGTCAGCCCGCCGATCAGCTCCGGGTAGCGGGCGTCGATCTCCTCGCGGGTGAGGCGACGGCGCGGGCCGGGCAGGTAGATCAAACCGAGGCTGCCCGACCCGAGCACGATCGGGGTGGTGGCGACCGGGGCGACGTCCTCGAGCCGGGACGGCGCGACGGCTGCCGCGCTTCAGCCAGGCGCTGGACTCCGTCCGTCCGGCCTCGGCGTCGGAGTCGCCCGAGGTCGCCGAGCCGCACAGCCGGGCGACGAGATCGGCGAGCGTCTCGCCGGCCCGCTCGGCGAACGGCGCGCCCTGCGTCTGGCCGTGGTCGGAGAGCACGACCAGCCGGTACGGACGCGGGGCGAAGCGAACGGCCCGCTCGATGCGCCCGACCTGGCGGTCGATGTCGCGCAGCACGGCGAGGGCGTCGGCGCGCTCCGGGCCCGGAGTGGTGGGAGACCTCGTCGTAGCCGAGCATGTCGATGTAGATGGCGGCTCGGCCCTCGCAGATGTCGTTGAGCACGCCGACCACGTTCACGTCGCGGCTGACGACGGTCGTGTAGGCGCGCAGCACGGCGTACGACCAGCCACGGGCGACCCGTGGCTCGACGCCGTGGCGGACCTGCTTCCACGCCGCGACCCGCTCGCGGAACACGTCGGCAACGAGGCCGATCATCGTTCGCGTCGCCCGCTGTGGTCGCGAGAAGTAGCCGAAGTAGCCGGCGCCGAAGCGACCCTCCTTGCGCTTGGCGATCACGCTCATCGTCATCACCGCGCGCTCGGCGTCGCCCGAGAACAGGTTGCCGTAGCTCGACCCGTTGTGGGCGAGCAGGCCCTCGCCGTCGGAGTGATGCTTCTCGATCGCCGCCGCCGACGCCGGGTGGTTGGAGACGACGACCATCCCGGTCGACTTGTCGACCCAGCGGAACGCCGGCATGTCGACGACGGAGCCGTGCATGATGCCGCACTGGCTGACGCCGGTCTGCGACGACCATCCGGTCTCCCACCCGAGCAGACGATGGCTGCCCTCGCGTATCCAGCGGTGCAGGGTCGGGACGTCGCCGGAGCGCAGCGCCCGCTCGAGCACGGGCTTGGCCAGCCCGTCGATCTGCACGAACACGACGCCGGGCACGTCGGTCGTGGCGGCGACCCCCGCCCGCCGGCGCGCTCGCCGGCCCATCGACGCCTCGAACCAGGCGTCGTCGTCGACGGCGAGGACCGATGTGACGATGGTCGTCACGGCCGCCAGCCCGACAGACGATCACCAGCGCCGTCCAGAACCCAGAGAGCGTGACGCCCGGCAGCAGGTCGAGCACGAGCAGGACGAGGAGGGCGTCGAGCGACGATCGCCCCGATCCCGAGCGTCAGCACGGAGATCGGCACGACGACGAACGCCAGCGCCGGCCACACCACGGCGTTGACGACACCGACCACGAACCCGGCGAGCAGCGCCTGCCACCACTCGTCGATCGTGAACCCGTCGAGCACCGCGGCCAGCAGCCACAGCGTGAGGGCGCCGGCGAGGGTGACGAAGACGACCCGCCACAGGACGACATGGAGCGATGGTCGGTCCGCGGCCGGTCGCAGCGCAGGCGCGACGGCGCGGTGTTCGGTCACGCCGCGTCCGACGGCACGAGCCGCTCACCGGGCTCGAGGACATGGAGGCGGTCGAGCAATCCGGCCCGTCCGAGCTCGGCGCGGAACTGCTCGATCGGCTCGAACAGCCAGGCCGGTGGGCGGCGGCTGACGACCGAGGGGCTGTAGGTCCCCCAGTGGATCGGGACGACCAGCCGGGCGTCGAGGATGCCAACCGCCGTCGGCGGCGCGAGCGGGATCGAGGTGGCCCTCGCCGAGCGTCGACCCCCAGCCCCAGATCGGGAGCAGCGCCACGTCGACGCGGTGCCAGGTCGGCCATCTCGGGGAACAGGTCGGTGTCGCCGGCGAAGTACACGGAGCGGCCTGCCCGGCGCACGACGTACCCGACCGCCGCCGCCTTGACCCTGCTGTGCGGACCACGCCGGTCCTTGTGCCGCGCCCGCACGGTGTCGACCTCGACGCCGCCGAACTCGGCGGTTCGCCCGGCGCGCGTCTCGCGGACGTCGGTGAAGCCGTGCCCCGTCAGCAGCCCACCGGCGCCCTCGGGGACGATCAGCGTCGTCGACCGTGGCAGCCGACGCAGCGACGGCAGGTGGAGGTGGTCGAGGTGGACGTGCGAGATGAGCACGACATCGGCATGTCCGGGCAGGTCAGCGGCGACCGTGCTGTGGCGGCGGAGGTGCGCCACACGGCTGGTGAGCACCGGATCGGTCAGCAGCCGCACGCCTCCGATCTCGACGATGACCGTGGCGTGGCCGACCCACGTGACCTGGAGCGGGGGTTCGGTCGGCACCGACGGCCAGCGTACGGCGTGGCGACGGGACTCGTGGTCGATCGTTACAGATGGGTTGCGGTATGGTGACGGCGATGCAACGGTTGTCGGCCGTCTGGGCGCGTTCGGCGCCACCGGCGCGTTGCTGATCGGATCGTGCAGCCCGACGACGTGCGCACCGACCGACGTGCCCGCCGCCGTGCAGTCGCCGACGACGTCGGCGCCCGCGCCGGGTGTGGTGTCGCTCGACGCCAAGCCGTTGCAGGGCCCGTGCACGTACACCGACACGTGGGGCGAGGCGCGCAGCGCCGGCCGGTCGCACCTCGGCACCGACATCGGCGCCGCCGAGGGCAACGAGATCTACGCCGTCGCCAGCGGCGAGGTCATCAAGATCTACACCGACGCGCCCGGTTCGCTCGCCGGCAACGGGCTGCGGATGCGCAAGCCCGACGGCACGGTGATCTTCTACGCCCACCTCTCCGCCGTCGCGCCGGGGATCGTGCTCGGCGCCGCCCTGACCGCCGGCCAGCTCGTCGGCTACGTGGGCCACACGGGCAACGCCGGTGGTCCTCACCTGCACCTCGAGATCCACCCGTTCGGTGGTGACGCCGTCAACCCGTACCCGATCATCCAGGCGATCGGCGCCTGCTGAGCCGTTCCTCGCCGTTTGACCACCTCCTGATCGGGGCAGGCGCGGGCATGGCACTCGTCACGAGGTTCATCCCCCGGAGCCTGTTGAACCCGGTCACTCGGGTGGCGTTGACGACGTTCGCGTGGAACCACCGCCACGAGATCCTGCGCTGGGGCCGCACGCTCTACGACCAGCTCATCGGGCGGTCCGAGGTGTCCCCAGCTCGCGCCCTGCGCACCGGCAAGGTGCTCTTCGCCATCGCCTCCGACGCCGAGCTGCGCAACGCCAGGCAGCTGCGCAAGGTCACGATGACCGACGACGTCGTCGACCTCCACGTCGACGAATCGTGGAATCGGCTGCCCCGCCTGATCCACCAGGTCCGCGGCGTGAGCGGCGTCGAGGAGGTGCTCGTCAACGGGCGACCGAGCGGCCCGTCCCTCGTGGTGCCGGACAGGATCAGCGTCTGACGCGGTAACGCACGTGGGTGACGCCGACTGATTCGATCACGCGGACCTGCTCGAGGTCGGTGCGGTCGATCCCCTCGAGGAGTCGGACGCCGCCGCCGAGCAGCACCGGCACGATGCTCAGGTTGATCTCGTCGAGCAACCCGGCGTGCAGCAGCTGCTGGGTGACACTGGCTGCGCAGACCGACACGGTGCGTTCGCCGGCCTCGGCGCGGGCGAGCTCGACGGCTCGTTGGAGACCGTCGCTGACGAACTGCACGCGTGGGCTCCACTCGCCGTTCGTCGGCGGATCGTGGGTGACCACGAAGTTGGCGACGTCGACCGGGTGACCGTCCTTCCAGCCGCCCGCGATGTCGAACGTGCGGCGACCGCTGATCATCGCCCCGGCCTCGGTCATCCACTCGTCGACGATCTGCCTGCTCGGGTCGGGCGGGCACAGCCAGCGGTCGACACGGTTGCGTTCCGGTCCCGCCGCCATCCAGGCGAACAGCGCCTCGCCGCCGTCGCCGAGCGGATTGGTCGACGCCGTCGTTGGCGCCGGCGATGAAGCCGTCGAGCGAGATCGACAGGTCGACCATCAGCTTGGACATCGGGGCTCTCCTCTCGTCAGCCGTCGGGCCGGTCGACCATGGCCCGCAACGCACGTGGCGCCATCGTGCAATAGCTGTCGGTGATCAGCTCGGCGACCTCACCCCAGTCGACCGCACCATCGATGACCATGCCGACCTCGTCGGCCCGCCACCTCGGCGCGAAGAACGGGCGACCGACGTTGCGGAGCGCGTCGAGCTCCGGGCCGGACGAGCGGAACATGAGCACCGTGGCCGGTCCCGTCGTCGCGGCTGCCGTCGCGTATGCAGGTGGCCAACCGGAATCGATCAGCAGCACGTGGGCAAACGTACGCCCGCGTATCCGCCAGCGGACGCCGACCCAGGCCTCCTCCTCGGCCACCTCGGGCAGCGCGAGGCACAGCGAGCGGAGCGGAGCGAGGATCTCAGAGGCGACATCCATGGGAGCTCTGGCCCAGACTGTCGCGCGTGGAGGGCGCGCTCGCCGATCGCGTTGCGGCCGCGCTCGGCGCGCCCATCGTGAACGTCGCCCGGGTCCACGGCGGCGACGTCGCCATCGCCTTCGGGCTCGATCTCGCCGACGGCCGGCGGGTGTTCGTCAAGACGCACCGCGCGCCGCCGCCCGGCTTCTTCACCACCGAGGCAGCGGGTCTCTCCTGGCTCGCCGGCGCCGATGCCGTCGACGTGCCGACCGTGCTCGCGGTCTCGGACAGCGAACCTGCCTTCCTCGCCCTGTCGTGGATCGAGTCGGGCCAGGCGACGGCGACGACCGATGACGACCTCGGCCGCCGGCTCGCCGCCCTGCACCGCGCGGGCGCGCCGTGCTTCGGGCGCCAGGATCGGCGCACGACCGGCAGCCGGGCGCTGCCCAACGAGCCGGCCGCGACGTGGAGCGAGTTCTACGCCGGCAACCGGCTCCTGCCGCTCGCTCGACTCGCCCGCGACAGCGGCTCGCTCGGCGCGTCGGCGATCGAGGGTCTGGTTGCTGTCGCTGGTCGCCTCGACGAGATCGGCGTGCCGGCCGAGCCGCCGGCCCGCCTGCACGGCGACCTGTGGGCGGGCAATCGCATCGTCGGCGCCGGTGGGCGTAGCTGGCTCGTCGACCCGGCGGCCCACGGCGGTCACCGCGAGTTCGACCTGGCGATGATGCGCCTGTTCGGTGGATTCGGGCCGAGCTGCTTCGGCGCCTACGACGAGGAGTACCCACTGGCCGACGGGTGGGCCGACCGTGTCGCCCTGCACCAGATCGCCCCGCTCGTCGTCCACGCCATCAAGTTCGGTGGCAGCTACGTCGCCGCCGCCACCGACGCCATCTCCCGATACATGTGAAGATCGGGACCATGACGGTTCCCAGCTCGATCGAGTTCTTCTTCGACCCGGTGTGCCCGTGGACGTGGATGACATCGCGCTGGCTCGTCGACGCAGCAGGCCAGACGGACACCCGCATCGTGTGGCGCAACCTCAGCCTGGCCGTGGTCAACGCCGACCGGGAGGTCCCGGAGAAGTACCGAGCCGCGATGAACGCCGCTCGCGGCGCCCACCGCATCATCGCCGCCCTCATCGCCGACGATCGGCAGGACCTGGCCGGCGAGGTCTACACGGAGTGGGGACGTCGTTTCCACCACGACCGCGTGGAGCCGACCGAGGAGACCGCGCCGGACGTGGCGACGGCTGCCGGGGCGGGGGAGTGGGCCGCCGCCGCCAAGGACGACAGCTGGGACGAGGTCATCGAGGCGTCGACGAAGGAGGGTCAGGAGCTGGCCGGCGGCACCGACGTCGGTTCGCCCGTGCTCGTCCTCGGCGACCCGCGACGTGGCGTCTTCGGACCGATCGTGTCACCGCCGCCGACCGGTGCCGATGCCGTCTCCCTGCTCGAACACGTCGTCGCCGCCGTCTCGATGCCGTCGTTCTACGAGCTCAAGCGCGGCCGCCAGGGCGGACCCCAGTTCGGACCGCGGCCCTGACATGGGCGACGACGAGATCGAGGTCGTGCGCCAGGTCTACGCAGCGATGGCGGCTCGGGACATCGAGCGGTTGCAGGAGCTGATCGACCCGGCGTGCGTCATCACCCAGGACGAGCGGCTGCCGTGGGGCGGCCGCTTCGTCGGCCATGACGGGTTCCTCACGTTCGCCTTGGCGCTGACCGGGGCGATCGACTCGAAGGTCACCACTGAGGCCATGTTCGCGGCTGACGGTGAGGTGATCCAGTATGGCTGGACGCGTGGCGTGACAGTGGCCCAGGGGACGCCGTTCGACATCGCCGAGGTCCACCGGTGGACCGTGCGCGACGGCAAGGCTGTCGCCGCCCACTTCGCCATTGACACCCCGGCGATGCTGCGCGCGCTCGAGGGCGACGGTTCTCCCTAGCGGCGAAGCCGTCAGGTTCTGTGTCGAGTTGTGTCGCGCTGAGCGCGCACAACTGTCGTCAGAATCCGTCGTGCGGCTCCGGCCAGGAGACGGGCGAGCGTTTCCCGACGGCAGCATCAGCTGGCGATCCGCGCCGGCTCGGCGGTGAATCGCGCCGGCGTGCCGAGTGGCTTCTGCTTGGTGACGAACGCGTGGCGGGCGGCGGCGAAGCCGTGGCGGTCGTCGAAGATGTCGCGGCTCATCTCGGCGAGCTCCTCGGCCCGGTAGGCGTCGAGTGGCTTGTGCAGCTCATCGGCTGCACGCGCGGCGCGCTTGTCGTCGAGCAACCGCTGGTGATCTGGGCTGGCCGCCAGTTGGACGGCCTCGTCGAGAACGGCCGCGTCGAACTCGGCCGGCTCGGCGCGCAGCACGCCGTCGACGAGGCCGATGCTCGCTGCCCCGGCGCGCATCGATCGGCAGGCACGCCGGCGGTGAGGTTGGCGGCTTCGCCGGCGCCGACCCGGCGGGGGAGCACGTACGTCCAGTACTCCGAGCCGTACAGGCCCATCGTCGCGTAGTGCGGGTTGAGCACGACGCCGTCGCGAGCGACCACCCGATCGGCGCCGAGCGCCAGCATCACGCCGCCGGCGCCTGCGTTGCCGCGCATCGACACGACGACCAGCTGGCTGGTGCACGTGATGATCTCCCGGCATGCGTCGTCGATGGCGTTGATGTTGCGCCACGCCTCCAGCGCGGGTGACGGCGCGGCGTGGATCACGTTGAGGTGGATGCCGTTGGAGAACACGTCGCCGCCGCGGATCAACAGCACCTTCGTCGGCTGCTTCGACGGCGTGGCGGAGGGCGGCGGTCAATCGGCGGCACTGACTCGTCGACATCGCCCCGTTGTAGAGGTCGAGGTCGAGCACGCCGACGTCGCCCTGGCGGCGGTAGCCGATCTCGCGCCGTCCGCCGTGGTCGACGTACTCGTGCAGCGGTTGCAGCACGTCGGACCGCCGACCGAGAGCACGGCCGAGGGCCATCGCCGCGGGGAGCTTGACACCGGTGTCGGCGGGGCGGACCTGGCCGACCCAGATGCTGCCGTCGCCGGTGCGCACGAGCACGGCGTCGTGGTGCCGGCGGACGACCGTGCCTGGATCGCCCGTCGCCGGCGGACCGGGGTCGGCGTCGAACACCGACACCTCCACGCCGCAGAGCGTGGTGCGCACGCCGGGTGATCCGTCGGCGGCGCGGATGCGGCGGAGGATCGTCTCGGTGCTGTCCGACCAGGCGAACCGGCGGTCCTCCTGGCGCATCGCCGGCCGCAGGCGGCCGATCACGTCCGCCGTCCTCGTCCAATGGTTCCGGTTCGAACGTCGAGTCGGTCGCCTTGTCGACGACCTCGACGATCAGCTCGATCGCCGCGTCGGCGACCGCCCCGTTGTAGACGGTGCTCTTCGCCGGCGGATCGGCCGGCATCGGAAACGTCCTCGTCCCCCAGATCGGGCCGGCATCCATCTCCTCGACGGCCTGCAGCGCGGTGACTCCCCACACGGGCTCGCGGTCGGTGATCGCCCAGTCCAACGACGACGGCCCACGGTCGCCCTTCGGGCCGGGATGCACGATGATCGTGCGATAGCTGCGCCAGACGTCCGCCGGGACCCGCTCACGGAGGAACGGGCAGATGATCAGGTCGGGAGCGCACCGCGTCGACGGCGGAGGTGATCGCCGCCTCGCTGACGGCGAGCTCGACGGTCACGTCGTGGCCGCGACGGCGCAACTCGAGCCAGGCTCGCTGGCTCAGGCCGTTGAAGGCCGAGCACAGCAGCAGGACCCTCATCGCCGCACCGCGCCGAGGCCGGTCGGCTCGTCGGCGTCGGCGTCGACGCGATCTGAAGGTCACCGACAGCCAGTCGTCGTCGGCGCGGTCGACGGTCATCGTGTAGCCGCTGGCCATCGCCAGCAGGTCGGCCTGCAGACGCTCCTCGGGCCGGATCGAGTCGGCCAGCGCACCGAACCCGGGATGCGCCAACGTCGCCGCGATGGCGCCGAGACGCCAACCGCTGCCGAACGCCTCATCGTCGTACCGGCCACCCGCGCTGCGGCACAGCACGAGCGGGATCACCGTCTCGCCGTCGTCTCCCTCTGCCTCGAACATCGCCGCCCTCTCGTCCTGACCCGGTGGTTCGACACCGGTCCGTCATGTGGACAGCACTACGCCACGAGCACGGAACCGGTTCGCCGGGTCAGGATGGAGAGCGGGCAGCGGCGTCGCTGATACCGGGGATCAGACGGCGTCGACCCGTTCGCGCCGGAGCTCCGGGCGTGACTCGCAGCTGGCGGACGTCGTCGATGGCGCCGACCAGCAGCGCCCGCAGCACGCCGTCGGGATCGGGGATCCCGGCCTCGGCGATGCCCGGGACCGCGTTGCGAACGATGCTCGGCGCACTCACGCGGCGGAACCGCGCCGGGGGGACTCGGTCGTCGTCGACGAAGTGCGCCGCCCACTCGCTGGCCGCCGGCGCCCGGTGCAGCGCCGAACGGCTGTCGGGCAGGAGGTCGCGGCGGCCCGATCGGTCGAGATCGGCGAGCACGCGGTCGGTCACGATGACCGCCACGGCCATGACCCGCTGTCGTTCGACGCCGACGAGCGGCAGGGCGGTGAGGGCACAGCGCCACGCGATCAGCGCATCGACGCGCGGGTCCTCCGACGTCAGCCCGATCACCGACGGGATCAGCTCGACGAGGCCGGACCGTCCCTCGTCGGTGGTGTGGTCGTTGACCACCCGCGCCAAGCCGGCCAGCAGGGGGTGGGTGCAGGACGGATGGTCGCTCCAGCGCTCACCGGCGAGGTACGACGCCATCTCCATGAAGCACGCCCCGCTGCGCGGGCTGCGGTGCTTGCCGGCGGAGAGCACGGGCACGAGCGCGGGAGGTTCGTCCCGTCGCCGCATCGCCAGCGTCCGTCGAACGCCTCGCACCATCCCACAGTCTGCCCCCATCGCGGCCGCCGTGCCAGGACGAACTGCCGGACATCAGTAGTGGATCGTCGCCCCGCTGCCCGCCGCCACAGGCGATGGCGTCGCCCGTGATCGCGCTGCTGCGCGGCGATGCCAGGAAGGCGACCACGTCGGCGACCTCGGTGGCGTCGACGATCCGCCCGATCGAGTTGACCGCGAGGCTGCGCTCGGCCTCGTCCGGCGAGACCCCGCGTGCCTCGGCGAGGCGTTCGATCACCCCGGGCGTCGCTTCGGTGCGGGTCAGGCCGGGGTGGACCACGGTGACGGTGACGCCGTGGCGGCCCAATTCGTCGGCGAGGTTCTTCGTCATCGCCGCGACCGCCACGTTGCGCATCGAGCCGATGACCGCGCCGGTCGACCGTGCGCCGAGGCCGGAGATGTTGATGATCCGGCCCCAGCCCTGCTCGACGAGGTGTGGAGCGACCGCCTGTGCGCAGCGCAGGTAGCCGAGCACCTTGACGTTCATGTCGTCCCAGAACTGCTCGGCGGTCACCTCGGCCAGCTTCGGCGGTGCCGACTGGCCCAACGGCTTGGCAGCCGCGTTGACCAGGATGTCGACGCCGCCCATCGCTGTGACCGCACCGGCCACGAGCGCGCGGACGGACGCGTCGTCGCCGGTGTCGACCACGATCGGCGTGACCGCGCGGCCCGTGGCGCGGCCAACTCGTCGGCCGCAGCACCGAGCGCGGCCGCGCCGCGCGCGGCGACGACGACGTCGCATCCCTCGACGGCGAGGCTGCGGGCGACGGCCTTGCCGATGCCGCGGCTCCCGCCCGTCACGATGGCCCGTTTGCCCGTCAGCTGGAGGTCCACGGCTCAGTCCCCGGTGCGCGAGACGACGGGGCACGGCGCGTTGCGCACGACGTGGTCGGACACCGACCCGAGCACCGCCCGGCGCAAGCCGCCCCGACCCCGGGTCCCGATGCACGATCGCTGACGCGTCGACGGACTCGGCGAGCTCGCAGAGCGCCGGCCCGGGCGCTCCCTCGACGATCATCGTCTCGGCGTCGACGAGCCCGAGGCTGGCGCAGGTCGCGTCGAGCATGGCTCGCGCCGCTGCCGTGCGGTCGTCCTGCATGCGCTCGACCTCGTCGGCCGACATCACGCCGCCGGCCATGCCGGTGCCGACGGCGAGCATCGGATCAGCCGCCTCGACCACCGTGGCGACGATCGCCCGATCGGCCGGCCGGCACACGGCGAGCCCGGCGGCCAGCGCCTGCTCGGCGAGTTCGGAACCATCAGTGCACAACAACACGGTGAACGCCATGGCCCGCATGCTGCCATGTGGTTCTGACGACACTTGTGCGCGCTCAGCGCGAACAACTCGACAGAGAATCCGGTCCGGTCACACCTCGAGCGCGTCGACCAGTGGAGCGGAGGACAGGGCAACCGCCCCCGTGTCGGTGACCAGCACCTGCTCCTCCAGCTTCACGCCCTCGGGTCCGCCGACGTCGCCGATGAAGCTCTCCACGCACAACACCATGCCCGCCTCGATGAGCCCGTCGTAGCCCCAGTCGTCGAAGTCGACGGCGTAGGCGATGGCCGGGGCCTCGTCGACGAGGCCGGCACCGTGGACCATCAGCATGTAGCGGTTCGGCAGGTAGCGCTCGGGCACCGGCCAGCAGCGCTCGCTGAACTCGCGCAGCGTCATCCCCGGCCGCAGCACGTCGATGTTGGTGAGCACCTGCTCCTGGGCGAGCTCGTACAGCTGGCGCTGGCGCTGCCGACGGCGGCCTGCCGGGGCACAGCAGCGTCCGGGAGATGTCGGCGAGGTAGCCGTTGGGACCGATCATGTCGGTGTCGAACCCGACCAGCTCGCCGGCCTCGATCACCCGGTTGCTGCACTCCTGGAACCACGGGTTCGTGCGCGGTCCGCTGGCCAGCAACCGGCACTCGATCCACTCGCCGTCATGGGCGATGTTCGTCTCGTGCAGCACGGCCCACAGCTGGTTCTCCGTGATGCCCGGTCGCAGCGCCTCACGCATCCGCCCGACGGCGACGTCGCACACGTCCATCGCCAGCCTGATGCACTGCAGCTCCTCCGCCGTCTTGATCCGCCGCGCCTCCTCGGCCGGCACCTGCGCATCGAACAACGTGATGCCGGCGTCGCGCAGGCGCTGGGCGAGCCATGGTTCACAGCGGTCGACGGCGAGGCGCTGGTCCGCTCCGGCGTGCTCGGCCGTCAGGGCGACGACGTCGCGCGACCACCGATCGCTCATCTCGGCGATCCGCGGTCCGGCCATGAAGTGGAACGCGGGCGTGGACGTGCGGACCTCGTCGATGGTGTCGACGCCCTCCACGACGTGCCGCGACGTGGCGAACTCGAACATCACGACAGGACCGTCGACCGGGCACGAAGGCGTACCGCCCGGGCGCGTGCATCGTCCACACCGTCATGTTCCTGGCGCCCGTCGCGTAGCGGATGTTGATCGGGTCGCTGAGCAGCGCCGCGCCGTAGTCCCGGCGGACGAGCTCGTGGCGGAAGCGGGCGAGCCGGTCGCCGCGCATCGTGGCGTGGTCGATCCCGTCGTTGCGGGCGGCGACGTCGATCGCCAGCTCGCTCACACGGGCAATGATGGCAGCATGCGCTCCCGCCTCGGCTTGCTCGTCGTGTTCGCCATCGTGGCGGCAGGGTGCAGTGACGACGACGACGCGGCGCCGGCCGACACCGCCGGCGCGACGACGATCCCTTCCACGGCTGCGCCCACGCCGGCTCCGACGGAGACGACGGCGACGGCGTCCACCGTGGTCGAGACGACCGGCGCCCCGGACAGTGGCGGTGAGGCGACCTACGAGGCGACGATCCGCCGGACCACCGACGGCGTCCCGCACATCTCCGGCGACTCCATCGCCGACGTCCTCTTCGGTCAGGGCTACGCCAACGGCCAGGACCACGCCTGCACGCTCGCCGACCAGCTGCTCAAGGTGCAGGGGCGGCGGGCGGCGGCGTTCGGGCCGGGCGACGTCAACGCCAACGTCGACAGCGACTTCGCCTGGCTGGCGCTCGGCATCGACGAGATCGCCCGCGCCGACTGGGAGACGGTCACGCCCGAGGTGATCGAGGAGTTCGAGGCGTTCACCGCCGGGTGGAACCGCCAACTGGACGACGCTGGCGTCGACGGCCTGTCCGGCTGGTGCGCCGGCGAGGACTGGGTGCAGCCGATCACCGCGGCCGACCTCTACGCCTACGCCCGCTCGGTGACCCTGCTGGCGAGTGGCGCTCGGCTGACCGACTTCATCGCCTCGGCCCAGCCACCGGGCGCCACGCCGCCGACGACGATGCCGCCGGCCGGCCTGCTCGCCCCGGACGACCACCGGCAGCAACGCGTGGGCGGTCGGTGCCGACGGCGTGACCGGCGGCGAGGGCGGGCTCCTCGTCGGCAACCCGCACTTCCCGTGGGAGGGCGAGTTGCGCTTCTGGGAGGTCCACCTCACCGTGCCCGGCGAGGTCGACATCTACGGCGGCAACCTGATCGGGCTCCCCGGCGTCGGCATCGGGTTCACCGACGAGTTCGCCTGGTCGCACACGGTGTCGGCGGGGAACCGCTTCACCGCGTACTCGCTGACGCTCGACCCCAACGACCCGACGGCCTACCTCGTCGACGGCGCGCCGCGTCCGATGACGCCGACCGACCACGAGGTCGAGGTGCTCCAGCCCGACGGCTCGACCACCGTCGAGCGGCGCACGCTGTGGTCGAGCGAGTACGGCCCGATCATCGACTTCCCCGGCCTCGGCTGGACGGCGACGACGACGCTGACCTATCGCGACGCCAACATCGACAACGACGAGTTCGCCGAGCAGTACGCGGCGATGATGACGGCGCAGAGCTTCGACGAGTTCGTCGCCGCCCACCGTGATCACCAGGGCGTCCCGCTGTTCAACACGATCGCCGTCAGCAACGACGGGCGTGCCTGGTACGCCGACACGGCGGCGACGCCGAACCTCTCCGACGAGGCGGAGGCGCTGTACCTCGAGCGGCTGGACACCGACCCGATCACGATGATCGCCCGGGAGAACGGCGTCGTCCTCCTCGACGGCTCCGACAGCCGGTTCGCGTGGGAGGACACGCCCGGCGCCCGCGACCCGGGGCTCGTGCCGTTCGACGAGATGCCGATGGTCGAGCGCAGCGACTACGTGTTCAACGCCAACGACAGCTTCTGGATGCCGCACGCCACGGAGATGCTCGCCGGCGACTACTCGCGGCTGCACGGCACCCAGGAGACGCAGCGCTCGCTGCGCACCAGGGAGAACGCCACGGTGCTCTCGGTGTCGGGTGCCGGAACCCCGGCCGGCGACGACGGGACGTTCACGGGCGAGGAGCTGCGCGACGCGACGTTCGCCAACGTCGCCCACTCGGCGCGCCTCCTGCGCGAGCCGGTCGTCGAGCGCTGCAGCGCGGCGACGGTCGTCGACGTGCCCGAGCTGATGGGCGACGACGACGCCGTCGCCCTGCCCGCCGAGAGCGTCGACGTCACCGCCGCATGTGCCGTGCTCGCCGGCTGGGACGGTCGCTACGACCTCGACAGCAGCGGCGCCGTGTTGTGGAGCGAGCTGCTCAGCGCGGTGCAACGCGACGTGCCGGACGGTCTCGACGCGCTGTGGGCCGAGCCGTTCGACCCGGCGCGCCCCGTCGACACGCCTGCCGGGCTGGCGCCGGCGGGAGCCGAGGGCGACCCCGTGCTCGCCGCCCTGGCCCGCGCCGTGCAGACGCTGACCAAGGCCGGCCTGCCGCTCGACGTCCCGCTCGGCGACGTGCAGTACGCGCTGCGTGCCGACCCGCGGATCGGGCTGCACGGCGGACCGGGTGGCGACGGCTTGACCAACGTCGTCGACTACGGCAACCCATCGTCGACGAGCGAGCCGATGCCTGACCCTGGCGCGCCGATCGTCCCGGGCTCCGAGCTGCGGCCGGGCGGCTATCCGGTCGACCGGGGGACCAGCTTCGTGATGGCGGTCGACTTCACGGGCGACGAGACGAAGGCGTGGGTGATGTTGACCTATGGCGAGACGGGCGATCGTGAGTCCGATCTCTTCGACGTCCAGACCCAGCGCTTCAGCGACAAGGACTGGCGCGAGGCGGCGTTCACGGAGGAGGCGATCCTCGCCGATCCGGACCTCGAGGAGATCACCGTCAGCGGGAGCTGACAGCTTTACTTCTAGTATCCACTAGATAAATAATGGAGGCATGACCGGGCTGCAGGTGCAGGCACGTGCGCTCGGCGATCCGACGCGGCACGACCTGTTCCGGTACATCGCCGATGCTCGGCGCCCGGTCGATGTGGCCGAACTCACCGAGTACCTCGGGCTCCACCACAACGCGATCCGCCAGCATCTCGCCAAGCTCGTCGAGGCCCGGCTCGTGGTCGAGTCGACGGCGCCACGGGCTGGGCGTGGTCGCCCGCGGCTGTGCTACACGGTCGACGCGTCGGTGGACAGCCGCTGGGGTGTGACCGGTCCGTACGAGCGGTTGGCGCTGCTGCTGAGCGAGATCATCCGCACGGGTGATTCGCCCGTCGAGGTCGGCCGTCGCGCGGGTCACCAGGGGAGGTCGGGGTCGAGCGAGGTTGCCGACCCGATCCAGGGCCTCGTCGAGGACATGGCGCGGCACGGCTTCGAGCCGGTGGCCGAGCACCACGGGGACCGTGTCGACATCGTGCTCGGCGCCTGCCCGTTCGCGACGACCGCCCTCGCCGATCCGGACACGGTCTGCGGGCTGCACCTCGGTCTCGCCGTCGGCGCGGCGGAGTCGCTCGGCGGCGTGGTGGTCGACGAGCTCGTCCGCCGGGACCCGCGTCGGGGGTCGTGCCGTCTGCGCTGTCACGTGGTGGCGTGAGCCCTGCGTGACCCGGCGAAGCGGTCTGCCATCCGCTTCGGTGGATACCCCACGATTCGAGCGATGACATTCGTTGCATCCGAACCGGCGTCGGCTGGCGCAAGGAAGGCGTCCACGTGACCTGCAAGGAGTAGACCCCAATGCGCCAGAAGTCGATCGCCGCCGTCGTCGCCGTTGTCAGCTGCACGACGATGCTCTTGGCGACCACCGCGTCGGCGGACGGCGGCAGCTCCGATCCGCCTCCGACACTCGCCGATGTGCTGCTGGCCGACGGAGACCGGTTCGACTTCCGTCCATTCGACTACGACATCGTCACCGAGGCCGTGCTGCTGTTCCCGGAGCTGGTCGCCGCGGCATCCGACCCGATGCCGAGCTGACGGTGTTCCTTCCCAACGACTGGGCGTTCCGCGTCCTGGTCGCCGATCTCACCGGGACCTGGCCGCTGCGAGAGTCGGCCGTGTTCGACGCCGTCGCGCGCTCGGGATCGAGACCGTCGGCGCGGTGTTGCAGTATCACATCGTCGCCGGACCACCGATCTCCTACGACGCGGCCACCCAGGCCGACGGTGCGGTGCTGACGACGCTGCAGGGTGGCACGGTCCAGGTCGACGTGTCCGGACGCTGGTGGAAGCAGGTCCGGCTCGTCGACAACGATCCGAGCGCTCGCGACGCCCGAGTGGTCCACGCCGAGGTCGGCGGCGCCGCCGCCAACGGCTTCGCCCACGGCATCGACCGGGTGCTGCGTCCGATCGACCTCTGAGCTCAGTCCGTCTGAATCGTCGCCTCCGCGTAGCTTCGCCTCGAGACCGGTCATCTCCGCCTCGACCAGCGGCGTGACGGCGTTGCCGTCCAGGACGTCGGCGAGGTTGTCGAGGCAGGCGTGGTAGCCGGCGGCCGCGTTGCGTGCGCCATCGACATCGTCACCGAGCAGGGTCGTGAACGTGAGCACCGTCCCATCGCCGTCAGGAGCGAGCTCCCAGCGGAGCACGTCGGTGTCCCACGTCCATTCGAAGACCGCCGGTGGTTGGAACACGCGGATCTCGCCACGGAGCGTCGGTGTCTCGATGTCGTACTTGCTGACGTGATCGGGCCAGAACGGCAGCTCGATCGTCGCCCCGGCGCGCCGCTCGCCGACGATGTCACACGGCATCCAGTGGCGCAGGTGGTCCGACTCCGTCAGCGCCTGCCACACCCGCTCTGGTGGGTGTCGGAACCGCCTCACGTAGCGAACGGAGAGACCGTTCGGCCGGCGACGGATGGTTCCCAGTCGGGATTCGTCAACCATGCTCTTCCTCCATCCTGTCGAGGTGTGCCGCCAACGCGTCGAGACGGTCGGCCCATTCGCGCGCGGAAGGGCGCCAGCCATGTGTCGAGCTCGGCGAGCGGGTCGGCGCGGAGGTCGTAGATGCGCCGTTGCGCATCGGCTCGAATCGTCACCAGGCCGGCGTCGCGCAGCACCCGCAAGTGCTTGGAGACGCAGGGCTGCGACAAGCCCAGCTCGTCGACCAACTCCCCGACCGCACGTTCCTTGATCCGCAGCAGATCGAGCAGGTGACGTCGGTGCGGCTCGGCCACGATCTCGAACGTCGACGGCACGGGACCGAGTATGCCTCATCATGTATATAAATGTCAAGGCATGTTCGTGCGGAGCGGGTTGTTCAGCCGGGCGCCGAGAGACCGATCGCCCGCGCCGTTGCGGAAGATCGTCACGGGGCCGTTGTCGCTGACCACGGCGATGGTCGTCGACGGGTGGTCGTAGCTGAAGCGCTGCGCCGACCGGTGGCGCATGCCGCGGTCGCTGTCGACGTTGCGCTCCGCCTCGGCGCTCGAGCGCAGGCCGACACCGAGGTACTCGACGCTGCCGTCGGCCGTCACGAGGGTCGCCAGGTCGTGCTGCTGCAACGAGGCGAACAGCGCCGGGAAGTGCTGGCGGTTGGTGATCGACAGCTTCGGGGCGTGGAACTTCGTCGCCACGTCCATCGACGCCCACTGGAATCCCTCCTCGTGGACGACGATCGTGGCGCCGATGCGAGCCGGGGACAGCCAGTGCACGGCGAGGTCGAGCAGGCCGCGGGCGACGGCCGGGTCGAGGTCCGGGGCGCATCGACGCAACGGCGTCATCAGCGCCGCGGCGGTCGGGCGGTCGGTCCAGGCCTGCCCGTCCCACGCGATGACGCGGCGCTCGGTGAACAGACGAACCTGACCGAAGACAGGCGTGCGCTGCACGATGCGGGCGCCGGTGACCTCCTGCAGCTGCACCAGCTCGGCCTCGTACTGCACCGGCCGCTCGAAGCAGACGAGCACCGGGCTCTCGTCGTGGCGATTGACGACGAACGCCGAGCGTCCGTCGGCGAACGTGCGGGCCATCTCGCGCGGGAGCCCATCGAGCGAGACGAGGTCGGCGAGGCCACTCGGCGGTCGTGATGCTCATCCCGGCGGCATCGAGAACGAGCCGTACAGCGGGCGGCGACCCTCGAACATCGGGATCCGCCGGGCGTAGTCGAGCTCGTCGAGCAGCAACTCGCGCACGCCGTCGTGCTCGTCGAGCTTGATGCCATCGTCCTCGAGCTCCTCGGCCAGGCGGCGGGCGGATCCCGAGAGCTGCTGATCGGACATGTGCTCACGCTACGGGCGGGCGATCGTCGGCGGCAGGTCGCCCACCACGGAGGAAGTCGACCACCACCCGGTTGAAGTCGTCGGGCAGCTCCGCGTTCGGCACGTGCCCACAGGGGAGGGCGACGACGTCCAGCGATGGCAGGTGCGCCTCGATGTGACGGCGGCCGTCCTCGAACGCCGGCTCGCCCGCCCCGACCACGAGCAGGGTCCGAACGCGTGAGCTGGCGAGCCGGGACCGAACACTGGCCGCAGGCACGGTCCAACGCACGGTGTTGGCGATGCCGCGCGGGTCGAGCAGCCCCTCGTCGGCGTCCAGCGCCGTGCGCACGCTCGCCGCCAGCGTCGCCGATCGGCCGACGTTCCATGGGATGGCGCGCAGGCCGGGACGTCCGGCCATCTCGATGCGGGCGGCCTCCGGCTCGGCGACCTCGGCCAGCAGCGCCGACCACTGGTCGTCACCGAGGGCGACGGCCGAATTCGTGAACACGTGACCGAGCACGCGATCGGGCTGGTCGAGGCAATAGCGCAACGTCAGGGCGGCGCCCAGGGACTGGCCGATCATCGACCACCGTTCCACGCCGAGCTCGCCGCGGATGCGCTCGAACTGGGCGACGTACCCGGCCGGTGTGTACGCGTCGCGGTCCATCGGGGTGGGCGACCGACCGTGGCCGAACAGCTCGACGACCACGGGCGTGCACGCGGTGCTCAGGGCGGCGAGGTTGGCGACCCAGAACCCGCGGCTGCCCATGATGCCGTGCACGAGGAGCGCCGGCGGTCCCGTCCCGTCGTGCACCTCGTAGTGCAACCGTTCCGTCACGGCTGGAGTATCGGGTCCTTCATCGCCTTGGCGGCGAGCTGGCGACGGTTGCTCACACCGAGCTTGCGGAAGATCGCCGTGAGGCGCGCCTCGATCGTGCGCGGGCTGAGGAAGAGCGTCTCGGCGAGGTCTCGATTGGACGCTCCTCCGACGACGAGGCGGGCGATCTGCAGCTCGTGCGGCGCGAGCAGGTGGTGTGCCGCCGTGTCGTCATCGACGATGCCACCGGCCGCCCGCAGTTCCGCCGTGGCGCGGTTGGCGAACGTCGTCGCACCGATCGCGCGGAGCAGCTGGACGGCTCGCTCGAGGTGGTGGCGAGCCTCGGCGCGCCGGCGGGCCCGGCGCAGCCGTTCGCCCCATGCCAGCTCGGTGCGACCCTCGAAGAACTGATCCTCGATGCGAACAGCGAGCGCCACCGCCTCGGCGAAGTGGGAGGCGGCCGTCTCGTGGTCGGTCGCCATCATCCCCTTGACCCGCCCGATGCCGTGGGCCTGCAGGACTCCCGGCGGAACCTCACCCTCCACGACGGCGAGCAGGTCGACGGCCTCCTGGCGACGGCCGGCGCGGATCAGCGTCTCCAGCCACTCGGTCTCCCACCTGATCAGCCCGCGCCCGACAGGAGAGATCTGCTCGACCTGACGGAAGTATGCGTCCGCCTCTGCGTAGCGGCCCTCGTTGTAGGCCAGGTAACCCAGACCGAACGGACCCAGCGCTCGCCGTTCCGGCTCGGCGACGTCGCTGAGCAGCACGGCCGCCCGCTCGCACAGCTCGTGATCACCCACGACGGCCGAGCACAGCGCCAAGACGGCGGCGGC
The DNA here is from genome assembly GCA_963749315.1 of uncultured Acidimicrobiia bacterium. GTDB lineage: Bacteria > Actinomycetota > Acidimicrobiia > Acidimicrobiales > Ilumatobacteraceae > JALZMG01. The sequence goes on from CAVVMS010000018.1 coordinate 209,297, forward strand.
CAGTGAGGCGTGCTGCGGGAAGCCGGTGGTCTCGGCGAGGGCGACGGCTTCCAGCGCGGCCGCCAGCGTGGTGGGAAACGAGCGTCCGTAGTGGGCCATGCTGTGCGCCCCGACCACGGCGATCAGCGGTCGCACCGCACCGCGCATGCGGAGGTCGGCGTCGAGTTCGGTGAGCAGCGCGTCGGACGCCTCCGTCCGCCGCAGGAACGCCAGTGCCGGCGCCAGCACCTCGGCGAGGAACAGGGCGTCGGTTGGCGTGCGTTCGCGTCCGGTCAGCTCGAGGTAGCGGTCGAGGAGCCGCTCACCAGCCGGCTCGGTCCGCGACAGCAGCAGTGCCCCGTGGATCACATCGATGCGCCGGGCCCGATCCGCATCGACGACGTCGCGCAGTCGGATGGCCTCCTCGACGGTGTCGATGATGTCGCCCAGAGCGCCGGCGCGAACGTAGGCGGCCAAGGCGTCGAGCAGGACGTCGACGGCGACCGCCGGGGACACCGACGCAACCTCGCGCGCCGCGGACCGTAGGCCGGCGGCGGGGTTCGTCTCCCCTCCACTCGACGATGGGAGGCGGCAGCGGAGCTGTTGGCGACGAACCCGTTCCACCACGTCGTCGGCCTGCGGTGCCTCGCTCGATCGCCTGCTCGGCGCGCCCGATCAGGCGGCCGGCAGCCGGTGCCATCCCGGCATCGAGCAGGGCGTCGGCCGCCAGCCGGAGTCGCCGGACGCGATCCTCGACAGCAGGGGACAAACGGCTGGCGAGCTCCCACGATCGTCCGGCGACGGCCGGGGCACCGCGCCGGTTGGTGACCGCGGCGGCGTCGTCGAGGGCACGAGCGACGGCCTCGTCGGGAGCGGTGGCGGCGAGGGCGTGGTGCCAGGCCCGCAGCGCCGCGGCGCCTGCATGACTGTCGGCCAACGCTCGGTGGGCGGCGCGGCGGTCCGCCGGGAGTGCCCGGTGGTAGACGACCGACCTCATCAAGGGATGCCGGAAACGCAGACGGTCGTCGTCGATCGTCACGAGGCCGTGAGCCTCCGCCACCTCCAGGTCGCCCACTTCGCGGCCGAGTCTGGCGAGTGCATCGGCGATGTGCACCAGGTCGCCGTCGGTCTCGGCCGCGGCCACGAGCAACGCGGTCAGCGCCGAGGACGGCAGCCGCTCGATCATCATGCCGACGACACGTTGGCCCGATGCACCGACCGGCAGTGGATCGGGCAGCGCCGCGCTTCCCGCCCGCTGGTCGGCGTCGAGCAGCCTGGCCGTCTCGACGAGGACGAGCGGGATCCCGCCGCATGCGCCAACGAGCTCACGACGAACGCTCGCGCTGTCCACACCGGCATCGGTGAGGATGCCGTCGGCCACCTCGTCGGGGACAACGTCGAGGGAGAGCGACAGGCCCGGTGTCGGTCACCGGGTCCGTTCCGGACCGGCGAGTCGACACCATCGCCACCCGCTCGAACTGCAGGCGGCGGGCCACGAACGACAGGGTGCGACGGGTCGCCAGATCGACCCATTGCAGATCGTCGACGAACAGGACGACCGGGCCCGACTCGGCCGCATTGACCAGCAGGTCGCGCGCGCCGAGTGCGACCGCGAACGGCTCGACGGCCGCGTTGGTGCCCTCCATCGACAGCGCGGTGCGCACCGCCACCGCCCGCGCCGGGGCCAGACAGTCCAGTCCGCCGAGGTCGTCGACCAGCGCGGCCAAGCCCGACCATGGCCGCTCGACCCTGGCCTCGACGCCGCGCATCCGCACGACGCGCGCTGTCCGTTGTTTGCGGGCGATGACGCCGGCGGCCGCGTCGAGCACGGTCGTCTTGCCGATGCCCGGCTCGCCGACGACCGTGAGCGCTCCGCCACGGCCGTCAGCGGCGTCGCCGACGAGGTCGATCAGCGCGTCGAGGACATCGCGCCGACCCCGGAACTTCGGTGCGCGGCGGACGGACCGCGCCCCTGTGCGATCCCGCCGCGAAGCCCCGGACATGGTGTGTTCCGTTGCCCGACTGATCCCGCCGAGGATACGGCGGTCAGCGGCCACCCTCGACCCAGAGCGTTGCCTCGTAGCCCTCCTCCAGCTCGGACTCGATCACTTCGGGTGCGACGTCGAGCTGGAACTGGTCGACGATCACCTCGGCGGCCGACGTTCGGTCGGCCGGCGACAGCCAGGTCGTGGGATCCCAGACGCCGCTGCGGCGCAGCGCCTTGGCACAGTGGATGAAGCACTCGTCGACGTCGACGACGACAGCCACCTTGGGCTCGACACCGTCGATCGCCGTCGCCTCCAGCACCAGCGGGTCGGTCGTGATGCTCGCCCGGCCGTTGATCCGTAGCGTCTCGCCGACACCCGGCACGAGGAAGAGCAGTCCGACCTGTCGGTGCTCGACGATGTTGCCGTACGAGTCGAGCCGGTTGTTGCCCGACAGATCGGCGAACGCCACGTGGTGGGCGTCGAGCACGACGACGAATCCCGGCGGCCCGCCGCGGGGCGAGGCGTCGGTCCCGCCCGCCGAGGTGGTGGCCAGCACCATGAGGGGAGAGGTGGCGAGGAACGCGGCGGCGGCAGGATCGACGCGTGGGCGGGCCTTGTCGACGACGGCGGGATGCGGCTGCCGGTAGCGCTGTCGCAGCCCTGCCTCGTCGGTGAGGGCGTGGACGCTCATCGCACGAGGATAGGGGGCGGTGCTCCTTCTCAGCCGTTCGAGGCCAGTCGCTCCGGCTCGATCAACACCGCGGTGCGGCGTTCGGCTGCCATCACCCGGTCGTACTCCGCCCAGTCCTCGTGTGTCCCGCCGGCCGCCCTGAAGACATCGCGCAACAGCTGCGGCAGCTGATCCGCCGCCATCCCGTCCGGCACCTCATCGGGCCCGATCAGCCGAGCCGGGCCGTCGACGGCGACCCACTCCCACCCGGCGCGGAACACCACCGTGGCGCGACCAGATCGGCGCAGCAAGCGGAGCTTGACGGCGGACCCGCTCGCCACGAAGCCGACAACGGACGCGACCGGTGATCGGGTCGTCGAGCACGCCGGCGTTGACCACCGAGGCGTGCACCGTGCCGTCACTCCGGGTCGTCGTGACGACGGCGAGGCCATGGTCGGCGGCGGCGAGGCGACGTAGGAGACCGAGATCGGCGGGCATGCCGCCACCGTAGGGGCTGCGCCCACACCCCATCGCCGCCCGGCGTGCTTGCGCACGCTCGGTCGGGGCGGCTCCGCCGCCGACACCGTAGGGGGCTGCGCCGCGCCCCGGACGGCGGACCGTACGCTGGGGCGATGGACCTCGAGTTCAGCGGAGAGATCATCCACTGGCGAGGTCCCGCACCGTTCCACTTCGTCACCGTGCCCGACGAGGAGAGCGGGGCGATCGAGGCGGTGTCGTCGCTGGTCACGTACGGCTGGGGAGCGATCCCGGTCAAGGCGCGCATCGGGCGGACCGAGTTCAAGACGTCGCTGTTCCCGAAGGGTGAGCTCTACCTCGTCCCGGTCAAGGACGCCGTCCGGCGGGCCGAGAACCTGATGCTCGGCGATCACGTGACCGTCCACCTCTATCTGAACGCCTGAGCGTCGGCGGACCGCAGGCGGTGATCACGTCCCGGGTCGCTGCTTGACGCCGCCAGCGAGCAGGTCGACGACCTCGGCGATGCGAGCGGCGCGCACATCGGGACGGCGCTTCGTTCCGTCGATGTAGCGCAGGTAGGCGCGCCGATAGAACTGGGCGAGCGAGTCGAAGAAGTCCGCCGCGCGCGGCTCGGCGGCCAACGCAGTCGCCAGATCCGCGGCGAGATCGTCGCGCTGTGGCCCTTCCGGCTCGAGCACCACGTCGACGGCGTCACCCGCTCCCAGTCCACAGTCCCGGCGCCACGCTGGACCGAGGGCGATGCCATGTGCCGTCAGCGAGTGGTTCGATCGACACCACGTACGCCCATCCCGTTCACCGTCCCGTGGACGTGGTGCTGGGTCTTCGGGCCCCACACCCGATCCGGATCGAAGGGAACCGGCACGCACACGCGACCGCGAGCGCCGGCCACCAGCGTCGTCGAGAATCGCTGCGACGCCGTCATCGGCCGCGCTCGATGCGTCTTGGAGCGTGGTCGAGGAGCGACTCGAGCAGTTGGCGGAGCACACGCAGCTGGGCACGCATCGCGGTCGTGTCCTCGAGGGTGCGGCAGAGGATGAAGGCGCCTTCGAACGTGGTGTAGAGGTGGTCGGCAAGGGCATCGACGTCGATGTCGAGGCGCGTGCGGCGGTCGGCGAGCGCGGGACGAAGCAGGTCGACGACGGCGGCGCGCCACACGAGTGTCGCCTTGGCGACCAGGTCGTTGACGTCGGATCCGGCGAACTCTCGCTCGGCGAGCACGGTCGCGTAGAGGCAGCCGGACTGCGCCGACATGATCGCGTCGGCGCCGTCCTCGTAGAACCGGACGAAGGCGATCACGCGGGTGGCGGCGTCGTCGATGTCGGCCGTCGCGTCGAGGCCGGCCGCGAGGTGGCCGAGGTCGGTGTCGACGTACCGTTCGGTGAGCTGGCGGGCGAGGTCGGACTTCGACCCGAAGTGGTGGAAGAACGCCCCCTTCGAGCTGGACGACTCGGCGATCACCTGGTCGAGCGAGGTGGCGTTGTAGCCCTGCTCGATGATCAGCCGCTCGGCGACACGCAGGATCCGCTCGCGGGTCGCCGATCCGTCCCTGGGCATGAAACCCATTGAATCAGACTGGTCGGTCTGATAAAACAGACCGGACAGTCTGGAACGAAGGAGTCCATCATGTCCGACACCCAGCCGACCTCCACCCTGCCCCAGATGTCGGGCCGTCCCGTGGTCACCGACGGCGGGCTGGAGACCGACCTCATCTACCACCACGGCGTCGAACTGCCCGCACTTCGCCGCGTTCCCGCTCGTCGACGACGATCGTGGGCGAGCGCTGTTGCGCGGCTACTACGACGACTACGTCGCCATCGCCAAACGAGCCGGCGCCGCCCTGCAACTCGAGACGCCGACGTGGCGGGCGAGCAGCGATTGGGGAGACCGCCTCGGGTATTCGCCGGCCGACCTCGCCCGCGTGAACCGGGACGCGGTGCGGCTGCTCGACCGAGCTACGTGACGGCTCGGGCCTCGACTCGATGCTCGTCAGTGGGTGCCTCGGTCCACGTGGCGACGGCTACGTCGCCGGCGACGAGATCGATCCGGACGAGGCGGCGACGTACCACGCGCCGCAGATCGAAGCGTTCGCCGACGCAGGCGCCGACCTGATCACGGTGCTCACGCTCACCGGCACCGGCGAGGCGATCGGGATCGTCCGCGCCGCCCGATCCGCGGCGCTCCCGGTCGCCGTCTCGTTCACGGTCGAGCAGGACGGCAGGTTGCCCGACGGCACCTCGCTCGCCGCGGCGATCGCCGAGGTCGACGCCGCCGGCCGCGCCCGACTACTTCATGGTGAACTGTGCGCACCCCACTCACATCGCGGCCGGACTCGACCAGTCGGGCGCGTGGCGCTCGAGGATCGCCGGAATCCGTGCCAACGCGTTCGACCCTCAGCCACGCCGAGCTCGACACGGCGACCGAGTTGGACGAGGGCGACCCCTCCGACCTCGCTGCGGCCCAGCGAAGCTAATGCGACGCTGCCGAACGTCACGCTGATCGGCGGGTGCTGCGGCACCGACGCCCGCCATGTGGCGGCGATGTGGAACGTGGCCGCATGATCGAGTCCATGTGGTGGATCCGGCTACCCGTCGTCGAGCGCGGCGAGCAGCGTTCGTGTTCCGATGCCGGCGAGCGTGGGGTCGGAGGACGCGAGGTAGGCGACGCTCAGTGCCAACGCCCATCCTCGGGCCCGCGCCCATGTCGCGTCGTCGATCGCTCGGCGGGTGCCGGCCGCGCGCCGGAACGTGCGGTGGACGGTGGCCGGAAAGACCATCCAGGCGACGGCCAGGTCGGTGGCCGGATCGCCGGCGCACAGGTCTCCCCAGTCGATCACCGCGCTGATCCGGCCGTCGGCAACGAGCATGTTCCGTGCGTGCAGGTCGCCATGCATCCACACCGGGTCGTCCGTCCACATCGGCGTGGCGATCAGCCGTTCGAACAGGCGCGGCACCGGGCGGTGTCGATCCGCTCGGCGAGGACGCCGAGGCCGGCGTCGAATCGCGCCGCCCGATCGGCCAGTGGCACACCCCGCACCGGGTTGCTCGGAGCGTCCGGGGGAGCCGGCCGATGCAGATCAGCGAGGAACGTCCCCAGCTCGACAGCTGCCGTCTCGATGTCGACGGGCGGTGACGCTTCCCACGGGTCGCCGAGCAGCCAGGGGACGACCGACCACGACCACGGGTACCGACGCCCGGGCTGCCCGACGCGGAGCGGCACGGGGATCGGGAGTCGCACCTGCTCGGCGAGGTGACCGAGCCACCGTTGCTCGTGCACGATCAGCGCCGCCGCAGCGTCGCGCCGGGGCAGCCGGACGACCATGTCGTCGCCGAGGCGGTAGGACTCGTTGTCCCAGCCGTGGGCGAGGTGTCGCAGCGGTAGCTCGGCGAGATCGGGATGCTGATCGGCCAGCAGCTCCATCACGAGGCGCCTGTCGACATCGTGCTCTGCAGTCGGCATGTCGGTGATGGCACATCTTGGCCACCGGTGTCGCGGAGTGCCTCAATCGTCGGCGGCGCAGACGGCTGTGAGGCTGGCGATGGCCGTGGCTCGGCGCACGGATCGACCGTGGCATGGTGTGCACCAATGAGCGAGGTCGATGCCGAGACGTCGATCCGGGCGCTCGGCGACGGACGCTTCGTGGCACGCCTCACGGCGGGATGGAACATCGGTGCCAACCCCAACGGGGGCTACGCGCTGACTGCCGGCGCTGCGGGCGATGCTCGACGTCGCCGCCCATCCCGATCCGTTGTCGCTCACGGTGCACTTCCTCCGTCCTGCGGCGGGTGACTGCGACGCCGACGTGACGGCCCGGATCGTGCGTGCCGGGCGGTCGACGACGAATGCCACGGCGACGATGTCCCAGGACGGCACGCCCCGGCTCACCGCCCACGCCGTGCTCGGCGATCTCACGGCAGCGGCGAACGGCGCGGCCCCCGACCCAGGTCTGGCGCCCACCCGGCCCGACATCCCGCCCCCGGACCGGTGTGTCGACAGGCGGACACTCGGCCAGGGTGTCGACCTGCCGATCCTCTCCCGCGTCGAGGTGCGGATCCGACCGGAGCAGGTCCAGCCGGATCGCTCGCGACCCGCCGTCGTCGAGGGATGGATCCGACTCGCCGACGGGACGCCACCGGACACACGGTGGCTCCCGCTCTTCGCCGATGCCTTCCCGCCGGCGCTGCGCACTCGGATGGGACCGGTCGGCTGGGTGCCGACGATCGAGCTGACCGTGCACGTCCGGCGCCGCCCGGCCTCCGGATGGGTGCTCGCCCGCTTCGACTGCGACGACGTCGAGGGTGGACGGATGATCGAGTCGGGGACCCTCTGGGACAGCGCCGGCGCGGTGGTCGCCAGGTCACGTCAGCTCGGACTGGTCCTCGACCGATGAACCGTCAACCGAGACCGCAGCTCTCGTTGATCATCTGGTTGAGCACATCCCTGGCCGGGGTGTCGAACGTGATCACGTAGGCCGTCGGCTCGTCGTCGCCGACCGCGAACCCGATCGGGATGATGAACGTCTTCTTGCTCTCGATCAACGCGTGCGGGGAGCAGTTGCCCGACTGTTCGACGACGATCGGGATCGTGGCGGCCGCGTCGTCGGCGGCCAGCGTGAAGACGGGGTCGGAGGGAGACGCGGCGGTGATGCGGAGCAGGACGCTGCCGTTGATCTCGGTGACCGTCAGCGGGTCGTCGGACTCGTTGCGGCGGAGCTCGATCGATCCGAGCAACGCCGGCTTGCCCGATGCCGTCGTGGTCGCGGTCCAGTCATCCCCGAAGCCGAGCGTTGCCGCCCAGGTCAGTCGCTGCTCCTGGCACGAACGCCGGTACACCTTGGGCAGGATCGAGTGCTCGTCGTCGACGGGAACGGCGACGACCACGGGTGCCGCGCCGTCGATGGACGCGCTGCCGATGGCGACGGCGGCGTCGGCAGGCGGACTGGCGCTGCCCTGTGGCGGATCGCCACACACGGCGTCACCCTCGAGGACCCTGATGTCGAACGTCACGCCGGGCGCCAGCTGTGTCGATCGCATGTGGGGGTCGGTCGTGGCGATCCCCGGCCACTGCAGGCGGAGGTCATTGAACTCGACCGTGGACGCGGACTGGTTCGTCGTCTTCACGCTGATGAAGCCCTGGATCTCGTCCTCGCGGTACTGCTCGAGGGTCGCCGTCAGCCCGGGGAGCTGGGTCGCCGGTTCGTCAGGCAGCGAGGTGGACGCCGTCGTCATCGCGGTCATCACCAGCGCAGCCGGCGCTGCCCACGAGCAGCCCGACGACGGTCGCGACCACGCCGAGATGGCGTGCGCCGGTCATGGCCCGTTGCCCGACGCCGGGGCGGACTGTCTGCTGCGGTAGGCGCGGGCCTTGCTGCGGCCGCCGCACGCGGTCATCGAGCACCATCGCCCGCTGCGGTTCTTGGAGGTGTCGTGGAAGACCCAGCGGCAGTGCCGGCACGACTTCAGACGGCCGAGCACGCCGGCCGCCGCGGCGTCGGAGACGGTGAGCACGAGGCGCGCCACCAGCGCATCGACGCCCGACCCCGCTGGCACCAGCGCGACGTGTCGTCTCGTCGCCTCGACCCGCACAGCGAGCACGCCGGCCACTCGGGCGAACGGCTCGAAGTCATCGGTGTGGACGCCGAGCCAGAGCGCCTCGCGCAGCGTCACGAGCCGGGCATGCGCAGCTTCGTCGACCGACCCGGCGGCGCCGTGGCCCTCCCGACCGAGCCACTGCTCCAGCTCGTTCGGAGTGCGCCAGGCGTCGGCGCCGTTCTCCCGGTTGACCGTGTTGCAGAAGCGCCGCAGCGGCTCCAGCAAACCGGCCGAGCCGGGCTCGTCGGGCCAGCTCGGCTCGGGGAGCATCAGACCGGCCGAGTCGACCGGATGAGCGTTCCTCATGCGTCACCATCATAATCTGTTCGGTGGTGACGACGAGTCATCGCGACCGTGGCGCCGGATCCAGAACGGAGCATGCGGCCAGCGGTCCTCGAGCCGATAGATCGCCCGCTGCTCGGCCTCGTAGCGGGCGACGATCGCTCGGTAGCGGGCGGCGTACGAGCACGGATCGCCAACGCATCGCGCCGCTTCCGCGCCCATCAGCACGGCAGTGAGGATGCCCTGCGACGACAGCGGGTCGAAGCTCGCGGCGGCATCGCCGGTCGCCAGCCAGCCGTCGCCGCAGGACGGGTCGAGGTGCGCTGCGCCGGCAGCGACGACGAGTGGGGCGGCGGGCGCGGCCCGTCCGAGCAGTGGGGCGACGTGGGTCGTCCGCTGGGCGGCGCGGTCGAAGCCGGCGCTCGTGCGCAGCTCCGCGCTGAGCAGGTCGGCGTCGGTGAGGAAGGCGGCGATCCGCCGCGTCCCCGGGATCGGGCACGTGTACCACCATCCGGCCTCGACGGCCTCAACCGTCGTCGTCGAGTCGTCGTCGGTGTCTGCTCGCGCGTAGGACGTGAGCACCGCGATCAGCCGGTCGCCGCGTCACCCGTCGGGCGCCGTGGTTCCGGGCGTGGACGGCGCGCCGGCCGGAGGCGTCGATGACAACCGCCGCGTCACCGGCCCGGCGGTGGTCGACGTCCGTGCGCACCGTCGCCCCGGCGGTCTCGGCGGCCGCCAGCAGGCCGGCGTCGAACGCCACACGGTCGAGGTGCCAGCCGGTCCCGAAGGGGTTGAACATGAAGTCCGTGACGAGCAGGTCGCCGGTGCCCCACGCGGCGCGGTTCCCCAAGCTGCGCAGGTGGTCGGTGGGGACGAACGTGCCGCAGCCGAAGACGTCGTCGACGGCTCGATCGAGACCAGGTGGAGCACCTTCGCCGACGCCGAACGCACGGTGGCGGCCGACGAACAACGACGAGGGCGACCGAGCGACCGGTGCGGGCGAGGGTGGTTGCGGTGGCGCATCCCGCCGGCCCGCCGCCGATCACGACGGCGTCGTAACGGGCCCGTCGTTCCACACCAGCGGATCGATCTGCTGCCACGCCGCACTCCATGTCCTCGTCGGTTCGCTGTCGAATCCGACGTTCGTCTCCACCAGCATCACCGCTGGGAACGCCCCGTCGGTGGGGCCTGGTTGTTCTGTCACGAGGCCGAGGCCGCCCCAGTGGTCGACCATGTTGCGCAGCGTCTCGGGCCGGGCGGAGGCGACGACGAAGCGCTCCCAGTCGTACCGGCGCAGGAATGCGGCGCGCCGCTCGGCCATCGGAGCCATGGTGTCGATGACGACGAGGTAATCGACCTCGCGCAGCACATGGTTGGGGACGCGCGCCGGCCAGAACGTCGGCAGGACCGTCGAGATCTCCGGCTCGTAGCCGGAACGGCAGCTCGCCGCGTCGGTGTGCCATGGCACGCTCATCCAACACGTGAGATCCCCCGGTCCGCTGCCGGCCAGCGGACCGTCGGCCGCCATGGTCCGCTCGGGTGTCAGCTCGTCGCCCTCGTCGACCAGCTCGACCGTCGCCGAGCGCAAGCGCAGCCGGCGCGGCCCTGACCACATCGACGGCACGCGCAGCGTCCACGGCACCTCGACGCCAGGGTGGTAGGCGCCACCGAGGCAGGCGTCGAGGCCGGCGCGGTCGAGCGCGAGCACCTGCTCGGCCGCGCTGAGCTCGGCGAGGTCGTCCGTCGTCGGTCGGTCCCGGTCGTCGACGAACATGCCGGCCGCCCACGCCCCGAGCAGGGCGTACTGGATCGGTGTCACCGCCAGCCACTGGTACTTCGACCGCGCCGGGAAAGCGACGCCGTCGCCGTAGATCTGCGGCGCCGCGGCCGGCTGCTCGACGGCGTAGTCCGGGTTGCGGAACTGCTCGAACGTCTGCTGGCGCAATGCGGCGTTCGCCGGCGACGGATCGGCGAGCCGGGCGAGCAGCTCCGGCGCCAGGTAGTCGGCACCGGTGCCCCAGCCGTTCGCACCGAGGTAGCCGGCGTTGACCCATTGCATGTCGACGATCCGGCCGAGGATCGGCAGGATGTCGTCGCGGAAGCTGACGTCTGCCGCGGTGAGCCCGGCGCCATCGAAGCTGTCCCAGCCGAGGCGCGACGAGTCGTAGGCGGTGATCAGCCCGGCGCGCAGACCGGGCGCGTAGTTCGGTGGCGCGACGACCACCCACCCCGGCTCGGCCTGCAGGGTGCGCCCGCCGATCGTCACGGTCGCCGACACCGGGCCATCACACGTGTCGTCGGACCAGCCGTCGTTGTTGGCGAACGACGTCAGTGGCGCCTGACCCGGCGAGTAGCCGCGACCCTCCGCGGGGAGGAACACGAGGCGCCCGAGCTCGTCGGTGAGCAGCTCGCCGAGCGGCACGGGCTCGTCGAGGAAGCGCCCGGCGTCGAGGGCGACGGGTGCCGCCGCCGGCCCGCTGATCGATCGTTCGCCGGCGGCGACCACCAGCCGCTCGCGATCGGCGCCGGTCACGTCCGGGTTGCGCCGATCCACGGCGACGGCAACCGGGAGGTCCATCGCCCTGCTGAAGTCGTACCAGGCCGCCTTCTTGTTGGCGACGCTGACCGTCCACGTGATGTCGGCGTCGGCCGCCGTGAGCTCCTGGATCGACGGCGCCAGCCGGCGTCGTAGCCGAAGATGCGGAAGCGTGCAGCCTGGCGGGCGATCGCCCCCGCGGCGTCCTTGAAGCCACCCGGCGCGACCGGGAGCGAACCCGGGAGATCGGGACCGAAGAAGAAGCTGTCGGCGCTGTTGCCGACACGGGCGATGCCGATGGCCGGGTGGACGGCGACCGACGCCACGCCCGCCAGCGGATCGGTCGTCGTCGGCGGCGGTCGTCGATGGCGGCGTCGTAGGTCGCTCGCTCGTCGTCGTCGAGTCGCTCGTCGGCGGGCCGCTCGTCGACGATGGCGCCGACGTCCCTGACGTCGGCTGGGGGTCATCGTCGTCGGTGCAGCCGCCGAGCACGCCGCCGGCCACGAGGGCGGACGCAGCCGCGGTCGCGTGGGCCAGGAACTGGCGTCGTGTGTAGATCACGGCGCTCATCAGTGTCGCGCCGGGTCGATGAGTTCGGGTGTCTCTCGTCGTCATCATGGATGACCGGTCACGGTCCTCGAGCAACAGCGGCGGCGGGCTGAGGGAACGGCTGTTCTGGCCGGTAACCTGCCTCAGGTCGGCGGCACCGCTGCCGGCGCGCAGACGCTCCGTTGTTCCGGCCGAATGCGCTGTTGAGCAACTGAAAGTTTCACCTCCCATGTCCACCGCTCCCACGCGGTTCGCCGAGCTCGGCGTGCCCCTCGATCTGTGCGCGCGCCTCGACGCTGCGGCGATCACCGAACCGACCCCGATCCAGTCCGCCGTCATCCCCGACGCCCTCGCCGGCCGCGACGTTGCCGGCCGCGCGCCCACCGGCTCGGGAAAGACGCTCGCCTTCGGCTTGCCGCTCGTCGCCCGGCTGCGTCCGGCGCAGCGGCGGCGTCCCACTGCCCTCGTGCTCGCCCCGACCCGGGAGCTGGCCGAGCAGATCACCAGCGAGCTGCGCCCGTTCGTGCGTCAGCGCCGCCACGACGTGGCGTCGGTGTACGGCGGCGTGGGCTACGGCCCGCAGCGCAAGGCCCTCGACGCCGGCGTCGAGCTCGTCGTGGCGTGCCCCGGCCGGCTCGAGGACCTGGTCGCGTCCGGTCTCGTGTCACTCGGCGACGTCGACCAGGTCGTCGTCGACGAAGCCGATCGCATGGCCGACATGGGCTTCCTCCCCGCGGTGCGGCGGATCCTCGACCTGACCAGCCGCACGCGCCAGGTGCTCCTGTTCTCTGCCACCTTCGATGGCGCGGTGTCGAAGCTCGCTGGCACCATCCAGCGCGACCCAGCCGTCCACGAGATCGGTCCGCAAGGACCCGACATCGCTGCCGCCCACCACGTCTTCTGGCGGGTGGACCGGGCCGAGCGGCCTGGAGCCACGGCGGACGCGATCAAGGCGATGGGATCGACGATCGTGTTCTGCCGGACGCGGCACGGTGCCGATCGACTCACCAAGCAGCTGGACAAGCTCGGTGTCACGGCGACCCCGATCCACGGCGGGCGGAGTCAGCCGCAGCGCGACCGAGCCCTGCGTGCGTTCGCGCGGGGCGAGGTTCGATCGCTGATCGCAACCGACGTCGCCGCCCGCGGCGTGCACGTCGACGGTGTCGCTGGCGTCGTGCACTTCGATCCGCCGCAGGATGCGGCCACGTATGTCCATCGATCCGGACGCACTGCCGCGAGCGGGCGCGACCGGCGTCGTGGTGTCGCTCGTCGAGCGCTCGGCCATGCACGAGGCCCGCCGGCTCCAACGCGAGGTCGGTATCGACGCGACGATCTCCGACGTCGACCTCGACGCACTCGACGACGCGCCCAGCCCAGACCGTGCGCCCGTTGCCGGTCACATCCGGGCGCGCCCGGGGCGTCGTCAAGTTCTTCCACGGCGGTCGCGGCTACGGCTTCATCGACCGGGGAACCGGCGTCGACCTGTTCGTCCACCACTCGAACCTGCCAGCCGGTGCCTCGCTGCCGGTCGGCGCCACCGTCGAGTTCGCTGTCCGACAAGGACGCAAGGGCGACGAGGCGCACGACATCGCGCTCGTCTGACCTCGCCGGCGTGGCTCGGCCGCAATCGGTTCTGACGACACTTGTGCCCGCTGAGCGCGAACAACTCGACACAGAATCTCACGGCGCTGGCGCTACTTCGGCGTCAGGGCGCGCGCGTGGTCGACGCCGCGTCTCACCCACGGGGTGAGCTGTCGTTTCGTGCGCAGACCCTCGGGATCGACGCGCAGCCAGCCCGCCACCGTCTCGGCCGCGCATCACCATCGGTCGGGTGTGCGGCCTTCTCAGCATCGTGTCGGTGGCGGCGCGGTCGACGCTGAGTAGCAGGCCGCCCTCGCGGCTGGCGGCGACCGCCATGTGGCCGCCGACGAGGAAGGCCAGGCCGCCGAACATCTTCTGCTCGCGCACGTCGTCGACACCCAGGTCCGCCAGGACCTCGCGGATCCGGTCGACGAGGTCCGCGTCGTATGCCGAGGGTGCGGCGAAGTCGCGGGCCTCGGCGAGCAGCTGCTCCCACACCGCCGGATTCGGCGCCGGGATCGTCGCCCACTCGCGGAACACACGGCCGTTGGGAGCGAACGGCTCGCCGGTGCCGTCGGCGATCAGCTCGGTGACACGCTCGCGCGGCAGCTTGACGACGAGCGCCTCCGCCCGTGGGTCGAACGATGCGAAGTAGCGGCCGGCCCGGCGCACGCAGGGGTAGCCCATCATCGTCGAGCGCCCGACCGCCGGGTCGTACAGCAGGTCGTCGGTCAGCTCGTCATAGAGCGTGCGGGCGTCGCTCACCGCCACAGTCTCACGCGGCCGGCGTGAAGACACCGAAGAGGCTGCCGACCGGATCGCGCACGTAGGCGAAGGCTGGGCCCGCTGGCGGCTCGAGCTCCTGGTTGACGATCTTCCCGCCGAGCCGCTCGACCGCCTCGCAGGTGGCGGCGACGTCGGTGACCGCGATGTAGAAGACCGCGTGGCCAGGCATCGCGCCGCCGGTCGCCACGACGCCGCCGAACGGTGTGTCGTCGTCCGACAGCGTGGCCACCCGGTAGTCCATGCCGGTGGTCTCGGGGTCGGCGAACGGGCTGAACGTCCAGCCGAACAGATCGGCGTAGAACGAGGTGGCGGTGTCGGGATCGTCGGTCGCCACCTCGAACCAGGCAAGGGTGTTGGGGGTGAAGGCGTTGGTCATGCCGCCGACAGTGCAGGACTCCGGCGACAACCGTGTGTCGGTGTTTCGATCACTCCCACGCCGGCGCGCGGGTCTCGTAGTCCTCGACGCCGACCTCGCGGACGGGTTGCTCGAACGCGCCGGGCAGCGGCTCGACCGAGTGGATGCGGTCGATGCGGAAGACGCGCTCGTCCTGGCGCAGCCGGCACCAGCCGGTGACGTACGAGCCGTTCGGGCCGAGCACGACGTGGTGCGGCTCGACCTCGCGCACCGTCGGGCGGTTGCCGACGTCGAGGTAGTCGATGCGGATCGGCGTGGCGTCTTCGACGGCGCGCACCACGGCGTCAGCGATCGCCTGGTCCGGCGGGCTGAGCGGCTGCACGAGCAGGCGCACACCGTCGGCCAGCGTGCGGGCACGGGCGGCGGCGCCCTCGGGCATCGCGGCGATGACCTTGAGCAGTGCGGTGCGGGCGTCACGGCCCCACGGGGTGTCGTCGAGTCGCCGCAGCCCGACCGCCATCGCCACCGCCTCGGCGGGCGTGAAGTTGAGTGGCGGGAGCGTCATCGAGCGGTCGAGCATGTAGCCGCCGCGCCGGCCGAGCTGCGCCGAGATCGGCACGCCCGCCTCCTGCAGGGCGAGGATGTCGCGCTCGATCGTTCGCACGCTCACCTCGAACCGCTCCGCCAAGCGACGCGCACTGCGCCCCGGCGACCCGGCCGCCCGCAACTCCTCGACGAGCGCGTAGAGCCGGTCGAGCCGGTTCATCCCCCCAATCGTACGCGGCGAGTGTCGCGCGTCGTACCGTCGCCGGGATGCGCGTCACCACGCTCGGCACGGGAGCCCGATCCCTGATCCGCATCGGGCCGGGCCAGCGACGTTGGTGCAGGCGGGAGCGACCCGACTGCTGTTCGACGCCGGCCGGGGCGTCCTGATGCGTCTCGCAGCCGTCGGCGTGCTGCCGACGATGTTGGACGCGGTGCTGCTCACCCACCTCCACAGTGACCACATCACCGACCTCAACGACGTCATCACGACGCACTGGGTGATGAGCGGCGAACCCACACCGCTGCACGTGTACGGGCCGGCCCGCACCGGCGAGGTCGTCGACGGGATCCTGGCGATGCTCGCCCCGGACATCCACTACCGCATCACGCACCACGACGACCTCACCTGGACACCCCAGGTCGAGGTCCACGAAGTGTCCCCGCCGGCGCGCCTCACGTTCGGCGACACCACGGTCGTCGTCGGCGCCACCGACCACCGCCCGGTCGAACCGACGGCCGGCTACCGGATCGAGCAGGATGGGGCGGCAGTCGTCGTCGCCGGTGACGGGGTCCCGTGTGCCGGGCTCGACCGGCTGTGCGCCGGTGCCGATGCGTACGTGCAGACCGTGATCCGAGCTGACCTCGTCCGCCGGATCCCGAACGGCCGGCTGCAGGAGATCGTCGACTACCACTCGACCATCGAGCAGGCGGCGCAGACTGCCGCCCGAGGTGGCGTCGCCACGTTGGTCGCCACCCACTTCGTCCCGCCCATGCTGTCCGGCGACGAGGCACAGTGGCGCGCCGCGGCTGCCGATCACTTCGGCGGCGAGGTCGTCCTCGCCTCCGACCTCACCACCGTCGAGATCCCCTGACGAGCACGGAGTTCGATGCCAGACTCTGCCCTCGTCGGATCGTTCCTGTTCGCCATGTTCGAGGGCGGTGGCAATGTTCCGCTGATCACGCCCGTCGTCGCGGCGATGGTCGAACGCGGTCATGACGTCACCGTTGTCGCCGGACCCAACATTCGCCGGCCGGCCGCGCCCATGCCGTCGGCTCGGTTCGTTGATCGAGTCGGCGCAACCGGAGCACGCATCGTCCCACTCGTCGACGAGCCGATCGACCCGCTCGCCGGCTACACAGCGAAGGCGGCGTTCTTCGGGCGTACCCCGGAGAGCCTGTTCGGCGCGATCGACGTCGGGCGCATCGGGCGTTGGTCGACAGCGTGGGCGGAGGGTCTCGCGGCGACGATCGCCGAGCGCCGGCCGGACGCCCTCGTCTGCGACTTCTTCCTGTTCGGGGCACTCGCCGCCGGTGAGAGCGCCGGAGTGCCGACGGCAGCGCTGGTCCACAACAGCAGCGTGAACTGGCCGCTACCGGGGGTGCCGTTGCCACCGCCTGGGTCGTTGCCGTTGCGTGGCCCGCTCGGTTGGATGCGTGACCAGGCGTGGGCGATCAGCTACAACCGCATCGCGCGACGCGAGGGCCTCCGATTCGTCAACGAGGCCCGCGCCCGTCTGGGGTTGGGTGCTGTTCGGCGGCCCCACGAACAGGTCGAGCGCGCGGCCCGCGTCCTCGTGATGGGGAGCCGGTCGTTCGAGTTGGCGCTGCGGGTTCCGCTGCCCGAGAACGTTCGTCACGTCGGGGCGATCCTGACTGCGGCGCCCCACGCAACATGGGATCCACCCGACGGACGACGGACGGCCGCTCCTGCTCGTCAGCTTGAGCACCCTCCCCCAGGGGCAGGGCCCGGTGATGCACCGCGTGCTGGAGTCGCTGCGCGACCTCCCTGTTCGGGCTGTTGTCACCCTCGGACCAGCGCTCGCCGGAGAGTCGTTCGACATCCCCGCCAACGTGCAGGTCGAGTCGTTCGTTCCCCATGAGGTCGTGCTGCCGCACGTGTCCGCCGTGATCACCCAGTGCGGGTTGAGCACCATCGCCAAGGTCCTCGCCGCCGGGTTGCCGATGGTGTGCCTGCCGGTGCTCGGCGACCAGCCGGCGAACGCCGCACGCATCACCGCGCTCGGTGCAGGTGTGCGCCTCCCCAAGGCGGCGTCGCCGGCGAGCATCGCCGAAGCCGTGCGGCGGATACTCGACGACCCCCGGTTCCGGGACGCCGCGCGTCGCTTCGCGAGGACACTGGCGACCGAGAGCCCGACACGGTCGACCGTTGCGGAGCTCGAGATCGCTGCTCGATCGACAGGCACCCTCGACGTAGCGGTCGATGCCCGCTGCCGTGCGTCAGCACTCACGCCCAGGCCCCGACCCGGGTGAAGCCGAATCGGGTGAACAACCGCTCGGAGGGTGTGTTGCCGTCGGTGATGACGGCACCGACCTCGGTCACGCCGTCCTCGGCGAGCGATCGAAGCGACGCGAGGACGACGGCCCGTCCACGTCCTTGACCCTTGCGGGAGCCGGCGGTGACAACGGGATCGACGTAGTGGCGCCCGTCCACGACGACGACGAACGAGATGGCCGTCAACTCGCCGCCTTCGTCGAGGACCACCGAGTGTGGCCGGATCATCCTGGCGAAGGAGTCGTCGATCGCTGCCAGCGCCTCGTCGGTTCCCTCTACCCTCGTCGTCGATCGTGCCCCGGTAGGCGTCGAGCAGCAGCGCGGCGAGGGCCTCGCGGTCGTCCGCGCGGACCTTCCCGAATCGACGTGAACGCCGCTGTCGTGGTGTCATTGTGGCAGGGCCACCGCGAGTGGCGACAGGACGTACTCGCTTCGCGTTCGACTCATCGAGCGAGAGCAGCTTCTAATCCTCGAGGATCTTGCTCGCCTTGCGAGCGATGCGTTCGTAGTCCCGCTTCGACAGGTTGCCGTCCTTGTGGTTCTTCTTGGCGAGACGCACGGCGCTGATGGCGTGACCCTTGTCGGGCATCGGGTAGTTCCCTGGTTCCTTGCGGGCCTTCTTGGTCCGAGCCTTCTCCGGCAACCCGAACTGCGATGGTTCGAGCTCTGCCCGCTTCTTCGCCGACAGCTTCGCCATGGTGCACCTCACTCTCGTCCGACGTGGCGTACCCGCAGCTGCCGGCTGCGAAGCCTCGTACCAGCACCTCCAGCACTACGGCGAACGAACAACGTCAGCCGAGGCCCGGTGTCTGGGCGTACGCGGAGAGGGCGGGCTGACCGCCGAGGTGGGCGTAGAGGACTCGTGACCCGGCCGGGATCTCGCCCGAGCGGACCATCCCGATCAGCCCAGCCATCGACTTGCCTTCGTACACCGGGTCGGTGAGCATGCCTTCCGTGCGGGCGACGAGCTGGATCGCGTCGACGGTCTGCGCATCCGGGATGCCGTACGGAGGTCCGGCGTAGCCGTCCACCACCGTGATCTCATCGGGCCGCAGGGCACGACCGAGACCGATCCGTCGGCGGTGTCGTTGGCGATGCGCGTGACTTGGGCGACGGTCTGCTCCAGCGTCTTGGAGGCGTCGACTCCGAGGACTCGACGGTCGTCGCGACCTTCGAGGGCGAACCCGGCGACCATCCCGGCATGCGTCGATCCGGTGACCGTGCAGACGACAACGTGGTCGAAGAAGACGTCGAGCTCGGCCTCCTGGGCGGCGACCTCTCGCGCCCAGTTGGCGAAGCCGAGCCCACCGAGGGGGTGGTCGGAGGCGCCGGCCGGGATGGCGTACGGCTTGCCACCAGCGGCCTCGACCGACTCGAGCGCTGCCTTCCAGCTGTCGCGGACGCCGATGTCGAAACCGGCGTCGTCCATCCGGATGTCGCCGCCCATGATGCGCGTCAGCTGGATGTTGCCGACACGCTCGTAGCTCGGGTCCGGCCAATCGACCCAGTGCTCCTGCACCGTCACCGCCTTCATGCCGAGATGACAGGCGACGCCGGTGACCTGGCGGGTGTGGTTCGACTGGACACCACCGATCGACACCAGCGTGTCGCACCCCTTGGCGACGGCGTCGGCCGCGAGGTACTCGAGTTTGCGGATCTTGTTGCCACCGAAGGCGATGCCCGAGTTGCAATCCTCACGCTTGGCCCAGATCTCGACGCCGCCGCCCAGCACCGAGCTGAGCCGGCGCAGCGGGTGAACCGGTGACGGACCGAACATCAGCGGCAGGCGAGGGAAGTCGTCGAGACTCATCAAGGCATCGTAGGAACCGGACGTCGAGGTGGGCTGTTCGCCGCCAGGCTGGGGCGTCTGCGGTTGATCACCGCGTCCGGACGGGCGCGGCTGGCGACGCCGAGACCCGGTTCGATGCGCATCGTGCTCGAGGACGTGCTGTCAGAGGGCGCCGCGACCGCTGCCTGTCTTGCCGCGGCGCCCCCGTGATCACCATGGGGGCTGCGCCCCCACACCCCATCGCCGCCCGGCGTGCTGGCGCACGCTCGGTCGGGGCGGCTCCGCCGCCGTTCACGGACAGTTGTAGTAGCCCTGTATCTCGTTGGTGTTGACGTTGCTCGAGGCGCCGTCGCCATCGATGAACTTGGCGTTGACGAACAGCTCGTCGAAGTCCCCGTCCTCGTTGAGGTAGTTGCACGGAAGCAGGACGGTGCGGAAGAAGTGGATGCCGTCCGCGTCGGCCCACAGCTGGCCCGATCCGCCGCCCCAGCCGCCTCCCCAGAAGTACGGGCCGTACATCAGGTCGTGGTAGTCGGGCCAGCGGCCGAGATCGGCACCGTAGAGCCGGAGCTCGACGGTGGCGCCGTTGTTGATGTACCCCTGCGCATCCCACTGACTCATCGGGATGTGCCCGTCGACCGCAACCCAGTAGTACGGGTATGGGTTGTAGTGCAGGATCTCGAGGTGGGCCGACCAAGCGTCGGCGTGGGCGGGAGTGGTCCCGACGCCGATGGCAAGCCCCGCCATGGCCGCGCCAAGTGCCATCGTTCGGGCGATCCGTCGTCTCAGTTGCTTCATCGTTCCTCCATTCACTGCAGTCATTCGCTGCACCCAGCCGGCGTGACACCGCCGTGACATCGCGTGGCACAGGAATGTGGCCTCAACGAGTCGTGCGTGGAGGAGAGAGGGTGCTCGGTCGACTCCGCGGCGCGGGTTCCGACCCCGGCCGATCCTGCTCGCTCTGGACGTACCGCCGACCGCCGGGACGGGCGGTGATGCCGTGGAGCACCACGCTCAGGAGCACCGTCAATCCCACGGTCGCGACGGCCCGTCGGACGTCGTGCGTGGTCTCTCCCAACTCTTCGATCGCCAGCAAGGCGAACACCACCGACGCGAGTCCACGCGGTCCGAACCAGCCGATGAACACGACGCTGGGCCGGTCGAGTCCCGAGCGCACGAGGCTCAGCGCGACGGGGAGCATGCGGATGACGGTCAGACTCGCCAGCGCGTACACGACCGCTCGCCAGTCGAGCTCCTCGAGCGCGAGCGGGACGAGGGTCGCGCCGAACAGGAACCAGACGACCAGCGCGAGGAACTCGCCGCCGAGTGTGAGGACCTCGGTTGCCTCCTCGCGGTCGGCGACCTTGCCCTCGAGCATCGCCCCGAAGGCGATGCCGGCGACGAAGGCGGCGAGGAAGCCGTTGGTGTCGAATGCCACCGCCACCGCGAAGGCGGCGATGGCGAGCGCCAGAGTGGCCAGCTGTCGCCCACCGCTCATGATCCAGCCGCGCCGCGCGGCAGTCGAGATCAGCACCGCCCCGCCGATCGCCGACACCGACGCCGGTGAGGATCCCCCCGCCCAGCGCACGCAGCGCGGCTCCGATCTCGAGTGACACGCTCTCGTTCACGATGCCGAGTTGGCTGGCCGCCACGGCCAGCATGAACACCACGATCGGCGTGGCGATGCCGTCGTTGAGCCCGCTCTCGACGTTGAGCGCACGCCGCAGACGAAGGGGAATGCGCTCGTCGTTGATCACCTCGACGCTGAGGGCGGCGTCCGTCGGAGCCAGCGCTGCGCCGACGAAGCCGGCGAGCGCCCACGGAAGTCCAGCGAGGATCCAGCCGGCGAAGAGACCGCCGAGAACCACCGAGAGCACGAGGCCGATCCCGAGCAGCCGCACTGGGATCGCGAGGTCGCGCCGGAGCTCCGCCAGGTTGACCCTGACGGCGTCGGAGAACAGCACGAGGGCCAACGTGACTTCGGCCACGACGTGGACGGCGGCGGCCTCGACCTCGACCGTCAACGGTCCCCAGTCCGGGTTCGCCAACAGGTAGCCGGCGACCGCGAACACGAACGGGCCGGTGATGTCGTGCCGCGCCAGCACACCCGACACGGCCGCCCATCCGAGCACGAGCAGTGCGAGCACGGCGATGGTGGACTCGGTCATGGCGCGATGCTCGCGTGCCGACTGGTGCCGCGATGATCTTGCGCCACGTCGCCGGCGACGTGGACGACGCTCGCCAACTGCTAGTACTGACGGCGATGTCGCAGATCGTGCCGCGTTGGGAGTGGCGAACGTTCGGGGCAACGTTCGGTGCGGCTGACGAGATCCTCGCCGGGTTGACACCGACGGGTGTCGTCGAGAGTGATGAGCTGTACCTGCTGTCCGAGGGCGGTGACAACGTCAAGGTCCGCGCCGAGCTGATGGACATCAAGGCGCTTCGCGCCGTCGACCGCCACGGCCTTCAGCAGTGGGAGCCCGTTCTGAAGGCCGCCTTCCCCCTCGACGCCGCGGACGCCGCTGTCGCGTTCGAGGCGCTTCGACAGCCGCTCCCGACCGCCGCCCTGAACGAGTACACGCAGGTGGAACTCCTCGACGAGCTCGTCGAACCCGGCGCCGCGGTCCGGCTCGAATCCGTTCACAAGCGACGGGTCCGCTACACGTTCAACGAGTGCATGGTCGAGTCGACCGACATCGCCGTCGGTGACCGCAGCACCCGTACGCTCGCCGTCGAGGCCGAAGACCCCGCCGCCGTCTGGGCCACGGTGACCAGCCCTCGGGCTCGCCGACCGCGTCAACACGAGCGTGCCTCGAGGGTTGCTCACCCTCGTCAGCGACGAGCGCCCGCGGTACGCGGTGATCGACGTGGGCACGAACTCGGTGAAGTTCCACGTCGGCGAGCAGAGCGCTGACGGGTCGTGGCGGAGGGTGCTCGATCGGGCCGAGCTGACCAGGCTCGGTGAAGGACTGGCGCAGTCGGGGACGATCTCGACCGCCGCGGTGGAACGCACGACGGCGGCGATCGCGACCATGGTCGAGGAGGCATGGGAGCACCACGCCCAGGCGATCGTCGCGGTGGGCACTGCCGGGTTGCGCGCCGCCGGCAACCGGGACGAGGTCGTGGCGGCGATCGAGGCGGAGACCGGGATCACCGTCGACACCATCTCGGGTGAGGAGGAGAGCCGGCTGGCGTACCTCGCCGTCCGCGCCGACCTCAGGTCGGGCGATGGCACCCTCGTGGTCTTCGACACGGGAGGCGGCAGCAGCCAGTTCACCTTCGGCCACGGCGCCGAGGTCGATGACCGCTTCAGCGTCGAGGTCGGCGCAGTGCGCTACACCGAGCGCTTCGGGCTGGACACGTCGGTGTCGACCGAGACCCTCCACGAGGCGATGGAAGCGATCGCCTCCGATCTGCACCGGCTGGAGGGGAGGCCGGCGCCCGACGCGCTCGTCGGCATGGGCGGTGCGATGACGAACATCACCGCTGTGAAGCTCGGCCTCGACCGCTACGACCCCGACGCCGTGCAGGGGGCGATCCTGGAGCGGGCGCGACATCGACCGCCAGATCGAGATGTACCGGACCCGCGACCTCGACGCGCGCGTCGCACGATCGTCGGGCTCCAGCCCAAGCGCGGCCGACGTGATCCTCGCCGGGGCATGCATCGTGCGGACCGTGATGGAGCTGCTGGGACAGCACACCGTGACGGTGAGCGACCGCGGCCTGCGACACGGTCTGCTCGGCGAACGCTTCGGGACGCCGGCGGTCAGTGACGGTCCTCGCCCGATGAGCTCAGGTGGGCCTCGACCGCTTGGGCGACGCTGAGGTAGGAGCCCTCGTCACCGAGACGCTCGAGGAGACCGTCACGCCGGAGGACGTCCCGGACGGAGGGCTTCACGCGGGCCAGGCGGAGCGTGACGTCGGCTTGCTCGGTCAGGGTGAGGATCTCGTGCATCTTGGCCGACCCCTGGGAGTCGATGAAGTCGACGGCCACGAAGTCGAGCACGATCCCGCGGATGTCCGGCGTCGACAAGGCGACCTCCCGGACGCGGTCCTCGAGGGCGTCGGACGTGGCGAAGAACAGACCCCCGTCCAGCCGGAGCACGACCAGGCCGGGGAACTGCTCGTCGCCCGGGTTCTCGTCCAGCTCGCGGAAGTACCGCGTCTCCGGATCCCGCCCCAACAGGGGCATCGGGGGACGTGTCGCCACCGAGATCAGCCAGATCAACGACAACCCGATCCCGACCATCACCCCGGCGAGCACACCCAGGAGGAGGGTCCCGGCGATGGCCGCCACCGCGATCCAGAAGTCGAAGCGCTGCACCCGGAGGAGGCGGCGCATCTCGGGGACGTCCATCATCCCCATCACCACGGCCTCGATGATCAACGCCGCGAGCACCGGCTTGGGCAGGTCGGAGAAGAGCGGCGCGAGGAAGAGGAGGGTGAGCAGGACGATCACGCCGGAGGTGATCGATGCGAGGCCCGTCCGTGCTCCCGTGTGGTCGTTCAACGAGCTCGCCGACAGGCTCGTCGACACGGGCATCCCCTGCACGAGACCGGCACCGACGTTCGCCATGCCCTGGGCGACCGACTCCTGGTTGATGTCGATGCGATAGCGGTGCCTGGCGGCGAACGTCCTGGAGTCGCCGGCCGTCTGGGAGAACCCGATCAGGACGAGCGCCACGGCGGCGATGGCGACCGTCCCGGCATGGTCGCCGAGCGCTTGGGTGTCGGGGACCTCGAAGGTCGGAAGACCTCGTGGCACGTCGCCCACGAGGGCGACGCCGCGAGCGGCGAGATCGAACAGCCGGGAGGCGAGCAGACCGCCGATCACCAAGACCAGGGCGCCCGGGATGGCCGGGTGCGATGATCCGCAGTCCGAACACGACCGCCAGCGCGGCGGCGCCGACGACCACCGTCGCCGTTTGGGTGTCGCCGAGGGTCCGGACCCACGACCCGAGCTCGCGCAGCGAGTTCGAGCCGGTGGCATCGGTTCCGGTGAGCTTCGGCAGCTCGCCGATGACGACGTCGATCGCCGCCCCGAACAGGAACCCCGTGACGACTGCCCGCGAGAGGAACTGGGCGATCCACCCCATCCTCAGCACGGCGAGCACGAGGAAGAGCGCACCCGAGGCGAGGGTCATGAGCGCGACGAACGACGCGACGTCATCGATCCCCGTGATGCCGGCGACGGCGACGGCGCTGGCGGCGACGGCCGCCAGTCCCGAGCTCGGACCGGTCGAGATCTGCCGGCTCGTCCCGAAGATCGGGTAGAGGATCGCACCCGCCGCCGCGGCGTAGAGGCCGTTCTGCAGCGGGATCCCGGCGATGCCCGCATACCCCAGGTTCTTCGGCACGATCAGGGCGGCGACGGCGAACCCGGCGATCAGATCGCCGCGCAGCCAGCGCCGTTGGTAGGAGCGGATCCAGCCCACGATCGGGACGAGGCGCCATCGGTCCCGGCCACCGGCTCCGTCCCCCTCGTCAGTCACAATCGACGAGCACCGTACACGGGCCTCGTGACCGACGGTCCCCATCTCGATGCCGGATCAGCGACACACTGGGCGGGTTCGACCCGTCTGAGGCTGCCGAGGAGGCTGCGATGCTTGCGTACGACTATCCGTTGCTGGGGATCTTCTGGTCGCTCATGTTGCTGTTCATGTTCGTGCTGGTCGCGTTCGTCGTGATCTACACGTTCATCGACAACTTCCGGCGCTCGGACCACAGCGGCCTGGCGAAGGCCGGGTGGGCGCTGTTCATCATCGTGCTGCCGATGCTGGGCGCGCTGATCTACATCCTCGCCCGCCCGGAGATGAGGAACCCTCCGCTCCGGCCCGCCGTGTGACCTAGCGGTCCGGCGGCGGCGACGGCTCGCCGGTCTCGGCCGACTCGACCTCCGAGGCCACCGCGTCGACCTCGGCCACCGCGTCGTCGCTCGGGCGCAGCACCTGCACCTCGCCACCGAGTTCGCCGAGCTTGAGCGAGACCGCCGTCACTTGGGTCTCCTCGACGAGGGCACCCACTGCCGCTCGACCGTCGCCGAGCGCGTCGGCAATCCGGTCCTGCTCGCCGCCGCTCGATGCCGAGACCCTTGTGGTGCAGCGCTCCGATCGCGCCGCCGGCGAGTGCTCCAGCGATCATCGTCGGGGGTGCGATCGCGGCCAGCACGACACCGATGCCGGCGCCCTTGCCCCAGGTGCGCGGGCCCAGCTTGTGGGTCTTCAGCTTGCCGTCGTCATCCAGGACCAGGACGCCGATCGTCTTCACCTTCACGTCGTCGTCGGCATAGTCCCACGCCTTGAGGGTGTGGGCGGCGGTGTCGGCGGTTGCCTCGTCCGGAAAGATGCCCAGAACGACCTGCTTGCTCATGTGACCCCCATGGTTCAGCCGCGATCGGGTCGCGCGCGGGCAGTCTGGTTGGTGGACCCGGCGGGGTCAAGGGCGGCACATCTCTCACCGGGCGACACTCCCGCCCGGCAGAATTGGACGGATGACAGGTGCGGTGAGCGGCTACTGCGAGACGGCGGGTGCACGGATCTACTACGAGGCCGAGGGACAAGGGGAGCCGGTGCTGTTCATCCATGCCGGCGTGGCCAACCTGCGGATGTGGGACCGACAAGCGGCGGCGTTGGGTGGGCGCTATCGAGTGATCCGCTTCGACACCGTGGATTCGGTCGAACGGAGTCCGAGCACGTCGAGTTCTCCAACCGCGCCGACGCGGCCGCCGTGCTCGACGAGATGGGCGAAGCGTCGGCCCACGTCGTCGGTCTGTCCCGCGGTGGCCACATCGCGCTCGACTTCTCGCTCGAGTATCCGACTCGCACCCGGTCGCTGACGGTGGCCGCTGGCGGTGTCGGGGGTTACGAATCACCGTCCACGTCGACCGTCGACTGGGATGAGGTCGAGGCGTGGGAAGACAGCCAAGGACTGGGATCGGCTCACCGAGTTCGAAACCGCGTACTGGGTCGATGGCCCGGGTCAACCGCATGATCGCGTCGACCCGGACATCCGCGCGATGGTCATGGAGTGGATCGCCTCCAACTATCGGGCCGACAAAGAGGCGGCCATTCCGAAGCCGCTCGATCCTCCCGCCGATGCGCGCCTCGACGACCTGCACGTGCCGCTCCTGGTCATCGCCGGTGAGCTGGACGATCCCGAGACGAATGACGCAATGCGGCACCTCGCGACGCAGGGTCCCGGGTGCGCGGCTGGAGACACTTCCGACGGCCCACATGATCAACCTCGAACAGCCGGACCGATTCAACGCGGTGCTCAGCGAGTTTCTCGACTCCGTCCGCATCTCGTGACCGAGCGTTCAGCGAGACGGTTTCGTGGCCGTGAAGCAGAGCTGGGTGCTGGCGAAGTAGAACTCGCCGCGTGCGCCGAGCTGCTGCTGCTCGCTGACCCATGTCTGGGCCTCGTCGTCGGTGATCTCGTCGCGTCCGACGACGAAGGTGCCGATGAACGGGAACATGGCGGCACCGTAGGTCTCCGGGTCGAGCTCGCACGTCGTGAACGGATGGGCCTGCATCCGGACCTGCTCGAAGCCGGCCGCGCGCATCCGCGGCGCAAGCGTGCGTGGCAACGAAGGGTGGGTCAGGTGCTGGTCCCACGCGCGCAGCACCCGTTCGGTGAGCGCGGGATCGAGCGAGTGGAGCGAGACGGTTGCCCAGTCGACGTCCCACACGACCACCCGGCCACCTGGCCGAAGCGCGCGGTGCATCTCGGTCA
Source organism: uncultured Acidimicrobiia bacterium (assembly GCA_963749315.1). GTDB lineage: Bacteria > Actinomycetota > Acidimicrobiia > Acidimicrobiales > Ilumatobacteraceae > JALZMG01. The sequence goes on from CAVVMS010000018.1 coordinate 236,687, forward strand.
GCGCCACCGTCGGGTCGGCGACGTACTCGAGCACCTGCACGCAGAGCGCGGCGTCGAAGCTGGCGTCGTCGACGGGCAGTGACACGGCCTCTCCCGACCGTAGCTCGACTCCTGCCTGTCCGCCGCATCGGCGCGCCGGCGAGCTCGAGCATCGCTGGGCTCGAATCGACCCCGACGACCGACCCGGACGGCCCCACCTCCTCTGCGAGCTCGGCGCAGTAGAAGCCGGGTCCGCAGCCGACATCGAGGATGCGTTCGCCAGGGGCCGCGCCGAGCGCCTCACGCACGATCCGACGTCGGCGCACAGCGTCGCCGATCCGGTACAGCGACTCGATCCGCGCTGCCACCTCGGCGTCGAACTCGACCTGGGACATCGTCCGTCCTCCTCAGGTACGCGATCGTAGCGATGACCGGTCGTGACGTCGTGACCACGCGCTATGGCAGATTGAGCTGCCAGGTCACCCCGTGGCGATCACCGACCCAGCCGAAGCGGGTACTGAACCCGTAGTCGTCGAGGGGCATGAAGACCTGGCCGCCATCGGAGAGCCGATCGAAGAGTCGCTCGAGTTCGTCGTTGTCGTCGCAGTCGATCCAGAGTGACACCGCCGGAGTGAACCCCCACGCGTGACTGACGGGGCTGTCGGCACAGCCGAACTCGCTGCCGGCGAGACGGAACCTGGCGACCTTGACCGTGCCATCGGGTCCGATGTCCCCTTGGCGGTAGTGCTCGATCTCGATGAGCTCGAAGTCGTCGAAGACGTCCTGGTACAGATCGAGTGCGGCTGTGGCGGCGCCGTTCTGGAAGGTCAGGAAGGTTCGCAGCCCCTTGGTCATGCGCGGACCCTAGGTTGGGCGCCGACGGACGACTCGCGAGGATTGCGCCTCGACAGCCCGTACGGTTCTGGCTGGCCGTCCACGTGGGTCGGCCGCAAGAGACAAGTTGGTTCAGCTGTGCAAGGCAAAGTGAAGTTCTTCGACCACGACCGCGGGTTCGGTTTCATCTCCCGGGAGGGTGGTGAGGACGTCTTCGTCCACGTCTCCAACCTGCAGGCCGCCGGCACCACCCTGTCCGAGGGTCAAACCGTCGAGTTCGAGGTCGGACCCGGCCGCAAGAGCGAAGAGGCCAAGAACGTCCGCTCCGTGACAGCGGGGTAACGCGCCCGACGGCCGCCTCTACGCGCCGTCAACCCGGCGACCTTGTGATCGCACACGATCGACGAACGAAGGGAGCACTCGATGGCCGACAAGTCACCTCGTCAGCACCAGTCGAAGAAGTCAGGTAAGTCGTCGGACCGAAAGAACCAAACAGGCCACCAAGCGACCGATCGCCTGACTGCGGCGATCATACGGCGCGTCGTCGGTTCTCGTCGCGGCGCCGCGCGATCGTGGATGGCGACGCAGATCGCAGCGTGCTGACCAGCCGTAGGCGGGCCAATGTCCAGAGGAGCCACTTGCTCGGGTCGTACTGCCACCAACGAAAGCCGTTGCGGTAGTCGAACGGGAAGCGGTGGTGGAAGTTGTGGTAGCCCTCGCCGAATGTGACGAGCGCCGTGAGCGTGCTGTCGCGTGCCGACGATCGTGGGTCGTAGCGCCTCGTGCCCACGAGGTGGGCGAGCGAGTTGATGGAGAAGGTTGCCTGCAGCAGGATGCCGGCGCGTAGGAATCCGGCGACGAACAGACCGCCCCACGGATCGCCCCATGTCGAGGCGAGAGCCATCGGGACGACGAGCCCGATCCCGACGGCCACCACCGCGTAGAAGCGGTGCTGCCAGCGGATGCTGCGCACCGCCCACAGGTCACTCAAACGGCGGACGTCCGCCGACGCGACGCGCCGGCGGAACAACCAGCCCATGTGGGCGAACCAGATCCCGCGCGTGACGGCATGCGGATCGGAGGCGTGATCGGTGTCGGCGTGGTGGGCGCGGTGGTCGGCGCTCCACGACAGCGCCGAGTTCTGGAAGGTGGCCGCGCCGAACGCCAGCATGGCCCAGCGCACGGGCGGCGATGCGCGATAGGTGCGGTGGGCGAACAGCCGGTGGTACCCCGCAGTGATCGCCAGGCCGCACAGGGTGTACATCCCGACCGCCAGGGCGAGCGTCGCCCACGACGGGTGCACGACGATCCAGATCACGCCAACGATGCTCGCCACGTGAATCAGCGACAATCCGGCCACCGTCGACCAGCAGATCCGGTCGTCGAGCACCGCGCCTCGCCCGGCGACCACGGCCACGTCGACATGGTCAGTCGCCGCCGGTCGGCGACAAGGTGGCACTCACCGTCGCCTCAGCGCCCAGCGACCAGCCGCATCGTTCATCGTGTGCTCCTCGCAACCGTCGGCGGTTGAGTCGCCAGGGTCTGGAGCGACCATCGAGAACGAAGGCCTCGATCGACGGGAACCGTACCAAAGGACCGTTCGGAACGTGCACGGCCGATGTCGGCGGCACTGGCGTCACCGCCGCTCGAAGGGTCATACTCGAAACGACGGGTTACGCGTTGGATCTGGTCCTCGTTGAGCGCCTCCCTGTCCGACACTCGGAGGTGCGGTGAAACCAGACATGCGACATGTGATCTCCCCGTCATGCAGGCGCCCCGTGCCCAGTGACCGTGTGACGCGGATCCTCGCTCAACTTGCGTCGACGGGCGCGGAGGAGGACACAGGAACAGGGCGCCTGTGCGCGGTGGCGGCGGACGTCACCGACATGAGCGGGGCCGGGATCATGTTGATGATCGGCAACCAGCCGCACACGTCGGTTTGCACCACCGGGGGAGTCAGTGAGCTGATCGAGGAGCTGCAGTACACCCTCGGGGAGGGGCCCTGCGTCGACGCGTACCGGCTCGGTCATCCCGTCCTCGAGCCGGACCTCGGGGCGCCGAGCGTCGCCCGCTGGCCGGCGTTCACGCACTCGCCCTCGCCGGAGGCGCCCGGGCCGTGTTCGGGTTCCCGATGTCAGTTGGAACCGTTCGGCTCGGCGCGCTCAACCTCTTCCGCGACCGCCCAGGGCCGCTCACGACCGAACAGCACACCGACGCGACCATCGTCGCCACCGTCGCCGGCCGAGCGTTGATCACGATGCAGACCGGCGCCGACCCGGGCACCCTCGGTGTCGAGCTGGAAGCCGGCAGCAACCTTCGCCTCGTCGTGCACCAAGCCTCTGGCATGGTCGCTGAGCAGCTCGGGATCACGGTGACCGAGGCGCTGATCAGACTGCGGGCCTACGCCTTCACGCAGGATCGCACGCTGACCGACATCGCCAACGACGTCGTCAACGGGAGGTTTCGCTTCGGCCACGCTCCCGGCGACTCGCCGGACCCGTGACACCGAGGGGCGGGCTTTCGCCGCTGCAGCGACGCGCATACAGTCAACTCAGTGAGCTGGGCGCCGGCGAGAGGAGCGGCCGGCGGTGGCCCGGGACGGAGGTGGCTATGACGCGCGAAGCACTGCTTGCCCGCACCGTCGTCGAGTTGGCGGACAACCTCGTCGACAACTTCGACATCGTCGACCTGCTGAGCACACTGACGGATCGTTGTGTCGAGGTCCTCGACATCGCTGCCGCCGGCATCATGCTGGTCGCCCCCAATGGCGAGCTGCGAGTGATGACGTCATCCAGCGAGGCGATGCGTGTCGTCGAGCTGTTCGAGCTGCAGTCACAGGAAGGACCGTGCCTGGACTGCTATCGCCGCGGCGAAGCCGTCGTGAACCACGATCTCGCCAGCGCCGAGAGCCGCTGGCCCGGGTTCGCCCCCGTGGCCCTCCGAGCCGGATTCCGATCAGCCGATGCGGTGCCGATGCGCCTCCGCTCCCAGATCATCGGCGCCCTCAACCTGTTCCGCACCGAGCCCGGCGCGCTCAACGACAGCGACCTGATCGTTGCCCAGGCCCTCGCCGATGTCGCCACCATCGCCCTCCTCCAACACCGCACGGCCGTCGCCGCCGAGGTCGTCAACGAGCAGCTCACCAGTGCCCTCAACAGCCGCATCCTCATCGAACAGGCCAAGGGCATCATCGCCGAACGTCATCACCTCGACATGGAGCAAGCCTTCGCCCGCCTGCGCTCCCAGGCCCGCAACAGCAACCAGCGTCTCAGCGACCTCGCCCTCGAGGTCGTCTACGGCACGCTCGACCTCACCTGATGCCGGTCGGAGTTCCTGCAACGAGGTGAGAGATGTGCGCGCCAGGAGTGCACATGTCTCATCCCTGGCGAGATTCGCGCCCAGATCGATCTACGACCGGGTTCCGATCGCGACGGTCATCGGAGGGGCGGGGAAGCCGCCGACGGCGTGTTCGAAGGCGTGGGCGACGCGCAGGCAGGTGGCGTCGTCGAAGTGTCTGCCGATGATCATCAAACCGGCTGGGAGGCCGTCGACGAGCCCGGCGGGCACCGACGTCGCCGGGTGTCCGGTGACGTCGAACGGGGCCGTGTTGGCGATCATCTCGAGCGCCCGGGCGAGGTACTCCTCGCGTGGGGCGTCTGCATCGGGGATCGCCGTGGCGGTCAGCGGCAGCGTCGGCATGACGAGCACGTCGTGGTCGGCGAGCGCGGCGTCGTACGCCTCACGCAGCTCGAAGGCCAGGTTCTGCGCCATCGCGTAGTGCTGTGCGTGGGCGGTGTCGATGGCGTAGCGCCCGGCCATGACGACGAGCTTCACCGTCTCGGAGAACCGCGTCGCCCGCTCGCGCCACTGGCGCCCGTAGAAGGCGACCAACTCGGGATCGTAGAGACCCTTGTAGTTCATCCCGTAGGCGTTGCCATCGACCATCTGGGCCGTGGCCCCCTCGGTGGCGATCACGTTCCACACGTGCATCGCGTCGCGGTGCCACGGCACCGAGACGTCGGCGACGGTGCAGCCGGCGCCGCGGAGCTGCTCGATCGCTGCCCGCACCGCGTCGTCGACGCCCGGCTGTGACAGGTCGGGAATGCCGAACCCTTCGCCGACGACCCCGATCCGCAGCCCGTCGGCAGCGCCGTCGAGGGCGCCCACGTAGTCGTCCACCCTGACGTCCGTCGGTTGGCGCGGGTCGAGGCCGTCGGCCCCGGCGAGCACGCCGAGGACGAGCGCCGCGTCGCCGACGGTGCGCGTGATCGGGCCGAGGTGGTCGATCGTCAACTCGATCGGGAACGCCCCGGTGTAGGGAACGAGACCGTACGTCGGCTTGTGGCCGACGGTGCCGCTGTACGCGCTCGGGATCCGCACCGAGCCGCCTTGGTCGCCGCCGAGCGCGACGTCGACGGCACCCGCCGCGACGAGCGCGGCACTGCCGCTGGAGGAGCCGCCGGCCGAACGGGCCAGGTCCCACGGGTTGCGCACCGGCCCGGTCCGCGAGGTGTGGCTGCCGCCGGAGAAGCACAGGTCCTCGCACACCGACTTCCCCGTGATGGTGGCACCGGCGGCCAGCAGACGGGTGACCACGGTCGCGTCGCGGGTCGGCACGAAGCCCTCGACGGTCTCCGAGCCGTTCATCATCGGCACGCCGGCCACCATGATGTTGTCCTTGATGGCGACGGTGCGCCCGGCCAACGGGCCGTCGCCCGCCTCCTGGATCTCGGTCGTCACGTACCACGCGCCGAGCGGGTTGTCGGAGTCGGTCGGGCGCGTCCACGGACGGTCGGTTCGCGGCGCGGGAGCGGTCCGCCCGTACAGCTCCTCGACGGCCTGCCATGAGTCCAACAGGCCGGAGGCGAACGGGGCGAACGACGCCACGTCGGCTGCACTCAGCCCGAGCCCGTATCGCTCACCGACAGCGGCCAGGTCGGACTCGACGGGCGGACGAAGCGCCATGGTGACCTCCAGCTGGTGCGGGGAAACGAATCGACGGTAGGACGCCGGTCACCACGCGTCAATGGGGCGGGTCGGGTCGGCGTTTCGTTAGCGTCCGACCATGATCCTCGACCTCGAAGGTGTCTACGTGCCGGTGGTCACGCCGTTCGACGGCAACGGGGACGTCGATCTGACCACGCTCACGGCGGCGATCGAGCGCGGCCTCGACGCCGGCGTGCAGGGCATCGTGTCGTGCGGCACGACCGGCGAGTACTACGCCCTGAGCGAGTCCGAGCGGATCGACGTGATGCGCCACACGCACGAGGTCGCCGCCGGACGCGCCCAGCTCGTCGCCGGGTGCAACGCGGGTTCCACACGGATGGCGACCCTGCTCGCCCGCACCGCCGGCGACATCGGCTACGACGCGCTGATGCTCGCCGCCCCGCCGACCTCACTGCCGCGCGCCCACGAGCTGGTGGCCCACTTCACAGCGATCGCCGAAGCGTCGGGGCTGCCGACGATCCTCTACAACTACCCCGCTCGGTCCGGCGTCGAGATCGACGTCGAGTGCCTCGACCGGGTGGCCGACCACCCGCTGATCGTCGGCATCAAGGAGTCGAGCGGCGACTTCTCCCGCTTCCTCGCCATGCGCGACCGCTACGCCGGCCGGATCACGATCATGTGCGGTTCGGATGACCAGGCCGTGGACTACTTCTTCTGGGGCGTGCGCTCGTGGCTCGCGGGGACGGCGAACGTGCTGCCCCGGCAGCACGTCGAGATCCTCAACGCGGCGAACAGCGGCGATCTCGCCGGGGCCCGCAAGCAGTTCGAGCAGATCCTGCCGTGGGTGCAGCACATGGAGGCCGGCTCGTACAACCAGAAGACCAAGCTCGGGATGCGCCATCTGGGTCTCGACTGCGGCGAGGTCCGCCAACCGCTGCTGCCGCTGAGCGACGCCGACGCAGCGACGCTCATCGAGATCCTCGACAGCGTCCTGCGCTGATGCGCCTCGCCCGCAGCTACGCCGCGGTCGAGGTGCACGCCGAGGGCGAGCAGGGCACGTGCTATCTCGGGTCGGTCTTCGAGGTCCCCGGGCTCACGGCGCGGGAGAAGCTGCACCACCTGAACGCGGTCGACGACTCGTTGCGCCGAGTGCTGACGCTCGAGCCCCGTGGCCGACCACAGGCGAGCGCCAACCTGGTGTTCCCGTCGACGGACCCGAACGCCGACGCGGGCTTCGTCGTCCTGCAGGCCGATCGGGCCCACGCGATGAGCGGGTCGAACACGATCTGCGTCGTCACCGCGCTGCTCGAGACCGGCACCATCCCGATGACCGAGCCGACGACGATCGTGACGCTCGAGACGGCCGCCGGATTGGTGCGCACCGAAGCCGACTGTCGTGACGGCCGCTGCGAGCGGGTCACGTTCGACGGGGTGCCGTCGTTCGTCGAGGCCCTCGACGTCTCGATCGACGTGCCGGGCTTCGGCCCGATCGCCGTCGACGTGGCGTACGGCGGCTGCTTCTACGTGCTCGTCGACAGCGCCGCCCTCGATGTGCGGCTGACCCGGGACCGGGCCCGGGAGGTGGTGGAACGGGCGGAGTTGGTGATGGCGGCGGCCCAGCGGCAGATCGCCGTGCGGCACCCGGAGATCCCCGAGATCGACTTCCTCTCCTACGTCATGGTGACCGGCGACGACGACCCCGCCGGCGGCCGCCTGCGCGGGGCGACCGTCCTCAGTGGCCGCGTCGATCGCTCGCCGTGCGGCACGGGGACCTCGGCGCGCCTGGCCTGCATGGCGGCCCGCGGCCAGGCGTCGGTCGGGTCGACGTTCGTCGCCACGTCGCTCATCGACAGCGAGTTCCTCGTCTCGATCACGGACACGACGACGGTGGGTGGCCGGCCGGCGGTCGTGCCGAGCATCTCCGGTCGCGGCTGGGTCTTCGGAACCAGGACGGCCGCGGTCGATCCGACCGATCCGTACCCGACCGGCTTCGTGCTGAGCGACCTCTGGAGCTGTGAGCCCCCAGGCTGACCGCGGTCGGGCGCGGATCAGCGATCCGGGTCGAACGCCGCCAGATCCGTCGACGGGCGGCCATCGACGATCAGCTCGGCGACGGCGCGGGCCGTCGATGGGGCCAGTGTCAGCCCGTACATGCCGTGCCCGCCGGCGATCACGACGTTCGCCAAGCGACGCGTCCGTCCGATCAGCGGGAGACCGTCGGCACTCATCGGGCGCGAGCCCGCCCACGCCTCCCGTCGCGACTCCCAGTCGAGGTCGAGGAAGGGCCGCATCGACCGCAGGACGGCGTCGACCCGCCGGCGGTCGAACGTCGGCGAATCGCCGGCGAACTCCACCGTGCCACCGAGGCGGATGCGGTCGGCGAACGGCGTCGCCACGGCGTGCGCCTCCTCCACGATCACCGGGTGGGCGAGCCGCGAGCTCGTGGCGAGGGCGACGTTGTAGCCCTGACCGGCGACGACCTCGAGCCGCAGATCGAGCATCCGGCCGAGGGAGCGGATCCCCGCGCCGGCGGCGAGGACCACCTCGTCGGCGGCGAGGCTCCCTCCGCTGGTGCGGACGGCGCGCACCCGATCGCGGATCACGTCGAAGCCGGTGATCCGCCGATGCTCGAGCAGCAGGACGTCGCGCGACCGGAGGGCGGCGATGAGGCTGTCGACGTACCGTCCGGGCTCGACGGCGCGATTGCCGGGCAGGACGAAGCCGGCCCGCACGTGGTCGGTGAGCGCCGGCACCACGGTGCGGATGCCCTCCCCGTCGAGCAGCTCCCCGGGAACGGGGAGGCCGAACAGGCCCATGCGTTGCAGCTCGGCGTGGAAGCGTTCGGCGAACGTCACGTCGTGGAACGGGGCGACGATGTCCTGTCCGCGCGAGACATGGACGCCGAGCGCGGCGAGGTCGCTCGAGGCGGTCGTCGAGATCCCGGCCGAACGCGGCGAGCGCGGCCTGACCGGCGTGGAAGCGCGGCTCGTTGGCGGCGCGGAGGAACCCGATGCTCCAGCGCAGCATCGACGGGACGGCGCGCGGCCGGATGCGCAGCGGCCCGTCACGCGTGGCGAGCGCCGTGGCCGCCGTGCGCAGCATGCCCGGCCCGGGGAGCGGTGACAGCAGCGTCGGCGACAGGAATCCGGCGTTGCCACGCGCCGCACCCGAACCGAGCGCGGCGTGGTCGACGAGCGCGACGGATGCGCCGCGCTCGTGCAACGCCAGCGCGCTGGTCAGGCCGATGAGGCCGCCGCCGACGACGACGACAGACGTGGCGGACACGCGGCGACGGTATCCGGCCTCAGCCGAGTCGTGCTCGTCGAGCGAACGTCGAGCTCAGGATCTCGTCGACGGAGGCGGCGGACGGCAGAATGTGGGTGGCGATGGATCACGTCGAGTTCGACGGTGTCGCCGTCGACTACGAGGTGATCGGGAGCGGTGAACGAGTTGTCCTGTTGCACGCCCGGCCGTTCGTGGGTTGGTACGCACCGCTGGTCGACGTCTTGTCCGAGTACTCGGTGTTGCGCTATCGCCGTTCCGTCCCGCTCGATGGTCGCCCGTTCAGCATCGACGATGACGCCACCGTGTGCGCCCGGCTGCTCGAGCACGTCGACTTCGACCGGCCCCACGTCGTCGGGCACTCCTATGGCGCGCTGCTCGCCTTGGCCCTCGCGCGCAGCCGTGCCGTCTCGCTGCGCTCGATCGCCCTGCTCGAACCGGCCGGCGGCCGGCCTGCTCGATCCCGAAACGGCGACGGCTGGGCTGGCCCCGTTGCTGGAGTTGTATCGCGCCCGTGGGGCGGCCGTGGCTGCCGAGCAGTTCCTCGGCGTCGTGCTCGGCGACGACCCCCGAGGTCTGCTCGATCGTTTCCTGCCCGGCGCGTTCGACGAGGCCGTCGCCAACGCCGATCAGTTCTTCCAGGTCGAGCTCCCCGCGACGGCCGGGTGGAGCTTCGGTCAGGACGACGCCCGCCTCATCGAGCAGCCGATCCTCAACGTCATCGGGACCGACACGGTGCCGCGGTTCGTGCAGAGCGCGGCGATCGTCCAGTCCTTGTTCCCGAACTCGGTTCGCGTGGAGCTGCCGGGAGCGGGCCACCTGATGATGGCCCAGCAGCCCACGTCATGCGCGACCCGACTGGCCGAGTTCTGGCACTGATCTCTCGGAACGGCGGCCGCCCTGCGCTAATCGAAGGTCACAACGAGGTGCTCGATCAGACCATCGGCGTGAGTGATGCGCATGGAGCCCGTTTCTCCGGTGCTCACCCATCGATACCGCAGCAGCGTCGTGTCGCCGAGTGTCGATGCTGGCGCAATCACTTCGATCGTGTCGTCGGGCGGGCTGTCGGCGTACGCCTGGGCGATCGCCCCTCGTCCGACGAATGGCCCAACAGGTGGGCCGACGAACTCGAGCACAGCTTCCTCGGTGAACCGTTCGAGGTACGGCTCCCAGGCCCCGTCGTGGACCGCCTTGTTGAACGCAGCGACGTGCCCGTCGACGTCGACAGCGGGGCTCGAGCGAGACGCATCGTCCACGTGGCGACCGTACTCGGAGCGCGATCGACGGCTGCTAGACAGTCGACGATGGCGACGTACTTCGTGGTCAATGCCACCGTCACGGACCCTGAATTGCTGGCGTCCTACCTCGCCGCTGTGACGGCGACGTTCGAAGGCATCGATCTCGAGGTGCTGGTCGCGACGAACGACGCCGAGACGATCGAGGGCGAGCCCGCCGGTCGGCGGGTGGTCGTCCTCAAGTTCCCGAACGAGGAACGCTTCCGCACGTGGTACGACTCACCGGCCTATCAGGACGTCATCGGCATGCGCCTCGAGAGCACGAACGGCTTTGCTGTCCTCGCCGACGGGTAGGTGGCGCCGGTGACGTTCAGCCTGAGGGTGTAGAGCGTGGTCGTCGCGGTGATGAACAGGTGATTGCGCTGGGGCCCACCGAAGGTGAGGTTGGAGACCACCTCGGGGACGTGCAGCTTGCCGACCAGGGTGCCGTCTGGGTCGAAACAGTGCAGGCCGTCGTGCGCCGCGGCCCAGACGCGGCCGCGATCGTCGAGCCGGAGCCCGTCGAATGTTCCGGCGTCGCAGTCGGCGAAGACGTCACCACCGGAGAGGGAACCGTCGACATCGACGTCGAATCGCCGGATGTGTCGGCGGCGGGTGTCGGCGACGTAGAGCTGCTGCTCGTCGCAGCTGAAGGCGAGGCCGTTCGGCCGATCGAAGTCATCGGCGACGATGTCGATGTCACCCGACGGGTCGATGCGGTACACGTGGCATCCGCCGATCTCGCTGTGCGCCAGATGGCCCTCGTAGTCGCTGTCGATGCCGTAGCTGGGATCGGTGAACCAGATCGTCCCGTCGGCACGCTCGACGACGTCGTTGGGGCTGTTGAGCTGTCGGCCGTCGTGGTGCGACGCCAACACGGTGTCGCTGCCATCGTGTTCGGTGCGGGCGACTCGGCGGTCCCCGTGCAGACACGACACCACACGTCCTGCCCGGTCGAGGGTTCGGCCGTTGGCGTACCCGGCTGGTTGGCGGAACACGCCGACGGCGCCGGTGGTCTCGTCCCAGCGCAGCACCCGGTCGTTCGGGATGTCGCTGAACAGCACGTAGCGGCCGGCCGGGACGTACACCGGCCCCTCGAGCCAGCGACCGGCCGAGAACAGCACTTCCATCCGGGCATCGCCGCGCACGCCGGCGAAGCGGTCGTCGATCAGTTCGAACCGTCGTCGGCACAGAGCGCGGCACGTGGGCGGAGAGGTCGCTGACCATCGGGCGACCCTATGCGTGGCCGGATCGGCCGTCACGAGCCGTGGGCGTGGTCGCACCACCGTTGCTCGCCCTCCAGGATGGAGCCGGCACCGGTGCCTTCGAGGGAGGCGAACGGGCCGCACTCGTGGGGGACGATCCAGACGTGGATCATCGCCCACTCCTGGACCTTGACGAGCGGTGGGCGGCAGGTCCCGTCAGGGCCGGTGGGGCCTTCGACTTGGGGGGCGACGGGATCGGCGGTCAGGCAGAGATCGTCGTGGACGTGCCACTGCATCAGCGCGCCGCCGTCGTCGGGGACGTCCTCCAGTGCCACGTCGAGCGGCAACATGTACATCGCCGAGACGAGCTTCTTGCTGCCATCAGGCTGTGGTTCGTAGACCAGGCTCTCGGGCGCGTCCGGGTCGAGCCACACGTCATCGTCGATCCAGTCCCAGTTCACGTAATGCTCGTGGCCACTGTCGGCGTCTCCGATCGAGTGGAACCCGGCGGCCTCGGCGACGGCCGGATCCGCCCACTGCGGCAGGCGCACGATGTTGGTGGCGACGAGGTTCTCCGCAAACGCCTGTTGCACTGGCGTCACGTCGTCGATGCCGGACAGGTCGATCGGCATCGTGGGGTCGTAGGCGACAGTCGCCGTGCCGTGGCCGTGGCCATCGCCGGCGTCACCGCCGTGAGCGTGCGTGGCGCCCGTCCATCATGGCGACGACGGTGACGGCAGCGACGCCGATCGCCGGCAGCCCGAGCCGCACCGGGGTGACGCGTCTCCTCGCGCCGGCCCCGACTGCGCAGCGTCACGAGTGCGGCGCCGACCGCCAACGCGCCGAGGGCGGCGCAGACGGCGTCGGCGAACTGCGGCGCCTCGGACTGTTCGAGGCCCTCGATCCACGAGATTCCAGACACCCTGGTGACGATCCAGGCGACGACGGCACCGCCGTTGACCACGGCGGTGACGGCAGCCACGGCGCGGCCGCCCCGCAGGAGTGTGGCCAGCCCGACGAGGATCTGCGCAGCGGCGACGGTGATGAACAGCCTCGACAGGTTCGGATGCTCGGCGTGAATCCCGGCGGCCGCGGCGTGGATGGCCCCGGCTCCGATCGAGGCCAGCCCCTGGAGTGGCGTGATCCATCCCGCTGTCGAAACCATCGCGCCCGTCCGCCGATCGCCCTGCGGCGTCATCGCCTCCCCGCCCGGGTCGTCTGCTTCACCCACACCCTCGACGGTACGACCGGCGACGATCCGGTGTCATCGGGGAAGTCCCCACACAATCCCTGAGACCCCTGACGGCGGCGGAGCCGCCCCGACCGAGCGTGCGCCAGCACGCCGGGTGGTGATGGGGTGTGGGGGCGCAGCCCCCATGGTGTGGCGGCGGAGCCGCCCCGACCGAGCGTGCGCCAGCACGCCGGGTGGTGATGGGGTGTGGGGGCGCAGCCCCCATGGTGTGGCGGCGAAGCCGCCCCGACCGAGCGTGCGCCAGCACGCCGGGTGGTGATGGGGTGTGGGGGCGCAGCCCCCATGGTGTGGGGGCGCAGCCCACCCTGAGGGGTGCGGAGTCGCGGCGGTTGCGGTGGAAGAGTCCATCCGTGACCGAAACGACGACGGGTGCGTCCCGGCAGCCGCCCCGCCCTCCGGTGGGCTGGATCGCCGGCGCGGCGGCGGCGCTCGCTCGGATCGGCGCCGATGCCGGGGATGACGAGGAACTGCACGAGAAGAAGGCGCTCCTCGTGCTGCTTGCCACGCTCATCCTGCCCGTGTCCGTCGTGTGGGGCACTCTCTACCTCGCCCTCGGTTCGCTGGTTGGCGTCGTCCCGTTCGTCTACTTCGCCGTGTCGCTCGGCTCGCTGGTGGTCTTCGCGCGGACCCGACGCTTCCAGCCGCTCCTGGTCACGCAACTCCTCGACATCATGTTGACGACGACGGCCGGGCAGATGCTGGTCGGCGGGTTCCTGCCTTCGGGAGGGGTCGGGTTGTGGGGCATCCTGGCTCCGCTGGGAGCCCTCGTGTTTCTCGACGTGCGTCAGGCCGTCCGTTGGTTCGGCGCGTTCCTGATCGTCTTCCTGTTCACCGGCTTGGCCGGCGAGGCGTTCTTCTCGGATGCCGATCTGCCGGTCTGGTTCACCAGCACGATGCTCGCGTTGAACGTCATCGGCACTGCCTCGGTCGCCTTCACACTCCTCGCGACGTTCGCCCACCAGCGCAACACGGCGCTGACGGCACTCCGAGCCGAGCAGGAGAAGTCTGAGGCCCTCCTCGTGAACATCCTGCCGCGGGCGATCGCCGAGCGACTGAAGGCCTCCGCCCACAGGATCGTGGACGACTTCGCCGCGGTCTCCATCGTCTTCGCCGACGTCGTGGGGTTCACCCCGCTCGCGGAGCGCCTGCCGTCGACCCAGATGGTCGGCATCCTCGATCGGCTCTTCTCGCAGTTCGACGTGCTCGTCGAGCGCCATGGGCTCGAGAAGATCAAGACGATCGGCGATTGCTACATGGCAGCGGCGGGCGTGCCGAACCCGTGCGATGACCACGCCCGCCAGGCTGCACTCCTGGCGCTGGAGATGCGAGATGTGCTGGCGAGCTCGGCGATGGCCGGGCAGCCCGGTCTCGAGCTGAGGATCGGCATCAACTCCGGACCGGTCGTGGCCGGGGTGATCGGCACCAAACGCTTCCTCTATGACCTGTGGGGCGATGCGGTGAACACGGCGAGTCGGATGGAGTCCCACGGCACGCCTGGCGAGATCCAGATCACACGCGCCACGTACGAGCTGCTGGAGCACGAGTTCGTCTGCACGCCACGCGGAACCATCGTTGTCAAGGGCAAGGGTCCGATGGAGACCTGGTACCTCGTGGCGTCGCGTTCGGACGACCGGCGGGACGGCTGACGGCGGCGCAACGCTTCCTTGCCAACGAGTCGCCGGAGGGCAACACTGGTCGCTCGGCCCAGTTCTGGTGCCTGACAGAGGGAGTGTGCGCAATGGCGAAGTTCTTGATTCGAGCCAACTACGTGGGCGATGGGGTGAAAGGACTGCTGACCGAAGGCGGCTCGAAGCGGCGTGCAGCTGCACAGGCCGCCGTCGAATCCGTCGGAGGCACCCTCGACTGCATGTACTACGCGTTCGGCGACACGGATGTGTTCGCCATCTGCGACATGCCCGACAACGCGAGCGCCACGGCGGTGTCGCTGCTCATCAACGCCAGCGGCGCAGTGAGCCTCACGCTGACTCCGCTGATGACACCCGAGGATGTCGACGCCGCAGCCGCCAAGACGCCCTCGTATCGCGCTCCGGGGAGCTGACAACAGTCGGGTCGATCCACCGCGACTGTTGGCGAGGATGTCCTTCCAGTGCGGGCAGTGGTCAACACCGAGTACGGCGGACCCGACGTCCTGCGGGTCGTCGACGTCGAGCATCCGGTCCCACGCGACGACGAGGTGCTCGTGGAGGTGCACGCCACCACGGTGAACCGGACCGACTGCGGGTTCCGCGCGCCGTGGCCGTGGTTCATCCGACTCTTCGCCGGGCTCCGGCGACCGAAGCGGACGATCCTCGGCAGCGAGTTCGCCGGTGTCGTCGCTGCGGTCGGGTCGGCGGTCACGGAGTTCTCCGTCGGCGACGAGGTGTTCGGCGTGAACGCCGACAGGTTCGGCGCCCACGCCGAGTACCTGTGTGTCCGCGAGCGCGCCCCGATCGCCCCGAAGCCGTCCGGCACGTCGTTCGAGGAGGCAGCGGCGGTGTGCGACGGCGCGATCCTCGCCATGACCTGCTTGACGTGGCCGAAGCTCCGAGCCGGGCAGCGCATCCTCGTCTACGGCGCATCCGGGTCGATCGGCACGGCCGGCGTCCAGCTGGCCAAGCACATCGGCGCCCACGTCACCGCTGTCTGCAACACCGCCAACGTCGAGGTCGTGCGATCACTCGCTGCCGACGAGGTCATCGACTACACGGTCGAGGACTTCACGGCGAACGGCCAGACGTACGACATCGTCTTCGACGCCGTCGGCAAGAAGTCGTTCGCCGCGTGCAAGGGATCGCTGAACCGCGGTGGGAGCTACGTCTCGACCGACCTCGGCCCGTATTCGCAGAACGTGCCGCTCATGCTGTGGACGAGGTTCATCGGACCGAAGAAGGCGATGATGCCGATCCCCCGCTACACGAAGGACAAGGTCCTCCGCATCAAAGAGCTCATCGAGGCCGGCGCCTACCGTGCCGTCATCGACCGCACGTACCCGTTGGACGACGCAGCCGAAGCGACTCGCTACGTCGAGACCGAGCAGAAGACCGGCAATGTCGTCCTCATCGTCAGGCCGCAGGAGTGACCGGGCGCGGTCTGTCTACGATTCGTCTGTGATCTTCATCACCGCCAAGTTCCGAGTTCGGGCCGAACATGCCGACCGCTGGCCGGAGATCACCCGGGAGTTCACCGAGGCCACTCGGGCCGAGCCGGGAAACCTCTGGTTCGACTGGTCGCGCAGCCTGGACGACCCGACGGAGTACGTGCTCGTCGAGGCGTTCCGCGACGGCGATGCCGGGGCGGCGCACGTGCAGTCGGACCACTTCGCCACGGCGACGGCGACGCTGCCCGGCTACCTGGTCGAGACGCCGCAGATCGTGAGCCAGACGGTCGAGCAGGACGGCTGGTCCGAGCTGGGTGAGATGCGCGTCAGCTGACCGCGGTCGCACGCTGACGAGCAGCGCCGCGCCTGCCTTCAGTTGTTCCTCGATGTAGTCGGCCTGTCGCAGGGCCAGCGCAACGATCGTCAGCGTCGGGTTCGCTGCGGCCCCGGTGGTCATCACGCTCCCGTCGGACACGAAGAGGTTCGGCACGTCGTGAGCGCGACCGAACTCGTTCACGACGCCGTCCTGCGGTCGTGCGCTCATGCGCGCGGTGCCGAGGTTGTGGGTCGTCGGATACGGAGGGACCCGGAACGTGCGCGTGGCGTCGACGGCGTCGTAGACCGACTCGCCCGCGGCGTAGGCGTGCTCGCGCATCGCCGCGTCGTTCGGATGATCGTCGAAGTGCACGTTCGGCACCGGCAGGCCGAACTGGTCGTGCACGTCATGGTTGAGCGTGACGCGATTGGTCTCCTGGGGGAGGTCTTCGCCCACCAGCCACATGCCGGCCATGTGGTCGTACTGCTCCATCACCGTCGGCGAAGTCGCGACCCCAGGCGCGCGGGCTCAGGAAGGCGGCCAGGAACGGGACGCCGAGCGAGAGCAGCTGCATGTAGTAGCCGCCGACGAAGCCGCGGTCGGGGTCGTTGCGCGATTCGTCGGTCACGATCCCCGACATCGTCTCGCCGCGGTACATGTGCACGGGCTTGTCGAACGTGGCGTACACCGATCCCGTCAGGTGGCGCATGTAGTTGCGCCCGACCTGGCCGCTGGAGTTGGCCAGCCCGTCGGGGAAGAGCGACGAGTCGGAGTTCAGGAGCAGCCGCGCCGTCTCGATGGCGTTGCAGGCGACAGCCACGGCCCGCGCCTGCTGGCGCTGTTCGTTGCCCTCGGCGTCGAGATAGACGACGCCAGTGACCTTGCCCGAGTCGTCGTGCTCGATCCGGATCGCCATCGACTGGGGCCGCAGGTCGAGCCGGCCCGTCTGCTCGGCCTTGGGGATCTCAGCGGTGAGCGTCGACCAGTGGGCGCGCTGCTTGTCGCCCTGGAAGTTGAAGCCGTCCTGGATCGTCGCCGGCCGCCCATCGCGCGGCACGGTGTTGAACGCCATCCGGCCCGTGTTGACGTCCCTGTAGCCGGCGCGCTTGGCGCCGTTTCCCATCACCTTGAAGTTGTTGTTGGCCGGCGACGCCGGGACGCCGTTCGTGCGCGTCACGCCCATCCGGTACTCGGCCCGGTCGTAGTAGGGCTCGAGGTCGGACAAGCCGATCGGCCAGTCGAGCAGGTTGGCCCCGGCGATGGGCCCGTGCTCGGAGCGGATCCGGAACTCCCACTCCTTGAAGCGCGGGCAGCAGCCCGCCCAGTGCACCGTCGTGCCGCCGACCGCCTTGCACGTCCACGCCGGCAGGCTCGGAAAGTCCTTGGCGATCCGCCACGAGCCGGACGTGGTGCGCTCGTCCAGCCACGCCAGCTGGTTGAACGAGGGCCACTCGTCGTCGATGAAGTCCTCCGGCTCGAAGCGCTTGCCCGCCTCGAGCAGAACGACCTTCACGCCCTTCTGGCACAGCTCGTTCGCCAGTGTGCCCCCGCCGGCGCCGGAGCCGATGACGACGATGACATCGGCGTCGTCGGCCGCGAAGCGGTCGGGCGGACTCGCTGCGTGCTCATGGGGCGTCCTCCGGGTCAGGAAGCCAGTCGAGGTCGTCGAAGCCCCGGTCGATGTAGCCGCCCTTGTCGAACGACGGGCCCTCGTAACCGACCAGCTGCCACGTCCGCTCGTCGGTGTAGACCTCGACGACCGCGGTCGACCGAACGAGCTCGAAGAAGTCCGTGTCCTCGATTCCCTCCAGCACCTTGAGCTGCAGGTCCGCTGACAGCTCGGCGAACACCCCGTCGTCGTTGAGGGCTGCGACGCCCTCCTCGATCGTCCGCGCGGTCTCAGGGCTTCCGTCGGCCGCCTCGACCAGCTTGTCGGCGACGCGCGCGTAGACCTCGTCGGGCAAGTGCGTCGTGCGGGTACATCGTGCGAGCGGCGGCCGTGATCGTCGCCATCATCTGACTGCGAAGCGACGCCTCTTCGGGTCTGCTCATGCGCAGCTCCCTTCGGTCGAAGTCTGATGTGTCCCCTCGACGGAACACTATTTCCTTCCGGTGAGGCGCATCAGCACGCGCGGGAAGCCACCCAGGACCGAGTCGGTGTCGGCCGCCTTGGTGAACCCGGCATCCTCGAACAGGCTCACGGTGCCCGGGTACGCCATCGTGAGGTCGACCTTCGCCCCCTTGTTGTCGAGCGGGTAGCCCTCGATCGCAGGCGCGCCGTGGGCACGAGCGAGCTCGACGGCGCCCCTCAGCAGATGGTGCGAGAGACCCCTGCCGCGATGGCCGGGCCGCACGCGGATGCACCAGACCGACCACACGTCGAGGTCGTCGACATGGGGGATCTTGCGGTTGCGGGCGAAGCTCGTGTCGGCGCGCCGGTGCACGGCGGCCCAGCCGACCACAGCATCACCGTCGTAGGCGAGCACTCCTGGCGGCGGGGTCTGCTTCACCAGCTGCTCCACGCGCTCACCCCGGGCCGGTCCGACCAGCTCGCGGTTCTCCTTCGACGTGGTCAGGCGATAGCTCAGGCACCAGCACACGTTCGCGTCGGGCCGCTTCGGTCCGACCATCGTCTTGACGTCGTCGAACTCCGTCGCCGGGCGCACATCGATCCCCATGCCGACCACCTTGCCAGAGGCACCGTGGCGCGCCGTCGGACTCACGCCCAAGTCGGCCCCCATGCGGCCGAAGCGCACGGCATCGAGGAGGTCACGCCGGACGTGCTCGAGGCGGTCAAGGGCGCCATCAAGCAGTCCTGAGGCTGCTCGCCGGTGCCGGTCAGCCGAGTCCGCGACCGCCGTCGACGACGAGGCGCTGCCCGGTGATGAAGCTCGCCTCTTCGGAGGCGAAGAAGCTGACGGCGTGAGCGACCTCGTCGGGCGTCCCGAAGCGTCCGACCGGCACCGACGCGATGTAGGTGTGTCGTACGGGGTCGGTCACGTCTGCGTGGCGCTCGACGGGGACGAACCCGGGTGCCACGGTGTTGACGGTGATTCCGTACGGTGCCAGCTCGCGCGCCCAGCTGCGAGTCAGCCCGATCTGGGCGTTCTTCGCCGTGGAGTACGCCGATCGACCCGGCGGGGGTCGGTCGGCGACTTCGGAGTCGATGTGGATGATGCGTCCCCACTTGCCGGCGCGCATTCCGGCCAGGACGGCCCGACCGAGCAGCACCGGGCTCTTGACGAAGTACTCGAGTTGGGCGAGGTACTCGGCCCATGGCACGACATCGAGTGGTGCTTCGGGTTGCGGTCCGGTGGCATTCAGGACCAGCACCTCGATGGGGCCGAGCCAGTCGGACACGGAGGCGACGATCTCGCTGACCCCACGCTCGTCGGTGACGTCGCCCAGGAAGGCGTCAGCCAATCCGCCCTCGTCGCGTATCAAGCCGACGAGTTGTGACGCAACGCTTGCGTCGTCGACTCCGTTGATGGCGACGGCACAGCCATCGGCGGCGAGCCGTAGTGCGATCGCCCGACCGAGTCCCCGTGTGCTGCCTGTAACCAGGGCGACCCGCTGACGCGCTCGGGGCACGGTCAGTCGTTCCGCTCGAGCAGTTCGTGCCGGAGGACTGATGCGATCCAGTCGCGGAATCGTTGCGTCGGCCAACCGCAGTCATCGGTGAGCAGGAGGAACACCTCTTCGTTGACGAGGCCGTAGAGGATGTCTGCCGCCGTCTCGACATCGAGTCCGTGACGGAGGTGTCCGGCGTCGCGCAGGATCTCGGCCAGTCGTCGCTGGTCGGTGCGACGGGCGCGGCGATTCCGCGGTGAGCAGCTCGGCCACTTCGGGGTCCGCCGAGGCGCGTCGGATGACCTCATAGATCGGTGCGGCGCGGGTGATGATGGCTGTCGCTCGTTCGGCGAGGTGGTCGACCGCCGACGCCGCGTCGGGTGCGTCGGCGAGGTCGTCGACCCACGGTTGCTCGACGATCGGGATGTTCTCGACGTCGCCGGCAACAAAGGCGTCGAGGACGGAGGCAAGCAGGTTCCGCTTCGTTCCGAACACGTAGTAGACGGTCTGCACCGCCACCCCGCCCTGCTCGGCGACAGCCTCGATCGTGGTGGCGACGTATCCGTGCTCGACGAAGAGCCGGCTCGCTGCAGCGACGATGCGTTCACGGGTGCGGCGTGCCCGCATCCGGCGACCGTCCTGATCGATTGGTTCCGCCATGACGTCGTTCACCTTGACTCCTCGAACAATGTCTGAGCATATCTCTAGTTGCTCACTACAGAAAGTTTCTGCGTTGCGGCGACCATCCCCCCACGACACGACGATCGAGGACCGCGTCCCCGGTCCACGCGGACCAGCGACGACGGTGACGTTCCTGTTCACCGACATCGAACGGTCGACGCGCCAGTGGGAGGACTCACCTGCGATGGCGGATCGCGTCGACCGGCACTTCACGGTGCTGCGCCGCAGCCGTGGAGGCTGCCGGCGGCGAAGTCTTCGCGACCATGGGAGACGGTGTCGCGGCCGCGTTCTCGTCCGCCGAAGCAGCCGTACACGCCGCCGTGTCGGCGCAGCGCGCACTGCCGGTGGCCGGTGTGGCGGTGCGCATGGGCATCCACACCGGCGAGGTCGAGCGGGTCGGTGACGACTATCGCGGCCGTCCGGTCAACCGGGCTGCCCGCATCGCGGGCGTCGCCCACGGTGGTCAGATCCTGCTGTCGAACCTGTCGGCCGGGCTCCTCGGATCGAGCCCGCACCCGGTTGCACTGGCCGATCTGGGCGCCCATCGACTGCGCGACCTCGCTGAGCCCGAGCGGGTGTGGCAGGTCCTTCACCGCGATCTCCGGCGCCAGTTCCCTCCCGTGCGTGGCCTCGACACGTACTCGAACAACCTGCCGGCCCAGCGCTCGTCGCTCGTCGGCCGTGACCGTGAGATCGAGGGCGTGTCGGCGCTCGTCGGGCGGCATCGCATCGTCACCCTGACCGGCGTCGGAGGCGTCGGCAAGACGCGGCTGGCGATCCATACGGCGGTCGAGCTGCTCTCGGGGTTCACGAACGTGTGGTTCGTCGAGCTCGCCAAGCTGTCCGACTCCGACGATGTCGCGGGCGCGATCGCGCTCGCTGCGGGCGCGGCCGCGATCACCGATCCGCTGTCCACCGCGGCGGCGTTGCTCGGTGGTCAGCGCACGCTGCTCGTGGTCGACAACTGCGAGCACGTGGTCGACGGCGCGGCGGCCGTCGTCGACGCCCTGACGGCCCGTTGCCCGAACCTCTCGGTGATCGCGACCAGTCGTGAGCCGCTCGGCATCGACGGTGAGTACGTCGTCGGGGTGCTGTCGCTCGACCCCGCCACCACCGCAGTCGAGCTGTTCCAGCAGCGGACCGCGGCGGCCGGTGGCCACCTCGGATCCGTGAACCGGTCGTCCATCGAGGATCTCTGCCGCCGGCTCGACGGCATCCCGCTGGCCATCGAGCTCGCCGCGTCGAGAACGGCGACGCTCGGCCTCACGGCTGTCCTCGGCGCCCTCGACGACCGATGGGCGCTGGTGAGCCAGGCCGGCCGTCGAGCCGACGGGCGGCACTCGACGATGTGGGCCACGATCGAATGGTCGTATCGCCTGCTCTCGCGGGACGAGCAACGGATGTTGCAGTGGTTGGCGGCCTTCCCGGACGGCTTCGAACTCGATGCCGCGCTCCATGTCGCAGCGTCGATGGGCATCGACGGCCGCCACGGCGACGGAGCACGTCGCCTCCTTGGTGCACAAGAGCATGGTGTCCTTGGACGCCCGCGAGTTCGGCACGCGCTATCGGATGCTGGAGACGGTGCGCACCTTCGCCTCGGAGCGGCTCGACGAGCGCGGAGATCGTGCATCCGCGCGTCACGGCGCTCGCCCGTTGGGTGGCGTCGATCACCGATCTGCCCTACCACGATCCGTGCAACGCACTCGTCGAGCGCAACTCGATCCGCCTGGAGCGAGAGGCCGACAACTGGCGCGAAGCGGTGATCGTGGCAGCGCAGTCGCAGTCCGGCGAGCTGGCAGCCGCCCTGTGTGGGCCGCCGGTGGCGTACTTCCTGCTCGGTCGCCACGACCTCGCCGACGTCGTGCGTCCGCTGGCCGAGCTCTGCGACCCTCGGCACCGGCGCGGGTGCTCGGCGCGCTCGTCATGTCGGCCTCGGGATCCACCGACCCTGTCCAACTGCAGCGGTGGGCCGACGAACTGCAGGTCATCGAGGACGTCGAACCGACCGGGTTGGGTGCCCTGATGCGGTGGATGACGTTGGCGTGGCGGGGCGACTTCGACACAGCAGTCGACGTCTGTCTGAAGGCGTCGCTGGACTCGCGCTTGCGGCAAGCAACGCGAGACATGCTCGTCGCCATCGCCGTGCTCGATCGGTTCAGCCTGACGGACGCGATCGACGATCCGCACGGCCTGATCGACCGCGCGCTCGAGGTCGCTGAACGATCCGACGTGGCGCTCCACCGGGTGTGCTGCCGACTGGGCGCGGCGTGGGGACTCGCCGCCACGGCGCCGGACCAGTCGCTGCAACTGGTCCGTCTCGCCCTCAGCGACATCGCCGACGTCCCCGCGCTGACCCGCTTGACCCTGCCCGGCAGTGCATCACGACTGTTGATCCGCCTCGACCCTCGCGTCGCCGCGCAGCGGACTCCTCGAACAGTTGGATCGGGCAACCGTCCGTCGATCGTTCGTCGACCTCATCCCGCTGTTCTACGCCGCCACGCTCGTGACCCGTCTTGGTCACGACAACGCTGGCGTCAGCCTCGCGTCGTTCAACGTGTCGCCGACCGGCACCCACGAGTCGATGATGGACTTCGTCGACCTCGCCCGCCGGGCCGCGACGACTGCCAGCCGCATGTCGCTCAGTGAGCTCGAGGAGACCGTGCGCGGCGGCATTGACCGAGATCGCCACGGGCGACGCCGAGCCAGTGCCGCCGGCCCTCAGCGCATGAGACCGAGCCCAGCGACCAGACACACCTGCCGGGCTGCGGCCCGGGGTGTCGATCCGAAAGCGTGTCGAGGCGATCAGTACGGGAGGTAGTACAGGGCGACGGCGCCGCACAGACGGTTGACGCGGCCGTAGGCGTCGACGGTGTAGCAGAGGAAGCCCGCCGCCTCGTCGCTGGTGTCCGCGGAGTCGGTCGTTGCGGCGATGGCCGCGCTCGCTCCGAGCGCGCCGTGTCGACGTCTGCTCGCGTCCACCGTACGAACCGAGTGGGTCGGCGGCCAGCACCAAATCGAGCGTGCCGCGCCAGACCAATCCCGCGCCAACGATCGTCCACGGCTCTCAGCCTGAGGTGGTCCGTTCAGCTCCGCGCACGGGCGGACTATGGTCATCGGCAACTCGCCGGCAGCACCGACGACAACTGCAGACGAGTGCAGCATCGGGGTCCTCATGACGTGAGGAGGTTCCATCGTGCAGCAGCGAGCAAGGGGCCGGAACGGCTTCCGCCCAGCGAGATGGCGAGCGGCGGCCGCAGTGGTCGTGATGGTTGTGGCGGCCACCGCGTGCGGGAGCGACGAGGGTGGCGTTCCCACCCTGACGTGGTGGATCAACCCCGACCCCAACCCGCCGGCGGACTTCGAAGGCGCGTTCGGGCAGGCGGGGATCGCTGAGCGCTGTAGCACGGACCAGTACAAGATCGAGACCGAGCTGCTGCCGGGCAGCGCCAGCGAGCAGCGCATCCAGCTGGCCCGCCGATTGGCCGCCGAGGACTCGTCAATCGATCTGATGAGCCTCGACCCGGTGTTCACGGCGGAGTTCGCAGAAGCGGAGTTCCTCGAACCACTCCCCGCCGACTTGCAAGAACGTCTGTCGGAGGGCGTGCTCCAAGGGGCCATCGACGGCGCGACGTGGGACGGTCAGCTGGTGGTCGCCCCGCTCTGGGCCAACACGCAGGTCCTCTGGTACCGCAAGTCACTCGCCGAAGCCGCCGGTCTGGACATGACCCAGCCGGTCACCTGGGACCAGATCATCCAGGGGATGTCGGACGTCGGCGCGACCGTTGGCGTGCAGGCCAACAAGTACGAGGGCTACGTGGTGTGGATCAACGCCTTGATCGAGGGCGCCGGTGGCCACATCCTCGTCGGCCAAGGCGAGGACGCCACGGTCGAGCTCGACTCCGATGCGGGCAGGGATGCCGCCGCGCATCATCGAGGAGCTCGCCAACTCACCCGCCGCACAGGCCGACCTCTCCGTCTCCAACGAGGGCACCGTGCTCGGACCGTTCGGCGACGATCCGGGCGCGTTCATCGTCAACTGGACGTTCGTCTACAACAACTTCCGCGAGGACCCGATCTTCGACGACATCGGCTGGGCGCGCTACCCCCAGACGATCGAAGGAGAGGAGTCACGGCCACCCATCGGGGGCATCAACGTGGGCGTCGGTGCGTTCAGCTCGCACACCGAGGAGGCCCTCGCCGCGGTGGAGTGCATCACCTCCGAGGAACAGCAGATCATCTACGCCGTCGACACGGCGAACATGCCGGCCAAGTCGGGTGCCTACGAGGATCCGGGGCTGAGCGAGCAGTTCCCCACCGATCTGCTCGCCCTCTTCCAGGAGAGCATCGACGCCGCCGGACCGCGCCCGCCTTCGCCGTTCTGGAGCACGATCGTCAACGCCATCCTCGCCGAATGGCACCCCGCCGACGGCGTCAGCCGAGGCAACTCCGGCGGAATCCAGCGACTTCGTCCAGGACGTCCTCAACGGGGAAGCCCTGACCTAGGGAGGAGAAGACTTGTGACCATCTCGACCGCAACAGCACCTCCTGCACCTCCCAACACGAGCGCCGTCGCCGCCCGCGCGTCGGACCGGACCCGTGCCGAGAACCGTCTCGCATGGAAGCTCGTCGCTCCGGCAGTCATCATGATGCTGCTCGTCACGGCGTGGCCGATGATCCGGGCGATCTGGCTGTCGTTGTTCCGCTACCGGATGACCGCTCCCGACGCCCGCGAGTTCGTCGGCGCTGCAGAACTACCTCAACGTCCTGACCGACCCGCTGTGGTGGAGGGCCGTGGCCAACACGGTCTTCATCATGGTGGTGACCGTGCTCGTCGAGCTGGTGATCGGGTTCGCGTTCGCGATGGTGATGCACCGGATCGTCTTCGCGAGAGGGATCATCCGGACGTCCATCCTCATCCCGTACGGCATCATCACGGTCGTCTCGGCGTTCGCCTGGCAGTTCGCGTTCAGCCTCAACAACGGCTTCGTCAATGGCTGGCTGCCGTTCGTCCCCGATGACTACAACTGGTTCGGCAGCTTCTGGCCTGCGATGTTCGCAATCTGCGTGTCGGAGATCTGGAAGACGACCCCGTTCATGTCGTTGCTCTTGTTGGCGGGGTTGGCGCAGATCCCGGAGGACACCATCGAGGCAGCAAAGGTCGACGGCGCCACCTGGTGGCAGCGGCTGTGGAAGGTGATCCTGCCCAACATGCGGGCGGCGATCCTGGTTGCCGTGCTCTTCCGAGCGCTCGACGCCTACCGGATCTTCGACAACATCTACATCATGACCAGAGGCGCGCAGGACACCGAGTCGGTGTCGTTCCTGACCTATCGCCAGGTCATCGAGCAGTTCGAGTTGGGCGTCGGGTCGGCGCTTTCGGTGCTGTTGTTCCTCAGCGTCCTACTTATCGCATTCGTGCTGGTGAAACTCTTCAAAGTCGATCTGGCGGCGGCCCGAGGGGAGCGGTGATGAGGACAAGGATCGGCCCAACCACGATCATCGGATCACTCATCATCATGGTGTGGTGCCTGCTGCCGGTGGTGTGGATCGTGATGCTGTCGTTCAAACCAGCGACCGAGACGGCCGCCGGGCAGCCCGCAGTTCTTCCCCAAGGAATGGACGTGGGACAACTTCACGACGGTCTGGAACGATGATCTGTTCCGGAGAGCGTTGATCAACTCGTTCGGCATCTCCTTCATCTCCACAACGCTGAGCGTGATCCTCGCCACGTTGTGCGCCTACGCCATCGCCCGACTCAACTTCAAGGGCAAGCGGTTGGTGCTGTCGCTCGCCCTGGCCATCGCCATGTTCCCGGTTGTTTCACTCATCGGCCCGCTGTTCGACTTGTGGACGAGGTTCGGGCTGTACAACACGTGGCTCGGGCTGATCATCCCGTACATGTCCTTCACGCTGCCGCTCGCCATCTGGACGCTTTCGGCCTTCTTCCGTGAGATCCCATGGGAGATGGAGCAGGCCGCGCAGGTGGACGGCGCGACGCCGTGGCAGGCCTTCCGCAAGGTGATCGTCCCGCTCGCCGCACCCGGCGTGTTCACGGCGGCCATCCTGACGTTCTTCTTCGCCTGGAACGACTTCGTGTTCGGTATCTCGCTCACGTCCACCGACAAGGCGAGGCCGGTTCCTGCTGCCCTGGCGTTCTTCGTCGGGCCCGATCAGTTCAACCCGCCGGTGTCGACGCTGTCGGCGGCAGCGGTGGTGGTGACGATTCCGATCATCATCATCGTGCTGGCGTTCCAACGCAGGATCGTCTCCGGGCTCACTTCCGGCGCCGTCAAGGGATGATCGTTTGGTCGGCGTTCCGTGGCTGAGATCACCATGAAGAACATCATCAAGCAGTACGGCGATGGCTTCTTGGCGGTGCAGGACGTCAGTCTCGACATCGACGACGGAGAGTTCATGATCCTCGTGGGGCCGTCCGGATGCGGCAAGTCGACGCTGCTGCGGATGATCGTCGGCCTCGAGGACATCACGTCCGGCGACATGCTCATCGGCGGCGAGCGGGTCAACGACAAGGTGCCTCGTGAGCGCAACCTGTCGATGGTCTTCCAGAACTATGCGCTCTACCCGCACCTCACGGTGTACGAGAACATCGCCTTCCCGCTGCGCTTGTCCAAGAAGTTCGACGACAAGACGATCGACAACAAGGTGCGGGAAGCGGCGGCGACGCTCGAGCTCACCGAGCACCTCGACCGCAAGCCCGCCAACCTCTCCGGCGGCCAGCGTCAGCGCGTCGCCATGGGACGGGCGATCGTTCGCGATGCCGAGGCGTTCCTCTTCGACGAGCCGTTGTCCAACCTCGATGCCAAGCTGCGCGGTCAGATGCGCGCCGAGATCGCCCGCATGCAGCGGCGAATGGGCATCACAACCGTCTACGTGACCCACGACCAGACGGAAGCGATGACGCTCGGGGACCGCGTCGCCGTGCTGCGCAAGGGTTTGCTCCAGCAGTCGCGCGACACCTCGCGAGCTGTACCAGCAGCCCGTCAATCTCTTCGTCGCCGGGTTCATCGGATCGCCTCCGATGAACTTCATCCCCGGCACGCGTGAACGGCGACAACGTTGGAGTTCCCGTTCGTGACGGTCAACCTGAATCCGAGACCAGGCGGCCGCCGTTGAGGGCAAGGACCTCGTGCTGGCCGGCATCAGGCCCGAGTACTTCGAGACCGCCGAGCTCGTCGACGAGTCGCGGCGCCGATCGGGTACGACGTTCACCGCCGTCGTCGACGTCATCGAGTGGCTCGGCAACGAGCAGTACGCCTACATCCCGTTCGAAGCGCCCGAGGCCATCGCCAACCAGCTGAAGGACCTCGCCCGCGAGCTCGACAGCGACTCGATGCGGACGCAGCTCGTCGTGTCGCTGGACCCGATGGGTCAAGTGCGGGAGGGCGAGGACACCGAGTTCTGGATCGACACGCCGCGAATGCTGCTGTTCGATCCCGCGTCGGGCGACAACCTCACGCTCAAGACCCCGGCGGAGGCGGGGGCAACCGCCTGACGGGCTGATCTCTTCGCTGCTAGCGCGCCGCCGGAGCCTGCCGTTCGCGTTCGCGTCTGCGTTTCCTCACCGACCATGTCGAGCCGGGCGCCCCGGGAGTAGTCCGTTGTTCCTAGCCGCGGTCCAGTCGGTGCGCAGACGGGCAGCGTTGGGATGGAGCGGGACATAGCGGTCGTTGTGGAGCTTGCCGACCGGGACCCGCAACCAGGGGGTGCCGTTGAGCACGACGACTGCGTCACCGGCGAGCGTGACCAGCGTGCTCGGCGACCGATCGGAGCGTTGCGGCGAGCGGGGTCACGGCCCGTGTCGTCGGGACGTCGTAGCCGATGCCGTCGCTCTCGGCGTGGCGCGCCGGCAACCGGCCGTGCCGGCGCAACTCCGACGAAGCGCCGTCGGCGAATTTCTTGGACAGAGTGCCCACCTCGTTGCGGTGTTCTTTACGTCGCACTCGCGCAAGGAGTTGGGCCAGTGTGCAACCCCGTCGTCTCGACCGAACAGCATCCGGTCGGGCCGGCAATCGACGTCTGGCCGGCACATGACCGCCTCGCGGTCGACGCCGCCTGACAGCTCTCTGGGTTTGCCGACGCTCATGGACATCCAGGAGCTCTCGGAGCACCTCGGCGTGACGGTGCGCCATGTGCGACGACTCGTTGCCGAGCGTCGCATTCCGTAGCTGCCGACACCGAGAGACTTCCCCGTTGCTCGTTGGTTCCCGGCCGGGCTGAGTCCGAGCTTCGATGAGCCTCGTCCAAGAACGCTCAACGGCCACGCGTCACGGAACGGTCGTCGAGGCGGCTCACTGGCGGACCGGATCGACCGAGTGGACCTTCCCGGGCCACACTTCGACCGTGACCGCGCCTGCGGCGGATTCGCGCTTCGGGAGGTCGCGATGGAACGCTCACACCGGCGCTACGGGCGTTCGACGAAGGGCACAACGAGGCAGCTCTCCCCCCACAAACCGGGGCAAATGGAGGTCAACGGGGGTCAAGATCGAACCCTCATCACTCCTGCTCATCACCCCTGGTAGCGGGTGAAATCGCAGAGCGCCCTCGGCAGGATTCGAACCTGCGCACACGGCTCCGGAGGCCGATGCTCTATCCCCTGAGCTACGAGGGCGGGAGGCGTGCAGGTTAGCGGCGGAGTGCTGCCGACACGGTTTGGGAACGATGTGCGGACGGCTAGGTTGCCCGTCCGATGAGTGCTGCTGTCGACCACGGTGGCGCCGAACTGATCCTCGGCCCGTTGCTGCGCTACGTCGGAGGCGGCCGGGCGACGATCTGGTGCGAGACCGACCGTCCGTGCGAGGTCGACGTGCTCGCCGGCGCCCACCGCCACCGCGCGCGGACGTGGAGCGTGCACGGCCACCACTACGCCCTGGTCCGCGTCGAGGACCTTGCCGCCTGCGCGCGGTGACGGAGTACTCGGTCGAGCTCGACGGCACGGCAGGTCTGGCCGCTCGGCGGACGACGCGTTCCCGCCCAGCGTGATCCGCACGCCCGACCCCGAGGCGCCGTTCCGGCTGGCCTTCGGCAGCTGCCGGCGCTCGGCGCCGTTCGACGAGGAGCACCTCGACGAGCTCGGCGCCGACGCACTGGTCGCGCTGGCCGCGCGGATGGTCGAGCAGGCCGCACGACGCGTGGCCGGACATCCTGCTCCTGCTCGGCGACCAGGTCTACGCCGACGACCCGTCGGAGGAGATCGTCGAGCGGCTCCGCGACGCGCACGGCGAGCCGCGATCGGGAGGTCGCCGACGAGATCCAGAACTTCGAGGAGTACACCTGGCTGTACCACGAGGCATGGACGCACGCCCGCGGTGCGCTGGCTGCTGTCGACGGTGCCGACCGGCATGATGTTCGACGACCACGACCTGCGCGACGACTGGAACACCTCGCTGTCGTGGCGGCGCGAGGTCACGTCGAAGCCGTGGTGGCGAGACCGCGTCGTCGGCGCCTACGCGTCGTACTGGGTGTACCAGCACCTCGGCAACCTCAGCCCGGAGCAGCTCGACGCCGACGAGGTGTACGAGCGCATGCTGGCGATCGCCGACGACGACGAGCGCACCCGCTACCTCGACGACGTGGCCTGGCGGGCCGACGAGGACGCCGGCATCGATCCGCTGGAGCTTCTACCGCGACCTCGGTGGCGCCGGCCGGGTCCGCCTCGTCGCCATCGACTCGCGGTGCTCGCGCCACCTCGACCCGGACGACCGGCGGATGGTCGACGCCGTCGAGTGGGACGTGGGTCCGCGAGCAGCGTGCTCGACGCCGGCCGGCCGCTACGACCACCTCGTGCTGGCGTCGACGCTGCCGTTCCTCCTGCTGCCCGGCGTCCACCACCTGGAGGGCTGGGACGAGGCGATCTCGTCGAGGGCGCGTGGGGACGGCCCGGCAAGTGGGTCGGGCGAGCGGCTGCGCCAGGCGCTCGACCTCGAGCACTGGGCGTCGTTCCGCGAGTCGTTCGCCGAGTTCACCGAGCTGCTCGCGCGACGTCGTGCGGTCGGCCGCGCCGCCGTCGACGATCCTGATGCTGTCCGGCGACGTGCACTGCAGCTACACGGCCGTCGCCGAGCTGACCGACGTCGAGCACCCGGGGACGGCGATCCACCAGCTGACGATGTCGCCGTTCCGCAACGACATCCAGCGCGTCGCCAAGGCGGCAGATCGAGCTGCTCAACCGCAAGGGCCTCAACGCGGTCGATGCACCGCCTCGCCCGTGGGCGAGGTCGACGACGTGGCGATGAGCTGGCAGCGTCGAGCACGGCCTGTGGTTCGACAACGGCGTGATGACGATCGAGTTCGCCGGGCGGTCGGCCAACCTCGCCGTCGACCACGCCCACGTCGACGGGCCCGACCAGCGGCTCGAGCGCACGATCGACGTCGAGCTGGCGCCGGGCACGCCGTCGCCGGACTCGTCCAGGCGGCGACGCCACGGCATCCGTCAGAGCGCCGGCCGTCTGACGCGGCACACTGGGCGGCCCCATGGCTGACCCGCTGGACGTGCTCGACCGACCGGCTGCAGCCGGCGTTCGACGCCGTCGCCGGCCGGCCGGGCGTCGATCCCGGTCGTGCGGCCGTCGGACCACGCCGACGCCCAGGCCAACGGCGCGCTCGCCGCTGGCCAAGGAGCTCGGCCGCAACCCGCGCGAGGTCGCCCAGGCCGTCGTCGACGCCGCCGACCTCGACGGCGTCGCCGGCGCCGAGATCGCCGGGCCGGGCTTCATCAACCTCACGCTCGAGCCGTCGTTCATCGCCGCGCTCGTCGCCGACGTCGCCGCCGACGATCGCCTCGGCGTCGCAGCCGGCTGCCGAGCCCGAGCGCGTCGTCGTCGACTACTCGGCGCCGAACGTCGCCAAGGAGATGCACATCGGGCACCTCCGCACGACGGTGATCGGCGACGCCCTCGCCCGCATGCTCGACGCCGTCGGCCACGACGTCGTCCGGGAGAACCACATCGGCGACTGGGGCCGGCCGTTCGGCATGCTCATCGAGCACCTCGTCGACGTCGGCGCCGAGCGGGCCGAGTCGCTCGGCCTCGGCGACCTCGACGCGTTCTACAAGGCGGCCAACGACGCAAGTTCGAGCGGACGAGGAGTTCCAGGAGCGGGCCCGCGCGCGGGTCGTGCTGCTGCAGCAGCGCGACGCGGAGACGATGCGCGCTGTGGCGCCTGCTCGTCGCCCAGAGCGCCGACGCACTGGAACGACGTGTACGGCAAGCTCGGCGTGCTGCTGACCGACGACGACCTGGCCGGCGAGAGCCGCTACGAGGCGCTGATGCCGGAGGTCATCGAGCGGCTCGACGCGGCCGGGCTGCTCGAGGAGTCCGACGGCGCCCAGGTCGTGTTCCCGCCCGGGTTCACCAACCGCGAGGGCGAGCCGCTGCCGCTGATCGTGCGCAGCCGGGCCGGCGCCTTCACGTACGCCACGAGCGACCTGGCGTGCGTGCTCGACCGGGTCGAGCGGGTCGGCGCCGACCCGCCTGCTGTACGTCGTCGGCGCCGGGCAGGCGCAGCACTTCGCGATGGTGTTCGCCGTGTCGGCGATGGCCGGGTGGCTGGTGCCGCCGGCGCGGGCCGAGCACGTCGTCGTTCGGCCTCGTGCTCGGCGACCGACCGCAAGCGGCTGAAGAGCCGCAGCGGCGAGCCGGTGCGGTTCATCGACGTCATCGACGAGGCGATCGAGCGGGGCGTGGCCGCGGTCGCCGAGAAGAACCCCGACCTGCCGGCCGAGCAGCGCGAGCGGGTCGGGCACGACGGTCGGCATCGGTGCGCTCAAGTACGCCGACCTGTCGACGGACCGGATCCGCGACTACGTCTTCGACTGGGACCGGATGCTGTCGTTCGACGGCAACACGGCGCCGTACCTGCAGTACGCCCACGCCCGGATCTGCTCGATCTTCCGCCGGGCGGAGATCGAGCGGGCGGACGTGCGGGCGACGGCGCCGACGGTCGGCGAGCCGCAGGAGCGGGCGCTGGCGCTGCGGATGCTCGGGTTCGGCACGGTCGTCGCCGAGACGGTCGAGCGGGCCAGCCCGCACCGGCTGTGCACGTACCTCTACGAGCTGGCGTCGGACTTCACGGCCTTCTACGAGCACTGCCCGGTGCTCAAGGCCCCGGATGCCGGCACCCGGGCGGGTCGCCTGGCGTTGAGCGACGTGACCGCCCGGGTGCTGGCCCGCGGGTTGCACCTGCTCGGGATCGAAGCTCCCGAGCAGATGTAGGTAGCGGACTAACGCCTTCGTCGGAAGCCGCGAGCGCCGGCGTACGGCGTCGCGACCCACACGTGCATGTTGCGAGTTCCGGCGGAGGCTCCTGCTGGTGCACGTCGACGAGGGTCTCGATGAGCATGGGATGAACGGACATGGTGGTGGTTCCTTGGTGTCGTGGTTGGACGTTGGTGCTCTGGATTGGCACGGTGTGGATGGTCATCGGTGGAGGCGCTCAGCGCACTGGCTGGCGCTCCTGTCGTGCGGCCCTCACCGGCCGGCTGGCGCCGCTCTCCCTGCGGAGCTCGGCTTGCCGCTCGGCGACCAGGGCACGCAGCACGTAGGGATGCTGCTGGAACATGGTCGGTCCTTTCGGGACGTCGTTGGATGCTGGGGTTGGAAGATCAGCCGCGAACGCGGCGGAAAGGTGAGACGGCGGAACGCCGGGCGATACTCGAGCCTCGGGGGCTCAGGAGATCGCGGTCACAGCCCGGGAGCACGGCAGCGGGGCGCCGCCATCGAGGTTCTCGGTCATGTGATCGAACATTGTCATCGGGGCACCTCCTCACTGGTGATCCGTCGGGTGGTCACGACGACATGATCACCGACGGCACCCGCAGATACCAAAGAGGTTTCGCGCCACACGGGGGCGCTGCCCCCGTGGACCCCCACGACGTAACGTCGGCCACCTGTGAGCGACCCACTGCCGAGCCACCTGCTGCCGGACTCGGCGACGGTGGCGGCCGACGGCAGCCTGGTGATCGGCGGCTGCCGCGTCGACGAGCTCGCCGCGACGTTCGGGACGCCGCGTCTTCGTCTACGACGAGGCGCACCTGCGGGCGCGCTGCCGCGAGGCGGTCGAGGCGTTCGGCCGCGGTCGGGCGATCTACGCCACCAAGGCCTTCCTGTGCCGGGCGATGGCCCGCCTGGCCCACGAGGAGGGCATGCTCCTCGACGTCGCCAGCGGGGGCGAGCTGCACGTCGTGCTCGCCGCCGGCGTGCCGGCGTCGGCGTGCACGCGTGCACGGCAACAACAAGAGCCTCGACGAGCTGCGCGCGGCGATCGCCGCCGGCGTCCGCAACGTCGTCGTCGACAGCTTCGACGAGCTCGACCGCCTCGACCAGCTCCACGCGAGCGGCGCGGGCCGCGTGCCGGACGTCCTGCTGCGCATCACGCCGGGCGTGCACGCCCACACCCACGAGTACATCGCCACCGGACAGGACGACTCCAAGTTCGGGTTCAACCTGGCCAACGGCGACGCCGCACGGGCCGTCGAGCGGGCGCGGCGGTCGTCGTCGGTGAACCTCGTCGGCCTGCACTGCCACATCGGCTCCAACGTGTTCGCCGCCGAGAGCTTCGGGCGGGCGGCGGAGGTGATGGCCGCGCTTCGCCCGGCCGCTCGACCTGCCCGAGCTGGTGCTCGGCGGCGGCCTCGGCGTCGCCTACGTCGAGGGCGAGCAGGCGCCGACGATCAGCGAGTGGGCCAAGGTCGTGCTCGACACGTGCCGGGCGCTCGACGTGCGATCCGACGTGAGCGTCGAGCCGGGACGGGCGATCGTCGCCGCCGCGGCCGTCACCGTGTACACGATCGGCACGATCAAGCGGATCCCCGGCGTGCGCACGTACGTGGCCGTCGACGGCGGCATGAGCGACAACCCGCGGCCCGTCCTCTACGGCAGCGGCTACGAGGCGTTCCTGCCCCGGGCGGTCGGCGCCGAGCGACCGCGGCGGGCGCGCATCGTCGGCAAGCACTGCGAGTCCGGCGACGTCCTCCTGCGCACGCGCGCACCTGCCCGCCGACGTCGCGGTCGGCGACCTCCTGGCGATGCCGGTCACGGGTGCCTACGGCCACTCGATGGGGTCGAACTACAACAAGGTGCCGCGCCCGCCGGTCGTGTTCGTGGCCGACGGGCAGGCCAGGCTCGTCGTCAGGCGGGAGACGTTCGACGACCTCCTGGCGACCGACGTCGTCTCGTGACGCGCGTACCCTGACCGGATGCCCCGATGGCTCGACGGACCCCGCCGGCTGGCCCACCGCATCACGTCGTCGTTCCGCAACGCCGAGCCCAACGCCGGGCGGACGACGCGCCTGCAAGGAGCCGACCACCCGACCCGTCGCCGCCGGGGTGCGCGTCGAGTACACGCCCCATCTCGACGGCGATCCCGATCCCGGCGAGGTCGTGTGGACGTGGGTGCCGTTCGAGGACGACCCGACGCTCGGCAAGGACCGACCCGTCGTGATCATCGGTCGTCGCGGCGACGACCTGTCGGGCGTGGCCCTGACGTCGAAGCAGAAGCGTGACTGCGTCGAGGTCGGATCCGGTCCGTGGGACTCGCAAGGGCCGGCCGAGCTACGCCAAGGTCGACCGCCTGCTCGACATCGACCCCGACACCGTGCGCCGCGAGGGCGCCGTGCTCGGCCGCCGCCGCTTCGACGCCGTGATCGAGGCCGTCGACCGTCTGCACGACGTCTCACGCTGAGGCTCAGTCGCTGCAGGTGCGTTCGCGCCGAGCGACGCCGGCTAGCACTGACTCGACTGTGGCGACGCCGTAGCCTGGCCGTCGTGGCACGCGCGTACGCATCGGGGTCCTCGGCTGCGGCAACGTCGGCGCGGCGTTCGTCGGGCTCGTCGCCGAGCAGGCGAAGGAGATCGAGGCGCGCACCGGCATCGACCTGCAGGTGACCCGCGTCGCCGTGCGCAACCTGTCGCGTGATCGCGACGTCGAGCTCGACCCGGGCGTGCTCACGCGTGACGTCCACGACGTCGTCGCCGACCCCGACATCGACCTCGTCGTCGAGGTCATCGGCGGCATCGAGCCGGCCCGCGAGCTGATCACGGCGGCCCTCGCCGCCGGCAAGCCGGTCGTCACGGCGAACAAGGAGCTGCTCGCCAACGTCGGCGTCGAGCTGTTCCAGGCCGCCGATCGCGACGGCGTCGACCTGCTGTTCGAGGCCGCCGTTGCCGGCG
The DNA here is from genome assembly GCA_963749315.1 of uncultured Acidimicrobiia bacterium. Lineage (GTDB taxonomy): Bacteria > Actinomycetota > Acidimicrobiia > Acidimicrobiales > Ilumatobacteraceae > JALZMG01. Next base: position 272,309 of record CAVVMS010000018.1, read on the forward strand.
GCATCCCGCTCGTGCGCAGCCTGCGCGAGAGCCTCCGCGGCGAGCCGATCCGGCGCGTCGTCGGCATCGTCAACGGCACGACCAACTACATCCTCACCAAGATGACCGAGCAGGGCGCGTCCTACGCCGATGCACTCGGGGAGGCCCAGCGCCTCGGCTACGCCGAACGTGACCCGACCGCCGACGTCGAGGGCTTCGACGCAGGTGCCAAGGCGGCGATCATGGCCTCGATCGCCTTCGGCGCGCGGGTCGTCGCCGGCGACGTCTACCACGAGGGCATCAGCCAGATCACCGCCGCCGACATCGACGTCGCCCGCCGGCTCGGGTACGTCGTCAAGCTGCTGGCGATCGCCGAGCTCGACGACGTCGCCGGCGAGATCGCCGTGCGCGTGCACCCGGCGATGGTGCCGGTGCACCACCCGCTGGCCAGCGTGCGGGAGAGCTTCAACGCCGTCGTTCGTCGAGGGCGACGCGGTCGGCCAGCTGATGTTCTACGGGCGCGGCGCCGGCGGTCTGCCCACGGCGAGCGCCGTGCTCGGCGACGTCATCGACGCCGCGGTCAACCTGACCAAGGGCACCCACGGCACGCTCGGGACGTTCGCCAAGGCCCGCATCCGGCCGATCGACGAGACCTCCGCCGAGTACCTCCTCGGGCTCGAGGTCGTCGACCAGCCGGGCGTGCTGCACGCCGTCACCGGCGTGTTCGCCGACCACGGCGTCAGCATCCGCGCCGCCGAGCAGGAGGGGATCGGGGCCGACGCCCGCCTCGTCTTCATCACCCACGTCGCCAAGGAGTCCGCCGTCCAGGCCACCGTCCACGGGCTCCGCGAGCTCGACGTCGTCAAGCACGTCGGCGGCCTGCTCCGCGTCATCGGGTCCTGAGCGTGCAGCTACGTCTCCACCCGCGGGCGGGCGCCCGAGCTCGGGTTCGCCGACGCCTTGCTGGCCGGGCTGGCCGACGACGGCGGGCTGTACGTGCCGGCCGAGTGGCCGATGCTGCCGCCGCCTGCCGAGCTCGATGCGGCGGGCAGCTACGCCGAGACCGCCCGGCGCATCGTCACCCCGTTCGTCGGCGACGAGATCGCCGCCGACGACCTCGGGCGGATGTGCCGGGAGGCCTACGCCACGTTCCGCCACCCGGCCGTCGTGCCACTCGTCCAGCTCGACGACCGCCAGTGGCTGGCCGAGCTGTTCCACGGCCCGACGCTGGCGTTCAAGGACCTCGCCCTGCAGCTCGTCGGACGGCTCTTCGACCACGTCCTCGACCAGCGCGGCGAGCACGTCACGATCGTCGGGGCGACGAGCGGGGACACCGGGTCGGCCGCCATCGAGGCCGTCCACGGCTGCCGTCACGTCGATGTCGTGATCCTCTACCCGCTCGGCGGGCCGAGCGAGGTGCAACGGCGGCAGATGACGACCGTCGACGCGCCGAACGTCCGGGCCGTCGCCGTCGAAGGGACGTTCGACGACTGCCAGGACCTCGTCAAGGCGATGTTCAACGACGGGCCGTTCCGTCAGCGCATGCGCCTCGCCGCCGTCAACTCGATCAACTGGGCACGCGTGATGGCCCAGGTCGTCTACTACGTCACCACGTCACGGGCGCTCGCCGGCCCGGTGACGGCATGCGTGCCGACCGGCAACTTCGGCAACCTCTTCGCCGGCTGGGTCGCCCGGCGGATGGGCGCGCCGATCGCCGACTTCGTGCTGGCGACGAACGCCAACGACATCCTCACCCGATTCGTCAACGACGGCGACATGTCGATCGCCGAGGTCGTCCCGACGCTCAGCCCGAGCATGGACATCCAGGTGTCGTCGAACTTCGAGCGGATGCTGTGGGTGATGAACGACGGCAACGGCCCGCGCACGGGCGAGCAGCTGTTGCGGTTCCGCCAGACCGGCCGGCTCGAGGTCGACGACGAGACGCGCACGCGCTGGATCGGCGGAGCGTTCCGGGCGGCCAGGTCGACCGACGACGAGGTGGTCGACGAGATCCGCCGGATCCACGCCGCGACCGGTCTGCTCGTCGACCCGCACACGGCGACGGGCACGCTGGCCGCCCGCCGATGTGCCGGCGAGCACCCGGTGATCACGATGGCGACGGCCCACCCGGCGAAGTTCCCCGCAGCTGTCGAGCGGCGCCGTCGGCATCCGCCCGGAGCTGCCGGCCCACCTCGCCGATCTGTACGCGCGCACCGAGCGCACGGAGGTCGTGCCCAACGACCTCGCCGTCGTCGAGGACCTCGTGGTGCGACTGGCCTCCGTCGCCTGACCGCGAGGCCGAGTGTTTGCAGCAGGGCGGTCTGGCTCGGTATCCTGGTGCTCGCCTGGATTGTCAGGCAGCACCCCGTTTCCACGTTCCCCCCGAACGTGCTGCACCGGGTGCGTTCAACGAGGGGCGTCAGCACCGGTCTGCAACCGGGATCTCCGTTCTCGGCACCGACCTGTCGCTGGACCCCACCCACCCGAGGAAGAGGCAACTCGTGGCCGCAGAGGCACTCGAACAGTCCGTCCTGGAATCCAAGGACAAGGACCAACTGCTGGCGATCGCCAAGGCGCTGGGCCTGAAGGCCAGCGCACGGACCAAGAAGTCCGACATCATCGACCAGATCCTGGAGACGACCGGCTCGCCATCGCGCGCCGTCAACGGCGACGGCGCCGTTGGCGGCGGTCAACGGCGGACCGGTCGCCATCGCCGTCGCCGACGCGCCGCCGGCCACCGCGCCCGAGGTGGCGACGGCCCCGATCACCGACGACGTCGAGCCGCTCGCCGAGTGGGAGCTGGCGATCAGCGACGGCGACGGCGACGCCGGCGGTGCGCCCGCCGGCTCCGAGACCGCCGCCGATGTCGCCGACGTGACCGATGTCGCCGATGTCGCCGACGACGATGACGTCACGGCCGCGGCGAACGAGGGCTTGTCGAGCGCCCCGGCCGACGGACAGCGCAACGACGATCGACGCCCAACCGCGACCGCCAGCAGCAGCAGCAGCCGACCGCGGCGACCGACGATGGCGAGGGGCGCAACCGACGCCGCCGGCGTCGCCGCAAGGGCGGGGCCCGTGGCGCCGAAGGCCCACAGGGCGACGACGCGGCTGTCCTACGAGCGTGACGCGCCCGAGCCCGCCGGGTCCGAGCTCGTCGAGATCGCCGGCTATCTCGACATGCGCGACGAGGGCTACGGCTTCCTGCGCGTGAACGGCTACCTGCCGAGCCGTGACGACGCCTACATCCCGGTGAAGCTGGCCCGCCAGTACGGCCTGCGCAAGGGCGATCACGTCAGCGGGCTGAGCCGCCCCGCCGGGCGCAACGAGAAGAACCCGGCGCTGCTCGAGATCCACACTGTCAACGGCGGCGATCCCGAGGCGGCGAAGCGGCGGCCCCGCTTCGAGGACCTGACCGCGCTGTTCCCCGACGAGAAGCTGAAGCTGGAGAACGCGGCCGACCCGACCAACATGACGGCGCGGATCATCGACCTGGTGGCCCCGATCGGCAAGGGTCAGCGGGGCATCATCGTGTCCCCGCCGAAGGCCGGCAAGACGTTCGTGATGAAGACGATCGCCACCTCGATCGAGACCAACAACCCCGAGGTGAAGCTGATCATCCTGCTCATCGACGAGCGCCCGGAGGAGGTCACCGACATCCGCCGCACCACCCAGCGCGGCGAGGTCATCTCCTCGACGTTCGACCGCCCGAGCGACGAGCACACCCACGTCGCCGAGCTGGCGATCGAGAAGGCCAAGCGGCTCGTCGAGCAGGGCGAGGACGTCGTCGTCATCCTCGACGGCATCACCCGCCTGTCGCGTGCGTACAACCTCGCCGCCCCGGCGAGCGGGCGCATCCTGTCCGGTGGCATCGACGCCGGCGCGCTGTACCCGCCGAAGAAGTTCTTCGGCGCCGCCCGCAACGTCGAGGAGGGCGGCTCGCTGACGATCCTGGCGACGGCGCTGGTCGACACCAACAGCCGCATGGACGAGGCGATCTTCGAGGAGTTCAAGGGCACCGGCAACATGGAGCTGCGGCTCGACCGTCGCCTCGCCGAGCGCCGCATCTACCCGGCCATCGACGTCGACGCGTCGAGCACCCGGCACGAGGAGCTGCTGTTCGACCGCAAGCAGCTGCAGATGGTGTGGAAGCTGCGCCGGGTGCTGTCCGGCCTGGCCGCCGACGGCAACGCCGCCCCCGGCCTCGAGCTGCTCATCGACCGCCTGAAGACGTTCCGCACCAACGACGAGTTCCTCAACGAGATCGCCAAACAACCGTCGATGTAGCGGCCCGAGAACGTCGGCGTCGCTCCCGAGTACGCTGATGCGGGCCTGCGCCGGCACTCGCGCGACTCGGACGGCACGCACGTACTCGACTGGATCGGAGCGCCGGTACACTGGATCTCCGCCATGAAGACCGACATCCATCCCACCTACGCCGAGACGACCGTGCGGTGTTCGTGCGGCAACACGTTCACCACCCGCTCGACGAAGGGTGGCGAGCTGCACATCGAGCTCTGCAACGAGTGCCACCCATTCTTCACCGGCAAGCAGAAGCTGGTCGACTCCGGCGGCCGCGTCGAGCGCTTCAACAAGCGCTACGGCACCCGCAAGGGCGGCGCCGGCAAGAAGTAGTCGCCATCAGCGACGATCGCCGCGCCCGCTTGCGCGGCATGAAGCTGCAGGCGCTCGTCCGCGACCACCTCGGTCGCGCGTCGACGCCGAGCCGGCGGCGTTCCCGCCCGGCGCTGCGCTGGTCGTGGACGGCGCCGCATGGCTGCTGATCGAGGACGACCCCGAGCGTGGGCTCGGCCCGGCCCTGGCCTGGGCGCTGCGCAACGGGGCCACGTCGCTCAACGTGCTCGCCGAGCGGGCCACCGGCCTGCTCGCCCGCCGCGCCGCCGGCCTGCGCCTCCCGATCGCGGTGTGGCACGTCGAGGGCCGGGACCTGCTCCCGGCGGTCGCCGAGCCGCTGCTCGCCGCCGCCGCCCGCCGCTGCCGAGCACCTGGCGTTCGCCGACGCGATCCGCGCCGCCGGCGCCGAGCCGGTCGTCGAGCACGGCGTCGTCACCGGCGAGGTGCGCGGCCTGGAGGTGTGCCGCGTCGTCGACGACCCGCACACGGGCGCCGTCCGCCTCGAGGTCGGCGTCGGCGCCCACGACCGCGAAGCGTTCGCCATCATCCACGGCGACGTCCCGACCGGCCGAGGCCCTCGCCGGCGTCGTCGCCGCCGTCGCCGGCCACCGGCGCGCCGACGCGCCACAGCATCCGCTCAGCCGGCTGGTGCCCGAGCGGCTGGTGCGCTGGCGACTGGAGCAGGACCCGGGGCAGCTCGGCCTGGCAGTCGATCGCCGCGGCGCAACCGCCGGTGCCCCGGCCGGGCGTCAAGGACCGGGCGCCGTGCTCGGCCATCGGCCGGCGTCCCGACGGCTCGCCGGTGCTCGTCGTCTGCTCGGCGGGTGTCGACCTCGACCTGATCCCGTACGCGCTCGACGCCCGGCACGATGCCGGGCGTCGAGGCTCGGGGGAGGTGCTGGTGGTGGCGCCGGAGCGCGACCTCGTGCCGATCACGGCCGAGATCGCCGCGTTGGCGGATCAGCCGTTGTCGCTGGTGCCGTTCTCCGGCTGATCGTCGGTCGAGACGTGGATCGCCGGGAGCGGCTCGGTGGAGATTCGACGCGGCGCGGCTCGGCGGTGGCGGCGGCGGCGACGGTGACGGTCAGGCGGCCGTCGGCGTACCGCGGCCGACACCTGCTCGGCATCGAGGGCGGCGCCGAGGCGGACGCTGCGGCTCCACGACAGCTCGTCGGTCGCCACCGAGATCGTCAGCACGCGATCGGCGACGGCGACGTCGAGCGCCTCGGCGGGGTGCCGGGGAGGTCGACGGTGAGCACGAGCGCGCCGTCGTTCCACGCGGCGTCGACGACCGGCGTGCGCCGGACGCGATGCCACTGGTGAGCTGGTCGAACACGCGGTCGAAGTGGCGGTCGAAGACGGGGTTGAAGGGGCGGGTACGGACGAGCATCGGGGTGCTTCTCCTGGATCGGTGGACTGGATGCCTTTGAGGCTACAGAAAACTTGAGTCGATACAACTCAAAGAAGGTGACTTTTCCGCAATGCGCGCGCTGCTTGTAGCCTCGATCCGCCGTGTCCGTCGCCGACCGCCTCGCTGCCATGGAGCAGGAGCACGCCGACCTCGAGGCGCGCCTCGCCGACCCGGAGACCGCCAGCGACCCCGCCGAGCTGCGCCGGGTGACCACCCGCTACCGCCAGCTCGATCCGATCGTCTCCGCTGCCCGCCGCCGGCGGGCGCTGGAGGCCGACGCCGGGGCGGCTCGCGAGTTGCTCGTCGACGCCGACAGCGACGAGCGGACGCTCATCGAGGCCGAGCTCGACTCGGCGACGGCCGCCCTCGACGCAGGTCGACGCCGAGCTGCGCGCGCTGATGGTCCCGCCCGACCCGCACGCCGGGCGCGACGTCATCGTCGAGATCCGCGGCGCCGAGGGCGGGGAGGAGGCCAACCTCTTCGCCCGCGACCTCTACGACATGTACCGCGCCTACGCAGGGCGCCACGGCCTGCGCGTCGACACCCTGTCGCTCGACAGCAGCGACCTCGGCGGCGTCAACGAGGTCACCTTCTCCGTGCAGGGCGTCGACGCCTGGCCGCGGTTCAAGTTCGAGGGTGGGCCGCATCGGGTCCAGCGTGTTCCGGTCACCGAGAGCCAGGGCCGCATCCACACCTCCTCGGCGACCGTGCTCGTGCTCCCCGAAGCCGACGAGGTCGAGGTGGCGATCGACGACCGCGACCTGCAGGTCGACGTCTTCCGCTCGAGCGGACCGGGCGGCCAGAGCGTCAACACGACCGACTCGGCGGTGCGCATCACCCACGTGCCGACCGGCATCGTCGTGTCGATGCAGGACGAGCGCAGCCAGCTGCAGAACCGCCAGCGGGCGATGCAGGTGCTGCGCGCCCGGCTGCTCGAGGCCGCCGAGCGCGAGCGCAACGCCGAGCGCTCGGCAGAGCGCCGCTCGCAGGTCGGCGGCGGCGGCCGCGGCGAGAAGATCCGCACCTACAACTTCAAGGAGGGTCGGGTCACGGACCACCGGATCGGGTTCACGATCTACCGCCTGCCCGATGTGCTGGCCGGCGACCTCGACGACGTCGTCGAGGCGCTGGCCGCCGACGAGCGTGCCCGCCAGCTCGCCGACGATGACTTGAGCGATGAGCGGCGGCGTGTTGCGGTGGCGCACGCTGCTCGCCGAGACCACCGCCAAGGTGGGGGAGCGGCCGGCCGCGACGTGGCTGTGCGAGGTGGCGAGCGGCGCAGATCGGCTCGACGACGTGCTCGACGAGCCGGCCACCGACGGATGGTCGCCCACCTCGACGCCATGCTCGCCCGGCACGCCGCCGGTGAGCCGCTCGCCTACGTGCTCGGCCGGTGGGGGTTCCGGCACCTCGACCTGGCGGTCGACCGCCGGGTGCTGATCCCGCGCCCGGAGACCGAGGTCGTGGCCGGTGTGGCCATCGAGCTGGCCGCCGCCCTCGCCCGGCCGATCACCGTCGCCGATCTCGGCACCGGCTCGGGTGCGATCGGCCTGGCGCTCGCCGACGAGCTGCCCGTCGACGGCGTCACGGTGTGGCTGACGGATCAGTCGCCCGACGCCCTCGACGTTGCTCGCGCCAACCTGGCCGGGATCGGCCGCCGGGCGGCCAACGTGCGCGTCGCCGAGGGATCGTGGTTCGACGCCCTGCCCGACGGCACGCTCCTCGACCTCGCCGTGTCCAACCCGCCCTACGTCGCCGACGCCTCACCCGACATCGACGACGCCGTGCGCGAGTGGGAGCCGCATGCGGCGCTGTTCGCCGGCGCCGACGGGCTCGACGCCATCCGCCGTGTCGTCGACGAGGCGCCGCGCTGGGTGCGACCCGGTGGCTGGCTGGTGCTGGAGATCGGGGCCGACCAGGGCGAGTCGGTCGATCGCCTGCTCACCGGCTCCGGCTACTCGGAGGTCGAGATCCGCCCCGACCTCACCGGGCGGGATCGGGTTGCCGTCAGCCGAACCTGACGGCGATGTCGGAGAGCAGCGAGCCCTCCTCCGGGGTGACGTTCTCGTCGACGCCGACCAGCTCGCGGGCGGCGGAGAACAGCGCCCGGCGCAGGACGCGGCTGGTGATGCGGGCGTCGATGGAGTCGAGCAGGTCGGTGACGGTGCCGTTCGCCCACGCCGCCCGGGCGGTGGCAACGGCCTGTCCGAAGTACTGCTCGTAGGAGAACGCCGTGCCGCGCCAGTCCTCGGTCAGCTCGCGGAGGACCCCGAGCTCGTCGTCGCTGAGGTGGGAGTCGGCGAGCATGACGACGGCGAGCAGCTCCAGGGCCGCCATGTGCTCGCGGTCGGCCGTGGCGTGCACGGCGACGCCCTCGTACAGCGCGGCGAGCCGCTCTTCCACACCAGGCACCGTACTCACTTCGCGGCAAGCCCGAGTGAGCGACGCAGGAAGTCGAGCTGGTGCAGCAGGAGGTGCTCGGCGACCACCTCCTGCGACGTCATGTGGGTGATCCCGACGAGCGGCAGGACCTCGTGCGGCCGGCCGGCGGCGAGCAGCGCCGACGACAGCTGCAAGGTGTGCGCCGCCACGACGTTGTCGTCGGCGAGTCCGTGGATCAGCAGCAGCGGGCGGGTCAGACCATCGGCGAGCGGCAGCAGCGAACTGGCGTCGTAGACGTCGGGTCGTTCGACGGGATCGCCCAGGTAGCGCTCGGTGTAGTGCGTGTCGTAGAGGCGCCACTCCGTGACCGGCGCGCCGGCGACGGCGGCGTGGAAGACGTCGGGCCGGCGCAGCACGGCGAGCGCGGCGAGGTAGCCGCCGAAGCTCCAGCCGCGGATGGCGACACGCTCGAGGTCGAGCACGCCGTGCTCGTCGGCGGCGTGGTGGAGGGCGGCGATCTGGTCGTCGAGGACGGGGGTCGCCAGATCGTGATGGATCGAACGCTCCCACTCGGTGCCGCGGCCCGGGCGTGCCGCGCGCCGTCGGCGACGACCACCGCGAAGCCCTGGTCGGCGAACCATTGCGATGTCAGATGGGCGTTGTGCGCCCTGACGACTCGTGCCGCATGGGGCCCGCCGTACGGGTCGAGCAGGACGGGCAACGGTGAGCCGTCGTGGTCGCGCGGCAACAGCACGGCGGTGGCCACTCGCCGGTCGCCGGCGAACGACAGGTGCACGTCGGCCCGAATGCTCGGCGTGGCGGCGACGGTCGCCAGCTCGACGCCGTCGAGCGTCGACCACGTCGCGCCGGGCTCGTCCAGCGTCGCCGTCCGCACCACCGTCGTGCCACCGCCGGCGGCGACGGTGTGCACGCCCGGCTCGTCGGTCAGCGCGCTCAACTCGCCGTCGCGATAGCGCCAGACGTGGATCGACGTGGCGTCGTCGACCGGGTTGGCGGTGAACACGACACCCGGCCCGTCGACCGTGGCGACGGCGCGCACCTGCAGGTCGGGCGGCGTCACCGCCTGGCCGTCGACGAGCAGCCGGCGGGCGCCATCACGGTCGGCACAGGTCACGAGCAGCCCATCGCGGGTGAGCCGGGGTACGCCGGGGACGAGCTCGATCCACACGTCGTCGCGGTCCTCGAACAGGGCCTCGGTCGCCCCGGTCGCCGGGTCGACGCGCACGACGTCGAGCGCGCGCTGGTCGCGCGACAGCACCGAGGCGATCAACCCGGCCTCGGTCCAGTGCACGTCGGCGAGGTACGGGAACGCGTCGCGGTCCCACTCGACGTCGACGATCGCCCCGTCGAGGCCGATGACGTGCAGCGTGACGTCGGCGTTCGGTGTCCCTGCGGCCGGGTACGGCAACTCGCGTGGCGCTTCGGCGGGGTCGGCGGGGTCGGCGAGGTGCCACCGCTGCACGGGGGCGGTGTCGACCCGGCAGACGGCCAGGGCGGTGCCGTCCGGTGACCACCAGAAGCCACGCAGGCGGTCCATCTCCTCGGCGGCGATGAAGTCGGCGCTGCCCCACGTGACCGTCTCCGGCTCGTCGTCCTCACCACCGGCGAGGACGCGCCAGCGGCCGTCGAGCTCGGCGAGGCACAGCAGCCGGCCGCTGACGTAGGCGACCCGCTGGGCGAGCGGGATCGGGGCGGGGGTCGAACACCGGACCGGCGACGGGAAGCTCGCGCGCCTGGCCGCTCAGCAGACCGCCGACGAACAGCCGCCCGCCGATGGCGAAGGCGGTGACCGTGGCGGCGGCGTCGATGGCGTAGGCGGTGATCCCGCCCCCGGTCTCCCTGCGCCCGCTCGCGGCGCGCCCGTTCCTCCGGCGGCAGATCGTCGTCGCGGCCGGCGAGCAGCGCCTCCGGGTCGGCGACCAGACGTTCGTCACCGGACGCCGCGTCGACCATCCACAGGCAGTTGGCGGCGTCAGTGCCGCCCCTGCTGCGCAGGAACACGATCCGCTGCCCGTCCGGCGACACGACGACGTCGCGCGGCTCGCCGAGCGTGAACCGCTGCGTGCGCGCCGACTGGCGCGGATAGGAGTCGCGTGCTCGTCCTGCGAAGTTCGCGTCATGGCGACCAGCACCGTATCGGCCGGCCGGACGCCGCCCACGCGATCAGCCGAGGGCGTCGAGGATGACGGTCCAGGCGGCGTCGGCGTCGACCGAGGTGAGCACGTCGCAGTTGGGCGGCGGGCGCTCCTTGAGCGTGCGGTGGTCGATGACCGTCATGCCGCGGGTGAGCGCGCCGGACGTCTCGACGGCGACATGACGGCGCTGGCGCCCGAACAGGTGCGGGTGGGTCAGGGCGAGCACGGCGCACGGGTCGTGCACGGGCGCGCCGGCGATGCGGTCGTGACGGGCGATGTACGTCTCGGAGAAGAACGTGAACAGCTCGCCCAGCGTGGCGGCGAGTCGCCCGGGGCGCTGACGCACCGCGGCGATCCGGTCGGGCGTCGCCAGCAGCTGATGGGTGAGATCGAGCCCGGCCATCACCAGCGGCCCGCCGTACCCGAACACGATCGCCGCCGCCTCGGGGTCGGCCCAGATGTTGAACTCGGCGACCGGCGATCGGTTGCCGAACGTGCCGCCGCCCATCATCGAGATCCCGGCGACGCGCCCGGCGAGGTCGGGTGCCGCGCGCAACGCCAGGGCGATGTTGGTCAGTGGGCCGACGCCGACGAGCCAGACGCCGTCGACGCGCCGGCAGCGTGTCGACGATGAACCCGACCGCGTCGGTGCCGTCGAGCGGGCGCGCCGGTTCCGGGAGGTCGGCGCCGTCGAGACCGCTGGCGCCGTGCACCGCCGGCGCGGTGTGCAACTCGGCGACGAGCGGTCGTGCCGCGCCGGAGTGCACGGGGACGTCGACGCCGAGCAGCTCACGCACGACCATCGCGTTGTGCGTGGTCCGTTCGAGCGGTGCGTTGCCGGCGACGGTCGTGATGCCGAGCAGCTCGGTGTGACGGGTGGCGACGACGATGGCCACGGCGTCGTCGTGTCCCGGGTCGCAGTCGAGGATGATCGGGATCACGGATCACAGGACGAGATCGCCGGGCGGGGTCGAGCACGACGCGCCGGCCGACCCACTCGCCGTCACCGAGCGCGCCGGTCACGTCGGCGTCGCTCGACAGGCCCCACGCCCGGCGTCCGTCGTCGAGGAGGCAGGTGGCGATGGCCTGCTCCGGGCTCCCGTCGCGCCCGTGCATCACGGTGTACGCCTCGACGGTCGCCGGGCCGGCGGCGTCCTCGGCGAACGCCAGCTCGCGGCGCGGCAGGGCGTCGATCTCCGCCTGCGGATCGTCGTGGCGGAACCCGTCCGCCGGCGGCTCGGTGCCGTACACGCCGAAGGCGTGCTTGGTGACGTAGCCGCCGTTGGCCCAGACCAGCCCCCGCTCGCCCGGCTGCTGGCGGAGGTCGCCGACGACGGTGGCGATGGCGTGCATCACGTAGTTGTTCCACGGTCCGCCGGCGAACGCCAGCCCGCCCGTCCGGGTGAGCTGTCGCTCGGTCGACAGCCCCAGCGACTGTGCCCCGAGTTGCACGGCGGCGGGAAAGCAGGAGTAGAGGTCGACGATGGCGACGTCGTCGATGCCGATGCCCGCCAGCTCGAGCGCGCGGCGGCCGCCCAGCTCGACCGCGGGGGTGCGGGCGAACGTGTCCCGGTTGGAGACGTAGGCGTGCTCGTGGCAATCGGAACCGGAGTGGGGGAAGACCCACCGTTCCTCGGCGACGCCGAGCCGACGTGCGGCCTCGACGGAGCAGATGATCACGGCGGCAGCCATGTCGACGTCGTTGTTGGAGTTCATGTACTTGCGGTACGGCAAGCCGACCAGGCGGTTGGTGGGCGACGTCGTGCGGATCTCCTCGGCCGACTTCGACTCCTGCAGCCAGGCGTGCGGGTTGCGCGCGGCGACGTCGCTGAAGCGTGACCACAGCTCGCTGACGGCGACGAGGTGCTCGTCCGGAGACCGTCCGGCAGCGGCACGGATCGCCGTCTCGAACATCGGGTAGATCTGCACCGGCAGGTACACGCCGCGCTCCGCCTCCACCGGGTGGGTCATGTCGAGCTCGGCGCCGAGCATCACGGGCGGCTGGTCGTCGGGCGCTTTGGGCCACTCGAGGATTGCGCCCGTCTTGCGGGCGCGCATGCGCGTCCGCCACGCCTCGCCGCCGACGAGGACCGCGGTGTCGAGCTTGCCGGCGAGGATGTCGAGCGATGTGCGGTTGACGAGCGTCTGCGGCGTGTTGCCGCCGGCGCCCGTGTACGCCAGCTCGCGCGGCTGCTGTCCCAGTCGCTGGGCGATGATCCATGCCGGGTTGCCGTAGCGCCACGAGAGCGAGCTGACGACACGGATCGAGTCGACGGCCGGCGGCCCGTCGAGCCCGGCGTCGCTCGCCGCCTCGACGATCGCCGCCTCCATCAACGCCGCCGGCTCCATCGCGTCGTCGACGCCGGCGGCGCGGTGGAGGAACTGGCCGACGCCGACGATGACGGGGGTGCGCGGGTCCGACGGGTCATCTCGCGTGCGAGGGAGCGAGCGCCAGCGAGCGACCGGCCGCATGGCCGGGAACGCTGATGGGCGATCGCGATCGGCTCGGACCACGCCGGCTTCGAGCTCAAGTCGCACCTGTCGACGTTGCTCCGTGAGGACGGCCACGAGGTCATCGACCACGGCACGGACTCCACCGAGGCCGTCGACTATCCGCCGATCTGTGCCGCTGTCGGGCGCACCGTCCGCGACGGCGGCGCCGAGCTCGGCGTCGTCGTCGGCGGCAGCGGCCAGGGTGAGCAGCTCTCCGCCAACAAGGTGCGCGGCGTGCGGGCGGCACTGTGCAACGACCTGTTCACGGCGCGCCTCGCCCGCGCCCACAACGACGCCAACGTGCTGGCGATCGGTGCCCGTGTCGTCGGTGTCGGTCTCGCCGAGGAGATCCTGCGCACGTTCCTGAGCACCGGCTTCGACGGTGGCCGCCACGCCCGCCGCGTCGACCAGATCACCGCGCTCGAATCCGAGTTCTGAGCGAGCCCGGCCCTGCCAGACTGTCCACGATGCCCTTCTCCACCGACACCGAGCCGGACACCGAGATCGAGGCCCTGCTGGCTCGCGAGTTCGAGCGCCAGACCACCGGCCTGCAGCTGATCGCCAGCGAGAACTTCGCCTCGCCGGCGGTGCTCCGCGCCGTGGGCTCCGTGCTCACCAACAAGTACTCCGAGGGCTATCCCGGGAAGCGCTACTACGGCGGCAACGCGATCATCGACGACGTCGAGTCGCTGGCCATCGAGCGGGTCAAGGCGTTGTTCGGTGCCGAGCACGCCAACGTCCAGCCGCACTCCGGCGCCAACGCCAACATGGCCGTCTACCAGGCACTGCTCGACCCAGGCGACATGGCGCTCGGCCTCAGCCTCGACCACGGCGGCCACCTCACCCACGGCGCGGCCGTCAACGCCAGCGCCCAGTACTACCGCTTCGTGCAGTACGGCATCGCGAGCGGTGACGAGCGCATCGACTTCGACCAGGTGCGCGACCTCGCCCTCGAGCACCATCCGAAGCTGATCGTGGCCGGCACCACGAGCTACTCGCGCCGGCTCGACGCCGAGCCGTTCCGGGCCATCGCCGACGAGGTGGGCGCCCTGCTCGTGTTCGACATCGCCCACCTCGCCGGGCTCGTCGCCGGCGGCGCCCACCCGAGCCCGGTCGGCATCGCCGACGTCGTCACGTTCACGACGCACAAGACGCTGCGCGGTCCACGGGGCGGGTGCATCCTGTCGACCGCCGAGCTGGCGGCGAAGATCGACAAGGCGGTGTTCCCCGGGTCGCAGGGCGGGCCGCTCGAGCACGTCATCGCCGGCAAGGCGGTGGCGTTCCGGGAGGCTGCCCACCCGTCGTTCAAGGAGTACGCCCACCAGATCGTCAGCAACGCCTCGGCGCTCGCCGAGGCCCTGGCGGGGGAGGGCTTCCGGCTCGTGTCGGGCGGCACCGACAACCACCTGATGGTCGTCGACCTGCGCCCGTTCGACGCCGAGCTCACCGGCAAGGTCGCCCAGATCACGCTCGACGAGGCGGGGATCACGCTGAACAAGAACACGGTCCCCGACGACCCGCGCAGCCCGTTCGTCACGAGCGGCCTGCGCATCGGCACGCCGTCGGTGACCACGCAGGGGATGGAGGAGGCGCAGATGGCCGACATCGCCGCCTTCATCGCCCGCGCCCTCCACGAGCGCGACACGCCAGGCGCGCTCGCCGAGATCAAGGCCGAGGTCGCCGACCTCTGCGCGCGGTTCCCCGCGTACCCCTGATCACTGACCCGGCCTCATAGGCTCACCGGCCGTGCCGGCGACGGGTGCCTACCTCCTCATCGGTGCCGTGGCCGGCGTGACCACGTTCATCGTGACGCCACTCGTCGCCTGGTTCGCGCGGTCGCGCGGCTGGCTGTACGAGCCCAACGAGCGCACCGTGCACACGGCGCCGATGCCGGCGATCGGCGGGGTGGCGATGTACGCCGGGTTCTTCGTCGCCCTCGTGACCGCTCGCCTGCTGGACACGTTCGACCCGCTCTTCGCCCGCAACTCCGAGCCGGCAGGCGTCGTCCTGGCGGCCACGATCATCGTCGCCGTCGGCCTGTTCGACGACGTCAAGGGGCTGTCGGCGCCGGCCAAGGTGACGGGAACGGTCGTTGCCGGGCTGGTCCTCGTCTACTTCGGCGTGACGATGTTCTACTTCCGCCTGCCGTTCCTCGGTGTGTTCGTCCTGTCCGACGACTGGATCGCGTTGATCACGGTGCTGTGGCTGCTCGGGATGACCCAGGCGATCAACCTCATCGACGGCCTCGACGGGCTCGCCGCCGGCATCGTCGCCATCGGCGCCTTCGCCTTCTTCCTCTACAGCCAGCGGCTCTCCGATCTCGACCTGCTGCGTGAACCGAACATCGGGCCGCTGATGGCGATCCTCGCCGTCGGCGTCTGCGTCGGGTTCCTGCCGCACAACTTCAACCCGGCGCGCATCATCATGGGTGACTGCGGGGCGTTGCTGCTGGGGCTGCTGATGGCCGTGTCGACGAGCGTGGTCGGTGGCCGTGCCGACACCGACCAGCGCTTCATCGGCCAGACGTTCTTCTTCCTCGCCCCGCTCGTGCTGCCGCTGTTCATCCTCGGTGTGCCGGTGCTCGACCTGCTCTTCGCCATCGTGCGGCGAGCGACCCGGCGCAAGGCGCTCGACCTCCCCGACAAGGGCCACCTCCACCACCGGCTGATGAACCTCGGCCACGGCCACCGCAGGAGCGTCCTCATCCTGTGGACGTGGACGGCGCTGCTGTCGGCGTTCGTGCTCTACCCGGTGCTGTCGGGCGAGAACCCGACCTACCTCCCGTTCGGCATGGCCGCCATCGGCATCGTGCTGTACACCGTGCTCCACCCCAGCGTCCGCCGCCGCCGCGCCAACGGCACGGCGTGTGACCTGGGCGGGGGTTCTCGCCGGATACGGCGAGGGTCCAGCGACCCGGAGCGGTGATGGCGAGATCCCGCCCAGATGCGGGGGCGCGGTCAGCCGAGCGCGGCCTTGGCGGCCTTGCCGCCGGCCTTGACCGCGTCGCGGTCGAGCGGGGTGCCGGACTCGAGCAGCTGGCGGGCGGCGTCGGCGACGGCGGCCCACCCGACCCAGGCGAGCGCACCGCCGACGGAGATGCGGGCGACGCCGGCCTCGGCGAGCGCGGCGACGTCGAGACCGCCGGGGATCAGCAGCACGTTCACCGGGCGGTCGACCGACGTGACGACGGACCGCACGTCCTCGATCCGCACCAACCCGGGCGCGTAGAGCACGTCGGCGCCGGCCTCCTGGTACGCCTGCAGCCGGCGGATGGTGTCGGCGAGGTCGTCGACCCCGCGGATGTGGTTCTCGGCGCGCCCCGTCACGACCAGACCGTCGGCGGCCTCGACCGCGGCGGCGACGCGGTCGCGAGCGAGGCCGAGGTCGTGGATCGGGTGCGCCGGGTCGCGCCCGTAGTCCTCCACCGATGCCCCAGCGGCGCCCGTCGCGGCGGCCGCGGCGATCGTCGCCGCGACACCCGCCGGGTCGTCGGCGAAGCAGTCCTCGAGGTCGGCGTTCACCGGCAGCGACGTGGCCGCGGCGAGGTCGGCGGTGTGGGCGATCGCCTCGTCGCGGGTGACGCCGCCGTCGGGCCGCCCGAGCGTGGCGGCGAACCCGGCGCTCGTCGTGGCGATGGCCGAGAACCCGAGCGACTCGAGCAACTTCGCCGAGCCGGCGTCCCACGCGTTGGGCATCACGAGCGGCTGCCGGGCCGGTGGAGGTCCAGGAAGCGGGTGCGCAGATCCGTGTCCATCGACCCTACAGTGCCGCTTGTGAGCGCGGAGTCCGTCATCCGGGCCCTCCAGCGAGCCGTCGAGGACGATCCCGCCGACCTCGACCTGCGTGTCCACCTCGCCGAGATGCTGCTCGCCGCCGGCCGCGGTGGCGAGGCGCTCGACCACATCCGTGTCGTCATCGCCGCTCGCCCCGACGACGTCGAAGCGCTCGAGACGGCGAGGCAGGCGGCGCTGCTCGCCGGTGACGAGTCGCTGGCCGCGACGTACGCCCGCCTGGCCGGCGCACTCGGCGGCTCGGAGGTGCCCGCGGAGGGCGAGCCGGCCGACGAGTACGACCAGTTCCTCCTCGACGTGCTCGCCGAGGACCGCCAGCGGGTGACGTTGAAGGACGTCGCCGGCCTCGACGCGGTCAAGCGCAAGCTGGAGCTGAGCTTCCTCGGCCCGCTGCGCACGCCCGAGCTGCGCCAGGCGTTCGGGACGAACCTGCGCGGCGGGCTGCTGCTCTACGGACCGCCCGGCTGCGGCAAGACGTTCCTCGCCCGCGCCCTCGCCGGCGAGCTCGGCGCCTCGTTCATCGCCGTGCGCCTCGACGACGTGCTCGACATGTGGTTCGGCAACAGCGAGAAGAACCTCCACGCCCTGTTCGAGATGGCCAGACGCCAGGCGCCGAGCGTGCTCTTCTTCGACGAGGTCGACGCCATCGGGCGGCGCCGCAGCGACCTGCGCCACTCGGCAGGGCGGGGCGTCGTCACCCAGCTGCTCAACGAGCTCGACGGTGTCGCCAGCGACAACACCGACGTGTTCGTGCTCGGCGCGACGAACCAACCGTGGGACGTCGACGTCGCCCTGCGCCGCCCGGGACGCTTCGACCGCACGCTCCTCGTGACGCCCGCCCGATCAGGCCGCACGCCTGGCGATCTTGCGTCGTGCGCTCGAGGATCGCCCGCTCGCCAAGGTCGACGTCGAGGCGATCGCCGCGCGCACCGAGGGCTTCAGCGGTGCCGACCTCACGCTGCTGTGCCGCAACGCCGCCGAGCTGGCCCTCGAGGCCAGCGCCGACGCCGGTCGCATCGTCCCGATCAGCGACGACCACCTTCGGCGGGCCGCCAAGCAGAGCGTCGAGACGACGTCGACGTGGATCGACATGGCCCGCAACGCGGCCTACTTCGCCAACCAGAACGGCGAGTACGACGACCTCGTGGCGTTCATCGAACGCCGGCGATGAGCGAGCGAGCGAGCTCCATCGCGTCGATGCGCTGATCGAGCTGCGCCGGTGGGACGACGCGCTGGCGGCGGTCGAGCGGTCGCTGGCGGCGAACCCCGGCGACGGGATCGCGTGGTGCCAGCGGGGCGTGGCGCTGATCGGTGCCGGCCGCTACGACGAGGCGCTGGTCGCCGCGGACCGGGCGGCGGGCATCCTGCCCGGCGACGAGCACCCGCAACGGCTGCGGGCCATCGCCCTGAAGGGCGCCGGCGACACGAAGGCGGCCCTCGCCGCCGCCGAGCAGGCCGCGGCGATCGCTCCCGACTCGGTGCTGGTGCAGTCCGTGCTCGCCCAGTGCCAGCTCGCCGCCCGGCGCCGCGCCGACGCCGAGGTGACGGCGCGGCAGGTGGTCGCCAACGCACCCGACTGGGCGCACGGCTGGGAGGTGCTCGGCGATGTGCTGCTCAAGCGGCGCAGGAAGGCGGAGGCGATCGACGCCTACCGCGAGGCGCTGCGGCTGCAGCCGGGGTCGGCGTCGGCCCTGAACCGGCTCGGTGCGGCGTTGCTGGCGGCGAAGCAGCGCGACGAGGCGGCGACACACTTCGCCCAGGCGGCGCGCGCCGATCCCCACGACCAGGCGTCGCGGTCGAACCTCGAGCTCGTCACGCAGGTGGGTGGCGGGTTCGTGTTCTTCCTCGCCTTCCGCGTCGTCGTCCAGTCGGTCGGCGGTTGGGCACGCGTCGCGATGGCCGTCTGCTTCCTGATCGCCGGGTTGGTGATCGTCTTCGTCGTGCGCGAGGCGCGCACGAGTCGGCTGCCCGACGACGCCCAGCGCTACGTCCGCGCCCAACGCACGGCGCGCCGGCGGCGACTGGCGAACCCACGCAACTGGTGGCCGGTCATCGCCGCCAACCCATTGCGGATCGCGGTGATCGTCGGGTTCGCCGCGCTGGTCGTCGTCGTTCGTCGCCTTCGCCCCGACCCGCAACTCGGAGCCCGAGCGGGAGATCGACCTGCCGACGCTGGAGGAGCTCTGCGAGTCGCCGATCCTCAGCGACGCCGGCGCTCCAACCCGCCGCCTGCCGGTGACTTGACGTCGGAGGGAATTGCGGTGGCGCACGCCGTTGAGGTAGCTTGTGGATGCGTTCACAAGCACCGCCCGCCACCGTGAACGATCATCAACGCCCGATGAAGCTCTTCCCGACCGACCTCCGCGTGAGCCGCAGCGACGACGCGTTCGGTCGCGGGATGGATGTCGCCCTCACCGTGTTGCTGTTCTTCGGCATCGGCTTCGCCCTCGACCGCTGGCTCGGCACCACCCCGCTGTTCATGATCGTGCTGACGGTGCTGGCGGCGGTCGGCTTCTTCGCCAGCATCAAGTACCGCTACGACGCGCGGATGGAGCAGCTCGAGGCGGAGCGTGCGGCACGCGGTCACAAGGGGAAGGCCACGTCGTGAGCACCGAGAGCGCCGACGTCTTCACGACCCGCCTCGACGGGCCGGCCACGGAGATCAGTGTCTCGCGCGACATGATCAAGCGCGGCCTGATCGCCGCCCCGTTGCTGATCGCCGTCTGCGCCGTGATCTGGGGCGGCGACGGTGCCTGGTCGGCGGCGTACGGCATCGGGCTCGTCCTCGCCAACTTCGCCATCGCCGCCGGCATCATCGCCATGGCCGCCCGCATCTCCCTCGGCCTGCTCATGGCGGCCACCCTGTTCGGCTACCTCATCCGCCTCGGCCTGATCTTCCTCGCCGTCTACCTGGTGCGCGACGCCTCGTGGATTTCGCTCCCCGCCCTCGGAGCGACCATCATCGTGACGCACCTCGGCCTGCTGTTCTGGGAGATGAAGTACGTCGCCATCTCCCTCGCCAACCCCGGTCTCAAGCCCGCCCGTACCCACTCGTAGCCAGAGGACGGATCACACGTGTTCGCACTCGAGTTCCCACCGATCAACGCCATCCTGCGCTGGGAGGACCTGTTCCCGACGTTCAACAAGGTCGCCCTGATCGGCGTCCTCGCCTCGCTGATCGGGATCGTCATCTTCCTCCTCGCCGGCAGCCGCGACGGCACCAAGGCGCCGCGTGGCATCCGCAACCTGGCCGAGATCATCGTCGAGTTCATCGAGGACCAGGTCGTCATGCCGACGATGGGCCGGGCCGGCTTGGGCTGGACGCCGTTCCTCGTCAGCCTGTTCGTCTTCATCTACCTGTGCAACCTGCCGGGCATCCTGCCGATCCTGCAGATGCCGGCCACGGCACGCATCGCCATCCCGCTGACGCTCAGCCTGCTGGTGTGGGTGATCTTCATCTGCGTCGGCATCAAGCACCAGGGCCTGGCCTACTTCGGGCACATGATCTGGCCGCCCGACGTGCCGACGGCGCTGAAGCCGCTCGTCGGCGTCATCGAGGTGATCTCCACGCTGTTCATCCGGCCGTTCTCCCAGACGGTCCGACTGATGGCCAACATGATGGCCGGGCACATCCTGCTCGTGACGTTCGCCCTGCTGACCGAAGCGCTGTTCCAGGCGGAGACGAACAAGTTCGCCTTCATCCCGATGGGCATCCTGCCGTTCGGGATGCTGCTGTTCCTCACCGCCTTCGAGATCCTGGTCGCCTTCCTGCAGGCCTACATCTTCACGATCCTCACCGGCGTCTACATCGGCATGTCGATGGAGGGCCATGGCGAGCACGCCGAGCACGTCGAGCACGCCGGCGCCGGCGAGCACGCCGAGCCCGACCAGGCATACGCCCACTGAGCCGTCATCGATCTTCCACTCAATCCAGCACCAGGAGAAAGCAACACCCACATGGAAGCCCTCAGCCAGCTCATCCAGCAGGCACCCGTCGATCCGGCAGATGCCAAGAACACGTCCGCCGCCATCGGCGCCGGCTTCGCCTACGGCATCGCCGCCATCGGACCTGGCATCGGCATCGGTTACCTCGTCGGCAAGTCCGTCGAGGCGATGGCCCGCCAGCCCGAGGCCGCCGGCATGGTGCGCACCACGATGTTCCTCGGCATCGCCTTCACCGAGGCGCTGGCGCTCATCGGCTTCGTGGTGTTCATCCTCCTCAAGTTCGCCTGACGTGGTCACCGCCGTCGCCACCCTCAACGGGCTCGACGTCGAGATCGCCCTGGTCGGCGCGCCGCTGCCGGCTGCCGAGGAGGGCGAGGAGGAGGAGCACGTCGCCGAGAACGACAAGAACCCGATCGCGCCCGAACCCAAGGAGCTGATCTGGGGCTTCGGCTCGTTCGTCGTGCTCGCCCTGCTGATGCGCTTCTTCCTCTACCCGCGCCTGCGCAAGGGGATGGACGCCCGCTACGCGCTGATCCGCGGTGGGCACGAGCAGGCCGAGTACGTCACCGACTCCGCACGCGAGGACGTCGCCGCGTACGACGCACAGCTGGCGACGATCAGGGCCGAGGCCCAGGCGCGCATCGAAGCGGCGCGCAGCACGCTCGAGGGCGAGCGGGCCGAGCAGTTGGCCGCGGCGAACGCACGCATCGCCGACAAGCGTGCCGCCGCGGCGACGCAGGTGGAGCAGGCGCGCCACGCAGCCCAGGCCGACGTCGAGAACGCCGTGCGCGCCGTGGCTTCCCGTGCCGGCGAGCTGGCGACCGGCCGGGCGCCCGATCCGTCCGTCGTCAGCTCGGCGGTGTCCGAGGCGATGAGCGCGGGGGTCGGACGATGAACGCGCTCGCCGCCATCCTTCCCGCGTTCAACCGCTTCCCGATGGCCGAGCACGACATCGACGACAGCGGCTCGTACACGACCAACCACTGGCTGTTGCCGGAGCAGGCGGAGTTGATCTACGGCGGGCTCGCCGCGGTGATCATCATCAGCCTGTTGATCTGGAAAGCCGGGCCGATGGCCAAGAAGGCCTTCGTCGCCCGCACCGAGCGGATCCAGACCGAGCTCGACGAGTCAGCCCAGGCCAAGACCGATGCCGATGCCGAGGCGACGCGCATCCGCCAGGCGCTCGGCGACATCGAGGGTGAGCGGCAGCGGATGCTGGCCGAGGCCGACACCCAGGCAGAGGCCCTGCTCGTCGACGGCCGGGCCCGGCTGGAGGCCGAGATCGCCGACCTCGAGGCCAAGGCCGATGCCGACATCGCCGCCGCCGCCAGCCGCACGAGCGACGAGCTGCGCAACGAGATCGCCCGCCTCGCCGCCTCCGCCGCCGACCGCGTCGTCGAGCAGTCGCTCGACGGCGACACGCAGCAGCGCCTGATCGAGGACTTCATCTCCAAGGTCGGAGCGTCGACAGGAGCCAACGCATGAGCGATCAGCACGGATCGACGGGTATGCGCGAGGGCTGTTCGAGGTCGCTCGCGCCGAGGGCACGCTCGACGAGATCGAGGACGAGCTGTTCCGGTTCGCCCGCTCCTACGAGTCCAGCGACGAGCTGCGCAACACCCTCTCCGACGACCAGATCCCGCCGGCCAAGCGCCAGGCGATCGTCGAGGACCTGCTCGGCGGCAAGGTCACATCGACCACCGTGCAGCTGATCTCGATGGTCGTCGGCGCCGGCCACGGCCGCGACCTCCCGGCGATCGTCGACCGCATGGTCGAGCGCGCCGCCAGCTCCAAGGACCTCGCCCTCGCCGAGGTCCGCTCGGCGGTCGAGCTCACCCCCGACCAGCAGGATCGCCTCAAGGCCGCCCTCGCCAACGCCACCGGCAAGGACGTCGACCTCAAGGTCGTCGTCGACCCGTCCGTGCTCGGCGGCCTCGTCGCCACCGTCGGCGACACCGTGATCGACGGCACCGTCCGCACTCACCTCGACCAGTTGAAGGGCCGACTCTGATGGCTGAACTGACCCTGTCCGCCTCCGACATCGCTGCCGCGCTGACCAAGAACCTCGAGGGCTTCGAGCCGTCGCTGGAGGCGCGCACGGTCGGGCGCGTCGCCGAGGTCGGTGACGGGATCGCCCGCGTCTCGGGGCTGCCCGACGCCGCCGTCAACGAGCTGCTCGAGTTCGAGGACGGCACCGTCGGCCTCGCCCTCAACCTCGACGAGCACTCGATCGGCGCCGTCGTGCTCGGCGACGTCGACAACATCCAAGAAGGCCAGACGGTGAAGTCGACGGGCCGCATCCTGTCGGTGCCGGTCGGCGACGGTGTGCTCGGACGGGTGGTCGACGCGCTCGGTCAGCCGGTCGACGGCAAGGGCGACCTCGTCGGCACCGAGCCGCGCCGGATGGAGATCCAGGCGCCGGGGATCATGGGCCGCAAGCCGGTCCACGAGCCGCTGCAGACCGGGATCAAGTCGATCGACGCGATGACCCCGATCGGGCGCGGCCAGCGCGAGCTGATCATCGGCGACCGCAAGACCGGCAAGTCCACCATCGCCGTGGACACGATCCTGAACCAGAAGGGTCAGGGCGTGAAGTGCATCTACGTGGCGATCGGTCAGAAGGGCTCGACGGTCGCCCAGACGGTCGAGACGCTGCGCCAGAACGGGGCGATGGACTACACGGTCGTCGTCAGCGCCCCGGCCGCCGATCCGGCGCCGTTCAAGTACCTCGCCCCGTACGCCGGCTGCGCCATGGGCCAGCACTGGATGGAGAACGGCGAGCACGCCCTCGTCGTCTACGACGACCTGTCCAAGCAGGCCGAGGCATACCGCCAGGTGTCGCTGTTGCTGCGCCGGCCGCCCGGCCGCGAGGCGTACCCCGGCGACGTGTTCTACCTGCACAGCCGTCTGCTCGAGCGGGCGGCCAAGCTGTCCGACGAGAACGGCGCCGGCTCGCTGACCGCGCTGCCGGTCATCGAGACCAAGGCCGGCGACATCTCGGCGTACATCCCGACGAACGTGATCTCGATCACCGATGGTCAGATCTACGTGCAGGAGAACCTGTTCAAGTCGGGTGTGCGGCCGGCGGTCGACGTCGGCAACTCGGTGTCGAGGGTCGGCGGCGCGGCGCAGATCAAGTCGATGAGGGCGGTCGCCGGCACGCTGAAGCTCGACCTCGCCCAGTTCCGCGAGCTGGAGGCGTTCGCCACGTTCGGCTCCGAGCTCGACGCCGTGTCCAAGGCCCAGCTCGAGCGGGGCTACCGGCTCGTCGAGCTGTTGAAGCAGAACCTGAACAGCCCGATGCCGGTCGAGGAACAGGTCGTGGCGATCTTCGCCGGTACCCGTGGCCATCTCGACGACGTCGCTGTCGAGGACGTCAAGCGCTTCGAGGCCGAGCTGCTCGACTTCATGCGCAGCCGCCACGGCGCGCTGCTCGACGAGGTCAAGGGCGGTGCCGTGCCCGACGCCCTCGGAGACGCCATCGGATCGTTCAAGGAGCAGTTCCAGTCAGGCGACGGCGACACCAGGCCGGTCGACCCGACGAGCGTCGACCGGGACGAGATGGGCGACGCCAAGACGCAGAAGACGCTGGCGACGGAGTAGTTGACGATGGCGGGAGGGCAGGAACGCATCCTCAGGGGCCGCATCCGGACGGTCCAGGCGACGAAGAAGATCACGCGCGCGATGGAGCTGATCGCCGCCTCGCGGATCGTCAAGGCCCAGCAACGTGTGCACGCCGCGGTCCCGTACTCGGAGAAGATCACCCAGGTCGTACGCGACCTCGCCGCGGCGGGCGCCGGGCAGGGCTCGCCGCTGCTCGCCGGGCGCGAGGAGGTGGCCTCGACGGCCTACGTCGTCATCTCCGCCGACCGCGGCCTGTGCGGGGGCTACAACGCCGGCGTCCAGCGCGCCGCCGAGGGTGAGGTCAAGGCCGATGTCCTCGCCGGCAAGCAGTACCAGGTGATCCCCGTCGGCCGGAAGGCAGAGGCGTACTTCCGGTTCCGCGGCTACATCCTCGGGGAGGGCTTCGCCGGGTTCAGCGACAGCCCCACCCATGCCGACGCCAAGCGCATCGGCGGCCACGTCGTGGAGCTGTTCACGAGCGGCCAGGTCGACCGCGTCGAGCTCGTCTACACCCGCTTCGTGAGCGCCGGCAACCAGGAGGTCGTGCTCCGTCCGCTCGTCCCGCTGTCGGCGGAGACCGTCGCCGGTGGCGACGGCAAGGCGGGCAGCTGCGGACCAGCCCGCCGGCGACTACGAGTTCGAGCCCGACCCGACGACGATCCTCGAGACGCTGCTGCCGAGCTACGTCGAGGCACGCGTCTATGCCGCCCTGCTCAACGCCGCGGCGTCCGAGCACGCCTTCCGCCAGCGGGCGATGAAGGCGGCCACCGACAACGCCGACGAGCTGATCAAGACGCTCAGCCGGATCATGAACCGCGCCCGTCAGGACGCCATCACCACCGAGATCATGGAGATCGTCGGCGGCGCCGAAGCCCTCGGCACCTGGAACGCGAAGCCCCCGCCTTGCGCATCCTCGACGAGCTCGAGGTCGCCGCCTTCACAGGAGAAGTCCGATGACCGTGACCGAGCAAGCCCCCGACCCGCGAGCCGCACCGACGGCCGGGTCGTCGGCATCGCCGGCCCGGTGATCGACGTCGAGTTCCCCCGCGGCTCGCTGCCGGAGATCAACACGGCCCTCGAGTTCGACATCGTCTTCGACGGCAACCCCCAGCCGGTGCTCGCCGAGGTCGCCCAGCAGCTCGGCGAGGGCCGCGTCCGCGCCGTCTGCATGAAGCCGACCGACGGCCTCACCCGCGGAACAGCCGTGCGCAACACCGGACAGGGGATCACCGTGCCGGTCGGGGAGCGCGTGCTCGGACACGTCTGGAACGCGTGGGGCGTGCCGCTCGACTCCGACCCCGCCGACTACGACGACATGGAACGGTGGGAGATCCACCGCGACGCCCCGGCGTTCGACGCCCTCGAGCCCTCGGCGCGCATGTTCGAGACCGGCATCAAGGTCATCGACCTGCTGACCCCGTACGTCGCCGGCGGCAAGATCGGCCTGTTCGGTGGCGCCGGCGTGGGCAAGACGGTGTTGATCACCGAGATGATCAACCGCGTCGCCTCCCAGCACGGCGGCGTGTCGGTGTTCGCCGGCGTCGGCGAGCGCACCCGTGAGGGCACCGACCTGCGCCTGGAGATGATGGAGTCGGGCGTGTTCGAGAAGGCCGCCCTCGTGTTCGGCCAGATGGACGAGCCGCCGGGCGTGCGCCTGCGCGTCGCCCTGTCGGCGCTGACGATGGCGGAGTACTTCCGCGACGTGCAGAACCAGGACGTGCTGCTGTTCGTCGACAACATCTTCCGCTTCGTGCAGGCGGGTTCCGAGGTGTCGACGCTGCTCGGCCGCATGCCGTCGGCGGTGGGCTACCAGCCGACGCTGGCCGACGAGATGGGCCAGCTGCAGGAGCGCATCACGTCGACCCGCGGTCGCTCGATCACGTCGCTGCAGGCCGTGTACGTGCCCGCCGACGACTACACCGACCCGGCGCCGTTCACGACGTTCACCCACCTCGACGCGACGACCGAGCTGTCCCGCCAGGTCGCCGCGCTCGGCATCTACCCGGCGGTGGACCCGCTGGCGTCGACGTCGACGATCCTGTCGCCCGAGGTCGTCGGCCAGCACCACTACGACGTCGCCCGCCGGGTGCAGGAGACGCTGCAGCGCTACAAGGAGCTGCAGGACATCATCGCCATCCTCGGCCTCGACGAGCTGTCCGAGGAGGACCGCCTGACGGTCAACCGGGCGCGCAAGGTGCAGCGGTTCCTGTCCCAGCCGTTCTTCGTCGCCGAGGTGTTCACCGGTCTGAAGGGCGAGTACGTGCCGGTCGCCGAGACGGTGGAGAGCTTCGAGGCGATCGTCGCCGGCGACCTCGACGAGATCCCCGAGCAGGCGTTCCTCAACGTCGGCGGCGTCGAGCAGGTGCACGCCAAGGCCAAGCAGCTGCAGGAGGGCGTGTGAGGGCCTTGGTCCCGTCGTCGAACTGCGAGCGAGCGAGCGCCAGCGAGCGAGCGGCCGGCAACGGCCTGCGTGGCCGGGGAACGCAATGAACGTGTCTGTCGTGTCGCCGGAGGAGGTGCTGTTCGACGGCGAGGCCACGCAGGTCATCACCCGGACGACGGAGGGCGACGTCGCCTTCCTCGCCGGGCACGCCCCGTTCCTCGGCACGCTCGTCGAGTGCGAGACGCGCGTCTACCAGGCCAGCGGCAACGTGCAGCACTTCCAGATCAGCGGTGGCTTCGTCGAGGTCAGCGGCGACACCGTGTCGATCCTCGTGTCCTGATGGCGACGTACCCGTTCACCTCGGCGCTGGTCACCGGTGCATCCAGCGGGATCGGCGAGGAGCTGACCCGCCAGCTGGCCGCGGCCGGCGTGCCCGTCGTCGTCGTGGCACGTCGCGTCGACCGGCTGGAGGCGCTCGCCGGCGAGCTCGACGGCATCGAGGTGCTCGCCGCCGACCTCGGCACGCGGGCCGGCCAGGATCTCGTCGCCGCACGCATCGCCGACGCCGCCGAGCCCCATCGACCTCGTCGTCAACAACGCCGGCTTCGGCACGAGCGGGACGTTCCACGAGCTCGACGTCGACCGGCTGAGCGACGAGATCGAGCTCAACGTCGGACGCGCTGACCCGGCTGACCCACGCCGCGCTCGTCGGCGATGGTGCCCCGTGCAGCGCGGCTGGGTGCTCAACGTGTCCAGCTTCGCCAGCTTCCAGCCGGGGCCGCGCCTCGCCGTCTACGCCGCCACCAAGGCCTACGTCACGAGCCTCAGCGAGAGCCTCCACGAGGAGGTCAAGGCGGAGGGCGTCGTGGTCACCGCGCTGTGTCCCGGCCTCGATCAGGACCGAGTTCCAGGAGGTCAGCCGGATGGCGGAGTACGAGAGCGACTTCCCCGGCTTCGTCTGGCTCGACCTGCCCGAGGTCGTGACGTCGGCGTTGGAGGGGACGGCCAAGGGCCGCGCGCTGGTCGTGCCCGGCGCGCTGTACAAGAGCGCCAGCTGGATCACCGGCGTCACGCCGCGCTGGCTCAAGCGCGTCGGCAGCGGCATGGTGCCGCGCCGCGATTAGTTGTAGTCGACCTCGCTGAACTCGCTCAGCTTGGCGAGCTGGTGGTGGGCGTCGATGCGCCGGACCGTGCCGCTGCGCGAGCGCATGACGAGGCTCTGCGTGGTGACCCCGCGGGCGTCGAAGCGCACGCCGTCGAGCAGCGGCCCGTCGGTGATGCCGGTGGCGGCGAAGAAGCAGTTGTCGCTGCGCACGAGGTCGTCGATCGTCAGCACGGCGGCGACATCGAGCCCTGACGCCTCGATGGACGCCCGCTCCTCGTCGTTGCGCGGCCACAGGCGACCCTGGATCTCGCCGCCCATGCACTTCAGCGCGGCGGCCGAGATGACCCCCTCGGGTGTGCCGCCGACACCCATCAGCACGTCGACGCCACTGCCGGGTGAGCCGGCGGCGATCGAGCCGTAGACGTCGCCGTCGGTGATCAGCCGGATGCGCGCCCCGCTCGCCCGCACCTCGTCGATCAGGTCGGCGTGGCGCGGCCGGTCGAGGATGACGACCGTGAGGTCGCGCACGCTCTCCCGCTTGGCCTTGGCGATCCAGCGCAGGTTCTGCGTCGGCGTGGCGGTGATGTCGATCGAGCCGACCGCGTCCGGCCCGACGGCGATCTTCTCCATGTACAAGGACGGGCCGGGGTCGAACATCGACTCGCGCTCGCTGACGGCGATCACCGACAGGGCGTTGGTGCGGCCCTGAGCCGTCAGCGTCGTGCCGTCGATCGGGTCGACGGCGACGTCGGCGAGCGGCGGCGTCCCGTCGCCGACCTGCTCGCCGTTGAACAGCATCGGGGCCTGGTCCTTCTCGCCCTCGCCGATCACCACGACGCCGTCCATCGTCACCGTCGACAGCACGGCGCGCATCGCCGCCACCGCCGCGCCGTCGGCGCCGTTCTTGTCGCCGCGACCGACCCATCGGGAGGCAGCCAGGGCGGCCGACTCGGTGACCCGCACGAGCTCCATGGCCAGGTTGCGGTCGGGTCGGCGCGACGAGGTCGGCATGCGGGTGAAGGGTAGTTCCCGCCAGTAGCGTCGCGACCCGTGCTCGACTGGGACCCCAACGATCCGGAGACCGTCAAGGTCCACTACGACGTGTCCGGCTGGTCGATCGACCAGCGGGCCGAGCTGACCGAGGCGTTCGCCGAGGCCGAGATCGCCCACGTGTGGGACGGCGACGAGGTCGTCGTACCCGAGGAGCTCGAGGAGCAGGTCGACGAGGTGTTCGCCCGCCTCGAGGAACTGCTCGGTCCGTTCCCCGTCGCCCTCGCCGCCGACGACCCCGGCGTCGAGTTCGGTCTCGACGAGTGGCCCGAGGCCGACCGGCGCACGTTGACCGAGGCGCTCGTCGAGGCCGAGGTCCCGCACCGCTGGGACGGCACCACGGTCGTCGTGGCCACCGACGCCGAGTCCACCGTCGACGAGCTGCTCGACGCCATCGAGCAGGGGACGCTGGTGCTCGGGGACACGGCGTCCGAAGCGCCCGACGGCGCCTTGGACACGCTGTTCTCCTCCTCGGACCGCCTGGCGAAGGATCCCGACGACCACACCGGGCGCGAGGAGATCAGCGAGCTCGCCCCGCGGCTCGACCCGGCACAGCCGCCGTACGGCGTCTCGGTCGGCGCCTGGGCGAAGACCGTCGAGGCGGCCCGGCGCGCTCGCCGCGCTGGTCGAGGCCGAGGGCACGCCGTCGGACGTCATCGGCGCCGCCCAGGCGCTGCGCTCGCTCGTCCGCGAGTACGTCGGCGGCTGAGATCGCCAGGTGGGCGAGCGTCGCTGCGTAGCGGCGGCGGCGAGCTCGGTAGGTGAGGCGAGCAGCTTGGCTGCGAGCCGAACCCGAGTGTCGACGGTACGGTGCCGGGATGCTCCTCGCCGAGCTCGAGGTCTGGCACACCCGGCCGCTCGCACCCACCCGGCGCCTCGCCCTCGGCAACCTCGTGCTCCCGGCCGACCCGGCGCCCGGATTCGGCGGCCTGCTGCTCGGTGCCGTCGTCGCCGGTCACGTCGGCGACGTCCCGGCCGACCTGATCCCCGACCTCCACCGCCTGATCGACCAGATCGACCGCGACCAGCGGGTCGTGCAACCGCGGCTGCGCCACCGCTTCCAGGTCGATCGTCACGGGCTGGCCTTGTCGACGCACCGGATGATCGGCGACGGCGAGGAGATCAGCTTCGACTTCCACACCACGGGCACGGGCACGGCCCAGGTGCTCGGCGCGGTGTACGCCGTCGAGCGACTCGCCGTCGAGAGCCGCCACGTCATCGCCCCGGTGCTGCACAAGGCGATGCGGTGGAACGGCGTGGTCGGCCCGGCGCTCATCGCCCACCTGGCCGGCACCAACTCGACGGCGCTGGCGACGCTCGCCGACCCGCGGGCGTGGGCGATGGACGTGCTCGGCTTCCCTGCAGGAAGCCCGACACCGTCGAAGAAGCAGCTCACGGCGCAGTTCCGGCTCAAGATGCGCAGCGTGCACCCCGACCACGGCGGCGACCAGGCTGTCGCCAGCACCGCCGTCTTCGAGCTCGCCGAGGCCCGCCGGATCCTCACCGCCGAACTGTGAGCACACTGCTCCTCTTCCCTGGCGCCGGGGCGTCGCGCGACCAGGCGACGCTGGTCGCGGTCGATCGGGCCGTCGCCCCGGAGTGGGCCACGGTGCGTGCCGACTTCCCGTACCGCAAGGAGGGTCGAAAGGCGCCGGATCGACCGCCGAAGCTGATGGCCGCGGTGCGCGACGAGGTCGAGGCGATCGACGGACGCGTGGTGGTCGGCGGACGGTCGATGGGCGGGCGGATCTGCTCGATGGTCGCGGCCGGCGCGGACGGCGAGCCGGCACCCGAATCGATCGTCGGCGTGCTCCTCATCTCCTATCCGCTGCACCCTCCAGGGAAGCCGGACAACCTCCGCGTCGAGCACCTCCCGGACCTCACCGTGCCGTGCCTGTTCATCCACGGCACGCGCGACCCGTTCGGCGCTCCCGACGAGCTCGAACGGTGGACGGACACCATCGCCGGCGACGTCACGCTGCACTGGATCGACGGTCGCGGGCACGACCTGAAGGGCGCCGACCGCGAGGTCGCCGCGGTCGCACGCGAGTGGCTGCTGGCTCGCTGACGGTCGCCTGGGTCCCCGAGCTCGGCGGTCACCTCGTGACCGGTCGGGCGGCGGCCGTCGAGGTGCTGCGCGACCACGACACGTTCACCGTCGACGATCCGCGCTTCTCGACGGCGCGGGTCGTCGGTCCGAGCATGCTGTCGCGCGATGGCGCCGAGCACGCTCGCCACCGCCAACCGTACGTGCCCTCGTTCCGGGCTCGTCACGTCGAGGAACGGTTCGGGCCGTTCGTGACCGCCGAGGCCAAGCGGCTCGTCGACCGGCTCCGGCCGGCTGCCGACCTGCGCACGGAGTTCGCCGGGCCGCTGGCGGCGGCGGTGGTCGCCGAGTCGCTCGGGCTCGGCGGTGGCGATCGACGGATCGTCGACCGGCTGCTCGGCTGGTACGGCGACATCGTCGCCTCCGTCGCCGGCATGGCGGCCGGGCGAGGACCGACCGACGAGGGGGCGCTGGCCATGGCCGAGCTGGCCGCGGCGATCCGTCCGCACCTCGGCGTCCACGTCGGCCACCTCTCCGAGGATGAGCGCGTGTCCAACGCCGCCGTCATCATGTTCGGCGGCATCGAGACCACAGAGGGGATGATCCTCAATGCGTTGTGGTTCGTGCTCGGCGACGCCGGCCTGCGCGCCGAGCTCGTCTCGCGGCCCGACGCGGTGGCAGCTGCCGTCGAGGAGTCGCTGCGGCTGGAACCGGCCGCCGCGGTCGTCCACCGCTACGCCACCCGCGACGCCATCATCGCTGGCTCGCCGATCGCCGCCGGCGATCTCGTCGTCGTCTCCCTCAGGGAGGCCAATCGCGACCCTGCCGAGTTCACCGATCCGGATCGCTTCGTGCTCGACCGTCCCAACGTGCGCCGCCACCTCGCGTTCGCCGGTGGTCCGCACGTGTGCATCGGGATGGACCTCGCCCGCCTCGAGGCGCGTGTCGCCGTGTCGGCCGTGCTCACCCACCTCCCTGGCGCTCGACTCGCCGCCGACGCCCCGGCGCCGACCGGGCTGGTGTTCCGCAAGCCGGAGTCGATGGTCGTCGAGTGGTGACGCTGTGCGATCGTGTCACGGTGATCGACGGGCGCAGTGGCGACGGGTTCGTCCGGTGCAGCGACGGGCACGTGCGGTGGGGCTTGTACGGCGCGGCCGGGGCGGTGTTCGTGACGACCGGTGTCGCAGGTGGCGGTGGGGCCGCCCACGTGCTGCTGCAACTGCGCTCCGGCTTCTCCCACGAGGGCGGGACGTGGTCGTGCCCGGGCGGTGCGCTCGACCTCGGCGAGTCAGCACTGGACGGTGCGTTGCGCGAAGCGGCCGAGGAGGTCGGCCTTCCGGCGGCGCCTCCGGTGCTCGTCGGGCAGTACGTGTTCACGCCGTCGGTCGACTGGAGCTACACCACGGTGGTCGTCCGTGTCGACGAGCCGTTCGGCGCGCCGATGAACTTCGAGACCGAGGCCGTCGAGTGGGTGCTTCCCGACGAGGTCGAGCGGCGTCCGCTGCACCCCGGCTTCGCCGGCGCCTGGCCGCACGTCCGCCAGATCGTGGAGCGCGTGTGACCGAGGTCGGCCTGACGATCGGCGAGGTCAGCCGGCGGACGGGTGTGGCGACCTCGGCGTTGCGGTTCTACGAGTCGGAAGGGCTGATCCACAGCCACCAGGACCAGCGGAGGGCAGCGTCGCTACGCGCGCGACGTGATCCGGCGCGTGTCGTTCATGCGCATCGCCCAGCAGGTCGGGCTGAGCCTCGACGAGATCCGTGGCGCGCATGGCCTCGTTGCCCGAAGGACGGACGCCGACCCGCCGCGACTGGGAGCACCTGTCGTCGTCGTGGCGTCCATTGCTCGACGCCCGCATCGCCATGCTCGAGCGTCTCCGTGACCAGCTGGCCAGTTGCATCGGCTGCGGGTGCCTCAGCCTCGACGTCTGCCCGCTCTACAACCCCGGCGACGAGCTCGGCCGCCGCGGCCCGGGCGCCCGCCTGCTCCTGGATCAGGAGTGAACGAGGTACCGTCCGCCTGCATGGCGATGGATCTGGTGATCGAGCTGGACAACGAGCCGGGGGCGCTGGCACGCGTCGCCAAGGCGGTGAGCGACGCCGGCGTGAACATCGCCGCGGCGACATGCCTCGGGGCGGGCGAGCGCGCCGAGCTGCACATCCTCGTGCCCCATGCCACGGCGGCCAAGCACGCCCTGGCCCTGTCCCAGCTCGCCGTCACCCGCGAGCGCGAGGTGGCCGTCGTCGAGGTCGACGATTCGCCGGGCGTGCTCGCCGATCTCGCCGGCAAGGTCGCCAAGGCCGGCGTCAACCTCGACCTGGTGTACGTGGCGACGCGCAACCGCGTCGTCTTCGGCGCCGCGGACCTCGACGCGCTGAAGGCAGCCCTCGGCGTGTGAGTCAGAGCTCGAAGTCCGGCGTCGCCGCCTCCGACGGTGGCCGCCAGTCGACGGTGGCGACGAGCCGCCACGCCAGGAGCAGGAAGAGGGCCGCGGCGCCCAGCCCGGCGACGAGGCGCCAGGCGTCGTAGCGCGCCGATGGCGGGTCGGCGAAGGGCACCGCCACGCGGGTGCTGGAGGCGCCGCCGACGACGACGATCGCGCACAGTCGGCAGGGTTCACCGACGGTGATCTCGAGCGACGCCGTGCCCTGCTCCCCGGCCACGGCGCGCTCGGCCGGCCCGCACGTGTCGTCGCAGAACGCCGCCTGGACCGGCGCGCTCGGCAGGAGGCCGGAGACGTCGACTCGCACCTCGTCACCCGGCCGCACGGGTCCCGGCGGAGATCGCGTGACCGTCGGAGCCGGCGGGGCGTCGGCACCGAACACGGTGAAGGCGACTCCGCTATCGTCGGGTGTGCCGGCTGCGATGACGCACGTGGCATCGGCACCACAGGCGCCGTCGTCGTCCAGCTGGTACTGGAAGTGCGCCCGTCCCTCGTCGTCGAAGAGGATCGGGAAGTGGTTGCGGCACGACCCCAACCCGGTCGCTGCCAGCGCGCACTGGCGCACCGCTCCCCGTGCACCCGGTTCGCCGTCCGTCACCAGGACGTCCAGCACGTCACCGTCCTGCAACCGATCGATGGTCTGCTCGATCAGCTCGTCGGGCGGACCGGCGCGCAGGACGACCGACTGCCGGTCGTCCTCGCCGGCAGCGGGTGCGACACCGAGGAGGGCAACCATCGCCGTGACCGCGGCGAGGCGCACGCTCGTCAGTCCCGCCCGTCCACCGGTGTCGACTCGTCGAGCTGGCGGTTGAGCGTCAAGAGGCGACCCATCACGGGCAGGGCGAGCAGGTTGACCCCGTGGAGCAGGCCGATGATCAGCAGGATGCCGGCCACCCGCGCCGTCTCGTGCTGCAGCTGGGCGGCGTTCACCGTGTCGTCCCAGGTGTCGGGTGGGTCGAAGCGAACCGTGAACAGGATGTAGGAGAAGAAGATGAGGTAGTACGCCACGTCGGTCAGGAGGATGAAGCTCTTGCCCGTGCGCGGGTTGGCCCTGAACACGTCGGCCGCGTAGCTGCGCCCGAAGCGCTTGATGAGCGGGCCCAGCCAGCAGGCGATGGCGACGAGCACCGCCGTCGTGATGATCTCCAAGATCCACCAGTCCATGAGCAGTTCTCCTTGCTGACGGTCGACGACGGCGACGGTGACTGAGACGAGGGAGGCGACGATGCACACCGCGATGCCGACGAGCGCGATGTGCTGCACGCGCAGGCGACGGTCGTCGGCGATGCTCAGCTCGACCCGTTGGAACAGGTCGGGGCTCTCGTGGACGGCATCGGCGCCCTCGTGGAGCGCATCGCGGAGCCGTTGCTCGAGCGCGGTCACTGGTGCAGCTCCGAGAGCCTGGACTCGAGGGCGGCGAGCCCGCGTTGGAGATGGGTCTTGACCGAGTTGCGGGAGATGCCGAGCGTCGCCGCGATGTCGTCGGGCCCGAGCTCGTCGTAGTAGCGCAGGACGAGGCAGGCGCGCTGGCGCGCCGGGAGGTCGCGGAGCGCCTCGAGCACGTCACGCTGGTCCTCGCGCACGTCGATGGTGTCCTCGACGCCCTGCTCGGCGTCGTGCAGCGGGAGGCGGTGACGCATCGACACGAGGCCGCGGCGGTTCTGGTCGCGCGCCAGGTTGAGCACGATCGAGCGCAGGTAGGCGGGCGCCCGCGCCGGATCCTCGATGCGCCCGACGTTGCGGGCGAGGCGGATGAACGCCTCCTGGACGAGATCCTCGGCGGCGTTGCGGTCGTCGACGAACAGGCGGGCGAGGCGCACCAGCGACGCCCCCTCGGCACGGAACAGCTCGACGACGAGCCGATCGTCCACGGGCAACGCGGCCACGTCGGCGCCGGCGTCGGCGGCCGCCGGGCCGACGATCGCCATCTGCCACGCCGGTGGCCCGCACCAGGCGACCAGTGCGGCGTTGAGTCGCAGACCGACCGCGGTTCCCGTCGCCACGCGTCGATGCTCGCAGGTCGGCAGACGCCGGCAATACCTCATCGTCCTGACGGACGAAGGGCATGGGCGTGACGGGTGACACGTCGCCGAGATTTCTGCTCGGCGTGTCACCCGCCGGGGCGGGTCGCTCGTCCGTCCTGTTGTCACGACTCATCGATCACGGGAGGGAACGTCATGGAGCAGAAGAACAAGCGGCGGGCATGGTCGCGAGGAGCGGCTGCGGCGGCGGTCGCCGGGGGACTGGCGATCGCCCTCGTCAGCGCCGATCCGGCCGCTGGACATGGCTGGTCCGGCCGCGCCGTCCTACGCGACGTCGACGGTGCCAAGGTCGGCACCGTCCGCTTCGAGGGCGACGAGGGAGGCACGAGCGTCCGGGTCAACGTGCACGGCGTTCCGGCAGGGTTCCACGGGTTCCACATCCACGCCAACGAGTCCGGCGGCAAGTGCGACCCGCTGCCGTCCGACACGCCGTTCACGAACGTCGGCGGGCACTGGAACCTCGACCGCAGGCTCGTCGCACCCTGCCCACAGCGGCGACCTGCCGAGCGTGCTGGTGTCGGCGGACGGAACGGCCACCGCCCGGTCGGTGACCGACCGGCTCGACCCAACGAAGCTCGCCGGCCGGGCCGTGATCCTGCACGCCGGGCCCGACAACTTCGCCAACATCCCGGCGGACCGCTACTCGGCCGGCGGCGTGCCGGGTCCGGACTCGATGACCACGTCGACCGGCGATGCCGGTAAGCGTCTGGCGTGCGGGGTCATCACCGTTGATTGAGCTTGCAACGGTTCCCGCGCCGGCCTCGGTCACCCGGGACTCGGCGCTGCGCTCGCTCACGGTCGTCGCCGCCTTCGCGGCCGGCGGCGCCGTGGTCGGCGTGGCCGCTCGGGCCTGGATGCACCTGATCGCCGCCGACCCCGAGTTCACGTGGTCGGGGACGCTGTTCATCATCGGCCTCTTCACCGTCGTCGGCACCGCCCAGGGTTGCGCCCTGGCGGTCCGGCGGCGGCGCTGGCCGCGCTGGGCGCAGGCGATCGTCCGTGTGCTCGCCGGTGCGGCGGCGCTCCTGCTCGGCGCCGGGGCGGGTTCGGTGCTCATCCTGACCCTCGTCTGCGCGCCGCTCGCCATCGCTCGCACCGGCTGGCGTCGGAGTGTCCGCCTCGTCCTCGCCGGCCTCGCCGCGGCGAACGCCATCGTCCTGCTGCCGATGCTGTGCGAGCGAGTTGACGTGGTCCAGCGCCATCGTCGGCTGGCTGGCGATGCTGCTGCTGTACGGCGTCATCGTCACCGCGCTCTCGCTGAACCTTCGCCCGATCCGGGAGATCTGAGCGAAGATCAGGCGGTGCTCGGCGTCGAAGCGTGGACATCGCTGGCGTACGTCGCTGCCGGCGCCTTCGTCCTCACGCTGGTGGTCCGTCACCAGTTGCGGCCAGTGTTCGCGCGTGCTCGGGGCGCTGGCAGCCGCCGAGGGTGTCGGCAGCCTGCTCTACCACGGTCGGGGAGGCGACCCGGCTCACTTCCTGCACGACATCGCGATGGTCGCCGTGCTCGGCTTCGTCGC
Organism: uncultured Acidimicrobiia bacterium; assembly: GCA_963749315.1. GTDB lineage: Bacteria > Actinomycetota > Acidimicrobiia > Acidimicrobiales > Ilumatobacteraceae > JALZMG01. The sequence continues at coordinate 309,316 of CAVVMS010000018.1, forward strand.
CGGCTGGCACGTCGGCCGGCTGGTACGTCGGCGGCGTGCCGCTGACGTCGGCGCGCTGGCCGGCGCGGCGGTGGCGAGCAGCGTCGGATCCGTCGCCTGGGCGGTGGCGCCGTCGTCGACGAACGTGATGGTCGCCGTCGCCGTCGTCGCCGATCGCCGTCGCCGAGGTCGTGGCACGGCGGCGGGGGCTGCCGGCGGTCTGCACCGCTCCGCTGCTCGCCATCGGCCTCGCCGCGCTCGCTGCGTGGTTGGTCGGCGGACAGCTGCACGGGCTGTGGCACGTGCTCACGGCGCTGCTCCTGCTCGGCTGGGCCGTCGGTGCCTCGCATGCCCAGGAACCGGAACAGTACGGTGCCGCCGATGAAAGCACGGGTGGCGTTGCTCCTCGCGATCGTCGCAACGGCGTCGTGCACCGACGACGATGACGACGGCGCGGACGAATCGGTCCCGACGCCGGCGACGTCGGCCCCGGCCGAGACGTCCACGCCGCCCACCGCGGTCGGCTCGACCGCTCCGAGCCGACCGCCGGCCCGCCCGCGCTGGTGCTCGGATTCGTGCTGCCCGGTGCCGGCCTGCTCAACGAGCTGTCGATCGGTCAGCAGCGGGGGATGACCCTGGCGGTCGAGGATCTCAACGCGGCAGGCGGTGTGCTGGGCGGCCCGGTCGAGTGGGTCGCCGCGTCCGAGGCGGCCGACCGCACGATGGACGACGTCGTCGCCGAGCTGCAGGCCGCAGGTGCGAACGCATACGTCGGCACGGTCGGTTCGGACAGCGCTCCCGAGCTGCAGCGCGTGATGGCCGGGCTCGGGGGCCTGACGTGCTCGGCGTCGGCGACGCGCCCGTCGCTGACCGAGCCGGAAGGCACGCCGTCGTTCTTCCGTACGGCGATCAGGGACGACGCCCAGGCCGCGTTCGTCGCCGACCAGGTCATGACGCCGACCGAGGGCGAACCGCCGCAGCGCGTGGTGGTCGTCGGCCGCGACGACAGCTACGGCACGGAGCTGGCCGGCGCGCTCACCGCCCAGCTGGCGGCGCGCGGCGCGGAGACCATCGTCGTGTCGTACCCGTCACGGCGCGTCCAGCTGTCGGCGGAGGGTGCGCAGGTCGCCGCGGCCGGCGCCGACGCCGTCGTCGCCATCGCCGCCGGCGAGGCGCCCCGGCTGCTGGCCGCGATGATCGACGCCGGCGTGCCGGCCGATCGCATCGTGGGCCTCGACGGGATGAACGTGCCGCGGATCGCCGAGCAGACGTTTCCCGCAGGACCCCGCCCGAGTCGACGGTGTGAGGGTGATCGCCACGACGGGTGACCGGGCGTTCGCCAGCCGCCTCGCGACCGTGCCGGCGGCGCAGGACCAGGTGTCCTACGGCGCCCAGATGTACGACTGCGCGGTGACGCTGGCGCTCGCCGCTGCCGCCGCCGGCTCGGCCGACCCGGCGGCGATCAGCACGCAGGTCCGTGCGGTGACGTCCGGCGGGCGGACGTGCTCGAACCCCGCCGACTGCTTGGCGCTGCTGGCGGCGAACGAGGACATCGACTTCGACGGGGCGACCGGGGGCATCGCCATCGACGAGAACGGCGACGTGACGACCGCCCGGATCACGACGCTGCGGGTCACCGAGGCGACGCTCCAGGAGATCGCCTCGGAGGACGTCGACCTGGTCGCCCTCGCCCAGCAGGACGTGTACGCGTCGGCGCTGTTCACCGCCCAGGTCCAGCAGACGCTGCGGCTGCTCGGGCTGTACGAGGGCGAGGTCACCGGCGTGTGGGACCAAGCCACCACCGACGCCGTGCTCGCCCTGCAGCGCCAGCTGGGGGTGCCCGAGACCGGTCAGTGGGACGAGGCGACCGATGCCGCCTTCCGCGCCCGCTACGGCGACCTCGTCGGCGGCTTGTCGACGTCGGTGACGTCGCTGCAGATCAAGCTGACCGAGCTCGGCCTGTACGCCGGTCCGATCGACGGGCGGTGGAGCGCGGAGCTGTCCGAAGCCGTGCGGGCGTTGCAGCGCCAGCTCGGCGTGCCGGAGACGGGCGTGATCGACCTGGCGACGCTGCGCGCCATCTACGCCGCCACCACGCCCGAGCCGGTGCCGACGACCGTCGCCACGACGCCACCACCGCCACCACCGCCACCGCCCACCGCCCCGCCGCCGACCGAGGCACCGCCGTCACCGAGCCGGCCCCGACGACCACCGCGCCGGCCGGTGACACGCTGCTCGACGTGCTCGAGGCCGAGGGGAACTTCACGATCTTCCTCGGCCTGCTGGCGACGATCGACTACTCCGAGCTCGACCGCACCGGCATGTACACCGTGTTCGCGCCCACCGACGAGGCGTTCGCCGCGTTCGGGCCGCTCGAAGGCGTCGACACGGCGGCGCTGCTCGCCTACCACGTCGCCGAGGGCAACATCCCCTCGTCGGCGTTGCTCGAGCGGTCGCCGCTGACGATGATCCACGGGGGAGCGGTGACGATCAGCCCAGCCGGTGAGGAGTTGATCGTCAACGACGTCGCAACGATCCTCGAGGACCTCCCCGCCAGCAACGGCATCATCCACGTCATCGATCAGGTCCTCACACCGCCAGGCGGCTGAACAGCGGGGCGTCGTCGAGGAGGCGCGCGGAGAGATCGGGCACGACCGGCGCCGTGACGCGAGCGATCTCGCGGAGCGTCGATGTCCACCGTGCGAGGAGCGCGTCGAGCTCGGCGTGCGTCGCCGGGTCAGCGAGCAGCTTCCATGGTGCCGCCGCCTCGATCTCGCGGTTCAGCGCTCCGACTGCGGCGACGGTCGCGGCCGTCGCCGCGCGCAGGTCGAAGTCACCGAGCGCGGCCACGACGCCATCGAGGCTGTCCGCCGGTGCGGATTCCGACGGCGTGACACCGCGCCGGCGGGCGAGCGTCGAGCACGCGCCGTGCGACGTTGCCGAGCCCGTTGGCGAGGTCGGCGTTGGCGACGGCGACGAGCCGCTCGGCACTGAAGTCGGTGTCGGCGACGGGGGAGACGTCGCGGGCGAACCACCAGCGCAGGGCATCGGTGCCGTACGCCGCGGCGACCGCAGCGGGGTCGACGCCGTTGCCCTTCGACTTGGAGAGCTTGGCGCCGTCGGCGGTGAGGTAGGGATGGACCTGGATGCGGGTCGGCGCGACGAGGCCCGCCGAGGCGAGGAACGCCGGCCAGTACACGGCGTGGAAGCGGACGATGCCCTTGCCGACGACGTGGATGCGCTCGTCGGCGCCCGTCCACCACGTCGCCACGTCCGGGCTGGTCGGATCGCCGAAGCCGCAGCGCGCTGAGGTAGTTGGTGAGGGCGTCGAACCACACGTAGACGACCTGTGTCGGGTCGTCGGGCACCGTGATCCCCCAGCCCCGGGCCCGCTCGATCGACCGCGACACGCTGATGTCGTGCAGCCCGGCACGGACGAAGGCCAGCACCTCCTGGCGGAACGGTTCCGGGGTGATCTGCAGCCGTCGTGACGAGATCAGCTCGTCGATGTGGTCCTGGTAGGCCGACAGGCGGAAGAACCAGTTCTCCTCGGCGACGCGGTCGAGCGGTGTGCCGTGATCGGGACAGCAGCCGTCGACGAGCTCGTCGCGGTCGTAGAAGCGCTCGCACCCGACGCAGTAGTCGCCCTCGTAGTGGCGGCGGTAGAGATCGCCGTTCGCCGCGCATGCCCGCCACAGGCGCTCGACCGCCGGTGCGTGGCGTGGGTCGCTGCTGGTGTGGATGTAGTCGTCGTAGGAGAGCGCCAGCGGCTCGGCGAGGGCGGCGAAGCGCGCCGCGTTGGCGCCGACGAGCTCGGCCGTCGGCACGCCCGCCGCGGCGGCGGCGAGCACGTTCTTCAGCGAGTGGTCGTCGGTGCCGGCGAGGAAGCGCACGTCGTCGCCAGCGAGCCGCCGGGCGCGGGCGAAGACGTCCGCCTCGACGAGCTCGTAGGCGTAGCCGAGGTGTGGCGTGGCATTGACGTACGGGATGGCGACGGTGACGTAGGTCTTCACGGGAGGCTCCTCTGGGGTGCCCCGGGAGCGCCGGTCAGGACGTCCTTCCCGGGTCGCTCCCGGGGTCGGACGGACGCGTCAGCGCGCGTGGAGAGCCGGCCCCGATGGGGCCTGCATCGTCACGGTCGCGGCGCATTTGGACACGGTGGCGAGCGTAGCGACGTGGCCGTCAGGTTCTGTGTCGAGTTGTGCCCGCTCAGCGGGCGAGAACTCTCCACAGAGTTCGTTGGAACAGATCGCGCCCAGATTTAGGGACTGTCGCCGGCCCCGGGTCGGCCACGACCGGGCGCCACGACTCGAGCGAGGATGCCGAGCGTGGCCCGGAGGTTGGTCTCGGAGATGATCGGGAAGATGCTCGATGCCGCCTCGCGGTAGGCCTCGTGGATGTCGGACCAGTCGTAGTACGAGGTGACGTTGGTGCCGCCTTCGATCGGCTCCAGCTCGTAGCCGTAGACGTGGCCGATCGGCGGTTGCATCACGCCGTCGATGGTCCAGGCGATCGCCCGATCGGGCTCGTAGCGGGCGATCACGACGTTCACCGTGTACTCGCCGAGCGGGTAGTCGTTGAGCGACTCGCGGTCCATGTGCACGACGAACCGGTCGCCGACGCCCGTCACGCGCTCGCCATCGGCGGACATCAACATGCCCGACGCGTCGATGGCGACGTGGCCGCTCGGGGTCGTGAGGACCTCGAAGATCGATGCCGGATCGGCGGCGATCGCCCGCTGCACCGACAGGCGCTGCGACTCGGTCATGGTCACCGGTCCTCCTCGTGGTCCACGTCGACGACCTCGATCGGGTCACCGAGGCGGATGATCCCACTCGTCTCGACGGTGGTCCACACGCCGAGGTTGCCGTCGTGCTGGCGGGCGACGGTGCGGTAGATGTCGAGGTCGCGCTCGAGCCCGGGCTGCTGGCGGGTGACCATCGTGCAGCGCGAACAGGGCAGGCGTGGCAGCAGCTCGACGTCGCCGAGGCGGACCGTCCGCCCGCACCAGCCGTCCTCGACCCAGCCTTCCAGCTCGGTGTCGATGAACAGGTTGGGGCGGAACCGGCGCACGTCCCAGTCGCCGGCGCCGTGGAACGTCGACACCGGCACGCAGGCTCGCCGTCGTCAGGAGCAGCAGCGGCATGGCGTCGACGAAGCGACCGGGCGGCATCGTCCACTCGAACGGCGGGCTCTCGTCGTCGGTGGCATCAGCGAACGCCTCGGCTCGCCCGCCGGGCACGCCCTCGGCGGCGACGAGGGCGACCGGACGTCCCAGCCACTCGCTGAGCGCGGCGTCGGTCTGCGGTCCGACGTCGCACAGCGTCGACCCGTCGGGCAGCGTGACCACCGGCCGCCCGGCGTCGTCGAGCACGGCAGCAGCGCTGAGCAGCCGCGGCTCCCGACGGCCGGTGAGGATCCTGCCGGTCTCACGGTCTTGGATGCCCCAGCCGCGGTCGCCGTGCAGGCCGCCCGACTCGACGACGCCTTCGGCGAGTTGTTCGCCTTGCAACGACTTGACCGGGTGGCGCCAGATCGACTGAGCACGCCTGGGGAGGTCGCCACGGCGAGGAACGTAGCCCGGTCGGTGAGCGATGTGCGCACATGCAGTGCACATCGCTCACCGCGTGCAGCAAACACTCGGATGGATCGTGGCAGTGTCGGGGGCCGTGGACTCGAGGGCACGGATCGTCGGGCGGCGTCTCGCCGTCGGTGCCGTCGTGGCCGCCCAGCTGTTCTTCGTCGTCCGCGGCTACTCGGCGCCGCACAAGGAGTTCGCCTTCCAGATGTTCCCGGAGGCGAGCACGTGGAGTGCCGAGGTGGTCCGGGTCACCGATGACGGGCGCCGGGTCCCGATCGGCGAGCCGTGGTCGGGGTACCGGTGGAGCGAGCTCGTCGAGGGGCGAGGGCTGTCCGTGCTGTCCGTCCGCCACCACGCCGATGCCGGCCTGGACAACCAGCTGGCGTTCCTCGACGAAGCCCTCGACTGGGTCGCCGAGCACACGCCGCGCGACACCGAGACGCGCTACCTCGAGGCGACGGTGACGACGTGGCACAACACCGACGCCCCGGAGGTCGTCGTGCTGCGCAGCGACGCGCCGGAGCGGAACCGGATGAACATCGACGAGCTGCTCGGCCGGCGGGTGAGCATGCGGGCGATGGCGCTGCTGCGGGTGCTCATCGGGCCCGTCGTGCTCCTGCACCTGCGGCCGTTCCTCGTCGACGCCTCGCACGGTCGGATCTACCGCGACACGTTCCACCAGCCCTACGCGTCGTGGTACCCGGAGCTGCCACGACCGGTGTACGTCGCCGTGCTGTGCATCGGGGCGCTCGCCGCCGTCGCCATGACGCTCGGCGTCCGCACACGGCTCTCGACGGCGGTGGTGTTCGGTGTCGTCGCCTACAACCTCTTCCTCTCCACGACGCACGTGCACAACAACCGCGCCTACCTGCTGATCGTGCTGGCCGCGCTCGCCGTGACGCCGTGCGGGCGCGAGCTGTCGGTCGACTCCTGGTGGCGCCGCCGATCGGGACGGCCCGGCGCTCCCGACGACGTCGCCGGCCTGGCCGCTGTGGCTGCTGCGCTTCGAGGCGGCGGCGGTGTACGGCGCGTCGGGGCTGAGCAAGCTGCTCGACCCGGACTGGTTCGGCGGTGAGGTCACGTGGCACCGCGTCGAGCGCACGCGCCAGCGCATCGAGGCGTCGGTGCTGCCTGACTGGGTGATCCCCGTGCTCGCCGACCGCTCGTTCCACACGGTCGTGGCCAAGCTGATCGTCGCCACCGAGCTGTTCATCGCCGCCGGGCTCTGGTCGCGGCGGACCCGGTATGCGGCCGTGTGGGTCGCCGTCTGCTTCCATGTCGCCATCGAACTGTCAGCCCGCGTCGAGGTGTTCTCGTACCTGGCGATCGCCGCCCTCGTCATCTGGTCGGTGCCGTCGACGGGCGACCGGGTGCTCGTGGTCGACCGGTCGTCGCGCCCCCAACGCGTGCTCGCCGGCGCCGTGCGTTCGCTCGACTGGTTGGCCCGGTTCCGCATCGTGGATGGCGCGCCCGGCGCCCCACCGTGCGTCCACGACCGCGACGGGACGTCGCGCCACGGTCGCGGCAGCGGTGCGGTTCGTCGCTCAGCCGGCTGCCGGTGACGGCGTGGTTCGCGCTGCCGACACTGCTCGTCCGTGATCGGTCGCGCCCGACCGTCGAACGAGGGATGACGACGGCGGAGCGGCCTGCGTGAGCTCGACGCGGACCCGCCCGCGCGGCGGGTGATCCTGGCGGCGGTGGGACTGGTGCTCGGCGCCGTGGTGGCGTTCGGCGTGCTGGCGCCGCCGGAGCACTGCCCTGACGTCACCACCGATGCGCTGAACACCCGCGCCACGGCCGCCGTCGACTGGTTCACGCGCAACCAACTCGACGACGGCACGTGGCTCTACGAGTACGACGCGGCGAACGACCGCGACCTCGGGTCGTACAACATCGTCCGCCACGCCGGGGCGATCATGGGCCTCTACCAGGCGGCCACGGCGGGGATCCCCGGTGCCCTCGAGAGCGCCGACCGTGGACGGGAGTGGATCCGCCAGCACCTCCTGCAGCGCGACGGGTGGACGGCGGTGAGCTTCGACGGTCGGACGGCTGTCGGATCGACGGCGTTGCTCGTCGCCGGGCTCGTCGAGCGCCGGCTGACCACCGGCGACACGAGCGACGACAACCTGATCCGTTGGCTGGCCCGGTTCCTCGTCGCCCAGACCGAGCCGACCGGCGCCGTGCTGAGCGACTACGACAACGCGGCGGGCGAACCGATCGCCGATCGCTACTCCAAGTACTACACCGGCGAGGCCTACTGGGCGCTGGCCAGGGTCCACCGCCTGTTCCCGTCGGAGGGCTGGGGTGAGACGGCTGACCGCATCGGCAACTACCTGGCCACCAGCCGGGACGAGGTCGAGGGCAACTGGCCACCGATCCCTGACCACTGGACGGCGTACGGGCTCGCCGAGACCGTCGAGTTCCCCGAGCGCGACCCCGATCGGCCGCTGACCGACGCCGAGCTCGCCCACGCCCGCCGGCAGGCGGCGCTGTTCGGCAGCCAGGTGCGCTGGGTCAGCCAGCAGGCCGGGCCGTGGGGGAGCGTGGTGCGCGGCTCGTTCACACCGCGCGGTGGCGGCTACGGCGTCGTCGGCGAAGCGCTCACCGGACTGTGGCGCACCGCCGAGGGCGACGTCCGCCTCGACGGGGATCGACGCGCCGGTCGCCGAACGGGCCACGTGCATCGCTGCGCTGGCCATGGACGCCCAGCAGGTCGGCGACGAGGCGGCCGCGGCGTCCAGCCCGGACCGTGTCGACGGCGCCTGGTTCGTCGACGGGGTCACGCGCATGGACGACCAGCAGCACGCCATCTCCGCCCTGTTGCGGACCGTCGCCGTCGTCGAGAGCGCCGAGTCCGGCGGCGACACGGACGACGCACCGTCGGCGTGGCTGTGGCTGCTCGCCCTCGTCGCCGCGGTGAACCCGGTGATCGTGGCCTTCGGCGTGCCGCGGCGGCGAGTCACGCCGTGAGCGCGTCACCATCGCCGCCCTCGGCGGGGCGCTCGGGTCGGTCGGTCTCCTGGCTGCCGGGCTGCTGGCCGGGCCGCTGCTCGACGCGCTCGACGTGTCGCCGCCGGCGGCGCGCATCGGGGTCGGCATCGTCGGTGGCGTCGCCGGGCTCGGTCGGATGCTCCGTCGGCCGCCATCGCCCGAGCCGGCGATGTCCGGACGCAAGGCGGCCATCGTTCCGGTCGCCGTGCCGCTGTTCGCCGCCCCGGGAGCCGTGCTGCTGGCGATCGGTGCCGGCGCCGACCTCGGCCTCGCCATCTGCGCCGCCGCCGCACTCGTCGCGGTCGTCGTCGCTCGCCGCCGTCACCCCGATCCTCCCCGCGGACGGTCCGGGTCGCCGGGTGTGGGCCTGGGTGGGCCGGCTCGCTCTCCGCGGCGGGCGTGGTGGCCTGCATCCTCCTCGTCGTCGACGGCGTCTACGACGTCTGAGAAGCAGCGCCTCTCGGCGCCGCCTTGCCGGCGACGAAGTCGAGTCGGTCGCCGATCTGCTTCAGCGTGCCCCGCTCCGACGTCCACGATGGCCAGCGCAGCGGCCTTGCAGTCGTCGATGCACCGCCGGCGCCGAAGCTCGATCGCCGGCGTCGCCGTCGGCCGGCTTGCGGAACCAGGCGACCGATCTGCCCGGCGGGGTGGACAGCAGCACGATCAGCCGCTCGGCGGTGTCGAGTCGACCCCACAGGTAGTCGTTCTCCCGGCCCGGGCGGCTGAAGAAGGCGCCGAAGTGGCCGAGCGTCACGCCCTTCAGCTGCTTCTCGTCGGCCGTCGCCAGCAGCTCGGATTCGAGCGGGCTGAAGCGCATGACCTCGACGTGGTCGCGCTCGTTGACACCGCTGACCGCCTGGATCGGGTAGAGGATGATGTCCCAGAAGGCGAAGCCGAGGTGGCGGGTGAGCAGCTCGTTGCGGGCCCACGGCGTCCACGGCCTCGGTGATCCGGACGAGGTCGGCGTCGAGCTCGTCGGCCATCGCGGCCAGAGCGCGAGCCGATCGTGTCCTGCACCAGCGTCCTGCAGCTCGGACAGCTCGGTGGTGTGATCGACGACGTACTGGTCGAGCGGGTGGGGGACCTTCGGCACGAGCACCGCGCGGCCGAAGATCTGGTCGACGCGCCCGCGGATCTCCTCGTGCTCGACGAGCAGCCGGGCGAGCCCGTTGAGGGCGTCGATCCGCGCGGTAGAGGTCCGACTTGGCCTGGTCCAGCTGGCCGTCGATCGGGAACCTTCGCCCGGTCCTCGTCGGACGGCTTGTACCACCAGCTGAGGGCGGCGATGAGGAAGCGGATCTGGCGTTCGAGCCGGGCGAGGTCGAGGGTGTCGATGAGCTTGCGTTGCAGGTCGGTGGCGGTCGGCGTCTTCTCGAAGACCTCCTGGCTCGCTCGCCCACTCGTTGAGCACGCGCTGGACGAACAGCGCCTGCGCCGACGACGCCGGGTACTCCTGGCGGGTGATGATCATCTTGGCGAACCCGTCGAGGACCGCACGGAGGCGCAGCCGGAGGTACGTGGGGTACGAGTACCCGGCCTCGGCGTCGGCGGCGGCGGACAGCTCCTTGCGCCACGCCCTGACCTCGGTCGGCATCGACGGCGCCGTCGTCGTGCCCGCCGTGCTCGCCGACGAACGTCGTGACGCGTCGGCGCACCGGTTCGAAGTTGGTCTCGATGACGTCGCGGATCCGGGCAACGTTGGCGTTGTGCACGCCGAGGTCGGTCAGGTCGAGGACGATCGGTTCCTGCCGAGGGATCCCGGCGTACCCGCCGATGATCGTCTGCACGAGGCCGGGCGCCGTGCCGTCGGGAACGCCGCCGGGCTCGACGCCGGGGTCGGGCTCGACGTAGATCAGCCGGCGGTCGACCTCGGTCGCCGCCGGGCGCAGCTTGATCGCGGCGAGGGTCGAGGCGAACGGCTTGTTGTCCAGCACGCCGCCGTCGACGAAGTGCGTCTTGTCGGGCGAGAAGGAGTCGTCGGCACCGTCCGTGATCGGATACGCGTCGAACAGCGTGCGCCGCTGCGGGCTGTCGAACGTCGTCTCCGGGACGGCCGCGGCGTAGTCGGCGATCGACACTGGCGGGAAGGCGCCGGGGAACGACGAGGTGGCGCGGGCGCTGAACGCCAGGGCGTCGTCCCAACGCGACGAGAGCTGGTCGAGCGCCGGGTCGCGACGATCGTGCACGAACTGCATGACGTGGCGGTGGGTGCGGTCCAGCACCCACGCCGGGTCATCGGCCGGGATGTGCACGTCGTAGCCGAAGAAGTCGGTGATCGGGACGTACAGCTGGAGGCGCTCGTCGGTGCCGAGCAGCGACTCGACGCCGGCGACGATCGGCGGTCGGTCGGGGCCCATGTCGCTCGAGCGCGTCGCGCAGCCAGCGCGAGATGCGCGTCCCGTCGAGCACCGGCTTGCGCCCGAGCAGCGAGCCGAGGAGGCGGGGCGACTTCATCCACGTCGGCCAGCTCTCCGGGCCCCTGAGCAGCCGCTTGATGTCGCCCTTGTCCATCCACATCGCCTGCAGCGGCTGCTGGGAGCGGTTGCGGGCGATCGCCGCGGCGAGGAACATGCCGTTGATCCCGCCGGCCGACGTGCCCGACACGATGTCGACCACGACCTTCGTCCGCACCCGCTCGCTGGCCGCGGCGTCCCACAGCTCGGGTTCCTGCTCGAGCTGCTTGAGCAGCGTCCAGTAGACGGCGGCGGTGTCCGTCTGCGGCGAAATCGTGACGTTCCTGGTCGCGCTCGTAGGCAACGGACGCGGCGACCAGTCGCTCGAACTCCTTCGTCACGCCGTGCATGTAGATGGCGAGCGAGACGCCGCCGTAGCAGACGAGGGCGAGACGCAGCTCGCGCACGCGTGTCGCCGGCGGCGGTGGCGACGGTTCGGGCACCAGCGCCGGCTGGGCGGCGACATCGGTGACCGTGATCTGCTGATCTTGGACGCCGACCGGCGTTGGACGCTCGACCATCGGTCCCCCCTCACGAGCTCAGGCCTGGCGCCCGGATCGTACCGCAGGCACCCTCGTAGCATCGGCGCTGTGAACCCCGAGGAGCCCGGCCGCTACACCCACGGGCACGTCGACTCGGTCCTGCGTTCGCACCGGTGGCGCACCGCAACGAACTCCGCCGCCTACCTCCTGCCCACGCTCGTGCCGGGCACGACGATCCTCGACGTCGGATGCGGGCCGGGCACGATCACGGCCGACTTCGCACGGCGCGTGGCCCCCGGGCACGTGACGGGCCTCGACGCGTCCAGCGACGTCATCGCCGCGGCGGTCGGCGACCACGATGTCGCCAACCTCTCGTTCCGCACCGGCGACGTGTACCACCTCGACGACGCGGACGGGTCGTTCGACGTGGTCCACGCTCACCAAGTGCTGCAGCACCTGGCCGACCCGGTCGCCGCGCTGGTCGAGATGCGCCGGGTCTGCCGCCGCGGCGGCACCATCGCCGTGCGCGACGCCGACTACCGCGCGATGGCGTGGTGGCCCGACTCTCCCGGCCTGCAGCAGTGGTCGCACGTCTACCGGACGGTCGCCCGGGCCAACGGTGGCGAGCCCGACGCCGGCCGGCACCTCGTCGCCTGGGCGATGGCCGCGGGGCTGGCGCGGATCACGCCGTCGGCGTCCGCCTGGTGCTTCGCCACACCGGACGACCGGATGTGGTGGGCGGACACGTGGGCCCAGCGCACGACGGACTCCCCGCTGGCCGACCGAGCCGTCGAGCTCGGCGTCGCGTCGCGGGACGAGCTCGACGATGTCGCCGGGGCGTGGCGCAGCTGGGCAGCACAACCCGACGCCTGCTTCCTCGTCGTCCACGCCGAGCTGCTCGCCGAAGCCTGAGGCCCGACAGCGACGACCGAGACCTGCTCCGACGTGGCACGATCGCGCAGGTGACCAGCACACCCGCCGCTCAGCAGCTGCGCGACCTCGCGCTGCTGCGCCGCGTCCGCGACCGGATCGACCGCGACTACGCCCAGCCGCTGGACGTCGAGGCGCTCGCCCGCGGCGCGCACATGTCGGCCGGCCACCTCAGCCGCCAGTTCCGGCTCGCCTACGGCGAGTCGCCGTACAGCTACCTGATGACTCGGCGCATCGAGCGGGCGATGGCGCTGCTTCGTCGCGGCGACCTCAGCGTCACCGAGGTCTGCTTCATGGTCGGCTGCTCGTCGCTGGGGACGTTCAGCACCCGCTTCACCGAGCTCGTCGGCGTGCCGCCCAGCGTCTACCGACGCCAGGCGGCGGGCCCGACGGAGGGGATGCCGCCGTGCGTGGCGAAACATGTCACCAGACCGATCAGGAATCGAGAAGCGCCGGCCCGTCAGCCGCAGTCAGCATGACGTCATGGACATCACCATTCACCAGACCTTCCTCCCGCACGACGACCCGGCCGCATCCTTGGCCTTCTATCGGGACCTCCTCGGCTTCGAGGTCCGCAACGACGTCGAGTACGGCGGGATGCACTGGATCACGGTCGGCCCCGTCAACCAGCCCGGCACGTCCATCGTGCTGCACCCGCCGGCCGCCGACCCCGGCATCACCGACGACGAGCGCCGCACGATCGCCGAGATGATGGCCAAGGGCACCTACGCCAGCATCAACCTGGCCACCGCCGACCTCGACGACACCTTCGACCAGCTGCAGGCCGGCGGCGCCGACGTCGTCCAGGAGCCGACCGAGCAACCGTGGGGCGTGCGCGACTGCGCCGTCCGCGATCCCGCGGGCAGCATGATCCGCATCTTCGAGGTGCGCTGACGAGCATGGCCAGCGAGCACGGAGACGCGGTCGCCCTCACCGGCGGCTGCCGACAGCCACGATCTGATCCGCGTGCACGGCGCACGCGCGTGAACAACCTCAAGGACGTCAGCATCGAGCTCCCGAAGCGCCGGCTGACCGTGTTCACGGGCGTCTCCGGCTCGGGCAAGAGCTCGCTGGTGTTCGACACGATCGCCGCCGAGTCGCAGCGGCTGATCAACGAGACCTACAGCGCCTTCGTGCAGGGGTTCATGCCGACGCTGGCGCGGCCCGAGGTCGACGTGCTCGACGGCCTGACGACCGCGATCCTCGTCGACCAGGAGCGGATGGGTTCGAACCCGCGCTCCACCGTCGGCACCGCCACCGACGCCAACGCGATGCTGCGCATCCTCTTCAGCCGGCTCGGGCAGCCGCACATCGGCCCGCCCAACGCCTACTCGTTCAACGTTCCCTCCGTCCGGGCGAGCGGTTCGATCACCGTCGAGCGCGGCGCCGGCAAGACGAAGACCGAGCGGGCGACCTTCACCCGGCTCGGCGGCATGTGTCCGCGCTGCGAGGGCATGGGCTCGGTCAACGACTTCGACCTGGCCGCGTTGTACGACGACAGCCTGTCGCTCAATGAGGGCGCGCTCGACGATCCCCGGCTACAGCATGGACGGCTGGTACGGCCGCATCTTCCGCGGCTGCGGCTTCTTCGATCCGGACAAGCCGATCAGCAAGTACACCAAGCGGGAGCTGCACGACCTCCTGTACAAGGAGCCGACCAAGATCAAGGTGGAGGGGATCAACCTGACGTACTCGGGCCTGATCCCGCAGATCCAGCGGTCGTACCTGTCCAAGGACGTCGACGCGCTGCAGCCGCACATCCGCGCCTTCGTGGAGCGGGCGGTGACGTTCACCACCTGCCCGGAGTGCGATGGCACCCGACTCAGCAAGGAGGCCAGGTCGTCGACGATCGGGGAGAAGAACATCGCCGACGTCTGCTCGATGCAGATCGACGACCTGGCCGATTGGGTCCGCGGCCTCGACGAACCGTCGGTGGCTCCGCTGCTCGCCGGGCTGCAACACCTCCTCGACTCGTTCTCCGAGATCGGGCTGGGCTACCTCTCGTTGAACCGGCCGTCGGGCACCCTGTCCGGGGGTGAGGCGCAGCGGACGAAGATGATCCGCCACCTCGGCTCGTCGCTCACCGACGTCACCTACGTCTTCGACGAGCCGACGGTCGGCCTGCACCCCCATGACATCGAGCGGATGAACGACCTGCTGCTGCAGCTGCGCGACAAGGGCAACACCGTGCTCGTCGTGGAGCACAAGCCGGAGACCATCGCCATCGCCGACCACGTCGTCGACCTCGGTCCCGGCGCCGGCACGGGGGGCGGCACCGTCTGCTTCGAGGGCACCGTCGACGGGCTGCGGGGCAGTGACACGACGACCGGTCGCCATCTCGACGATCGGGCGACACTGAAGGACGTGGTGCGCTCGTCGTCCGGCGCGCTGGAGATCCGCGGCGCGTCGACGAACAACCTTCGGGACGTCGACGTCGACGTCCCGCTCGGGGTGCTCTGCGTGGTCACCGGCGTCGCCGGATCCGGCAAGAGCTCGCTCATCCACGGCTCCGTCTCCGGCCGCGACGGCGTGGTGGTGGTCGACCAGGGTGCGATCCGCGGCTCGCGACGGAGCAACCCGGCGACCTACACCGGGTTGCTCGACCCGATCCGCAAGGCGTTCGCCAAGGCCAATGGCGTCAAGCCGGCGCTGTTCAGCGCCAACTCCGAAGGCGCCTGCCCGACGTGCAACGGCGCCGGCGTCATCTACACCGACCTGGGCGTCATGGCGACGGTCGAATCCGTCTGCGAGGACTGCGAGGGGAAGCGGTTCCAGGCGTCGGTGCTGGAGTACACGCTCGGCGGCCGGAACATCGCCGAGGTGCTGGCGATGTCGGTGACCGAGGCCGAGGAGTTCTTCGGCGACGGCGACGCACGCACGCCGGCCGCGCACACCATCCTCGACCGCCTCGCCGACGTCGGGCTCGGCTATCTCAGCATCGGCCAGCCGCTCCCGACGCTGTCCGGCGGCGAGCGGCAGCGGCTCAAGCTGGCCACCCACATGGCCGAGAAGGGCGGCGTCTACGTCCTCGACGAGCCGACCACCGGCCTCCACCTCGCCGACGTCGAGCGGCTGCTCGGCCTGCTCGACCGGCTCGTCGACTCCGGCAAGTCGGTGATCGTCATCGCCCACCACCAGGCGGTCATGGCGAACGCCGACTGGATCATCGACCTCGGCCCCGGCGCCGGCCACGACGGCGGCCGGATCGTGTTCGAGGGCACCCCCGCCGACCTCGTCGCCGCCCGCTCGACCCTCACCGGCGAGCACCTCGCGGCATACGTCGGAGCCTGACGATGCGAACGACGGACTACGTGCTGGGTTTCGAGGAGATCGACCAGACGCAGGTCGCGGTCGTCGGCGGCAAGGGCGCGCAGCTGGGGGAGCTGTCGCGGATCGACGGCGTCAGCGTGCCCGCCGGCTTCTGCGTGACGACGGACGCGTTCGAGCGGATGATGGCGGAAGCACCGTCGATCGATGGTCGGCTCGATCGGTTGTCGCGCCTGAACCCGGACGACCGGGACTCGATCCGCACGCTCAGCGCGGAGATCCGCCGGACCGTCGAAGGGTCGCCATCCCTGACGATGTGGCGGCGGCGATCACCGGGGCGCTCGCCCGGCTCGGCGAACGAGGCTGCCTACGCGGTCCGATCCAGCGCGACGGCGGAGGACTTGCCGACGGCCTCGTTCGCCGGCCAGCAGGACTCGTACCTGAACGTCACCGGGCCGGCGGCGATCCTCCGGCACGTCAGCCGGTGCTGGGCCTCGCTGTTCACCGAGCGAGCCGTGACCTACCGCCTGCGGAACGGCTTCGACGACCGCACGGTCCGCATGGCCGTGGTCGTGCAGCAGATGGTCTTCGCGGAGGCTGCCGGCGTCCTGTTCACGGCCGACCCCGTCACGTCGAACCGCAAGGTCGTCTCGGTGGAGGCGAGCTTCGGCCTCGGCGAGGCGTTGGTCTCCGGTCGCGTGAACGCGGACGTCTACAAGGTTCGCGACGGGGAGGTCGTCGCCAAGGAGGTCGCCACCAAGCAGGCGACAGCCCGCCGCTGACGCGATGCGCAGGTCGTCGACGACTCGCACACCTCGGCCGGCGGATCGAAGCTCACTTCGGCTGCCCCCAGGACATCGAGTGGTGCCTGGTCGACGACGGCTTCCAGATCGTCCAGAGCCGGCCGATCACGACCCTGTTCCCGATCCCGGTCGTCGGCGACGAAGAGAACCACGTCTACATCTCGGTCGGTCATCAGCAGATGATGACGGACCCGATGAAACCCCTGGGGCTCTCGATGTGGCAGCTGACGACCCGCCGCGCCGATGTACGTGGCCGGCGGGAGGCTGTTCGTCGATGTCACTCGGGGCCTGGCGTCGCCTTCGAGTCGCGCCGGCCTGCTTCGAGATGCTGGGGAGATCCGATCCGCTGATCGGGGACGCGCTGCAGACCATCGTCGACCGCGGCGACTTCATCCCGTCACTCGCCGGACGAGGGTCCCAGCGGGCCGCCGGTCGGCGGCGCGCCCGCCCCGATCGAGACCGATCCGGCCATCGTCACCGAGTTGATCGAGCGCAGCCAGGCTTCCATCGCCGCCTTGCAACGGGACATCCGGACGAAGTCGGGATCGGCGCTGCTCGACTTCATCCTGGCGGACATCCAGGAGCTGAGGCGGATCCTGTTCGATCCGCCGAGCTATCAGGCGATCATGGCGGGGATGGAGGCCACGTGGTGGCTCAACGACCAGCTGCAGGAGTGGCTGGGCGAGAAGAACGCGGCCGACACGCTCACCCAGTCCGTCCCGCACAACGTCACGTCGGAGATGGGGCTGGCGCTCCTCGACGTCGCCGACGTCATCCGTCCGCATCCGGAGGTGGTGGCGTTCCTGCACGACGTCGACGGACGAGGGCTTCTTGGACGAGCTGGCGAAGCTCGCCGGCGGGCGCGAAGCGGGCGACGCCATCCGGGCCTATCTCGACACCTACGGCATGCGCTGCGTCGGCGAGATCGACATCACCAGACCGCGTTGGAGCGAACGCCCGACCACGCTCGTGCCCGTGATCCTCGGCAACATCAAGAACCTCGAAGCCGGGCGCCGCCGAACGGCGCTTCGAGCAAGGACGGCAGGAGGCATCGAAGAAGGAACAGGAGCTGCTGGACCGCTTGCGGACATTGCCGGACGGAGCGCAGAAAGCCGAGGAGACGAAGCGGATGATCGACCGCGTCCGGACCTTCATCGGGTACCGGGAGTACCCGAAGTACGGCATGGTCAGCCGCTACTTCGTCTACAAGCGGGCCCTGCTGGAGGAAGCCGAGCGCCTCGTGCAGGCCGACGTGCTCCGTGAGCAGGAGGACATCTTCTACCTCACGTTCCAGGAGCTGCACGACGTCGTCCGCACGAACCAGGTCGATGACCAGCTCATCCGCCAGCGCAAGGTCGAGTTCAGGTCGTATCAGGCACTCACGCCACCACGGGTGCTCACGTCGGATGGCGAGATCGTCACCGGGGCGTACCGACGAGACGACCTGCCTGATGGCGCGCTGGTCGGATTGCCCGTCTCCGCCGGGACGATCGAAGGGCGGGCCCGCGTCATCCTGGACATGGCAGAGGCCGAGCTCGAGCCGGGCGACATCCTGGTCACGACGCACACGGATCCCAGCTGGTCGCCCCTGTTCGTCGCCATCGACGGCCTGGTCACAGAGGTCGGGGGCCTGATGACCCACGGCGCCGTGATCGCCGCGAGTACGGCTTGCCGGCCGTCGTGGGGGTCGAGCATGCCACCGAGCTGATCCAGGATGGACAGCGGATCCGTGTCAATGGAACGGACGGGTACGTCGAGCTCCTTCCTGCGACGTGACAAGCCCGCGCTGCGCTATGCCGCCGCCGGGAGGGGGGCGCTGCGGCGATAGACGCCGAGCGCCAGCCTGTAGGAGACGATCAGGATGCCCGTGGCCCATGCGCAGGCGACCCAGACGTCGGCGCCGGCGTGCCTTCGGTGAGCAGTGAGCGCATGGTTTCGATGAGTTCGTGTCATTGGTTGGTTCTCGGCGAAGCCTCTGAGCAGTGGGGTCATGGAGTCTGTGGGGACGAATGAGGGGCTGATGAAGATCAGCAGCAGCAGGATGTAGCTGAATGCGCCGGCGCCTTCGACGCTCTTGGCGAGCAGGCCGAAGAGCATGGCCAGCCAGGTGGTGGCGAGGGTGAACAGGACCAGGAGGGCGCCGAAGATCTGGCGTCATATCGCGGTGGCGTCGCATCAGCTCGGGTTCACACGACGTCGGAATGGCCGACCGGGTTTGAACACACCCAGCGCGGTCGCCACGGTCAGGGCGACGACGTCGTAGGCGGCGCCGGCGATCAGACGGTCGGTGGCGTCAGCCCCGCCGTCGATCATCTGGTTGCTCGCCGGACCGAGCACGAAGCCGCCGACGAGCATCACCGTGACGACGAGCAGCAGCTTGGTCACCACCCACGGGTACCGGAACACTCCCCACCTGGTGCCGATGCCGAGAGCGACACCGGTCAGCAGCGCGGCGAAGCTCAACGGAATGCCGAAGACCAGGCTGAACATGTTGAGGGTTCTCGCCGAGTCCTGGACGAGGGCGGGATCGTCGAGCGTGGACGTCCGGATCGCCACGGCCAGGTACCCGGCCGAGTCGCCCAGCAAGCCGACCGAGAACGCAATGTGCGCAGTGAGCAGGATGTTGCGGGCGCGCCGTGAAAGGCCTCGTCGCATCGTCCTGTCCGGCACCGCCTCGCCGCCCGCTCGTGCCCTCGTCGAGGTGTCGATCGCCGTGGTGTCCATGGTGGTCGTCCTCCTTCCAATCCTGCGAGTTGTGAGGTGTGGACGAACGCGAAGCGGAGGCTACCCCTACGGTTCGACCGAAACGTGGCAACGTGACGGCCGTAGGTGTAGTTGACGTCGTCAAGGTCACTGATGTGTGTTTACTCAGGTGACTAAACGCGGCGCCGACCTGCGGCGCTTCTGCATGGAGCGCAGCGTGCCCAGCGTGAGCCCCGAGCCGGCGAGCGGGGGATCACCACGCTCGCGCAGACCATCGATGAACACATCCAGATGGCGGTGCGCCACACCCGCTTCGAATCGCGGGTCGAACCCATGCCCGATCGGACGCGAGAATCTGGCGAGGACCAACCCGATGTCGGCGAAATCGACACCGGCTCGAAGCGAACCCTGTTGCTGGGCCGCGGCGATCAGTTCGCTCTGCGCGGCGGCGGTCGCGTCGAGCAGCGCTTTGACCTCGGGCGCGTTTCGTATCTCGTCGTCGAGCAGCGGCATGACGGCCGGGGCGCAGACATCCAACGCGCGATGCATGTATCGCCGAAGCGCGGCGAAGGCGTCAGTCTCCTCGGCGGAGACGGCGGCGGCCTCCGCGTACGTGCGTGCCATCACATCGACAGCGACTGCCGTCACGAGGGCAGCGCGCTGGGGGAAGTGGCGATACAGCGTCGCGATGCCCACGCCGGCGCGACGGGCGATG
Organism: uncultured Acidimicrobiia bacterium; assembly: GCA_963749315.1. Classification (GTDB taxonomy): domain Bacteria; phylum Actinomycetota; class Acidimicrobiia; order Acidimicrobiales; family Ilumatobacteraceae; genus JALZMG01. Next base: position 329,220 of record CAVVMS010000018.1, read on the forward strand.
GCCTCGAGCGATGCATCCGGACCGACTTCGATGAGCAGCGCACAAGCGGCGTCCAGGAGACGGCGGCGGCTCTTCTGCGCATCCGCTCGCATGCACGGACTCTACGTAGCGGGCGCGACGAGTTCTGCGGGGAGAAACGGCGTCAGCGGTGGCACCGAATCTTCCGCGGAAGCTGCATCCGGCGGGGGCCAGCTGCTGGACGAGGACGGCGTCGCGGCGCGATACTGCCATCGAGCGCCCCCGGCCCTGGACGCAGTCAACCCGCAGCGGACTCGGAGGACGTCGTCGTGGAGCTGTCCCAGCTGGTGATGCGTGAATGGCGTGAGGACCACTGCCTCAGCCGGCCGTCGTTGCTCTGGATCCACGACCACGCCGACGCCGACGATCCGCACCCGGTCGCCACTGCGGTGGCGATGCTGCGGGCCACCGTCACCGAGATCGACACGGCGTTCCGCCCGTAAGCCGTGATCCCCAAACGGTGACGGTGGCCCCGGCGCGATGATGCCGGGCCCTCGTCGGGTGGCTCGGTTCGGGTCAGGGGGCTGAGGCGGGGCGGTAGGCGTGGACGACGGCGCCGGTGGCAAAGATCTTGGTGTCGAGGAGCTCGACGGTGCCGGTGCTGGCGGGGCGAAACAGGGGCTCGCCGCCCCCCTTGATGACGGGGGAGGTGCAGATCCGGTACTCGTCGAGCAGGCCGGCCGCGGCGAGGGCGTCGGTCAGCTGGCCGGTGCCCCAGATGAGGAGGTCGCCGCCTTCGGCCTGCTTCAGTCGGCTGACCTCGTCGAGCAGGTCGGGGCCGGCGATGACCACGGTCGGATCCCACGCCGTGGTGTCGACCGGTTGGGAGGCGACGACGTACTTGGTGATCGAGTTGACGTGGTCGGCGAAGGGGTTACCGCCCCTGGTGGGCCAGGCTTGTGCCATGCCTTCGTAGGTGATGCGGCCGAGCAGCAGTGCGTCGGCGGCGAGCGTCATCTTGAGTACGTAGTCCTGCAACTCCTCGTCGGAGTACTGGAACGACCACTCGTGCGGGTCGTCGATATAGCCGTCGAGGGTGGCGTGGGTGAAGCTGATGATCTTGCGCACGGCAGGTTTCTCCTGGTCGGTGGTGGGTGGTCGGGAAAGGGGTGCTTCAGGCGGGTCGGCGGCGTTGTGCCAGGTCGTCATCAGTGCACCAACGGGCGGGCTCACCTGCCTCGAACGTGCTCGACGAGTTGGTCGACGACCGTGCCCCAGCCCTCGTGGAAGCCCATCTCGGCGTGCTGCTTGGCGCCGTCGGGGTCCTGGTGGACGGCGATCGCCCGGTAGGTGCAGCCACCGCTGCCGTTGTCGGCGAGCTCGAGGATGGCCGTGAAGGGCATGTCACCGGTCTGGGGCCGGTAGTCGGCGGCGAGCGCGGTGGTCCACACGAGGCGTTCGTTCGGGGTGACCTCCAGGTAGCAGCTGGTGCCGTCCATCATCTGCTCGCCGTCGGGGTCGTTCATGATGGTGCGGAAGCCTCCTCCGGGTCGCAGGTCGATCTCGCAGAGCGAGATCGAGTACGGCCGGGGCGCGAACCACTGCTTGATCGAGGCCGGGTCGGTCCACGCCTCGAACACGGCCTGCGGAGAGACGGGAACGTCGCGGACCAGCTCGAGGTCGAGGTCGGCGTTGACGGGGTGCGGGGTGAAGGTCACGGTGACTCCTTCTGGTCGATGAGGAACTGGTCGAGTTGGTCGAGGCGCTGCTGCCAAGTTCGGCGTTGGCCGGCGAGCCAACCTTCCGCAGCGTCGAGACCGGATGGCGCCAACCGGTAGGTCCGGGTGCGCCCTTGCTTGTCCGACGCCACCAGACCCGCCCCCTCCAGCACCGCGAGGTGCTGGGTGAACGACGGCAACGCCATGGCGAACGGTTCGGCCAGCTCCGACGTGGACGCCGGACCCGACACGAGCCGCTCGATCACCTGACGACGGGTCGGATCGGCCAGGGCCTTGAAGACCTGATCGACCCGATCCGCACGCTTCGGCACAGACCTGAGTATCACCCATCTCCAACACTTAGGTCAATACCTAAATGTTGGAGCTTCGGCAGCCGTCGACGCGGGCAGCGTCGCCTCTCGGTAGCGGTCGTCGCGCGCGAGCCGCTGGCTGAGAGTCGGGATGATGATGGCCGCCGCGAGGAGGTGGGTCCCCACGAGAACGGCTTTGGTGGCGGTGTCGTCGGGAGCTGCGATCGCTGGGATGAGCGACAGGCCGGCGGCGACTGTGGTGACGACGACGAACCGTCGGCGCTCGCGAAGGAGTCGGGCCAACACGACGCCCAGGGCGGCACCGACGAGGGTCCACCACGCGAACGCGGGGATCGGAATGGCTGTGGCGTTGATTTCGAGACTGACATCGGCAGCGCTCGCGATGGCTGCCACGACGGTGGTGCAGACGGCAGCGATTGCGCCTGCGAGCGCACCGCTTCGAACAAGACGGCGAGTGCTCGGTTGGTTGGACTGCACGACCGGTTCTTGGTGGGTGGGGGTGGGGTGGTTTTCATCGGGTTCTCCTTGCTCGGTGTGTGCGGTGACGTCGAGACCGTCGAGCGGTCCCGGTCACGTCTGCGCTCAGAGGTGCCGCGACGTGTCGACGTCAGCTTCATCGCTACGCCGCCTCGTTGAAATGCGTGGCGAGGTTGTCGAGGATTGCGATCACGTCGGCGATCATTTCGGCGAAGAACTCGTTCTCCCAATCCGCTCCGCTTCCGTAAGCACTCGTGACGACGCGGATCACGCAACTGCCGCCGGACGCTGATTCGATGAGGAACTCCGTCGCGATCGGGGTGAGCGACGACAGGTCGTGGTCAGCGGTCGGCATGTGGTCAGCGATCGGCCACGGTTCTGCGTACGCGAAGCGCCTCGTGGGTGTGTAGTCGGTGACGATGCCGTGCGACCAGAATCGCCGACGTCGAACGACACTGCGCCACCGATCTGCGGGTCCAGTCGGGTCGGTACCATCCAGGCCGAGATTCCATCGGCAGTTGCGATCGCGTCCCACACCTGTTCCGGAGTAGCGGCCACCTCATAGGTGCGCTCCATCCGGTGTTCGACACGGTCGGGTTGGTCGGGATTGGTCACGAGGGCTCCTCGGGTCGGGGATATGACGAGACGGTCAGACGGTGCGGTCGCCCGTCGTCGTGGTGGTATCGGGCGACCAGCGCGGCGACCGCTGATTGCAGGTCGGTAGCGAACGCGGCACGATCTTCAGGCGATCTGAACCCGATCACCGTGTCGACGGTCAGGGTCGGCAGACGCGTTCCAGTCGCCGCGCTGCTGGCGATCGCCCCTACCTCGGACACAGTCCGAGCGTTCACCGCGATCAGATACGCAGCCGAGAGACGATCGGCGACCTCGTTCGGATCGATGGCAGCGCTCTGCAACACGTCGGGAGCAACAACGAGGTGGCGCGCTGAACGACGGACGAATCGTTCGGTGATACCGCCCCACACGCGTTCCTCGGCCAACTCGACCAGCCCATGGGCCTCCAACGCCTTCAGGTGATAGTTCACCTTCTGACGGGTCGACCCGACCGCCGCCGCAACCGTGGCAGCCGACCCCGGTTCAGTCAGCGCGTCGAGGATCGAGGCCCGGATCGGATCGAGCGCCACTTCCACGGCGGCAGCGTCAGCGAGCACTCGAACATCGTCCACGGACCCCAAGATAGGCCTTGACAGTAAATATTGTCAAGCCCGACACTCGCTCCAGGTATGCGGCGATCGATACGAGGTTCCGAATCGTGTGATCGTGCACCTTCATGACGGGAGCGTGCGCCCGGGACGTGGGCGCGCTCGTCGCGGCCTGCTTGTTAGGTTCGTGGAACTGAGCCGAATCGCCCTGCAACGGGGAGTGGGAAGGGGGCGTGCCCGATGGTTGATCTCAACGCCGGGGTCAACCGCCTGATCGGTCGCGACCAGCGAACTGGCAGCCTTGGATACGTTCCTCGGTGCCGCGGCGGAGGGCGGCGCGACGCTCGTGCTGTCGGGCGAGCCGGGAGTGGGCAAGACGGCATTGCTGCACGCGGCGGCGGAGATGGCCACCACGAACGATGTCCGCGTGATCCATTGCGGCGGCGTGGAGTACGAGTCGGACATCAGCTTCGCCGGCCTCCACCAGCTCGTCGATCCGCTGTCCGAAGATCTGCCGCGCCTCCCACGGACCAGTCGCGGTGCGCTCGAGGTTGCGCTCGGCATCGGGTCCGGCCCGGCGCCGGACCGCCTCGCGGTGCTGAGTGCATCGCTGGCATTGTTCCGTCAGGCGGCGTCGAGGAACCCGCTGCTCATCGTCGTCGACGACCTGCACTGGCTGGATCGTGCGAGCGGCGCCGTGGTGGGGTTCGTCGGCCGGCGGTTGCGCGGCAGCCCGATCGGACTCCTCGGTGCGATCCGGCCCGGTGTCGGCGGATTCTTCGAGCGCAACGGGTTGCCGGAGTTCCCGATCGCGCCACTCCCGGAGGCGGAGTCGATGGAGTTGCTGACTCGCCGATTCGTCCACTTGCCGACCCGCGTCCTGCGGCGCGTCGTCGAGGAGGCGGAGGGCAATCCGCTGGCCTTGCTGGAGTTCGCCGCATCGGCCGGCGGCCAACGCGACAGCGACCCCACCACCGCGACGGCGGGTTCGAGCCGGCAGCTGCGAACCTTGTACCAAGCGAGGATCGAGCGGCTTCCCGAGACGACGCGTCGCCTGCTCCTGCTCGCCGCGCTGAACGGAACCGGCGACCTCGGGGTGTTGGCGGCAGCGAGCGGCCCCGGACGACTCGAGGAACTCGGGCCGGCCGAACGCGACCATCTCATCGTGGTCGATGACCGCATCGGCGAGCTGAGGTTCCGGCACCCGATTCTCAAGTCGGTGGTGGTCGAACACTCGACGCGCGACGAGCGGCGCTCGGTCCACCTTCGTCTGGCGGAGCTCTTCGCCGATCAACCTGAACGGCGAGGCCATCACCTCGCCGAAGCCGCCGACGCGCCAGACGAGGAGATCGCTGCCGCGATCGAGGAAGCCGCGCGTCGAACTCTTGAACGCGGCGACGTCGTCGGCGCCATCTCGAAGCTGTTGAGAGCAGCCGACCTCAGCCCGAATCGAGCGGAGCGGAGCCGGCGGCTCGCCGACACCGCCTTCACCGGCGCCCGCCTCGCCGGGGATCTCGAGCGCGCATCGGAGCTGCTTCGCGACGCGCACCGTCGGGATCCGACGCTCGGCGAGACGCTCCACGCGGCGGTCGCCACGGCCTATCTCCTCCTCAACAGCGACGGCAACACAGACACGGCGGCGCACCTCCTGACCGCCGCCATCGACGCCGCGCTGGCCGAGCCCGACCCGGATCGCGTCGGCCTCTCGGAGGGCCTGTACATGCTGGCGTTGGTGTGCCACTACGCGGGACGTCCGGATTACTGGGTCTCCTTCGACGACGCCATGAGCCGGCTTCCACCGGGCATCGCGCCAGAGGCGCGACTTCTCGCGGACACCTTCGCCGACCCCCTCACCGCATCGGCTCGGGCGCTCGCTGAGCTGGACGACGAGATCCGAAAGCTGCGCGACATCGACGACGCCGTTGTCATCATGCGGTGCGCGATCGCCGGGTTCTACACCGACCGCTTGATCGCCTGCCGTGAGCCGCTCGGACGAGTAGTCCAGGACGGACGCGAGGGCGGCGCGGTCCGCTCCGCGATGACTGCGCTCGCCATGCTCGCGTTCGGCGAACTCCACGCCGGCCGCTGGGACGAAGCGCAGCAGCTCGCGGCTGAGTCCACCGACCTGTGTGAGGAACGTGGGTATCGGTTGATGGCATGGACGGGTCGCTATGCGACAGCGCTCATCGCCGGCAACCGAGGGGACCGTCAAGCCTGTCAGGAGATCTGTCAGGCAATGGTCGAGTGGGCCACGCCGCGCCAGCTGGGACACCTTCACGAGTTCGCACACCATGCGCTCGCCCAGGCCGCGCTCGGCGCAGGAGACTTCGAGGAGTGCTACGTCAACGCCACGGCGATCAGCCCGGCGGGCACGCTCGGCTCCCACACCACGCAGGCGCTGTGGGTCGCGCTGGACTTGATCGACGCTGCCGTGCACACCGGACGCGACCGCGAGGCGCGCGCTCACGCCGACGCCATGCGACGAGCGGACCTCGGGCGTCTCTCGCCGCGGTTCGCTCTCGTCACCGCGGCAGCGACCGCGATGGTCGCCCCCGACGACGAAGCACCGGATCTGTTCCTTCAGGCACTTGCGATTCCGGCGATCGAGGGGTGGCCGTTCGAGCTCGCACGAGTGCGACTCGCGCACGGCGAGACGGTTGCGTCGGCTGCGCCGCATACGTGACGCGCGAAGCCAGCTCGAAGATGCCCGCGACGGCTTCGAGCGCCTCGGCGCACGGCCGTGGTCGCGACGAGCGGAGACCGAGCTACGCGCCACCGGCGCGACCCGTCAGCGTGTGGCGGGCGGCGGGGCAGCTTCACTCACGCTCCAAGAGCGCGAGATCGCCCTCCTCGCCGCGACCGGCCTGACGAACCGTCAGATCGCCACCCAGCTGTACATGTCGCCGCGCACGGTCTCGGCCCACCTGTATCGGATCTTCCCCAAGCTCGGCATCACCTCGCGGGCGGCCCTGCGCGACGCACTGAGCGCGACGTCTGGCTCCGACGCCTCATCCTGATCGTCGGACGTTTGGAAGCACGGGTCCAGCGGTGTTGCCGGTTCCGTTGAACTCGTCCGAGTCGAAGATCAACCGTGGCCCCCGTTCCTTGGTCGCGTAACTCCAGGCCCAGTTGAGGAGCACGGACAGACGGTTGCGGAACCCGACGAGGTACAGCAGGTGCAAGAACAGCCATGACAGCCATCCGAGCGTGCCGGTGATCGCGAGCCCGGACGGCAGCTCTGCCACGGCCGAGCGTCGTCCGATCGTCGCCATGATCCCCTTGTTCTTGTAGACGAACGGCTCGGTCGAGTGTCCAGTTGATGCGTCGCACGACTTCGCCCGCGGCGTGCTGGCCGGATTGGATCGCGACCTGCGCGACCTGAGGATGGGAACGGCCATCCGATGCCGACGCGTTCGCCATGTCGCCCGTCACGAACACTTCGGGATGACCGGCCACGCTGAGATTCGGCATCACGACCACACGGCCGCCGCGCGATCGCTCGGCTCCCACGGCGCCGGCGAGTGTCTCCGTCTGCACGCCGGCCGCCCAGATCACCGTCGACGTCTCGATGCGCTCGCCGTTCACGAGCACGAGTGAGTCCGGCTCGACCGCGGCGACCGTCTCGCCGAACCTGACGTCCACGCCGCGCTTGCGGAGCGCCTTCAGGGCGTAGTGCTGTGACTTCGGGTGAAACGCCGAGAGCACGACGTCGAGCCGCTCGATGAGGATGACGCGCGCGGTGTGGTCGTGCAAGGCGCGGGAAGTCCTTGCGGAGGACGCCGACGCACACCTCGAAGAGGCCTCCGGCCATTTCGACACCGGTCGGGCCTCCACCGACGATGACGAACGTGAGCAGGCCGCGGTCGATCAGTTCGGGATGTGCGTCGGCGAGTTCGACGCAGCGAAGGATGTGATTTCGCAGGCGCGTCGCGTCCGCCAACGAGTACAGCGCGAAGGCATGTTCCTCGGCGCCTGGCACGTCGAAGTACGCAGCGCGCGCTCCGCCGCCGACGATCAAGTAGTCGTAGGGAAGTCGCTTCGCCGTCCTCGAGGTGGACGATGCGTCGGTCGTGGTCGACCGACGCGACGACGGCGCGGCGGAAGCTGCAGTTCTTGTAGCGACGAATCGCACCTCGGATCGGGAACGCGACGTCCGCGACGTTCAGGCCGGCGGTTGCGACTTGGTAGAGAAGCGGCTGGAACGTCTGGTAGTTGTGACGGTCGATCAACGTGACGCGCACCGGCGCTGTGCGCAGGGCGCGAACTGCCCGCAGTCCGGCGAAGCCTGCGCCGATGACGATCACGTGCGGAACGTCCGGTCATCGTCACGTCGGAGCGCGGCGATCCAGCGTCCCGCGGTCCGTGCGTCGGTCGCGTCGACGTCGACGTCATGGCTGCTCCTCGTTGGTGATGTTTGCGGTGTGATGTCAGCGACGAAGCCGTCGGTCTCCTCGTTGACGTGTCGTCCGAGGAACATCCCTCCCGCCATCAAGCGGGCCAACACGCCGAGCACTGGGTGGAGGTCGACGTGCACGGTGCAGGTGAGCTCGGACGACGATGCCGTCTTGGGTGCGAGGTCGAGCGTCCATCGCACCGAGGCAACGACGGGCACGAGATGCAGCAGGAACACCTTGCTCGCCGCCGAGTACATCTCCGTGCAGAACGCTCGGCGCGGACCGGTCGGTAGTGCTGCACGATGAGGTTGCCGCCGATCGACTCGACGTTGACCATGCCTCGGCCCTGATCGTCGTTGAAGACGCCGGCGCCGTGGTGGCCGCGAGCGCACGCCTGATACTCCGCGTCGGACAGCCCGAAGAGCCAACTCTCGAGGTCGACATCAGCCGCTGGCACTCCGAGCGTCGCCCGTGCAACGCGTTGAAGGATCATCGCAGCCCACTTTCGTGTCGAGCGACGCGCGCAGCATCGGTCAAATGACTGCGGCGGCGCGCACGCCGAGCGCCGATTTGTTGGAGCGACGGCCCGGCCATGCGTCACGTTCAGCGACAGTCATCTGACTGACGCAGCGGCGGGCTCGCGTCGCGCATCGTGTCTTCATCTCGACAGTCACCAGAGAGGAGCACGCCATGTCCACGGTCGTCACAAGGACGGAACAACGATCTTCTACAAGGATTGGGGAACTGGCCGGCCAGTCGTGTTCAGCCACGGCTGGCCGCTCAACGCGAACGCATGGGACCCGCAGCTGCTGTTGATGGCGTCGAACGGCTTCCGCGCCGTCGCCCATGACCGGCGTGGGCACGGCCGCTCGAGCCAGTCCTGGGACGGCAACACGATGGACGACTACGCCGACGACCTCGCCGCCGTGATCGAGACGCTCGACCTGCGCGATGTCGTGCTCGTCGGCCATTCCACCGGCGGCGGCGAAGTCGTGCGATACATCGGCCGTCACGGCTCGGGACGCGTCGGCAAGGTCGTGCTCGTCGGGGCCATCCCGCCCTTGATGCTCAAGACGGCGTCCAACCCGGATGGGACCCCGATGGAGGTGTTCGACGACATGCGGGCCAAGGTGCTCGCCGATCGCTCGCAACTGTTCGCCGACCTGAGCGTCCCGTTCTACGGTGCCAATCGACCGGGCTCGAACGTGTCACAGGGAATCCGCGACGAGTTCTGGCTCATGGGCATGCAGGTCAACCTGAAGGCGGCCCACGACTGCATCGAGCAGTTCTCCGAAAGCGACTTCAACGAGGACCTCAAGCGAGTCGACGTGCCGATGCTCATCATCCACGGCGACGACGACCAGATCGTCCCCATCGACGCCTCCGCCAACCTCACCGCGCGAGCGGTCCCAGGCGCCGAGCTGAAGGTCTACCCGGGCGCATCACACGGCCTGTTCGCGACCCACACCGAGCAGTTCAACGCCGACCTCCTCGACTTCGTCAAGTCGAGCAACTGATGATCTACAGCACGATCGTCAAGAAGCGAATCCGGCAGAGCTTCGATCAGGTCAACAACCACGACTGGGATGCGCTCATGACCTCGATCGCACCCAACGTCCATCACCGCTTTCTCGGCGCCCACGCGATCGGCGGTGAGCGCCACGATCGAGACACATTGCGACGCTGGTTCGAACGCCTCGGTCGCGTGCTGCCGAACCTCAGGCTGCAGATCAACGACATCTGGGTCAAGGGCCCGCCATGGAACACCACCGTGTTCGTGCAGTGGGACGGCAGCGCAACGCTGTTGAACGGCGGACCGTACGTCCAACACGCCATCCACGTGATCACCCTGCGGTGGGGCAAGATCCACGCACTCGACGTCTTCGAAGACTCGCAGGCAGTCGCGCTCGCACTCGAGACGCAGGCAGCCGCGGGTCTCGACGAGGCCGTCGCCGAACAGATCGTGAGCTAGCTCGTGACCTTCGACAACATCACCACCGCCGGAGCCGGCACCATGGGCTCACAAGTCGCCTGGCAGATGGCGTTCCACGGCAAGCACGTGACCGTCTACGACGCCATCCCCGCCGGCCTCGACAAGGGCAAGGCGTTCCACCAGGAGTACGCCACGCTCTTCCTCAGCGAGCGCGGCGCAACCCGGCAGCAGATCGACGACACCTTCGCTCGGCTCACCTACACCACCGACCTGCCGACGGCGGTGCGCGATGCCGATCTGATCAGCGAATCGGTGCCGGAGTCGATCGGCATCAAGGAAGCCTTCTGGCGCGACGCCTCGAAGCACGCCCCGGCGCACACCGTGTTCACCACGAACACCTCGACGCTGGCGCCCAGCGCGATGGTCGACTTCGTGGATCGGCCACAGCAGTTCCTCGCGCTGCACTTCGCGATCGGTGTCTGGGACTCGAACATCGGCGAAGTCATGGGCCACCCCGGAACCGACCCGACCGTCTTCTCGCGCGTGCTGACATTCGCAGAGGAGATCGGGCTCGTGCCCATCCCCATCCGCAAGGAGCAGAACGGGTACATCATCAACAGCCTGCTCGTGCCGTGGTGCACCGCTGCCCTCGACCTGCTCGTGCGTGGCGTGAGCGACGTCGAGAGCATCGATCGAACCTGGATGATCACGCTGCAGAGCGGGATCGGGCCCTGCGGGATGATGGATCGCATGGGGCTCGGCGTCGTGTACCACGTCGCCAAGCTGATCGGCGACGCCGCGCCGGACCACCCGGCGCTCGAGTCCGCCCGCTACATCGACGAGGAGTTCATCCAGCGAGGACACCTCGGTGTCGCGAGCGGCCAAGGCTTCTACAGCTACCCGAATCCGGCCTTCGCCCAGCCGGGCTTCATCTGACAGCTCGCCGCACCTGGCCCGCTCCGGCACGCCCGATCCGAGCCCGGCGCAGTCGAGTGTTCCCGATGGCGATACTTGGGGTGTGACCACTCGGGTCGGAGATGACGCGTCCAGCACGCCTCCGGACCGTGCCCCGGCGGCGAGCATCGCCGAGCAGCGCGTCGCCGAAGTTCGCGACGACCCCGAGCGACGGCTGGAGCTGCTCCGGTCGTCGTATGCGCCCGTCGCGGGGGCGGCACCGGTGCATGTCCGGTATCGACGGGCCGCGCTCGCGTTCATGGACTGGCAGGTGCGGCGAGGCCTCCTCAACCCGCTCGACCACGAACGCCCGGGCAGCGCATGGTGGAGAGCGGTCAACGAACGCTTGTTGAGCCACACGCAGGAGGCCCGCTTGCGCGTGCTCGGCCACCCGGGCCCGGCATCCTCACCGAGCGCCGAGCCGTCGATCCGCTTCGCCGTTCGACCGTCGACACAGTCCTGGTACCTCGCCCACAACGTTTCGATCGTGACGGCCTATCTCGACCATCGCGACCTCGCAGAGCGCGAGAACCGAGTGGAGCGCTTCTTCATCAACCTCGTGCTGATCCGCCTTCTCTACGCTCACGCGCTCGTCGCCGAACCGCGCCTCGCACTCGCTTGGCTCGCACCGACCGCCCGCTGGCTCGGCGACCCGCGGCGAGCCATGACCGGCTTGTTCCTCTCGGTGTCGCGGGTTCTGCCCGACGTCTATCCGTTGGAAGGCGAACTCGATGACTACATCGCCGACGAGCACACGATCGGCCGGCTGCTCGACCTGGGCGTGATCGCCACTCGAATCCCTGCGTTGTACGACTGGGCCGCAGGCGAACTTGGAATCGCCGGCCTCACCGACCTCGTTCACGGCGGCACGCCCGCATACGCGTGGGATCCGCATGAGCCAGAACCTTGGATGCCACCGCCGACCCGCCTGGTCCGTGTCGTCCGCCGGATGCTCCCGCCATCACCGATCGGTCCCGCTCCCAGGAACTCGGACCTGACTACGTCGTCCGGAGCACGGTCAAGATGGCCCGCTCAGCTGGCGACCTAACGCCGTGTGGTGACGCGTCTCGAGCACGACCACCACCGCCAAGATGGTCATGGGCACGGCGAGCGCCGGGATCGCCTCGAGGTGCTGCACGACCGGGATGGCCACCACCAGCACGATGGTCGGGGCGACCCGTATGCGGTTCACCGAGTGGAAGACACGGGCCTTGAACCACACGTGGCCGACCAGGTGCAGGGCGAGGCCTGCCGAGCAACATGACGGCGGCGAAGAGACCGAGTGCCTCCCCGTCGACCTCATGCTCGAGGGCCAGCTCGACACCCGCCGCGGCAAGCAGGATGCCGGACACCAGTAGGTAGTGGCCATACGTGTAGCCCTCCAACGCGATCGCCAAGCGGCGGGCGTCGTCAGCGCGAGACATCTCCTCCTCGGCCACGATCGCCACCACATCGAAGTACAGCCACCAGAGGCAGATCGCCACGGTGACGCCGAGCAGGGACGCGACCAGCAGACCGGTAGGTCAACGCTGAGTCGGACGCACCGGTGCCGATCGCCACGATCGATTCGCCGATGGCGATGATGACGAACAACCCGTAGCGCTCGGTCCAGTGGCTCACGCTGTGGATCCGCCACGCCCCGTGCCGCGAGGTCAGGTAGATCGAGAGCCACTCGCCGACCAGCGCGACCGCGAAGAGGACCGTCTGCGCCGCGCCGCCGACAATCGCACCGATGATCAGCAGGACAGCGCTGGCCGCCAGCGGCAGCCACGAGATCGCCACCTGGTGCCGAAGCTCGACGTCGTCGCCGGCGGCCACCACGTACATCGCAAGGTGGATGACCCTCACCAGCAGGTATGCGACGACGAAGACCAGCGGGCCGTACAGACCGCCCGGTACCGTCGTCGAACGTCTCCGGGATCGCCAGTCCGACGACGAAGACGGCCAGGGTCGCCAGCGCCATGCCCGCCCGCAGCAATCCCTGGTCGGCGCGGGCCTGGTTGCCCAACCACGTGTACGCCGCCCACGTCCACCACATCAGCCCGATCACCAGCAGGCCCTGCAACACACCGACTGCTGAGTGTTCGTGGACGATGAACGCCGTCACCTGCGTCGCCGAGAACACGTACACCAGATCGAACAGCAACTCGAACATCGTGGGCCGATGAGCTGGCCCGGTCGGGCGAACACCACCCAGCCACCGGGTCATGAAGCCGTCGAGGGTCACCAGCGCAGTGTCGCATCGCCCGAGGACGGAGTGCCTACAGTTGGCCGGCCCTTACAGCCGCCGAACGTACGATCAGCGTCGTCGGGTCCGACCGCGTGGCCGTTCGAACGACCCAATGAGGAGAGACATGAAGCGTCTGGTCTGCAGCTCGTTCGGCTCCGATGAGGGCGTGGCCGTGGAGACGACCCCCGACCCAGCGTTCGGCCCCGGAGAGGTCCTCGTCGGCGTGACGGCCGCGAATGTCGCCTTCGTTGACCGACTCATCGTGCGCGGCGGATACCAGATCAAGCCGCCGCTGCCGTTCACACCGGGTGTGGTCGCCGCAGGGGTGGTGCTCGAGTCGGGATCGGACGTCACGCACCTCGCTCCCGGGACACGAGTCGTCGTGTTGAAGAGCGACTACGGAGTCTGGGCCACCCACGTGGTGGTACCCGCCTGGGCCGTCGTTCCGATCCCGTCAAATGTTTCCGACGAGTTCGCTGCCGCGGCGATCGAGGCATACGGCACGGCCAGTTATGCGCTCGAACGCGCGGCCAGCTCCGCGCCGGCGAGAAGGTGCTGATCATGGGAGCTGGCGGGGCCGTCGGTGCAGCAGCGGTCGAGATCGCACTGCATCTGGACGCCGAGGTGATCGCCCACACCTCTGAGCCTGCGCAGTGGAACGACCTTCCGGTGCGGCCCCACCACATCATCGACCGATGGCAGAACCTGGACCTCAGGCAGGTCATGAAGGCGACGTTCCCGGACGGAGTCGACCTGGTGCTCGACCCGGTCAGCGGTGATCTGGCGGAACCTGCGTTGCGTTCACTCGGGGCGTGGGGACGGTACCTCGTGGTCGGGTTCGCGGGCGGCCGAATCGCATCGCTTCCCGCCAACTTCATCCTGCTGCGCAACCGGACCGTCGTCGGAGTGGAGTGGGCGACGTGGATCACCTCCAACCCTGGCCACCTCGCACGCACCCTCGAGGTCGTGCTCAACCGACTCGCTCGTGGTGTGTTCCATCTTCCGACGCCGAACGTGGTGCCGCTTGACGACCTCCCCGGGCAACTGAACGGGCCACTGCCATCGAGCGGACTCGTCCGCACGGTGGTCGTGCCCTCGTAGCTCGAGTCGGCATCACGGCACCCAAGAACCGAGGGAGCGCTCGGTTTAGAGTGGAGCATGCCAACCGATTCCTTGGCCGCGCCATGCGTCGCCGTCCCTCTCAGGCTCGGGGTCACGCCCGGCGCGACCGCATCCTCGACGCTGCGGCCGACCGGCTCGGCGAGGTCGGTGCAGAGGCCCTGACGACGAACTCGATCGCCCGCACCGCAGGGACGTCGGTCGGGTCGATCTACGACTACTTCGCCGATGGCGAGGCGATCGCTGTGGCACTGGCGACACGACTCATCGAGCGGTACGACGCGACTGCAGTCGACGCATCGACACCCTCGGCCCTTGCTGATGTGCTCGTCGATCGGGTCGTCTCGTGGTGGGTCCAGAACAGGGCGATCGGTGCGCTGTGGTGGCTGCCCCCGTGGTCGAGGCTCGGTCACGCCGGTGCCGTGCTTCGCGAGGGCACGCTGGCGGCGACGACGGAGATGATCGCGGCGTGCGCAGGATTGGACCATCCGGATCAGGCCCGCCGATCCGCGGACATGGTGCTCACGGCGACCACGGGAGTCCTTCAATCCAGGCTGTCGCCGGCGAAGGATCGGAGCGGCGCCCGCCGTGACGCCTCGCTGCTGCTCGGCGCATTCCTGGCGACCGAGCTGCCGTCGGTGTTCCCGTCAGGACGGAAGGAACTCCACGAAGGCGGCGATGCGCCGCCGGCGGTGGCCCGCTCCGATCGAGCGCTCAACGGGCGCCAGCGAATGCTCGATGCTGCGGTCGATCATTTGGTCGCGGATGGCTACGGCGGCGCGTCGACGCTCGCCATCCAGGCCTCCGCTGGTGTGTCACGGGGTCGGCTTCTCCATCAGTTCCCGTCTCGTGACCTGCTGCTCGTCGCCGCCGTCGAGCATCTTGCGAACCAGCGTGTGCGGGCGACGCAGCGTCGCGTGCTGCAGATCGTGCAGGCCGACCGTGACGGGCCGTCGCGGATCGATCACGTCGTCGAGGAGATGTGGGCGAGCTATCAGGAGCCGCACTACTGGGCGGCATCGGAGCTGTGATGGCCGCGCGCACCAACCCCGAGATCGCCGCCTCGCTGCGACCGCACGAGCACCGGCTCGGTGCCACGATTCGGACCGCGGTCAGTGAGATGTTCGGCGGACCGTACGCGGCGGACGATCGATTTCCGATGCTGCGCGACGTCCTGCTGACGAGCATGCGCGGTGTGGCGGCCGCGTACGCGTTCGAGGCCGCGACCCGGCTGGCGACCCGCACATCGTGATGTGGAAAGGAACTCGCGGCCGCCTGCGTGCTGATACCGACAGTTTGATGGCCGCACGACAACAGTCAGCATTGACTGTTGTGTGCTGCGCTTGTATAGTGCGGCAATCAGGTGCGGCTGGGGATGGGTCGGCCCGAGCAAGTCCAATGCGATCTAGCGCGTCGCTGCCGGCTCGGCGCCCAATCACAAGGCTGGCCGGTCGTCGCTGCCGGGACGCCAGCTAGCCACCGCACGGAGGACCGACATGATCAGACAGACATCACGGCTGATCGCTGTGATGGCCACGGCCGCACTGGTCGTCGTCGCCTGCGGTGATGATGATGACAACACGGGCGACACCGGTGACACCGAGTCGCCGGCGGCAACTCCGGCGCCGAGCGGAACCGCTTCACCGACGACGCCCGCCTCCAGCGCCGCCGACGGGTCAGTGGCGCCCACCGAACAGACCGACGCTGCTGGTGGCAGCGAGCCGACCACCGCGGACACCGGCGGCGACGATGGCGGCAGCGGCTGGACGGTCAGCACAGACGACTGCGTCGACCCCGATCGGGCCAACGAGCCGATCGAGGGCACGGTCGACATTGCCTCGGCGGGTCCGTTGTCGGGGGGCCCGGCGGCGACTGCCTTCGCCCCGGTGATCGATGGCGTGAAGGCATACATCGAGTACGCCAACGAGAACGAGTTGCTGCCCGGATACGAGATCACCATCACCTATGGCGACGACCAGTACGACCCTTCCCTCACACCTGACGCGATCAACAACGGCCTCGATGCCGGCGCTGACTTGATCAGCGGCATCATTGGCACGCCGCCGAACCTGGCGGTGCGCGACCTTCTCAACGAGGAGTGCGTCCCGCATTTGGAGGCGGGCAGCGGTGATCCAGCGTTCGGCGATCCGGTCGAGTACCCGTGGACGGTCGGCGGGAACCTGCCCTACGACGTCGAGGCGAAGGCGTACGCCGAGATCGTGGCCGAGGAGTTTCCCGACGGGGCCACCGCCGCCTTGTTCTACGTCAACAACGACGCCGGCCTCGTGTTCAAGGAGGCGTTCGAGGAGGCCGCCGGCGAGGCCAACATCGAGCTCGTCGACGACCAGACCATCGAAGCCGCCGAGTCCGCTCCGCCGTCGGCCCAAGTGAGCAGCATCGCCGGCAACGCGGCCCAATGTCATCGTCGCCTTCCCGCTCGGGGCGCAGTGCCCGACGTTCCTGACTGAGCTGGCGAACGCCAAGGCGGCCAACGCCGGGTGGGAGCCGCAGGTCTACCTGACGAGTACGTGCGCCAGCCCGCTGATCCTGGGGGGCGCCGGTGACGCCGCCAACGGGATCTTCACGACCAACCCGTACGCTGCCGTGGACATCACCAATCCGGAGAACCAGAGCATTCCCGGCGTGGAAGAGTACCTCTCGTTCCTGGAGAGCAAGGGCCTCTCGGACACCGTCCCGACCAGCCTCGGCGGCTGGATCTGGGCCGACGTGACGGTGGAGATCCTCCGCCGCGCCGCCGAGTCGGCTGACGGTCTGACGCAAGCCTCGATCATCAACGCAGCCCGAAACTTGGAGTACGCCCCCGGCGTGGTTCGTGAGGGGGTCACCTACAAGACATCCGGCGAGGAGGACGCCTTCCTCGTCGAGGCCGTCCATCTCACCCAGTACGACTCGGAGACGCAGTTCTTCAACGATGTGGGTGAGCTGATCACCTCGTTCGAGAGCAGCTGATCTCGTACGCCCGTCTTCGAAAGGAGGAGGCGCGATGACTGCCCATCTGTCTCAGCGGCTGTCGGCAAATGACTCGGTGTTCCTCTATTGGGAGCGACCCGAGCAACCATTCCATGTCTGCGAGATCATGGTGTACGACGGCGCCGTCGCCCTGGCGGAGATCAAGCGG